>CAWJZK010000029.1:0-79183 GCA_963847285.1 uncultured Actinomycetota bacterium
CCCCTAATTGTCGGGTGCGGGGTCGACAACGGACCGCGGTTCGGGCTCCCGGCGGCCCCGCCCCTTCCCAACAATCCACCCAGTCACGAAAGCGCCGATGACGGCTGCGATCGCGATGATGCCGAGGCCCCAGAGCCGGGAGGAGGGTACGAACGGCGCCCCGCCAACGAAACCGAAGTCACCCACGGGTTGATATGCGAACCATCCGAAAGAAGCAGTCGAACCCGGAAGCAGCACGAGGACGAGCCCGAGAACGGCCAAGGCCACTGCCCCGAGGATGATCGCTGCGGGGCCGGTCTTCATGAGCTACTCCTACGGGGTCGTGATCCGGACCAACGGTATCGGTACGTGCGAATGGCTCGCAGAGACCCGGCGAAGTTGTGGATGGCGCGGATCCGCTGAGGCGATCGCCCGCAGGAAAGCGGCCGCACGCCCGCGGAGCAGGTCCTCAGCCCGCACGAGGCGTGAGCTGGAGGACCGGGATTCGGCGGTCAGTCTTCTTGAGGTAGTCCCCGAACTGCGGCTCTTCGGCCGCGATCGCGCTGTACGCTTCCCGCCACTCGTCGGCTGCGATCTCGGTCGCCGTCACCGGCACCGTCACGATCTCTCCGTCCACGAGAGCCTCGATCTCGAACGACGGGTTCGCCCGCAGGTTGTAGTACCAGGCGGGATGCTCCGGCGAGCCGCCCTTCGACGCCACCACCCGCCACCCAAGCTCGTTGCGGAAGCCAACGACGGGATTCAGACGCGTGTCGCCTGACTTCGCTCCGATCGAGTGCAAGATGATCAGCTTCGGACCCCAGTAATTCTCGGTGCCCTTGCTGCTGCGGAAAGTCTCTACGACGTCGTCATTCCAGCCCATACAGCCGACAATACAGCCGCAACCCAGAACCTTCCGACTCTCCGCCGATCAGTCGATGCCGAACGCAACGCGTTGAGCCATCCCGATGGCTCAGACGGGGTCGTAGACCGGATGCACGCGGTGGCTCACTGATCGCAGCATGCGCAACGGCACGAACTCGAAACGCTGCATCGGTAGCTCGCCGACGCTCTCGCCCCACCCCTCCGATAGCCATGGTGACGGCGTGTCAGCCGCGGGGATCGTGAACGCTGCCGAGGAAGAGTACTGCGCCGGTCTCGCGGTCGCTAACCGTGAACGCGAAGGGCCGGTCGACCCGGAATGGCGGCGGTCCTGCGGAAACCGCCATGACCCCGCCCGTGACCGCCGCGGCCTCGGTGCCCTCCTCGTCGACCCGGATGTAGGTCTTCTGCACGACGGTGTCGAGGAACGGGTCGGCCGGCGACATTGGGGTGAAGTCCCCGCCGCCGAATGCAGACACCATCCCGAGCGATTGCAGAACCTCGTTGAGGTTCCCGTCCCACTCGAGCTCAAAGCGCGGCAGTGCGATCTCGGAGAAGGTGGCCGTCTCGAGGCCGTCGACCGCATTCCGCCAGACCTCGGCGTCGAGGTCGTCGAGAAGCTCGTCGAGGGCCACGTCCTCGTCGGGCAGCAGCACCTCCATGCCGAAGCGCTCGTCGTCGCCGTAGGGAAGCCGGAGCATCTGGAAGCCATCACCGAAAGAGGTCTCCACCTCGGCGGCGCTGCGATGCATGGTGGGCACCACCACCTCGTCGCCGCCGGCCAGGGCGAATGGCGTCTCCCGGGTGTCGTCCTCGTCGAATGCGGTGGTCCAGGTGCCCAGGAAGTACACAGTGTTGAGCAACACCAGCACCGCCTGCGGGTCGGGCAGGCCGAGATCCGCGGCGATCTCATCGATCAGCCCCTCGGTGCGTTCGTCGACCCAGTCGTCGATAGCGTCGGCGGCATCCTGCGAGCTGAGGTCAACCTCATCGAGCGTCGCCCCGTAAGTGGCCTGCACGAACGAGACATAGTCGTCCTCGAACGGATAGCCATCGGCCGCCCACAGCGAGTTCGCGATCGCCAACGTGACGTCATCGGTATCGACCAGATCGGCGAGCAGAGCCGCATGCCGTGTGTCCCGCGGGCCGTCGAGGCCCAGTAGTTCGACCATCTCCTCGGCGTTGTCCCCGCCGGCACCGGCGGCCACCATCGCCAGCAGCACCGACGCCGACAGTGGCGAGGTGACCGTGTTGTCGCCATCCTTTGCGACGGCGGTGTGCAGATCGAAGCCGAAGGTGTTGACGCCGTCGGCCGCCGTGGCAGCGTCCTCGGCCGACAGGCTGCCCGCGAGATTGGCGTCCATGGTCTCTCCCGCGCCGCCGCCGGGCTGGCCAACGACTCCGCCACAGGCGGTGAGGACGAGCGCGACCGCCACAACTAGTCCGGCCAGCGACGCGGGCCTGTGTCCAGATACGCGGAACTCTGCGGCAGCCGGGGCATCTCGGGTCATACTCAGATCGTGTCGAGAAATTGGTGATTCTTGCAGTGCTCCTGTCCACAGCAACTGACGGCTACATGCAGAGCTGCACTCCTACAATCACCATCGGATCCACTCCGCCATCGGAGGACAACCCACCAGCAGACTCGACAACCTCCCTGAACATCACAGCTAACCGAGTCGGGACTGGATCGGTCAGGTTCGGCTCGAGTACAACGGCGCAGATGTCCGAGTCTGCGAAGCGTGTGAGAACACAAGAGTCACTGGAACGGACGTGACGCGCGCGCGTAGGCTCGGGGCCATCAAGCCCGCCTTGACGGGCCCGAAGGAAGGGAATGCACATGTCGAAGCCGACCATCGTTTTAGTTCACGGTGCATGGGCAGATGGATCCAGCTGGGATCGCGTTGCCACCCAACTGCAGAGCCAAGGTTTCACGGTGCTGGTGCCGCCGAATCTTCTCCACGGGGTTGCGAACGATGCGGCGAACATCGCATCCTTCATCGCCCAGCGCACCACCGGCCCCGTGGTCTTGGGCGGCCATTCCTACGGGGGGTTCGTCATCACGAACGCCGGTACCGCCGACAACGTCAAAGCTCTTGTCTACGTCGACGGATTCATTCCCGACGAGGGCGAGTTCGTCTTCCAGATCCTGGCGGGATCGGGTTCGGCGTTCGACGTCCCCGACCCGACGACGGTTCTCGACCTGATCGGCTACCCGGGAGCGCCGGAAGGCGACCTCGAGGCGTTCCTCAAGCCCGAGACCGTTCACAGCGCCTTCGCCCAGGACCTTCCAGAGTCTGAGCGGTGGTTGATCGCGGCGAGCCAGCGGCCGATCACCCTGAGTGCCAACACCACGCCTTCAGGTCCGCCCGCATGGAAGGGACGCCCGGTCTGGGCCGTCGTCGGGACCGAGGACAGGGTCATTCCACCCGCCGTGCAGCGTTCGATGGCCGAGCGTGCCGGTGCGACGATCACGGAGGCCGTGGCATCCCACGTATCGATGGTGTCGCACCCCGATGTCGCTGTGGCGGCCATTCTGGCGGCTGCAGCCGCCGTCGAAGAGTAGTCGCCAAGCCAGTGCCGCGAGAGAGCCGTGCGGGACCGGCGAGCGGATCTTCGACGCGGCGATTCTTTCGGGTTGCAGCCCGTGGAGGTGCTGCGTTCGCCGCTGGCCATGCCTATCCGCTGTCGCCGGCGAGCCGAACGCCAGTTTCCGATACGTCTGCTATCCACCGCGCCGAATCCCTCGATGCGGACGCCAAGGACGCACTTTCGGGCGTCCCTAAAGCCGATCGGCTTACGGAGGTTGGTGCACCCCAGTCTCCGTGCGCGGCTGGCGACTCGAGCACTAGCCCTGGCACTGTTCGGGGGCGCGAAATAGGGTGGGAAGCCCCTACGATTGCGTGACGGTTGTCGGCGGGCGGGGCCGGTGTTGGTTTCGACGTAGAAAGTCCGTGAATATGTCAGATGTGCCTCCCGCTCCGCCCGCCGTGCACCTTACCGGCCAGGTCCCAGATGCCTCAGCGGAGCATCTGCCGCGTGGCACCGAGCAGGAGCCAGCCCTGCTGCCGCGGCAGCAACCTGCCTCGACCAATGCCATCGCCAAGCTCGCGATGGCAACCCAGGTGCTTCTGATCGTCTGCGGCGTCATGTCCGTCGCCACTATCGGAATCGAGACGTTCGGGATCAGCGCGGCCACGGCCTTCCTCAACGGTGACAACGCCGCCATCGACCTGCTCGACATGTACGACCAGAGCACATCCGTGGTCTCCATCCTGTCGTCGCTCTCCTTTCTCGCCACCGCCGTGCTCTGGCTCATCTGGCAGTACCGAGCTGCCAAGCAGGTCACTGGCCGAACGCGGCGCTCTGCCGGCTGGCACGTCGGATCCTGGTTCGTGCCCATCATCAGCCTCTGGTTCCCGTACCAGAACATCTCGGATCTCTGGCGAGCGGTCGGGCGCACTCGGCCCTCGTGGCAGATCATCTGGTGGCTGCTCTATGTCGTCAGCAACTTCTTCATCGGGCAATCGACCCGCCTCTATTTGGCCGCCGAGGACCTCGAACAGTTCCGTGTCGCGATGTCGATGAGCATCGCAGGCGAGATTCTCCTCCTGGCAGCCGCGCCGTTGGCATGGCTGGTCATCCGCGGGATCACCCAGGGCATCCTGCAGCGCTCCTCTGTTCCCGTACGTTCCCTGGTGGTCTGACGACCGAGCACCCCCATCTCTGATAGCGAACGCAACGGCGCTCGATAGGCGATCCCCTCCACGCACTGTCACCTGGCTGCGACGTTGAGTTCCACGGCCTCGGCCACGAGCGCCTTGACCGCCGCATCGTCCACGCGGTCTCCATCGAAGTAGTCGATGGCTCGGACGACTTTGCTGTCCAGCCGGGTGTTGAAGAGATCGCTTCTTTCCATGCGGGCACCCCTCGCGAACGTCAGCCTTACGGCGCTCTTGAGCACGTCGACGAAGCAGACGTCTCCGTCATGCGTCCAAAACGGAACTCCCTCCGGTTTGGAGGGCTTCTTGTACTTGACCACCTCGACGGCAGCCGGGTCGGCGGCCATGATCGCAGCTCGAAGCGCGACGAGCACGTCCTGTTTCCAGCCGCTCTGCTGCGCGATGATGTCGTCGATCTGCTCGGAATCGGACTTGTCACTCATGCGCGAATACTTGCGAAGAGAGCTGACGAAGTCAACAGCCGAAGTCGGTCGCAAACGCGCGTGGCGGGATCCTCTCCGGGCGCGCGGCGAACAGCGGAGGGCAGCGGCATCTGAACACGTCGCCCGGCCGTATCAGCTCCGGCTCAGCTCCTCGCCTCGCGAGCAACTCGTGGAGGTCCGTTCGGGGCTCGGTCTCGACGAACCCGTCGCGCGCATAGAACGGCACGTTCCGCGGCGACGTCGGCGCAGGTCGCGCGCGTCGTCTGTTTGGCGACCGGCGGCACTTCGCGTCCTCGAGGACCCAGCTGCGGGGATGGCGGCGCAAACTTCTGTGGTCCCACTGACGATGCAGTAGCGTCCAGGGATCGACTCCCTCACGGGGCATAGACAATCAGGGATGGAATGACAGACCACAACGATCGCTCAGTCGATCGCTACATCGCTTCGCTTGATGAGCAGACAGTCAAGGACAGCCAGACGTTGATCGAAATGATGCAGCGGATCAGTGGGCACGAGCCAACGCTGTGGAACGTCGGCACTATCGGGTTTGGCACCTACCACTACCAGTACGACAGCGGACGCGAAGGCGACGGTCACACGATCGGCTTCTATCCAAGGAAGGGCAAACTGACCATCTACCTGATGGATGGCACGGCACGCCACTCGGAACTTCTGGCGAAACTGGGCAAGCACTCCACCACGGGGTACTGCGTCTACATCCGGCGGCTCAGCGATGTCGAACTGCCAGTGCTCGAGCGGATCGTCCAAGAGTCAAATGAGTTCGTCGAGTCGAAGTCCAAAGACGGGCCGATACGTCAGATCTTGTGGAAAGCCGAAGAGTAGCCAACGAAACGGACGGCCCCCCTTACGGCGTTTTCGCTACATTCTGCGTTGTCAAGGCGGTTCGAGCGCGCCGAGGCTGAGCCACGCTGCGTCGTCGGCGGGTCCCCGACGGGGACGCGCCTGGATGCCGCCAGACTGGAGTCATGGCTGAGACACGCATCGTCTCGACGAGCGCGGGACCCGTCGAGATCGTGCAGGTGCAGGGGGAACGACCGCCTGCGCTGTTCTTTCCCGGCGGCCACTGCTCAGCAAAGTGCGATTGCGGGTGGGGTCTCTACACCGAGTTGGGACATGCGGTCGTCTCGTTCTCGCGCCCAGGATACGGCGGCACCCGTGTCGGCGCGCTGAGCGCCGCGGAATTCGCGCCGCTGGTTCGTGAAGTGTGCGCGCAACTCAATATCTCTAGGATCGCCGCCGCGGTCGGAGTCTCATTCGGCGGCCTGCAGGCCGTGCACGCTGCCGCAGATCAGGAGCTGGGTGTGCCACGCCTGGTGCTGCACAGCTGCGCGCCATCCGCCTTGCCCTATCCCGACACCCGCGCGGAGGCGATCGTCGGCCCAGTCCTCTTCTCCCCGCTCCTGCAGGGTCTCGTGTGGCGTCTCGTGCGCCGCTTGGTCCGCTCGGACTCGGGGCTACGACGCATGATGGCGCGTCTCTCGAAGCTTCCTGTCCAGGACTGGTGGGAGCAGCTGAGCGCCGCCGACAGGGACGAGGCGCGCGCGTTGTTCCAAACCATGCGCTCCGATTCCGGGTTCGTCAACGACCTCCGCCAAGGGCGGGCCCGTGGGGCCGCCGCTCGACGCGACGCCATGTCGAACGTCCACTGCCCGACACTCGTGACTGGCTCCCCACACGATCGTGGGGTCTCCTTCGCGCATGCGAAGGATTTCGCCAACGCCATCCCAGATGCGGTTCTTGTCGAACTCGAGTCGCCGAGCCACATCTTCTGGATCGGCCCCGGAAGAGCACGCCTCGTCTCGATCGTCAGATCGTTCATCGACACGTGACTGTGCGTCGCTGGTCTCCGCCGACCAGCGTCCAACGCTAGGCGGCCGCCGGCGCCAGCTCCTTCGCCACGAGTGTCAACACGTCGTACGACGCCACGAGCTCGTCGTTCTGGTTCTCGAGCACCGCGTCCCAGCGCACCTCGCCGTACTCGTCGGTCTCGCGCGGCGTGATCTGCTTCGCGGTGAGCTCGACGCGGATCGAGTCGCCCGGCGACACGGGCGTCACGAAGCGCAGGTTCTCGAGGCCCGAGTTCGCGAGCACCGGCCCGGGCGCGGCATCCACGAAGAGCCCGGCCGCCCACGAGACGAGCAGGTACCCGTGCGCCACGCGTCCCGGGAAGAACGGGTTCGCGGATGCCGCAGCCTCGTCCATGTGCGCATAGAACGTGTCGCCCGTGAACGCCGCGAACGTCTCGATGTCCTCGAGCGTCACCGTGCGCGATGCCGACACGACCTGGTCGCCGATGCGAAGCTCCGCGAGCGACTTCCGGAACGGATGCACCCCGCCCGGCTGCGAGGCCGCGCCCGCGTGCCACACGCCCGTGAGCGCCGTGAGCATCTCGGGCGAGCCCTGCACCGCGGTGCGCTGCATGTGGTGGAGCACCGCGCGGATGCCGCCGAGCTCCTCGCCTCCGCCGGCGCGGCCGGGCCCGCCGTGCACGAGGTTCGGCAGCGGCGAGCCGTGCCCGGTCGAGGAGCGCGCGTCGTCGCGGTCGAGGAACAGCACCCGCCCGTTGTACGCGGCGATGCCTCCGGCGAGCGCGACGGCCACGGCCGGGTCGTGCGTCGCGACGCTCGTGACGAGAGAACCGCCGCCGCGGGCGACGAGGGCGACGGCGTCGTCGAGCGACGAGTAGCCGACGACGGAGGCCACGGGGCCGAACGCCTCGACCTCGTGCAGGGCGGGGCTCGAGGCATCCGTGAATCGCAGCAGCATCGGCGCGACGAAGGCGCCGTCGGATGCCGCGCCGGTCGCGCCGTCGACGAGGGTCACCGCCGGGGCATCCGTCGATCCGATCACGAGCTCGCCGCCCGCCGACTCGAGCTTGCCGACCTGACGCAGCACCTCGTCGCGCTGCGCGAGCGACGCGAGCGGGCCCATCGTGACGCCCTCGGCGCGCGGGTCGCCGAGCACCACGCGCTCGGCGATGCGGTCGCGAACGGCGTCGATCACGGCGTCGACGGATGCCTCGGGCACGATCGCGCGCCGGATCGCCGTGCACTTCTGCCCCGCCTTCGACGTCATCTCGACGACGAGCTGCTTCACGTACGCGTCGAACTCGGGGGTTCCGACAACGGCGTCGGTGCCGAGCACGCTCGCGTTGATCGAGTCGGTCTCACTCGTGAACCGCACGCCGCCGGTCTGCACGGCGTCGTGCGAACGGAGTTTCTCGGCGGTCGTGGCCGAACCCGTGAACCCGACGAGGTCGCCGAGCCGCAAGTGGTCGAAGAGCGTCGGCACGCCGCCCGAGACGAGCTGCAGGGAGCCGGCGGGGAGAAGGCCCGACTCGACGAGGATGCGCACGAAGGCCTCGGCGAGGTAGCCCGTCGGGGTCGCGGGCTTCACGAGCGTCGGCACGCCGGCGAGGAACGCCGGGGCGAACTTCTCGAGCGAACCCCACACGGGGAAGTTGAAGGCGTTGATCTGCACGGCCACGCCGGGCAGGCGAGTGTAGATATGCCGGCCGAGGAATGAGCCGTCCTTCGAGAGGTTCTCGACGGCGCCGTCGACGTACACCTTCGCGTTCGGCATCTCACGGCGGCCCTTCGACGAGTACGTGAAGAGCACGCCGATGCCGCCGTCGATGTCGACCCACGAGTCCTGCTTCGTCGCGCCCGTACGGGCCGAGAGCTCGTAGAGCTCGGACTTCCGCTCGGTGAGCGCGAGCGCCAGCTGCTTGAGGAGCATCGCGCGCTGGTGGAACGTCAGCTCGCCGAGGCTCGCCTGTCCGACCGTTCGGGCGTACTCGAGCGCGCGGCCGAGGTCGAGCCCCTCGGTCGAGACGCGGGCCACGAGCTCGCCGGTCGACGCATCGCGCACCTCTTGCGCGGAGGACGCCGCCGAGGCATCCGGCACCCACCACTCGCCGTTCACATAGCTCGGCAGGATCGTGTTCATCGGGGTTCCTTTCACTGCTGGTCCCACATGTAGAAGCCCTCGCCGGACTTGCGGCCGAGCTTGCCCTCGGCGACCATGCGACGGAGCAGCGCCGGCGGGGCGAATCGTTCGCCGAGCGTGTTCGAGAGGTACTCGGCGATACCGAGCCGCACGTCGAGGCCGACGAGGTCGGTCAGGCGAAGCGGGCCGACGGGATGCTTGTATCCGAGCGTCATCGCCGCGTCGATGTCTTCAGCGCTCGCGACGCCGTCTTCGAGCATGCGGATCGCCTCGAGCCCGAGCGCGACGCCGAGCCGCGAGACGCGAAGCTCGAGGCATCGAGACGACGATGGTGTCTTGCCGAGGCGTGCACCAGTCGCGGGCGTCGTCGATGAGCGACGGATGATAGAAATAAAATGAGAAATTAAAATATGGAACGCGTCCCGTCGCATGTCGATTCGTCGCCCTTGGGTGAGGGAGATCTACCGACGAGCGGCAGGGCGCACTCCGGTGACCCAGTATGTGCACGGATTCGACCTCGTGGGCGACGGGGGAAGTCGCGTTTGAGCAATGCGCCCTCGCTCGACGACGATCATGAGTACGTCTTTGATCGAGATGAGATGGTTCGCCGATTCGAGGCACCAACGCTAGGCGGTCGCCGCGGGCGCCAGCTCCTTCGCCACGAGCGTCAGCACGTCGTACGACGCCACGAGCTCGTCGTTCTGGTTCCGCAGCACCGCGTCCCAGCGCACCTCGCCGTACTCGTCGGTCTCGCGCGGCGTGATCTGCTTCGCGGTGAGCTCGACGCGGATCGAGTCGCCGGGCGACACGGGCGTCACGAAGCGCAGGTTCTCGAGGCCCGAGTTCGCGAGCACGGGCCGGGCGCGGCATCCACGAAGAGACCGGCGGCCCACGACACGAGCAGGTAGCCGTGCGCGACACGGCCCGGGAAGAACGGGTTCGCGGATGCCGCAGCCTCGTCCATGTGCGCATAGAACGTGTCACCCGTGAACGCCGCGAACGTCTCGATGTCCTCGAGCGTCACCGTGCGCGACGCCGACACGACCTGGTCGCCGATGCGAAGCTCCGCGAGCGACTTCCGGAACGGATGCACCCCGCCCGGCTGCGACGCCGCGCCCGCGTGCCACACGCCCGTGAGCGCCGTGAGCATCTCGGGCGAGCCCTGCACGGCGGTGCGCTGCATGTGGTGGAGCACCGCGCGGATGCCGCCGAGCTCCTCGCCTCCGCCGGCGCGGCCGGGTCCGCCGTGCACGAGGTTCGGCAGCGGCGAGCCGTGCCCGGTCGAGGAGCGCGCGTCGTCGCGGTCGAGGAACAGCACCCGCCCGTTGTACGCGGCGATGCCTCCGGCGAGCGCGACGGCCACCGCCGGGTCGTGCGTCGCGACGCTCGTGACGAGCGAACCGCCGCCGCGGGCGACGAGGGCGACGGCGTCGTCGAGCGACGAGTAGCCGACGACGGAGGCCACGGGGCCGAACGCCTCGACCTCGTGCAGGGCGGGGCTCGAGGCATCCGTGAATCGCAGCAGCATCGGCGCGACGAAGGCGCCGTCGGATGCCGCGCCGGTCGCGCCGTCGGCGAGGGTCACCGCCGGGGCATCCGTCGATCCGATCACGAGCTCGCCGCCGGCCGCCTCGAGCTTGCCGACCTGACGCAGCACCTCGTCGCGCTGCGCGAGCGACGCGAGCGGGCCCATCGTGACGCCCTCGGCGCGCGGGTCGCCGAGCACCACGCGCTCGGCGATGCGGTCGCGAACGGCGTCGATCACGGCGTCGACGGATGCCTCGGGCACGATCGCGCGGCGGATCGCCGTGCACTTCTGCCCCGCCTTCGACGTCATCTCGACGACGAGCTGCTTCACGTACGCGTCGAACTCGGGGGTTCCGGCAACCGCGTCGGTGCCGAGCACGCTCGCGTTGATCGAGTCGGTCTCACTCGTGAACCGCACGCCGCCGGTCTGCACGGCGTCGTGCGAACGGAGCTTCTCGGCGGTCGTGGCCGAACCGGTGAAGCCGACGAGGTCGCCGAGCCGCAAGTGGTCGAAGAGCGTCGGCACGCTGCCCGAGACGAGCTGCAGGGAGCCGGCGGGGAGGAGGCCCGACTCGACGAGGATGCGCACGAAGGCCTCGGCGAGGTAGCCCGTCGGGGTCGCGGGCTTCACGAGCGTCGGCACGCCGGCGAGGAACGCCGGGGCGAACTTCTCGAGCGAACCCCACACGGGGAAGTTGAAGGCGTTGATCTGCACGGCCACGCCGGGCAGGCGAGTGTAGATATGCCGGCCGAGGAATGAGCCGTCCTTCGAGAGGTTCTCGACGGCGCCGTCGACGTACACCTTCGCGTTCGGCATCTCACGGCGGCCCTTCGACGAGTACGTGAAGAGCACGCCGATGCCGCCGTCGATGTCGACCCACGAGTCCTGCTTCGTCGCGCCCGTGCGGGCCGAGAGCTCGTAGAGCTCGGCCTTCCGCTCGGTGAGCGCGAGCGCCAGCTGCTTGAGGAGCATCGCGCGCTGGTGGAACGTCAGCTCGCCGAGGCTCGCCTGTCCGACCGTTCGGGCGTACTCGAGCGCGCGGCCGAGGTCGAGCCCCTCGGTCGAGACGCGGGCCACGAGCTCGCCGGTCGACGCATCGCGCACCTCTTGCGCGGAGGCCGCCGCCGAGGCATCCGGCACCCACCACTCGCCGTTCACGTAGCTCGGCAGGATCGTGTTCATCGGGGTTCCTTTCACTGCTGGTCCCACGTGTAGAAGCCCTCGCCGGACTTGCGGCCGAGCTTGCCCTCGGCGACCATGCGGCGCAGCAGCGCGGGCGGGGCGAATCGTTCGCCGAGCGTGTTCGAGAGGTACTCGGCGATGCCGAGCCGCACGTCGAGGCCGACGAGGTCGGTCAGGCGAAGCGGGCCGACGGGATGCTTGTAGCCGAGCGTCATGGCCGCGTCGATGTCCTCAGCGCTCGCGACGCCGTCTTCGAGCATGCGGATCGCCTCGAGCCCGAGCGCGACGCCGAGCCGCGACGACGCGAAGCCCGGGGCATCCGCGACGACGATGGGCGTCTTGCCGAGCGCGTGCACCCAGTCGCGGGCGTCGTCGACGAGCGACGCCGCCGTCGCGTCGCCGCGCACGAGCTCGACGAGCGTCGACGCGGGAACCGGGTTGAAGAAGTGCATGCCGAGGAACCGCGAGGGTCGCTCGAGCAGCGTCGCGAGCTGGTCGATCGAGATCGACGAGGTGTTCGACGCGAGTGCGGCGCTCGGGGCGAGCACCGATTCGACGCGGGTGAGCGCGTCGATCTTCAGCTCGAGGTCTTCGGGCACGGCCTCGACCACGAGGTCGCAGCGCGCGAAGTCGCCGACGTCGGTGCTCGTGGCGAAGCGCGCGGCGATGACGCCGGCGTCCTCGTCGGCGGTGCCGCGGGCGACGGATGCCTCGATCGACTCGAGCACGCGGGACGACGCCGCGCCCGCGGCATCCGCGTCGCGCTCGACGACGGTGACCCGCGAGCCCGCGAGCAGGAACGCGTGCGCGATGCCCGCGCCCATGCGTCCGCCGCCGAGCACGCCGACGTCGGCTGGCGCACCGGCGCGTGTCTCGTCGCTCACTTGTGCTTCCTCTCGAGGAACTCGGTCATGCGGCGGAACTTCTCGGGGCTCTCGAAGAGCACCGCCTGCTCGTCGAGATCGACGGCGGGGTGCGCGTCGCGAGGCGCGCGGAACACCCGCTTCGTCGCGATCGTGGCGGCTCGGTCGTTGCGGGCGATGCGATCGGCGATCGCGTGCGCCGCGGGCAGCAGTTCGTCGGCCGGATGCAGCTCGCTCACGAGGCCCGATCTCGAGCGCTTCGGCGGCGCCGACGGTGCGTCCGGTGAGGAGCAGTTCGATCGCCCGGGCATCGCCCACGATGTCCTTCAGTCGCCAGCTCGCGCCGGCCGCGGCGATGATGCCGAGGCCGGTCTCGGGGTTGCCGATCTTCAGCGCCGGCGTTGCGATGCGGATGTCGGCCGCGTAGGCGAGCTCGGCGCCGCCGCCGAGCGCGTAGCCGTCGAGGGCGGCGATCACGGGCATCGGGAGCAGCGCGACGCGCACGAATGCGTGGGCGTTGATGCCCGCGCGGGCGTCTTCCGCCCGCCGGTCGCGAAGCTCGGCGATGTCGGCGCCCGAGGCGAACACGCCGCCCGCGCCGGTCAGGATGAGGGTCCGCGGGATCGCCTCGAGCTCGGCGCACAGCAGATGCAGCGCATCGATCGTCGCCTGGTCGATCGCGTTGCGCTTGTCGGGCCGGTTGAGGGTCGCGACGACCCGGTCGTCGTGCCGCTCGACGAGCAGCGGCGACTCCGCGGCATCCGTCAGCACCGGCCGCTCCTTCCCGTGAGTGCCGCCGCCGGCGCCATCACACACGCTCCACGATGAGCGCGGTGCCCTGGCCGACGCCGACGCACATCGTGGCGAGGCCGTAACGCGACGATTCGCGCTCCATGCGGCCGAGCAGCGTCACGACGAGGCGCGACCCCGACGAGCCGAGCGGATGCCCCAGCGCGATCGCCCCGCCGTCGGCGTTCACACGCTCGGGGTCGAGGCCGAGCCGGCGGATGCACGCGATGGATTGCGTGGCGAAGGCCTCGTTCAGCTCGATCGAGCCGATGTCGTCGAGATCGATGCCGGCGCGCTCGAGCGCCTTCTCGGTCGCGGGCACGGGACCGAGCCCCATGATCTCGGGCGCGAGCCCGACCGACGTGCCGACGACGATGCGTGCCCGCGGCGTCAGCCCGTAGCGCTCGACGGCCTCGGCACTCGCCACCAGGATCGCGGATGCCCCGTCGTTCAGCGCGCTCGAATTGCCCGCCGTCACGACGGATCCGCCGGCGACGACCGGCCGGAGCCCCGCAAGCACCTCGAGCGTCGTCTCGGGGCGAGGACCCTCGTCGACGAGCACCTCACCTTTGTGGGTGGGCACGCCGACGATCTCGGACTCGAACCGCCCCGCGGCGATCGCCGCCGCCGCCCGCTGCTGCGAGCGCAGCGCGAACTCGTCGGCCTCGGCGCGCGTGATGCCGTCGACCCGTGCGACCTCTTCGGCCGTCTCGGGCATCGAGTACGTCGCCTTGTCGCGGGCGAGGAGCTCGGGGTTCGGAAAGCGCCAGCCGATCGACGTGTCGTGCATCGCGCCCGGACGCGCCCACGCCTTGTCGGGCTTCGCCTGCACCCACGGGGCGCGGGTCATCGATTCGACACCGCCCGCGACGATGAGGTCGGCGTCACCGGCCCGCACGGCCTGCGCGGCCATCGTGATCGCCGACATGCCCGAGGCGCAGAGCCGATTCACGGTGATGCCGGGCACCTCGTCGGGGAGCCCGGCCAGCAGCACCGCCATGCGTGCGACGTTGCGGTTGTCCTCCCCGGCCTGGTTCGCGGCGCCGAGGATGACCTCGTCGATCGCGCCGAGTTCGCCGGCGCGATCGAGCTCTGCACGACGCACCAGCTCGCCGACGACGAGGGCGGCAAGGTCGTCGGGTCGCACGCTCGCGAGCGCGCCGCCGTAGCGCCCGACCGGCGTGCGCACGCCGCCGACGAGGTAGGCCTCCGCCATGGTTCACTCCTGACCGCACTGTCTCGGGTGGAACGCTCGACCCCAGCGTAGACGCGTGGATTCGGTGCGCTCGGGTCGGAATTCCCGACCGACCGTTCAGGAAGTAATTATGGCAAACGGATGCCCCCGGCGCCAGCCGGGCCCGTCCAGCCGCCGATCACGAGGGCCGCGTGGACTGAGTACTCACAGGGAAACGTCACACGCCCGTAATCCCCCGGCCACGTTGTGCACGTACGGTCCCTCCAACGGGTGGGGAGACCGGCGTAGCCGACGGCTCGGCGGCGGTCCGAGCGGGGAACCCTGATCATCGCACTCTCACGACGACCACCGACTGCTTCTGCACCACATCGAAGGAGGACGCCATGACCAGACCGACGAGGCTCATCATCATCGTGCGAGCCGATCCCGTCATCTGCGGCCACTCGGTCGAGGCCCGCAACCTCGCCGAAACCGCGCTCGAACGCGGGTTCACCGACGTTCGCATCGTCACCTGGCCGATCGAGCGCCTCGAAGCTGCCGGGCTGCCGCTGAAGCCGCTCGACGGGGTGCTGCCGTACAGTCCCGGCATCACCGTCGAACGGCCCGAGCCGGTGGGCGACTACAAGGTGCCCGACGGTCGCTACCTCGCCGGCATCACGGGCCGCCTCGTCGAACTCTTCACCGACGGCGTGCCCACCGTGTGCCTGTCGCTCTACCTCAGTCCGCACACGGTCGCCGTGGCCGACGCGATGCGCGTCGCCTGGAGCACCGGTCTGCCGGTGAACGTCACGACGATCGCCGAGGCGGTCGGGTCGGATGTCACGAACGTCGTGCGCTCGTGCGTGGCCGAGGGACGGTTCGGCCCGGCGGCGCACATCCTCTCGAGCTACCTGAGCCAAGACCACTGCATCGCCGTCTCCGAGTACACGCGGGAGCTCATCGTCGAGTCCGCCGCCGAGATCGACGCGCTGCACGGCACGAGCTTCGCCGCCCAGTGCCGCGCCCGGGTCGAGATCTCCTACCCTGCGATCGACTCGGCGCCCTACCTCGATCTCGACGAGGCGGAGATCGACCGGGTGCTCGCCGCGCGCGGCCTCGAGCGCGGCGGCTACGTGCTCTTCCTCTCGCGACTCGCGCACGCCAAGGGCGTCGACGACCTGATCGAGGGGTTCGTGCGGAGCCGTGCTCGCGAGGGACATCGCCTCGTCATCGTGGGGCGCGGGCCCCAGTCCGACGAGCTCCGCGCGCTGGCCGCGGCATCCGGTGCCGCCGATCTCATCGACTTCCTCGACGACGTCGGCGATGCCGAGAAGCCCTACCTCATGGCCGGCTGCGCCACATTCGTGCTGCCGAGCAAGCCGCGCCCCGAGTTCGTCGAGACGTTCGGCATCGCGATCGCCGAGCAGATGCTCGCGGGCGGCGGGCCGGTGATCACGACCGACACGGGCGGCATCGGCGAGGCGGCAGGCGGGCACGCGATCATCATTCCGGTCGACGATCCCTCCGCGATCGCCGGTGCGATCGACCAGGCGATCGCGATGCCCGCCGACGAGGTGCGGCAGCTCGGGTTGCGCGCCCGCGCGCACGCGCTGCAGTTCGACCGCGCGAACGTCTTCGACCGCATGTTCGCGCGCGTACTGCCCGAGCGGCGCCGGTGCCGGTGCCGGTGCCGGTGCACGACTGAACGGTGCGGCGGGTCAGCCCTCGGCGGGCTCGTCGCTGGGAGCGGACGGAGGTGCGGGGCCGTCGGCGGGGCCGAAGAGCACCCACTCTCCTGCCGTGCACTCGTAGAACGCAACGATCTCGGTGTCGATGTAGACATCGCCATCGGCCGTGCAGGTCTCGTTCTCGGGCTCCCCGAGGCCCAGCGTGAGCTGCGTGCCGGGCGCACCCGGGGCGCCGGTCTCGCCAGTCGCGCCCGGTCTCGCCGGTCGCGCCGGTTTCACCCGTCGCGCCGGTCTCGCCGGTCGCGCCGGTGAGGTTCTCGGCTGCCGACGTGCGGATGTTCCCGACGAGCGTCCAGTCGTCCTGGAACAGGTAGACATCGGAGGTGGAGATGTCGATGTACACGTCGCCTTCGTACCCCTTGCCCGATTCGGGCACCCCGGTGCCGACACGAACAGCGGATCCCGCCGGGAGGATCTCCTTGATCGCCTCTTCGTAGGCTGCCGTATCGACCTCGGCGGCCGTCGGCGTCGGCGTCGCGACCGCCTCGGCCGCGTCGGTCGGCTGTGCGAATCGGGCGCCGAGGAACGCCGCGACGAACGACAGGACGACGACGGCGACGCCGAACCAGATGAGCATCGCTCGACTCACGTTCGAGGATGGCGCCGTGGCCGGCGCGGCCGACTCTGACGTCGGTGGCTCCGGCTGGGCCGACTGCGACGTCGGTACCTCCGGCGTGGCCGACGGAGACGTCGGTGGCTCCGGTGGCGGACTCTGCGGGTTCCGGTCGTCGGTCATGTCGTGCCCCTCCACGTCTCGGGCGCTCGATTCACCCCGTGATCGCACGGAAGGAGCGCGTCGCGCTCATGGTAGCGGCGCGTACGACGTGTACTCGGGCGCCACACGGACACGGCAGCGGCCGGTGCACGTCTGACCTCGGTACGACGAAGACCCGCGTCTTCAAGGACGCGGGTCTTCGTGCGATTCAGTGCGAGCGGATGCCTCAGCCGGCGAGTTGCTCGTCGATGCCCTCGGACACCGCGACCTCGTTGAGCAGCTCGTCGCCGAGGGCGACGCGCTCGAACTCGACGTCGATCTCGGCACGCCCGAGCAGCTCGGTCATGCGGCGCTGGCGGTTGCCCGGGATGAGCGTCACGACGCGACCCTCCTTGCCGGCGCGGCCGGTGCGGCCCGAGCGGTGGAGGTACGTCTTGTACTCGTCGGGCGCGTCGGCCTGGATCACGAGGTCGATGTCGTCGACGTGGATGCCGCGGGCCGCGACATCCGTCGCCACCAGCACGTTCACCCGACCCGAGGTCAACTGCTGCAGGTTGCGCGTGCGACGCGACTGGTTGAGGTCGCCGTGGAGCGCGACGGCACGGATGCCGTAGTCCTCGAGGTGCTCGGTGAGGTCCTCGGCGAACGCACGGGTGCGCGCGAACACGAGGGTCTTGCCGTCGCGGTTCGCGAGCTGGGCGACGATGTCGCGCTTCTCGCGGTTCTCGATGATGAACACGCGGTGCTCGATCGTCGACGACGCCTGGTCTTCACCGGCGACCTCGTGCACGGCCGGCTCGACGAGGAACTCGTCGACGAGCGCGGCGACGCCCTTGTCGAGGGTCGCCGAGAAGAGCAGCTTCTGGCCGCCGTCGGCGGTGTGGCGGAGGATCCGCTGCACCGGCTCGAGGAAGCCGAGGTCGCACATGTGGTCGGCCTCGTCGATCACCGTGATGACGACCTCGGAGAGGTCGAGTCGGCGCTGCTCGATGAGGTCCTCGATGCGGCCCGGGGTGCCGATCACGATGTCGACGCCGCGCTGGAGCGCGCCGACCTGGCGGTGCTGGGGGACACCGCCGTAGATCTGGGTGGTGAAGAGGCCGACGCTCTGCGCGATCGGCTGCACGGTGCGGTCGATCTGCAGCGCGAGCTCGCGGGTCGGCGCGAGGATGAGCGCGCGGGGCTTGCGGCCCATCTGGCGCTTGCCGCCGGACTTGCCGCTCTCGGCCCAGAGCTTCATCAGACGCTCGACGGTGGGGGCACCGAAGGCGATGGTCTTGCCGGAGCCGGTCTTGCCGCGACCGAGTACGTCGCGACCCTCGAGCACCGTCCGGGATGGTCGCCGCCTGGATCGGGAACGGCGCCTCGGCGCCGAGCTCCTTGAGCACGCGCACGACGTTGCCGCCGAGCCCGAGATCGGCGAAGGTCACGCCATCGACTTCGGTCGCCTGGATGGCATCGGCCTCGAGGCGCTCGAGCACGACGTCGTCGGACGGCGAGAAGCGATGACCCTGCTCCTTGGCGGGGTAGAAGCTCGACTCGCGGCGACCGGAGTCCTTGAAGCCGGCACGGTCGACGTCGCGGCGGGGCGCGCGGTCGTCGCGATCGTACGAACGAGCCGGGCGGTCGCTGCGGTCGAACGAGCGCGCCGGGCGGTCGCTCCGGTCGTACGAACGTGCAGGGCGGTCGTCACGGTCGCGGCGGGGGGCGCGGTCGTCGCGATCGTACGAACGAGCCGGGCGGTCGCTGCGGTCGAACGAACGCGCCGGGCGATCGCTGCGGTCGAACGAACGAGCCGGACGGTCAGTGCGGTCCTGCGAGCGGGGCGCACGGTCATCACGGTCGTTCGAGCGAGCCGGACGGTCAGTGCGGTCGTACGAGCGAGCCGGACGGTCGTTGCGGTCGTACGAGCGAGCCGGACGGTCGTTGCGGTCATTCGAGCGAGCCGGACGGTCGTTGCGGTCGTACGAACGAGGCGCGCGGTCATCACGGTCGTTCGAACGAGCCGGACGGTCGGTGCGATCGAAGGAACGCGCGGGGCGGTCGTCACGGTCGAACCGGCGCGCCGGGCGCTCATTGGTCTGGCCGGCGTCGCGCCCGTCGCGCTCGGAGCGGTGCGGTGCACGGCCGGTGGCGACGCGCTCGTCGCGCGACCAGCGGGGCTTGCGCGCGGCATCCGTCTCTTCGGGGCGGTAGCCGCGGTGGCCTTCGCTGCGCGAACCGGGCTTCGACGAGCCGGCGCGCGCGGGGCCGCCCTTCGAGCCGCCCCTCGCGTACGACGGGTCGAAGTTCTTGGCGGGTCTGCCGCCTTGGGGCTTCTTGTTCTTGGGCATGGTGACTTCCTGGGTTGTACTCAAGTACATGGCAGCGCCTGCAGGCGCAGCACACTGAGAACCCGGAACATCGTCGACCGGGGCCGTTCACATACGGTGACTATCCGAGGCCGTTCGCCTCGAAACCGGCCCATTGGACTCACAAACCCATCCGCGCACTGCGCAGTGTCCAGAACCGACTCGGCAACAATACCGGAAATCGGCTGGGAATGTGCCGGTCGGCCGCAACCGGCTGACGCGAGCGGCGAATGCGCGTAGCGTCGCAGGAGAGCAACGAAGGAAGGCGGGATGATGACCGATCCGGACGTTCCGTATCCCGATCCCAACACACCCGCGCCGGTTGAGCCGGGACCGACGGGTCCCGATGAGCCCTTCGCGCCGAATCCCGACGAGCCACTGGCGCCGATTCCCGACGAACCGCCCGCGCCGAACCCGCCGGAGACGCCGGAACCGACGCTGCCGTCGACTCCCGAGCCGTTCTGATCGGTGTCCGACGACTCGGCGAGCAGCCGTCGCCTGGCGCCGCACGCCTGCGTAACACGGGTGAAACGCCGTCGACGTAGGCTCGCCGGGTGAGCGCCACCGTCACGATCGCCGTCGAACCACCCCGCCAGCCCGAGGTCGAGCGGCTGCTCGACTGCAGTACCGCCGACGCCCAGAGCCTGTATCCGCCCGAGAGCAACTTCCTGCTCGACGTCGCGACGCTCGAGCGCCCCGGGGTCGCCTTCTACGTGGCCCGCGACGGCGAGCGCGCGGTGGGCATCGCGGCGCTCGTCGACGACACGGGTGCCGAAGCGGATGCCGCGGCGCCCGCCCGCGGCGAACTGAAGCGCATGTTCGTCGACCCGGCGGCGCGGGGCCGAGGTGTCGCCGGAGCCCTGCTCGCCCGTATCGAAGCCGACGCGTCGGCGCGGGGCATCCGCGAGATCGTGCTCGAGACCGGCGACCTTCACGACGCCGCGCAGGCGCTGTACACGCGGCACGGCTACCGCGAGATCCCGCAGTTCGGCCAATACGTCGGCGAGCCCCACTCGGTGTGCTTCGCCAAACCGCTCACCGCTCGACGCCTGACGCGCGACGTCGCGACGAGAGGCGAATGCTTCCAGACGCGGAACGCAACACGGGACCCGCGGGACCAAGGCGAACGAGACGTGGAACGGGAAGTCTCCCCCACACTGGTGGCAGCACGAGGGTTCTCAGGCGACGGAACCTGAGCTAACATCACTCCACCCCTGAACCCCGGAGCCCGGTGTGACCTCGACCCGACGCACAGGCGGCTCCGGCATCCGTCGCAGGCGGATCGCGGTGGCCGTCACGGCCGCTGCAGCCGCCATCACGGGCGTCGTCGCGCTCTCGGGCTTCCATCTCGAGCTCCGTGAGATCGACCCGAAGGGGCCGGATGCCGCGAGCGAGGTCGCCGGTACCGAGATCATCGGCATCCGCACGTTCACGGCGCCGGCCGGCATCCGGGTCGACGCCGACCTCGAGTACGGCGTCAGCGACGACGGCACGCTCCTCACCCTCGACGTGTGCAGCCCGCCCGACACGGCGATCACCGGCGAAGCGCGGCCCGCGGTGATCTCGATCCACGGCGGCAGCTGGGCACGCGGCGACAAGGCGAACGCCGACTGGCGCAACGTGTGCCTCTGGCTCGCGAGCGAAGGGTTCGTCGCGGCATCCGTCAACTACCGGCTCGTGCCCGAGGCACGATTCCCGGCGGCGATCGACGACGTCGCGCTCGCGGTCGAGTGGATGCGCGCACCCGACCAGGTGGAGCGGTTCGGCATCGACCCCGCGCGCATCGGCGCGTTCGGCGGCTCGGCCGGCGGCAACCTCGCGGCGCTGCTCGGCACGTCGGGTGACGGTCCGCTCGACGAGGGCTCCCGCGTCGCGGCAGTGGCCGAGCTCTCGGGCCCGCTCGGGCTCGGGGCGGCGGAGCTCGCCGGCGACGAGGCATCCGTGTGGCTGCGCACCATCATCGGCGAGTACCTCGATTGCGAGCCGGGCGCGAGCGACGAGACCTGCCCTCAAGCGGCGGATGCCTCGCCGGGCACTCGCGCCGACCCCACCGATCCGCCGTTCTTCATCGGGCACGCCGAGCAGGAGATCGTGCCGCTCGGCCAGTCGCAGCGCTTCGCGACGACGCTCGCGGCGGCGGGCGTCTCGGTCGAGCTCGTGGTCGTGCCGGGCGCGCGCGCACTCGATCGGGATCCTCGACGAGGCGCTGCGGGCACGGGTCGCCGGATTCCTGCACGCGCACCTCGGCGGAGTTCGGCTCGGCTGAGTTCGATCGGCCGCGTTCGATCGGCGCGTTCCTCTGGGCGCGAGAGCATCGCGCTGTGCCGCGCCGCGCCGCGCACGCGACAACCGCTGTGCCGGTGCACGCTGCGGCCCTAGGCTCGGCCATACGGGCGGTGCCGCGCGTGCGCCGCGGCGCTCGTCGGCCCGAGTGGAGGAACGATGCCCGACCACGACTCACCCACCCAGCTCGCGCGAGGCGATTGGCGGGTCATCCTCACCCGAACGGTGCATGAGTACCGCATCAACCAGGTGCAGGACGTCGCGGCGGCGCTCACGTTCTACGGGCTTCTGACGCTGTTCCCGGCGCTCCTCGCGACCCTCGCTGCAGTCGGCGTCTTCGGGAGCGCCGAGTCGGCGGCCGAGAACGCCCTGGGCGTCCTGGAGGATCTCAGCGGGGCACGCCGTCGCCGATGCGATCCGCGGGCCGCTCGACCAGCTCGTGGGCGCATCGCACGCGGGGTTCGCCTTCGCCATCGGGCTCATCGGCACGCTGTGGGCGGCGTCGGGCTTCGTCGACGCCTTCGGCCGCGGCATGAACCGTGTCTACGGGATCGAGGAGGGGCGCCCGGTGTGGGAGATGCGGCCGCTGATGTTCGCGGTCTCGGCGGTGCTCGTGGTGCTGATCGCGATCGCCGGTGCAGCCCTCGTGATCGCCGGCCCCGTCGCGGAGGCGGTCGCCCGCGCCCTCGGGCTCGACGAGGGCGTCGCGTTCTGGTGGGACATCGGCAAGCTGCCCGTTGTCGCCGCAATCGGCATCACCACCATGGCCCTGCTCTATTGGGCCGCACCGAACGTGAAGCGCAGCGATTTCCGGTGGTTGACCATCGGCGCGTTGGCGGCGCTCCTGGTCTGGGTCGTCACGACGGCACTCTTCGGACTCTACGTCTTCGGGTTCGGCGGCTATGAGCGCACGTACGGCGTGGTCGGCCTGATCATCGCCTTCCTCCTCTGGTTGTGGCTCTCGAACCTCGCAATGCTGTTCGGCGCGGTGCTCGACACCGAAGTCGAGCGGGCACGCCAGCTCCGCGCCGGCGTCGACGCCGCAGAGCATGTGCAGTTTCCGCTGCGGGACGACCGCCTGATCGCCAAGAACCGCACGCAGCGCGCGCTCGACGTGCGCGCTTCCGAACGCATGCGCGCCGACGCGATCGTCGACGGCGTCACCCCGCCGGCGGGGCATCCCCCGCACGGCTAGCACCAGCCCGTCGCCGCCCCATACCGTGGTACTCCCCCAGTCTGGCTCGGCGGAGGGATGTCTCGCCCCGATGTGCATGACAGAGTGACTGGCATCATGGACGACGCACAGCAGCCCACCGACCGACAGTTCCGCGCCTGGATGTGGGTGGCCACCTCTCTGCTCGCACTCTTGCTCGTCGCGGTATCGGTGCCGCTTGCCGCAACCCTCTACGGCGTGCACCTGCTGGCCGCCTTCACGACGAGCCTCGCGCTCGCCGGGGCGCTGCCGCTCGCGGTGCGGCTGCCGGGACTCGCCGCCGGGCTCGCAACCGCCGCGCTGCTCGCGTTCGCGCTGCTCTCCACCGGCTCCGACGGTGCGCCGTGGCCGTGGCCTGCCACCACGATCATCAGCCAGGGCGCCCTCCTGATCGTGCTCGGGCTCTTGCGCTCGTGGTGGATCGGGCTCGCCACCTGGCTGGCCGGCGTCGTCGTGACGACGCCGTTCGCGTTCGTCGACGCCGGTGCGGCCGCGAACGTCGTGACGGCCGCGGCCGTGACGGCTCTCGCCTTCGCGGTTGCGCTCCTGATCGCCCAACGACGCGTGATCGGCGCCGAGCTCTTCCGCGAGCGCAAGTACGCCGCGTCCGAGCAGCAACGCCGCGTGCTCGTCGAGGAACGCAACCGCATCGCCCGCGAGCTCCACGACGTCGTCGCGCACGGCCTGTCGATCATCCACGTGCAGGCGACGAGTGCGCCGTACCGGGTCGAGGGAATGGGCGACGGTGCGCGCGCCGAGTTCGCCGAGATCGCGGCATCCGCCCGCACCGCGATGACCGAGATGCGCCAGCTCCTCGGAGTGCTCCGGAGCTCGGAGGCCGAAGCCGAGACCGCGCCGCAACCCGCGCTCGACGAGCTGCCGGCGCTTGCGGCATCCGTCGAACGCGCCGGTGTTCCGGTGACCCTCGAGCTCGGCGAGCGGCTGCCCGCGTCGGGACTCGCCACGACGGCGGCGTATCGCATCGTGCAGGAGGCGCTCAGCAACGTCGTGCGGCACGCGCCGGGCGCCGTGACCCACGTGTCGGTCGAGGTGCTCGCCGACGACCTCGTCGTGTGCGTCGAGAACGATGCGGCGACGGATGCTTCGGCGCCCGACACGAACGGCGGCGGCCACGGCCTCGTGGGCATCGGCGAGCGCGCGGCGCTGCTCGGCGGACGTGCCGAGTTCGGCGTGCGGCCCGGCGGCGGATACCGTGTTCTCGCGACCCTGCCGCTGGGGCCGGACGGAGGAACGGTGTGACGATCTCGGTGCTCATCGCCGACGACCAGGCGATGGTGCGCGCCGGCTTCGCGGCCGTGCTCGCCGCCCAGCCCGGCATCGAAGTCGTCGGGCAGGCGGCCAATGGCGTCGAAGCGGTGCAACTCGCGCATTCGCTGCGCCCCGACGTCGTCGTCATGGACGTGCGGATGCCCGAGCAGAACGGCATCGAGGCCACTCGCGCGCTGCAGACGCCGCCGCGCAGTTCGGACTACGTGCCGCGGGTGCTCATGCTCACCACGTTCGACATCGACGAGTACGTCTACGACGCACTGCGGGCGGGTGCGAGCGGATTCCTCCTGAAGGACGCGACCCCCGAGGAGCTCGTCGCGGCCGTGCGCATCGTCGCGGGCGGCGACGCGCTGCTCGCGCCGAGCGTGACCCGTCGCCTCATCGAGGACTTCGCGCGCTCTGGGCCGCCGCCGAAGCCGTCGGGCACCCGCCTCGCCGAGCTCACCGAACGCGAGCGCGAAGTGCTCACACTCGTGGGTCGGGGGCTCTCGAACTCCGAGATCGCCTCGGCGCTCTTCATCGCCGAGCAGACCGTGAAGACGCACGTCAGCAAGATCCTGCAGAAGCTCGGGCTCCGCGACCGCGTGCACGCCGTGGTGCTCGCGTACGACACGGGTCTCGTGCAGCCCGGGTCGTAGCTCGCCTCGCCGCACCTCTGCGCCGGCCGTGCCCCCCTACCCCGGTAGGGGCCCGGAACGGCTCCGCCGGGTGATGTCCCGCCCGATACCACGTTCGTAGCTTGCTCATGTGGGCGGATGGGCCGCCCGGATGGGACCGGTCATGACCGACACGCTCGAACGCTCAACCGGGACCGCCGGCCCTGGGACATCCGCTCGCCCGGCGGCGCGCACCGGCCACGCGGCATCCGCTCGCGAACGCACCGGGGTGACGCGCGACACGAGCGTCGACGCGATCCGCGTGCTGCTTCTCATCGCCGTGTTCGCACTGCACGGGACGATGGCCGGCGTGAGCGTCGGCGCCGACGGCCCGGTGCTGGAGAACGCGCTCGACCACCAGGAGTGGTTCGGCCCGGTCAGCTGGATCGTGCAGATCATGCCGCTCTTCTTCATCGCGGGCGGCTTCTCGAGCGTCCACCACTGGCGGTCGATGCGGTCGCGCGGTGCCACGGCATCCGATTACGTTCGGGCCCGCCTCGAACGGCTCGTGCGGCCGGCGATCGCGGTCGTGGTCGTCGTCGCGGGCGCCCTCGTCGCCCTCTCGCTCGCGGGACTTGCGCCCGAGCTCGTCGCGACCGCCGGGTTCCGCATCGGGCAGCCGCTGTGGTTCCTCGGCGTGTACATCGCGATCTCGGCGCTCGTGCCGCTCATGGTGCGCCTGCACGAACGGGCGCGCGTGCTGACGCCGCTCGCGCTCCTCGCCGGGGTCGTCGCCGTCGACGTGGTGCATCTCTCCACCGGCGTCGAGGCGATCGGATTCCTGAACCTCCTCTTCGTCTGGCTCCTCGTACAGCAACTCGGCTTCCACCTCGCCGACGGCGGCCTCGATCGGCTCGCCCGCACGACGCTGTGGGGCATCGCCGCGGCATCCCTCGCCGTGCTCGCCGTGCTCACGGTCGTCGGCCCCTACGACGTCGACATGTTCGAGAACCTCAATCCGCCGACCGTGTGCCTCGTGCTGCTCGGCCTCGCCCAGCTCGCCCTCTTCCAGCTGGCACGCCCGCGCATCCGCGCCTGGGTCGAGCGAGCGGATGCCTCGCGGCTCATCTCGGCCGTCGGCGAGCGCGCGATGACCGTCTACCTCTGGCACATGCCCGTGCTCATCGCGCTCGCGGGCCTCAGCCTCGTCGCGAACGCCGGATTCGGACTGGCGCTCCCCGAGCCGCTGAGCGTCGAGTGGTGGGTCACTCGCCCGATCTGGCTCGCCGTCGCCGCGGCCGCGGTGGTTCCTGTCGTGCTCGCGTTCGCGCGGTTCGAGCGGGCGCGCCGAGCGCCTCGCGGGGCCGCGGCGGCCGGCAGGCCTGCCGCGCCTGCACCGCGTGCCGCGGCCGCACCGCGGGCCGGTTCCACGGCGATCGACGCGGTCTGCGGTGCCGCCGGGGTCGTCGTGCTGCTGGTCGCGGGCTTCGGGCCGGTGCCCGCGGTGATCGCCCTCGTGCTGCTCACCGTCTCGCTGGTCGGCAGCGCAACCGTGCGGCGGCGAGTGGCGGCGCTCCGGCTGCGTCGAGCCTGACGCTCAGTGGGGGGTCGACGGTGCGATCGCTCGCGAGTCGTGCCGTTGCCCCTTCTTTCGCCCCGTCATAGCTGCCTCGTCGGCTCGCCGCAACCCCCTCCCGAATTCGGCGCCGTTCACGTTTGATGGATCTCTACGCGAAGCCGCGCCCCACGGGCCCGACGGAAGGACGCACCATGAGTGCCGAAGACAAGATGAAGAACACTGCCGAAGAGCTCGGCGGCAAGGCCAAGGAAACCGTCGGCAAGATGACGCACGACGACGAGAAGGTCGCCGAGGGCAAGGCGGACCAGGCGAAGGCCAACCTGAAGCAGGCCGGAGAGAACGTGAAGGACGCGTTCAAGCAGTAGCCCCCCAAGGCGATCGAGGTGCGCTCCTTCGGGAGCGCACCTCGATCGTGTGTCGCGGCGGGCTCGCCGTTCGCTCGCGGGCTCGCCAGTTCGCGTCGCGCGGCTCGCCCGCGACTTCAGCGCGAGCCGCCGATGCGACGGGAGAGCGTCGCCGCGGCCTCGTGCACCGCAGGAACGATGCCGGCTGTGCCGCGGCTCATCGGCGTCGGCGGCGAAAGTGATCGCGATCGCGGCGGCGGGCCATCCGAGGTGGTCGACCACGACGGCGCCGACCGACGCGAGGCCGCCCGTCACCTCGCCGTCTTCGCCGGCCCAACCGTGCTCGCGCACGACCGCGAGCACGCGCTTCAGGCGCCCGTAGCTCCACTCCTCGTCGGCTCCATCGGCCGACTGCCGCCCGGCGAAGGCGGACCGATCGGGATAGAGCGCGCGCAACTGCGCCGGCGGAAGCTCGGCGAGCATCGCGCGCCCCGTCGCCGTGAGGTGGGCGGGAAGGCGCACGCCCACATCGGAGACGAGCGACGGACGCCGGGGGGCGCGCTCCTCGACGAGGTAGAGCACGTCGCGCCCGTGCAGCACCGCGAGGTGCCCGCTCTCGCCGAGGCGGTCGACGAGTGCGGCGACGAGCGGACGGCCGAGCCTGGCAAGCGGCTGCTGTCGGCTGAATCCGCTCGAGAGCTCGAACGCGGCGACACCGAGGCCGTAGCGGCGCTCCTCGGGCAGGTGCACGACGAATCCCCGCTCCTGCATCACCGCGAGCAGGTGGTACACGGTCGAGCGCGGGAGGTCGAGGGCGTGCGCGATCGTCGTGGCGGGCACCGGCCCGCGCTGCGCCGCGAGGTGCGCGAGGATCGCGAGCGTCTGGTCGGCCGCCGGCACCTTCGATCGGGGCGCGGCGTCGAGCGTGCGCGAATCGTCGTTCGGCGGCGTCGATACCGACATGGAGTGCACTTTCGATGAAGGCGGGTGAAGGCGGGCGATGGGCGACCGCGATGGGCGACTCGGATGCCGCCAGCCTACGCCCGCGTCTGGGATTCCGGACGGTGGGTGCGAAGGCGCCGTTCCCGCGCGCGCGAGGGCGGTGTGGAATCGGATGCATGAGCACCATCGCGCCCGCACACGACCGCAGCCGCGGCATCCGTCACCGTCGGCACCGGTCCCCGTCAGCGTCGACGAGGTCGTCGCGGTGGCCCGCCACGGAGCATCCGTCACCCTCGATCCGGCCGCCCTCGACGGCGTCGCTGCCAGCCGCGCGATCGTCGAGGCGCTCGCGGCCGACCCCGAGCCGCACTACGGCATCTCGACGGGGTTCGGCGCGCTCGCGACGACGTTCATCGCCGAGGATCGCCGCGCGCAGCTGCAGGCGAGCCTCGTGCGCTCGCACGCCGCGGGCTCGGGCGCCGAGGTCGAGCGCGAGGTCGTGCGCGCGCTCATGCTGCTGCGCCTCTCGACGCTCATGACGGGCCGCACCGGCGTGCGCCGCGAGACCGCCGAGACGTACGCCGCGATCCTCAACGCGGGCATCACCCCCGTCGTGCGGGAGTACGGCTCCCTCGGATGCTCCGGCGACCTCGCACCGCTGGCCCACTGCGCACTCGTCGCCATGGGCGAGGGCGAGGTGCGGGATGCCTCTGGTGAGCTGACGGATGCCGCGAGCGCCCTGTCGGCCGCCGGCATCACGCCGCTGCGCCTCGGCGAGAAGGAGGGCCTCGCCCTCATCAACGGCACCGACGGCATGCTCGGCATGCTCGCCCTCGCGATCGACGACCTGCGGATGCTCCTGACCACCGCCGACATCGCCGCGGCGATGAGTGTCGAGGGGCTCATGGGCACCGACGCCGTGTTCGCCGAGGACCTGCACGCCCTCCGCCCGCAGCGCGGGCAGGCGGCATCCGCGTCGAATCTGCGGCGGCTGCTCGCGGGGTCGCCGATCGTGGCGAGCCACAAGGGTCCCGAGTGCACCCGCGTGCAGGACGCCTACTCGCTGCGCTGCGCCCCGCAGGTGCACGGCGCCGCGCGCGACACGCTCGCGCACGCGGCATCCGTCGCCGACGCCGAACTCGCGAGCGCGATCGACAACCCGGTGCTCACGCTCGACGGCCGGGTCGAGTCGAACGGCAACTTCCACGGCGCGCCGGTCGGCTACGTGCTCGACTTCCTCGCGATCGCGGTGGCGGATGTCGCGTCGATGAGCGAGCGGCGCACCGACCGGTTCCTCGACCCCGCCCGCAACCAGGGGCTGCCGCCGTTCCTCGCGCACGAGGTCGGCGTGGACTCGGGGCTCATGATCGCGCAGTACACCGCGGCCGGGCATCGTGTCGGAGCTGAAGCGGCTCGCGGTGCCGGCCTCGGTCGACTCGATCCCGTCATCGGCGATGCAGGAGGACCACGTCTCGATGGGCTGGGCCGCCGCGCGCAAGCTGCGGCGCGCGATCGACGGGCTCACGCGTGTGCTCGCGATCGAGGTCATGACGGCGGCGCGTGGGCTCGCGCTGCGGGCGCCGCTCGCGCCGGGTGCGGCGACGGGTGCGGTGGTGTCGCTCGTCGCGGGGGTCGGCGCAGTGCCGGGGCCGGACCGCTTCCTCACGCCCGAGATCGAGGCGATCATCGAGCTCGTGGGCGCAGGCGAGGTCGTCGGGGCGGCCGCAGCCGTCGCGGGGCCACTCCTCTGAGACTCTCAGCCCGAGGATTTACTCAGCCCGTGAGGATGTCGCGCGGCGCCGTTCGGAACCCGCCCAACCGGTGCCACGGCTGACACTCGACTCTCGGCAGCGGCATGGGCTCGCGCCGACTCCGCCACTGATGCGATTTCAGCATCAGTGGCGGAGTCACGGGGATCGAGGCTCGCAGTAGGAGATCGTACGACTTGCAGGAGGAGCGGAGACCTCGCGCGGCGCCGTCAACGCGGCCTCATCACTGGGACATGCACGACCTCGAGTTCTTCGGCGCGTTCCTGCAGACGCTGCACGTGGGACCGTGCCGCGTCCAAACCGGGTGTAGAGCAGAAACCTGCGGCCGAGTTCGCGGTTGTTCGTTGCGATCAGGCGCCACAGCCCCGAGACGACATCGGGGGCCATGGCCGGCGAAGCCGGTGGAGTGCCGTAGGCGTGCGCTGCGCGGGCCCCTCATGTCACCCGAACAGGGTACACGGCCGGGTGAGCTGGTGTTGTCGCCCTGCCGGGCAGATGTAAGACTGAGGAGGCCAGCCCCGCATCCGGCGCCCGAATGGACCCCATGCCACTGAATCGCAATCGCTCCGGCCAGAACGACGAGTTCCGAGTGCGCCGTGCTCGGTCTCGGGGAGTTGTGCTGGCGGTCGCCTTCGCGATCACGCTCGGCATCATGGGAGCGAGTCCGGCGCAGGCCGATGCGGTCCTGCTTTCAGCCACGGATGCCGCGGGCGAGTCCGGCTCGAGCGAGGCGACGGAGACGCCCGACCCGACGGACCCGGCCGACCCGCCGACGCCGACGCCCACGCCGACGCCGACCCCCGAGCCGACTCCGACCCCGACGCCCGACGCCGACTCCGACTCCGACGCCTGACGCCGACTCCGACGCCGACCCCGACGCCTGAGCCGACCCCGACGCCGACGCCGACTCCCGAGGAACCGACCCCCACCCCGACGCCCGCCGCCCACTCCGACGCCCGAACCCACCCCGCCCCCGACCCCGACACCCGAACCACCGACCCCCGCGCAGGACGCCCCGAACGGGCTCTCCGCCTCGGGCGCGCCGGTCATGCTGGTCGGAGCCGGACCGGTCGGCCGCATCGCGACCGGGCCCAGGCTCTCACCCGACCTCTCCGCCCTGCTGAGCGCACGCACCGCGGTCACGCAGGCGGAGTCTGCGCTCCGCGACGCCGAAGCCGAGCTCGCAGCGGCCGAGTCCACTCGCGAGGTCGCCGAGTCGATCGCCGACCGCTTGCAGTCGGTCGCCGACGACGCACGACGTGACGCCGATGTCGCGGCGCGCGCCTTCCTCGCGGCTTCGCACGGCGACGGCGCGACGATGTCCTCGATGGACGCGGTCTTCGGAGCCGGGAACGACCTCCTCGCCGGGCTCGGCGGAATGGCGCGCGTCGAACAGATCGCCGGCGACGCAACAGCGCTCGGAGAGTTCGCCGAGGAGCGCACGACTGAGGCCGAGGAAGCCGAGGAGCGGGCATCGGCGGCGCGCGATGCGGTCGAGACCGTCCCCGTCGAAGACCTCGAGCTCGATGTCGCGAGCGCCGAGCGTGCCGTCACCGCCGCCACCGCGGCCCAGTCCGGGCTGCAGGCGCGCGTCGCGGCGGCGAGTGTCGAACTCCTCGAGTCGCTGCCTCGCGACGCCGGCCAGCTCAGCGAGCAGGGTTGGGCTCCTCCCGTGGCCGGTCACATCACCGACGGCTACGGGGCCCGGCCGAACAAGCCGCTTCCGACCGTGAACGAGTTCCATCGGGGAACGGATGTCTCGGCGAGCTGCGGCACGCCGGTGTTCGCCGCCACCGGCGGCGTCGTGATCGAGGCGCGCGCGAACGGCAGCTACGGCAACTGGGTGCTCATCGATCACGGTGCAGGGGTCTCCACCGGCTACGCGCACCTCGAGGTCAACGGGATCCTCGTCGCGCGCCGGCCAGACGGTGACGGCGGGCCAGTTGATCGGCGCCGTCGGCAGCACCGGTGCCTCGACCGGATGCCACCTCCACTACGAGGTCCGTCTCGGCGACGTCGCGGTCGACGCGGTGCCCTTCATGGCGGCACGCGGAGTTCGCCTCGGCTGACCACGGGAGCGCCGATCTGGGATCCCGGACGCCGCGCCCGCGACATCCGTTGTCCGAAACCGGAGGGTGGTGTGGGATCGGAGCATGACCGACGCACCCACGACCGGCCGGCGCACCGTGCGCGCCGCGCGCGGCACCGCGCTCACCGCGAAGAGCTGGCAGACCGAGGCGCCGCTGCGAATGCTCATGAACAACCTCGACCCCGAGGTCGCCGAGCGCCCTGAAGACCTCATCGTCTATGGCGGCACGGGCAAGGCCGCGCGCAACTGGGAGTCGTTCGACGCGATCGTGCGCACGCTCGAAGGCCTCGAGGCCGACGAGACCCTGCTCGTGCAGTCGGGCAAGCCGGTCGGCGTGTTCCGCACGCACGAGTGGGCGCCGCGCGTGCTCATCGCGAACTCGAACCTCGTGGGCGACTGGGCGACGTGGCCCGAGTTCCGCCGCCTCGAGCAGCTCGGCCTCACGATGTACGGCCAGATGACCGCGGGCTCGTGGATCTACATCGGCACGCAGGGCATCCTGCAGGGCACGTACGAGACGTTCGCGCCGTCGCACGTCGCTCGCCGCGAAGCGGGCCTTCGACGGCTCGGGACCGCGCAGCGATGCCTCGACCGGCACGCCTGCACCCTCACCGCGCGGCTGCGGCGGCATGGGCGGCGCGCAGCCGCTCGCCGTGACGATGAACGGCGGCGCGGTGCTGATCGTCGACGTCGACGAGTCGCGGCTCGCGCGCCGTGTCGAGCACGGCTACCTCGACGAGTACACGCACCGACCTCGACGCAGGCGATCGCGCGCGTCGTCGCCGCGAAGGACGCGGGCGCAGGCGCTGTCGGTCGGCGTCGTCGGCAACGCCGCGATGGTCTTCCCCGAGCTGCTCGCTGCGCGGCGTCGCCGATCGACATCGTCACCGACCAGACGAGCGCGCACGACCCGCTCGTCGTACCTGCCCGTCGGCGTCGAGCGTCGACGACTGGCACGCAGAGGCGGAGCGCGACCCCGAGGGCTTCACCGACCGCGCCCGCGGCGAGCATGGCCAAGCAGGTCGCGGCGATGGTCGGGTTCCAGGATGCCGGCGCCGAGGTCTTCGACTACGGCAACTCGATCCGCCGCGAGGCGGAGCTCGGCGGCTACGACCGCGCGTTCGCGTTCCCGGGGTTCGTGCCCGCGTACATCCGCCCGCTGTTCGCCGAGGGCAAGGGACCGTTCCGCTGGGCGGCGCTCTCGGGCGACCCCGCCGACATCGCGCGCGACCGACCGGGCGATCCTCGAGCTCTTCCCCGACGACGACGCACCTGCGCCGCTGGATCACGCAGGCCGGCCAGAAGGTGCACTTCGAAGGCCTGCCCGCACGCATCTGCTGGCTCGGCTACCAGGAGCGGCACCTCGCGGGACTCAAGTTCAACGAGATGGTCGCGTCGGGCGAGCTCTCGGCGCCGGTCGTCATCGGCCGCGACCACCTCGACGCGGGATCGGTCGCCTCGCCGTATCGCGAGACCGAGGCGATGGCCGACGGCTCCGACGCGATCGCCGACTGGCCGCTCCTGAACGCGCTGCTCAACACCGCGAGCGGCGCGACCTGGGTGTCGATCCACCACGGCGGCGGCGTCGGCATCGGCCGCTCGATCCACGCCGGCCAGGTCGTCGTCGCCGACGGCACGCCGCTCGCCGCCGAGAAGATCGAGCGCGTGCTCGTGAACGACCCCGGCACCGGCGTCATGCGCCACGTCGACGCGGGCTACGACCGCGCCGTCGAGGTCGCCCGCGAGCGGGGCCTCCGCGTGCCGATGCGGGACTGCTACGTCGGATGACCCATGACCACCCTCATCACGAACATCGGCGAGCTCGTCACGAACGACCCGGCGCCTGGCCGCGAGGGTGGCCCGCTCGGCATCTTCCGCGACGCGGCGGTGCTCGTCGAGGGCGACCACATCGCGTGGGTCGGGCCGGCAGCGGATGCCCCGGCGAGCCGCCGACGCGGCTCCGACCTCGTCGACGCCGGCGGCCGCGCCGTGATCCCCGGATTCGTCGACAGCCACACGCACCTCGTGTTCGGCGGCGACCGCGCCGACGAGTTCGCGGCACGCATGGCCGGACGTCGCTACGAGGCGGGCGGCATCCGCTCGACCGTCGCGGCGACGCGGGCCGCCACCGACGACGAGCTGCGCGCCCGCCTTGCCGGCTTCGTCGCCGAGCTGCACGCGCAGGGCACCACGACGTTCGAGATCAAGACGGGCTACGGCCTCACCGTCGCCGACGAGGAGCGGCTCGTGCGTCTCGCGCGCGAGGTCACCGATGAGGTCACGTTCCTCGGTGCGCACGTCGTGCCGGCCGAGTACTCCGCGGCGACTCGCGGCCCAGGCGGCCCCGACGAGTACGTCGACCTCGTCGTCGGCGAGATGCTCGCCGCCTGCGCGCCGCACGCGCCGCTGGGTCGACGCCTTCTGCGAGCGCGGGGCGTTCACGGCCGAGCAGTCCCGACGCGTGCTCGAGGCCGGCGCAGCGGCCGGACTCGGCGTGCGCGTGCACGGCAACCAGCTCGGCGAGGGCGAGGGGGTTCGCCTCGCGGTCGAGCTCGGCGCGGCATCCGTCGACCACTGCACCTACCTCAGCGATGCGGATGTCGCGGCGCTCGCGGCATCCGACACCGTCGCGACCCTGCTGCCGGGCGTCGAGTTCTCGACCCGCCAGCCCTACCCCGACGCACGCCGTCTCATCGACGCGGGCGTCACCGTCGCGCTCGCGAGCGACTGCAACCCGGGGTCGAGCTTCACGAGCTCGATGCCGTTCTGCATCGCGGTCGCGGTGCGCGACATGGGCATGACCCCGGCCGAGGCGCTCTGGGCGGCGACCGCGGGCGGCGCTGCGGCACTCAGGCGAGCGGATGTCGGTGCGATCCGCCCGGGCGCACGCGCCGATCTTGCCCTCCTCGACGCGCCGAGCCACGTGCACCTCGCCTACCGGCCGGGCGTTCCGCTCGTCGCACGGGTGTGGAAGGACGGCGCGTCGCTCGACTGAGACCTCGTCGCGCCGCTCGAACCTCGACGCGCTCAGTCGTCGTCGCTGCGCCGCATGCGTCGACGCGCCGAGAGCAACGTGAACTCGGGGCGCCCGGCGACGAGGCGCTCGGCACGATCGAGCACCTCGGTCAGCCGATCCGCGCCGGCAGCGGCGACGGCGACGCCGATCTCTGCGCGGCGATGCAGGTCTTGATCGCCGACCTCGGCCACGCTCGACTCGGTGGTTCGACGGAGATCGGCGAGCAGTGGGCGGATGAGGGCGCGCTTGTCTTTCAGCGAGTGCACGTCACCGAGCAACAGGTCGAACTCGATCCAGCCGATCCACACGGGGCAAGCCTTCCAGATCCCGGCGCTCGACCGCGAACTGGGGTCCGGCGACAGACCGCGAGCTACGGTCCGCCGACGGTCCGACGTCCGACGGCTGACGGCTGCCGGCGTGCCACGCACGTCGAGCTCAGCCGAGCCGCCGCACCTCCATCGCGCTCACGCCGCTGAATCCGATCCAGGCGCGATCTCCCGACTCGACGAGGGTGGCGAGCACCCGATCGCAGGTCCCGCAGCGCACGACGGTGCCGGCGCCGCTCTGATAGACCATCGCGCGAGCGAGTTCGGCGATCGTGCCGCAACTCTTGCAGCGGGCGGTCGCGGTCGTGACGTCGAACGCGAAGAATTCCGCGAGCGGGCCGGCGAGCGAGTTGCCATCGACATGGGACATCACGTGCCTCCGAATCGCTCGGTGCGAATCGACATGGGGTCGTGCCCGAGTTCGATGAGCCACGACGCGATGCGCTCGACGAATCCCGTCGAGCCGCAGACATAGACGAGCGGCATCTCGACGGCGGGCACCACGGCCGCCTCGAGCGCCTCGCGGGTGATGCGCCCGGGAGCGGCGGGCCAGCCGTCGGGCGCGCGGCGCGTATAGACGAAGTCGAGGCGGAACGGCGCGGATGCCACGGCGAGCGCCTGCAGCTCCTTGGCGAAGTAGGTGTCGTCGGGTGAGCGCACGGAGTAGAGGAGCCGGAACGGCGTCGGATCGTCGGCCTCCGCGTGCGCCTTCGCCATCGCGAACAGCGGTACGACGCCCGAGCCGCCGGCGATGAGCTGCACGGATCGGGTCTCGCTGCTCACCCCGGCTGGCTGCCACACGAAGAACGCCCCGAGCGGGCCGTGCACCTCGAGCCGGTCGCCGTCTCGCACGTCGTCGACGAGGAACGGCGACACCTCGCCGTCGGGCAGCTTGTCGACCGCGAGCACGACCCGGTCGCTCGGTCCCGACGAGGCGATCGAGTACGAACGGGTCGCGGTGTAGCCGTCGGGCGCGGTGAGCCGCACGTCGAGGTGCTGGCCGGCGGCGTTGCCGGGCCATCCGTCGACCTCGAGGTCGAGCCGCGCCGCACTCGCGGTCTCCCGGCTCGCTGACACGACGGTGCCGACGTGCCAGCCGGATCGCGGCACGGTGCGTGGACCCCAGCGGGTCGTTTCGGCGGGAGCGTCGCTCACCAGTACCGCTCTTCCTTCCACGGGTCACCGTGGATGTGGTAGCCGTTCTGCTCCCAGAAGCCGGGTTCGTTCTGGTCCATCATCACGAGACCGCGCACCCACTTGGCGCTCTTCCAGAAGTAGAGGTGCGGCACGAGGAGCCGGGCGGGGCCGCCGTGCTCGGGGTCGAGGGGTTCGCCGCCGAACTCGAAGGCGACCCACGACTTGCCGTCGAGCAGCTCATCGAGCGGCACGTTCGTGGTGTAGCCGCCGTAGCTGTGGGCCATGACGTAGTCCTGCTGCGTCTCGACGTTCTCGAAGAGGGTGTCGAGCGAGACTCCGCGCCAGAGCGTGTCGAGCTTCGACCAGTGCGTCACGCAGTGGATGTCGGTGTCGACGTCGTCGATCTTGAGCGCCATGAACTCGTCCCAGTTCCAGCGGTACACGTCGGTCTCGGTGCGGATCGTGAATTCCCACTCCGCGGTTTCGATGTCGGGCGTCGGCCCGGCCGAGAGCACCGGCCAGTCGTGCACGAGCGATTGGCCGGGCGGGAGCCGATCGTCGCGCTCCCGGTCGCGTCCGCGGAATCCTCTGGTGATGAACGACATGGCGCCCCCTCCCGTTGGGTTCGACACTAGCGAGGGGCGGGCGTGCTGTCACCGGGTCGAGGGACGAGGAGGCCGATCTCGTGGGCTGCATGCAACCCCTCGCCGTCCCGGCACGACGCGAGTAGCCGCGTGACGCACCTCAGGTTCCCGGTCGAGCGCGGCTGATCCTCGAAGCATTACGAGCGCGGCGTCGTTTACCGAGCGCGGCGTCGTCTACGAGCGCGGCGTGTCGACGCGCACGGTGAGCGGCTCGGCGTCGGCGAGCCCCGACCATGAGGAGACGTCGAACGTGAACTCGGCGACGGCGGAGGTCGGCATCTCGTGGATCTCGTCGGAGAACCGGTGCGCGATCGACTCGGTCTCGGGATTGTGCCCGACGACGATCACGCAGGACAGCGCATCGTCGAGTTCGCCGATGACGCCGAGCACCTCGTCGACGGATGCCCCGTAGAGACGCTCGTCGACGACGATGCGACCCGGGTCGAAGCCGAGCTCGCGGGCGATGAGTTCGGCCGTCGTGCGCGCCCGCACGGCCGAGCTCGAGAGCACCACGTCGGGCGCGAGCCCGCGGTCGGCGAGGCGCTTGCCCATCACGGGAGCATCCTTGAGGCCCCGGCGATTGAGCGGGCGATCCTCGTCGGCGAGTTCGGCGTGGTCCCAGCTCGACTTGGCGTGCCGGATGAGCACGAGCGTCTTCATGCGCCGAGTCTGCCACCATCCGCGTCGGGCCGTGCAGCGACTCCCGCCGCGAACTCGAGCACGCAGAGCGCGGCGAGCCGCACGGTGCGTTCGTCGGCGGCATCCGTCGTCGCGTCGATCTCGACGAGGTCGGCCGAGCGCACGCGGTGGTCGGATGCCGCGGCGCGCACGAGCGCCCGCAGCTCCCACGCCGCGAGACCGCCGGGCACCGAGGCGGGGCACGCGGGCGCGACCGACCGATCGCAGACGTCGACGTCGACGTCGAGATGCACCGGTCCTCCGCCCGCGCCGGCGATCTCGAGCGCCTCGGCCATGACCTCTTCCGGACGCCGGCCGTGCAGCTCATCGCGGTGCACGACCGTGATGCCGAGTTCGGCCGCCCGACGCGCGTAGGCCGCGGAGTTCGCGAAGTCGGCGATGCCGATCTGCACGATGCGCCGGCCATCGAGGCCCGCCTCCACGAGGCGGCGCACGGGCGACCCGTTCGACACCCCGTCGCGCAGGTCGTAGTGCGCGTCGATCGTCACGAGCCCGGCGCGGTCGAGATCGTGGCCCCAGGCGCCGAGGGCCGTCGCAACGGTGACCGAATTGTCGCCGCCGAGCGCGACCAGTGCGGTGGCACGCTCGAGGGCGGCCGCGACCGCGGCGATCGTGCGCGCCTCACCCTCGGGCCCGTCGGGCTCGTGGATGTCGCCGGCATCGACGACCCGCAGCTCCGCGAGGTCGCGCGCCTCGAGCCTCGCCGGCTGCGAGCGGTCGGGCATGAGCGCGGGACTGTAGCGCTGCAGCGCCGCACGGATGGCGGCGGGTGTCGCGTGGGCGTTCGTCGGCGAGAGCGATGTGCGCCAGGCGGGCACGCCGAGGATCGCGAGGTCTGCGGATGCTCCGGGGTCGAGGTCCGCGAGCGCGGGCCAGGCGCCGGCGCGAGGCCACAGGGGATCGTGCGAGAGCGTCGCCATGGCTCGACGCTAGCAATTCGGATGCCGCCGGCCGAGGCATCCGTCGACCGCCGTGTCTGCGATGCCGGACGTCGTCAGCGGCTCGTCAGCTGCTCGACGCGACGACGTGCCATGGGCGCGGATCACTGCGGACCAACCCGAACAGGTCGACGTCGTGGTTGCGTCCGGCGTTGAAGAACGCGCCACGCACGCGCCCCTCGTAGCCGAACCCGCACTTCTCGGCGATCCGCTTGCTCGCGACGTTCTCGGGGACGATGACGAGCTGGATGCGGTGCTTCTTCTTCGTGTCGAAGAGATAGTCCACGAGCAGCTGCACCGCCTCGGTCGTATAGCCGCGGCCCGCATACGCGTCGTCGTACAACTGGTACGACAGCTCGAAGGCGTCCCAGTAGCCGACCGGCGGGAAGAACTCGATGTGGCCGACCATCTGCCCGTCGCGGTTCCGGATCAGCAGGGTGCCCTCTTCGCGCTCCCAGAACCCGGTCTGCGCGAACCGCTCCTTCATGGTCGATTCCGACAGCACCCCGAGCGGGAAGTAGTCGCCGCGGTTGCGGATGTCGACGTGCGCCTCGTAGAACGCGGGGAGATCCGCCTCCCGCACCGGGGAGAGCACGACCCGTTCGCCGGTCAGCACCGCGCTGCCTCAGCATGCCGCCATTGGCCCATTCCCGCAGCGTACACCGGCCGGTGGTTCGAGAATCGCCGGCGTTGATCGGACCGCTCAGCTGCGGCCAGCGTCGGCCAGACCGCTCAGCCGCGCAGCGCGGCGAGCAGCTCGCGTTCGCGTGCCGCGCTGAGTCCCGCGCCGCGCTCGCGGTCGAGTCCCTGTTCGCGCTCCCACTCGAGGACCTCGCGGAGCAGCTGATCGAGCGGTCGCAGCGCGAGGCCGGCCTCGACGGCGGCGCGGTTCGACCGGTCCTGGAACGCGTTCCACTCGGGATCGATGATCCAGAGCGGCAGCGACTCGGCGCCCGACCACTCGGCGACCTCCTGTTCGGCGAGCCACTCGGGGGAGACCGCGACGACTTCGCCGTGATGACCGCCGATCTCACGCGAACGCTCGAGCCACGCGCCGAACGTGACGCGGTCGCCGACCACGTTGAACGCGCCGGTCAGCCGCCGATCCACCGAATCGAGGGTGAACCGCACGAGGTCGTCGACGTGGACCGCCTGCACCGGGGCGTCGAGGATGTCGGGCACGAGCATCGGCTCGTCGTCGCGGGCGGCCCGTGCGACCCAGTAGCCGCTGCGGCCCGACGCATCGCCCGGCCCCGCGATGAGACCGGGTCGGATGACGAGCAGCCGGTCGCCGAGCGCCTCGCGATACGCCTGCTCGATCGCGGACTTCGCCTCGCCGTAGGTCTCGGGCGTGGACTCGTCCGCCTCGAGGGGCGGCATCAGCTCGGCCGACTCGTCTGCGCCGGGCTCGTTCTGCGACGCGTAGACGTTGCCCGACGAGATGAAGGTCCAGTGCGCGGCATGCGGCGCGAGCGCGGCGGCGGCACGGCGCGCGAAGCCGGGCTGGCGGGTGACGTCGATGACGGCATCCCATTCCTGCTCGGCGACGAGGTCGTAGGCGCCGGGCTGCGACCGGTCGGCCGCGACGAGCACCGCGCCGTCGGCGACCACGCCGGCCTCACCGCGGGCCAGGCACGTCACACGATGGCCGCGTCGGATCGCCTCCTTCGCGAGTTCGCGCCCGAGCCACTGCGTTCCGCCGAGGATGAGGATGTCCATCCGGTCATCCCAGCACGAGACGGATGCCCCGCGCACGCGTGTTCTCGCTCCGCGAACCCCGCGCGGTGGAACAGTTCGGGACGATGTGGCGTTGCACCCCGTGACATGAGATACCCCCTAGGGGTATAGTGACTCGGCCTCAACTCGAACGACACTGTGGAGGAAGATCGATGAATATGACTCGCGACGACGGGCACGAGCACCAGCACGAGCACCACGAGCACGAGCCGCGAGCACGCGGCTGATGGCGTCGCCACGGCAGCCGACTCGCACGTGGGGCACGCCGCGGGCGGCAACGACGGTCACGCCGGTCACGACATGAGCGGCCACAGCGGTCACGGCGCCACGACATGAGCGGCCACGACGGTCACGCCGGCCACGATATGAGCGGCCACGCCGGCCACGACATGAGCCGCCAGTTCCGCCGCCTGTTCTGGATCATGCTCGTGATCGCGATCCCGACGATCGCCTTCAGCTCGATGTTCGCGGCGATCTTCGGCTACCAGCTGCCCGACAATGCGGTGATCCCGTGGATCTCCCCCGTGCTCGGCACGGTCATGTACTTCTGGGGCGGGCGGCCGTTCCTGACCGGCGCCTGGTCGGAGCTGAAGGCCCGCAAGCCCGGCATGATGCTCCTCATCGGCCTCGCGATCACCGTCGCGTACTTCGCGTCCCTCGGCGCGAGCCTCGGCATCCTCGACGACCGGCTCGACTTCTGGTGGGAGCTCGCGCTCCTCATCGTCGTCATGCTCCTCGGCCACTGGATCGAGATGCGCTCGATCATGCAGGCCTCCTCGGCGCTCGACGCGCTCGCGGCACTCCTGCCCGATGAGGCGGAGCGGGTGGTGCATCCGCTCGCTGATCCCGTCGAAGCGGACGCAGCCGTCGCTTCGACCAGCTCAGCGACCGAGATCGTCTCGCCCGTCCGAGCTCGCCGTCGGCGACCTCGTGATCGTGCGCCCCGGTGGCCGGGTGCCGGCAGACGGCGACGTCGTCGAGGGCACCGCGGCGGTGGACGAATCGATGATCACGGGTGAGTCGGCCGCGGTGAGCCGCGGCCCCGGCGACCACGTCGTCGCGGGCACCGTCGCGACCGACACCGCGATCCGCGTGCGCGTCGGCGCGGTCGGCGACGACACCGCACTCGCGGGCATCGAGCGCCTCGTCGCGCAGGCGCAGGCCTCGAGCTCGCACGCGCAGCGCCTGGCAGACAGGGCGGCGGGCTGGCTGTTCTGGTTCGCGCTCGCAGCCGCCGTCATCACGGCGATCGCCTGGACGCTGCTCGGCAACCCCGACGACGCGGTCGTGCACACCGTCACCGTGCTCGTGATCGCCTGCCCGCACGCGCTCGGCCTCGCGATCCCGCTCGTCGTCTCGATCGCGACCGAGCGGGCGGCCCGCGGCGGCGTGCTCGTGACCGACCGGCTCGCCCTCGAGACGATGCGCACGGTCGGGGCGGTGCTCTTCGACAAGACCGGCACGCTCACGAAGGGCGAGCCGGCGGTGACGGATGCCGCCGCGGCACCCGGCTTCAACCCCGATGAGGTCATGTCGCTCGCCGCCGCGGCCGAGGCCGACTCCGAGCATCCGCTCGCGAAGGCGATCGTGGCGGATGCCGCGCGCCGCCGCCTCTCGGTGCCCGCTGCGTCGGGATTCACGGCGTCGGCGGCGATCGGCGTGCACGCCGCGGTCGATGGACGCACCGTCCAGGTCGGCGGCCCCGGCCTGCTCGCCAGGGAGGGCCGGCAGCCGCTCGCGGCATCCGCCGGCTGGAGCGACGCAGGACAGACGGTGCTGCACGTGCTCGTCGACGGTGAGGTGGCCGGCGCGATCGCGCTCGCCGACGAGGTCCGACCCGAGTCGAAGGAGGCTGTCGACGCGCTGCACGCGCTCGGCGTGCAGGTCGTGATGATCACGGGCGACGCGGAGCCCGTGGCCCGCACCGTCGCAGCGCAGCTCGGCATCGACCGCGTGTACGCGGGCGTGCGCCCCGAAGACAAGGCCGCGAAGGTGCAGGAACTGCAGCACGAGGGCCTCACCGTCGCGATGGTCGGCGACGGTGTGAACGACGCGCCGGCGCTCGCGCAGGCGGATGTCGGCATCGCGATCGGCGCGGGCACGGATGTCGCGATCGCGTCGGCCGGCGTCATCCTCGCGTCATCCGACCCTCGCTCGGTGGTCTCGGTCATCGAGCTGTCACGCGCGAGCTACCGCAAGATGCAGCAGAACCTCTGGTGGGCGGCCGGGTACAACATCATCGCGTTGCCGCTCGCCGCGGGTGTGCTCGCGCCGATCGGGTTCGTGCTGCCGATCTCGGTCGGCGCGATCCTGATGTCGCTCTCGACGATCATCGTCGCGGCGAACGCGCAGCTGCTCCGCCGCCTCGACCTGCGCCCCGAGGCGTCGACGCGCGCGGTGCTCGAGCGCACGCGCTGAGCACGCGTTCCGAGAGTGGAATGAGTGCCCGGCGGCCGCTCGGCCGCCGCGAATGCAGGATGAGAGACGGCAGACCACCGCGGAGGAGGGGCGTGCTCCCGCTCATCCTGCATTCCGCGCGGACGCGTCGTGCAGCGCCCAGCTCAGTCGCCGCCGGGCACCGCCCGCCGTCGGTCGCTCATCGAGCCACGAGCACGTAGCCTGCCTCCTCGACGGCCGCGGCGACCACATCGGCGGCAACGGGCGCGGCGCTCCGCACGGTCACGGTCGAGACGCCGTCCGCGACGAGTTCGACCTCCACGGCGTCGACGCCGTCGATCGCCGTGAGCTCCTCGGTGACGTGGCGCACGCAGTTTCCGCACGTCATCCCCTCGACGCCGTAGCTCGCCGAGGCGAGACCCGCAGTGGTGACGGATGCCGCGGCATCCGCTCGCCCGTGCGCCTCATCGACCGCGCAACAGGTGCAGCCGCCTGCGGCGAGATCGAGTTCGGTGCGTCCTTCGGGGGCGAGGGTCATGACGAGGTCCTTTCGTTGCTGACGAGCAGAAGATCAGAGATCACTGTACCCCCCTCGGGTATGCGTCGACCGCGCCGGGCACCGACGTGGCAGCATGAGGAAAAGAAATCCACGACCGATGTCGATCCGGCCTCCGCCCGTTCGACGCCAGAGTGAGGCGGGCACTTCGGCCCCCTCCCACGAAGGAGAGAACGACCATGAAGTACATGCTGATCATGCGGTCCGACGACGCGGCCGTCGAGGCCTACGAGAACCTCGACTTCAACGAGGTCATCGCGGCGATGGGCGCCTACAACGAGTCGCTCATCAAGGCGGGCGTGCTGCTCGCCGGCGAGGGCCTCACCGACGCCAAGGAGGGCTTCGTCGTCGACTTCGACTCGACTCCGCCGGTCGTCACCGACGGCCCCTACGCCGAGACGAAGGAGCTCTTCAACGGCTTCTGGATCATCCAGGTGTCGAGCAACGAAGAGGCCGCCGAGTGGGCCAAGCGCTGCCCCCTCGGCCCCGGCTCGAAGCTCGAGGTGCGCCGCGTCACCGAGCTCGAGGACTTCCCCCAGGACAACGAGTGGATCCAGAAGGAGGCCGGCTGGCGCGAAGAGGCCGAAGGCACGCTCGCCTCGCTCCGAATGACCGAGTACGGATGCCGCGGGCACGGTCGGCGCGGCGGATGCCGCCGCCGACCGTGCCCGCCGCACCGTCGCCGCCGTGTGGCGCATCGAGTCGGCGCGCATCGTCGCGACCCTGACGCGCTTCGTCGGCGACGTCGGCCAGGCCGAGGACCTCGCGCAGGAGGCCCTCGTCGAGGCCCTGCGGCAGTGGCCCGACGAGGGCGTGCCGAACAACCCCGGCGCCTGGCTGACCGCGGTCGCGAAGCGCCGGGCGATCGACGGCTGGCGTCGACGCGAGCGGCTCGACGAGCGGTACGCGGCGATGGCCCGCGATCTCGAGCGCACGGCGCCGCGGCATCCGACACGTTCTGGGATCCCGACACCATCGACGACGACATCCTGCGACTCATCTTCGTGTCGTGCCATCCGGTGCTCTCGCGCGAGGCGCAGATCGCGCTCGACGCTGCGCATCGTCGGCGGCCTCTCGAGCGACGAGATCGCCCGGGCGTTCCTCGTGCCGACCGCGACGATCCAGCAGCGCATCGTGCGCGCGAAGAAGACCCTCGCGGCGGCGAAGGTGCCGTTCGAGGTTCCCGAGCCGAACGAGTACGCCGACGCGACTCGGTTCGGTGCTGAGCGTGCTCTACCTGATCTTCAACGAGGGCTACCTGCCCGCCACCGGCGAGGCCTGGGTGCGACCGGATGTCTCGGCCGAGGCCCTCCGTCTCGCCCGCATGGTGGCCGGGCTCATGCCCCGCGAGCCCGAGGCGCAGTCGCTCGTCGCACTCATGGAGTTCACCGCCTCGCGCTTCGCAGCGCGCACGACCCGCGACGGCACCCCGATCCCGCTCGACGAGCAGGACCGCTCCCGCTGGGACCGCGCCCAGATCGCCCGCGGCTCCGCCGCCCTCGCCCGCGCCGACCGCATCGGCCGCGGCCGCGCCGCCTACGGCCTGCAGGCGGCGATCGCCGAGTGCCATGCGGTCGCGGCATCCGTCGACGACACCGACTGGGCGCGCATCGCGCTGCTGTACGAAGCGCTCGGACGCATCGCGCCGTCACCCGTCGTCGAGCTCAACCGTGCGGTCGCCGTCGCGATGTCGACCGGTCCGGCCAACGGGCTCCGCATCGTCGACGAACTCGTCGCGTCGGGCAGGCTCGCCGGGTACGCGCCGCTGCCGGCCGTGCGCGGCGAGCTGCTGCTCCGGCTCGGTCGCGCCGGCGAGGCCCGCGCCGAACTCGAGACCGCCGCCCGCCTCACCGGCAACGAGCGCGAGCGCGCCGCCCTCCTGGCGAAGGCCGCCCGCACGCCGTAGCTCCCCGCGGATGGCGCGAGCCGTCGATCTTGGCTGGTTCGGGGTCGAGGACCCCGCCAAGATCGACGGCTCGCGTGCGGGGCCGCGGGCTAGATGCCCTCGCCCGGTGAGACCTCCGCCGGGACATCCGCCGCGCCGGGGCCGGAAGCGTCTGCCGCGGCATCCGCCCCGCCCGCCTTCGCGGCGCGCTTGGCCCGCCGGCGCTCGCGCCCGCCCTCGACGAGGTCGTACAGCACCGGCAGCACCACGAGCGTGAGCGCCGTCGACGAGACGAGACCGCCGATCACCACGAGCGCGAGCGGCTGCGAGATGAATCCGCCGTGCCCGGTGAGGCCGATGGCCATCGGCAGCAGCGCGAAGATGGTCGCGAGCGCCGTCATGAGGATCGGCCTCAGACGTCGGGATGCACCGTGCACGAGCGCATCGCGCACGGTCATGCCGCGAGTTCGATATTGGTTCACGAGGTCGACGAGCACGATCGCGTTCGTGACCACGATGCCCACGAGCATGAGCACGCCGACGAGCGAGGCGACGCCGAGCGGGATGCCCGTGATCACCTGCAGCGCGATCGCACCGGTCGCCGCGAACGGCACCGAGACGAGGAGCAGGAGCGGCTGCAGCAGCGACCGGAACGTCGCGACCATCACGATGTAGACGATGAGGATCGCCGCGAGGAGCGCCAGGCCGAGCTGCGAGAACGACTCGGTCTGGTCGGCGGTCACGCCACCGAGCGACGCCGTGGTGCCCGCCGGAAGGTCGACCGTGTCGACGGCCGCCTGCACCGCGCCGCTCGCCGTGCCGAGGTCGTCGCCCGAGGGGGTCGCCGAGACGGTCGCGCTGCGCAGGCCCTGCACGGTGGTGACGGATGCCGGTCCCTCGACGTTCTCGACGGTCGCGAGCGTGTCGAGCCGCACGAGCCCGGTGGGGGTCGGCACCTCGAGCGCCGAGAGCTGCTCGAGCGTGGTCGGCGGATTCTCGGTCGTGAGGAAGATCGTGAGGGTCTTCTCGTCGATCACGATCGAGCCGCTGCTCTGCGGCTGCATCGCAGCAGACACGAAGCCGCCGAGGGCGACCTCGGAGAATCCGGCGGCTGCGGCATCCGCTCGGTTCACCTCGACCGCGACATACGGACGCGACTCCGAGAGGTTCGACGAAACCTGCGCGAGCGAGTCGATGCCCGCGAGTTCGGCGACGACCGTGTCGGTGGCGCTCTGCAGGTCTTCGGCGTTCGAGGCGGTGATGTCGACCTCGATGTCGTTCGAAGCCCCGAAGCCGCTCGAGGCCGCGAGGGTGACTTCGCCGACGTCGTCGATGTCGTCGAGCGAGCTGCGAACCGACGCCTGCAGGGCCTCTTGGTCGGCGCTCTCGTCGGTGGTCACCGAATAGGTGATCGTCGAGGCGCCACCGCCGAACGCCGCGGTGAGCCCGCGCCCGGCGCCGATCGAGGTCTGCACGGTCTCGACGCCCTCGGTGTCGCGGATCGCCTGCTCGACCGGTTCGGACGCCGCATCCATCGCGTCGAGGCTCGTGCCGACCGGCAGCTCCTGCGTCACCTGGAAGGTGTTCTGCCCCGAGGAGCCGAGGAAGTTCGTCTTCAGGAGCGGGATGAGCGCGACGGTGCCGGCGAGCACGAGCACCGCGATGAGGATCGTCGCCACGCCGTGCTTGAGGGTCCACCCGATGATCGGCAGGTAGCCGCGCTGCAGGCGCGAGGGGTGTTCGAGCTCGTCGACGGATGCCGCGTGGCTCGTCGCCGTGGCGGATGCCGCGGGCCTCGTCACCGCAGCAGGGGCCGGCCTGAGCCCCGTGTTGCCGTCGGCGTCGCGCAGCTCCGGCGCGAGCCATACGTCGTCGACGAACGCCGCCGCCGCGATCTCGGCCTCGTCGTCGTGCTTGTGCAGCTTCGCGGGCTTGAGGAACCAGTACGCGAGCACGGGCACGATCGTGAGCGACACGAGGAGCGATGCGGACAGGGCGATCGTGACGGTGAGCGCGAACGGGCGGAACAGTTCGCCCGTGACGCCCTCGACGAGCGCGAGCGGCAGGAACACCGCGACGGTCGTGATCGTCGACGCCGTGACGGCGCCGGCGACTTCGCGCACGGCGTGCACGATCGTCGCCGCCTTGTCGACGCCCTCGACGAGGTGCCGCTTGATGTTCTCGATGACGACGATGGAGTCGTCGACGACACGGCCGATCGCGATCGTGAGCGCGCCGAGCGTCAGGATGTTGAGCGTGTAGTCGGCGGCCTGCAACCCGATGAAGGTGATCAGCACCGAGGTCGGGATCGAGATCGCGGTGACGAGCGTTGCCCGGATCGAGAGCAGGAAGACGAGGATCACGATCACCGCGAACAGGAGGCCGAGGAGGCCCTCGGTCGCGAGCGACTCGATGGACTGCTCGATGTAGGGCGCCTGGTCGAACACGACGGTGAACGTCGCGCCGGGGTTCGTGGTGTCGAGCGAGGACTCGAGATCCGGCAGGAGCGCCGTGACCGCGTTCGACACCTCGACGGTGTTGGCGGCAGGCAGCTTCGTGATCGAGATCGTGAGTGCGGGTTCGCCGTTCACGCGCGAGATGCTCGTGACCGGGTTGTCGGTGAGCTCGACGGATGCCACGTCGGCGACGGTCGCCGCGACGGGCACGCTCACCGTGGCCTGCGCGGCCTGGGCGGCCTCGCCGGTCGCCGCGTCGGGGGTCGTCGCGCCGGGGAGCCCGACGCTGTCGTCGGGGGCGGCGGTCGGGGCATCCGGAGCCGGCTGCTGCTCGGTCGCCCCCAGCACGGGGAGCGCGGCGATGTCGTCGACACTGCCCAGCCGGGTGCCGGTCTGCACCGCGAACGTCGAGTCGCCCTCGGTGATCTCGCCGGCAGGCACGAGCAGGCCGTTCTGCTGCAACGCATCGCGGATCGCCTGCTGGGTGAGACCGAGGGCGGCGAGCTTCGCGGGGTCGGGCGTGATGGTGACGCGCTGGCCGATCTCGCCGACGAGCGTCGCGTCGCGCACGCCGTCGATGTCGGTGATCTCGCCGAGGGTCGTGCGCTCGATCTCGTCGGAGAGCGCGCTGATGTCGTCGACGCCGGTGACGGCCACCTGCAGCACCGGGAAGTCGTCGAGGCTGAGGGCGATCACCTGCGGGTCGGTGTCAGCGGGCAGCTGCCCGCTGATGCGGTTCACCGCGGAGAGCAGCTTCTGCTCGGCGAACGCGAGGTCGGTGCCGTAGGTGAAGCTCGCGGTGACGCGCGAGAGCCCGGTCGAGCTCGTCGTCGAGGTCGTCTCGAGGCCCGTGATGCCCTGGATCGCCGTTTCGATCGGTGTCGAGACGTCCGTGTCGACGATGTCGGGCGACGCGCCCGGGTAGCTCGTCACGATCGAGAGTTGTGGGAATTCGATCGACGGAGCGAGCTCCTGCTTGAGGCTCGTGAGCGAGATTCCGCCGAAGATCGCGACGACGACGGTGATGAGGGCGATGAGCGCGCGGTTCTTCATGCTGAGCGCGGCAAGCAGGTGCATTGCTCGATTCTCTCAGGGGCATGGGCCCGGAAATGTCACGGGCAGCTGGGAATCCGGCGCGACACGTGCTGGACTCGGCTCACCCGCACCCGCGCCGAGGACCGTCGCGGTGCAGCAGAACGGGGTGGCGGACGCCAGGCGCCCACCACCCCGTTCTCCCTGCTTGAGAAGAGTGGCCCTGCCTTAGAACAGCTCGGCAGCCGAGCCGAGCCGCAGGAACACCGTCTCGCCCGTGGCGTTGATGAGGCCGTCGTTGTCGGTGACCGCGTACACCTCGCCGTCGGCGCCGATCGTGAGCCCCTCGAGCTTCTCCTGCGTCCAGCCGTTCACCGACTGCAGCGCGGGCAGCACGTCGATCGCGAGCGTCTTGTCGAGCACCGTCGGCGTCGCGAGACCGGTCACGCCGGCGCCATCCGGCACCTCGACCGTGTACACGCGCTTGATCGCGGCCTTCGGGCCGTTGAGCTTGTCGCGCTCGATCACGGCGAGCGTGTCGTCGTCGACGGCGACGATCTCGGAGAGACCCATCCAATCGCCCGCGACGCCGGTCGACTCCAGCTGGTAGCCGAACCAGCTCCACTCGCCGGTCGTCGTGTCGTAGCGGCCGATGCGGGTCACGCCTTCGCCGTCGAGCGGGCCGGTTGCCGCGGTCGGATTCGTCCACAGCGGTCGCTGCACGGCGACCCAGACGATCTCGGACCCCGAGGCATCGGTCGTCGCCGTGACGCCCTCGAGGCCCCACCTGCCGATCTGGGCGGTCACCTCGGCGGGCAGCGCGACGGTCTCGGTGACGGCGCCGGCGGCGTCGGTGCGGACGAGCGAGTTCCCGGCGCCCGTCGCTCCCTCGTTCGCGAGCCAGTAGCCGCCGGCCGGGCGGGCGAAGAGGCCCTCGATGTCGAGGTTCTGCGGCGTGCCGTTCTTCGTGACCACCAGGGTGTCGGTGATGCGTGCGGGCGCGCCCGTGACGTCGACCGTGAAGATCGTCGACGGCTTCAGCGCGACATCGCTCGCGGCGAAGATCGTGCCGGGGTCGGCGGGGTTCGCCGAGAGGGCGCCGAGCGCGAGCCATCCGATCGCCTCGCCGTCGACCGAGTCGCTCACGATGCTCGGCTGGCTCGGCGCATCCGTGCCGAACTCGTAGACGTTGACGCTCGCGCGCACGCCCACCGATGCGTCATCGTTCTCGCTCGACACGACGAGGAGGTCGCGCGACGGGATCGGCAGGATGCCCTCGGGCCCGTTCGTCGAGAACAGCGTCTGCACGAACTCGGGGCTCAGCCGGGTCGGTGAGGTCGTAGACCGCGACGAAGTTCGAGCGCTCGCTCGCGACGAAGGCGTAGCGGATGCCGCCGAACTCGGCGATCGCGAGGCCCTCGGGCTCGGGGCCCTTGTTGGCTGCGCGGTCGTTGTTGAAGAGACCATACGTGATCGCGAGCTGCTCGAAGCTGTTGCCCGCGTCCCACACGACATCGCCGGTGTTCGCATCGAAGACCGACCAGCCGCGCGTGCCGCCCGAGAGGTCGCCCTCGTTCGCGGTGGCGATGTGGTCGGCGTCGACCCAGGCGATCGCGTCGGGCTCGCGCGGCACGTCCGTGAGCGAGCCGCTCGCGTCGATGACGCTGTCCTCCTTCGTGTCGAAGCCGGAGGCGGTCACGGTGCCCGTCGAGAACGCGCCGGTGACCTTGCGGTTCTTCACGTCGATGAGGGCGACGCCGTTGTTCTCCTGCAGCGAGACCGCGAGGTCGCCCTCGGGCGAGAATGCGACGTACTCGGGCTCGGGGTCGGTCGCGCCGAAGATGCCCGCATCCTCGAGGATCGATGCGGCCTTGCGATCGGTGAGCGAGACGGGCTGCGCCTTCCAGCTCGAGGGCTTCGACGCGGTGAGCTTCACGACCTGCACGAAGCCGGCGGGCGCCTGCGGAATGCCGCCCTCGACGCCGTCGACCTCGACGTCCTCGTTGCGCTGGTTCTCGATCGCGATCGCCGCGTACTTGCCGTCGGGCGAGATCGCGATCGAGTCGGGCTGGCCGCCGAGGTCGATCGACGCGACGCGGGTGCGGTCGTCGAGGCGGAGCACGTCGAGTCGCCCCTTCGGGTTCACGAAGTCGCCGCCGGTCTCGTCGATGACGACGAGCACGTAGCCGCCGACGATCGACACCGAGGTGGGCTGGTCGTCGGCGTGGCCGAGCGTCGCGAGATCGACCGTGCCGAGCCCGACGGGCGCGCCCGGGTCGGAGACGTCGAGGAAGCCGATGCGCTTGCCGAGCGCGTCGGTGTAGACGACGGTGCGGCCGTCTGCACTGGCGGCGGAGATCTCGGCGACGGTCGGCAGCGCCGGGTCGACGCCCGCGGGCACGTTCTGGTAGACGGGGTAGGTCGCGGTGCGCGTGAAGGCGGAGCCGGCCGTCTCGTCGGCGGCAGCGGGCGCGGCGACGAGGCCGCAGGCGATGACGGATGCCGCGATCAGTGCGGCGGCGGACAGTGGACGAGCAGACAAGTGGCACACTCCAGCGTGGGTCAGGGGTTGACTTCGAGGGCCAGCGTCCTCCTGCGGAGCGACGCCTCGGTTGCCGGGCGGTGAACGGCGAGCATCGCGACGGGTGCGCAATGAGACGGTGCGCGAGGTTCCGACGTCCACTGATGGGCCGCGCGAGATCGACTGGTCGCGCCTGTGACCGGGGCGTAAAGTGTCGCGCATGGCCCAGGCGTCGGAGGCCCCCGTCGCAACGACCGAGGCGGCGTCCTCGCGCCGGTGGTGGACACTCGTCACCGTGGCACTCGCGCAACTCATGGTCGTGCTCGACGCCACGGTCGTGAACATCGCCCTGCCCCAGGCACAGGACGAGCTCGGGTTCACCGACGGCGAGCGCGAGTGGGTCATCACCGCGTACTCGCTCGCATTCGGCAGCCTGCTGCTCTTCTTCGGACGCCTCTCCGACATCATCGGCCGGAAGCGCACCTTCCTCATCGGCCTCATCGGGTTCGCCGGGGCGTCCGCCATCGGCGGCGCCGCCGTGAACTTCGAGATGCTCGTCGCGGCCCGCGCGCTCCAGGGCGCGTTCGGCGCGGTGCTCGCCCCCACCGCGCTCGCCGTGCTCACGACGACCTTCACGATCCCGAAGGAACGTGCCCGCGCCTTCGGCGTCTTCGGCGCGATCGCCGGTGCCGGCGGCGCGATCGGGCTCCTGCTCGGCGGGTTCCTCACCCAGAACTTCAGTTGGCGCTGGAACCTCTACATCAACGTCGTCATCGCCATCGTCGGCGTCATCGGTGCGATCTTCCTCGTGCACAACGTCACCCTCTCGGGCCCGCGCCCGAGACTCGACGTCCCGGGCGCCGTGCTCGTCTCGGGCGGACTCTTCCTCCTCGTCTTCGGCTTCTCGAACGCCGAGAGCGAGGGGTGGGGATCACCGCTCACGTGGGGGATGCTCGTCGGATCCGGTGTGCTGCTGATCGCGTTCGTGCTCTGGCAGCGAGTGGCGAAGCATCCGCTGCTCCCGCTCTCGATCGTGACCGATCGCAACCGCGCCGCCTCCTACTCGTCCGTGCTCATCGTGGGTGCGTGCCTCTTCGGCATCTTCCTCTTCGTCACGTTCTACCTGCAGACCTCGCTCGGCTATACGCCCATCCAGACCGGCGTCGCGTTCCTGCCCATGACCCTGTCGCTCGTGCTCGCGGCGCAACTCTCGACGAACTTCTTCCTCCCCCGGCTCGGCCCGAAGCTCATGGTGCCGTTCGGGCATGACGCTCGGCGTGATCGGCATGGTGCTCTTCACACGTCTCAATGCGGACTCCACGTATGCGGCGGACATCCTGCCGCCCCTCATCATCGTCGGGTTCGCCATCGGCTTGATCGTGCCGGCGTCGATCCAGACCGCGACACTCGGCGTCGACGGACACTTCGCCGGCGTCGCCTCGGCGATGGTGAACACGAGCCAGCAGGTCGGCGGGTCGATCGGCACTGCGCTGCTCAACACCATCGCCGCGAGTGCCGCGACTGCGTACGTCGCGGCCCACGCGCCACCCACCGCTGCGGTGACCGCGGAGGCCGCGATCTACAGCTATTCGGTGACGTACTGGTGGGCAGCAGGATTCTTCGCGTTCGGGGCGGTACTCTCCGCGCTGCTGTTCCGGCGGCGCAGCCAGGGGATTTCGGTCGCGTCGCCTCGACCATCGCGCGCGGCCCCGCAGTCGACGACTCCGCGGAGCTCGGCGACACCGGGACTCGGCGACACCGGGCTCGGCGACACCGGGTCACGGCGAGTCGGGATTCGGCGACTCCGGCGTCGCCCGCAGGCGGACACCGACGCCGAGCCGGCGGACGGTCCTGACTCGAGCCGCGGAAGGCGGCTTCACCACTGAGAGCCCGACGACGCCGGGCTCGGCAGGTCGGGACTCGGCAGGTCGGGACTCGGCGACCCCTGCGTCGCGCCCGGCGGACACCGACTCCGAGCGGGGCGGACGGTCCTGACCCGAGCCGCGGAACGCGGCTGCACCACTGAGCCTTTTGGAAAAGGTCGATCGTGCAATTGGATTGCACTATGCCCCGCCTTCTCCTGCTCCGATCCGCCGACCCCGCGCCGGTGCTCGCGCGCCGCTTCGTGCAGCTCTACGTCGGGCTGTTCCTCTACGGCCTCGGCATCGCGCTCATCGTGCGAGGTGAGCTCGGCGTCGCGCCGTGGGACGTGCTCACGCAGGGCATCGCGAAGCAGACCGGCCTCGGCTTCGGCCTGATCACGGTCATCATGAGCGGCGTCGTGCTGCTGCTCTGGATCCCGATCCGCCAGCGACCCGGGTTCGGCACGGTCATGAACGCGCTCCTCGTCGGCCCCGCCGCCGACGTCGGCCTCTGGCTGATCCCCGCCGGGCTCGACCTCTGGGTGCGCATCCTCCTGCTCGCGTCGGGCATCGTCGTGCTCGCCGCCGCAACCGGCCTCTACATCGGCGCGAATTTCGGTCCCGGCCCGCGCGACGGCCTCATGACCGGACTCCACCGCAGGACCGGCTGGAAGATCTGGATCGTCCGCACCGGCATCGAACTCATCGTGCTCGCCGCCGGCTGGCTCCTCGGCGGCAACGTCGGCATCGGCACGGTCGCGTTCGCCCTGCTCATCGGTCCGCTCTGCGGGTACACGATCCCGCTCTTCGCGATCACGCGAGCGGAACGATCCGAGCGAGCGGATGCCCCGGCCGGCCGCGCGCCGCCCGCAGGCGCCACGCCCGCGCCGCACGCGGGCGCCGAGGCATCCGTCACCCCCGCCTCCTGACGGACCCGAGACGACAGTCGCCCCCGAGGCCCGGACACCTCGGGGGCGACTGCCGCCGCGCTACAGGTTGCGCTCGGCGTAGACCGTCATCGCGTCGCGCACGAACTCGGCGCCGGCCTGGCCGCCGTAGTTCGCGCCGAAGCGCTCGTCGGCCACGTACATCTCGGCGAGGCCGAGGAAGTACGCCTTGCTCGGGCCCTCTGCGGCGCCGCCGGGCGTGCCCGGGATGCCGCGCAGCCACTCGAAGTGGCGCTGCGCGAGCGCCTGCGCCTCGTCGCCCGCGGGGTCGATGCCCCGCTCGTGCGCCGCGATCCAGTCGCTGCCGAGCTGCGCGACGCGCTGCTGCCACGCCGACTTCTCGTCGGCGCTCAGCGAGCGCCACCACGCGTCGCTCTTCGCGTACGCGTCCTTGCCCCAGCGCTGCTCGACCTCGTCCTTGTACTGGGTGTGGTCGAAACCGTCGAACATCTGCTCTGCCATAAGTTGTTCACCTCCTTCCAATGCTCCGATGGTGTTCTCGACCGACGAGATCTGCCTCGCCAGCCGGTCCTGCTCCCTGCGCAGCCACTCGAGGTGGCTGCGCAGGGCGTGCGGGGCGCTCTCCTCGCGGTCGAGCACCTCGGCGATCACGGGGAGTCCGAGTCCGAGGTCGCGCAGCAGCAGGATGCGCTGCAGGCGCACGAGCGCCGGCTCGTCGTAGTAGCGATAGCCGTTCGACCCGATGCGCGCGGGCGTGAGCAGCCCGATGTCGTCGTAGTGACGCAGCGTGCGGCTCGTCGTGCCCGCGAGCTTCGCGATCTCCTGGATCGACCAGTCCACGGCGTGCTCCTCTCCTGATCGTCGGGCGGTTCAGCCCCACGGATGCCACGGTAGAGGTTGACGCAGCGTCAATGTCAAGCGCGCGGCATCCGCTCGCCCAGCGTTCTTCGTCTGCCGGATCAGGAGATTCTGGCGACGCGCCGGCCCTTCGACGGTGCAGCACGGCGTGTTGTCAGAATCTCCTGATCCGGCCAGACACGCAGCCCGAAGCCGAGCGCCCAACGTCTGGCCAAGCTTGCCAAGTAGGCAGACGCGATATATCGTGTTATGGAGGAAGACGCGATATATCGCGAGACAGTCGGGTTCAAGGGCGGTGGGATGCCGCGGCATCCGCCTCCGCAACAGTAGCCGCGGCATCCGCCCCCGCATCAGAAGGAGAACGCAACATGGCCATTGAGAAGTGGGTCATCAACCCGGGCGAGTCCCGGGTCATCGACCTCGAGCTCGTGCGCAAGCTCAAGGTGACCCTCATCGGCGGCAAGGTCGATGTGATCGCGCACGACGAGCCGGGCGCGCGCATCGAGGTGACGGGCGTCACCGGCAAGGACCTGAAGGTCGAGATCGACGGCGACGTGGTCGAGATCGACCACCCGCAGCTGCGCTGGGACAACTTCATCGATGTCTTCAAGGGCTGGGTGGGCAACGCGAAGGCGGAGGTCTCGATCCTCGCTCCTCGCCACGTCGTCATGAAGCTCGGCGTCGTCTCGGGCGACGCGCTCGTCTCGGGGTTCACGAACGACGCGAAGCTCAGCACCGTCTCGGGCGACCTCGTGCTCGACAACCACGAGGGCGACGTCGAGGTCTCGAGCGTCTCGGGCGAGATCTCCGCCGGCAACCACGTCGGCCGGATCGTCGGACACTCCGTCTCGGGCGACATCGTCGCCACCGGCGACGTCCGCTCGTTCCACGCCGACACCGTGTCGGGCAACATGATCCTCGACGCCTACGGCACCCCCGACCGGGTCGACACGAACACCATCTCGGGCGATCTCACCGTTCGCTTCGACCCGGGATCGGGCGCGCGCTACCGCGTCAACAGCGTCGGCGGCACGGTGCTGATCGACGACACGACCATCAGGGGCATGCTCGGCAAGGGCTTCGAGCGCGTGACCGGCGAGCTCTCCGGGCGGTGGCTCGACCTCGGTGCGAACAGCGTCTCGGGGTCGATCTCGGTCATGCGCCGCGAGGCGACGGCGGGCGCGCGCACCGCGGCGTTCTCTGAGCCTGCCGAAGGGGCCTCGGGCGAGGCCGGCAGCTCGGGCTCCGCCACGACGAGCGACGGCGAGGCATGGGCATGACACCGCCCGTCTTCGCCCACGGCAGCCTCCGGCTCTACCTGCTCGCGCTGCTCGACGAGCAGCCGCGCCACGGCTACGAGCTGATCCAGGCGCTCTCCGAGCAGTTCGGCGGCACCTACAGCCCGAGCGCCGGCACGATCTACCCGCGGCTCTCGAAGCTCGAGGAGGAAGGGCTCGTCACCAAGTCGACCGACGGCCGCAAGACGGTCTACGAGATCACGGATGCCGGGCGCTCCGAGCTCGATGCACGGCGCCACGAGCTCGACGCCATCGAAGACGAGGTCACCGATTCCCTTCGACGGCTCGCCGACGGCGTGCGCGCCGAGGTGAACGATGCGATGCGCTCGCTCCGCGCCGAGCTCGCGAGTGCCGCCCGCGAGGGCAAGCGTGCCGCACGCTCGACGTCGGCCGGCGCGGAGAGCGCCGGCGGAGGCGCCCGGCATCAACCTCGCCGCCGAGTCGAACCGCGCCGTGCACGAGGCCGACATCGTCTTGACCGAGTTCAGGCAGCAGTTGCGCACCGACCTGCGCACGCATGCGCATCGCGGGCTGGTCAGCCCCGAGTCGGTCACCCTGCTGAAGGCGCGGCTCGCTCAGGTGCGCGCCGACGTGCTCGCGACGCTCGCCGACCGCTGACGCCGCGTCGCGTCCTGAACGATGACGAACGGTCGAGCCGAAGCGCTCCGGCGATCCGGACGCGGAACGGATGTCCCGGCATCCGTTCCGCGTGTCGGCGGCGCGTGCTTCGATGGGCGTATGCCTGACGTCGAGATCCGCCCCTGGGCCGACGACGACCTCGACCTGTTGCGGCGCGCGAACACGCACGAGCTCATGGACCAGCTCGGCGGGCCCGAGAACGACGAGCAGGTGCGGGCGCGCCACGAGCGGTACCTGCGCTTGGGGCGCGCGGGTCAAGGCCAGCAGTTCCGCATCGTGATCCCGGGGCATCCCGAGGGCGTCGGCGTGGTCGGCTACTGGCACCACGACTGGCACGGTGAGCCCGCGCTCGAGAGCGGCTGGTCGGTCGAGGCCGAGTATCGCGGGCAGGGCATCGCGCCGGCCGCCGTCATCGCGATGCTCGAATACGCGCGGGCCGATGGCGAGACGCTGCCGGTGCACGCATATCCGCGGGTCGACAACCCGCCGTCGAACGCCGTGTGCCGCAAAGCCGGCTTCACGCTCCTCGGCGAGGAGGACTTCGAGATCTCCCCCGGTCACGTGCTGCACGCCAATGACTGGGTCGTCGCCCTCGTCGCCCCTGTCCCCCTCGCCGAACCGGCCGAGGCGTAGCCTCGAGGGGTGCGCGCTCTCCTCGCCGTCGCGGTCGGCGGCCTCATCGGCACCGGCCTCCGGCTCGCGTGCGATCTCGCGTTCCCGCACGCCGACAGCGAGCTCCCGGTCGAGACGCTCATCGTGAACTTCGTCGGCACGTTCGCACTCGGCTGGCTCGTCGGCGGCCTGTGGACGCGCCCGACGACCCCGGCCTGGGTGAAGGCCGGCCTGGGGTCGGGAGTGATCGGCTCGTTCACGACCCTCTCGGCGGTCATGGCGGCACTCCTCGTGCTCACCCGCGCGGGCGAGGCGTGGCTCGCCGTGCTGTACCTCCTCCTCTCGGTCGCGGGCGGGCTCGCCCTCGCCGTGGCCGGCCTCAGGCTCGGCTCGCGCCTCGCGCACCGCGCGATGCCGCGTGAGGTCACCGATGCCGGGGAGACGCTGTGACCGGCGGCGCGCTCAGCCCGCTCGTCATCGCCGCGGTGCTCGGCGCCGGAGCCGTCGGCGCGCTGCTCCGCTATGCGCTGTCGCGCGCGCTCCCGGTACGACCCGGCCACCTGCCGGGCGGCATCCTCATCGTCAACGTGGTCGGCTCGGGCGTCGCGGGCGCGCTCATCGGCCTCGCCGAACGAGCCGCGATCGACGGCGACCTGCAGCTCGTGCTCCTCACCGGGTTCTGCGGCGGCCTCACGACGTTCAGCACCTGGAGCGTCGAGACGATCGAACTCGTCACCGGCGGCCGGTGGCGCGCGGCGATCCTCAACGTCGTCGTCACGCTCGCGCTCGGCATCGCGGCGGCCGCCGGCATGTACCTCGTGTTCCGCTGAGGCGCGAGGCGGCACGGCGCGGCCCCCAAAGGCCGGCAATGCAGAGAGCGGATGCCCCGTCGGGACATCCGCTCTCCACGTTCGTCGCGGCTACTCGGCGCCGGGCGCCTTGCGACGCGACCGCACGATCACGGCGACGATCACGGCGATGATCGCGAGGCCACCGAAGACCGCGCCGACGATGGGCCAAGCGCCGGCGCCGGCGTCGGTCGACGCGGTTTCCTCGGCGTCGGTGCCGGCGTCGGCCCCGTTGTGCGGGGCCCCCTCCTCCCAGACGCCGGTCGCGTCGGCGCCGACCCCGAAGTCGATGGTGCCCTCGATCGGGTGCCCGTCGCTCGAGACGGCACGCCAGCGCACCTGGTAGTCGCCGTCGAGGTCTGCCGGAAGCGTGGCCGTCACGGTCGGCCCCGCGATCACGGGCTCGCCGACGGCGATCTCCTCGCCGTGGTGGTCGACCACGATGACGGCCGTGCCGACCTCGACGATGTCGTTCGAGAAGTCGAGCCGGATCTCGGTGGGGGCGGTGTCGAGCACCTGCTCGGCCTCGGGGCTCGAGCCGAGGAGCTCGTCGTGCGCGAAGGCCGGGGCGGCGTCGGCGAGGCCGATCACCGCGATGGCGGCGAGCGCCGCCCCTGCGAGGAGCGTCGCGCGGATGCGCCGAGTACGGGTCGAGCCGCTGGCGGCGTCGACGGTGGTTGCGTTGGTCATGGTGTTCGGGAGTCCTTCTCCTCATGCCCGGATGCGGCGGGCCGGCGCGAGCGCCGCGTTCGGCGGTGTGCGCGTGTCATCCGGGTCCTCTGAATGCCGCCGGTATCGGCGACTGGTTATGCGGAGGCGAGAACGACGGGTGGTCCGCGATAGCGGAGTGCGGCGTAACGGAGGCGCAGGTGCCGCACCGCGGGCAACTCGGGCGTGACCGGACGCGGGCGGGCGCCGAACACGGCCACGACCGGGACGGCCCCCGTGAGGCGCAGCACGAAGCGGCGGGCAGCGCTGCCGACGGCACGCCAGGCTGCCGACTCGATCGCGAGCAGGTAGACGATGGTGAGCACGGCGGCGACGGCGTGGCCGACGAGCATCGCGACATCCGAGTGCCACGCGTGCGTCGCCGCGGTGACCGGGCCGTCGAGGAAGGTCACGACCTGGTGGTGGCCGGTGCCGCTCACCGCCACTGCGCCGGGGGAACCCGCACCGATGCCGAAGAGCAGGTGGAACGCGCCCTGGCTCACGACCACGGCGAGTGCGGTGCGCACGGGCGTCACGCGACGGCCGACGAAGGCGACGGATGCCGCGAGCGCGACCATGCCGGCGAGCCCGACCCCGACCGCACCCGGGGCTTCGCCGCCGGCGATGCCGTGCGAGAAGGCCGCGAGGAGCACCGCGACCGACGCTGTGGCAGCGCCTCGCGCGAGCTGCGACACACGGTTCACGAAGGCCCCCGGGAGCTGTGAGATCGGATATTCGCCTCAACTCTACCGACCTCGAACGTCGCTCTCGAGAGGGCCTGAGTCGACCACGGTCTTCGAAGGCACGTGCGGTATCGCGAGCGCGTCGGAACCCCTGATCGGCGGCGGATCCTCCGGGTCGCGCGCCGCCCGGGCGACGGACTTGACATGCGCCGCCCCGGGTGTAGTGTCAGGCGCCGTGACGAATGAGGCGCACACCCCTCCGGCCGAGCTGAAGTCGCCGAAGAACTGGATCATCGGCGACCCGCTCCCGACCGAGCATCTGGAAGGACAACTGCTCCCGAAGCACCTGGCCCTGCCGATCTTCGCGAGCGACCCGCTCTCGTCGGTGGCGTACGCCCCGCAGGAGCTCCTCTTGATCCTCACGATCGGCGGCCTCGCCTTCCTGAGCTTCGCGCCGTGGGTGGCGATCGCGGTCATCGTGCTGCTCATCACGGTGGTCGCGAGCTACCGCCAGCTGATCCGCGCGTACCCCTCCGGCGGCGGCGACTACGAGGTCGCGCACCGAAACCTCGGCGAGAAGGCCGGCCTCGTCGTCGCTTCGGCCCTCCTCGTCGACTACGTGATGACGGTCGTGGTGTCGGTCGCATCGGGCGTCGACAACATCATCTCGGCCATTCCCGAGCTGAACCCGTTCCGCGTGCAGCTCGCCATCGTCTTCGTGATCATCCTGGCCGCCGTCAACCTGCGCGGGGTCAGCGAGTCCGGCAAGGCGTTCGCGGTGCCGACCTATCTCTTCATCGGCAGCGTCTTCATCATGATCGTCGTCGGCCTCACGCGAACCTTCCTCGGCGACCCGCCCATCGCCGAGTCGGCGACGTTCGGCGTCCAAGCCGAGTCGCTCACCCAAGCGGGCATCATCCTTCTCCTTCTCCGGTCCTTCGCGAGCGGATGCTCCGCCCTCACGGGCGTCGAGGCGATCTCGAACGGCGTGCCGGCCTTCCGCCGCCCCAAGGTGCGGAACGCGCAGATGACGCTCGTGCTCATGGGCGGCATCGCGATCGTCCTCTTCGCGGGCCTCACCGCGATGGCACTCATCTCCCAAGTGCATTACGCGGAGAATCCGTGTCACCTGATCGGCTGGACCGAGTGCGCCACCGATCCGCAGCGCAGCCTCATGGCGCAAGTGGCGTCGGCGACGTTCGGCGACAATACGATCCCGTTCTTCGTGATCCAGGCGGCGACGGCTCTCGTGCTCCTCCTCGCCGCGAACACGGCATTCAACGGCTTCCCGCTCCTCGGCTCGGTGCTCGCTCGCGACGGGTACGCACCGAAGTCGCTCTCGACCCGCGGCGACCGCCTGATCTACTCGAACGGCGTCGTGATCCTCGCGCTCGCGGCATCCCTCATCCTGCTCGTCTTCCAGGCGAACCTCACGGTGCTGATCCAGCTCTACATCATCGGCGTGTTCGTGTCGTTCACGCTCGGCCAGACCGGCATGGTGCGGCACTGGATCCGGGCACTCCGCGCACCTGTGCGCCCGGCGTCGCCGAAGCGGCGCACCGCGCGCTCCGCTGACGGCGAGGCCAAACCGCTCACCCGCGGCGCGATCTGGCGCGCGCTCATCATCAACGCGATCGGCGCGGCCATGACGGCGGTCGTGCTCATCGTCGTGACGATCACGAAGTTCACGCACGGGGCCTGGATCGTGTTCGTGATGATGCCGATCCTGTTCTTCCTCATGATGGGGGTGAACCGCTATTACCGCGACGTCGAGAAGGAGATCGAGGTCGACCCGACCACGACGTTCGGCGCGACCGGCGATCACGCGATCGTGCTCGTGGGCCGCATGCAGAAGCCGACGCTGAAGGCGCTCGACTATGCGATCGCCGCCCGGCACGACTCACTCGAGGCGGTGCACGTCTCGCTCGAAGACGAGTCGACGAAGCGCCTGAAGAAGGACTGGGTGAAGCAGAACATCCACGTGAAGCTGCGCATCCTGAGCTCCCCGTACCGCGACCTCAGCTACCCGCTGATCCAGTACATCAAGGGACGCCGCGAGGAGTTCGGCGCCGAGGTCGTCACGGTGTACATGCCGCAGTACATCGTGGGCCACTGGTGGGAAGGCGTGCTGCACAACCACAAGGCCCGGCGCATCCGCCAGAAGCTGCTGCTCGTGCACGGTGTCACCGTCACGCTCGTGCCGTGGCTGCTCGATTCCTCCGATCTCCTCTACGGCCGGCGCTCGCGGCCGCTGCCCGGTCAGGACCGCCGCGGCGAGCCGGTGCGTCCGGTGCCTCGCCGACCACTCGACGAGACGCCGCCGAAGCGCGGCCGGTAGGAACGTCGACGCGGCGCACGGATGCCGCGGCATCCGCTCAGAGCATCCCCATGATCTGGCGCGCGATCATGCGCCCCGCGCGGTTCGCGCCGATGGTCGAGGCCTGCGGCCCGTAGCCCGCGAGGAAGAGGCGCGGGTCGTTCCACGCGGCGCCCTGTCCGACGGTGACGCCGCCGGTCTTCTCACGCAGCTTCAGCGGCGACAGGTGACGCAGCTCGGGGCGGAATCCGGTGGCCCAGATGATCGCGTCGGCGCGGGCCATGCCACCCTCGTCGCCGTGCCACACGACGCGGTCGGACTCGATGCGGTCGAACATCGGGCGGGAGACGAGCAGTCCGCGATCGATGCCGGAGACGATGCGCCGAGTCCTCGGCACGCCGGTGCCGCTCACGACCGAGGGCAGGGCGCGGCCGGCGCGCGCCGCCTCGTCCTGCACGGCGACGGCAGCGGATGCCCCCTCGAGGTCGAGCTCCTGCCGTTCGAGCCAGTCGATCGGACGGCGCGACACCCACGTGAGACCCGCCGCGACATTCTCGAGCTCGAGCATGAAGCCGATCGCGGAGGTGCCGCCGCCGACCACGACCACATGCTTGTCACGGAAGTCCTCGGCCGCGACGTAGTCGGAGGTGTGCAGGTGGCGCCCGGCGAAGTCCGACATTCCGGGGTAGTAGGGAACGAAGGGTGAACCCCAGGTGCCGGTGGCATTCACGAGGAACTGCGTGTGCAACTCGAACCGCGGCGCCGACGGCGCCTCGAAACTCTTGCGGCGACGCGCGAAGAGACCGCGGGCCTTCTCCTCCTCGAGCGGTTGAGGGGTGAGGTCTTCGTACTCGACGACGAGGTCGACGCCCTGATTCGAGACCCGGCGCACGTTCATGGGACGTCGCACGCGCAGGTCGAAGTGCTCTTCGAACCGCCCGTAGTAGTCGGCGACGACTTCCTTCGCCGGAACGGCACGGTCGGCGGTGTCGAAGCTGAGACCGAGTTCGGCCATGCCCGGCAGGTCGTTGACGCGATGCGCGGTACCGAGCTTGAGCGACGACCACCGATGCTGCCACGCCCCGCCTGGTCCGGGCGCTCGGTCGAGCATCACGAAGTCCTCGTCGGCGACGAGCTCGAACCGACGCAAGTAGAAGGCGACCGACAAGCCGGCCTGACCGGCTCCGATCACCACGATCTTCACGCGTTCGGGGCTGGTCATCACCTGTCCATCTCAACACGAGTTGCTGGATACGCGCACAACACAGCTCGTGTCGACCTCAGGGGATCGCTCCGGCGCATGTGGATGGCTCCATTTCCGTCCGATCTGCGGTGCTAAACTGGCACCCGGACGATTTCATTTGTCAGATGAGCGCCGGGTGAAGACCCAATCCCACCCGGCCAGATGCCGTAAGGGGGTCACGCATGGGGCGCGGCCGTCAGAAAGCCAAGCACACGAAAGTCGCTCGGGAACTGAAGTATTTCAGCCCGAACACCGACTACAACGCGCTTGAGCGCGAACTCACGGGTTCGCAGCATGACGAGTACACCGATGAAGCGTCGAAGTGGTCGGAATATGCCGACGACGACGACAGCTACGTCACCGACGACGAACAGCACGAGCAGCGCGCCTAGGCGCCTGAGGCCGTCGACGACGCCCACAGGGCGTTCGCGATCCTCATCCTGATCCTCACGATCGCCAGGGTCTCGACTCCGTCTTCGCGGTGCCTTCGTGTTGCGCTGCACACGCGGCAGCGCGACAGTGTCCGGCGCCGACCCGACGGTATGCCCGCGACGACCCGACGCCGCCCTTCTGCGTGCCTCGACATAGGCTGAACCGATGACCGAACTCCCGCAGGCCCTCTCCTCCCGCATCGCCTACCGCAACGACTGGATGAGCGTCCGCGAAGACCTCGTGCGCTGGCCCGGTGGCCATGAGGCGCTCTACGGGGTCGTCGAGAAGCCCGACTTCGCCGTCATCCTGCCCCGTGAGGGCGAGGGGTGGTGGATGATCGAGCAGTACCGGTACACGATCGGCCGGCGAGCGTGGGAGTTTCCGCAGGGCTCGTGGCCGGCGGGTCACGAGGGCGACACGCTCGCGCTCGCCGCTGCCGAGTTGCGTGAAGAGACCGGGCTCGTCGCGGCATCCCTCGAGCGCATCGGCCGGATGCAGGAGGCCTACGGCTTCGCGAGCCAGGCGTGCGACATCTTCCTCGCCACCGGCCTCACCGCCGGGGAACCCGACCGCGAGGCGACCGAGCACAGCATGGTGCACCGCTGGGTCGCCGACGACGAACTCGAGCGCATGATCGTCGCAGGCGACGTCGTCGACTCGGTGACGCTCGCCGCGCTCACCTTCGCGCGGTTGCGTCTGCGCGGCTGAGCATCTCACGCACGACCAGGGCTGTGGAGTCTGGCGCGAAGTGGCGGCGTTCTGCGATCGCTCGATGTCGCGCTCCAGAGCTCACTTCGTCTTGCATCCCATGCGTTGCGAGACACCGAGGTTATGAGACACCGAGGTGGGTTCAGGAGAAGGAGTCGGCGCCCGCAGGCGGGCGGTGAATTGGGCACACGGACCGCAAGTCGCCAGCTGCCCTCTGTCGTTCCCCTAGCATCGGCTTGTGACATACGCCGGTGTAGCCGCCACGGACGAGACCCCCTGGCCGGGCGCGTCGCTGCTGCAGGCCATGGGCCGGTTCGCGGGCGGCGCTTTCCGTCTCCGAGGCCGGGCGAGCCGCAGCGAGTACTGGTGGTGGATGCTCGTCAACGTCTTCGTGCTGGCGGTGACGCAGCTCCTCATTCCTGCGCTGATCTCAGGCCGGGCGCCGCAACAGACCCTGCCGGTAGGGCCGTTTGGCTCGTGGCTTTTCGCGAACATCGAGTTGTACAGCTCGTCACCGGTCGAGGCGCCCAGCTCGCCGTTCGCCGCGTTCTTTCTGCTGTTTGCCGGGCTATGGCGAATCGTCACCGTCATCCCGGGTTTCACGATCGCAATCCGCCGCCTGCACGATTCGAATCTCTCCGGCTGGTGGGCCCTGCTTGCGCTCGTCCCTCCTGGTCCATTCGTTCTCCTCTTGCTTGCCGTTCGTAGCTCGCGGCCTGAAGGCGCGCGCTTCGATATGTAGCTTCTGTTTCTCGCCAAGCCCGGTGAAGAATCCGTCGACATTGCGCTACCGACCCGCTCCCACCCGTGGCGTGAAGGTCGGAGCGGCGTGGACGAGCATGATGAGTCCGAGCTGCATCGCCATCGCGGTGCCACCGAAGACGACGCCAACAGCGAGCAGTCGAAGTCGTACTGCGCGTCTGCCCACGAGAAAGGCTGGCACGGAGCTGACTGCACCGTAGACGGCGAAGAGGGCGGCGCTGCCCAGTGCGATGTAGACGGCAAACCAGAAGTCCTGAATGAGAACCACCCAGACGACCGAGATGCACGCACCCAGGAGCGCGCCCCACGCCGCGTTCCTTGCGGCGAACCAGGCGAGGGACCCGGGAACGACGGTTTCGTTCGGCTGACGCAGCAACTCGGTCATCCGTTCATTGTCCTATCGAACTGTCGCCGGACTCCAAACATTCGAATTGAGCTGCATGTGACGGCGCTGTCGCGCTAGGACGAGGCGCCCGATTTCCGGTCCATCACCGGGACACCTCATTGACGCTGCCTCGACGGATCCCTATGGGAGCAGGTCGAGCATCTGCTCCCTCGCCTTCATCGCGTGGATGACGAGTTCGTTCCCGCTGTCAAACACGAGCACGACGGTCTCGAGCAATCGCCCTCGGGTGTCGAATCCGAGTCGGAGTTGGCGCGCCGGCGAGTTGTCGTCGAGATCTTCAATCCAGATGGGCGACGACGCGGCCCGTGTCGCGTCCTCGGGCGATATTCCGTGCTTGAGCGCGGCTTCATGGACCTTCACGCGGCGTAAGCGACAAGCGCGTCTCGGATCAGCTCTGAACGCGTCTTATGTTCACGTGCGGCGCGGGCATCAAGCGCGGCGAGTTCCTCGCCGGTGAGACGCAGCGCAACGACCTGAGAAGGTTCGGCGCCTCGGCCTGGTCGACCGCGACCGCGCTTCTTCAGTGCCTCGATGTCGTAGCCTGCCTCGGCCTCCGCGGCCCACTCCGAAATCTGCTTCTCGGTGACCGGGACGCCGTTGATAGTCTCGCTCGTGCTCATAGATCAATCGTATTACGAAAATGGGACGATGGCCAGAGGCCCAGAGCTGCCGAAACGGAACCGCATCCCCGCAGTTGGTTCCTCTATGCCTGCGCGATGCCGGCGATGTGGGTGTTGAACGGGAGGAACGGGGTGTGGACGCGGTAGCGGTCGATCGTGACGCTCTCAAAGCCCGCGGCGCGCACGGACTGCTCGAGGTCTCGTTCGCACGAGCACCCTTCGAAGACCCAGGCCCACGGGCGGCGCAGGATCCGTTGGGCCGCGCGGGTCGGGGTGGCGGCCCTGGCCACGACGTGCTCGAGGAATCGGAAGGTGCCACCCGGGCGCAGGATGCGCCGTACCTCGGCGAGGACAGCCGCGGGGTCGCTCACAGAGCAGAGCACCAGCGAAGAGATCACGGTATCCACACTGTTGTCGGGTAGCCCCGTCTGCTCGGCCATGACTTCACGGAGATCGAGCTGTACGCCGTGTCGCTGCGCTGCATCCCGCAGCGGGCCGTGCATATACCGGTTCGGTTCGATGGCCACGAGGGTGCTGCCGGCGGGAATGTGGCGGAGGTTGGCGCCGACGCCCGGCCCGATCTCGACGACCTCGCGAGGAAGCGCGGCGAACACGCGCTCTTTGCGACTGCGGAGTTTCCACTCCACGTACGGGTCCATCACACGGAAGAACGCGGCGTTGAAGCGGCCGCGTAGGGCGTGCTGCTCGAACCCCGTCTCCGACGAGGTGGCGGTCATTGTCTGGGTCATATCTGCTCCAGCGGTGTCTCGTTGTTCATGACACCAGCCTGGACGGCCCCGCCCGCTCATTCAGGCGTGGAACTACCTCACTTCATCGGTCCCGACTCATCGCGCCGGGCGACATACCAGGCGGCGATCTGGGCTCGCGATGTGAAGCCGAGGCGCAGGCGGATCCGTTCGACATGACCCTCAGCCGACCGTTCGTCTATGCCCAGCCGGGTGGCGATATCGCGGTTCGTGCAGCCATCGCTGACCAGCGCGGCGACCTCGGTCTGTCGGGCCGTCAGCGTTCGGGGCGCGCGGGGCAGGCTGCGCAAGCTCAGGAACCGGCGGATCGGCGCCACGATACCCTGCGCATCACCCGCATACGGCAGATGCGAGCGTCCAGGGAGCACAACAAGCTGCGCATCGGGGATGCCGTCGGCGAGTGCTCGGGCCTGCTCGACAGGAGCAGCCCGGTCTTGGGCACGATGCACCACCAGCGTCGGGGCGCGGACCTGCGCGAGGAGGTCACTCACGTCGAGGTCGTAACTCATCGCCAGCAGCGACCGGGCGGTCTCAGCGGTCGACGAGGCCCGCTGGTAGCGACCGAACTCTTCACGCGCCGCGGAACTCACGTCGGGGGCGAAGATGTCTGTGAGCACGTCCGAGCCGAGACCCCAGTGCGACTCAACCAGCCCGAGCACGTGGTCGCGCACGCTGGGTGGGGAGATGTTCGCGCCAGACACCCAGCCGCCGTACAGCACGAGCCGTCGGACGGTCTCCGGGTGCGCTGCGGCCCAGGCCACCGCAACCAGCGCGCCCATCGACGTGCCCATCAAGTCGAACGGCTCTCGACCGAGTGACTCGGCGACTGCGGCGAGCTGCTCCAGCTCATACGCCATTGACGGTGGCCGATCGGATGCTGCGGACAATCCACATCCGGCACGGTCGTACCGCACGAGCCGGCAGCCCTCCGCGAGGCTCTCGTAGAAGGCCCGCTCTTCCGGCAGTTCCCAGCTCAGCTGAAGATGACTGAGCCAGCCAGTGACGTACAACAGCGGGCGCCCGGCACCGATCGAAGAGTACGCGACATCGGTACCATCGGTCGTCGTCAACCGACCAATGCGTTGCTGCACATCCCCATTATGACGATGGCGCCGGACGCCGATCGGTCCCTGGGTAGCATCGAGGGGTGGGAATCTGGGAAGCGGGCGAAGGAGTCATTGAGTTCCCCGATGGTCGCCGAGTCCGCGGCAGGGGTATTCACCGTCCGCTCGGTGACGGGATCGTTCCTGAGTTCGGGGTCTATGTAGTGGGTAAGCGGCCGGAGATCCGTGAGTGGCCGTATCGGTGGGTCCGATGGCCAGATTTCGGTCTACCGGATTCGACCGACGATGCTCTGGCGGCTCTGCGTGAGGCGCACGCTCGAGCAGGGTCAGAACGCGTCGAGATAGCCTGCGATGGAGGCAATGGCCGTACAGGCACCGCGCTGTCCGTGCTTGCGGTGATGAGCGGTGTCCGCGCGGAGGATGCAATCGAGTGGATACGGGAGCATTACCGCGTGACGGCGGTAGAGACTCGTCGACAGCGCCGGTGGATCAGCGAAGTCTCGACGTCCAACCGCAGCTGAGCGGGACTGCTGCCGGTTTGACTCCTGTTCTGTGGTGGTTCGCTACGGCGTGCTCGACCGCCAGCGGGCGGTCTCCTCGACGAATCGTTCGAGCTCGACGAGCGAGCCGGTCGGGGTGATGGCACGCAGCACGATCTCGTCGACGACGTCGAACGCGGGAAGGCCCGCCGCGTCATCGAGCGTCGCGTCGATCGCGCGGATGCCGAGCCGCTCGAAGTTGGCCGCGTACGAGGGAACGGAGCCGTACCGATCGGCCTCGCGCTCCAGCGCCGCGCGGGCGCCTTCCTCGGCGATCGTGCGCACGTACAGCACCGTGCGGACCGCCCGCCCGCCGGCCGCGCTCCGAAGCTCGGAGACTGCACGCGTTGCCGCCGACGGCGTGAGCCAGTTGTAGAGCACGCCGTCGGCACGTTCCGCGGCAAGGCGGCGCATGCGCGGCCCGAGCGCGCCGACGACGATCGAGGCCTCGGTCGCCCGGCGCAGCGTCGCGATGCCGTCCTCGACGAGGGCGAGTGGATGCCGCGCGCCACCCGAGCCGATGCCGATCGCCGTGCGCTCGACAGGAAGCCCGTCGAGGTCGAGGCCGGCGGCCGGTCGTCGATCGAGCGGGATCACACCTGTCGCCAGGCGGAGCGAGTCGGTCGCGGCCGCGGCGATGCGAAGGCCCGCGAGCGAATCGCCGTTCGGCACGTCGTTCAGCCACAGCCCCGCGAAGCCGAGCCGTTCCATCCGCGGGACGAGCGCGCGGATGTCGTCGGCGTCGGTCGTTGCCGGAAGCCCGATGGAGACCGCAGCTCGCATGACGTTCAGCTCCGCGTAGCCGGCGACGAGCCGCACGGCGCCGCCGTCGACGCCCTTCGCGCCCTGTTCGAAGCCCGAGAGGTCGCGGTCGCCGATCGTGACGGTGCCGGCCTGCCAGCCCGACAGTCCGAGCACGTCGAGTTCTGCGATGACGGATGCCGCGGCATCCGCTTCCACGACCGCGAAGAAGCCGATGCCGAGGTTCCAGGTGCCCTCGGCGCTCTCGAGGCTCGTGCCCGCAAGGTCGCTCAGCACCCGGAACACGGGCTGCGGCGACCAGGTGGCCCGATCGAGCTCGACCCACGAGCCGCGGGGAAGCACGCGCGCGAGGTTCGCGGCGATGCCGCCGCCGGTCACGTGCGAGAGGGAGTGCACGGATGCCGCGAGCGACTCGTTCTCGAGGAGCTGCACGAGCGGCCCGGTGTACAGGCGCGTCGGCTCGAGGAGCGCCTCGCCCCACGTCGAGCCGAGCTCGGCGGAGGCATCCGTGTACCCGATGCCGGCGCCCGTGAGGATGTGGCGCACGAGCGAGAAGCCGTTGGAGTGCAGCCCGCTCGAGCCGATCGCGATGACGGCGTCGCCCGACTCGACCCGCTCGGCGCCGAGCAGCCGGTCGGCCTCGACGACGCCCACCGCAGCGCCCGCGAGGTCGTAGTCGTCGGCGCCCATGAGCCCGGGGTGCTCGGCGGTCTCGCCCCCGACGAGTGCGGTGCCGGTCTCGGCGCACGCCCGGGCGATGCCCGTGACGATCGTCGCGATGCGCTCGGGCACGACCTTGCCGCACGCGATGTAGTCGGTCATGAAGAGCGGTTTGGCTCCCACGACGACGATGTCGTCGACGACCATGCCCACGAGGTCTTGCCCGATGGTGTCGTGCTTGTCGAGCGCCTGCGCGATCGCGATCTTGGTGCCGACGCCGTCGGTCGAGGTGGCGAGCAGCGGACGCGCGTAGTCCTTCGCGAACGAGAGGTCGAAGAGGCCGGCGAAGCCGCCGACGCCCCCGAGCACGTTCGGACCGTGCGTCTTCGCGACGGCCTCTTTCATGAGCTCGACGGCGAGATCTCCGGCCCGAGTGTCGACTCCGGCAGCGGCATAGGACGAGTTCGAGCTCACCCGTCAAGGCTACCCGTGCGCCGCATGTCGCGCGTTTCGGGGATCCGTACGACACGCGGTCGAGCGGATGCCCCGCGGCGGCGTGTCGCCCCGGATCCCCGAAGGCGCGAGCAGGGCGCCGCGTAGAATGTGAGCATGCAGCCGGGTGGTACACCGTCGTGGGTGATCCGTGAGAATGCGAGTCGCCCGGTACTTCTTGCCCTGTACCTCCGCGAGGTGCTCGCGATCGCGTCCCCCGTGGAGCTGCCGCGGCTTCGCGACGTCGGAGTGATCGGCGACCGGCTCGAGATCGACGAGCACGACCTGCTCGAGCGGCAGTGGCGCGCCTGGTGGGCGATGACCGTCGAGCCCGAGGCGCATCCGTCGCCGGTGCCGCTCGAACTCGTCGATGCGTACGAGACGGAGGTCGCACTCCCGGTGTCGGAGTCGGAGGTGCTCGCCGCCGCGATCGTTCCCCACGCCGAAGCCGCACGCGCGTGGGCGGATTGGGCGCACGAGGGATACCGCACCGCGTCGGCCGCTCGACGCGGAGACTCCTACCGTGCCTATGCCGGCACCATCGCCGAGCACGAGCGCGAGGTGGGCCGGCGCGCGCACTCCTTCGAGCTGAACGTCGAGGTCGTGCCGTTCACGAGCGCCGGCGTCTGGTGGATCGGCGCGATGACGGTCGCCGTCACCGACGTGCTGCGGTCGGATGCCTCGGCGTTCGACGACGCCATCCACCCGATCATCGCCGAGCTCGCGTGACAGGGTCCCTGAGCCTGTCGAAGGGCTGAGCCTGTCGAAGGGCATGGCAGACTCGACCGCATGAGCATCTGGTTCGGCGAGCCCTCCGTCGAGTGGGCGAACTCCCGCGGCGATGACACCCTGATCCGCGCGCTCGGCATCGAGATGACCGAGGTCACCGACGACGCGCTGCTCGGGCGCATGCCCGTCGACGGCCGCACACGGCAACCGGGAGGGGTGCTGCACGGCGGAGCATCCGTCGCTTTCGCAGAGACGCTCGCGAGCTGGGGCTCGAGCTTCACGATCGACCAGACGGCGAACTACTGCGTCGGCATGGAGATCAACGCGAATCACGTGCGGCCGGTCGCCGAGGGTTGGGTCTATGGCGAGGCGAAGCCGCTCTCGCGCGGGCGCACGACGCAGGTCTGGGAGATCAGGATCACGGATGCCGCGGGGCGGCTCGTGTGCATCTCGCGGTGCACGATGGCCGTGCTCCCGGTGCCGTCGCAGTACTGAGGCGCGCGACTCCTCAGTCGGTGAACACCCCCGCGAGCCGAGTCCAGGCGTCGTCGCGCACGTAGACCGCCGCGCGATCGATGGGGACCTCACGGCGCACCACGAGCGGCCCGTCGACACGCTCGCCCGACCATGCGTCGCGCCACGCGCCGGGCGGCAGAGCGACCTCGTGCTCGGCGTCGCCCTCGGTGACGACCGGGGAGACGAAGAGGTCGCGACCGAGCATCCACTGGAGCGGGTGCGTCCACGCTGTCTCGAGCTCGGGATGGTCGAAGTACAGCGGGCGCATGAGCGGCGCGGACGTGCGGATGGTCTCGGCCGACTCGACGGCGAGGTAGGGAACGAGTCGCTCGCGGAGCTTCGCGAAGCCGCGGAACACGTCGAGCACGCGCTCGTCGCCCGTCTGCTCGGCGATGTTCCACGGCGTGCGATCGCGCGACGGCGTGCGGTGGTGGTTGAACTCCGAGTGGTACTGCATGATCGGCACGAACGCGGACGCAGCGGTGGCACGCAGGTACAGCTCGGCGCTCGGGCAGTTGCGCCCGAGAATCCTGCGAGGTCCCATCCCCAATAGAGGATGCCGCTCGCCGCCGCCGAGAGTCCCGCGAACATCGACCAGCGGAACGCGTCCCAGGTCGAATTCTCGTCGCCCGCCCAGACGGCGCCGTGCGCCTGCGAGCCCGTGAACCCGGCGCGGCTGAAGGTGACGGGCGCCTTCCCGGCCGAGCGCAGCAGGTCGCCGTAGGCCCTCGCGTACGCGACCGGGAACCGGTTGTTCGTCTCGTCGCCGCGCGTGCCGTCGAGGTACGCGAGGTCTCGTCCCCACGCATGCTCGCCGCCGTCGGTCTTGAAGCCGTCGATGCCGACCTCCTCGACGAGATAGCGACGCTTCTCGGTCCACCACCGGGCCGCCCGCTCGTCGGTGAGGTCGGGCATGTACGAGAGCGGGAACCACCAGCCGCGGTTGCGGTACGGGCGCAGCTCGCCGCGCGCGTCGGGCTCGCGGATGAGCACGCCCTCGCGCACCGCGGCGAGCGCGTCGGCCTTCGCCTGCCCCTCGGGATGCGGCCGCAGCTTCATGAGCGGGATCTGCCAGAGGTGCACGCGGATGTCCCGCCGGTGCAGTTCGTCGACCATGCTCCTTCGGGTCGGGCCACGCGCCCGTCTTCGGGGAACTCGAAGTCGGCGAGTCGATGCGGCGCCCCGTCAGTCGGAGACCTCGTAGCGGGCGTCGCGGAACGCCGTGAACGTGCTTTCGTCGCTCCACGCCTCGATCACGACCGAGCCGACGGGCACATCGTGCTCACGGTGCAGGTCCATCTGGCGCATGACCTCGGCCTGCGTGTTCCACTCGTTGCCGCTCGCCCAGAGCCGGAACACCCAGTCGGGAAGTTCCTCGGGGCGGCCGACTTCGTCGAGGAACGCGTCGAGCACCTCGGTCGGGGTGCCGTCGTAGAACGCGGTCGTCACCGCGGGCTCGCCGTTCACGGCATCCGTCTCGACCTCGACGACGACGCGTGTCGGGGTCGCTCGCGCCGACGTCGAACCACACCCGGCGCGAGGTGCGAACGTGGAAGCCCCAGCCGTCGCCGCCGACGACATGGGCGAACGGCATCGGCAGGTAGGTCTTGCGCTCGGCGCCCTGGCTCTTGTACTGCTCGAACACGACCGAGTCGAGGCGGCTGCCGCGGTGGTCGAGTGCGTCGAACCGCTCGCCGAAGCCGGTGACGTGCTCGCCTGGCGCGAGCGGGAGGGCGAAGCGCACACGGCGCACCCGCTCGCCGTCGGTGAGCACGGAGACGCTGCCCGGAACGATCCGGCTCGCGTCGGTCGTCGCGACGACGGCATCGGGTGCGGGCCGCCACGAGGCGGCGCGTGTCTCGAACCAGCGGGTGTGCTGGGCTCGTCCGTCGGCGGTGCGTCCTGACATCCGGTAGCGCAGGATGCTGCCGGCGGATGGCGCGTCGAAGGTCGCCGCCCAGCCGCCCGCGGCCCTGGCGGTGCGCGCCTGCGCCGAGGCGAGATGGCCGCCGTCGATCGTCTGGCCGCGCGAGGTGCGGTCGACGCGCGAGAGCGGCACCCGCCGCCCGGCCGTTCGGCCCCCGGGATCGACGACCTCGAGTTCTGCCTCCACCTCGACGACGTCGGGCGTGGCGCGGACACCGAGCGTGACCGGCTCCGCCGCCACGACATCGACCGGCCACCGCTGCTCGGTGTCGACGGAGTACGGATGCCCCGAGCCGAACGGACGGTGCCGGATCATGCGGCCTCCGTCTCCGTGCCTGCTGCGCGAACGTCGCCGAGCTCGACCGCGAGGCGGATCACCATGGCGTGGCTCCAGAGCAGCGGCTGCGCGACCGGCCCCCAGCGTTCGACCCACTCCTCGACCCGGTCGGGCGCGAGCAGGTGGCCGCCGACCTGCTCGGGCACGGAGCCATCGACCGCGGCCGTGCTCGCGGCCCAGTCGAGCAGCTCGCGTGCCCGGTCGCGGTCACCGGCTCGGACGTGGGCCAGCCCGAGCATGCAGGAGAGCAAGGGCCACCGCCCGCCGCCGTAGAAGGTGTCATCGAGATAGCGGTGGACGCCTGCGTCGACGGTCAGGTCGCGTTCGATCGCGGCGATCGTCGCGCGGCCCAGACCGGAATCGCCCGGTACCACGTCGAGGAGGCCCACGACCGACGCGAGGCTCGCATCGACGGCATCCGACCCGATCCACTTCGACAGGTGCCCGTCGGCGACGCCGTCGGCGCGCAGCACCTCGAGGATCTCGGCCTCGGCCGCGACAGCGGATGCCTCGCGGCCGGCGTCGAGCACGCCGAGCGCAACGGCCGCGCGGAGGCCGGCGGCGATGCATCCGAGGGTGGAGACGTGCACGTGCACGGCGTGCTCCTCCCACCAGTCGAAGCACGGACGGCGCCACGAGGTCGCGAGGTAGTCGACGCTGAGTTCGACCGCGCGTGTCCACCGCGAGGCATCCGCGCCATGCCTGCGAACGTGCTCGCCCACCGCCCAGAGCCACGTGCCGTAGCCGTCGAGCTGGAAGTCCCACCAGTCGTCGTCGCCCGGTCGCCCGTCGAACGTGAAGCGGGTCGGAAGCATGTCGGCATCCGCGACCGGCCGCCCGGCGCGCGCCGCGGCGACGATCGCCTCGACCTCCGCCGCGCGCGCCTCGAGCACGCCGGCGCACCAGTCGAAGAAGCGCTCCGCGGACTCGACCCGGCCGTAGCTCGACATCCCGTCGGCGATGAAGGCACCGTCGCGGAACCAGCTGTAGCCGGTGTAGGCGGAGAAGGTCGGGCTCGCCGGGTAGGCGCCGCCGGCATCCTGAAGGGAGGCGATGAGGTCGGCGCTCGAGGCGGCGAGGTCGGTGATCGACCGCGATCGGTCGGTCTTCGGCAGGGTCATCCGTCTGCTGCTTTCGTGCTCGTGTGGTGATGGCGGAGCCGTGTGACGGTGGGGAGCCGGGTGGTTGCCCGGCCCCCACCTGACTCAACCGCCGATGGCGGCGTTGATGCGCTCCTCGGCGGAGGCGAGTGCGTCGGCGACCGACTTGCGGCCCGACTGCGCCTCGACGAGCTCCTCGGTCATGATGTCCTGCATCTCCTGCTGGCCCTCGGCGACCACCGGGGGCAGCGCCACGTTCTCGAGCGAGTCGAAGACCGCCTGGCGGTTCTCGGGGTCGCCGAGCTCGACATAGCTCGCGAGGGCGTCCTCATCGGAGACCGCAGGCAGCTCCCATCCGGCGTCGAGCCGGGTCTGGACCATGACGTCGCTCGACGTGAGGAACTCGGCGAACTTCGCGGCCGCCTCGACGTGCTCCGATCCGGCGGAGACGCCGACCGCGTTCGAGAAGAGCGCACTCGCCTGCTGGGTGTTGCCCGGCTCGACGGCGATGTCCCAGCCGAAGGGCAGGTCGGCGAACGCGCCGAACATCCAGATGCCGGTGTGCAGCATTCCCAGCTTGCCGTCGGTGAAGAGGGTCGTGTCGAAGTCGGGCGTACCCTGGCCCTCCTCGATCGTCGGCATCACGGTGCCGCTCTTGCCGACGAGCCATTCGGCAGCCTCGACTCCCTCGGGCGAGTTGAAGGCGGTCTTCGTGCCCGACTCGTCGAGGAACTCGCCGCCGTTCTGCGCGAGCACCTTGTAGTACTCGTAGAAGCTCACGGGCTGGTGGTCGCCCCACACACCCGCAGCAGCATCGGTGAGTTGCTCGGCCGCGGCCTGCTCCTCCGCCCAGGTCCAGTCAGTGGTCGGGTACTCGAGGCCGGCGGCGTCGAAGAGATCGCGGTTGTAGAACAGCACGACCGTCGAGAACGAGCTCGGCAGCGCGTACTGCACACCATCGGTCTGGTAGGCCTCGAGCACGCTCTGGCGATAGGCACTGGAGTCCTCCACCGGCAGCTCGGCGAGCACGCCGTTCGCCTGGTACTGGGCGTAGTTCGCGTACTCGATGTCGAACACGTCTGAGACGGTGCCCGCGGCGAGGTCGGTCTGCAGCGCCGTGCCGTAGTCGGCGTACGGGAGCGTCGTGATGTCGACGGTGATGTCGGGGTTCTCCGCCTCGAACGCGTCGACGATCGTCTGGAGGTTCTCCTCGTTGCCGTCGTTCGAGATGAAGTTGGTGTACGTGATCGTCACCTGGCCGGAATCCTGGCCGCTGTCCGCCGCGCAGCCGCTCAGGGCGAGCGCCGCGACGGCTGCGATGCCGACGGTGGCGAGTGCTGTGGTCCTCATGGTGGGTATCTCCTTCGATAGGGGTGAGGTGTGATGGGTGTGATCGGTGGTGCGGTGCGGCCGGCCTACTTCAGGCCGGTGTTCGCGACGCCCTGGATGACGTACTTCTGGGCGAAGAGGTAGATCGCGAGCATCGGCAGGATGCTGACGACGGAGCCGGCCATGACGATGTCCCACTGCGTCGTGTACTGGCCCTGCAGGCCCGCGAGCGCCACCGGAAGGGTCTGCAGCTCGGGCGAGCGCAGCACGACGAGCGGCCAGAGGAAGCTGTTCCAGCTGCCCATGAAGGCGAAGACCGCGAGCGTCGCGAGCGCCGGCCGGATGTTCGGGAGGATGACGGTCCAGAAGATCCGGAAGTGGCCTGCGCCGTCGAGGGCCGCGGCCTCGTCGAGCTCGACCGGCACCTGGTTCATCGCCTGCCGCAGCAGGAAGATGCCGAAGGCCGCCGCGAACGTCGGCAGGAGCGCGCCGAGGTAGGTGTCGACGAGACCGAACGCCTTGAGTTCGGCGAACAGCGGCACCACGAGCACCTGCAGCGGGATCATCATCGTCGCGAGGTACACGCCGAACACGACCGTGCGCCCGCGGAACGGCAGCCTGCTGAAGGCGTACGCGGCGGTCGCGCTCGTGAAGAGCTGCACGAGCGTCGTGATCACCGCGAGCAGCAGGCTGTTGCCGACGACGCGCGCGAACGGGAGCTGGGAGAACAGCTGCGCGTACGACTCGAGGCTCGCGTCGGCGGGCACGAGCTGCGGCGTCGAGCTGAGCCCGCTGCCGGGTGTCAGCGACGTGACGATGGTCCAGTAGAACGGGAAGAACATCACGAGCGCCCCGAGCACGATCACGACGTGCAGCAGCACGTTGCGGCCGAGGGCGGCCCGAGCGCGGGGGTCCGCACCGGTCGCCTGGACATCTGCATCGGCTCGACCCGGTCGAGGACGTCAGCCATAGTTCACCCACCTCCGCTGCCCGCGGATCTGCACGACGGTGACCGCGAGGATCACCAGGAAGAGGAGCCAGGAGAGCGCGGATGCCTCGCCGGCCTTGCCGTATCGGAAGGTGAGGTCGTAGATCTGCTGCACGACGACCTGGGTGGCGCCGCCCGGACCCCCACCCGTCATCGCATAGACCTGGTCGAAGACCTGGAAGCCGTTGATGAGCGAGATCACGACGACGAAGAACGTCGCGGGCGAGAGCAGCGGCAGCGTGATGGAGAACAGCCGCCGCCACCAGCCCGCGCCGTCGACGCGGGCCGCGTCGACCAGTTCGGGGTCGATCGCCTGCAGTCCGGCGAGCAGGATCACCATGACGAAGCCGATGTCCTTCCACGCCGAGGCGAGGATGATCGACGGCATCGCCCACGCGGGGTCGGACCACCATCCCGGGCCGTCGATGCCGAAGAACCCGAGCACGGTGTTGACGACGCCGTTGCTGGGATTCAGGAGCCAGCGCCAGACGAGTGCGACGACGATCCAGCTCGTGATGACGGGAAGGAAGTAGACGCCCCGCAGCAGGGTGCGGCCGCGTAGCGCGGTGTTCAGCGCGAGGGCGATCGCGAGCCCGCCGACATACACGAGGGGCAGGTAGCCGACGATGTAGTAGACGGTGTGCAGGAAGACGTCGCCCGTCTCGGGGTCGGTGAGCAGCGTTGCGTAGTTCTCGAGTCCGACCCATTTCGCCGGGGCGAGCAGGTTCCACTCGGTGAGGCTGATCCACGCCGCTGCGACCATCGGGCCGAGGACGAAGAGCACGAGCGGGATGGCGCTCGGCAGGAGGAACGCGAGCACCGTGAGCGCATATCGCACCCGACGGGACCGCCGCGGGCGCGGCGGCTGCGGCACGGCCGCGCCGATCTCGTGGGAGGGGCCGACGACCTCGGCGGCCGCTTCGCCGATGAGCGTGGTCATGGTCGGCCGGCCTGCTCGACGAGCCGGGCACGGATGAGCCGGCCCTGGTCGCCCGATGCCCCGGCGGAGTCGAACGGCGTCGCGAGGACGAGCGCCGCCGCGCCCTGCGCCCAGCTCTCGTCCTGCCACGTCTCGACCTCGACCGGGAGGCTGCGACGGTGGCGGAGCAGGTGCGAGCGGAACGCGGGTTCGAACCCGTACGACCAGTGCCGCCATGCGACGGTTCCCTCACCGAGGACGACGACGAACGCCGGGTCGATGGTGTGCACGACGCCCGCGAGCGTGCGGCCGAGCAGACCGCCGGCTTCGCTGTAGACGCGTGCCGCCCGTTCGTCGCCGGCCTCGGCAGCGGCGTGCAGCGCCGCGATGCCGCCGGTCGCCGACACGACGCGCTCCGCACGGGCTCGGGCGACGAGCGCCGCCTCGCCGATGTACGCCTCGAGGCATCCGTCGTTGCCGCAGCTGCACCGCGGACCGTCGTCGCTGATCGGAATGTGGCCGATCTCGCCGGCGCCACCGGATGCCGCCCGCAGCACGCTGCCGTCGACGACGATGCCGGCGCCGATGCCCGTGCCGATGGTCACGACGAGGAAGTTGTCGTGGGAACGGCCGAGCCCGAAGAGCCGTTCTGCAACGGCGAGCGCGTTCACGTTGTTCTCGACGATCACCGGGAGGTCGAGCGCACGGCGAAGCGCGTGGCCGAGCTCGACGCTCGCCCATCCGAGCTGCGGGGAGTCGACGACGCCGTCGCCCGGGCGGTCGACGCTGCCCGGCACGCCGACGCCGATGCCGAGGAGCGTCGCTCCTGTGCCGCCCGAGATGAAGTGGCGGATCCGCTCGACGAGCTCGCTGAGGTAGGTGCTCGACGACGCGTCGAACGGCTCGCTCGCCGAGCGGAGCACCTGCCCGTCGATGCCGACCTCGACGAATGCGACGTGATCGGCGGCCACCTTCACGCCGATCGCGCGGCCCGAGGTCGTGGCGAGTCCGAGCATGCGCGCCGGCCGCCCGCCGTTCGAGGGAGCCTGCTCGAGCTCGACGACGAGTCCGTCGGCGATGAGGTCCTTGACGAGCTGCGTCATGAGCGCGGGTGACACGGCGAGCACTCGCGCCAGGTCGGCGCGGGAGGCCGGGCCATTCGCCCCGAGGCGCGCGAGGATCGCTGAACGATTGACATCGGTGCGGGTGGAGCGGATCGCCATTGATACCTCGGGTCGTCGACTGTGCGGGTCTGGGGTTAATTTAGACCTAAATAAAGCACGGAAGCAAGCCCGGAGTTCCGCCGAGCGTTCTCGAACCGACGGTCGAGCTCCCCTCGACAGGCTCAGGGAGCGGG
>CAWJZK010000030.1:0-17227 GCA_963847285.1 uncultured Actinomycetota bacterium
TCTGCGAACCCGGCATAGCCGCATTCGCGGCCATGCCGGGTTCGCGGCTACGGCTGGTTCGCGGATGCTGCCGGGTTCGCGGCTACGCCGGGTTGGCGCCGATGTTCACGAGCCAGGTGTAGCCGTAGCGGTCGGCGACCATGCCGAACGCGTCGCCCCACGGCGCGACCTCGAGCGGCACGATCACGGAACCGCTGCTCGCGAGCTTGTCCCAGTACCCGCGGAGCCGCGCGTCGTCGTCGGGTCCGCCCGAGAGCGACACCGAGAGGTTGCTGCCTCGCATCGGCTCGTCCATCGATATCGGGGTGTCGGCGCCCATGAGCACGATGCCGCCGTCGCCCTCCAACTGGCTGTGCATGATCTTGTCTGCGTCGGCCGGATCCTCGGCCGCGCCGAAGTCGGTGAAGGTGCTGAGCGTGAGCTCGCCGCCGAAGACCGACTGATAGAACTCCATCGCCTCCCGCGCGTTGTCGCGGAAGTTGAGGTAGGGGTTGAGCGTGACCATGATGCGACCTTTCGGCTCGTCGTGTCTGTCAGGGCGATACTCGTCGTTCGTGCGAGTGGCGGCAACCCTTTCCGAGTGAACACCGCGTGCGAGCCGTGCGACGTGCGACGAGCGGCGGTCGGCGGTCGGATGCTTCGGCGCGGTGATCTCCGATGAACGCTTGACAGCGGCATCCGTCAGTCATATGTTGTAATCAATCAAACGGTTGATCAACGTTTAAGTTGAGTAAGGAGGAGTGATGATCGTGGATCCGAGCGCAGACAGCCGCCTCGACCGCGCCTTCATGGCGCTGGCCGACCCGGTGCGCCGGGGCATCATCGCCCGCCTGAGCCGCGGGCCGGCCACGGTCAACGAGCTCGCCGAACCGTTCGAGATCACCAAGCAGGCCGTCTCGAAGCACATCCAAGTGCTCGAGCAGGCGGGGCTCGTCACCAGATCGCGCGACGCGCAACGCCGACCCGTGCACCTCGACGCCGCACAGCTCGAGGCGCTCACCGCGTGGATCGACCGCTACCGGCTGATCCACGAGCAGCAGTTCCGCAACCTGGATGCGCTGCTCGCCACCGACCGCGGCACGGACGCCGCAGCATCCGAGGCCGGCGCGACCACCGGTCCCGCACTGGAAGAAACGGAATCATGACCACCACCACCAACCCCGTGACCATCACCGCCCCCGAGGGGCTTCCCTTCATCGACATCGAGCGCGAGTTCGACGCACCCGTGGCTGCCGTGTTCAACGCGCACCGCGACCCCGAGCTCGTGAAGCAGTGGCTCGGGCCGCAGGGCTACGAGATGCAGATCGAGCGCTGGGACTTCGTGCCGCAGGGCGGCTACCGCTACCTGCACACCGATGCCGACGGCGAGAGCTACGCGTTCAACGGCACCTTCCACTCGGTTCGCGAGAACGAGTTCGCCATCCAGACCTTCGAGTTCGAGGGCTTCCCCGATGTCGTGGCCATCGAGTCGATCGCGTTCGATGAGCTCGACGGCGGCCGCTCGCGCATCCGCATCCACTCCGTCTACCCGACTGTCGAGGCCCGCGACGGCATGGTCCAGAGCAACATGGAGCTCGGCGTCCGCGAGGGCTACGAGCGGCTCGACGGCGTCCTCGCCGCGTGACGCGGCCGCACGCAGACACGCACGCACGCACACGCACGCACGCACACACACGAAGGAGCACCACCATGGACTGGACCCTCGAAGTCGTCATCGTGCCGGTGAGCGACCTCGCCCGCTCGATCGAGTTCTACCGCGACAAGGTCGGGTTCGTGCTCGACCATGAGACGGTCAACGAGCACATGCACGTCGCGCAGTTGACCCCGCGGGGCTCGGGCTGCTCGATCGTCATCGGCTCGCTGCCCTCGCAGAACGAGATGGCGCCGGGCTCGCTGCACGGAGTGCAGCTCGTGGTCTCGGATGCCGCGGCCGCGCACGAGGAGCTGCTCGCGCGCGGCGTCGCGGCGAGCGAGATCATGGTCATCGACGAGCGCGACGGCGGCACCTTCTTCGGCTTCGCCGACCCCGATGGCAACACGTGGGCCGTTCAGCAGCTCAAGGCCCGCGCAGAGCATCCGCTCATCCCGGTCGAGGCGCGCCAGCGCTTCGGTGCCGAACAGGAGTACCAGGTCTGAGCGAGCGGATGCCGCGGGCGACCCCTCATCGAGGGTTCGGCCCGCGGCATCCGTCTGTCCCGGCATCCGTCGCTCTCACGCGTCGCCGACGCCTCGCCCACCCGCGCGTCTCACGCCTCCGCAACCGGCTGACGCAGGATCGTGCGGAGCTTCTCGGGCGCGGTGCGCCGCGGGTCGCCGAGGTAGATCTCGTGGTGCCGGCCGTTGAATCGCAGGCCGTGTTCGGGCATGAACTCGTCGTGCAGGCGGGCGAGGGTCGGGCCCTCGTCGTCGTACGAGCCGAGGTGGAGGGTCTGCGCCGACCGTCCCTCGGTGAGTGACTCGAACCGCACGAGGGCGGCCGCAGGCGCCTTCGCGGCCGCCTGTTCGATCGCCGCCGCCACGAGGTCGGGGGTGAGCCAGTCGGGCTGCCAGATCATCATGGTCCAGTCCCACGAGGACTTCTCGCGCCGCACGAAGGTGGATGGGTCGTCAGCGCTCCAGAGCCCCTCGAGCGGGCCGACGACGTAATCGCGGTCGAGACCCCGCTTGCTCCGGAACTTCGCCGCGTACGAGACCGCGTAGAGCGCTTCGACCGCTGCCGGGTACTCGGGTGCGGTATTCGGGTCGCCGTGCCCGTCGATCATGCAGAACTGCAGCTCGGGCACGTCGACGATCTCGAAGCGGCCGCGCGGTGCCGAGTACGCGGCGAGGTCGCGCTTCACGTCGAACTTCTCGGCCATGCGAGTCAGTGTGTCATTCGCGCAACCCCGCTGTCACCGGTTGCGCCCGACGCCATGCGGCAGTCATCATGAGCCGGGGGGAGAACGCATGGGGAGGCAGGCGAAGGCGACCTGGATCGACGGCGGGGAGCGCGCCGAGGTCACCCTGCACCTGGAGGCTGCGGGCTTGCAGGTTCGGGGTGCGCGGCGGGCGGATGTCGCGCGTGGTGCGTGGTCCGCGCGTCGAGGCCGACGGCGGCGTGCTGTCGTTCGACGCGGACGGCGTCGCCTTTCGGTTCGAGCTCGGCGCCGCGGCATCCGCGTGGGCGAACGCGCTTGCCACCGAGCCGCCGAGCCTCGCGGAGAAGCTCGGCGCGGCCAACGGCGAGTCGGTCGCGGTGCGGGGCGAGGTTCCCGTGCCCGAGCTCGAGGTCGCGCTGTCGGATGCCGCGCGCGTGCCGCCCTGGGAGGCGGACCTCGTGCTCGTGACGGTGCGCACCGACCTCGAGCTCGGCGCGCTGCCGACGTGGCTCCGCGAGTGCGGCGCCAGCTCGCCCGTGTGGATCGTGCACGGCAAGGGGCGTGCGAGCACCGCGCCGGGTGACGCCGCCGTACGCACGGTGATGCGCGCCGCCGGGTACCGCGACACGAAGGTGAGCGCGGTCGCCGACACCTGGTCGGCCACCCGCTACTCGCCCGCCAAGGCCTGACGCGCGCACGCCGACTAGGCTCGATCGCGGCGACCGCGCCCTACGAACATGCCCGCGACACCATCAGACCCTGGAGCACCATGCAGACTCGCACCCTCGGCCGCACTGGCCGCACCGTCTCCGTCATCGGCCTCGGCACCTGGCAGCTCGGTGCCGACTGGGGCGACGTCGACGAGGCCGATGCACTCGCGGTGCTCGACGCCGCCCACGCGTCGGGCGTGACCTTCTTCGACACCGCCGACGTCTACGGCGACGGCCGCAGCGAGACGCTCATCGGCTCGTGGCTCCGTGCGAACCCGGGTTCCGGCGTCACGGTCGCCACGAAGATGGGCCGACGGATGCCGCAGGAGCACGCCAACTACAGCCTCGAGCACTTCCGGGCGTGGACCGACCGCTCCCGCGCGAACCTCGGCGTGGACACCCTCGACCTCGTGCAGTTGCACTGCCCGCCGACGTCGGTGTACTCCGACGACCGCGTGTACGAGGCACTCGACACCCTCGTCGACGAGGGGGCGATCGCGGCCTACGGTGTGAGCGTCGAGCGGGTCGAAGAGGCGCTCGCGGCGATCGCGCGGCCGCACGTGGCATCCGTGCAGATCATCCTCAACGCGTTCCGGTTGAAGCCCCTCGACGAGGCGCTTCCGGCTGCTCAGGCCGCCGGTGTCGGCATCATCGCCCGGGTGCCGCTCGCGAGCGGGCTGCTCTCGGGGCGTTACACGAAGGACACGGTGTTCGCCGCGAACGACCACCGCAACTACAACCGGCACGGCGAGGCGTTCGATGTCGGCGAGACCTTCTCAGGTGTCGACTACGAGACCGGCGTGCGTGCCGCGGCCGAATTCACCGCGCTCGCCCGTGAGGCGGCGCCGGATGCCACGGCCGCGCAGGTCGCGCTCGCGTGGGTCGCCGCGCAGCCGGGCGTGAGCTCGGTGATCCCGGGCGCGCGCAACGCCGAGCAGGCTCGGGCGAACGCCGTTGCCGGGTCGCTCGCGTTGCCGACCGGGTTCGACGCCGCCGTGCACGACCTCTACGACCGCGAGATCCGGGCGTCGGTGCACGACCGCTGGTGATCGCGCGCCCGCGCGAGGTCAACCCGCGGCGCGCACCGGCTCCACGACGTCGACCGCCGCAGGCAGTGGTCGCCGCCGTACCTGCCCGGCCACCGCGAGACTGACGATCATCACGACGCCGATGACGAGGAGCGCGTGCCGTCGCGCCGACCGCGTCGGCGAGCAGGCCGAGCAGCGGCGGCGCGGCGAGCGCGGTGATCGTCGAGAACGAGGTGACGACCGACACGCGCTGGCCGGCGCGATCGGGGTCGTCGGATGCCGCGGTGATCGCGATCGGGTTGCCGAGCGCCGCCCCGCAGCCCCAGAGCACGACACCGACCCACGCCACGGCGAGGTTCGGGCCGAAGACGAAGAGCGCGAGGCCGAGCAGGGCCGAGACGCCCGAGACGCGGAGCACCATCACGCGGCCGAAGCGGTCGATGAGGTGGGTGCCGAGGAAGCGGAACACGGTCATCGACCCGACGAAGGTGCCGAAGGCGATCGCTCCCACGGCCTCGGTCGCCTCGAAGCCGTCGACGACGGCGATCGACAGCCAGGTGGTCGCCGAGCCTTCGGCGAGCGAGGCGGCGAGGAGCACGACACCGAGCAGGAGGGTGCGCGGCTCGAGCCATGCCGCGAACGCCGATCGCACCGCGCTGCGCTGATGCGTGCGCGTCGAGCCGGTGTCGGTCGACAGGTGAGCGGCGACGGTGAGCGCCGTCGAGGGGCGCAGCAGCCACACGCGCACCGCGGTGACGACGACGGTCACGATCACGAGCTGCGCCGCGATGTCGACGTGCGCGAGCGCGAATCCGGCTGCGACGAGCGCGCCGCCCGCGGCGCCGATCGAGAACGCGGCGTGGAAGTGCGGCAGGATCGCGCGGAGCATCCGCTGCTCGACCACGGCCGCGTTGATGTTGATCGGCACGTTGATGAGTGCGCCGCACAGCCCGTTGATGAACAGGCCCACGACGAACACGCCGACGCTGCCGGTGCCGGTCGCAACGGCGAGGAGCCCGAAGCCGATCACGTTGCCCGCCGTGCCCGCGGCGAACGTCATGCGGCTGCCGAAGCGCGCCACGATGGCGCCGGTGGCGAGCCCGCCCGTCAACGACCCGATGCCGCCGACGATGAGCAGCGAGCCGAGCTGGAGCGAGGTGATGTCGAGGGAGTCGCGGATCGACGGCATCCGGCTCGTCCACGCGGCCATGATGAGGCCGAAGAGCAGGAACTGCACCATGAGCGACCAACGGGCGCGGGAGACGGACGTGAGCGGCGGCACCCGGCGACACTATCGTGCGCGGATGCCCCGGGGCACATCGTCGCGGCAGGCGCAACGGCGCAACGGCAACGCGGCAACGCCGCACCACAGCAACGCCGCACGTCAGGGCGCGGAGAACTCCCACCCCGTGATCCAGTCGGGATCCTCGCCGTGCTCGTAGGCGTATTCCCGCGCCGTCGCCCGTGCCGCGTGCCATTCGTCGGCGATCTCGGCGACGCCCGGGAGCCCCGCCAGACCCGGCACTCGGTGCAGCACGTCGAGCGCGAGCCGGAACCGATCGAGGTCGTTCAGGTGCAGCATGTCGAACGGCGTCGTGGTGGTCCCCTTCTCGATGAAGCCGCGCACGTGCAGGTTCGCGTGGTTCGAGCGCCGATACGTCAGCTGGTGGATGAGCAACGGGTACCCGTGGAACGCGAAGATCACGGGCACCTGCCTCGTGAAGATCGCGTCGAACTCCAGGTCGGGCAGGCCGTGCGGGTGGTGCGACGGATCCTGCAGGCGCATGAGGTCGACGACGTTCACGAGGCGCACCCGCAGTTGGGGCAGCCGGTCGCGCAACAATTGCGCCGCCGCGATCGCCTCGATCGTCGGCACGTCGCCCGCGCACGCGATGACGACGTCGGGCACGGATGCCGCGGCATCCGTCGCGTCGAATCCGGGCTCGTTTCCCGCCCACTCCCACACGCCGATGCCGGCCACCACGTGCGCGTCGGCCTCCTCGGCCGAGAGCCACTGCGGATGCGGCTGCTTGTCGGCGACGACGACGTTGACCCGGTTCCAGGTGCCGAACGCGTGCTCCATCGTCGCGAGCAGCGTGTTCGCGTCGGGCGGCAGGTAGACCCGCACGATGCCGGCCTGCTTGTTGACGACGACGTTCAGGAATCCGGGATCCTGGTGCGAGAACCCGTTGTGATCCTGCCGCCACACGTGCGACGACAGGAGGTAGTTGAGGCTCGCGACATCCGCTCGCCACGGCACCGCCTTCGAGGACTCGAGCCACTTGGCGTGCTGGTTGAACATCGAGTCGACGATGTGGATGAACGCCTCGTAGCTCGTGATCAGGCCGTGCCGCCCGGTGAGCAGGTAGCCCTCGAGCAGCCCCTGCATGAGGTGCTCGCTGAGCGCCTCGATCACCTGGCCCTTGCGGGCGAGGTGTTCGTCGAGCGGATGCATCGCCTCGGACCAGACCCGCTCGGTGACGTCGAACACCGCGTCGAGCCGGTTCGAGAGCACCTCGTCGGGGCCGAAGAGGCGGAAGTCGTCGGAGTTCGCGCGCATCACCTCGGCGAGCCAGGTGGCGAGCACGCGTGTCGCTTCTCCAGTCGCGCCGCGGCGGCTCGTGTCGACGGCGACCGCGAACGCCTCGGTGGGCGCCAGCGTGAGCGCCCGCACGATGCCGCCGTTCGTCTGCGGGCTCGCGCTCATGCGCAGCTTGCCGTTGGGGCGCAGCGCGCCGAGCTCCGCGCGGGGCTTTCCTTCGTCGTCGAAGAGCTCCTCGGGCCGGTACGACCGCATCCACGCCTCGAGCATCGCGAGATGCTCGGGGTTCTCGCGTACTTCGGCGAGCGGCACCTGGTGCGAGTGGAACGTGCCCTCGACCTGCACGCCGTCGACGATGCGCGGTCCCGTCCAGCCCTTCGGGGTGCGCAGCACGATGAACGGCCAGCGCGGTGCCCTATCGACGAAGGCGCCGGCGGCGGCATCCGCTCGGATCGAGGCGATCCGCGCGTAGGCGACGTCGATCGCATCGGCCATGCGCCCGTGCACCGCCATCGGATCCTCGCCGTCGAAGCCGCCGGTCACCATGATCGGCTCGTAGCCGTTGCCGCGCACGAAGTCGACGAGCTCGGCCTCGGGGATGCGGGCGAGCAGCGTCGGGTTCGCGATCTTGAAGCCGTTCAGGTGCAGGATCGGCAGCACCGCGCCGTCGGTGACCGGGTTCAGGAACGAGTGGCCCCGCCAGCTCGCGCCGAGCGGCCCGGTCTCGGCCTCGCCGTCGCCGATGACGCACGCGACCACGAGTCCCGGGTTGTCGAGGGCCGCGCCGTAGGCGTGCATGAGCGAATAGCCGAGCTCTCCGCCCTCGTTGATCGAGCCGGGTGTCTCGGGCGCCGCGTGCGACGGGATGCCGCCGGGGAACGAGAACTGCCGGAACAGCCGTTCCATGCCCTCTGCGTCGGCGGTCACCGCGGGGAACAGCTCGGAGTAGGCTCCGTCGAGCCAGGCGTTCGCGACCATCGCCGGACCGCCGTGCCCCGGCCCGCACACGAAGATCGTCGGCGTGCCGCGCTCGACGATCGCACGGTTGAGGTGCGCGTAGACGAGGCTCAACCCCGGCGACGTGCCCCAGTGACCGAGCAGGCGCGGCTTGATGTCGGCGGGCTCGAGCGGCCTCGCCAGCAGGGCGTTGCGCATCAGGTAGATCTGCCCGACGCTCAGGTAGTTCGCCGCGCGCCACCACTCGTCGACGAGTTCGAGGGGAACGGATGCCGCACCCCCGCGCTGCCCGGAATCCTCGTGCTGCCCGTCTGCTGCGGTCATGACTTCCCACCCGTCGACTCAGCGTGCTCTCCGAGCCTAGGTCGGGGAGCGGGCTGCGGCCAGTGCTTCGCGCGCGAGCGCGGCGGTCGCGCGCCGCGACGGCGCTCCTCCTCGGTTGAGCCTCGCCGCGATGTCGCGGTGCTGCAGCGACCCGGCATGATTGGTCGCGAGCGAAGGAGACCACGAATGCCGTTCCTCACCGACGACGCTCGGCCACTCGACGGGTTGGCGCTCGTGCAGCGACCCGCCGACGGGTATCGCTTCGAACTGCGCGACGGCTTCGTCTACGAGGACCCGGTGTCGGGGCGGCGGTATCGGGTGCCGGCGCGTGCAGGGGCATCCGGCGCGCACGGCACGACCGACCTCGCATCGGTGCCGATGTCGCTCTGGGGATTCATCGCGAGCTACGGCCGGCAGTCGGCGCCGGCGGTGCTGCACGACGAGCGTTCGCTCGTGGCCGCCGAGCTCGGCGACCGGCGCGCGGCGCTCGCGCAGCGCCGCGAGGACGACCGGGTGTTCCGCACCGCGCTGCGCGAGCAGCGCGTACCGCTCCTGCGTGCGTGGCTCATGTGGGCGTGGGTCGCGGCCGACCGCGAGCGCGAGTTCGGCGGCGCAGCCGGGGTGCTGCTCGTCGCGCAGGCGGTGCTCGGCGGGCTCGTCGTGCTGGGGGCATCCGTCGCCGCATTCTGGCAGCCCGGATGGCTCGTGCTCGTGCTCGCTCCCGCGCTCGCCGCGGTGCCGTGGTGGCGGCTCGCGCCGCTCATGCTCGTGCTCACCTACTCGAGCGCGGTCGTGGCACCGCTTCTCCTCGTGCACCTCGTGGCGCTCGTGCCGTTCCGCCTGCTCGAGGCGCTCGTCGAACTCGTCACGGGCGGCGACCCGGCGGGGGTGTGGCGGCCGACGCTGCGGCCGACGCTGCGGCCCGTCCCGCCGCCTGAGGAGTGATCGCTCAGGCGCTGCTCGCGACCGATGCCGGCGCGGACTCCTCGGCCGGACGCCAGCCGTGGAAGCGCTTCGCCCACCACGTCGCCCACCAGCCTTCGGGCTCGAGCTTCGCGCGCCGAGCCGCGAGCTCGTTGCGGTACTCGTCACTCGCCATCGCGATGCCGAGCCGCATGGGTTCCTGCTCCTCCGTGGGAAGCGCCGTGGCCGCCCCGACCGACGGATGCGCCGGCACGACGACGGGTGCCGGCGCGAACCGGGGTTCCAGGATCACGAACCCCGCGACGATCGCGATCGCGACCCCGCTGATCACCAGTGGGGTCGTGTCGAGCGGCGGCACGTTCCACGCGAAGATCGCGAACCACACCACGACGGCGGCGCCGAGCACGTAGAGCGCCCGTGGGATCGCGGTGAGCACGAGCCACGTGCGCACGTCGAGCGGGCAGCGATCCCACACGATCGAGCGCTCGGTCTGCTTCTGCATGAGCTGGTTCAGCCACACGAGCAGGGCCAGCAGCAGCGCCGAGGTGATGACCCAGCCGATCGTGGTCAGCCCGCCGCCGTCGTCCTCGATGAGAAACGACACCGCACCGACCGCGGCCGTCGCGCCCGCCTCGCCGTCAGCCGCGGTGAAGAAGGCGACGACCCTGCCGATCGTGCTCGCGACGAGCGTCACGAGCCACGCGAAGAAGACGGATGCCGCAGGCAGCCCCGGAAGGATCGCCGCGATCACGACCGCGGCGATCGCGCTGAGCCCGAGCGACTTCTTGTCGATCACGACGAGGCGGTTGCGGATGTAGTCGACGGACCGCGGCACGCTCGGGAAGTCGGGTCCCAGCAGGTGCCGCGCCGTGGGCTCGACGACCTGCACGGTGTTGGCGAAGTACATGCTGTGGTCGAGGAACGGTTGGCTCGTGTTGTGCACGGCGTGCTCTTCGGGCCCGTCGGCGACGGTCTCGGGCGACGGGAAGTACGCGGCGCGCCAGCGCTTGCGCGCGGCCTTGGCGGTATCGGCGATCGGCCCGGCCGAGAACGGGTCCCAGATCGCCCAGTGGTTCTCCCACGCGACCCGGTCGGCGGGCGCGGCGGCGCGGTTCTTCTCGATCCAGGTCTCCACGGGCGTGTACGTGTCCTTGCGCCCGCGCCAGCTCTCGCGGCCGAGCAGCACGACCGCGGCGCCCACCGTCGTGAGGCGGCGCACGTTGAAGTCGCCCGGCTCGAGCTCTTCGAAGAGCGTGAACGTCGAGACCGCGGCGCCCTGCGAGTGGGCGAAGAGGTGCACGTCGCCGTCGCCCACGAGCTCCTTCGCCCGCGCGAGCGCGTCGCGAACGACGAGGCGCATCGCGGAGGCCCGCACGGGCCGTTCCTTCCACGACGCGACGTCGCCGATCGATTCGACGAGCCCGTCGAGCACGCCTTGCGCGACGTTCTTGAACCACGGAATGAGCAGGAGCGGACTGAGCAACGGCAGGATCGGCGTCAGGATGACCCCGACGAGCACGAGGAAGACCCACGTGACCGCGAAGAAGACGGTGCTCACCACGAGCCGCACGAGGTCGATGACGAAGTTGATCGTGCGGGGCATGAAGGTGAGGAGCAGCCGGTGCCGCGGCGCCGTGAGGTGATGCACGAGGGTGAGCCACGGGAGGAGCACCATCGTGCCGAGGAACAGGTCGAGCGTGCGCAGGATCGCCCGCCACAGGAACGGCACCGCCCAGCGGAACACCTCTGCGCGACGTCATCGGCACGAACGATTCCGACCAGCGCCCCTCGAGGATCGCCACCTTCCGCTCGACGGTCTCGACCGGGGCATCCGGAGCATTCGGATCCGGGCGCTTCGGGAAGCGCACCGTGGCCGTGACCATCGGCACGTCGCCCGAGAGGTCGGAGTCGTGGATCGTCACGCCGTGCTCTTCGCCGGAGCCGATCACCTTGTCGCGAGCGAGCCAGTCCATGCGCTCGAGGATCGGCTCGGCCCATTCGAGCAGGATCTGGCTCTTGTACGCGCTGCCCATGCCGTGCACGACCACGAGCGCCACGTCGAAGTTGCCGGGCTTCGATTCGGTCGCCGATTCGGAGCCCTTCTCGGGGGCGATCAGCATGTGGTCCTCCTGCGTCGATGGCGCGCCGGCGTGCGCCGACCTGAGCGAACGTTAGTGGTCGGCCATCGGGCGGATCAAGCCTGAGTCGAAGATCAGGGTTACCCCTGATTCGCGGCATCCGGCTCCATTCGTAACGTAGTGATCGACCGCCGCCCGCGGACCGCAGGGGGAACTGTCCCCGCGGTAGCGGCGGTCGGAAAGCCGGCCAGCGCCACGTCGCGAAAACGAGGCGCAGGCCGGCTTCCCCATTCCACCCAGTGCACGCGCCGATCGAGAGGACGAGCGATGGACGAACAGATGACGCGGTCGACACGACTCCGCCACTCGCACGCCGCGACGCTGCCGAAGGTGCGCACGACACGACTCGAACGGGCGCTCAGCTGGAGCGATTTCCGCGCCGCCGTGTCGTATGACCCGGCCAACACGCTGCTCCTCGCCGTGCCCGCGATCAGTGCCAAGCGCGCGGAGCGTCCCAGGCTCGGCGAGCCGCTCGGACCGCATACCCGAATCGGTACCGCCGACGTCTACCTCCGCGAGTTCGCGCACGGCACCGTGTACTGGAGCGAGCGCACGGGAGCCCACGAGGTGCACGGTGCGATCGCCGAGCGCTGGCGTGAGGCGGGTGGCGAGACCTCGTTCCTCGGCTTCCCGACCACGGACGAGCAGGCTCTCGCCGGTGCCCGACCGGGTCACGATCCCCGACCCGGCGGCTTCGCGCACTTCGAGGGCGGCTCGATCTACTGGACGCCCCGCCACGGCGCCGCGATCGTGCACGGCATGGTGCGCGACATCTGGGCGCTCCTCGGCTGGGAGCGCTCGCCGCTCGGCGTGCCCGTCGCCGACGTCGTCCTCGACCGCGAGACGGGCGTGCTGAGCGGATGCTTCGAGCACGGCAGCATCGCCTGGTCGCCCGCGGGCGGGCCGGTCGTCACCGTGGCCGCGCCCGAGGCATCCGACGCCGCCGATCCGCTCAGCGAGTTCGAGTACGACACCCTCGACCGACTTCAGGCCGACTTCGCACCGCAGCCGTAGCCCAGACGCGTGCACGCCCGCGGCGTCGCGTAGGGCAGACTCGAACGGATGACCCAGCCGCTCCTCGACCGCGCCCCGCGCCCGTACGACGCCGACGCGATGTACGACGCCTTCGTGGCGTGGTCGGGCGACCGCGGGTTGTCGCTCTACACCGCGCAGGACGAGGCGATCATCGAGATCGTGTCGGGCGCGAACGTGATCCTCTCGACGCCGACGGGCACGGGCAAGTCGCTCGTCGCCGTGGCGGCGCACGCGGCATCCATCGCCCGAGGCGGCCGTTCGTATTACACGGCGCCCATCAAGGCGCTCGTGAGCGAGAAGTTCTTCCAGCTCGTCGAGATCTTCGGCGCCTCGAACGTCGGCATGGTCACCGGTGACACCTCGGTGAATCCGGATGCCCCGATCATCTGCTGCACCGCCGAGATCCTCGCGAACCTCGCCCTCCGGCACGGGCCCGACGCGGCCGTCGACCAGGTCGTGATGGACGAGTTCCACTACTACGGCGACCCCGACCGCGGGTGGGCGTGGCAGGTGCCGCTGCTCACGCTGCATCGCGCGCAGTTCGTGCTCATGTCGGCGACGCTCGGCGACGTGACCGCGATCGCGTCCGACCTGGCGCGGCGCACCGGCCGCGACACCGCGCGCGTCACGGGCGTCGAGCGCCCGGTGCCGCTGCACTTCTCCTACGCGAAGACGCCGGTGCAGGAGACCGTCGAGGAGTTGCTCGAGACGCGGCAGGCGCCCGTCTACATCGTGCACTTCTCGCAGGCCGCGGCGATGGAGCGGGCCCAGGCGCTCTCGTCGATCCGCGTCGTCACGCGCGAGCAGCGCGACGAGATCGCCGACGCGATCGGCGGATTCCGGTTCACGACCGCGTTCGGCAAGACCCTCTCGCGACTCGTGCGCTCGGGCATCGGCGTGCACCATGCGGGCATGCTGCCGCGCTATCGCCGACTCGTCGAGACGCTCGCCCAGCGCGGGCTGCTCAGGGTCATCTGCGGCACCGACACCCTCGGCGTCGGCATCAACGTGCCGATCCGCACGGTGCTCATCACCGCGCTCTCGAAGTACGACGGACAGCGCACGCGGCAGCTCTCGGCGCGCGAGTTCCACCAGATCGCCGGACGCGCCGGGCGCGCGGGCTACGACACCGCCGGCACCGTCGTCGTGCTCGCCCCCGACCACGAGATCGAGAACGAGGTCGCGCTCCGCAAGGCGGGCGACGACCCGAAGAAGCTCAAGAAGGTCGTGCGCAAGAAGGCGCCTACCGGGTTCGTCTCCTGGGGCGAGGCGTCCTTCGAGCGGCTCGTCGCCGCCGAGCCCGAGCCGCTCGTGCCGCAACTGAAGCTGACCGCCGCGATGCTGATCAACGTCATCGCGCGCGGGGGAGACGTGATCGGCGACATCCGCTCGCTCGTCTTCGACAACCACGAGCCGCGCGCCCGGCAGTTCGAGCTCGCCCGCCGCGCGCTCGAGATCTTCCGCACGCTCCGCGACGCGGGCGTCGTGCAGCTCTTGCCCGCGAACGCGTCAGATCCCGACGTCAGCACCACCGAACAAGCCGACGAACGTCGCAATGTGACGCGTTCGGGCCTCCCCGTCGTGCGGCTCACGGTCGACCTGCAGCCGAACTTCGCGCTCAACCAGCCGCTCTCGCCGTTCGCGCTCGCCGCGATCGAACTGCTGGATCCGGATGCCGCGGCCGGCACCGGCATCGGCACGGGCCACTACGCCCTCGACGTCCTGAGCGTGATCGAGTCGACGCTCGACGACCCGCGGCCGATCCTCTCGCAGCAGCAGTACAAGGCGCGCGGCGAGGCCGTCGCCGCGATGAAACAGGACGGCGTCGAGTACGAGCAGCGCATGGAGGCGCTCGAGGAGGTCACCTGGCCGAAGCCGCTCGACGAGCTGCTCTCGCAGGCGTTCGAGACCTTCGCCTCGAGCCAGCCGTGGGTGCGCGACTTCGAGCTCTCGCCGAAATCGGTCGTTCGCGACATGTTCGAACGGAGCATGTCGTTCGGGGAATACGTCTCGTTCTACCAGCTCGCGCGCAGCGAGGGACTCGTGCTCCGCTACCTCTCGGATGCGTTCCGCGCCGTCCGGCAGACCGTTCCGACCGAGGCGAAGGACGAGGAGCTGCTCGACATCATCGAGTGGCTCGGCGAGCTCGTGCGCCAGGTCGACTCGAGCCTCGTCGACGAGTGGAACGAGCTCATCGACCCCACGAGCCACCTCCCCGAAGACGAGACCGCCGTCGTTCCCCCGGCCCCGCCGAGCGTCGTCACCAACCGCCGGGCGTTCACGGTGCTCGTGCGCAACGAGCTGTTCCGGCGCGTGCAGCTCGCGGCGCTCGAGCGCGACGAGGAGCTCGCCGAACTCGATCCCGAGGTCGACTGGCCCGGCGCCCTCGACCGCTACTACGCCGAGCACGACGAGATCGGCGTCGGCGGGGCCGCGCGTTCGCCGCGGCTGGTCACGATCGACGAGACGGATGCCCCGGCCGGCATCTGGCGCGTCGAGCAGACCATCGACGACCCGGCGGGCGACCACGACTGGCGCATCCGCGCGGAGGTCGACCTCGAGGCATCCGCGGAGGAGGGCGCCGCGGTCGTGCGGGTCACCGAGGTCGTGCGGCTGTAGCTCGGCGCGTCACGCGTCTCGAAACATGCAGATCCGAGCGCGGAGGGCCGCTCGCGCCTGTTCTCGTGGCCGTCACGGCGTGTTTGCCTGTTCTGGGAGCAGGCAGTGGCGGGGAAGCGGGGCGCTACGCGACCGCGAGCATGCCCGCGGCCGCGAGACCGAGCACGAGCCCGACCCACTGCACGGGCGCGATGCGCTCCTTCAGCACGAGCGCCGCGAGCAGGATCGTGCCCGCGGGGTACAGGGCTCCGAGCACCGCGGCGACCGAGAGATCGCCCGCCCGGATGCCGAGCAGCAGCAGTCCGTTCGCGGTGACGTCGACGACGCCGCACGCGATCGCGAGCCGCACGCCGGCGGCGGTGGTCGAGACCCCGCGCCCCGCCGGCGTCGCGGAGGGGCCGAGTGACGCCGGCTGCGGCATCCGCTCGCCCGGCACCGCAACCGCGGCGGCCGATCGGGCGCGCACCGCGGCGACGACGGCGAGCACGCCGAGGACCGCGAACATGATCGCCGCGTTCACGCCGCGGTTCAGGAGCAGCGGCACGACGCCGCTCTCGTCGGAGGTCTGGGCGATCGTGATGTAGAAGCCGCCGATCGCGATGCCCGAGCCGACCGCCATGAGGAGGCCGCGCAGACTCGGTCGCACCGCGCCCTTCTCGGGCACGAACCCCACGAGCACCACGGCGAGGAGCGCGATGCCGAGCGCCCAGTAGCCGAGCGCGGCGAACCGCTCGCCACCCACGACGAGTCCGAAGAGCAGCGGCACGATCGCCGAGACGACGGCGGTCACCGGGGAGAGGATCGACATCGGCCCGATCGCGAGGGACGCGTAGAGGAGTGAGATCGCGATCGCACCGATGACGCCCGAGAGCGCACCCCACAGCACGTCGTGCGCCGTCCAGACGCCGCCGAGGAGCGGATACGCGGCGGCGAGCACGACGAGGCCCGAGAGGGCGGCGACCGCCGTCGCGAGTATCGCACTCACCCGCTTCGCCGCGAGCCCGCCGAGGAAGTCGGCCGCACCGAAGACGAGTGCCCCCGTGAGGGAGAAGACGGCGGTGAGCATGGTCGTCTCAGCGTAGCCGGACGGTAGGCCTGCTCATCGGCGCAGAGGGACGGGTCGACGCTGCTCATCTGCGCGATATCGCTGAACAACGCGCGAAATCAGCGTAGCAATCGTCGTAGATCCCTTTTCAAGGCCAGAGGGCACTCGTAGGCTACGGACCAGTGCCCTCGCGAGCTGAACCGAACGTTGGTCGCATGCGAGCCGGCCGGGGTGAAGATTCAAAGGAGAATTCATGTCACGTCGCAGCACCATCCAGCGTCTCTCGGCCGTCGCGGTCGCCGCGGCGGGCACCATCGTGGCGGGGCTTCTCGCCGCGCCGCCGGCCTATGCCGCAGAGGTGACGCATACGATCGCCGAGGTGCAGGGCTCCGGCGCTGCGACGACGATCGACCCGACGCTGTCGGTGACCGTCGAGGGCATCGTCACCGGCGACCATCGCACCGGTGGCTATCGAGGCATCTACCTGCAGACCGCCGGGTCCGGCGGTGCGACGGATGCCACGCCCGGCCGTTCCGACGGCATCTTCATCTTCCTCGCCAACAGCAACCCCGGCGTCGCCATCGGCGACAAGGTGCGCGTCACGGGCCGTGCGAGCGAGTTCAACAGCGTGACCCAGATCAACGGCTCGGCAGCAGGCGCTGTCGAGCTCGTGCAGGCCGGCGTCGGCGTGCCCGCGGTGACTCCGCTGCCCGCCACCGTGCTCGGCAGCGCGCGTGAGCCGCTCGAGGGCATGCTCGTGCGCCCGAGCGGCACCTACCGCCTCGTCTCGAGCCACAACCTGCAGAACTTCGGCGAGCTCTGGACCAGCGCCGGCACCGCGATGCCCGTCGAGGCGTTCGAGACGCAGGCGCCGACCACGACGGCCGCGAACGCCATCACGACCGCGAACAACAACGCCCGCCTGCTCCTCGACGACGGGTACAGCATCCGCACCGACAACGCGGCGCACCCCGGCGACCAGCCCTACTTCACGAAGGACCTCGTCGTCCGCAATGGCGACGCCGTGAACTTCCCCGCCGGCGGATC
>CAWJZK010000031.1:0-185559 GCA_963847285.1 uncultured Actinomycetota bacterium
CTTTAGTCCGTCTTGGCTCGGTTGGTCGGGCCGCCGCGGTTCTTTCCCTACCAAGGGGCGCGTGTGCCATCCCAAGACCAGAGGGCTCCCGTGGGCCCGTCGTCGGGGAGGAGCGCGAGACGGACGGCTCCCGTAGCGGCCTCGGCCGGGTCGCCGCCGACGGACATACCCGCAATGAGATTGGTGAGGCGCAGACCTGGCGCCAGGGCATTCACCTTGATCTCCTCACCGAGGGCCTGAGCCGTCAGCATCGTGATGGCGTTGACCGCGGTCTTCGAGCTCCGGTAGGCCAGAGCCGCCACCCTTCACCCGTTCCCAGTCGAACTGCGGGTTCGGGCTGCTGTTCCAGGTGAGTGATCCGGTTCCGCTGGACACGTTGACGATGCGAGGGTGCGCCGACCTCTGCAACGCGGGAAGGAACCCCTGAGTGACGGAAATGAGGCCGAAGACGTTGGTCTCGTACGCGGCCCGCAACTGCTCGAGAGTGGTGCCGTTGATGTCTTCGCCACCGGGGTTCACTCCCGCGTTGTTGACCAGGATGTCCAACTCGCCGATCTGCTGCACCGCCGCGGCGACCGATGACGGATCCGTGACGTCGAGTTGCACGACGCGCACAGCGGAGCCGAGTTCATTCGCAGCCCGCTGTCCCTTGTCGAGGTCGCGTGCCCCGATCCATACAGTCACGCCGTGATCGAGCAATTGTCGCGCCGTCTCGAATCCAATGCCGCTGTTTCCTCCGGTCACCAGTGCGACCGAGCCCGGCTCGGGTGAACGGACCTCTGCGGGGAGACGGTCAGTGTCTGTCATGATGTTCCTCTCCAACTCCAACGATGCCATCCCGTCTGTGATGGGCAGACGTCCGCTGGCGGATCCGCTCGCGGAGGTCCAGAGGCCGACCGCCATGAGGAGCCCACGAACGATCTCTGACACATGAGTTGTGCTCAGACTGTACGGCGGGATTCGCTCGATCTGCGGCGACTGGTGGAGCCCAGGCCGAGAGCTAGACTTCCCGGGATGCTCAACTTGATCATGCGGGCGTGGCTCGCTTGTGCGGAGTGGGGACGCTTGGCCATCCAAGCCTTCGGTGGGGGCAACGGTGACCCGGACGCGCTGCGTGCGCTCGACCAGGCGAACAAGAACGCCCAATCAATCGATGAGGCAGGGGGCGCCGAGTCTAATCAGCGGCCCCCGCGGTGATGCGGTTCCGGATCCCTTAGCGAGATTGTGGTCAGCCGCCGTAATTACGGGCGCGAGAGCAATTGGCACTGCTCGGGCCCACCGTCGCCCTTCATTCCTCGTAGTGCAGCAGGTCTCCGGGCTGGCAGTCGAGGACGCGGCAGATCGCGTCGAGCGTGGAGAACCGCACCGCCTTCGCCCGGCCATTCTTGAGCACTGCGACGTTCGCTGGTGTAATGCCGATCGCCTCGGCAAAGTCGCCGACGCTCATCCTGCGCTCGACCAGCATGCGGTCGATCGAGATGCGGATCGGCATCAGATGACCTCCTCCAGCTCGGCGCGCATCAGGATCGCGCGCCGAAGCAGTGATCGGAGCACGAGGGTGATGCAGGTCAACACGACAAGAACGAGGCAGACGATCACCTGTATGAGCCCGAGGAACGGGCTGCCCGCCTGCCCGTTGCTGATCACGACGAAGCTGGTGATCACGACCACGACAGCGCACGCGAGCGAGGTGACGAGCACGTCGACCCAGAGCAAGGATGTGCGGGCCAGCACGGTTCCGCGGTAAATCCGGTGCACGAGCAGTGAGATCATCGCCAGCGCGATGAGCGCGAGAACAGTGAACGCGATCGCCAGGGCGAGCAGCGGACTGCGCAGATCGGCGTACTCAGGGAGGCTGGCCGCGACGTCCGCACTGATGCCGGGCAGGAGGACGACTGCCCCAACACCAACGAGGAACAGCGCTCCCAGGAGCGACTGGGTGAAGATGACGAGACTGCGAGCGGGGCGCGGAAGGTCGTAATCCATGCATCGATTGTCGATAGATGACCTATCGAAAGTCAATAGATACTGCTGGTCGGGCCGATTGGGGGCCAGCCACCGGGGCTCACGTCCACGAGTCCCGCTGACTGATCCGCGAGCGCGTCGGCGGGTTGCGGGTTCAAGCCCCGCTACTCAGAGGGTGTCCGAAAGCCATCCTTAGCACCTAGATCTATGGTTTGCCAGATGATGTCCGCGACGCAAAGGCCGTCATTGACTTCGCGATAGAAGACATCAGTTGGGCTGACTTCGCCTGACACGCGCCCGGTTGCCGTTCCCTCGAGGTTGATTCTCCATGCGGCGTCTAACGACGGTCGATCTACGGAGGTCGCAGCATTGAACTCCTCTGGCTCCCCAGCGCTCAGTTCCTCCCATGCTTGCGAGTCACCGAAATCTGCCGCGGAGCCTTCGCAGGCGAGCGTGTCTTGCGCACCCGAGGACGCGGCGTCGATGAGCTGCTCCGTGGTGTCGATGACACGGGCACCGTCGGCTCCCCAGAGTGCGGTGTCCAGTGAACAGCCCGAAAGGACAACCAGGGATGCGCCCGCGACGATAACAGCGCCGACTCGACTCCGAGTATTCATGGCGTCACCTTAACTGCCGCGAGTGCGGATCGGCTGACAGTTGCGTTCGAACTCGAGCATCCGCAGGAGATTGTTGTTCGGACCCGGTATCCGGGCAGATAAGCGCTCCTTGGTAGTCGACGTCCGCCGCTGTGATTCACAGGTCTTGACTCGCTCAGTGAAGAAACCCGTCCCACTTGGGCTCATACATGCAGCCTCCGGGCAGCGCCCCAGGCGCGGGCAGCTCGTCGACGATCCGTGCGAGCGCCATCTCGATCGGCAACTGCATTGACGCCGGCAAGCTCACCTCGTCAGAGTACGCCTCGGTTCCTTCGTCACTTCAGCCCAAGCTTGGAGCTGAATCGCCCGACCGTCCGCAAGCCGATCCTTAAACGGGTCGGTCAGAGGACGTTCTGCAAGAGGATCCTCAAGACCCGCGCGGCTCAGCGGTCGCTGATTCTCAAGGTCAGTTGAAGTGGAACGTGCGGTATGAACTCCGCACGTTGAAGCGACGACCTTCTTTCCGACGCTGGAGGAACCCGGCAATGGTGTCGACGTCGTTAGGGCGCATCCCGAGCTGTCGGCACTTGGTCCGCACCTGTTCGACGGTGATCGTCACCCAGCGCTCCGGGCGGTTCATCATGTCCGCCTTGAGTTTGTCCTCCTCGTTCCATTTCAGGCCCGACGAGTAACCAGCCGCCATGCCTGCGACGTACTCGAGAATCGTGTCGACCCCGTTCGGCAGAGCCTCGAGCATCTTCTCCGCGTTGGACTCACCGGAAGGGAGCACGGTTCGACCGGGCAGTAGCGTGGATCGGATTGGTGTCGGCAATCCACTCGGCAGTCTCTCTGCTCGTTCCACTCGATGACCACGAGCGCGTCCGCTTCAACCCCCCAAACATCGTTCAGATGCTTGCGATCCGGCCAGGCATAGACCACACGCTGGCCGTCGAAGGAACCCGCGATGAACCCGCGCCACGTGTGATGGATGGCCCCAGGGTGCGCGATCAAGCCCTTCAGGCTGTCGCCAGAGAATTCCCTTCGAGGCGTAACGACCACGATGGGGCCGCCAGGTTGTTCCAGAAGCCACTTCACGGCGCGTGTGTTCTGTGACTCGCGCGACTCTTGGTCGCCGAGCCGTGACACCGCAAGGGGGATGGACGACATACGCGACTCCTCTGCTCGACTGCCTCGCTCCAAGCTAACGGTGGGGTATGACATGGAGAGGGTCGTCGTGGTCCGCTAATAGCCAGCGATAGCACGCACTACTCCTTCTCTGCCTTCGCAGGCCCGGCTGTTGGCTCGTCACCCTCCTCGACTCCGAGGTAGGCATTGACGCACAGCTGGAGGACGAGGGTGCGGCCAGACAGAACCTGATCGACGTCGACATCTCCGTGCTCATCAAAGGTCCCGATGTCCTTCTCGACTCCTATCCAGAACCTGTCGATGTCACGGGCAATTTGAAGCGCATCGGTGAGAATCGATATATCCGGTTCCTGCTCGACGTCGATGATGAACCCTGCGATTCCGTGCGTGAGCTGGTGGCGATGGGTATAGATCTCATCGAGCCGCTCGCGCTGTGCCGCGGTGATAGCGCCCGCCTGTTCGAGCCACCTCGCGGACGCGTCGAAGACTTTGCCCGGGGCGAGCGCCAGGACCGACTCCTCGTAGTGCGCCTTCCCTTGATCCCCGTGGAGCCAGTCGCCCTCGCCGAAGACATCGCTGTACCCAAAGAAGCCCTTCACCTCCGTGAGCACTGACTGCTTGATGAGTTCATGAACCAGCTGCAGGAGGGCCGAGAACATCAACGTGGAGCGAATCTGGAGACGGCTCGACTTTCTGGGTGAGCCGAGTCAACATGTCATCTGCGTCCGCGGCCATGGCTCTTGCCTAGCGCACGGCGTCGAGTCAAAGCTCGGTTGCGGGTCGGCGCGTCGGAACCAATACGTCTCAGAACGTTGCCCACCAACCGTGTCTGAATATGCCAATAGAGGTTCAACTACCCGACGCCGAGCAAGGAGAGCCATGGCACTCATCACTTTCCTTGGCAAGCCGTGTCGAACACCAGCCCTCCGAGAGCCACCCCCTGCTCCCGCTTCAGGAAGCGGTCCGTCAGCGGACTGCCCGCAGGCGGATCCCTCAGCGGGCTCAGCATCAAGAGGCCCGCCCGTGAGTCGATCGGCTCGTTCGGAACGATTCTTCGGCCTCCGTGGACGATGCTTGCCCAAGCGGACATGACGTTAGTGAAGGATCATTCGAGCAGAGAAGGAACGCATGAGCACCGACGTCGAAGAGCACACCATTGAGCCCGACCCACAGGTCGCGAAGTGGCTCCGCCGGACAGCCCCGCGGGTCACTCCGGATGACGAGGCGCTGGCCGCACGCCTGGCCGCGATGGCCGCCGCCACGACACACAAGCAACGAACCACCTCACGGCGCACGCAAGGAATCGCGGCCGCGATCCTCGCTCCCGTCCTGCTTCTGGGCGGCGCAGGGGCAGCGTTCGCTGCAACCACGATCGACTGGTCGTCATTCTGGGGAATCAGCACGACGACGGAGTGGGCAGCCTGGGCGCAGCATCCTGACGCGACAATCACCTACACCCTCCCGGGCGGAGGCTCCTGCGACCTGCGGCTGGGAGAGTTCCAATACAACCCCGACCCGAACCGGCCCGCCGACGTCGCCGCCGACCCGCGATCGATCGACGCCGCCCTCAACTACCTCCACAGCGCCAACGTGCTCGCCGACTCTGACGTCGATGGCGTGATCCAGGAAGACCGCTCCGATGAAAACTGGGCCGACGACGGCACCGGCAACCCTGTGCCGTTCGGCTACGGCACCGACAACTACAACGCCGACGTCGAGTACAACCTGGCTGTGAAAGAAGCCGTGCAAGAGGCGATCACCGCCCACCTCGACACGCTCGGCATCCCATCGACGGGGCTCGGCTATCAGAGCCAGGAGCAGTGCACCGGAATGACGCAGTGAGCCGGCGCGGCCGCGCGGAAGCCCGCTTCACCGACCTGATGATCGAAGTCGGCCCGGAATTGCTGAACTACTTCGAACGCCGCGTCGGTGAGGGCGGCGCCGATCTCCTCTCGGAGCTTATGGCCACCGCCTGGCGGCGCAACTCAGACCTCCCCACCGATCAAGAGCCAGCCCGAATGTGGCTGTTCGGAATCGCTCGGAACGTGCTCCGGAACAGTGCCCGATCGAACGTCCGCCAAGCGCGACTCGCAAATGCTCTCCGAGATTCCGTCCCCAGCACCGGCCCTGACGCAGCCGAGCAATTCGCGATCCGAGACGCAGTGCAACGTCTCGATCCGGACCTTGCTGAAATCGTCACTCTCGTTCACTGGGAGGGCCTCACTATCGCGGAGGCTGGCCAGCTCCAGGGAGTCCCGGCTTCGACCGCACGAGGCCGTTACCAGCGAGCAAAAGAAGCCCTACGCGAGGCACTGTCGGAGCAGCCAAGCCGAGCGTGATCCTCGGCCAATTACCTAACCGCAATACACATGAGCAGCGCCATAGTCGAGTGTGCCGCTGTGCCCGATAGCCGGTCCTCGAGCGCCCATAGTTCAGGCCGTGCCGCAAGGTTCGGCGGGCCGCGAATCGTGATTGTCCGTATGCCTCGCCCGTTGAAGAAGCCCGCAGGGGCACGTCAACTGCAACAGATGTTGGACATTTCGATGGCAAGTACCGTGGGAATTGGACAGGTTGCGCGGGAACCTACAATCAGCCACCACGCAGCTTCGACGACGAGAGAAGCGGCAAGTGCGTGGCGAACTCTGTCAGTTTGAGCGCGTGCAGAATAGCGACAGCCTCAGATGGGAGCGGTACATCCGTGACTTGGTCTACGACACGGAATCGAGGTCTAGTTGCGAGCACTCCGACTCGCCCGACTTTCTTTCTCTCGCGTGACGGCGTCACGTTCGTGCTGCAGCAGGAAGCCGATCTGACCGCCGGTAAAAGGGGTGCTGCGGACGACGGGGCTCGTGTGCGTGACTGCGCCGACCCTTGAGGAGTTGGATGCCGCAGTCGCGGCGATCGAGCAGGCGGCGATCCACTCGTCGGGCAGCACGCGCAGGCATTCAGCGTGGCGGCACTACCGCTCTTTTGGAGCGTGTGCTTCCCACCCGTCATTTGGCGTTGGGCCGACATTGCGTGTTGAGCCGCCTCGGCTTATCCTCGAACATATCTTCTGCGTATCTGCTTCGATGAAGCTGGCCGTTCGACCTCCTCGGCATGTTGCAGTTGGCGTGCCTTCGCGCGCATCGTCTTCGTACGGGGCATGCGTGCATCCGCTGCGGCTGCAGTCCTCCCGTTCACCCGAGCCGTTTTGACCGAGCGAGAGAGGACCTCAAACGGCATGTGTGATTCGGGTGCCGACCGAGCGGCAGTGGAAATCGTGCTTGTCGTACAGATGCCACGAGGGCAACGACCTTGTTCGAACAACGTTGAAACTCAATGAGCGAAGGACGCCGACGCAGATTGCATGACGCGCGCTTGTTTTCGAGAGGGGTGTGCCTGAGGGGGCGGCAGCAATGAGCTTGCTGGCGGTGCAAGGTAGAATTTTGATCATGCACACGTCGAAGGGGATGACACGTGACGATGCCGCGTCCATCGACATGTACAACCCGAAGCTGCTGAATCTGCTCGCGGTAAGGGAGGTGCTACGGGAGGACCCGGCTCCATACCTGCCGCGCGTGACCGAGCTACCTTCTTGCGTTCGAGCCAGTCTGGATCAGTCCGAGCAGGGCCTCGGGAAGTATTGGCGCGATCACTGGGATGCGGTGCTCAACGAACTCGTTCTTCCGAAAGCTACATACCCAGCCGGCGGATGGGCTCCCTGGCCCGCGGCTCTGCCGGCAGTTAGTCACGACCAACTGTCGGAGTGGCAGAGCGAACTTCCGAAGCCTCCGCGGGGAATCCCTCTGGGAGACCACCCCAGCTACCAGTACTACTTGGCTCGTGTTGCGTCAGGGTACAGGCTTCCCGCTCGGCTTGTAGTGCTTCCACTGGCCGGCGCCTTCTCCTACCGATACAGCGACACTATCGGCCTCGTGTCTGCGGAGCAGTTTCTGAACAACGCGCATCCCAGGTTCGGATTCCTCGCCGCCTAATCACCACTGCCGCCTCTACGGTCACAAGAAGGCCGCGGGCCAGGTGTGGTGAAGGCCAAGCGCGTGAACTATCTGGATACGCACAGGCGGATCCGCTTGCTTGCCTTCGATCAGGCTCCGCAGTAGAAGCGACGGCGTCAGCGCAGGTCAGCTTCACGCAAGCAGATACGTAGAACATATCTTCGAAACTCTGAGGAGGCCGCATGCTCACAACACACGGTGAGCCCGTCACCGTTTGGCTGGACGGCACCGACCTTCCAACACGACTCGTCCATCGCGGCGTGCGCTACCGAGTCATCGACCAGCCCACCTCACTCCCCCGATATCCCGAATGGCCGAGCGGCATCTCTCACCCACCAGCAGACGTGCTCCTGGCACCTGGGTGGCGGGTCACCGGACGCGCCGACGACGGCACGCTTCTCGTCTTCGACTTGCGCCACGCGCCGAACGGCTGGACCGTCGAAGCGACCTACGCCTGACGTGGGCAGCAACCGCAGATACCCCGACGCCGCTGACGAACGCGCCGACGAGATCCGACTCGAGCAGGCAAAGCGTGGGAATCCAGTCAGCTTGACGACTGCCGAAGTCCGGCGCACCGGCCCCCGCGCCGAGGCGCCCAAGTCGGTTCCGGTTATCGCATCCGTCCGGTATCGAGTCGTGTACGAAGAACCGCGAACGGTGGAGGGCGAGGCTCTGGCCTGGACTCATGGCGCGGTGCTCGTGAAGTACCCCGACCCGATGACGAGGCAAGATCGGTTCGTCTGGGTCTACGCCAATGCCGTCAAGCGGCGTACCTCGCGGTGAAGAGGTGTCCTACATGCTGCTCATCGCGGCCGAGATGAAGCGCCGCATCCTCGCCGACGACGTCGGTGGCCCGGACAGAGCAGACACGACGACCACACGCAGCGGACTCCCCTTTCGCGAATCGCAGTCTCGGCCGCAGCTGAGCGGACGCGTTCGTCGAGTTCGTTGGTTGCCGACCTGAAACGTCGACGATCGGCCGAAACGGGCCTTCAACCTGACATCCATAAAACGGGCGTGCTCGACACGCGCGAGATCACCCGAATCGACCGATACCCCGCCCATACATGGGCAGACCTGCCTGCGCTCACTGTCCCCTGCGCCTGCGGTCGATGTTGACCACGGCGACGGTCTCGAGTCGAGGGCGCTGGAGGCTGCCGAGCACCACCGAGGTATCAGGAGCCTGAACGGCGCGCTTCGCGTAGTACTGCTCGGTCACTCGGGAACGTTTGTGGCCGGCGAACTGCGCGGCTCCTTCGATGCCCAGCGCGTCAGCAACCGCGGTCACAGCCGACTTGCGGAGCGCGTGCGGCACAAGCTCCTCGTCGAGGTCGGCCCATTCCCGGACTCGCCGCAACGATCGATGGACATCTTGTGTGCCGCTGGGCGCGCCGGTGCGAGTGTGGAAGACGAACTCGTTTCCGCCGGATGCAAGCCGGCGACGACGGAGCATCGGGAGGAGCTCGACCGGCACGGAGATGCACCGCCAGCCGGCCTCTGACTTGAGATAGTCCTCGTAGTGCTTGGGTTGACCCTTGGAGTCGACGATCTTGCCGGCGATGGTGATGCTCGGCCGTTCTGACTCGATGTCGACGAACTGCCACTTGAGTCCGACTGCCTCGCTGACTCGAGCTCCGGTGGCCAGGATCAGGTCCACCACATCGCCGAGGAGATCGGACGGCCGCGGCCCCATCCGGTCCTCGCGGTTCTGGTAGTCGCGAATGATCGCCCGAAAGTGCTCCAACTCGATGGCATCAGGCGCGTAGATCGGCTTCGGCCGCTGCTTGACACTCTTCACCTCTCGAGCCGGATTGGCGACCATGAGATCGTTCATGACGGCGTAGGAACAGATCTGACTGATCAGCGCCTTGCACGTGTCCGCCTGTCGAGGCGTCTCCCGGTGGATGGTCTTGTAGACCCGCAGGATCGTGCTCGCCTTGATCTCCCGAAGCGCCAGCGCACCCATCAGCGGAGCGATCTTCTTCTCGATCAGTCGCCGGTTCTCGTGCCGTGTCGTATCCCGTTGATCGCCGGTGAACGCAACGTGTTCCATGTACTCATGAGCGAGCTCGACGAACGAGCGAGTCCGGAGTCAGACCGTCACCCGTCGTGTGGACAGCTTCGTACTCGTCGCCAACCGCTTCGACCAGCGTCCGCCGCGCTCGCGCCCTGGAGGCCGCGCGGATGCGGAGCTTGCCGTAGCTGCCGTCAATGCGGCGGAAGCGGACGGTGCCGCGAACGCGACCGTCGGGCAGGTCGTGGTACGTGATCTCCCCGTGTGATCCGGGTTCCATTCTGCTGCGTGGCATCGCAATCGCCCTCTGTCTTCGCAGAGTAGGAGGCCATCACCGTTGTCACCGTCGGTCCGTTCGGGCCCTCAGCCAGGCCAGAACGTTCTCGCGGCTGTATCGCAGATGCTTGCCGAGCTTGGTGGCCTTCGGGCCGGTTCCTTCGAGACGCCAGTGGTAGATCGTCTCTTTGGACAGCTGCAGGTACTGCGCCAGCTCGTCGACGCTGAGATAGTCCCCGAGCTCGTCGACGAACCGGGATGCCGGAACGGTGGGTTGGGTTGATGTGCTCATACTCCTCAGGAGTGCGCATCAAGCCAAAATGCTTGCCGTCTCGGGACTTCGCATGTGGATAGCTGTGGAGGCCTCGTCATCGATTTGAAAAAGGCCCCAAAAAGGCCCCAACGGCCCCATTTCGGCCATCTTCAACGCGAAAAACCCCTGAGAATCTACCGATTCATCAGGGGTTTTGGTGGATCTGAGGGGACTCGAACCCCTGACCCCCTGCATGCCATGCAGGTGCGCTACCAGCTGCGCCACAGACCCGCGTGCCCCGTTCAGGGCAACGAATCGAGCTTACACCAGCCTCGCCCAACGGATGAAATCGAGGGGTGCCTCGCGGCGGATGCCTCTTCGCTCAGCTGCTCGCAGCGAGCAACGGCGCCACGGGCAGCGCCGGGCAGTCGGCCCAGAGTCGCTCGAGCCCGTAGTACAGGCGCTCTTCGCGGTGGAAGACGTGCACGACGAGGTCGCCGAAGTCGAGGAGGATCCAGCGCCCCGCGGCGTGACCTTCGCGTCGGCGGGTCGGCGTGCCGGCCCTGTCGAGCACCTCCTCGATTTCGTCGGCGATGGCGATGACGTTGCGTTCGGAGTTGCCCGTGACGAGGAGGAAGACGTCGGCGAAGGGCAAGGGCGCGGACACATCGAGGGCGACGAGATCTTCGCCGCCCTTCGAGTCGGCCGCACGCGCTGCGAGCGCGAGCGAGTCGAGTGCTTGGTCGGATGCGGTCATACGCTCACTTCCGTGATGATGAGGTCGATGGGAGCCATGGCTCAGAACAGGCTGAAGACCGTGCCGATGACGAGCGTGGCGACGACGCCGAGTGCGAGCACACCGGCGGTGACGGCGAGCACGAGCGGAACGTTCATGCCCTCCTTCTTCGGGGGTGCGATCATGGTGCGGGCCGCGCCCTGTGTGCTGATCGCGCGGGTCGCCGCGACCGGCGCGACACCCGTGCCGACGTCTTCGACACGGTCGAAGAGGCGGTCGACGTCAGAGGAATCGATCTGGCTCGGATGCACCCCGGTTGCACCGTAGCTGCGAGGCAGGTCGATGGTACCGGTGGCGATGAACTCTCCGCCCGCCGCGCGCGGGTTGCCGATCTGCCCCTGGTCGGGCAACACCGGGAGGATGAGTGCATTGGTGGTCGTGGGGACGCCGTGGCTGACCCCGCCGCGGGAGAGCATCTGATCGAACGGCTCGGCACGCTCGGCGGGCGCATTCAGTTGCGAGGTCCAGTGGCCCGATGGACTCGTCTCGCCGATGACGTCGACCGGCGCCGGCTGCTGCGCGCGCGGAGCCTGCTGGACCGGCGCGTGCTGCTGCACCGGGGCGTGCTGCTGTACTGGCGCCGGCTGCTGCTGCGCCGGCCGCTGCTGCGGCGCCGGCTGCTGCTGCGGCGCGTGCTGCTGCTGCATCGGCGGGTGCGTCTGGACCGTGACCGGCGGTTGCGCCGGGTACGCCTGCCCGTACTGCTGGCCGGGAAGCGGCTGCCCCGCGATCGGTGCAGCAGCGGCGGGAGCAGCAGGTGCATTCTGGTACACCGGTGTGGGGTCGTCGACATCGTCGAACTCGCCATCGAGGTCGAGGTCGCCGAGCTGGCTGGAGTCGAGCATCGCGCGCAACTCACGTCGAGTCAATGTGCGCTCGGGCGCCGCGGGCTGGTGGCTCGGTGGCGCCGTGGGGTACGGGGTCGGTCCGGGGTACGGGGCCGGTGCGCCCGCCGCAGGCATCGGCGTCGGCGGGGCGGGCGAGGGAGCGAACGGATTCTGCTGCTGCGGCATCGCGGCGGCTCCGCCGAATGGTGAAGGCTGCTCGCCATAGCCGCCCGCGGGACCAGGCGCCGCGTACGCGGGGGTGCCTGCGGCCATCGGCTGCGACGCCGGGAATGGCTGCGACGGTCGGCGCGACGGGCTGCACCGGGGCGACCGGCGCAGGCTGGTGTGCAGGATAGGCCGGTGCGATCGGCGCAGGCGGTGCGGGCTGGTGCACGGGATAGGCCGGTGCCACCGGCGCAGGCGGTGCGGGATAGGCCGCGGTCTGGGCATCCGGGGTCGCCGAAGGCGTCTGCTGCTCGTGCAGCACACGCTCGCGCTCACGGGCCTCGCGGCGCGTGAGCTGCGGTTCCTGAGAAGACGTCATTCGACACTCCGATAGAGATGGTGCTTGGAGATGTACTGGACGACCCCATCGGGTACCAAGTACCACACCGGGAAGCCCTGGCGCACCCTGTCCCGACAGTCGGTCGACGAGATCGCAAGAGCTGGGACCTCGAGCAAGCTTACGTCTTGCTCGGGCAAACCCGAAACAGATAGCACATGTCCCGGCCGACTCACAGCCACGAAATGGGCGAGGTCCCAGAGCTCGTCGACGTCCTTCCACGACAGGATCTGGGCGATCGCATCGGCGCCGGTGATGAAGTACAGATCGGCGTCGGGGCGCTCGCGACGCACGTCTCGCAGCGTGTCGATCGTGAACGTCGGCTTCGAGCGGTCGATATCGACGCGACTCACCGTGAACTGCGGATTCGACGCCGTCGCGATGACGGTCATCAGGTAGCGATGCTCGGCCGGAGTGACGTTCGTCTTGTAGCTCGGCTCACCGGTGGGCACGAAGACGACCTCGTCGAGGTCGTGCGACTGCGCGGCCTCACTCGCCGCGACGAGGTGGCCGTGGTGGACGGGATCGAACGTGCCACCCATCACCCCGATGCGGGGCCGGCGCAGCTCGCCGCTCATCACGCGGTCGCCAGCCTCAGTGGCCGCCGTGCTCGCCTCCGGAGTGACGCTCGGCGTAGGCCTCGGCCTTGCTGCGGTGACGGTTGGCGATGTCGCGGTAGGACGCCACGATGGAGCCGAGTGCGGCGAAGATGATGAGGGAGATGAGACCGTACATCCAAGTCGGAATCGGCAACTCAACCGCATGCACCGTCTCGGTGAGCACCGGTCCAGTCAACGCTGCAATGGTGAGGCTCATTCGCCGTTCCTTTCGAATCCTGCGGGTTCGCTCCCGACAGTCTAGCGAGGTCAGGCGCGCACGTGCCCGGCGCCGCGCACGATCCACTTCGTGCTCGTGAGCTCGGGCAGCCCCATCGGGCCCCGCGCGTGCAGCTTCTGCGTGGAGATGCCGACTTCGGCGCCGAAGCCGAACTCGGCGCCGTCGGTGAATCGGGTCGAGGCGTTGACCATGACCGCCGCGGCATCCACCTCGTTCAGGAACCGTTCGGCGTTGGCGAGGTCGTTCGTGACGATCGATTCGGTGTGCTTCGTCGAGTACCGGCGGATGTGCCGAAGCGCGTCGTCGAGCGAGTCGACGATTCCGACCGAGAGGTCGAGGCTCATGTGTTCCGTCGCCCAGTCCTCGTCGGTCGCCGGCGTCGCCTTGGGGCGGAGCGCGCGCACGCGCTCGTCGGCGTGGATCGTGACACCGGATGCCTCGAGCCGGTCGAGCACCACCGGCAGCAACCGTTCGGCGGCGTCTCGGTGCACGAGCAGCGTCTCGAGCGCATTGCAGACGCTCGGCCGCTGCACCTTCGCGTTGTGCACGAGTTCGACCGCCCAGTCCTCGCGAGCGCTGGCATCGAGGAACATGTGCACGACGCCGGCGCCCGTCTCGATGACGGGAACCTTCGCCTCGTCGACGACCGCGCGAATGAGTGCGGCGCTGCCGCGCGGGATGAGCACGTCGACGTAGTCGCGGGCCCGCATGAGGTGGCGCGCGCCCGCACGTCCGAAGTCGTCGACCGTCTGCACCGCGTCGCCCGGCAGCCCGACCGCATCGAGCGCATCGCGCAGCACGGCGACGAGCACCCGATTCGTCTGCTCGGCGGCGGTGCCGCCGCGAAGCACGACGGCGTTGCCGCTCTTGATCGCGAGCACCGCGATGTCGATGGTCACGTTCGGACGCGCTTCGTAGATGGCACCGACCACGCCGAGCGGCACCCGCACCTGGTCGATGCGCACGCCGTTCGGCAGTGACCGGCCGCTCACCGTCTCACCGACAGGATCGGTCAGCGCCGTGACCTCGAGCACCGCGTCGGCGAGGGCCTCGATGCGGCGCTCGTCGAGGGCGAGACGGTCGAGGAGTCCGGGGGCGAGCCCGTTCACGCTGCCCGCAGCGAGGTCGAGCTCGTTCGCGGCGATGATCTGGCCGGAAGCGGCGCGGAGCAACGTCGACACCTGTTCGAGCGCGGCATCCTTCTGCGCGGTGGTCGCACGTGCGAGGCGGTACGAGGCCTCCTTCGCAGCGGCGAGGCGCTCGTCGAGCACCGTCGTGTCGAGGTCGGCCTGCTGCATGGCACCAGCCTAGGTGCGCGAGGATCCCCCGTTTGCTTCGTGACGTTCCGGTGCGGGCTCGAACCACGTGCCGACCTCTCGGCCGGCGAGGGCATCGGCGACGCGCGCCGCCGCGGTGATGAGTACGGCGGTGCCCGCCTCTGCGGCGATCCGCGCCGCGGACACCTTCGTCTCCGCTCCCCCGGTGCCCACGCCCGTGCGCCCGACCGAGCCGATCTCGACCCCGGCCAATGGGTCGCCGAAGGGCACATGATCGATGCGTTCGGCACCCTCGAGGTGCGGGGGCCTCGTGTAGAGCGCTTCGACGTCGGAGAGCAGCACGAGGAGCTCGGCACCGACGAGCTCCGCGACGAGGGCCGCGAGACGGTCGTTGTCGCCGAACCGGATCTCATGCGTCGCGACCGTGTCGTTCTCATTCACGATCGGGAGGATCCGAAGCGCCAGCAGCCGTTCCATCGCGCGCTGCGCATTCGAGCGCGGAGTGGGGTGCTCGAGGTCGCCGGCAGTCAGCAGTACCTGACCCGCGACGATGTCCGTACCGGTCGAGCGAGTGCTGGTAACGAAACACGAGGAGATTCTGGCCGACGGATGCCGCGGCCTGCTGCGTCGCGAGGTCGGTGGGGCGTTCGTCGAGCTTCAGGTACGGCATGCCCGGTGGCGATGGCTCCCGAGGAGACCAGCACGACCTCGGCACCGCGACCGTGGGCGGCCGCGAGCGCGTCGACGAGCGGGCCGATCTGGCCGGCGTTCTCACCGCTGATGGACGAGGAGCCGACCTTCACGACGATCCGCGTCGCCCCCGGAACATCGGCGCGTGTGCGCAGGGTCACCGTTCGACCTCGTCGTGCGCGCCCTCCGCTGCGGCCGCGGTCTGCTCGTCGGGGGCGGGCTCGCCGGCTTCGCCGGACTCATCCGCCCACATTCCCGCTTCCCGCTCGCGTTCGAGCTCGGCGCGCGCCTCGGCCTTCGCGTCCATGCGCTCGTGGTAGTCGCTGCGTCGCTCGGCCCGCGTCGCCCGCCGGCTCTCGTCGAGACGGATGTCGGAACCGCGCGGTGCGGTGATGAGTTCGGCCGTCGACGTGAGCGTCGGCTCCCAGTCGAAGACGACACCAGCGCCCTTGCCGATGACGACCGTCGATCCGGCGACGGCTCCCGCTCGAACGAGCGCGTCCTCGACGCCGAGCTTCGCGAGCCGGTCGGCGAGGAAGCCCACCGCTTCGTCGTTCGTGAAGTCGGTCTGCTGCACCCATCGTTCGGGCTTCTGGCCGAGCACGCGGTAGAGCGTGCCGTAGCTGCCGCCTTCGGCGCGCACCGTGAACCCGACGTCGTCGACGGACCTCGGCCGCATGACGATGCGCTCGGGTGCCGGTGTCGCGGCGGCTTCGGCACGAGCCTCGTCGACGAGCTCGCCGAGGGCGAATCCGAGCTGACGGAGACCTTCGTGGCTGACGGTCGAGATCTCGAAGACGCGGTAGCCGCGCGACTCGAACTCGGCGCGCACGAAGTCGGCGAGCTCACGCGCCTCGGGCACGTCGATCTTGTTGAGCGCGATGAGCTGCGGACGCTCGAGCAACGGCACCTGGCCTTCGGGCACCGGATAGGCGGCGAGCTCGCCGAGGATGACCTCGAGGTCGGTGACCGGGTCGCGACCCGGCTCGAGCGTTGCACAGTCGATCACGTGCAGGAGGGCGGAGCATCGTTCGACGTGGCGGAGGAACTCGAGTCCGAGCCCCTTGCCCTCGCTCGCTCCCTCGATGAGCCCGGGCACATCGGCGACCGTGAAGCGGTGGTCGCCGGCCTGCACGACGCCGAGGTTCGGGTGCAGCGTCGTGAAGGGGTAGTCGGCGATCTTGGGGCGTGCCGCCGAGAGCGCGGCGATGAGGCTCGACTTGCCGGCCGACGGGAAGCCGACGAGTGCGACATCCGCGATGGTCTTCAGTTCGAGGGTGACCTCGCCCTCACCCCCGAGGGTGCCGAGGAGCGCGAATCCCGGAGCCTTGCGCTTCGTGGACGCGAGGGCCGCGTTGCCGAGACCGCCGAGTCCACCGGCGGCGGCGATGAAGCGCATGCCGGGTTCAGCGAGGTCGGCGAGCTCGACGCCGTCTTCGTCTTTCACGACGGTTCCGACCGGCACGGGGAGTTCGAGGTTCTCGCCTGCGGCGCCCGAGCGGTTGTCGCCCATGCCGGGCTGGCCGTTGTCGGAGGAGCGGTGCGGACGGCCGTGGTACGCGAGCAGCGTGGTGACCTGCGGATCGGCGACGAGCACGATGTCGCCCCCGTGCCCACCGTTGCCGCCGTCGGGACCGGCGAGCGGCTTGAACTTCTCACGGCGCACGGAGACGCAGCCGTTTCCGCCGTGACCGGCGCGCACGAACAGCGTCACCTCGTCGACGAAGCTGACCATGCTGCATCCTCCAAACCGATGAAAACACGTGAGGGCGAGCCGAAGCCCGCCCTCACGAAAACCAGTCGATCGACTATTCGCCGACCGCCACGATGTTGACGACCTTGCGGCCACCCTTGTTGCCGAACTGCACCGCGCCGGCCTCGAGTGCGAAGAGCGTGTCGTCGCCACCGCGACCGACGCCCGCACCCGGGTGGAAGTGGGTGCCGCGCTGGCGGACGAGGATCTCGCCCGCGCCGACGACCTGACCGCCGAAGCGCTTCACGCCGAGGCGCTGGGCGTTCGAGTCACGACCGTTGCGAGTCGAACTCGCTCCCTTTTTGTGTGCCATGTCTGATTCTCCTTGCGAGCCGCTACTTGATGCCGGTGACCTTGACGCGCGTGAGCTCCTGACGGTGGCCCTGGCGCTTCTTGTAGCCGGTCTTGTTCTTGAACTTCTGGATCACGATCTTGGGACCGCGGAGGTCGTTCAGGACCTCGGCCGTGACCGTGACCTTCGCGAGCGACTTGGCGTCGGAGGTGATCTTCTCGCCGTCGACGAGGAGGACCGGGATGAGCTCGACGTTGCCGTCCTTGTCAGCCTTGATTCGGTCCATCGTCACGATGGTGCCGACTTCGACCTTCTCCTGCCGACCGCCGGCGCGCACTACTGCGTAAACCACTACTCGTACCTATCTCTGGGGAACCACAGGGGTTCCGACTGTCTGATGGGGCGTCACTGCGCGGGACCCCAGCGGGAAGGAGGGTCGTCACTGCCAGAAAACTGTGCGGGCACACCGGGATAAGCGGTGGCACCAACGGTCTAGGCTACCGGATGACCCGGGGCCGGTCAAACGCGCCGCACGCGGCGAGTCGCGGCACGCTCCCGCGTAGGATCACGGGCATGACGGTGCTCATCGACACGCCGCTCTGGCCGAAGCACGGCACGGTGTGGGCGCACCTCGTGAGCGACGAGTCGATCGAGGAGCTGCACGACTTCGCCGAACGATGCGGAGTGCCGTTCCGCTCGTTCGACCTCGATCATTACGACGTTCCGGTCGACCGATACGACGACCTCGTTGCGGCGGGCGCCGAGCCGGTCTCTCCACGCGAACTCGTCGTTCGCCTGCGCCGCAGTGGGCTGCGGGTCACGCCGCGAGAGCGACGTGCCCGCAACCACGGCGAGCAATCAGTCGGATGACCCGGGCGCCTCGCCCGACGCTGCCGTATCGTCGGCAGCGCGTGTGATCACGGGCGCCGCACCGGCCGTGCTGAGGGCGGCGGTCGAGACGCGGCGGCTGCGCGATCGGCCCTCGCCCGCCTTCTTCGGCGCGGGCAACGCGTCGAGCACCGAGTCGAGGAGCACCTCCGCCTCGGCGACACGCGCCGGCGGGGTGCGCTCGGCGGGAGGCACGGGCAGGTCGAGGAGTGGCAGCGGCAGTGCGGGCGCCGCAGGAGGGGTCGGCTCGCCGGCCGGCTCCGAGAGGGTCGGCTGCGAGAGGGCCGGCTCCGCCGGAGCGGGCGCCGGTTCCGCCGCGCCCTGCTCCTGGGTCACCCGGCGGTGACGGCCGCGGCGGCGGTCACCAGCCGTGCGCGGTGCCTCGCTCTTCGCGGTATCGCGCTCGGCGTTCGACGACGTGGCCGGAGCCTCGGCCGCCGGCGCCTGCTCGGAGTGCGGGATCGTCGACGCCGCGATCTGGGCAAGCGCGTGCTTCACGTCTTCAGTGATCGCGTGGGTGCCGTTCTGCGCCTTCTGCTCGGAGGGTGCCTGCGTGGGCTGCTGCTGGCCGCCGCGGCCACGCCTGCGCTCGGGCTGCTGGGGGGCGCGGTGCTTCATGATCGGGTCGTGGTGCACGATGATGCCGCGACCGGCGCAGACCTCGCACGGTTCGCTGAACGACTCGAGCAGACCCAGGCCGAGCTTCTTGCGGGTCATCTGCACGAGGCCGAGCGAGGTGACCTCGGCGACCTGGTGCTTGGTACGGTCGCGCGAGAGGCACTCGACGAGACGGCGCAGCACGAGGTCGCGGTTGGACTCGAGCACCATGTCGATGAAGTCGACGACGATGATGCCGCCGATGTCACGGAGTCGCAGCTGCCGGACGATCTCTTCGGCCGCTTCGAGGTTGTTCTTGGTGACGGTCTCTTCGAGGTTGCCGCCTGAGCCCACGAACTTGCCCGTGTTCACGTCGACGACGGTCATGGCCTCGGTGCGGTCGATCACGAGCGAGCCGCCCGACGGCAACCACACCTTGCGGTCGAGCGCCTTCTCGATCTGCTCCGAGATGCGGAACTCGTCGAAGGAATCGCGCTCGCCGGAATAGGCTTCGACGCGCTCGAGCAGGTCGGGCGCAACCGCCCGGATGTATCGCTCGATCGTCTGGCGGGCCTCATCGCCCTCGATCACCATCTTCTGGAAGTCCTCGTTGAAGACGTCGCGCACGATCTTGATGAGCAGATCGGGCTCCGAATGGAGCAGTGCGGGCGCCTGCACCCGTTCGAGCTGGGTCGAGATGTCGGACCACTGGGCGATGAGGCGGTTGACGTCGAGCGTGAGCTGATCCTCGGTGGCCCCCTCAGCCGCGGTGCGGACGATGACGCCGACGTTGTCGGGGAGCACGTCCTTCAGGATCTTCTTCAGGCGTGCGCGCTCGGTGTCGGGGAGCTTCCGGCTGATGCCGTTCATCGAGCCGTTCGGCACGTACACGAGGTAACGGCCGGGCAGTGACACCTGGCTCGTGAGGCGCGCGCCCTTGTGGCCCACAGGATCTTTCGTCACCTGCACGAGCACCCGGTCGCCGGGCTTCAGGGCGAGTTCGATGCGGCGCGGCTGGTTCTTCTCGCCGTTCTCGGCGGCAGCCTCCCAGTCGACCTCGCCGGAGTACAGCACGGCGTTGCGGCCGCGGCCGATGTCGACGAACGCCGCCTCCATGCTCGGCAGCACGTTCTGCACGCGGCCGAGATACACGTTCCCGATGAGGGACGCATCCTGGTTGCGAGCCACGTAGTGCTCGACGAGCACGCCGTCTTCGAGGACGCCGATCTGGATGCGCCCGCCCTTCTCGCGCACGACCATGGAGCGGTCGACCGACTCGCGACGGGCGAGGAACTCGGCCTCGGTGATCACCGTGCGTCGACGGCCCGCGTCGCGGCCGTCGCGGCGGCGCTGCTTCTTCGCCTCGAGTCGTGTGGAGCCCTTGACCTTCTGCGGCTCGGTGATGAGCTCGGGCTCGCGGGGCGTGCGCACCTTCACCACGGTGTTCGCGGGCTCGTCGCCCGCGACCCGGCCCTGTTCGCCGGTGCGGCGACGGGTGCGGCGACGCACGCTCGACGACTCCTCGGCCTCGGGCGTCTCGCCACGATCTTCACCGCGTTCAGGCCGATCGACCTGAACGAGCACCGGCGGAGCGTGGAAGATCAGCGAGGTCGTCGAAAGCTTCGCCGGGATCGGCGATGGCGCCGCTTGGGGTTCGGTTTCTGCGGCGGATGCCTCGGGCTCAGCCTGTGCCGTGTCGTCGACGAACGCGGCCGTCACGGGCGACTCGTCGACCGGGGACGTGCTCTCGGCGGCGGGCTCGTCGCCAGCACTCGGCTCGGGGGCATCCGTCACCGGGACCGGCGTCTCGGGCTCGACCTCGATCGCAGGACGCCGCACCTCGGTCGCCTTGCTGCGACCGCCACGTCGTGCCCCGAACAGTCCCCCGCGTCGCTTCGGTGTGCCGGAATCTGGTTCGTTCGTGTTCTTCTCGTTGCCTTCCACCATCTCTGGTGCACTCCTACGCCGGTTCCGACGGCCGCGCCGCCGTTCCGTACTCGTCTGAGCGGCTCTGCGCCATGCGCGGAACCGCCAATCCTTCACCACTGCGACCGGCAGGTTGCCTGTGTCGCCACGTCTCGCGGTTCGTTGTCCGCGTTGTGCGGATGCGGTGCATCCTCAAAGCCTTCATCGGCGTCGTGCCGGGCGCGGCCCGGTCGACTCATTCGATTATCGCACGGTCTCGCAGCTTGGTGTGGAAACCGCGTGCCACAATACCTGCATGGCGGACTCCTCCCGACGGTCCCGACCCGTTGCCTTCGCAATCTTCCTCGTCATCGCAGGCGCTCTCGGCCTCCTCGCCGCGCTCGCGCTCTCGGTCGAGAAGGTGCTGATCCTCACCGACCCCGGCTACGTCCCGTCATGCAATGTCGGCGTACTCGTGGGGTGCAGCGTGAACCTCGATTCCTGGCAGGGTTCCGTGTTCTTCGGCATTCCGAATCCGTTCATCGGACTCATGACGTGGCCCGCCGTGATCGTCGTCGGCGTCGCCCTCCTCGCCGGTGCGAGCTTCGCGCGCTGGTTCTGGGTGGTGTTCAACCTCGGCGTCGCCGGCGCGCTGGTCTTCGTCGGATGGCTCATCGCGCAGAGCATCTACGTGCTCGACGTGCTCTGCCCGTGGTGCATGCTGACCTGGGCGGTCACCATCCCGACGTTCTTCGCCGTGACGCTCTACAACCTGCGCGAGGGCAATATTCCGGTCCCGGCACGTATCCGCCGGCTCGCGGCAGCCTGGTTCAAGTGGGTCCCGCTCATCACGGTCGTCTGTTATGCCGTGATCGTCGTGCTCGCGCAGTCGTACATGAACGCGATCCCGCGGGTCATGATCGACCTGCAGAACCTCTTCCGCTGAGCCCGGTGCCCCGAGCCGGCAGCGCCGACCGGGTGCACCGGCCGGCGCGGCATCCGCTCAGGCGAACCAGAGCGCGAGCTCGCGCTCGGCGGACTCGACGGAGTCCGAGCCGTGCACGAGGTTCTGCTGCACCTTGAGACCCCAGTCACGGCCGAAGTCGCCGCGGATCGTGCCCGGGGCGGCGGTCGTCGGATCGGTCGTGCCGGCGAGGATGCGGAAGCCCTCGATGACACGGTTGCCCGCGACGCGCATCGCAACGACCGGCCCGGTCTGCATGAACTCGACGAGCGGCTCGTAGAAGGGTTTGCCCTCGTGCTCGGCGTAGTGCTTCGCGAGGATCTCCCGATCGGGCTGCAGGAGGCGGATGTCGACGAGCGAGTAGCCCTTCGCCTCGATGCGGCGGAGGATCTCGCCGGTGAGGTTGCGGGCGACGCCGTCAGGCTTCACGAGGACGAGGGTCTCTTCGATCGCAGTGGTCATTCCTGTTCCTTCCCTGGCGCGGCCCGGGCCGCACGTTCTCGGTCGATTCGACTCCCCGCGAACATGCCGTACCACCACATGCCGCCGAAGAGCACCCCGACGACGAACATCGCCGGGTTGAGGAAGCCCGACGCGATGAGGAGCACCTGCAGGACCCAGCCGAGCGCGTACGCCCATCGGAACCGCAGGAGCCCGATCGTCGCGATCAGGCCGACGATGATGGCGCCGCCCGCCGCAAGCGCGACCCACGATGGGAGGCCGCTGTCGGTCTCACTGCCGCGCGAGAGGCCCCAGATCACGAGAGCGGCGAGGAAGACGACGAGGATCTCGAAGCCGAGCACGATCGCTGCGAGGCTCTGGCGCGCGGACCGGGGCTCGGCGGCGGGTGCGGCAGTGGGCTCGGATTCGGGCTCGAGCTCGGGCGTGTCGTCGTTCATGCTCGCCCCCAACCGCGGTCGTCGGCGATCGTCATCGCCTCACCCACGAGCGCGATCGATCCGGTGACGACGACGGCGCGCTTCGGCGCCTCGGCGGCCCACGCGCGTGCGTCGTCGAGGGCGTCGTCGAGTCGCTCGGCGACGACGACCCGCTCGGCGCCGGCACGGGCAGCGACCACGACCCCGAGCTCGGCGGGTGCGAGCGGCCCGGTCGGAATCCGGAGCGGTCACGAAGAAGGGACCGGCTCGTTGCGCCAGCACGTCGACGATGGCGGTGACGTCCTTGTCGGCGAGCACCCCGAATACGAACGCGACCTCGTCGAAGTCGAAGAACTCGTCGAGCGCTGCCACGAGGGCGGCGGCTCCGTGCGGGTTGTGCGCGGCGTCGACGATGAGCGCGGGCTCGACGCCGATGCGATCCAGCCTGCCGGGCGAGGTCGTGGTCGCGAGCCCCGCCTGCACGACGTCGTCGGCGAGACGTACCGTGCCGCCTCCGATGAACGCCTCGACGGCCGCGACCGCAACGGCCGCGTTCTCGGCCTGGTGACGCCCGAAGAGGGGCAGCAGGATGTCGCGGTACTCCCCGGCGAGCCCCCTGACCGAGATGAGCTGCCCACCGACCGCCACGCGGTATTCGAGCACCGCGAAGGCCTCGCCCTCGAGTGCGAGCGTGGACTCGGTGAGCTCGGTGGCCTCGCGGAGCACAGCCAGGGCGGCGTCGGGCTGCGCCGCCGAGACCACGGATGCCGCGGGCTTGATGATCCCCGACTTCGTGCGAGCGATCGCCTCGATCGTCGAGCCGAGGCGACTCTGGTGATCGAGCGCGATCGGGGTGAACACCGCGACCTGCCCGTCGGCGACGTTCGTGGAGTCCCACTCCCCGCCCATGCCCACCTCGAGCACGACGACGTCGACGGGCGCGTCGGCGAAGCACGCGAACGCGAGCACGGTCAGCGCCTCGAAGAACGTGAGCGTCGACTCGCCGGCCGCATCGAGCTCGGCGTCGACCATCGCGATGAACGGCTCGATCTCCTCCCAGTTGCGGGCGACGACGTCGTCGGCGATGGGTTCGCCGTCGATGCGGATGCGCTCCGTGAACCGCTCGAGGTGCGGACTGGTGAGCAAGCCCGTGCGGAGCCCCGACGCACGCAGCAGGCTCTCGATCATGCGGCTGGTCGACGTCTTGCCGTTCGTGCCGGTGATGTGGATCACCGGCGCCGCGCGATGCGGGTCGCCGAGCAGCTCGACGGCGCGTCGGGTGGGTTCCAGCCGCGGGCGCGGCGATCCCTCGCCGACGCGGGCGAGGAGCGACTCGTAGACGGCGTCGGCTGCCTCGCGATCGTCGCGGTCGAAGGTCTCGGACGGGTCGTCGGTCATCGCAGCTCCAATTCGATGAGCAGGGCGGATGCCTCGCCGACAGGTTTCGCGTCGGCGGAGTCCGCGGCGACGTCGGACTCGGCGACATCCAGCTCCACCGCGAGCGTCTCGCCCGCGATGAGCTCGCGGTGACGCCGCGCGGCCTCGGCGCCCGCGGCATCGAGCGTGAGCCCGAGCCTGATGCGGTCGCCCACGGCGAACCCGGCGGCCTTCCGGGCCTCCTGCACGGCGCGCACGACGTCACGAGCGAGCCCCTCGGCCTCGAGTTCAGGCGTCGTGGCGGTGTCGAGGATCACGAAGCCGCCGTCGGCGAGCAACGCGAGCGCACTCGACCCGTCTGCCGAGCCGCCGGCTTCGAGCACGAGCTCGTACTCGGCCGGCTCGAGCGCGATGCCTCCGGCGACGACGGTGTCGCCGTCGAGGGTCCAGTCACCGGCCCGAGCGGCCTGGATCGCCTGCTGCACGGTCTTGCCGAGGCGCGGGCCGGCGGCGCGGGCGTTCACCGTCAATCGCTTCGTCACGCCGTATGCCTCGGCACTCGACTCGTCGAGCGTCACGAGGTCGACCGTCTTGACGTTGAGCTCGTCGCGCAGGATCGACTCGAACGGCGCGAGCGCCGCGGCATCCGTCGCCACCACCGTGAGCCTCGCGAGCGGAAGACGCACGCGTCGACCCGCCTGCTTGCGAAGCGACAGCGCAACCGAGCTGATCTCGCGCACGGCGTCCATGGCCGCGACGAGCGCCGGATCGGCCGGGAACTCGCGCGCGTCGGGCCAGTCGGCGAGGTGCACGCTCCGCTCTCCGGTGAGCCCGCGCCAGACCTTCTCGGTGACGAGCGGGAGAAGCGGCGCGGCGAGGCGGGTGAGCGTCTCGAGCACGGTGTAGAGCGTGTCGAAGGCGTCGCTGCCCGAACCGTCCTCGCCGACTCCCGCCCAGAAGCGGTCGCGCGAACGCCGCACGTACCAGTTGGTGAGCACGTCGCCGAAGTCGCGGAGCTTCGCGGCGGCGAGCGTGGAATCGAAGGCCTCGAGGTCTGCCGTGACCGCGGTCACGAGCTCGCCGAGCTTCGCGAGCAGGTACCGGTCGAGCACGTCGCTCGACGTGGTGCGGCGGGATGCCTCGTAGCCGCCGGTGCCTGAGCCCGTCGAAGGGCGCGCCGTGTTGGCGTAGAGCGAGAAGAAGTACCACGTGCTCCAGAGCGGCAGCATGAGCTGGCGCACACCCTCGCGGATGGCCTCCTCGGTGACGACGAGGTTGCCGCCGCGGAGCACCGAACTCGACATCAGGAACCAGCGCATCGCGTCGGAGCCGTCGCGGTCGAAGACCTCGTTGACGTCGGGGTAGTTGCGGAGCGACTTCGACATCTTCTGCCCGTCGCTGCCGAGCACGATGCCGTGGCTCACGACGTTCTTGAACGCCGGGCGACCGAACAGGCCGTCGAGAGCACGTGCAGCGTGTAGAACCAGCCGCGGGTCTGCCCGATGTACTCGACGATGAAGTCGGCCGGGTTGTGCGTGTCGAACCACTCGCGGTTCTCGAACGGGTAGTGCACCTGCGCGAAGGGCATGGAGCCCGAGTCGAACCACACGTCGAGCACGTCGGGGATGCGTCGCATCGTGGCGCGACCGCTCGGGTCGTCGGGGTTCGGCCGGGTCAGCTCATCGATGAACGGGCGGTGCAGGTCGGGCTCGCCGGCGGCGTTGCGCGGCAGCGTGCCGAAGTCGCGCTCGAGCTCGTCGAGCGAACCGTACACGTCGATGCGCGGGAACTCGGGGTCGTCGCTCTTCCAGACGGGGATCGGCGAACCCCAGTAGCGGTTGCGGCTGATCGACCAGTCGCGGGCGCCGCGCGATCCACTTGCCGAACTGGCCTTCCTTCACGTTCTCGGGAACCCAGTTGATGGACTGGTTCAGCTCGACCATCTCGTCGCGGAACTCGGGCACGCGGATGAACCAGCTCGAGACCGCCTTGTAGATGAGCGGGTTCCGGCATCGCCAGCAATGCGGGTAGGAGTGCTCGTAGCTCGCCTGGCGGAGGAGGCGCCCCTCGGCCCTCAACAGCTGCGTGAGCGGCTTGTTCGCATCGCTCCAGAGCTGGCCCGCGACGTCCGTCACCTCGGGAAGGAACCGGCCGCCGTCATCGAGCGAGAGGATCACCGGGATGCCGGCGGCCTCGCTGAGCTTCTGGTCCTCCTCGCCGTAGGCGGGCGCCTGATGCACGATGCCGGTGCCGTCTTCTGTGGTGACGTAGTCGGCGACGAGGATGCGCCAGGCGTTCTGCAGCCCGTAGTGCTCGACGTCGGCGTAGTACTCGAAGAGGCGGTCGTAGGTGACCCCCTCGAGCTCCACTCCGCGCACGGTGCGCGACACCGCGGCGCGCGCCTCGTCGGCCGAGTCGTACCCGAGTTCCTTGGCGTAGTTGCCCACGAGGTCGATGGCAAGGAGGTACTCGCCGCCGAGCACCTCGGTGTCGGATGCCCCGTCGCCGGCCTTCTCCCGGAGCACCGTGGCGTCGGGCGTGCCGTTCGGCCCGGCCGGCACGACGGCGTACTCGATGTCGGGACCGACGGCCAACCCGAAGTTCGTCGGCAGCGTCCACGGCGTGGTGGTCCACGCGAGCGCGCGCACGGCGGTGAGGCCGAGCGACTCGGCCTTCGGGCCGGTGAGCGGGAACGTGACGGTGACCGTCTGGTCCTGCACGTTCTTGTACACGTCGTCGTCCATGCGGAGTTCGTGATTGGACAGCGGGGTCTGGTCACGCCAGCAGTACGGGAGCACCCGGTAGCCCTCGTAGGCGAGGCCCTGGTCGTGGAGCGTCTTGAACGCCCAGATCACCGACTCCATGAAGGTCACGTCGAGCGTCTTGTAGTCGTGCTCGAAGTCGACCCAGCGGGCCTGGCGCGTGACGTACTCCTCCCACTCCTTCGTGTAGCGGAGCACGGCGTCGCGGGCGGCCTGGTTGAAGGCCGCGATGCCCATCTCCTCGATCTCGCTCTTGTCGGTGATTCCGAGCTGGCGCTCCGCCTCGAGTTCAGCGGGCAGGCCGTGGGTGTCCCACCCGAACCGACGGTGCACCTGGTGGCCGCGCATGGTCTGGAAGCGCGGGAAGAGGTCCTTCGCGTAGCCCGTGAGGAGGTGCCCGTAGTGCGGCAGCCCGTTCGCGAACGGCGGGCCGTCGTAGAAGACCCACTCGGGTGATCCCTCACGCTGGTCGATCGACGCCTGGAAGGTGCCGTCGGCCTTCCAGAAGGCCAGCACCTCGCGCTCGACGGCGGGGAAGTCGGGTGAGGGGGCGACACCGTGGTCGTCTGGGGTACGCGGGTACACGCTCGCTCCTTGCGGGGACGGATGCTCTCGCGAGGACGCCGGCCGCTCGATCGAGCTCCCGCCGCGGTACCACCTCGCTTGCCCCGAACCCTTCGATTCGAAGCCCCTCGTTGTCGGCTGTGACGGGCCGGCCCGTTCGGTTCTAGTGACGAGCGGATGCCCCGAGGCATCCGTTCGCGTTCTTCCGAAGACTCCCCGGTGATGGCCGGATCGACGTCTCTGCCCTCTAGCGTACCGGGAGACCGGGCCTTCGCGCTCCCCCGCCCGGCGAGCTCACCGGTAGGCGGCCTTCAGGAGGGCGAGGAGCGCCGCTTCGCCGATGCCGTTCAGGCGGGCCTCATCGACGAGGTCGTGGATGGCGCCCGCGAGTGCCGTGTGGTGCCCGAGTCGAACCGTGACGACGGCGCCACGACCCGGGTGCAGCTCGATCATGCGCTCGTCGCGCAGCATGCGGTAGGCGCGCAGCACGGTGTGCAGGTTGACGTCGAGCGCCTCGCCGAGCTCACGGGCCGACGGCAGCCGCTCACCGTACGCGATGCGGCCGTCGACGATCGAAGCGCGGATGCCGGAGGCCAGCTGTTCGTACAACGGTTCCGGCAGGGCCGGATCGACGCGGATCAGCATGTCTTGATTCTATTGTTCTATCGATATGCGAACAACTTGGTTGTCGCGGCACCGCGCCGCTGAAAGGATGAGTGCGGTCTTCACGACCACGTATCCCTGCCAGCCCGCGCCCCGCACGACGCGCCACGAAGGACATGACTGTGACTGCCACCTCGCCCACCCCGGTCCTCGCCGATTCGACCTCCCCTGTGCGCCGCGTCGCCTGGGCGTCGATGGTCGGCACCTCGCTCGAGTCGTTCGACTTCTACGTCTTCGCGTACTTCTCGGCGTTCTTCATCGGTCCGCTCTTCTTCGAGCCGCTCGGTGAGTTCGGCGCGACCCTCGCCTCGTTCTCGACGATCGCGGTCGCGTTCATCGTCCGACCGATCGGCGCGGCGCTGTTCGGCCACATGGGCGATCGGCTCGGGCGACGCGCCACACTGCTGTGGACGGTCGGCATCATGGGCGTCGCCACCGGGCTCATCGGGCTGCTTCCCACGTACGCGCAGGCCGGATGGTTGGGCGCGATCCTGCTCGTCACCCTCCGCATCGTGCAGGGGCTCTCGCTCGGCGGCGAGTGGGGCGGCTCGATCCTTCTCGCGACCGAGCACTCCGGCCGTGTGAAGCGCGCGTTCTACGCAGCGATCCCGCAGCTCGGTTCGCCCGTCGGATCGATCCTGTCGGCGGCGCTCTTCATCGTGATGACGATCGCCCTGCCCCCCGAGGAGCTCGCCGCATGGGGCTGGCGCGTCCCGTTCCTCCTCGCGTTCCCGCTCCTGCTCATCTCGCTCTACCTCCGCTGGTCGATCGACGAGACGCCCGTGTTCCGCGACGTCGTCGCAGGCGGACGCCGCGACCGGGTCCCGTTCGTGACGATGTTCGCCAAGCGACCCGTCGCGATCATCGTCGCCATCGGAGCGGCCCTGCTCGGCATCGGTTCGTACTCGCTCATGAACACGTACACGATCGAGTACGGCGCGGTGCAGCTCGGCTTCAGTTTCCAGGACCTCCTCATCGCCACGACGATCGGCGGTCTGCTGCAACTCGTCACGATCCCGCTGTTCGGATGGTGGGCGACTCGGGTCGGCTCGGCGCGGGTCGTCGCGTGGGGTGCGCTCGGCACGCTGCTCATCACCTTCCCGATGTACTATCTGCTGCAGTTCGCGACCTTCCCGATCCTCGTCGGCACGATGATCGTCGGCGGCATCCTCCCGACCATGTCGTGGGCGGCGCTCGGCGGACTCATGAACGACCTGTTCCCCGACCACTTCCGCTACTCGGCGCTCTCGGTGTCGTACGCGATCGCGGCAACCGTGGGCGGGTTCGTCCCGCTCGTCACGGTCGCGCTCGGCCAGGCGAGCGGGTATGCCTGGTGGCATCCCGGGATCGTGCTCGCGCTCCTGTCGATCGCCACGCTCGTGGCCTCGGTCGCGGCGGCTCGGATGCGTCCGGTTCCCGAGGTCGGCGATCCCGAGCAGGTGGAGGCGCCCGTGACGTCGGCAGCCTGAGCGCCGGCCGCGGCGTCCCGCGGTGTCGGCGTGCCCGTCCGGGTATGCGACTCTCCGGTAGGCTGCTTCGAGGCATATTCAGGCACCTCACCACAGACACGGTGCCGCCGATATCGAACCGGAGCATCATGACCGACACTGCGCGCATTCCCGACAAGCCTGCTCTCGAAGGTCTCGAATCGGTCTGGGGCGACACCTGGGAGCGCGAGGGCACGTACCGGTTCGACCGCGGCGCGGCGACGCGCGAGCGCATCTACTCGATCGACACTCCCCCGCCGACGGCCTCCGGATCGCTGCACATCGGTCACGTCTTCTCGTACACGCACACCGACGTGGTGGCGCGATTCCAGCGAATGCGCGGCAAGAGCGTGTTCTACCCGATGGGCTGGGACGACAACGGCCTGCCCACCGAGCGCCGTGTCCAGAACTACTACGGCGTGCGCTGCGACCCGACGCTCCCCTACGTCGAGGGCTTCACGCCGCCGTTCGAGGGCGGCGATGGCAAGTCGACGAAGGCGGCCGACCAGCTGCCGATCAGCCGCCGCAACTTCATCGAGCTGTGCGAACGCCTGACCGCCGAAGACGAGCAGCAGTTCGAGGCGCTCTGGCGCATGCTCGGCCTCTCGGTCGACTGGACCCAGAGCTATCGCACGATCGCCGACGAATCGATCTTCACCTCCCAGCTCGCGTTCGTGCGCAACGTCGAGCGCGGCGAGGCCTACCAGGCACTCGCCCCGACGCTGTGGGACGTCACGTTCCGCACCGCGGTGGCCCAGGCCGAACTCGAAGACCGCGAGCAACCCGGCCACTACCACCGCGTCGGCTTCCACCGACCCGACGGAGGCGTGCTCGAGATCGAGACGAGTCGGCCCGAGCTCATCCCGGCGTGCGTCGCACTCGTCGCCCACCCCGACGACGAGCGCTACCAGCCGCTCTTCGGCACCACGGTGACGACGCCGATCTTCGGCGTCGAGGTGCCGGTGCTCGCCCATCACCTCGCCCAGAAGGACAAGGGCACCGGCATCGCCATGATCTGCACCTTCGGCGACATCACCGACGTCGTGTGGTGGCGGGAGTTCGACCTTCCGAACCGCACGATCATCGGGTTCGACGGCCGTGTGATCGCCGAGGCCCCTGAGGCGATCACGTCCGAGGCGGGCCGCGCCGCATTCGCCGAGCTCGCCGGCAAGACGACGTTCTCGGCGCGGCAGGCCATGGTGCAGCTGCTTCGCGATTCGGGCGACCTGCTCGCGGACCCCAAGGCGATCACCCACCCCGTCAAGTTCTTCGAGAAGGGCGACAAGCCGCTCGAGATCGTCTCGACCCGCCAGTGGTACATCACGAACGGTGCGCGCGACGAGGGACTGCGCGAACGCCTCCTCGGCCGCGGCCGCGAGATCGCCTGGCACCCCGACTTCATGCGCGTGCGCTACGAGAACTGGGTGGGTGGCCTCTCGGGCGATTGGCTCGTTTCGCGCCAGCGCTTCTTCGGCGTGCCGATCCCCGTCTGGTACCCACTCGACGAGGCGGGCGATCCGCGCTTCGACGATGCGATCGTCGCGACACGCGAGTTGCTTCCCGTCGATCCGTCCTCGGCTCCCGCACCCGGGTTCGACGAGTCGCAGCGCGGCGTTCCCGGCGGATTCATCGGCGAGCACGACATCATGGACACCTGGGCGACCTCCTCACTCACCCCGCAGCTCGCGGGCGGCTGGGAGCGCGATCCCGAGCTCTTCGATCTCGTCTTCCCCTACTCGCTCCGCCCGCAGGGGCAGGACATCATCCGCACGTGGCTGTTCACGACGACGCTCCGCGCCGAACTCGAGCACGGCGAGGCACCATGGGCGAACGCCGCGATCTCGGGCTTCATCGTCGACCCCGACCGCAAGAAGATGTCGAAGTCGAAAGGCAATGTGGTCACGCCCGCGGGGATCCTCGAGCAGCATGGATCCGACGCCGTGCGCTACTGGGCGGCATCCTCGCGCCTCGGTACCGACTCCGCATTCGACCCGCAGAGCCCGACGCAGGTGAAGATCGGCCGTCGCCTCGCCATCAAGGTGCTGAACGCCGCGAAGTTCATCCTCGGCTTCGACGGCAGCGCGGATGCCCCGGTCACCGCGCCCGTCGACCGCAGCATGCTCGCCGAGCTCACCGACGTCGTCGAGCGTGCCACCCGAGCGCTCGACTCCTACGACCACGCCCGCGCCCTCGAGCTCACCGAGACGTTCTTCTGGACGTTCTGCGACGACTACCTCGAGCTCGTGAAGGAGCGCGCCTACGGCGAACCGAGTCCTGACCAGGCCTCGGCCGTCGCCGCCCTGAAGACCGCGCTCGATGTCATGCTGCGCCTCTTCGCACCGGTGATCCCCTTCGCGACCGAGGAGGCGTGGCGCTGGTCGCGCGGCACCTCGGTGCACCTCGCGGCGTGGCCGAGCCGAGACGACCTCGCCGCCCGCGGCGAGGCGGGTGTCGAGCTGCTCGAGCTCGCGAGCCTCGCACTCACCGGCATCCGACGCGCGAAGACCGACGCGAAGGCCTCGCAGAAGACGCCGGTCGCGAGTGCCGTGATCGCGGCGCCCGCCGCGGCGATCCCGCTGCTCGAGTCGGTCGCGCCCGACCTCCGCGCCGTGGGCCGCATCGCCGACCTCGCGTTCGTCGAGGCCGACGAGTTCGAAGTCCGCGACGTCGTCCTCGAGGCGCCGTCCGAACAGGGGAAACCATGACCTACGAGATCCGTATGGCCGGCGATGACGACTTCTTCGGCTGGCTGCCGCTCTTCGAGGCGTATTGCCGCTTCTACGAGACCGAGCTCGATGACGCGAAGGCGCTCATCGTCTGGACCTGGCTCCGCGACGAGGCCGAGCCGCTCGAGGCGGCGCTCGCCGTCGACGAGGAGGGGCGTCCGGTCGGACTCGCTCAGTTCCGTACCGTGCCCGACACGCTCACGGCGACGCGCGGCATCCACCTCGACGACCTCTACGTCGACGAGGGGCACCGTGCCGCCGGCGTCGGGAAGGCCCTCATCGAGTTCGTGCACTCCCGCGCTGCGGAGATCGGATCGGGCGGCGTGAGCTGGATGACCGCTGCCGACAACGCCGACGCACAGCGGCTCTCCGACGAGCTCGCCCGGCGCACGAACCGGGTCACCTACGAGATGGACGCGTGATGCAGCTCGGCACTCGCTGGCGGTTCGGGACCGAGCCCCCGGCATCCGTCCCCGCTGCGCTGCGTGACCGTATCGCCGCCGTCGAGGCAGACCGCGAGGGAGACGGCGTCGATCAGCACTGGACGCTCACCTGGCTCGAGGGCCGGCCGATCGCCGCGCTCGACGACGGCACCGTCGTGCGCGACGTGATCGTCGATACTCACGACACCGACGAGGACTGGTAGACCCGTAACGCTCAGGCGCGGCCGAGGATCTCGCCGTGCGGCATGAGCAGCCAGCCATCCTCGTCGGCCGCCCACTCGCGCCACGACGCCGCGATGCGCTGCAACTCCTCGGGGTTCGAGTGACCGGACTCGATCGCGTGCGCGGCGAACTGCGACTCGGTTGCGCGCTCGGCCCACGACCCGCCCCACCACTCGCGTTCGAGCGCCGTGGAGAACACCCACGTCGACCCACTCGACTCGAGATCCGAGAATCCGGCTTCGTGGGCCCAGCTCTTCAAGCGGCGCCCGGCGTCGGCCTCTCCGCCGTTCCAGGCGTGCACGTCGTGGTAGAGCTCGAGCCAGCGGGCGAGTCCGGCCGACGGCGGGTTCCAGATGACCCCGCCGTAGTCGACATCGCGGACGGCGACGAGCCCGCCGGGCTTCAGCACGCGACGGAACTCGCGAAGCGCGTCGACGGGTCGTGCGAGGTGCTGCAGCACCTGATGCGCGTGTACGACGTCGAAGGTGCCGTCGGCGAAGTCGAGCGCGTAGGCATCACCGATCTGGAACTCGACGTTCGCGACCCGTTCGCTCGCCGCGAGCCCGGCAGCGCGCGCCACCACGTCGGCCGAGGCGTCGATGCCGGTCACTCGACCGGGTCTCACCCGGCGCGCGAGGTCGATCGTGATCGTGCCGGGGCCGCTGCCGACATCGAGCACCCGGGCTCCGACCTCGAGGCTCGGCACGAGGTAGGCGGCCGAGTTCTCGACGGTCCGCCAGGAGTGGATGCGCAACACGCTCTCGTGGTGACCGTGGGTGTAGGACTCGCGAGGTGCCGTCTCTGGCCGATCGGTGTGCATGGTTCGAGCCTAGGTCCGCAGCTTGCGAGTGACACGAATAGGAGTCACACGAATAGGGTTGGCGAATGCGCGACCAGTCGAACCCGCTGCTCGAATCGAGTCCGCTCCCCTACCACCTTCCCCTCTTCGCGCTGATCCGACCCGAGCACTACCGGGAGGCGATCGAACTCGGCATGCGTGAGCAGCGGGCCGAGATCGAGGCCATCGCCCTCGACCCCGCCGAGCCGACGTTCTCCAACACGATCGTCGCGCTCGAGGCCTCGGGCGCGCTGCTCCGCCGAACGCTACCGGTCTTCGAGAACGCGAGCGCCGCTGACGTCGATGAGACGATCGACGCGATCGAGTCCGAGTTCGCGCCGCGCCTCGCAGCTCATCACGACGCGATCCGGCTCGACCCACGGCTGTACGCCCGCATCAGCACGCTCCTCGCGGCGCGCGACGAGCTCGGCCTCGACCCCGATGCCGCGTACCTCATCGAGCGCTATCACCGGGAGGCGACCCTCGCCGGTGCCGCACTCGACGCGGAGCAGCGGGCTGCCCTCACCGAGCTGAACGAACGCATCTCCGAGCTCACGACCGCGTTCCAGCATCATCTTCTCGCCGACACCAATGACCTCGCACTTCACATCATCGACGAGCGCGACCTCGCCGGGCTCGATGAGGGTCGGCGCTCGGCCGCGCGGGAATCGGCGCGCGCCCGCGGACTCGACGGCTGGCTCATCACCCTCGCACTCCCGACCGGCCAACCCGCGCTCGCGCAGCTCGACGCACCCCACGTGCGCGACCGGCTCTTCGCTGCATCGCGGTCCCGCGGATGCCGCGGCGGCGCGCACGACACTCGCGCAACGCTTCTCGAGCTCGTCCGGCTCCGCGCCGAGCGCGCCCGTCTCCTCGGGTTCCCGAATCACGCCGCCGCGGTGACCGCCGACGAGACGGCGGGCACGCCCGAGGCGGTCGCCGAGCTTCTCGGCCGGCTCATTCCGGCGGCGACGCAGAACGCCCGCGACGAGGCGACGGCTCTCGCCGAGCGAGCCGCACGACAGGCGAGACGCCCGCTCGTGGCATCCGACTGGGCATCGCTCACCGAAGCGGTGCGCAGCGAGCGGTACGACATCGACCTCCAGTCGATGCGCCCGTACCTCGAGTTCGAACGGGTGCTCAGGGATGGCGTCTTCCGGGCCGCGACGCTGCTGTACGGCGTCCGATTCACCGAACGCACCGATCTCGTCGCGTACCACCCCGACGCACGCGTCTTCGAGGTCGTCGAGCACGACGGCGCTCCGGTCGGCCTCTACCTGATCGACCTCTACGCCCGCGATTCGAAGCGCGGCGGAGCGTGGATGAGCTCGCTCGTTTCGCAGTCCACGCTCACGGGCACGCTCCCGGTCGTGGTGAACAATCTCAACGTGCCGAAGCCCGCGCCCGACGAGCCGACGCTGCTCACCTTCGACGAGACCGAAACCCTGTTCCACGAGTTCGGGCACGCCCTGCACGGGCTGTTCGCCCGCGTGGCCTATCCGTCATTCGCGGGCACGAACGTCTACCGCGACTTCGTCGAGCTGCCGAGCCAGGTGAACGAGCTGTGGATGCTCCGGCCCGAAGTGTTCGACCACTACGCGGTGCATCACGAGACGGGCGAGCGGATGCCGCGCCAGCTCGTCGAGCGCCTGCTCGCCTCTCGCGGCTTCAACGAGGGCTTCGAGACCACCGAGTATCTCGCCGCGGCCGTGCTCGACCAGGCCTGGCACGGCCTGGACGTCGAGGAGGCATCCGCGATCACGGAGGTCGCCGCGTTCGAGCATGCCGCCCTCGCCGAGGCCGGGCTCGACGACCCGCTCATCCCGCCGCGCTACTCGAGCACGTACTTCGCCCACGTCTTCGCGGGCGGCTACGACGCCGGCTACTACTCGTACATCTGGAGTGAGGTGGCTGGCGCCGACATCATGGCGTGGTTCGAGTCGAACGGCGGCGCGACGCGTGAGAACGGCGATCGATTCCGCGCCGAGATCCTCTCGCCCGGAGGTTCCCGCGACCCGCGTCGGTCGATCGAGATCGTTCCTCGGGCGCTCGCCGTCGATCGAAGCGCTCCTGCAGCGCCGCGGGCTCGCCTGACGCGTCAGGCGAGAGTCAGATGGCGAAGCCGAGCGCCCGCATCATGTCGCGGCCGTCGTCGGTGATGCGCTCGGGACCCCACGGCGGCATCCACACCCAGTTGATGCGGAACGCGTCGACGGTGCCGTCGAGCGCCTCGGCGGTCTGCTCTTCGATGACGTCGGTGAGGGGGCATCCGGCGCTCGTGAGCGTCATGTGGATGACGAGGGCGTTGTTCTCGTCGTCCCAGCCGAGGTCGTAGATGAGCCCGAGGTCGACGATGTTGACACCGAGCTCGGGGTCCATGACGTCTTTGAGCGCCTCTGTGACCTGGTCGAAGCGCTCGGGAGCAAGTGAGGTGACCATGGTTGCAGTCTACTTCGCTGCGGGCTCGAGGTAGCGGTCGTAGCCCTCGTCCTCGAGTCGGTCGGCGAGTTCGGGGCCGCCCTGTTCGGCGATCCTGCCGGCGACGAACACGTGCACGAAGTCGGGCTTGATGTAGCGGAGGATCCGCGTGTAGTGCGTGATGAGCAGGATGCCGAGGCCGGTGTTCGCGTGAGCGCGGTTGACGCCTTCGGAGACGATCTTCAGCGCGTCGACGTCGAGGCCGGAGTCGGTCTCGTCGAGCACCGCGAACCGGGGCTTCAGGAGCTCCAGCTGGAGGATCTCGTTGCGCTTCTTCTCGCCTCCCGAGAAGCCTTCGTTGACGTTTCGCTCGGCGAACGCCGTGTCCATCTTGAGGTTCGTCATCGACTCGCGCACGTCTTTCACCCAAGTGCGGATCGCGGGCGCCTCGCCGTCGAGCGCGGTCTTCGCGGTGCGGAGGAAGTTCGTGACCGTCACGCCCGGAATCTCGACCGGGTACTGCATCGCGAGGAAGAGCCCCGCGCGTGCGCGTGCGTCGACCGTCATCGCGAGCACGTTCTCGCCGTCGAGGAGGATCTCGCCCTGGACGACCTTGTACTTCGGGTGGCCGGCGATCGTGTACGCGAGGGTCGACTTGCCGGAGCCGTTCGGGCCCATGACGGCGTGGATCTCGCCCTCGTTGATCGTGAGGTCGACACCGCGAAGGATCTCGCGGGTGCCCTGGTCGGTCTCGACGTTGACGTGCAGGTTCTTGATTTCCAGAACGGACATGTTCTTGTGTGGTCTCTTTCGGTTGCCGGCGGTCGGGCCGGAAGCTGGTTCAGACGGTCAGGGTGACCGAGGGATCGATGTGGACGCCGCCGTCGACGAGCTCGACCCGGAAGACCGGGACCGGTTCGTAGGCGGGCAGGGTCAGCGGCTTGCCCGTAACGAGCGAGAACTTGGACCCGTGCGCCCAGCACTCGAGGGTGTCGTCTTCGATGAAACCCTCGGCGAGGGAGATGTCGCCGTGCGTGCAGGTGTCGCCGATCGCGAAGATCTGGCCTGCTGCGTCCTTCACGACCGCGATGGGCACGCCGTCGACGACGAACCTGGCCGCCTCGTTGACGGCGAGGTCGTCCACATCGCAGACTCGAACGGATGCCACGTCAGTTCCCCTGGAGCTCGGCCTCGAGCGCAGCCGTCAGCCGCTGCTCGAGCTCGGGCGAGCCGATCTTCTGAACGATCTCGGTGAGGAAGCCGCGCACGACGAGGCGCCGCGCCTCGTCTTCACGGATGCCGCGGGCCATCAGGTAGAACAGCTGCTCGTCGTCGAAGCGGCCGGTCGCACTCGCGTGCCCGGCCCCCGCGATATCGCCGGTCTCGATCTCGAGGTTCGGCACCGAGTCGGCGCGCGTGCCGTCGGTGAGCACGAGGTTGCGGTTCTGCTCGTAGCTGTCGGTGCCCGTGGCCGTGTTGCCGATGAGCACATCGCCCACCCAGACGCTCCGGGCGCCCTGGCCCTGCAGCGCGCCCTTGTAGGTCACGCGGCTGCGGGTGTGCGGGGCGTCGTGGTGCACGTACACCTGCTGCTCGAGGTGCTGGCCGGCGTCGGCGAAGTAGAGACCGAGCGCCTCGATGTCTGACCCCTGCTCGGCGAGGTGGGTCGACGGATTCACGCGCACGACCTTGCCGCCGAGGGAGACGACGATGTGCTTCAGGAACGAGTCGCGGCCGAGTCGGGCGAAGTGGCTCGCGAGGTGCACCGAGTCGTCGCTCCACTCCTGGAGCGAGACCACGGTGAGCGAGGCGCCCTCGCCGACGACGATCTCGACGTTCTCGGTGAGCCGGGCGTCGCCCGTGCCGCGGAGCACGACGAGGCCGCGGCTGTTCGGCGCCGCCTCGATCACGGTGTGCGCGGCGCGGGGCGAGGAGTCGAGGCCGGTGCGGGTGACGGCGGCGACTTTCTCGTCTTCACCGGCGACGGTGATGAGCAGGGCCTCGTCGAAGGAGCTCCACGCGTTCGCGGAGGCGCGCTCCTCGGGCATGCCGGCGCGCCCGATGCGGGCGTCGTCACGGGCTATCCAGGAGACGGCGATACCGGGGACATCCGTCGCCTCGACCGCCAGGCGGGCGCCGTCGAGCTCACCGCTCGTGAGGTCGGCGAACGCGGCGACCGGCGAGAGCTTCCACTCGCGTTCGCGGCCCGTGACGGGGGCGAAATCGTCGACGTTCACCGAACGGAAGCGCTCCGAACGGGTCTGAACGGGAACAACGGCGCCGTCGGAATGCGGCCTGAAGCCGTGCTGCTCGGCGGTTGGCATGGCTGTGCTGGTCATCTGCGCGGTCATTCCTAGCCGACAGTTCCTTTCGAAGTCAGGGGGAAGGTCATCCGACGCTGCCTTCCATGCCCATCTCGATGAGCTTGTTGAGTTCCATCGCGTACTCCATGGGGAGCTCGCGCGCAATGGGCTCGATGAAGCCGCGCACGATCATCGCCATGGCCTCGTCTTCGGGCATGCCTCGGGACATGAGGTAGAAGAGCTGCTCCTCGCTGACCTTCGAGACGGTCGCCTCGTGACCGAGGTGCACGTCGTCGACGCGGATGTCGATCGAGGGGTAGGTGTCGGAGCGGGAGATCGTGTCGACGAGCAGCGCGTCGCACCGCACGGTGTTCGCGGAGTGGTGCGCGTTCGCGTCGATGCGCACTTCACCGCGGTAGCCGGCACGGCCTCCGCCGCGGGCGATCGACTTCGAGACGATCGACGACTGCGTGTACGGCGCCATGTGGATCATCTTCGCGCCGGCGTCTTGATGCTGACCGGGGCCCGCGAACGCGACCGAGAGCGTCTCGCCCTTGGCGTGCTCGCCCATGAGGAAGATCGAGGGGTACTTCATCGTCACCTTGGAGCCGATGTTGCCGTCGATCCACTCCATCGTGGCGCCTTCGGCGGCCGTCGCGCGCTTGGTGACGAGGTTGTAGACGTTGTTCGACCAGTTCTGGATCGTCGTGTAGCGAACGCGCGCGTTCTTCTTCACGATGATCTCGACGACGGCCGAGTGCAGCGAGTCGCTCTTGTAGATCGGCGCCGTGCAGCCCTCGATGTAGTGCACGTAGCTGCCCTCGTCGGCGATGATGAGCGTGCGCTCGAACTGGCCCATGTTCTCGGTGTTGATGCGGAAGTAGGCCTGCAGCGGGATCTCGACGTGCACGCCCGGCGGCACGTAGACGAAGGAGCCGCCCGACCATACGGCCGTGTTCAGCGCCGCGAACTTGTTGTCGCCCGCGGGGATGACCGTGCCGAAGTACTCCTCGAAGAACTCGGGGTGCTCGCGCAGCGCCGTGTCGGTGTCCATGAAGATGACACCCTTGCGCTCGAGCTCTTCGTTGATCTGGTGGTAGACCACCTCGGACTCGTACTGCGCGGCGACGCCCGCGACGAGTCGCTGGCGTTCGGCCTCGGGGATGCCGAGCCTCTCGTAGGTGTTCTTGATGTCGTCGGGCAGGTCTTCCCAGGTCTGGGCCTGCTTCTCGGTGGAGCGGACGAAGTACTTGATGTTGTCGAAGTCGATCTCGGAGAGGTCGGCGCCCCACGTCGGCATCGGCTTGCGCTCGAAGAGCTGCAGTCCGCGCTGGCGGCGCTGGAGCATCCATTCGGGCTCGCTCTTCAGGGCCGAGATGTCGGCGACGACCTCGGGCGAGATGCCGCGTCGAGCGGATGCCCCGGCTGCGTCGGAATCGGCCCAACCGAACTCGTACGTGCCGAGTCCTTCGAGTTCCGGGCGGTCGATCAGTACGTCCGTCATGTTCTCCCTCTTCTCCTCCCGTGCAACCGGTTATCAGGCCGGCTCATTCCCCTCGCGAGTCGAGGCGCTCATTGAGTGGGTGATGATGTGCGGGTGGCTCCAGTGCGAACCTAAGATGGCTGGTGGCCTGTCGCGCGCATTTCCGCGCGTGTGGCAGGCCCGCCAACCAATCAAGTCTATAGGGTCGCGCGGCACCGAGGCAGGACTCCCAGTGCCCTGCCAGCGCGGTCCGGATCAGGAACGAACGAGCGTGAACCGTTTCACCGCGTGGCTGCCCGACCGCGTCGACGGGAGGATCCGCTTCTTCGGCTGGGCCTCCTTCGTGGCGCAGGTGACGATCATCGCGACCGGTGGCGCGGTGCGGCTCACCGGTTCCGGGCTCGGATGCCCCACCTGGCCGACCTGCACACCCGACTCGCTGATCCCCACCGAGGAGCTCAGCTACCACAGCCTCATCGAGTTCGGGAACCGCCTCATGACGGGCGTCGTCGGCATCGTCGCCCTCATCCTGTTCATCCTCGTGTGGCGGATCCGTGCCGAGCGGCGCGACCTCTTCACGCTCTCGTTCATCGTCGGCGCCGGCGTCGTCGCGCAGGCGATCGTCGGCGGCATCACCGTGTGGACCGGGCTCAACCCCTTCATCGTCGGGTTCCACTACGTGTCGTCACTCGTGCTCGTGTGCGTGTCGGCGGCATTCCTCGCGCGCATGGACCAGCCCGTCGGCCCTCGCGAGCGCGCCGTACCGGGCTGGTACGCGGCACTCACCCACACCACGAGCGCGGTGCTGCTCGTCTCGATCGTGTTCGGCGTCCTCACCACGGGCTCCGGCCCGCACTCGGGTGACGCGGCCGCCGGTCGCACGGGATTCGACTCCGCACTCCTCGAGCACATCCACGCATGGCCGGGCTACCTCCTGCTCGCCCTCACGCTCGCGCTCGTCCTCGCAGCCTGGCGGATGCACCTGCCCACCCTCGGCGTGGAGCCTCGCGCTCCTCGCGGTCGAGCTCGTGCAGGTCGCGGTCGGTCTCTACCAGGCCCGCAACGGCCTTCCACCGCATCGCCGTCGGCATCCACATGGTGCTCGCCGCGCTCACGGCCGCGGCGATGACGCTCGTGGTGCTGCGACTGAAGCGGCCCGCGACGATCGCCGTCACCGGAACCGTGCGGCCCGAGCCCGAGGCATCCGTTCGCTGATCTCAGGGGTCGCAGGGGTAGACGCGGTAGAATGTGAGGGACAGCTCAGCCTCTCGCTCGGAACACTCCGAGCGGGAGGCTTTTCTCATGTCCGGCGACCCCTCGCCCCAACAGAAGACGGAGTTCCATGTCGACGACGACCGTCGTACGAGCCGACGCCTCGCAACGAAGCCTGCTCGAACGGCTCTGGCTGATGTTCCGCCACGACCTGTCGGAGTTCCGCGGCATCCTCCCGGACGCAGAAGGGCGGTTCCGAAGCGAACGCCTCGATGCCGCCTTGAACGACCCCGGCTGGGCCGTCTACGTGATCGAGTTCGATGGCCGACCCGTGGGATTCGCGATCGTTCGTGGGCTCGACGGATCGCAACGTGTCCTCAGCGCATTCTTCGTGGTGCGCGGGGCTCGTCGCACCGGTATCGGAATCGAGTCCGTGCGCCGGGTGCTCGGATACCGCGTGCCGAGCGTCGCTGGTCCCACCCCGGGGCGTGGAGCGTTGCCTTCCAGCATGACAATCCGGTCGCCGTCGCGTTCTGGCGCCGCGTGGCGGAGGACGTCGCCGGCCATCGATGGACGGAGACATCCCGACCCGTTCCCGGTCGAGACGACCTTCCGCCCGATGTCTGGATCGAGTTCGAGGTGTGAGCGACCGGCTCACACCCGGATCGCACCGGCGGCCGTCAGAACGGCAGCAGCGGGTCGATGCCGATCGCGAGGAAGAGCAGCGACAGGTAGACGATCGAACCGTGGAAGACCCGCATCGGCGAGACCTTCTCGTGCCGGATCGCGAGGTTGTAGAGACGGTGCGTCTCGTAGATGAACCACACGCCCGTGACGACCGCGACCGTCGAGTACAGGAGACCCATGCCCGCGACCGGGATGAGCAGCAGCGAGCAGGCGACGGTCGCCCATGCATAGAGGATGACCTGAAGGCCGACCTGGGCGCGTCCGCGGACGACCGCGAGCATCGGCACTCCGGCCGCGGCGTAGTCGTCCTTGTACTTCATCGAGAGCGGCCAGTAGTGCGGCGGCGTCCAGAGGAAGATGATGAGGAACAGGATGAACGGCGTCCAGCTAGAGGCTGCCGGTGACCGCGGCCCAGCCGATGAGCACGGGCATGCAGCCGGCGACGCCGCCCCACACGATGTTCTGCGACGTGCGGCGCTTCAGGATGAGGCTGTAGAAGACGACGTAGAGCAGGATCGCCGCGAGCGACAGGGCCGCCGCGAGCCAGTTGGTGAAGATCCAGAGCCAGGCGATGGATGCCGCGCCGAGGGCGTAGGCGAAGACGAGGGCCTCGCGGTCGCTGAGCTCACCGGTGACGAGCGGGCGTCCCTGCGTGCGCTTCATCACGCGGTCGATGTCGCGGTCGATGTAGCAGTTGAACGCACCAGCGGAGCCGGCGCTCATCGCGCCGCCGATCAGCGTGGCGAAGAGAAGCCAGAGGTTCGGCAGACCCTGTTGCGCAAGGATCATGGTCGGCGCCGTGACCACGAGGAGGAGTTCGATCACCCGCGGCTTCGTCAATGCGAAGTAGGCGGCGAGCTTGCGCCGAACCGTCATCGCCGGTCGGGCGTCACGCGTGTCTACGGCTACCTGCATCGTTCCTCTTCCGGCGCGCCGACGTGATGGCACCTCGCCCCGCGCGACCCCCCTCGATTCTAGGCCCATCGGCACCGCTGAGCACGTTCGGGCCGGGGAGGCCGATCGCATGAGGGTGGCCTCCTCGGGATGCGTCACGCCCCGTTACAGCACGCCCCCGAGTCCATATACTGAGGAAAAGCGCGCCCGGTTGCGCGGTCCGCAAGTGCCGCCCTGAAGCGACATCCCCGCGAGATCGCCGGTCTGGGCGGAACCGCGCCGCAACGTCCCCGGCGGGTCGGGGGCCGGTCGGTTCTCGTCGCCGTCACGATCGGAAGGAACTGCACCTCGTGGCAACACTGCAATGGGAACCCATCGACGATCGCGCGGTCGACACCGCCCGCGTCCTCGCGGCCGACGCCGTCGAGAAGGTCGGGAACGGTCACCCCGGCACGGCGATGAGCCTCGCTCCGGCCGCGTACCTGCTCTTCCAGAAGGTCATGCGCCGTGACCCCGCCGACCACGCCTGGCTCGGGCGCGACCGCTTCATCCTCTCGGCGGGCCACAGTTCACTCACCCAGTACGTGCAGCTCTACTTCGCAGGCGACGGGCTCGAGCTGTCCGACCTCGAGGCGCTTCGCACCTGGGGCTCGAAGACCCCGGGCCACCCCGAGTACCGTCACACCGAAGGCATCGAGATCACGACCGGCCCACTCGGCCAGGGGCTGGCCTCCGCGGTCGGCTTCGCCTACGCCTCCCGCTTCGAGCGCGGCCTCTTCGACCCGGATGCCGCGGCGGGCACGAGCCCGTTCGACCACTTCGTGTACGTCATCGCGAGCGACGGCGACATGGAGGAGGGCATCACGAGCGAGGCATCCTCGCTCGCCGGTCACCAGCAGCTCGGCAACCTCGTCGTCATCTACGACTCGAACCAGATCTCCATCGAAGACGACACGAACATCGCATTCACCGAAGACGTCGCGAAGCGATACGAAGCCTACGGCTGGCACGTGCAGACGGTCGACTGGAAGAAGACGGGCCAATACGTCGAAGACGTTCCCGAACTGCACGCCGCGATCGAGGCCGCCAAGGAGGAGACGGCGAGGCCGTCGATCATCGTCCTGAAGACGATCATCGGCTGGCCGAGCCCCGGCAAGCAGAACTCCGGCAAGATCCACGGTTCTGCGCTCGGTGCCGCCGAACTCGCGGCGACCAAGGAGGTGCTCGGCTTCGACCCCGAGCAGCACTTCGTCGTGGCCGACGACGTCCTCGCCCACACGAGGCTCGCCGGTGAGCGCGGCGCTGCAGCCAATCGCGAGTGGCAGCGCACGTTCGACGCGTGGGCCGAGGCGAACCCCGAGCGCAAGGCGCTTCTCGACCGGCTCGAGGCCGGCGAGCTCCCCGACGGCATCGCGGGCGTCCTCCCCGGGTTCGAGGGCGGCACCGAGCTCTCCACCCGCGCGGCATCCGGCAAGGTCATCAACGCACTCGCCGGCGTGCTGCCCGAGTTCTGGGGCGGCTCGGCCGACCTCGCGGACTCCACCCTCACGACGATCAGCGGTGCGGCCTCGTTCATCCCGACCGAGCACTCGACGCACGAGTTCCCCGGCAACCCCTACGGCCGCGTGCTGCACTTCGGCATCCGCGAGCACGCCATGGGGGCGATCGTGAACGGCATCGTGCTGCACGGCCCCACGCGCGCGTTCGGCGCCACGTTCCTCATCTTCAGTGACTACATGCGCCCAGCGCTGCGGCTCTCGGCGCTCATGCGGATCCCGTCGATCTTCGTGTGGACCCATGACTCGGTCGCGCTCGGGGAGGATGGCCCGACGCACCAGCCGATCGAGCAACTCGCCTCGCTCCGCGCGATCCCGGGGTTCACGGTCGTGCGCCCCGCCGACGCCAACGAGGTCGCCCAGGCGTGGCTCGCGATCCTGCAGCGACGGGGCGGCCCCGTCGGCATCGCGCTCACCCGCCAGAACGTGCCGGTCTTCGAACGGGGCGACGGCGAGGCATCCGGTGACACGCTGGCGGCCGCGACGGGTGTCGTCAGGGGCGCCTACGTGCTCGCCGAGGCACCGTCGGGTGCGCCCGACGTGATCCTCATCGCGACGGGTTCCGAAGTGCAGCTCGCCCTCGCCGCACGTGAGACGCTCGCCGCCGACGGCATCGGCGCGCGCGTCGTCTCGGCGCCCAGCCTCGAGTGGTTCGAGGAGCAGGATGCCGCGTACCGCGAGTCCGTGCTCCCTGCGTCGGTCACGGCACGCGTCTCCGTCGAGGCCGGAGTCGCCCTCTCGTGGCGGCGCTACGTGGGCGATCGCGGTCGCAGCGTCTCCATCGAGCACTTCGGCGCCTCCGCCGACTACAAGACCCTGTTCCGCGAGTTCGGTATCACGGCGGAGGCCGTCGTCGCCGCCGCGAAGGACTCGCTCGCGTCGGCCTGACGCGCTCACGAAGGAGAGAAACACCCTCATGGCAACCTACTCCCCCACCGCCGCCCTCACCGAGGCCGGCGTGAGCATCTGGCTCGACGACCTCTCGCGTGAGCGCATCGCCTCGGGCGGCCTCGCACGCCTGATCGCCGAGCGCAACGTGGTCGGCGTGACCACGAACCCGACGATCTTCGCCGGAGCCCTCGCAAAGGGCGACGGCTACACCCGGCAGCTGCACGAGCTGGCTGAGGCCGGCACCGACGCCGAGGCGGCGGTGTTCGAGATCACCACCGACGACGTCCGTGACGCGGCCGACGTCTTCCGCCCCGTCTACGACCGCAGCGGCGGCGTCGACGGCCGCATCTCGATCGAGGTCGCGCCGGGGCTCGCACACGACACGGCCGGCACCGTCGTGCAGGCGAAGGAGCTGTGGGCGAAGGTCGACCGACCGAACATCTTCATCAAGATCCCGGCGACGATCGAAGGGCTCGACGCGATCACGCAGACGATCGCCGCGGGCATCAGCGTCAACGTCACCCTGATCTTCAGCCTCGACCGCTACCGCGAGGTCATCGCGGCGTACCTGGCCGGGCTCGAGCAGGCGCGAGCGGCCGGACACGACCTCTCGTCGATCCAGTCGGTCGCCTCGTTCTTCGTCTCGCGTGTCGACACCGAGATCGACAAGCGGCTCACCGCCATCGGCACCGACGAGGCGCTCGCCCTGAAGGGCAAGGCCGGCGTCGCGAACGCCCGGCTCGCCTACGAGCTGTACGAAGAGGTCTTCGGGGGCGACCGCGCGACTGCACTGCTCGCTGCCGGCGCGAACCGTCAACGCCCACTCTGGGCGTCGACGGGCGTGAAGGATCCCGCGTATCCCGACACCCTCTACGTCACCGAGCTCGTCGCGCCGGGCGTCGTCAACACCATGCCCGAGAAGACGCTCGAGGCAACCGTCGATCACGGCGTCATCGAGGGCGACACCGTGACCGGCTCCTACGCCGCTGCGGCTGCGGTGCTCGACTCGCTCGCGAAGGTCGGCGTCGATTACGACGACGTCACCGCGGTGCTCGAGCGCGAGGGCGTCGAGAAGTTCGTCGTCTCGTGGAACGAACTGCTCGACTCGGTGCGCGGCGCACTGGTGGCCGCACGATGAGCTTCCGCATCTCGGTGACCGGCGCGGCCGCCGACGCCGTGCGCCGCACCGTGCCCGGCTTGGTCGCCGATCTCGTTGCCAGCGGAATCACGGCACAAGACCCCGCGCTCTGGGGCCCCGAGGCCGAAGCCGAAGCCCAGAAGCGACTCGGTTGGACTGAGGCAGTCGCCATATCGCTGCCCCTCGTGCCCGAGATCGAGGCCCTTCGCGAACAACTCGAGGCCGACGGGGTCACTCACATCGTGCTCGCCGGCATGGGCGGTTCGTCGCTGGCCCCAGAGGTCATCAGCCGTACCGCCCGGGTCGATCTCACGGTGCTCGACTCCACCGCGCCCGGGCAGGTCCGCGCCGCGCTCGACGACCGCCTCGAGGCATCCGCCCTCGTCGTCTCGTCGAAGTCCGGCTCCACCGTCGAGACCGACAGCCAGCGCCGCCTCTACGAGCAGGCGTTCCGCGATGCCGGCATCGACCCGGCGTCCCGCATCATCGTCGTCACCGACCCCGGCTCGCCGCTCGACGAGTCGGCCCGCGCCGCCGGGTACCGCGTCTTCAACGCGGACCCGAACGTGGGCGGACGCTACTCCGCCCTCACGGCGTTCGGACTCGTGCCGTCAGGGCTTGCGGGAGTCGACATCGGCGAAGTCCTCGAGGAGGCGGAGACGATCGAGCTCTCGCTCGCCGTCGACGCCGAGGACAACCCCGGACTCGTACTCGGCGCGGCGATCGCGGCCACGACGCCCCGCCGCGACAAGCTCGGCATCGTCGCCGACGGCACGCACATCATCGGGTTCGCGGATTGGGCCGAGCAGCTCATCGCGGAGTCCACGGGCAAGCAGGGCACGGGGATCCTCCCCGTCGTGCTCGATGTCGACTCGCCCGAACTCGACGAGGACCTCCCCGACCTGCAGGTGGTGCGCCTCGTCGACGATGCCGGTGACGAGATCTTCGGCGACGACGATACCGACGAGATCCGGGTCTCCGGCACGCTGGGGGCGCAGCTGCTCGTGTGGGAGTACGCGACCGCCGTCGCCGGACGTATCCTCGGCATCAACCCGTTCGACCAGCCCGACGTCGAGTCGGCGAAGGTCGCCACGCGCGGGCTCCTCGACGCACGACCCGAACCCGCGCCGGCCGCGTTCGTCGCCGACGGCATCGAGGTGCGCGGCACGCCCGAGGTGATCGGCGCGTCGAGCGACCTCGTCTCCGCGATCGACGTCCTCCTCGACGAGCTCCCCGCCGACGGGTACCTGTCGATCCAGGCCTACGTCGATCGCGTCGCGCATCCCGAGCTCGAGCGTCTCCGCGACCTGCTCGCCGCGCGCGCCGGTCGCCCGGTGACCTTCGGCTGGGGTCCGCGGTTCCTGCACTCGACCGGGCAGTTCCACAAAGGCGGCCGGCCGGTCGGGGTGTTCCTGCAGATCACCGCGACCCCCGCGAGCGACCTCGCGATCCCCGGCCGGCCCTTCACGTTCGGTGAGCTGATCGCCGCACAGGCCTCGGGCGATGCGAGCGTGCTCGCCGAGCACGGGCGCCCGGTGCTGACCCTCACGCTCACCGACCCGGCGGCGAACCTCGCAACACTCTTCGACGCCGTCGGCTGACGCCGGAAGGGAATCGCATGCAACCGGCCGCGATCACCGCACAGCACAATCCGCTCCGCTCACCGAAGGACTACCGGCTCAGCCGCATCGCGGGCCCGTCGAGTCTCATCATCTTCGGTGTCACGGGCGACCTGTCGCGCAAGAAGCTCATACCCGCCGTGTACGACCTCGCGAATCGCGGGCTCCTCCCTCCGGGCTTCGCGCTCGTCGGGTTCGCCCGGCGGGATTGGGACGACCAGGAGTTCGAGAAGGTCGTGCACGACGCGGTGGAGGAGTACGCCCGCACGGAGTTCCGTGAGGACGTGTGGAAACAGCTCTCCCGCGGCATCCGCTTCGTCCAGGGCGACTTCGACGACGAGGCGGCGTTCGAACACCTGCGCACCGTGGTCGCGGACCTCGACCAGCAGCGCGGCACGATGGGCAATCACGCGTTCTACCTCGCGATCCCCCCGAAGTCGTTCCCGCTCGTCACCGAGCAACTGAAGCGATCCGGGCTGACCGAGCAGCACGACGGACAGTGGCGGCGCGTGGTGATCGAGAAACCGTTCGGTCACGACCTCGAGTCGGCCCGCGAGCTGAACGACGTCGTCGCCTCGGTGTTCCCGCCCGACTCGGTCTTCCGCATCGACCACTACCTCGGCAAGGAGACGGTGCAGAACATCCTGGCGTTGCGGTTCGCGAACCAGCTCTACGAGCCGATCTGGAACGCGAACTACGTCGACCACGTTCAGATCACCATGGCGGAGGACATCGGGGTCGGCGGTCGCGCCGGGTACTACGACGGCATCGGCGCCGCACGCGACGTCATCCAGAACCACCTGCTCCAGCTGCTCGCGCTCACAGCCATGGAGGAGCCGATCTCATTCGAGGCGGGCGACCTTCGTGCCGAGAAGGAGAAGATCCTCTCGGCGGTGCGGCTGCCCGACGACCTCGCCACCGGCACCGCGCGCGGGCAGTACACCGGCGGCTGGCAGGGCGGCGAGAAGGTCGTCGGCTACCTCGAGGAAGACGGCATGAATCCGGCTTCCACCACCGAGACCTACGCGGCGATGAAGCTCGAGATCGGCACCCGTCGATGGGCCGGCGTGCCGTTCTACCTCCGCGCCGGCAAGCGACTCGGGCGACGAGTCACCGAGATCGCGGTCGTGTTCAAGCGCGCGCCGCAACAGGTGTTCGCCGACAGTCAGACCTCGGAACTCGGACAGAATGCCCTGGTCATCCGGGTCCAGCCCGACGAGGGCGTGACGATCCGGTTCGGCTCGAAGGTGCCCGGCGCGGGCATGCAGGTGCGTGACGTCACGATGGACTTCGGGTACGGCCACGCCTTCACCGAGGCGAGTCCCGAAGCCTACGAGCGGCTGATCCTCGACGTGCTCCTCGGCGACCCGCCGCTCTTCCCCCGACAGCGGGAGGTCGAGCTGTCCTGGAAGATCCTCGACCCGATCGAGCAGTTCTGGGCGACACAGGGTCAGCCCGAGCAGTACCGTCCGGGTACCTGGGGTCCGACGTCGGCTGATGAGCTCCTCGAACGCGACGGACGGAACTGGAGACGCCCATGATCGTCGAACTGCCCGACACCACGACGAGCCAAGTATCGAGAAGCCTCGTCAAGCTCCGCGAGGAGGGCGGCGTGGTCGCACTCGGGCGCGTGCTCACGCTTGTCATCGCGACATCGCCCGGTGCCGAGGAGGAGGCCATCGAGGCCGCCAACGACGCATCCCGCGAGCATCCGATGCGCGTCATCGTCGTCTCGACCGAGCCCGGCACCGAGACCTCGACGGTCGAGCCCCGGCTCGATGCCGAGATCCGCGTCGGCGGCGACGCCGGCGCGAGCGAGGTCATCGTGCTGCGTGCGTGCGGGAATGCCGCCCTCGATGAGGAGAGCCTCGTCATGGGCCTGCTGCTGCCAGACGCCCCGGTCGTGACGTGGTGGCCCGCGCGCGGCGCCAGACGTACCCGGCCGCTCGGCGCTCGGGCGCATCGCCCAGCGTCGCATCACGGATGCCTCGACGCAAGCCGACCCGCAGGCCGCCCTTCGCTCTCTTGCGACGAGCTACACTCCCGGCGACGCCGACTTCGCGTGGACCCGCCTCACGCTCTGGCGCGCACAACTCGCGGCCGTGCTCGACCAGCCGCCCTACGAGCCGATCGTCGGCGTGCACGTCACCGGCGCGATGGACTCACCCTCGACGACCCTGCTCGCGGCGTGGTTCCAGATGCAGCTCGGCGCGCCGACCTCCTGCGAATTGACGGGTGTCGAGGCAGGCTCGCACGGCATCCACGGCGTGCGTCTCGAGCGTGAGAGCGGCGTCATCGAGCTCGTGCGCGACGTGCCGGGCGTGGCGACGCTGCGCCAGCCGGGGCAACCGATGCACGATGTCGCGCTCCCCCGCCGCAACCTCCGCGACTGCCTCGCCGACGAACTCCGGCGCCTCGACCCCGATGAGCTGTACGGTCAAGTCATCACGAGCGGGCTGCCCGCCCTGCTCGACGAAGCCGACGCGCGCAAGGTGCAAGCATGACGAACGAACGGCGAGTGCTCGTGCATCCCGACAAGTCCTCGCTCTCCGGCGCCGTCGCGGCGCGATTCATCACGAAGACGCTCGACATCCTCGACGCCCAGGCGGTGGCGCACGTCGTGCTCACCGGCGGCACGATGGGCTCTGCCGTGCTCGAGGCCATCGCAGCCTCACCTGCCCGCACGTCGATCGACTGGACGCGCATGCACTTCTGGTGGGGCGACGAACGGTGGGTGCCCGCCCGCGACGCGGACCGGAACGACGAGCAAGCGCGAACGGCCCTCCTCGACGACCTCGATCTCCCCGACGCGAACGTCCACCCGTTCCCCGCGTCCGACGGTGGCCTCGACCTCGACGAGGCCGCCGATGTCTACGCCGCCGAACTGGCCCAACACGGCGTCGACGGACTGCCGTATCCGATCTTCGACGTCACCTTCCTCGGCGTCGGACCCGACGGGCATATCGCGTCGCTCTTCCCGCATCGTTCGGGCATCCAGGTCACCGACCGCACCGTCATTCCGGTGCGGGACTCGCCGAAGCCGCCGCCCGAGCGACTCAGCCTCACTCGCCCGGTCATCAACTCGTCGCAGCGGGTCTGGCTCGTGCTCGCCGGGGCCGACAAGGCGTCGGCACTCGGGCTCGCCCTTGCGGGGGCCAGCCGCGACGAGGTGCCGGTCGCGGGCATCAAGGGCCGGCGCCGCACGGTGTTCTTCATCGATGCCGATGCTGCGGCCGAAGTGCCCGAGACGCTCATCGCCCGCGACTACTGATCGTGCAGGAACGACGAAGGGGACGGCCCATCGGCCGTCCCCTTCGTCATGGAAATCGTGGACTCAGTCCTGCTTCAGCTGCCCGCGACGCGTGCGCAGCTGCGTGAGGGCTTCGTCGAGCAGCGCCGCGGCCTCTTCGTCGGTGCGACGTTCCTTCACATACGCGAGGTGCGTCTTGTACGGTTCGAGCTTCGAGACCGACGGCGGATTGTCACGATCGCGCCCGGCAGGCAATCCGGTCGACGGGCTGTCGATGATGTCGGGGATCTCCTCTTCGGGCAGGTTCGCCGCGAAGTGGCGCACTGTCTCATTGCCCTGCGCGTCCCAATAGCTCACTGCAACGCGGTCGGCGTGGAATCCACGATCCTGCTCGCCCATCGGCCCTGCGCCGACGCGCGAACCCCTGATGGCGCTGTTACCCGATGCCATGACTCCCCCGTCAGATTCCGGCGTCGAACTTGGTGATGAGACCGAGCACGACGATGCACGTCACCCACACCAGTCCGAGGATGACCGTGATGCGGTTCAGGTTGCGCTCGGCGACGCCGGACGCGCCGAGGCTCGAGGTGACGCCGCCGCCGAACATGTCGGACAGACCACCACCGCGGCCCTTGTGCAGCAGGATGAGCAGTGTCAGCAGGAGGCTCGTGAGACCGAGCAACACCTGCAGGACGACCTGGAGAATCTCCACTGTGAACCTTTCCGGGCACGACGCAGGGGGTCGGGCCGACAATCAGTATAACTGCACGCGGGTCGTGGCCCACGGAGGACGGTTCAGGCTCCGACGTGCTTCTTGAAGCGAACGATGCTCGAGAACTCGTCGATGTCGAGGCTCGCACCGCCGACGAGGGCGCCGTCGACGTTCGGCTCCCGGAGGAACGACGCGATGTTCGCCGCTTTCACCGACCCGCCGTAGAGCACCCGGGTCGCCTGCGCGACGTCGTCACCGACGAGTTCGGTGAGAAGTGCACGGAGCGCTGCCGCGACCTGCTCGGCTTGCGCCGGCGTCGCCGCCTGGCCGGAACCGATCGCCCAGACCGGCTCGTATGCGACGACGAGGCCCTTCGACCCGTCGACGCCCTCGAGCGCGGCGCGGAGCTGTGCGACGGGAACGGCGCTCGGGCCGTGCGCCTCGAGATCTTCGGCGGTCTCGCCCACGCAGACCACGGGCACGACGCCGTGACGGTGCGCCGCCTTCACCTTCGCGTTCACGTCGATGTCGGTCTCGCCGTGCAGCGTGCGCCGCTCCGAGTGTCCGACGATGACGTACCCGCAGCCGAGCGCCGCGAGGAAGGCGCCCGAGATCTCACCCGTGTATGCGCCGAAGTCGTGGGCCGAGACATCCTGTGCCCCGTAGCCGAGCGGCAGCGAATCTGCCGAGATGAGCGTCTGCACCGAACGCAGGTCGGTGAACGGCGGGAACACCGCGACCTCCGCATCGGCGAAGTCGTGCCTCGCGTCGGCGAGGCTCCAGGCGAGCTTCTGGACGAACGCGATCGACTGCAGGTGATCGAGGTTCATCTTCCAGTTGCCCGCGATGAACGGGGTGCGCTTCACTGCCATCCGAGGACCTCCAGTCCGGGGAGCTTCTTGCCTTCGAGGAATTCGAGGCTTGCGCCTCCGCCCGTCGAGATGTGACCGAACTGGTCGTCTGAGAATCCGAGTTGGCGCACGGCCGCGGCGGAGTCGCCGCCGCCGACCACACTGAGGCCCTCGACCTCGGTGAGCGCCCCCGCAACCGCCAGGGTGCCCGCGGCGAACGGCGCGAGCTCGAACACGCCCATCGGACCGTTCCAGAACACGGTGCGCGATTCGCGAACCCGGTGTGCGAAATCGGCTGCCGTCTGGGGTCCGATGTCGAGTCCGAGACCGGATGCCCCGAACGGCGTCTCTTCGATCGCATCCGCCGCCGCGACGACGTGCTCGGCTTCGGCCGAGAACGATGCTGCGACCACGACATCGGTCGGGAGCACGAGTTCGACTCCGCGCTCGGCTGCCTCGGCGATGTACCCGCGGACGGTGTCGATCTGGTCGGCCTCGAGCAGGCTCGAGCCCACCTTGTGGCCCTGCGCCGCGAGGAACGTGAAGAGCATGCCGCCCCCGATGAGGAGGGTGTCGACCCGCGGCAGCAGGTGGGCGATGACCCCGAGCTTGTCGGAGACCTTCGACCCGCCGAGCACCACCGTGTACGGGCGCTCGGGCGATTCGGTCAGCCGCTCGAGCACGTCGAGCTCTGCGGCGATGAGGAGGCCGGCGGCACTCGGCCGCTGCTGCTCGAGCTCGTAGACGCTCGCCTGCTTGCGATGCACGACCCCGAACCCGTCGGAGACGACGGCGTCGGCGAACGCTGCGAGCTCGCCCGCGAAGGCCGTACGCTCAGCCTCGTTCTTCGAGGTCTCCCCCGGGTTGAACCGCAGGTTCTCGAGCACGAGCACCTCGCCGTCGCCGAGCGCGGCGACCTTGTCGGTGGCATCCGCCCCGACCGTGTCGCTCGCGAAGCCGACGGGCGCGTCGAGCAGTTCGCCGAGTCGCTCGGCGACCGGCGCGAGACTGTACTTCGCGTCTGGGGCTCCGTCGGGACGCCCGAGATGGGAGATCACGACGACGCGCGCGCCCTGGCCGACGAGGGCCTCGATGGTGGGGACCGACGCCCGCACGCGGCCGTCGTCGGTGATGACCCCGTCCCGCAGGGGGACGTTCAGGTCACAACGGACGACGACGCGCTTGCCGGCGAGCGGACCGAGGGAATCGATCGTTCGCAGCGTCACGGTAGCCCGACTCAGAGGCGGTCGGCGACGTACTCGGTGAGGTCGACGAGTCGGTTGGAGTAGCCCCACTCGTTGTCGTACCACCCCGAGAGCTTGACCTGGTTGCCGATCACGCGCGTGAGCCCGGCGTCGAAGATGCAGGAGTGAGGGTCGCCGACGATATCGCTCGAGACGATCTCGTCTTCGGTGTACTTGAGGAGGCCCTTCAGCGGGCCCTCGGCCGCAGCCTTGTACGCGGCCTTGACCTCGTCGACCGTGACCGGGCGCGACGCGGTGACCGTGAGGTCGGTGATCGAACCGGTGGGCACCGGCACGCGCAGGGCGAAGCCGTCGAGCTTGCCGACGAGCTCGGGCAGCACGAGGCCGATCGCCTTCGCGGCACCGGTGGACGTCGGCACGATGTTGATCGCGGCGGCGCGCGCACGGCGGAGGTCCTTGTGCGGGCCGTCCTGCAGGTTCTGGTCGGCGGTGTACGCGTGCACGGTCGTCATCAGGCCGCGCTCGATGCCGAACGTGTCGTTGAAGACCTTCGCGAGCGGCGCGAGGCAGTTCGTCGTGCAGGAGGCGTTCGAGATGATGTTGTGGCGCTCGGGGTCGTAGGTGTTCTCGTTCACGCCCATCACGAACGTCGCGTCCTCATCGGTCGCGGGCGCCGAGATGAGCACCTTCTTCGCACCGGCCGCGAGGTGCTTGCGGGCATCCGTTGCCTTCGTGAAGAAGCCGGTCGACTCGATCACGATGTCGACGCCGAGCTCGCCCCACGGGAGGTTCGCGGGATCCCGCTCTGCGAACACCTTGATCGCGTTGCCGTTCACGATGATGTGCTCGTCGTCGAAATCGACCGTCGCGTCGAGTCGGCCGGCGACCGAGTCGTACTTCAGGAGGTGGGCGAGTGTCTTGTTGTCGGTGAGGTCGTTCACCGCGACGATCTCGAGGTCGGCGCCCTGCGCGAGGGCGGCGCGGAAGTAGTTACGGCCGATACGGCCGAAGCCGTTGATGCCGATCTTTACAGACACAGATGTCTCCTGATTGACGTGGCGCGAGCGCGCTCTTTCGCGGGTGAACTGATCGGACGGCGGTGTCCCCGGACGGGTCCGGGGACACCATCCGGTTATGACAGTAGCAGCAGCCCTGAGGTCTTCTCACCGGCGGTCTGGAGGCGGCGCTGGACGTTGCCCCAGTTCACGATGTTCCAGAGTGCCTTCACATAATCGGCGCGAACATTCTGGTAGTCGAGGTAGTACGCGTGCTCCCAGACGTCGAACATCAGCAGCGGCACGACGCCGGCCGGGAAGTTCGCCTGCTGGTCGAAGAACTGCACGATGATCAGGCGTTGTCCGATCGAATCCCACGCGAGCACTGCCCAGCCCGAGCCCTGCACACCGAGCGCCGTCGCGGTCATGTGCGCCTGGAACTTCTCGAAGGAGCCGAAGTTGTCGTCGATCGCCGTGGCGAGCCCGCCGGTCGGCCGGTCGCCTCCGTCGGGCGAGAGGTTCGTCCAGAAGATCGAGTGGTTGACGTGTCCGCCGAGGTTGAACGCGAGGTCCTTCTCGAGCTTGTTGACATTGGCGAGGTTGCCCGAGTCGCGAGCCTCGGCAAGCTGCGCGAGCGCGGCGTTCGCACCCGTGACGTAGGCCTGGTGATGCTTCGAATGATGCAGCTCCATGATCCTGCCGCTGATCGACGGCTCGAGCGCCGAGTAGTCGTACGGGAGATCGGGGAGGGTGTAGTCAGCCATTGCTTCTCCTTGTCAGATTCGCCGGGGCGTCCGGGCGTCTGCCCGGGGTTCCGCGGCTGCGTTCCGAGTCTATGCCCGGCGCGTTTTCGGCACCTCGGTTCGGTGCAGGGTTGACTGAGGCGACGGATGCTTCGGCGCCCGCGCCGCACGGTCGCGGATCAGACGTCGTCGAGGTCGGCCGGCAGGCTCGCCTCGGTGCCCGGAACGCCGAGTTCCACCGCACGCTTGTCGGCCATCGCGAGCAGACGCCGGATGCGTCCAGCCACCGCGTCTTTCGTCATCGGCGGGTCCGCGTGGTGGCCGAGCTCGTCGAGGCTCGCGTCGCGGTGGGCGAGCCGGAGCTCGCCCGCGTACTTGAGGTGGTCGGGGATGTCGTCGCCGAGCAGCTCCATCGCCCGCTGGACCCGCGCGCACGCCGCGACCGCCGCCTGCGCCGAACGCCGAAGGTTCGCGTCGTCGAAGTTCACGAGCCGATTCGCGGTCGCACGCACCTCGCGCCGCTGGCGCAGTTCCTCCCAGTTGCGCACGGTGCCGGTCGCGCCCATTGCCGCGAGCATCGCGCTGATGGCCTCGCCGTCGCGGATCACCACGCGGTGGACGCCCCGCACCTCGCGCGCCTTCGCCGAGATGCCGAGCCGGCCGGCGGCTCCGACGAGCGCCATGGCGGTCTCGTTGCCGGGGCACGTCACCTCGAGCGCGGCTGAGCGCCCGGGGTCGGTGAGGCTCCCTTGGGCGAGGAACGCCCCGCGCCAGATGGCCGCGACCTCGTCTCGGGATCCGGTCGTCAGCTTGTTGGGCAGCCCGCGCACGGGTCGGCGGCGCGCGTCGAGGAGGCCGGTCTGCCGGGCGAGCGTCTCGCCGCCGTCGAGCACGCGCACCAGGTACTGGTTGGCGCGTCGCACCCCGGAGGGAGAGATCACCGAGACATCCGGTCGCACACCGTAGATCTCGCCGAGGTCACGGGTCACGCGGCGGGCGATGGTCGGCGAGTCGAGCTCGGCCTCGATGGCGATGCGATTGGAGATGATGTGGAGTCCGCCGGCGAAGCGCAGCACCGATGCGAGTTCGGCGATTCGCACACTCGTCTTCGACGCCTCGACGCGCGCGAGTTCCTCTTTCACGTCCGCGGTCAATGCCACCTCGTCGTCCCATCTCTCATCGTGTTGCGGTGCCGCGTCACTCGCGGCCGAGATCGCGGTGCTTGACGCTCACGGCTACGCCGGGCATCTCCGCGATGCGCTCTGCGAGCTCACGCGCGATCGCGACCGAGCGGTGCTTGCCGCCGGTGCATCCGATCGCGATCGTGGCATGGCGCTTGTTCTCGCGCTGGTAGCCGGCGAGTACCGGTTCGAGCGCCTTCGCGTACGCGTCGATGAACTCGCGGGCACCCGGTTGGCCGAGCACGTACTCGGACACCTCGGCGTCTTCGCCGGTGAGATGTCTGAGCTCGGGAATCCAGAACGGGTTCGGCAGGAACCGTGCGTCGGCGACCAGGTCGGAATCCGTCGGCACGCCGTACTTGAAGCCGAAGCTCTGCAGCGTCACGCGAAGCCCGGCGCGCCCCTCCTCTGCGAAGGTCTCGGTCACGAGCGTGGCGAGTTGGTGGATGTTGAGGTCGGATGTGTCGACGAGGATGTCGCTCGCCTCGCGAAGTTCGGCGAGCCGCGCGCGCTCGGCGCCGATGCCATCGAGGAGCGTGCCGTTGCCCTGCAACGGATGCGGGCGCCGAACGGATTCGAATCGGCGCACGAGGGCCGCGTCGGTCGCGTCGAGGAAGACCACTCTCACGTTCACACCGGTGCGGAGGGCCTGAATGATGTCGCGGAGTTCCGAGAAGAAGTCGCGACCGCGGATGTCGACGACCGCGGCGATGCGCGGCAGCGAAGCGCCGGCTCGTTCGACAAGCTCGACGAGCGGCCGGAGCATCTGCGGTGGGAGGTTGTCGACGACGTACCAGCCGAGGTCTTCGAGCGCGTTGCCGACGGTTGATCGGCCGGCTCCGGACATGCCCGTCACGATGAGCATCTCCTGCTCGGAATCACCCGTCATCGTCTCGAAGCCCCCTTGGCGTGCAGACACCCCAGCCTACCGGGGCGCCGGGGCACTATCGGAGCGGAGATGGCGGTAGACCGTCGACGCGAGTGCCGGCCCGACGCCCTTCACTTCGGCGATCGCGGCCTCATCGGCGCTTCGAAGCCGGGCGACCGAGCCGAAGTGCCGGAGCAGCTCCTTGACTCGCGCCGGGCCCAAGCCCGGGATCTCGGAGAGCACGGAGCCGATGTCGCGCTTGCGCCGCTGGCGTTGATGCGTGATCGCGAATCGGTGCGCCTCGTCGCGCACGCGCTGGAAGAGGAACAGCGCATCGCTGTTCCGCGGCAGGATGACCGGGAAGTCGGAGTCTGGCGTCCAGATCTCTTCAAGCCGCTTCGCGATGCCGCAGAGATAGATGCCCTCGACGCCGGACTCCGCGAGGGCACGTGCCGCCGCCTCGACCTGCGGTTGGCCGCCGTCGACGACGAGGAGGTTCGGGCGGTAGGCGAACTTCTTGCGACGCTCGGATGTCACGGCATCCGCCTCGGCCTCGGCCTCGGCCTCGGCCGATTCAGCGCCGTCACCCACCGGTGTCTCGGCGTCGCCGCTCGAACCGGGTCGCGCGAGGTACGCGAGCCGACGCGTGAGCACCTGGTGGATCGAGTCGGTGTCGTCGCTCGACTGCGGGATCGTGAATCGCCGGTACTCGTCTTTGCGTGGCAGGCCGTCTTCGAACACGACCATCGACGCGACGATGTTGGTGCCACTCAGGTGCGAGACGTCGAAGCACTCGATACGCAGTGGTGCGTCGGCCATGCCGAGCGCCTCTTGAATGTCTTCGAGGGCGCGCGAACGAGTGGTGAAGTCGGCGCTTCGGCGCGTCTTGTAGAGCATCAGGGACTGCTTCGCGTTCTGCGTGGCCGTCTCGAGGAGCGCCGCCTTGTCGCCGCGCTGGGCGACTCGGAGACGAACTCTTCGGCCGGCGAGCCCGGTCAGCCATGCCGCGACCGCGTCGTGGTCGTCGGGCAACTCGGGAATGACGACCTCGGCGGGCGGAACGAGCTCGACGCCGTACGCGTTCTGGAGCACCGAATCGACGAGCTCCCCGAGTGGCACGTCGAGCTCCTTGTCGACCGTCCACGAGCGCACCCCGCGGACTCGGCCGCCGCGCACGACGAACAGGTGCACCGCTGCCGCGAGCTCGTCGTGGTCGATGCCGAACACGTCGAGGTCGACCTTCTCGCCGAGTACCACGGCGCTTCGCTCGAAGAACGCGTTGGCCGCCTGCAGCTGATCGCGCCGGCGCGCCGCGGTCTCGTAGTCCTGGACAGCTGCGGCGACCTGCATCTGCCGGGCGAGGTCGCCGACGATGCGCCGATCCTGATTCTGCATGAACGCGACGAATCGGTCGACGTTCGCGCGGTGCTCCTCGATCGTCACGGTGCCGGAACACGGACCGAAGCACTTGCCGATCTGCCCGGCGAAGCACGGCTTGCCGCTCGCCATCGCGCGTCGGTAGTCGCTGTCTTTACAGGTGCGGATCGGGAAGAGCTTGAGCAGCAGGTCGAGCGTCTCGTTGACCGCCCAGACCTTCGGGTACGGCCCGAAATACCGGGCTCCGGGGATGCCGCGCTTGCGCGACACCATCGCCCGCGGCGCTTCGTCGCCGAGCGTGACCACGAGGTAGGGGTACGACTTGTCGTCTTTGAATCGCACGTTGAAGGGCGGATGGAGTTGGTTGATCCACGTGATCTCGAGCTGGAGGGCCTCGACGTCGCTCTGGACGACCGTCCATTCCACAGAGACCGCCGTCGTCACCATGCGGCGCGTGCGCTCGTGCAGCGTGCGCAGCGGCGCGAAGTAGTTCGAGAGCCTCGCTCGAAGGTTCTTCGCCTTGCCGACGTAGAGGACCCGCCGGTCGGCATCGAGGAAACGGTAGACGCCGGGATCGGTCGGGATCTCCCCCGCCTTGGGGCGATACGGGACGGTGTCGCTCATCGCCTCAGCTGGCGACCTCGGTGCGCACGGATGCCGCGTCGAGGACCTCGCGGAGGAAGTACCCGGTGTGGCTCTCGGACACTGCGGCGACCTGCTCGGGGGTTCCGGTCGCGACGACCTGGCCGCCGCCCGACCCGCCCTCGGGTCCGAGGTCGATGATCCAGTCGGCGGACTTGATGACGTCGAGGCTGTGCTCGATCACGATCACGGTGTTGCCCTTCTCGACGAGCTTGCCGAGCACCTTCAGGAGCTTCCGAACGTCTTCGAAGTGAAGGCCCGTGGTCGGTTCGTCGAGCACATAGACGCTGCGACCGTTCGAGCGGCGCTGCAACTCGGTCGCGAGCTTCACGCGCTGCGCCTCGCCACCCGACAACGTCGTGGCACTCTGCCCGAGCTGCACATACCCGAGGCCGACGTCGACGAGCGTCTTCAGGTACCGATGGATCGCCGAGATCGGCTCGAAGAACTCGGCCGCCTCGCTGATCGGCATCTCGAGCACCTCGGAGATGTTCTTGCCCTTGTAGTGCACCTGCAGCGTCTCACGGTTGTACCGCTTGCCGCCGCACACCTCGCACGCGACGTAGACGTCGGGGAGGAAGTTCATCTCGATCTTGATCGTGCCGTCGCCCGCACATGCCTCGCAACGGCCGCCCTTGACGTTGAAACTGAAGCGCCCCGGGAGGTAGCCCCTGGCCTTCGCCTCCGTCGTTTCGGAGAAGAGCGTGCGGATGCGATCGAACACGCCCGTGTAGGTCGCCGGGTTGGAGCGCGGGGTACGGCCGATCGGCGCTTGGTCGACGTGCACGACCTTGTCGAGCTGATCGATGCCCGTGACTCGGCGATGTTTGCCGGGCACCTTGCGTGCCCCGTTCAATCGGTTCGCGAGCACGCGGTAGAGGATGTCGTTCACGAGCGAGGACTTGCCCGAGCCGCTGACGCCGGTGACCGCCGTGAATGTGCCGAGCGGGAAGTCGACGTCGATGCCGCGGAGGTTGTTCGCCTCGGCACCCTGCACGGTGATGACGCGCTCGGGATCGATCGTGCGCCGGTGCGTGGGGGTCGGGATCTCCTTGCGGCCGGAGAGGTAATCACCGGTGAGCGAGCGGGTGTTCTTCACGAGGTCGGCGTAACTGCCCGAGTGCACGACCGTGCCCCCGTTCACGCCTGCGCCAGGGCCGATGTCGACGATCCAGTCGGCGGTGCGGATGGTGTCTTCGTCGTGTTCGACGACGATGAGGGTGTTTCCGAGGTCGCGAAGCGCCAGAAGCGTGTCGATGAGCCGACGATTGTCGCGCTGGTGCAAGCCGATGCTCGGTTCGTCGAGCACGTAGAGCACGCCCGTGAGCCCCGATCCGATCTGCGTCGCAAGGCGGATGCGCTGGGCCTCGCCCCCCGAGAGCGAGCCTGCTGCGCGAGCGAGGTCGAGATAGCTGAGCCCGACCCGGATCAGGAAGTCGAGCCGGACCTTGATCTCGCGCAGCACCTGCGCCGCGATCGCCTGCTCGCGGTCGGTGAGCTCGAGCCGATCCATGAACCCACGGGCATCCGTGAGACTCAGGAGGCAGACGTCGGCGATGTTCTCGCCATGGATGAGCACCGAGAGCACCTCGGGCTTCAGGCGTTTGCCGTTGCACACGGGGCACGGTACCTCGCGGAGGTACTCGGCCCAGCGAGCTCGCTGCACATCGGTCTCGGCCTGGAGGTACTGCCGCTCGATGTAGGGAACGACGCCCTCGAACCCGGACGTGTAGCTCATCTCGCGGCCGTAGCGGTTGCGCCAGCGCACCTTGACCTCGAAGTTGTCGCCACGGAGCACCGCCTGGCGGGCCTCGAGGTCGAGGTCTTCCCAGGGGGTGTCGAGCGAGAAGCCGAGATCGCGCGCAAGTCCCTCGAGCAGCCTCTCGTAATAGTTGTAGAGGCTCTTGCCCTGCGAGGTCCACGGCAGGATGACGCCTTCGCTGATGCTGAGCGAGTGGTCGCCGAGGAGCAGTTCTTCGTCGACCGACATGCGCGTGCCGAGGCCCGGAGCACTCGGGGCAGGCGCCGAACGGCGCGTTGAACGAGAAGGTGCGCGGTTCGATCTCGGTGAGCTGGATCGGATGCTGGTTGGGGCACGAGAGCTTCTCGGAGAACGTGCTCCAGGCCGCCGGACCCGTTTCGTCGACATAGTTGACCTGCACGAGGCCGTCGGTGAGCCGGAGGGCCGTCTCGAGCGAGTCCGTGAGTCGGCCGAGCACGTCGGCCGCGGCGACGAGCCGGTCGACCACCACCGAGATGTCGTGCTTGACCTGCTTCTTCAGCACCGGTGGCTCGTCGAGCCGGATCACCTCGCCGTCGACCACTGCACGCGTGTAGCCCTGCGCCGAGAGGTCGCGGAAGAGATCGACGAACTCGCCCTTCTTCTTCGAGACGACGGGGCTCAGCACCTGGTAGCGGGTGCCGTCGGGCAGCTCCATGAGCTGGTCGGCGATCTGCTGAACGGTCTGCCGCTGGATGCGCTCGCCGCAGATGGGACAGTGCGGAACGCCGATGCGCGCCCAGAGCAGGCGCATGTAGTCGTAGATCTCGGTGATCGTGCCGACCGTCGAGCGCGGGTTGCGGTTCGTCGACTTCTGGTCGATCGAGACGGCTGGGCTCAATCCCTCGATGAAGTCGACATCTGGCCGATCGATCTGCCCGAGGAACTGCCGTGCGTATGCCGAAAGCGACTCGACGTAGCGACGCTGCCCTTCGGCGAAGATGGTGTCGAACGCGAGTGAGGACTTGCCCGAGCCTGAGAGACCCGTGAAGACCACCATCGCATCGCGCGGAATCTCGACGTCGACGTTCTGCAGATTGTGGACGCGCGCCCCGCGCACACTCAGGTGCGAATGGGCATCGAGACGAGAAACTGGCACCTTTCGAGTTTAGAGAAGGCCACCGACACGGATGCCTCGAACGCACGCGCTCTCAGCGAACATACGTTCGATTCCGCTCTTCACGTCGACTCCGTGGACTCCCCCGCCGTGCCCGCGCAGCGTGGTGCGGCCATCACGCGAGGTGGCCGGCCTTCTCCATCTGCCGAAGCTCCCGCTTGAGCTCGGATACCTCGTCGCGGAGCCGAGCGGCCAGCTCGAACTTCAGCTCCCCCGCCGCCTCGAGCATCTGCTCGTTGAGGTCGCGGATGAGCTCTTCGAGGTCGTTCGCACCCTCGGCCGCGATGCCTTCGCGCCGGAGGTTCGGCACGGGCGTCTTCCTCCGGGCATCACGCCCGGCGAGCAGGGCGACGGTGTCGGCCTCCTCGCGAGCGAGCACCTGGGTGATGTCGGCGATGCGCTTGCGAAGCGGCTGCGGGTCGATGCCGTTCGCCCGGTTGTACTCGATCTGCCGGTCGCGCCGTCGCGTGGTCTCGTCGATCGCCGAATTCATGGAATCGGTGAGCACGTCGGCGTACATGTGCACTTCACCCGAGACGTTGCGCGCCGCACGGCCGATCGTCTGGATGAGCGAGGTCGATGAGCGGAGGAACCCCTCTTTGTCGGCGTCGAGGATCGCAACGAGTGACACCTCGGGCAGGTCGAGCCCTTCACGAAGCAGGTTGATGCCGACCAGCACGTCGAAGACGCCCGCCCTGAGCTCGCTGAGGAGCTCGACCCGACGGAGCGTGTCGACATCCGAATGCAGGTAGCGCACCCGCACGCCGGCCTCGGTGAGGAAGTCGGTGAGCTCTTCGGCCATCTTCTTCGTCAGGGTCGTGACGAGCACCCGCTCGTCACGCTCGGCGCGCTTGCGGATCTCTTCGAGCAGGTCGTCGATCTGGCCCTTCGACGGCTTCACGACGATCTGCGGATCGACGAGGCCCGTGGGGCGGATGATCTGCTCGACGATGCCGTCGGCGATGCCCATCTCGTAGCGCCCGGGCGTCGCCGACAGGTAGACCGTCTGGCCGATGCGGTTCTTGAACTCGTCCCACTTCAGCGGCCGGTTGTCGAGTGCGCTCGGCAGCCGGAACCCGTGTTCGACGAGAGTGCGCTTGCGCGAGGAGTCGCCCTCGTACATGGCGCCGATCTGCGGCACCGTGACATGCGACTCGTCGATCACCACGAGGAAGTCGTCGGCGAAATAGTCGAGCAGGCAGTGCGGAGCTTCTCCCGCCTGCCGGCCGTCGATGTGCCGTGAGTAGTTCTCGATGCCAGAGCAGAAGCCGATCTGCTCCATCATCTCGAGGTCGAAGGTCGTGCGCATGCGAAGGCGCTGCGCCTCGAGGAGCTTGCCCTCGCGCTCGAGCTCCGCGAGACGCTCTTCGAGCTCGACACGGATCGTGCCGATCGCGCGCTGCATCACGTCGGTGCTCGCCACATAGTGGGAGCCGGGGAACACGGGCACGGCGTCGAGCTTCTCGACGACCTGCCCCGTGAGTGGGTGCAGGCTGTAGAGCGCCTCGATCTCATCACCGAACATCTCGATTCGGATGGCGAGCTCTTCGTAGATGGGGATGATCTCGATCGTGTCGCCCCGCACCCGGAAGTTGCCTCGCGAGAAGTCGACGTCGTTGCGCTGGTACTGCATCGAGACGAACTTGCGAATGAGCCAGTCGCGGTCGACCCGCTGGCCGACCTGCAGCGGCATCATGGCGCCGAGGTACTCTTCGGGTGTGCCGAGTCCGTAGATGCACGAGACGCTCGAGACGACGACGACGTCGCGACGGCTGAGGAGCGAGTTGGTGGTGGAATGCCGGAGCCGCTCCACCTCGGAGTTGATCGACGAGTCCTTCTCGATGAAGGTGTCGGTCTGCGGCACGTACGCCTCGGGCTGGTAGTAGTCGTAGTACGAGACGAAGTACTCGACGGCATTGTTCGGCAGGAGTTCGCGGAACTCGGTTGCGAGCTGGGCTGCGAGCGTCTTGTTGTGCGCGAGCACGAGGGTGGGCCGTTGCACCTGCTCGATGAGCCACGCGGTGGTCGCCGACTTGCCGGTGCCGGTGGCACCGAGCAGTACCACGTCGGTCTCGCCGGCGTTGACGCGCGCCGCGAGTTCGGCGATCGCCGTCGGCTGGTCTCCACTCGGGCGATAGTCGCTCACGACCTCGAACGGACGCACGGATCGGGTGGCTTGCATACCCTCCAGTCTAGGATCGCCCGCTGACACTACGCCCGGGCGCGCTCCTCGACGATGCGCCGCCAGAGCGCGTCGGACTGGCTCATCGTGTGCGCGAGCGTGCCGTCGGTGTCGATCACGACGTCGGCGATCTCGAGCCGCGCCGCGTTGTCGACCTGTGCGTCGACACGCGCCTCGGCCTGGATGGGGTCGAGTCCGCGCTCCTCGACGAGACGCTTCACCTGCGTGCGCCGCGGCGCATTCGTCACGACGACGAGGTCGAACGGGTGGTCGACGGATGCCTCGATGAGCAGTGGCACGTCGTACACGACGACCGCATCGGGGTCTTCGGCCTCGGCCTTCGCGATGAGCCGACTGGAAAGCTCGCGCACCGCGGGATGCACGATCGCGTTGAGCTTCGACCTCGCCTCGTCGTCACCGAAGACGAGGTCGCCGAGCTTCGTGCGATCGAGGGACCCGTCGGGGCGGAGAACGCCCTCACCGAACAACTCGACGATCGCGGCGAGAGCCGGGGTGCCCGGCTCGACCACACGACGCGCGACCTGGTCGGCATCGATGTGCACGGCGCCGTGCTCGTACAGGCGCCTCGCCACGGTGGACTTTCCTGAGGCGATTCCGCCAGTGAGACCGATCAGATACACGACACCCACTCTAACCGTGCGACGCCGGCGCATTCGCCGCACCGTGAACGCCGGAAGGCCGGCCCCCGAGGGGAGCCGGCCTTCCGTATCGCGAAGTGCTGTTGCGACTAGTTGTTGCTCGAGAGCTTCTCACGCAGCGCCGCGAGGGACGCGTCGTCGGCGAGGGTGCCCGCGCCGGTCGCGTCGGTCGAGAACGAGGCGGCACCCGAGGTGAACGAGTCGTCGGAGGCAGCCGCAGCGTTCGCCTGGGCGACCTGCTTCTTGTGCGCCTCCCAGCGAGCCTGGGCGGCAGCGTAGTCCTGCTCCCACTTCTCGCGCTGGGACTCGAAGCCCTCACGCCACTCGTTGGTCTCGGGGTCGAAGCCCTCGGGGTACTTGTAGTTGCCCTGCTCGTCGTACTCGGTGAGCATGCCGTAGAGGGCCGGGTCGAACTCGGTGCCCTCGGGGTCGACGCCCTCGTTCGCCTGCTTGAGGCTGAGCGAGATGCGGCGACGCTCGAGGTCGATGTCGATGACCTTGACGAAGACCTCTTCGCCGACCGACACGACCTGCTCCGCGAGCTCGACGTGCTTGCCGGAGAGCTCCGAGATGTGCACGAGGCCCTCGATGCCGTCGGCGACGCGAACGAACGCACCGAACGGAACGAGCTTCGTGACCTTACCCGGGGCGACCTGGCCGATCGCGTGGGTGCGGGCGAAGACCTGCCACGGGTCCTCCTGCGTCGCCTTGAGCGAGAGCGAGACGCGCTCGCGGTCGAGCTCGACGGAGAGCACCTCGACGGTGACCTCCTGGCCGACCTCGACGACCTCGCTGGCGTGCTCGATGTGCTTCCACGAGAGCTCCGAGACGTGGACGAGGCCGTCGACCCCGCCCAAGTCGACGAATGCGCCGAAGTTGACGATCGACGAGATGACACCCTTGCGGATCTGGCCCGGGTGCAGGTTCGCGAGGAACGTCGAACGCGACTCGGACTGCGTCTGCTCGAGGAGCGCGCGGCGCGAGAGCACGACGTTGTTGCGGTTCTTGTCGAGCTCGAGGATCTTCGCCTCGATCTCCTGGCCGAGGTACGGCGTGAGGTCGCGCACGCGGCGGAGTTCGATGAGCGAGGCCGGGAGGAAGCCACGGAGGCCGATGTCGACGATCAGGCCGCCCTTGACGACCTCGATGACCGAACCGGTCACGACGCCATCGGCTTCCTTGATCTTCTCCACGTCGCCCCATGCACGCTCGTACTGGGCGCGCTTCTTGGACAGGATGAGGCGGCCTTCCTTGTCCTCCTTCTGGAGAACGAGCGCCTCGACGGTGTCGCCGACGCCGACGACCTCGCTCGGGTCGACGTCGTGCTTGATGGAAAGCTCACGCGAGGGGATGACGCCCTCGGTCTTGTAACCGACGTCGAGGAGCACCTCGTCGCGGTCGATCTTCACGACGGTGCCCTCGATGAGGTCGCCGTCGTTGAAGAACTTCAAAGTCTTCTCGACCGCGGCGAGGAAATCGTCAGCAGATCCGATGTCGTTGATCGCGACCTGCTTGGGTGCCTTGGTCGTTGCGGTTGTCATATAGTAAATGCTCCGTAAAGGACAAAATCGAGCCCATCGCGCGAGAGAGCGTTTGTTGGTTCCGCGATGGGCATGCGGACAGGGATGCCACAGGAGTGACGTTCCATCCTAACGGAACGGATCGCCGCCCGGCAACCGAGCGCCCCGCGGCTGCGCCGGCCCCGCGTGCGCCGTCGCGTTCGCGGCCACGGCGCGCCCCCGAACGGCCGGGCCGGCCCTCAGCCGAGGAGCGCGGAGCGCAGCGTGTCGAGGCCGACGCCGCCCAGGCCGAGCGCGCGCTTGTGGAACTCGCGGATGTCGAACGCCGCACCCTCGCGGCGTGCGACCTCGTCGCGCAGCTGCTCCCAGATGCGCTGGCCGACCTTGTACGACGGCGCCTGCCCGGGCCAGCCGAGATACCGGTTCACCTCGAAGCGCACGAAGGGCTCGTTCATGTTCACGTTCTGGGAGAGGAACTCGAAGGCGTACTCACCGGTCCAGGTCCCGTTGCCGTCGGGTCGCTGCTTGCCGAGGTGCACGCCGATGTCGAGCACGACTCGCGCAGCGCGCATGCGCTGGCCGTCGAGCATCCCGAGTCGGTTGGCAGGGTCATCGAGGTAGCCGAGCTGCTCCATGAGCCTCTCGGCATACAGCGCCCACCCCTCGGCGTGTCCGGAGGTGCCGGCGAGCTGGCGCCGCCAGGTGTTGAGCATGCCGCGGTTGACGACCGCCTGGCCGATCTGCAGGTGGTGTCCGGGCACGCCCTCGTGGTAGACCGTCGTGAGCTCGCGCCACGTGTCGAACTCGGTGACGCCCTCGGGCACCGACCACCACATGCGGCCGGGACGCGTGAAGTCGTCGCTCGGCCCGGTGTAGTAGATACCGCCCTCTTGCGTGGGCGCGATCAGGCACTCGAGCGTGCGGATCTCGGCGGGAATGTCGAACTGCGTCGCGCCGAGATCGGCGACCGCGCGGTCGCTCGTCTCCTGCATCCAGCGTTGCAGGGCGTCGGTGCCGTGCAGCTTCCGCGACGGGTCGCCGTCGAGGAACGCGATCGCCTCGGCGACGGATGCCCCGGGCACGATCTCGCGGGCGATGGACTCCTGCTCGGCGACCATGCGCGCGAGCTCTTCGATGCCCCATTCGTAGGTCTCGTCGAGGTCGATCACGGCACCGAGGAAGTGGCGCGACTGCAGCGCATAGATGTCGCGGCCCACGCCGTCGCGCTCGCCCGCGACGGGTTGGAGCTCGCCCTCGAGGAACTCGGCGAGGCGGCCGTAGGCGGATGCCGCGGCATCCGCTCCCCCTTCGAGGTGGCGGCGCAGCGCCTCGGGGAGCTCGGCGTCGCCGGCCTTCGCGGACGCGGTGAAAGTGGTGAAGAAGCCGTCTGGCTTGGCGTTGCGACGCGCTTGCGCGGCGACCGCGCGCACCTGGCGGACGGCGGGCACCACGCCCTCTCGGGCGCCCTCGCGGAGTGTCTCGATGTACCCGTCGATCGCTCCGGGCACCGAATCGAGTCGCGCCGCGATGCGCTCCCATTCTTCGGGCGCGTCGGTCGGCATGAGGTCGAACACGTCACGGATCTCCTGCGCGGGGCTCGCGATGACGTTGAGGTCGCGGAGGTGGAGGCGTGCTTCGTTCCGCTCGAGCTCGAGGGCGAGTTCGCTGCCGAGGTCGGCGACGGTGATGCGGTCGACGTCATCGACGGGCGTCGCGGAGCGGAGCGCCGCGAGCGTCTCGCGGGCCGCGGCGATGTTGCGCTCGTGCCCGACGGGCGAGAAGTCGGCGAGACGATCGTCGTGCGAGGTGCGGCCGATGTAGGTGCCGACGGCCGGGTTCAACTCGACGAGCGTGTCGACCCACCCCTCTGCGATGCGGTCGACGTCGGTCGGGGTGCGCTCACTCGATGCCATCTGGCGAGCATATGACAGGCCGGTGACGGCACGCGAACTCGCGAGGATGCCTCAGCGGCTAGTGCGCGGCGTCGTCCCAGTTCGCGCCGCGCCCGATCTGCACGTCGAGCGGAACGAGCAACTCGGCCGCATGGGACATCCGGTCGCGGACGACGGCCTCGAGCGCCTCGGACTCGCCCGGAGCGACCTCGAAGATGAGCTCGTCATGCACCTGCATGAGCATGCGGCTGCGGAGGCCCTGCGCCGAGATGTCGGCCTCGACGCGCGACATCGCGATCTTGATGATGTCGGCGGCCGAACCCTGGATGGGCGAGTTGAGTGCCGCGCGTTCCGCGTTCTCGCGATACACCCGGTTCGGGCTCGCGAGGTCGGGGAACGGACGCCGGCGACCGAAGATCGTCTCGGTGTACCCGTCGATCTTCGCCTGCTCGACGACACCGCGGAGGTAGCCGCGCACGGCGCCGAAACGATCGAAGTACTCCTTCATGAGCTGCGTCGCCTCTGCGCGCTCGATGCGAAGCTGCTTCGAGAGGCCGAAGGCGCTGAGGCCGTAGGCGAGGCCGTAGGACATCGCCTTCACCTTCGTGCGCATGACCGGCGTCACGTCGGCCGGGTCGACCGCGAAGACGCGGGCGCCGACGAAGCGGTGCAGGTCTTCGCCGGCGTTGAACGCCTCGATGAGCCCGGGGTCGCCGGAGAGGTGCGCCATGATGCGCATCTCGATCTGCGAGTAGTCGGCGGTGAGCAGCTCGGTGTACTCGGGGCCGTGCCGGAACGCCTCGCGGATGCGCCGGCCGTCTTCGGTGCGGATCGGGATGTTCTGCAGGTTCGGGTCGTTCGAGGACATGCGACCCGTCGCAGCGCCGATCTGCCCGTATGTCGTGTGGATGCGGCCGTCGGCGCCGATCGCCTTGTCGAGCGACTCCACGATCTGGCGCAGCTTCGTCGCGTCGCGATGCTCGAGCAGGTATCCGAGGAACGGGTGCGGGTTCGACTCCTGCAGATCGGCGAGGGCACTGGCGTCGGTGGTGTACCCGGTCTTCGTGGCGCGGGTCTTCGGCATGCCGAGCTGATCGAAGAGCACCTCCTGCAGCTGCTTCGGCGAGCCGAGGTTCACCTCGCGCCCGATCTCGGCGAAGGCCGATTCGGCGAGACCGGCGGCGCGCTCGCCGAGTTCGGATGAGAGGGCCGCCAGCTCGGCGTGATCGACGGTGACGCCCCGGAGCTCCATGGCTGCGAGCACCGGCACGAGCGGCATCTCGACGTCGGCGAGAAGGCGTCGCGAGCTCTCGGACAGGGCCCGCAGCACCACTGGCGCCAGGCGCAGCGAATACCACGCGTACTCGGGCGCACCGGCATCGCTGCCCTCCTCGGGCACGAGCTGTGCGGGGTCGGACTGCGGCACCGTCTCGCCGAGGTAGCGCGTGACGAGGTCGGCGAGCGTCTTCTCCTGCAGGATCGGTCGTACGAGCCATCCGGCCACGAGCGTGTCGACGACGAGGCCGTCGAACGCGAGGCCCGATCGCGTGACTGCCTTCAATTGCGGCTTCGCATCGGTCATGATCTTCGGGGCGTCGCTCGCAAGCCACGCCTCGAACGGTGCGTAGTCGGTGCGGCCGGCCTGCCACGGCAGGTGCACCGTCTCGTCTGAGGTCGCGATGCCGGCACCGATGACCTTGCCGTCGATGACCTCGAGGCTGAGTCCGAGGCCCGCGGGCTCAGCCGCGACGGCGCGTTCGAGCCACACCGCGAGCTCTTCGTCGAGGAGCCGCCGCGGTGTCGGCGTCGTCGGCGCTGCCGGTGCGGGCACGGGCTCGACCACCTCGACCGTTGCTGCACCGTTGCCGGCGCTGCCGTTGCCCTCGCCCGCTGCGAGCTTCGTCACGCGTTCCATCAGCGTGCGGAACTCGAGCCGCTCGAAGATCGGGCGCACCGCCTCGACGTCGATCGGCTTGGCGACGAGCTCATCGAGCTCGACCTCGAGCTCGACGTCGTCGACGAGGCGGTTGAGCCGCCGATTGCGGACCGCGTGCTCCTTGTTGTCGCGCAGGTTCTGCCCGACCACGCCCTTGATCTCTTCGGCGTGCGCGAGGATGCCGTCGAGATCGCCGTAGAGGCCGAGCCACTTGACGGCGGTCTTCTCGCCGACCTTCGGGATGCCGGGGAGGTTGTCGCTCGACTCGCCGACGAGTGCCGCGACATCGGGATACTGCTCGGGCCGGATGCCGTAGCGCTCCATGACGGCATCGGTGTCGTAGCGCTTCAGCTGCGAGACGCCCTGCGTGTTGGGGTAGAGCAGCGTGACGTCGTCGTTGACGAGCTGGATCGTGTCTCGGTCGCCTGAGACGAGCAGCACGCGATACCCCTCGGCGCGGCCTCGGGCCGCGAGGGTCGCCAGGATGTCGTCGGCCTCGAAGTCCTCCTTCTCGAGCGTGCGCACCCCCATCGCCTTCAGTGCATCTTGGAGGAGCGGCACCTGTCCCCTGAATTCGGGCGGCGTCTCGCCCCGGTTGCCCTTGTACTCGGCGTACTCGCGCGTGCGGAATGAGACGCGGGAGATGTCGAACGCGACCACGAGGTGCGTCGGCTTCTCGTTCTGCAGCAGGAGAAGGAGCATCGACAGGAAGCCGTGGATGGCGTTGGTGTGCTGCCCGTCGCGGGTGGAGAAGCTGTCGACCGGGAGGGCGTAGAAGGCCCGGAATGCCAACGAATGGCCATCGATTACGAGGAGGGTGGGCTTTTCTGCGTCCGACACCCCCCAAGACTACAAGCGGCCGACGACACCGCCCGCCCGGTCGGAGACCTGCCCGCCGCCGGTAGCACTGTGAGAACGAGGGATGCCGCGACGAACAGGTCGTCGCGGCATCCGATGGTCTGGAATCGCTGTTTCTACTTCTTGGACGAGAGCTGCTCGATGATCGCCTGCGAGACGTCTTTCATGGTCAGGCGGCGGTCCATGGACGCCTTCTGGATCCAGCGGAAGGCCTCGGGCTCCGAGAGGCCCATCTTCTCGTTGAGGAGGCCCTTCGCGCGGTCGACGAGCTTGCGGGTCTCGAATCGCTCGACGAGGTCGCCGACCTCGGCCTCGAGCGCGATGATCTGCGCGTGACGCGCCAAGGCGATCTCGATGGCCGGAAGGAGGTCGTTGGGCGTGAACGGCTTCACGACGTAGGCGAGGGCGCCCGCCTCGCTCGCGCGCTCGACGAGCTCCTTCTGGCTGAACGCCGTGAGGAGGACGACCGGCGCGATGTGGCCCTTCGAAAGGCGCTCCGCAGCTGAGATGCCGTCGAGCTGGGGCATCTTGACGTCCATGATGACGAGATCGGGCCGAAGCTCGGTCGCGAGCGCCACCGCGGTCTCGCCGTCGCCCGCTTCGCCGACAACCTCGAAGCCGTTGTCGCGCAGGATCTCGACGATGTCGAGGCGGATGAGCGACTCATCCTCCGCCACGACCACGCGGCGCGGTGCCGGCTGAGTTGATTCGGTGTCTGTCACGCAGGAAAGCCTACGGTATTCTGGGCGAGGCCTCTGGCCGGTGTGGCGGAATGGCAGACGCGGAGCACTCAAAATGCTTTGCCCGAAAGGGCGTGTGGGTTCGACCCCCACCACCGGCACCGACAGCGACGCTCGGGTCGCCCCAGAGACGGGTGCTTCCTGCTGCATCACGCGGCGGATGGCATACAGCACGCAGCATCCGGCGCACGCGAAAGAGCCGGTCCAAGCGGACCGGCTCTTTCGCGCGGACGTGTTAGAGCACGTCGCCGACGACGTGCACGCGCACGTCGTTCGTGGAACCCGGGATTCCGGGAGGGGAACCCGAGATGATGACCACCTTCTCGCCGTTGACGGCCTTGCCGGTCCTCGCGAGCACGTCGTCGACCTGGCCGACCATCTGATCGGTGTGCGTCACGCGGTCGACCACGTAGGACTCGACGCCCCAGTTGAGCGCCATGCGACGCCGGATCGCCGGGTCGGGTGTGAAGGCGAGGATGGGGATGATGCTGCGGAGCCGGGACATCCGCCGCACCGACTCACCCGTCTCGGTGAAGACGCAGAGGTACTTGGCCTCGACGAAGTCCGCGACCTCGACGGCGGCGAGGGTGATCGCGCCGGCCTGCGTGCGGGGCCTCGTGCCGAGGGGCGGGATACGGTCGAGGCCGTGCTTCTCGGTCGACTCGACGATGCGCGCCATGGTCTGCACCGTGATCACGGGGTACTCCCCCACGCTCGTCTCGCCCGAGAGCATGACCGCGTCGGCGCCGTCGAGCACCGCGTTCGCGACGTCGGAGGTCTCGGCGCGGGTCGGGACCGGGCTGTGGATCATCGACTCGAGCATCTGCGTCGCCACGATGACCGGCTTCGCGAGACGGCGGGCGATCTCGACCGCGCGCTTCTGCACGATCGGCACCGCCTCGAGCGGCAGCTCGACGCCGAGGTCGCCGCGGGCGACCATGATGGCGTCGAACGCCTCGGCGATCTCTTCGAGCGCATCGACGGCCTGCGGCTTCTCGATCTTCGCGACGACCGGCACGCGGCGTCCGACCTCGTCCATGATCTCGTGCACGCGGTCGATGTCGCTGGCGTTCCGCACGAACGAGAGCGCGATGAGGTCGGCGCCGAGCTCGAGACCCCAGCGCAGATCGGCCTCGTCCTTCTCCGAGAGGGCGGGCACGTTCACCGCGACACCCGGGAGGTTGATTCCCTTGTTGTTCGAGACCGGGCCCGCCACGACGACGCGGGTCGTGACAACGGTGCCGTCGGTCTCGACGACCTCGACGCGCACCTTGCCGTCGTCGATGAGCAGGAAGTCACCGGGCTTGACGTCGTGCGGGAGCCCCTTGAAGGTCGTGCCGACGATCTCCTTGTTGCCGAGGATGTCCTCGGTGGTGATCTTGAAGATGTCGCCCGCGGCGAGATCGTACGGACCGCCCTCGAACTTGCCGAGCCGGATCTTCGGACCCTGCAGATCGACGAGCACGGCGACCGCACGCCCCGAGTCGTTCGCGGCCTTGCGCACGTGCTGGTAGACGCCCTCGTGCACGTCGTAGCTGCCGTGGCTGAGGTTCATCCGGGCGACGTCGACGCCCGCATCGACGATCGCCCGGATCTGCTCGTAGCTCGACGTCGCCGGCCCGAGGGTGGCGACGATCTTCGCTCGTCTCATGTGTGGTTTGCTCCCGGTGTTCCGCGCCGTGGCGCTGGGTCGTGGTGGGTGACGCGCCGGGCGGCGCGTTGGTTCAGATGGAGATCGCTCGTGCCGTCGCGGGTATCGGGCTCGGCAGCAGGGTCTCGCCTTCAAGGTACCGGTCGACGGCGGATGCCGCAGCGCGGCCTTCTGCGATCGCCCAGACGATGAGCGACTGGCCGCGCCCGGCATCGCCGGCGACGAACACTCCTGGCTGCGCCGTGGAGTACGCCTCGTCGCGCGCGATGTTGCCGCGGTCGGTGACCGGCAGCTGCAGCTGCTCGTCGAGCTCACGGGTCTCGGGACCGGTGAAGCCGAGTGCGAGAAGCACGAGGTCGGCGGGGATCTCGCGTTCGGTGCCGGCCCTCGGGACGCGCCGCCCGTCGAGGTACTCGGTCTCGGCGACGCGGATCGCACGGACCTCGCCCGACTCGTTCGCGAGGAACTCGACGGTCGACGCGAGGTACTGCCGGACGCCGCCCTCTTCGTGGGCGCTCTGCACCTCGAAGACCGTCGGATGCATCGGCCACGGCTGCTCGGCCGGACGCGCCTCGCTCGGCACCTTGCCGATCGCGAGGTTCGTGACCGACAGCGCGCCCTGGCGGTGAGCGGTGCCGATGCAGTCGGCGCCGGTGTCCCCGCCGCCGAGGACGACGACGTGCTTGCCCTCGGCCGTGATCTGGTCGAAGACCTGGTCGCCCGCGAGGTGTCGGTTCGACTGCGTCAGGTACTCCATTGCGAAGTGCACACCCGGAAGGTCGCGACCGGGGACCGGAAGGTCGCGCGGCACGATCGCGCCCGTCGCGACGACCACCGCGTCGTACCGCTCACGAAGCTGCTCCCAGCTGATGTCGACGCCGATGTCGACGCCGGCACGAAAACGCGTGCCCTCCGCGGTCATCTGGGCGAGGCGCTGGTCGAGGTGCTTCTTCTCCATCTTGAAGTCCGGGATGCCGTAGCGCAGCAGCCCGCCGATACGGTCATCGCGCTCGAAGACGGCCACGGTGTGGCCGGCGCGCGTCAGCTGCTGGGCCGCCGCGAGGCCGGCGGGGCCCGACCCGACGACCGCGACGGTCTTTCCGGTGAGGCGCCCGGGCGGCTGCGGCTGCACCCATCCGTTGCCGAAGGCCTGGTCGATGATCGAGACCTCGACCTGCTTGATCGTGACCGCCGGCTGGTTGATGCCGAGCACGCACGACGACTCGCAGGGCGCCGGGCAGAGCCGACCGGTGAACTCGGGGAAGTTGTTCGTCGCATGCAGCCGCTCGATGGCGGCACGACCGTCGCCCCGGTACATGAGGTCGTTCCACTCGGGGATGAGGTTGCCGAGTGGGCAGCCCTCATGGCAGAACGGGATGCCGCAATCCATGCAGCGGCCGGCCTGGCGGCGGAGCTGGGCGGGGTCGCCCTGCTCATAGACCTCTTTCCAGTCCATGATGCGCACCGGCACGGGGCGCCGCTTGGGCAGCTCGCGCTCGGTGACCTTCAGAAAGCCCTTCGGGTCAGCCACCGGTCACCTCCAGGATTCGCGTCCAGACCACGTCGCCGTCGGGGTCGAGCCCCTCGTCGACCGCGCTCTGGCGAGTACGGAGCACTGCCGCGTAATCGCGCGGCAGCACTTTGGTGAAGCGCTCGAGTGCGGCATCGCCCTCGGCGAGGAGCTGTGCGGCGACGTCGGACTCCGTGTTGGCGAGGTGCTCCTCCAACAGGTCGCGCACGATCTCCCGATCGGCGCTGCCGAGCGGCATGAGCTCGAGCTCACCGCTCGTGAGCGACTCGCGGTTCACGCGACCTTCGCGAAGTCCGAGCACATACGCGGTGCCGCCCGACATTCCGGCGCCGAGATTGCGCCCGGTCTCGCCGAGGATCAGCGCGAGACCACCGGTCATGTACTCGAGCGCGTGGTCCCCGACTCCTTCGACGACCGCGGTGGCGCCCGAGTTCCGTACGAGGAACCGCTCGCCGACGATGCCCCGGATGAACATGCTGCCGCGGGTCGCGCCGTACCCGATGACGTTGCCGGCGATCACGTTGCGCTCGGCGACGAAGCCGCTGTCGCGTGGCGGCCGCAGCACCAGCTGCCCGCCCGAGAGTCCCTTGCCGACGTAATCGTTCGAGTCGCCCTCGAGCCGCAGGGTGATGCCGCTCGGCAGGAAGGCGCCGAGCGACTGTCCGGCGGACCCCGTGAGGGTCACGTCGATCGAACCGGTGGGCAGCCCGTGCTCGCCCTGGCGCAAGGTCACCTCGTGGCCGAGCATCGTGCCGACGGCGCGCTCGGTGTTCTTGATCGGCAGCGCGATCTCGATCGTGCCGCCCTCGTCGAGCACGATGCGGCTGCGCCGGATGAGCTCGTTGTCGAAATGCTTCTCGAGCTCGTGGTCCTGCGCGCGGGCGTTGCGCCGAGGCTCCGATTCCGAGAAGTCGGGGCCGACGAGCACCGGGGTGAGGTCGAGGCCCGACGCCTTCCAGTGCTCGACGGCACGATCGATGTCGAGCAGTTCGCGCCGGCCGATGATCTCGTCGATCGAGCGGTAGCCGAGCTCGGCGAGGTACTCCCGCACCTCCTGCGCGATGAACTCGAAGAAGTTCACGACGAACTCGGGCTTGCCGCTGAAGCGCTTGCGGAGCTCGGGGTTCTGGGTGGCCACGCCGACAGGACAGGTGTCGAGGTGGCAGACGCGCATCATGACGCAGCCCTGCACCACGAGCGGTGCGGTCGCGAAGCCGAACTCCTCCGCCCCGAGGAGCGCGCCGATCACGACGTCGCGACCCGTCTTCAGCTGTCCGTCGACCTGCACGACGACGCGGTCGCGCATGCCGTTCAGCATGAGCGTCTGCTGCGTCTCGGCGAGGCCGAGTTCCCACGGGGTGCCCGCGTGCTTGAGCGAGTTCAACGGGCTCGCGCCGGTGCCGCCGTCGTGCCCGGAGACGAGGATGACGTCGGCGAGGGCCTTGGCCGTGCCGGCGGCGACCGCGCCGATGCCCGACTGGCTCACGAGCTTCACGTGCACGCGCGCCTTCGGGTTCGCGCGCTTGAGGTCGAAGATCAGCTGCTTGAGGTCTTCGATCGAGTAGATGTCGTGGTGCGGCGGCGGCGAGATGAGTCCCACGCCCGCGGTGGCGTGCCGGGTGCGCGCGACCCACGGATACACCTTGGTGGGCGGCAGCTGTCCGCCCTCGCCGGGCTTGGCACCCTGCGCGAGCTTGATCTGGAGGTCGGTGGCGTGCGTCAGGTACATGCTCGTCACGCCGAAGCGCCCGGATGCGACCTGCTTGATCGCGCTGCGGCGCTCGGGGTCGAGCAGGCGGTCGAGGTCCTCGCCGCCCTCACCGGTGTTCGACTTCGCGCCGAGCCGATTCATCGCGATCGCGAGTGACTCGTGCGCCTCCTTCGAGATCGAGCCGTAACTCATCGCGCCGGTGGAGAACCGCTTCACGATCGACTCCACCGACTCGACCTCGTCGATCGGCACGGCCGGCCGGGTACCCGTGCGAAGCGCGAACATCCCGCGAAGCGTCATCAGCTCCGAGGCCTGCGAGTCGACGAGCGAGGTGTACTCGCGGAAGACGTCGTAGCGGCGGTTCCTCGTCGAATGCTGCAGCCGGAACACCGTCTCGGGGTTGAAGAGGTGCGGCGAGCCGTCGCGGCGCCACTGGTACTCGCCGCCGGTCGCAAGCCGCTCGTGCGCTCGCACGGCGACATCCTGCGGGTATGCGGCGCTGTACCGGTGCAGGTTCTCGGCCGCGATGACCTCGATGCCGACGCCGCCGAGCTTCGACGTCGTGCCGGTGAAGTACTCGTCGATGAAGTCCTGTGCGAGTCCCACGGCCTCGAACGCCTGGGCGCCCGCGTACGACGAGATCGTCGAGACGCCCATCTTCGACATGATCTTGAGCACGCCCTTGCCGAGCGCCTTGATCACGTTGTGGACCGCCTCTTCAGGCGACACGCCGGTGATGACGCCCGAGCGCACGAGGTCTTCGCACGTCTCCATCGCGAGGTAGGGGTTCACGGCGGATGCCCCGTAGCCGATGATCAGCGCGACGTGATGCACCTCGCGCACATCACCGGCCTCGACGACGAGTCCGACCTTCATGCGGTTCTGCGAGCGGATGAGGTGATGATGCACGGCCGACAGCATGAGGAGCGATGGAATCGGTGCGAAGTCCTTGTTGGAGTCGCGATCGCTCAGCACGATGAATGCCGCGCCCTCGTCGATCGCGGCGTCGACCTCTGCGCAGATCGCGGTGAGCCGGTTCCGCATGGCGTCGCCACCCTCGTCGACGCGATAGAGCCCGCGGATCGTCACGGTCGTGCGACTGCCGGGACCCGGGTCGATGTGCACGATCTTGGCGAGCTCGTCGTTGTCGATCACGGGGAACGACAACGAGACCTGCCTGGCGTGTTCGGGGCCGGCCGAGAGGAGGTTGCGCTCGGGCCCCAGTGCGGTGCCGAGCGAGGTGACGACGGACTCGCGGATCGAGTCGAGCGGCGGGTTCGTGACCTGTGCGAACTGCTGCGTGAAGTAGTCGAACAGCAGCCGCGGTCGCTCCGAGAGCACCGCGATCGGCGTGTCGGAGCCCATGGCGCCGAGCGGCTCCTGGCCGGTGCGTCGCCATCGGCGCGAGCAGGATCCTCACCTCCTCCTCGGTGTAGCCGAAGGTGCGCTGGCGGCGGTTCACGGATGCCGGGGGGTGCACGATGTGCTCACGCTCGGGCAGCTCGGAGAGCCGGATGCGCCCCGTCTCGAGCCACTCGTCCCACGGTTCGGACGCGGCGAGCTCCGCCTTGATCTCGTCGTCCTCGATGAGCCGACCCGCCTCGGTGTCGACGAGGAACATGCGCCCGGGCTGCAGCCGCCCCTTGCGCACGATGCGACTCTGCTCGATCTCGAGCACGCCGATCTCGCTCGCGAGCACCACGAGTCCGTCGTCGGTGACGACATAGCGACCGGGGCGAAGGCCATTGCGGTCGAGCGTTGCGCCGACGACGCTGCCGTCGGTGAACACGATCGCAGCTGGGCCGTCCCACGGCTCCATGAGCATGGAGTGGTATTCGTAGAACGCGCGACGCCGCGCATCGATCTCGGTCTGGTTCTCCCAGGCCTCGGGCACCATCATCATGATCGCGTGCGGGAGGCTCCGGCCCGACAGGGTCAAGAGCTCGACGACTTCGTCGAACGACGCCGAATCGCTCGCCCCGGGCGTGACGATCGGAAGGATGGGCGCGAGATCGCCGAGCAGCTCGGATTCGAGTTGCGACTGACGCGCGCGCATCCAGTTGCGGTTGCCCTGGATCGTGTTGATCTCGCCGTTGTGCGCGATCAGCCGGAAGGGCTGGGCGAGCGGCCACGACGGGAAGGTGTTCGTGGAGTATCGCGAGTGCACGAGCGCGAGCTTCGACGCGTATCGCTCGTCGGACAGGTCGGGGTAGAAGGGCTCGAGCTGCAGGGTCGTGACCATGCCCTTGTAGACGATCGTGCGGCACGACAACGACGCGAAGTACAGCTCGAGTTCGCGTTCGGCGCGCTTGCGCAGGCGGAACGCGAGCCGGTCGAGGGCGATGCCGCCGAGTCGCTCGCCCGTCGACGTCGTCGCTGCGGACTGCACGAAGAGCTGCTGGACGATGGGCATGGCGGCGCGCGCGAGCGTGCCGAGCTCTTCGGGTCGCACCGGCACTTCGCGCCATCCGACGACCTCGAGACCCTCGGATGCTGCGAGCTCGCGCACGCCTCGCTTCACCGCGCTGCGTGCGGTCGGGTCGACGGGCAGGAACGCGTTGCCGACGGCAAACGAGCCGGCGGCGGGAAGGGGGAACGCGACGACCTCGCGCAGGAACGCGTCGGGCACCTGCGTGACGATTCCGGCGCCGTCACCCGTGCCGGCGTCGGAGCCCACGGCACCACGGTGCTCGAGGTGCCGCAGCGCGTCGAGGGCGGCGGTGATGATGTCGTGCCCGGCCGTGCCCCTGAGGGTGGCGACCATCGCGAGGCCGCAGGCGTCCTTCTCGGCGGCGGGGTCGTACATGCCCTGCGCGGCGGGAACGGACCCGAACCTCGAGAAGGGTGGCGTGAGCGACATCTGGACGGTCCTCATCAACTAGTCGGCTGCGGGGGACGTCGTCGGCCCTTCAAGGGGATGTCGCGACGCATGGTGGGGCGTCGCGTCGGAGAACGTATGAAGGGGCGCCCTACGGTGAGGTCGACCGGCTCGAGCTTGTGGCTGCCGTCTCGCCCGTGTCGTTCCCACCCTCGACGCCATCGTCGAGAGAGTCGGAGTCGGACTCGGTTTCGTCAGAGTCTACCTCAGCGTCGGGACCCTTCCACTCGCGCCCGGCCACGTATGGAGTGGGCTCGTCGCCCGTGTGCCGGCGGCGCTGCACGAGGAAGATCACGATGCCGAGCACGACGGCCGCGAACGACGCCCAGACGTTCACGCGGATGCCGAAGAACATCTCGCTCGGATCGAGGCGGATCGACTCGAAGAACGAGCGGCCGAGGCCGTACCAGATCAGGTATACCGCGAAGGCCTTGCCCCATCGGAGGTTGATCTTGCGCTCGAGGAAGATGATGAGTGCGGCACCGGCCAGGTTCCAGATGATCTCGTAGAGGAACGTCGGCTGGAAGAGCGTGCCCTCGGGGAGGCCGGCCGGGAATGCCGGGTTCGACGACTCGATCTGGAGGCCCCACGGCAGGTCGGTCGGCAGGCCGAACAGCTCGTGGTTGAACCAGTTGCCGAGGCGTCCGGCCGCCTGGGCGACGAGGAGTCCGGGCGCGAGCGCGTCGGCGAACGAGAGGAAACGGATGCCGGTGAACCTGCAGCCGATGAATACGCCGATCGCGCCACCGAGCAGCGCGCCGTAGATGGCGTTGCCACCTTCCCAGATGGCGAAGACCGTCCACCACGGCTGTCCGGCGAAATAGTCGGCCGGATGAGTGAAGACGTGATAGAAACGTGCGCCGATGATGCCGAGCGGGACCGCCCACAACGCGATGTCCAAGACGATACCGGGCTCGGCGCCTCGCTTCGTGAGCCGCCTCGAGGTGATGACGGTCGCCAGGATTATGCCGAGGAGGATGCAGAGCGCATACATGTGGATGTTGAGCTGCCAACCGAACAGGTTGACCTCGAACACCTGCCACGCCGGATCAGGGCTCGGAATGCTGAACGGTGCGATCACTCGGGCTGCTGCCTTTCCTCATGCAACTTACGGCCGTCGAGGCCAGAGTCAGCGTACTTCACTCCGGCTGGGTGCCGCGCGCGAGCTCGGCCGCGAGCTCACCGGCAGCCCGCACGCCGCCGGTGGCGAGCGCATTCACGAGCGCCGAGCCGACGATGGCACCCTCGGCATACTCGAGCACCTCGGCGACCTGCGCCGCGGTCGAGATGCCGAGGCCGACGCAACTCGCGGGCGACCCTGCGTCGGCGAGCCTCGCGACGAGAGTGCGGGCGGCCTCATCGACGTCGCTGCGCGCGCCGGTGATGCCCATGGTCGACACTGCGTAGACGAAGCCCCGGCTCGCCTCGACGGCCTGCCGGATGCGCGCGTCGCTCGAGGTCGGCGCCGCCAGGAACACGCGGTCGAGTCCGGTGCGTTCGGATGCCGCGATCCAGTCGGCCGCGTTGTCCGGGGTGAGGTCGGGGGTGATGAGTCCCGCTCCCCCGGCGTCGGCGAGATCGTCCGCGAAGCGGTCGACGCCGTACTGCACGACGAGATTCCAGTAGGTCATGATGAGCACTGGGGCATCCACCCGCTCGGTGATGCGCCGCACCGCCTCGAAGCCGTCGGCGAGGCGGAACCCGTTCGCGAGCGCCTGCTGGGTCGCGGCCTGGATGACCGGGCCGTCGATGACCGGGTCGGAGTACGGCAATCCCATCTCGAGCGCGTCGACGCCGTGCTCGACGAGCGCGACCGCCGCCTCGACGCTTTCGTCGAGGCTGGGGAATCCGACGGGCAGGTAGCCGATGAGCGCGCCCCGCGCCTCGTCGTTGCGGCGACGGATGACCGGGCCCACGGTGTTCACTTGCCGTTCTCCTCGTCGTAGAGCTCGAAGTACTTCGCCGCGGTGTCCATGTCCTTGTCGCCGCGGCCCGAGAGGTTCACGAGGATGGTCGCGTCGGAACCGAGCTCACGGCCGAGCTCGATCGTGCCCGCCAGGGCGTGCGCCGACTCGATGGCCGGGATGATGCCCTCGGTGCGGGTGAGGAGGCGGAGCGCCTCCATGGCCGCGGCATCCGTCACTGGCCGGTAGGTCGCCCGCCCGATCGCGGCGAGCCACGAGTGCTCAGGTCCGACGCCCGGATAGTCGAGGCCCGCGGAGATGGAGTGCGACTCGATGGTCTGCCCGTCGTCGTCTTGCAGGAGGTAGCTGCGGGCACCGTGGAGCACGCCGGGGCGCCCCTTCGTGATGGTGGCCGCGTGCCGATCGGTGTCGACGCCCTCTCCGCCCGCCTCGAAGCCGTAGAGCGCGACGTCGGTGTCGTCGAGGAAGGCGTGGAAGATGCCGATCGCGTTCGAGCCGCCGCCGACGCACGCCGTGACGGCGGTCGGCAGCGCGCCCGTGAGATCGAGCACCTGCTGGCGCGCCTCTTCGCCGATGATCTTCTGGAAGTCGCGCACCATCTCGGGGAACGGGTGAGGTCCCGCGACCGTGCCGAAGATGTAGTTGGTCGTCGCGACGTTCGTCACCCAGTCACGCATGGCCTCGTTGATCGCGTCTTTCAGCGTGCGGGAGCCGGCCGTGACGGGGATCACTTCGGCGCCGAGGAGGCGCATGCGAGCGACGTTCAGCGCCTGGCGCTCGGTGTCGACCTCACCCATGTAGATGACGCAGTCGAGCCCGAAGAGCGCCGCCGCAGTCGCCGTCGCGACGCCGTGCTGGCCGGCACCGGTCTCGGCGATCACCCGGGTCTTGCCGATGCGCTTCGTGAGCAGCGCCTGCCCGAGCACGTTGTTGATCTTGTGCGAACCCGTGTGGTTCAGGTCCTCGCGCTTCAGGATGACGCGGGCACCACCGGCGTGCCTCGCGAATCTCGGTACCTCGGTGATGATCGAGGGCCGCCCCGTGTAACTGCGGCCGAGTTCGGCGAGCTCGGCGCCGAACGCGGGATCGAGCTTCGCAAGGTGGTAGGCCTCGCCGAGCTCATCGAGGGCGGCGATCAAGGACTCGGGCACGAAGCGCCCGCCGAAGTCGCCGAAGTACGGACCGGTCTGCGCTCTGAGCGCCATGTCACACCGCCAGGAAAGCCGAGAGGTTTGCGATCGGATCGCCCGTCACGAGCGCCTCGCCGATGAGCACGACGTCGGCGCCCGATGAGCGATAGTGGGCGACATCCGCCACCGAGAGCACCGCGGACTCCGCCACTCGGATCGCGCCATCGGGGAACCCGGCCGCGAGCCGGCCGAAGAGGTCGCGGTCGAGTTCGAAGCTCGAGAGGTCGCGGGCGTTCACGCCGATGAGGCGAGCGCCGAGGGTCGCGGCACGCGCGAGCTCTTCGGCCGAGTGCGTCTCGATGAGCGGCGTCATGCCGAGCTCGACGATCAGGTCGTAGAGCTCTCGGAGGGTCGCATCGTCGAGTGCCGCGACGATGAGGAGGACGAGGTCGGCGCCCGCGGCTCGCGCCTCGAACACCTGGTACGGCGTCGCGATGAAGTCCTTGCGGAGCACCGGCAGCGCCACGGCGGCACGCACCGCCTCGAGGTCGGCGAGCGAGCCGCCGAACTTGCGCGCCTCGGTGAGCACGCTGATCGCGCTCGCACCGCCGAGCTCGTAGCTTCGTGCGAGCGCCGCCGGATCGGCGATCGGGGCGAGCGGGCCCCGCGACGGGCTCGACCGTTTGATCTCGGCGATCACCTTGACGTGCTCAGCGGGACGGAGCGCCTCGAGCGCGTCGATCGCAGCCGGACGCACGAGCGCCGCCGCCTCGACCTCGACGAGCGGCCGGGTCTCGCGGCGCGCGAGCGCGTCGGCGACCGCGTTCGCCGTCAGTTCGGACAGCACTAGTGCACCTTCGCGGTGACCTTCGAGCCGCCGACGCCGTAACCGGCACGCGCCAGCGCCCAGCCGACGATGACGCCGACGACGAGGAGCGCGACGGAGGCCCACACGAGCCACTGCACCTCGAAGAAGAACGCCACGGTGCCGACGACGACAGCGACGAGCATGATCGTCACGGAGGTCCATGCCGCGGGCGAGTGTCCGTGGCCGGGATCTACGTTGTCAATGCTCATGATGCTCCTTCGTGCACAGGTTTCGGTGGTCAGTCTAGCGGTTCGGACTCGCCTGGCCGTGGTCGTCGGACTGGTCGTCGGTCGGGTCCTCGCCGCGGCTCAACTCGTCCCAGTCGTCGACGGCGCGATCGGATGCCGCGCGCTCGCCCTGCGCGGATTCATCTGCGTCGACGAGCCTCGCGCGGCCGTATCGCCGCGACCCCGATGACCACCGCGTGCCGGTGATCAGGACGAGCGATCCCGCGAGGACGAGGAGCACGCCACCGGCGATCGCGACCGCCGGCCACGGCGTCGCGACCGCAGCGGCCACGAGCGCGGCGGTCGGCTCGGCACCGGAGACGCCCGTGGCGTCGGTGACCGCGGGTGAGACGGATGCCACTGGATCTCCGAGCGAGATCCACGAGGCGAGCACGACGCAGCCGCCGAGGATCACCTCGAGCACGCCGAGCACGATCCGGATGCCCGGGCCCGCGATCGCCAGCGCGGCCGCGAGCGCGAGCGCGGCGAGGCCGAGTGCGGCGAGCGCGGGCGAGGCGACGCTGCCGGCGACGTCGATCGGGGCGCCGGTCGTGCCGGCGTCGGACTCGATGGTCAGCTCGAACCAGGTCTGGCTCCACGACAGCAGCGCGAGGCCCGCGCCGAGGATCGTGACGAGGATGGCGGGCAGCTTCATGCGTGCGGCGGTCATCAGTCCACCCGTCGCATGGCGTTCGCGACCGCGACCGCACGGAGGGGCGCGGCCGCCTTGTTCCTCGACTCCTGGTACTCGGACTCGGGGTCGGAGTCGGCGACGAGCCCGCCGCCCGCCTGCACCCGCGCGATACCGCCCGAGATCGTCGCGGTGCGGATCGCGATCGCGAGGTCGGCGTCGCCGCCGAAGCCGAAGTAGCCGACGACGCCGCCGTACAGCCCGCGCTGCGCGGGCTCGAGCTCGTCGATGATCTCGAGGGCGCGCGGCTTCGGCGCGCCCGACAGGGTGCCGGCGGGGAAGGTCGCACGGAACACCTCGATCGCGTTCGCGCCCGGCAGGAGGTCGCCCTCGACCGAGGAGACGAGGTGCATGATGTGGCTGAAGCGCTCGACGCGCATGAACTCGGTGACTTCGACCGAGCCGGCGAGGCACACCTTCGCGAGGTCGTTGCGCGCCAGGTCGACGAGCATCAGGTGCTCGGCCTGCTCTTTCGGGTCGGCCGTGAGCTCGGCCTCGAGGTCGGCGTCTTCCTCGGGGGTCGCGCCACGCGGCTTCGACCCCGCAATCGGGTGCGTGAAGACTCGGCCGTCTTCGACCTTCACGAGCGCCTCGGGCGATGAGCCGACGATCCAGAACGACTCCCCCGCGATGTCCTCGAGGTGCAGGAGGTACATGTAGGGACTCGGGTTCAGGCTCCTGAGCACGCGGTAGACGTCGATCGGGTGGGCTGTCGCCTCCAGTTCGAAACGCTGCGAGATGACCACCTGGAAGACGTCGCCGTCGTGGATGTACCGCTTCGAGCGATCGACCGCCTCGAGGAAGTCGGGCTTCTCGGTGCGATGCCGGGGCTCTGCGCGGGCGTCGAGGTCGATCTCGGCGAGCCACGCCTCGGACGGCCCCGCGAGGTCGTGCTGCATGCGGTCGAGGCGCCGCTGGGCGTCGGCCCAGAGCGCCTCGGGTGCGTCGGTGCCGTCGTTCAGCGTCGACGCGATGAGCTGCACCGTGCCGGTGCGGTGGTCGATGACCACGAGGTCGGCGACGAAGGCGAACGCTTGCGCGGGCATCCGGAACTCGGCGGGCGGCCGATTCGGAAGGTGCTCGATCTGGCGGATCGCCTCCCATCCGATGAATCCCACGAGCCCGCCGGTGAGAGGCGGCGCACCGGGTACGTCTTCGGTGCTCCAGCGCTCGTAGAGGGCCTCGATCGCGGCGAGCGGCGCGAGTCCGTCGACGTCGCCGAGGGCCCGCCCTGCGTCGAGCCCGTAATCGATCCACTCGACGCGGTCGTCGTGCTCGGTGAGCACACCGTAGGAGGCCACGCCGACGAACGAATAGCGCGACCAGATGCCGCCCTGCTCTGCCGACTCGAGGAGGAAGGTGCCCGGGCGCCCGCCCGCGAGCTTGCGGTAGATGCCGACCGGGGTCTCACCGTCGGCGAACAGCTCGCGAACGACGGGCACGACGCGGCGACCGCCGAGAAGCGCGGTGAAGTCCTCGAAGCGGGTGGTGGCGGCCAAGCGTGTCTCCTCGTCGTCAGTCGGCTCGCGGAAAGCCCTGGGCGACCTCGAGCCGGTCGCCGTCGAAGCAGGTACGGGTGCCGGTGTGGCAGGCGACGCCCACCTGCTCGACCTGCACGAGCAGCGTATCGGCGTCGCAGTCGAGCGACGCGGCCCGCACGTACTGCACGTGCCCGGAGGTGTCGCCCTTGCGCCAGTATTCCTGCCGCGAACGCGACCAGAAGGTCACCCGACCCTCGGTGAGCGTGCGCCGCATCGCCTCGCGGTCCATCCAGCCGAGCATCAGGAGCTCCCCGCGTGTCCCATTGCTGGATGACGGCGGGCAGCAGCCCGTCGGCGTTGAACACGGCCCGGTCGAGTGGCGAACCGCCCGGCGTCCAGACGTCTTCGTCGCGCTCCAGCTCTTCGTCGCCCGGCTCGCTCATCGCACGATCCTTCCGTCGGCGGCGAGTGCGGCCTTGACCTCGCCGATCGTCACCTCGCCGGTGTGGAACACGGATGCCGCGAGCACGGCGTCGGCACCGGCCGCGATCGCCGGCGCGAAGTCGGCCACCCGACCGGCGCCTCCCGAGGCGATCACGGGCACGCTCGAGAGCCCGTGCATGAGCGCCGTGAGCTCGAGATCGAACCCGGCCTTCGTGCCGTCGGCGTCGATCGAGTTCACGAGGAGTTCGCCGGCACCGAGCTCGATCGCCAGCCGCGCCCAGTCGAGCGCATCGAGGTCGGTCTCGGTGCGCCCGCCGTGCGTCGTGACGACGAAGCCCGACGCGGTGCGATCCGAGCGCTTCACGTCGAGCGAGAGCACGAGCACCTGCGCGCCGAACCGGTCGGCGATCTCGCCGATGAGCGCGGGCCGCGCGATCGCGGCGCTGTTCACCCCGATCTTGTCGGCGCCGTGGCCGAGCAGTCGCGCCACATCTTCAGCCGAGCGGATGCCCCCGCCCACCGTCAGCGGGATGAACACCTGCTCGGCGACCCGCTGCACCATCTCGTAGGTCGTCGAACGGTCGTCGACGGTCGCGGTGACGTCGAGGAAGGTGAGCTCGTCGGCACCCTGCTCGGAATAGCGGGCCGCGAACTCGACCGGGTCGCCGGCGTCGCGGAGGTTCTGGAAGTTCACGCCCTTGACGACACGACCGGCGGCGACGTCGAGGCAGGGGATCACCCGGACTGCGAGGGACATCCGCTCACCTCACAACCGCGCGGCGTGGATCGCGCTCACGAGGATCGCCCGGGCGCCGATCGAGTAGAGCTCGTCCATGACGTGATTCATGTCGATGCGCGGGACCATGACGCGGACCGCGACCCACTCGGGGTCGTGCAGCGGCGAGACCGTGGGCGACTCGAAGCCCGGCGCTGCCTCGGTGGCACGTTCCAGGTGCACGACCGGCACGTCGTAGTCGACGAGCACGTACTGGCGGGCGACGAGCACGCCCCGGAGGCGGCGAAGGAGCGTGTCGGCGCCCGGCTTCGCGACGCCCGAGCCGATGAGCACGGCCTCGGAGTCGAGGATGACCGGACCGAAGATCTCGAGCCCCGCCTTGCGCAGGGTCGACCCCGTGGAGACGACGTCGGCGACGGCGTCGGCCACGCCGAGCCGCACCGCGGACTCCACGGCGCCGTCGAGCTTCACGAGCTTCGTCGTGACGCCATGCCCGGCGAGGAAGTCGCCGACGAGTCCGGGGTAGCTCGTGGCCACCCGCACGCCCTCGAGGTCGTCGAGCGCGGCGAAGGCGCCCTCGGGGCCGGCGAAGCGGAACGTCGAGTCACCGAAGCCGAGCGGGGCGATCTCTGCGGCATCCGACCCGGAATCGAGCAGGAGATCGCGACCCGTGATGCCGACGTCGAGGGCGCCGGAGCCGACGTAGGTCGCGATGTCACGCGGACGGAGGTAGAAGAACTCGACCCCGTTGCGAGGGTCGGCGACGATGAGGTCGCGCGGGTCGCGGCGACCGGTGTACCCGGCCTCCCACAACATCTGCGCGGCGGTCTCTGCGAGCGAGCCCTTGTTGGGCACGGCGATCCGGAGCATTCCCTGGCTTTCGTGTCGGCGGTACGAGTCGATCATCTGGGCGGCGCCTCAGAGATGTCGGTACACGTCGGCGGGCGAGAGCCCCTTCGCGAGCATGAGCACCTGCAGGTGGTAGAGGAGCTGCGAGATCTCTTCAGCCGTCTCGTCGTCGCCCTGGTACTCGGCGGCCATCCACACCTCGGCGGCCTCCTCGACGATCTTCTTGCCGATGGCGTGAACGCCCGCGTCGAGCTGACGCACGGTGCCGGAACCCTCTGGCCGGGTGCGGGCTTTGTCGCTGAGCTCGACGAAGAGGTCGTCGAAGGTCTTCACCCGTCTAGGCTACCGGTGCGCGTGGCGGTGCGCGGACGCCGCGTCACGGAGCAGCGCGATGCGTTCGGCGGGCGCCTCGGCCCCGAACACCGCCGAGCCCGCGACGAAGGTGTCGGCGCCGGCCTCTGCGGCGATGCCGATCGTGTCGGCGGTGATGCCGCCGTCGACCTGGAGCCAGACGTCGAGCCCGCTCCGCCGCACCGCGTGCGCGACGCGCGAGAGCTTCGGCATCATCTCGGGCATGAACGACTGGCCGCCGAAGCCGGGCTCCACGGTCATCACGAGCACCTGGTCGAACTCGGCGAGGAGGTCGAGGTAGGGCTCGGCCTCGGTGCCCGGCTTCAGCGCGATGCCGGCACGGGACCCGATCTCGCGGAGCCGGCGCGCGAGCGCGACCGGATCGGCCGCGGCTTCGGCATGGAAGGTGACCGAGAACGCGCCCGCCTCGGCGTACCCGGGCGCCCACCGGTCGGGGTCGTCGATCATGAGGTGCACGTCGAGCGGGACCGGGCTGACCTGCGCCAGCCGCTCCACCATCTGCAGTCCGAACGTGAGGTTCGGCACGAAGTGGTTGTCCATGACGTCGACGTGCACGAAGTCGGCGCTCGCGACGCGCGCGACCTCGCGCTCGAGGTTCGCGAAGTCGGCAGCGAGGATGCTCGGATTGATCCGCATCGTCATGGTGCCACCCTATCGAGCCGGGTTCGCGGGCTCCGGATCGGTGCGGCGCACGAGAGCGATGAACATCGCATCGGTGCCGTGGCGGTGCGGCCAGAGCTGCACCGTCTCGGCGTCTCCCGCGAGGTCGAGCGGATGCCGCGACACGCCCGCCACGACCGAGCGCGTGTCGAGCTGCTCGATGCGTCCCGCCCAACGGGCGAGCGCGGCACCGAGCGTCCCGTGCGTCTCCGCCGTGTGCGGGGAGCACGTGACGTACGCGAGGATGCCGCCGGGCGCGAGCGCGCCCATCGCCGCGTCGAACAGCTCGCCCTGGAGCTTCGTGAGCTCGGGGACATCCGACGGCGCCTTGCGCCACCTCGCCTCGGGACGGCGGCGGAGCGCGCCGAGGCCCGTGCAGGGCGCGTCGAGCAGGATGCGGTCGAAGCCGCCGGGTGCACCGAGCGCCGCGGGGTCGAGGTCGCGTCCGTCGCCGACCCGAACCTCGACGTCGAGCGGCACGCCGGCGATCGCCCTCCGCACGAGCTCGGCGCGAGCCGGCACCGCCTCGTTCGCGACGAGGTGGGCACCGCCGATGAGCGCCTCGGCGGCGAGCAGCGCGGTCTTGCCGCCCGGCCCCGCGCAGAGGTCGAGCCACCGCTCCCCCTCGCGAACCGGCACCGCCCGGCTGAGGGCGAGCGCGGCGAGCTGGGAGCCCTCGTCCTGCACGCGCACGCGGTCTGCGGATGCCTCGACGGCGGCGATCGGGTCGTCGGCGACGCCGCCGACCGGCGAGAAGCGATCGGGGCTGAACTCGGGGATCCGGTCGACGTCGACGCCGAGACCCGGGAGCACCACGAGGTTCACCCGCGGCGAGTCGTTGTCGGCCTCGAGGAGCGCCTCGAGCTCGGCGGCGCGTCCCTCGCGGCCGAGCGCGGCCCGGAATGCCCGCACGATCCAGGCCGGATGGCTCGTGACGCGGGCGAGCCGATCGTCGTCGTCACGGGCGCCTTCGGCGACGACGTCTCGCCACTCCTCAGGCGACGAGCGCGAGACCGTGCGGAGCACCGCGTTCGCGAATCCCGCAGCCTTCGGTGCGACGCGTCGCGCGAGCGCGACCTGCTCGTAGACGGCCGCGTGCGTCGGCACCCGCGTTGCGAGCAGCTGGTGCACGCCGAGCCGCAGCACGTCGAGGATCGCGGCGTCGATGGCCTCCGTCGGCCGGCCGGCTGCGAGCTCGATGACGCGGTCGTAGAACCCCTGCATGCGGAGCGTCCCATAGGTGAGCTCGGTCGCGAACGCGGCGTCCGCACGGCTGAGCCGGGCGCGACGGATCCGTGCCGGCAGCAGGAGGTTCGCATACGCCTCATCGGTGCGCACGGCCTCGAGCACCTCGAATGCGACGAGCCGGGCATCGGAGACCCGCTCTGCGCCGCCGCGCCGCTCGCGCCGCTGCTGCGCGCCGCCTCCGCCGCGCCGCTGGGCGCCCCTGCTCCCGCTCATCGGACGACCGCCAGTTCGCGTCCGGCGCCCCGCCACCACGCGGTCGCGTCCATCGCCGTACGGCCGGCGGGCTGCACGCCACGGAGCTCGAGCGGCTCACTCCCGGTGCCGACCAGCAGCCGGCGGCCGGCGAGGGCGAGGGCGCCGGGCGCGAGCGCCGGGACATCCGCTTCCTTCGGCGCCTCGACCAGGTCGAGGATCTTCAGCCGGTCGTCGTCGAGCGTCGTCCAGGCGCCGGGCTCGGGAGTCACCCCGCGGAAGCGCGCCCGTACCGCGCTCGCGGGCAGGCTCCAGTCCAGACGTGCGTCGTCGATCGTGAGCTTCGGCGCGAAGCTCGGCTCGCCGACCTGCGGCTCGGCGTGCGCCGAACCCGCCGCGATGCCGTCGACGACGTCGACGAGGAGGTCGGCCCCCGTTGCGGCGAGCGAGGTGAGGAGATCGCCGGCGGTCTGCGCATCGCCGATCATCTGCGCGCGGGTGGCGTACACGTCGCCCGCGTCGAGCTCGGGGACCAGCCGGAACACGGATGCCCCGGTCTCCTGGTCGCCCGCGATGAGCGCGTGCTGCACGGGCGCGGCGCCCCGCCACGCGGGCAGCAGCGAGAAGTGCAGGTTGATCCACCCATGGCGGGGCAGGGACAACAGCGGCTCTCGCACGAGGCCCCCGTAGGCGACCACGACGCCGAGATCCGGCCGAAGCGCCTCGATCTCCGCGGTCGCGTCGGCGTCCAGCCGGTTCGCGGCGATGACCGGCAGCCCGAGTCGCTCCGCCGCCTGCGCGACCGCGGACGGCGTGAGGACGCGCTTGCGTCCGAGCGGGGCCGGCCGCCTCGTGACGACGCCGACGAGCTCGTGACCGCTCGTCGCGAGTCGCTCGAGCGACGGAACGGCAGCGGCCGGGGTGCCGGCGAAGACGATGCGGAGGTTCTGCACACTCCATTCTCGCCGTACTCCGGGCGGCTACGGCACCTCGGGGTCGTCGAAGCGAACACGCAGGATCGCTGGTCGCTTCGGCGGCCGGCCCGCGATCGGTCGGCGGCGCTCCGTCGCGACCCGGATCATCTCGGCTCGGAGCGCCCTCGCGACCCCGGCGCCGGCCGCGTAGTCGAACCGGACGATCGCGCGGTCGAGGCCGTCGTCGACACCGACGGGGCCGAGCGCGTCGACGCCTTCGGCTGCCGCCCGCGCCGCATCGAGGGCGGTCGCGACGATCGCCGGAGCGGCCGCGACACTTGCGACACGCACCGCCGGCGGAAAGCGGAGCGATCGCCGCGAAGCGAACTCGGTGGCCGCCCAATCCTGCTGCCGCCACGATGCGAGCGCGGTCGCGAGCGCACCCGCCACGCCCACCAGGAACACCGGCGCCCCCGGCGCGGCGAGAGCCGCGGCGTTCGACCACCACCGCAGGCAGTCCTCGGCGACGCGGAGCGACTCGCGAAGGAGCATCCGCTCACCGTCGAGGAGGAGCACGGCGCGATAGCCGCCTGCGGCGAGCGGTTCGGCGCCTCGGGTGGCCACGACGAGGGCGGGCTCGGCACCGACGCTGAGCACCGGACGCTCGCCGTCGGAGAGGATCACCCGCGCGTTCGGGAAGGCGCGGCCGAGCTCCTCGGCGGTGCGACTGGCCCCCACGGTCGCCGCACGCAGCTTCGTGCCCTCGCAGACGGGACACTTCCACGCGCTCCCGCTCGTGCCGCAGAGCACGCACCGCGGGTCGCCGCCGTTCCGCGGCACGATCAACGCACCGCCGCACGCCGCGCACCGTGCCGGCTCCCGGCACCGATCGCAGACGAGGAGCGGCGCGTGTCCGGGTCTCGCGACCTGCACGAGCACCGGTCCCTCGCGCACCCCCTCCTGCGCCTGTCGCCACGCGGCCGAGGGAATGCGCGCCGAACCCGGATCGGGGCTCGATTGCTGTTCCGTGAGGATCACGCGCGGCCGCGTGTGGCGCACCGCGGGCACGGAATGCACCCACCCGATCTCGACGAGCCGCTCGACCTCGACGCTGCGGGTGTGACCGAGGAAGAGCAGGGCTGCGCCCGACTGCTCACCCCGGATGAGCGCGACATCACGAGGATGCACCCCCGGCGCGAGCGGCTCGTTCTGGAGCGCGTCGCCGTCGTCCCACATTGCGATCAGCCCGAGTCGGGTCGCCGGGGCGTACACCGTCGAACGGTTGCCGATGATGACGCGGGCGTGCGGGCCGGTCGCGTCGAGGAAGGCACGGAACCGATCGCCGCCCGACTGGCGCGCATCGGTGCGCAGCACGCGCCGGGGATCGACGGATGCCGCGAGGGCCGCCTGCACCTGCTCCTGGTCGCGATAGTCGGGCACGACGATGAGGCTCGAACGATCGGCGGCGAGCGCGTGTGCCGCGGCCTGCGCGAGCGTGACCGCCCACGCGCCGACCCACGTGCCGTCGGGCAGGCGCACGGGCCGCGGATCGGCGGCGAGGGACATCCGCTCTCCGGCGGTGATGCCGGCCTCGACACGGCCCGGCTCGTATCCGGCGACGGGCGCCGGGGAGACCGGGAGCTCACCCGCGTCGGGCTCTGCCGCCCGCCACGCCCGTTCGACACGCACGTAGCGGCTCGGGATGGCGAGGCGAAGGATGTCACTCGCGTTGCCCGCTGCACGGTCGGCGGCTGCCCGGGCGAGCGCCCACACCTCGGAGGTCAGGAGCGGCACCTCGGAGACGACGTCTTCGAGCTCGCTCAGTCGACCGGCGAAGTCGCTCGTCTCTGCGAGCTCGACGAGCCATCCGTTGGCGATGCGGCCGCCGGATCGGAGCGGGACCCGCACGCGCACGCCGGCACGCGCGGCGTCTCGGAGCCGATCGGGGACCGCGTAGTCGAAGAGTTGGTCGAGTTGCGGCAGCGGTGAGTCGACGAGCACCCTGGCGACGGGGCCGCCCGTCACGTCAGAGTCCGGCAGCCGCGCGGAGGTCGTCGACGCGGTCGAGCCGCTCCCACGTGAAGTCGGGGAGCTCGCGGCCGAAGTGTCCGTAACTCGCGGTCTGGGCGTAGATCGGCCGGAGCAGGTCGAGGTCGTGGATGATCGCGGCCGGCCGCAGGTCGAACACCTCGCGGATGGCACCGATGATGCGCTCATCGGGCAGGTGCCCGGTGCCGAAGGTCTCGACGTAGAGTCCGACGGGCGCCGCCTTGCCGATCGCGTAGGCGACCTGCAGTTCGAGCCGGTCGGCGAGACCGGCGGCGACCGCGTTCTTCGCGACCCAACGCATCGCGTAGGCCGCGGAACGGTCGACCTTCGAGGGGTCCTTGCCACTGAACGCCCCGCCGCCATGCCGGCTCGCGCCGCCGTAGGTGTCGATGATGATCTTGCGGCCGGTCAGTCCGGCATCGCCCTGCGGACCGCCGATCTCGAAGCGACCGGTCGGGTTGATGAGCACGACGAGCTCGGGACGGGCGAGCTCGACGGTGTCGAGCACCGGGCGGATCACGAGTTCCTCGACCTCGGCGCGGAGCTGCTCGGTCGACACCGCCGGCGAGTGCTGCGTCGACAGCACGACGGTCTCGACGGTCTTCGGCACCTGCCCGTCGTACCCGACGGTGACCTGGGTCTTGCCATCGGGCCGGAGGTAGTCGAGTTCGCCCTGCTTGCGCACGGCCGCGAGTCGCTCGGCGAGCCGGTGCGCGAGCCAGATCGGCACGGGCATGAGCTCGGGCGTCTCGCGGGTCGCGTACCCGAACATGATGCCCTGGTCGCCCGCGCCCTGCCGGTCGAGGACGTCGTCGCTCGCCTCGCTCGCGCGCCTCGAAGGCGTTGTCGACGCCCTGTGCGATGTCGGGCGACTGCCCGCCGATCGACACCGAGACGCCGCAGGAACGGCCGTCGAACCACACGTCGGACGAGTTGTAGCCGATCGACGTGACCCGCTCGCGCACGATGGCGGGGATCTCCACATACCCCGACGTGCTCACCTCGCCGGCGACGTGCACGAGTCCCGTGGTCACGAGCGTCTCGACGGCGACCCTGCTGTGCGGGTCGACCGTGAGCAGCGCATCGAGGATCGAGTCGGAGATCTGGTCGCAGATCTTGTCGGGATGCCCCTCGGTGACGGACTCGGAGGTGAAGAGGCGGAGTGCGCTCATGTGGGCTCGTGTTCCTTCTGGGTGGTCGCGGCCTTCGCGGCGGTCGTCGCGTCCGAGACAACCACATCGAGGATCGCGTGCGCCACTGACAGTTTGGTTCCGTGTGCTCGTGTGACGACATCGCCGCCCTCGCCGATCACGACGATCGCGTTCTCGTCGCTCGCGAACCCCTCGTGCCAGCCGACGCGATTCACCACGAGGAGATCGGCGCCCTTCGCGTCGCGCTTCGCGCGTCCGAGCGCCAGGAGTCGTTCGTCGTCTGACTCGGTCTCCGCAGCGAAGCCGACGAGAAGCGTTCCCTCGTGCGGCGCGTGGCCGAGTTCGGCGAGGATGTCGGGGTTTCGCACGAGCTCGAGCGTGAGCCCGGAATCCGACTGGTCCTTCTTGATCTTGCCCGCGCTGACGCTCGCCGGGCGGTAGTCGGCCACGGCGGCCGCCATCACCACGACGTCGGCACCGCGTGCGGCGTCGACGACCGCGTCACGCAGCTCCAGTGCGGTGGAGACACGGCGGATGTCGCAGCCGTCGGGCTCCACCACCTCGAGGTTCACCGCGATGAGCGTCACCTCGGCGCCGCGTTCGCGGGCGGCCTCGGCGATGGCGATGCCCTGCTTTCCGCTCGACCGGTTGCCGATGAAGCGCACCGGGTCGAGCGGCTCGCGGGTGCCTCCGGCAGAGACGACGATGCGCCGCCCGGCGAGGTCGAGTGCGGCCCGAGCCGATGCGGATGCGCCGGCCGCAGCACGGGCGAGTGCTGCCTCGACGATGACTTCGGGCTCCTCCATGCGGCCGGGGCCGCTGTCGGCGCCCGTGAGCTGACCGATCGCGGGGCCGACGACGGTGACGCCGCGGGCGCGGAGCGTCTGGATGTTCGCCTGCGTGGCGGGATGGCGCCACATCTCGGTGTGCATCGCCGGGGCGATGACGACGGGCGCCTCGCTCGCGAGCACGGTATTGCCGAGCAGGTCGTCGGCGAGGCCGGCGGCGAGCTTCGCGATCGAGTTCGCCGTCGCCGGCGCGATCACGATGAGATCGGCCGCCTGGCCGATCGCGACGTGCCGCACCTCGGCGACGCCCTCGTAGAGCTCGGTGTACACCGGGTTCCGTGAGATCGCCTCGAGGGTCGGCCGGCCGACGAACCGCAGCGCACCCTCGGTGGGGACGACGTGGACGTCATGTCCGGCGAGCACGAGCGCACGCACGACGCCGACGGCTTTGTACGCCGCGATGCCACCGGTGATGCCGACGACGATGTTGAGGGGCGGCATGCGGCCCTCTCGGCTCATTCGCCGATCGGGCGGAGCCGGAGCTTGTCGTCGTTGATCTCGTGCAGCGCGACCGAGAGGGGCTTGTCGTCGATCGAGGAATCGACGAGCGGGCCGACGTTGTCGAACAGGCTGCCTTCGTGCAGGTCTGCGTAGTAGTCGTTGATCTGGCGGGCACGCTTGGACGCGAAGATGACCAGCTGGTACTTCGAGTCGACCTTCGAGAGCAGGTCGTCGATGGGCGGATCGATGATGCCGGACAGCTTCTCAGCCATGGAGTGACTCCTTGATCGTGGTGTGCGCACACCTGGTGCGCGGAAAATCGTGGCGAGGGCAGCTCAACGCCGACCCTTGCGAGGTTTCATCAAGTCTACGACCTTCTGCGCGGCCTCGCCGACCTCGTGGTTCACGACCTCGTAATCGAACTCGTCGACGGCCGCGAGCTCGACCTTCGCGGTCTCGAGGCGACGCTGCTGCTCGGACGGGCTCTCGGTGCCGCGACCGACGAGCCTGCGCACGAGTTCGTCCCACGACGGCGGGAGCAGGAACACGAGCGTCGCGTCGGGCATCGCGCGCCGAATCGACCTGGCGCCCTGGATGTCGATCTCGAGCAGCACGCTGTCGCCGGCTTCGATCGCCGCTTCCACGGGCTTGCGGGGCGTACCGTATCGGAACGCGTTGTGCACGGTCGCCCATTCGAGCAGCTCGCCGGCGTCGATCATGCGGTCGAACTCGGCGTCGTCGACGAAGTAGTAGCTCTCCCCCTCGACCTCGCCGGGTCGAGGTGCACGAGTCGTCGCAGAGACGGAGAGGCGCACCTCGGGATGGTGGTGGCGGATGTACGCCGCGACCGTCCCCTTGCCGACTGCGGTGGGGCCCGCGAGCACCACGAGCCGGTAGCCGATGCCGCCGTGCGCGGCGACCCATTCGGCGACGAACTCGCGCAGCCGCTTCCGCTGCAGCCTTCCGAGTCCGCCCAGACGCTTCGATGTGGAGATCGCGAGGTCGTGCATGATGCGGTCGGTCTTGGTCCGCCCGATCGCCGGGATGGAGGTCAGGAACTCCGTGACGCGCAAGCGCCCTTCGACGCCCTCGGGCGCTTCGAAGGCCTCTCGCAGCACGTCGAGCGGGCTCCTCGACCCGCTCGCGATCTCGGCCTTCACGACCGCGCGGGCGCGCCGGGCGGCGACTGCGGCGCGGGATGCCGCGACACGATCGACCTCGGGGGGCGAGGAGGTCTTGGCCGGCTCAGACACTCGCGGCTCCAGCCTGGTCGGCGCGTCGCGCGATCGCGTCGGCGATGCCGTCGGGCCCGGCGGCGAGGAGTGAACGCGACTCGCTCACGATGACGCCGGCGACGAGCGATCCGTAGATCACCCGGAGGTCGCCGAGCTCGGCGCCCTGGTGTCCGAAGCCCGGCGCCAGCACGGGCAGCCCCGGTCGCGGCGGCTCGGAGTTCGTGTCGATGCCCGCGAGCGCGAGGTCGACCGTCGCGCCGAGCACGACGCCGGCTGAGCCGAGGGCCCGGCTCGAGGCATCCGGTCGCCCCTGATTCCACGAGATGACGCCCGAGGTGATCGCCTGTGCGACGGTCGAGCCGGCACGACTCGATTGCTGCAGCACCGCGCGCTGGATCGCGCTCGCTTCGGGATTCGAGGTGGCCGCGAGCACGAACACGCCCTTGCCCGCGGTCTCGGCAGCGACCATGACCTGCTCGATCGATCCGAGCCCCTGATACGCGCTGAGGGTCACCGCGTCGGCCTCGAGACTCGAGCCCGGACGGAGCCAGGCTTCTCCGTAGGCTTCAACGCTCGTGCCGATGTCGCCGCGCTTCACGTCGGCGATCACGAGGAGTCCCGCATCGCGGGCCTCGGCGAGCACCCGCTCGAGTGCCGCGTACCCGGCGGCACCGTGCCGCTCGAAGAAGGCCACCTGGGGCTTCACGACACCGACGCGGTCGGCGGCGGCTTCGACGACCCTGAGCCCGAACTCGCGTACGCCCGCGGCCGAGTCGGGCTGCCCCCATTCCGCGAGGAGCGACGCATGGGGGTCGATTCCGACGCAGAGCCGCCCGTAGGCGGCGAAGACCGACTCGAGCCGGTCGCCGAACGGCGTCACCGCGTTCATGCGTGCGCCTCCCGTCGTGCCTGGTATTCCTGGAGGCTCGTCACCTCGAAGCCGCCCTTCACCGCGTCGAGCGAGGCGACCGCCGCCGAGAGCTCGGCGATCGTGGTGAACAACGGGATGTCCGCGGCGACGGCGGCCGCGCGGATCTCGTAGCCGTCGGCGCGGGCGGAGCGCCCGCTCGGCGTGTTCACGACGACGTCGACCTCGCCCCGGTGGATGAGCTCGACGACGGATGCCGCATCGGGCGACGTCTTCTCGCTGTACTTCAGCACCACCCCGGCACGGATGCCGTTGCGGCGGAGCACCTCGGCGGTGCCCTCGGTCGCCGTGATGTCGTAGCCGAGCTGCTGCATTCGGAGCACGGGCAGGATGATCGCACGTTTGTCGCGGTCGGAGACCGAGACGAACACGGTGCCCGAGAGCGGCATGCCGCCGTAGGCCGCGAGCTGGCTCTTCGCGAACGCGGTCGGGAAGTCGCGGTCGATGCCCATGACCTCGCCCGTCGATCGCATCTCGGGACCGAGCACGGAGTCGACCATGATGCCCTCGCGGGTGCGGAACCGGTTGAACGGCAGCACGGCCTCCTTCACGGCGACCGGCGAATCGAGCGGTACACGGGAGCCGTCCGATGCCGGCAGCATGCCCTCGGCGATGAGCTCCGCGACCGTCGCCCCCACCATGATTCGGGAGGCGGCCTTCGCGAGCGGGATGCCGAGCGCCTTCGACACGAACGGCACGGTACGGCTCGCACGAGGGTTCGCCTCGAGCACGTAGAGCACGCCGGCGCCGATCGCGAACTGCACGTTGAGCAGCCCCCGCACGCCGATGCCCTCGGCGATCGCCCGGGTGGCGTCGCGGACACGGTCGACCTCAGCGCGGCCGAGGGTCACGGGCGGGAGCGTGCAGCTCGAGTCGCCGGAGTGGATGCCGGCCTCCTCGATGTGCTCCATGACGCCGCCGATGTACAGGTCGGTGCCGTCGTAGAGGGCGTCGACGTCGATCTCGATCGCATCGTCGAGGAACCGGTCGACGAGCAGCGGATGACTCGGGCCGACGATGCCCTGTCCCTCGATGCGCACGAAGTAGTCGGCGAGTGACGGGGAGTCGTAGACGATCTCCATGCCGCGCCCGCCGAGCACGTAGCTCGGCCGAACGAGCACGGGGTAGCCGATGCCCTCGGCGACCTGCACGGCGCCCACCACGTCGATCGCCGTTCCGTTCTTGGGTGCGAGCAGACCCGCCTGGTCGAGGATGCCGGAGAACAGCCCGCGCTCCTCGGCGAGGTCGATCGCGTCGGGGCTCGTGCCGAGGATCGGCACCCCGGCGGCCTCGAGACCCTTCGCGAGGCCGAGCGCGGTCTGACCGCCGAGCTGTACGACGACGCCGACCAGTTCGCCGGTCTGCGACTCGGCATGGATGACCTCGAGCACGTCTTCGAGCGTGAGCGGCTCGAAGTACAGCCGGTCGCTCGTGTCGTAGTCGGTCGAGACCGTTTCGGGGTTGCAGTTGATCATGATGGTCTCGAAGCCGGCGGCCGACAGCGCGAACGAGGCGTGAACGCACGAGTAGTCGAACTCGACGCCCTGCCCGATGCGGTTCGGTCCGGAGCCGAGGATGACGACCTTCCTGCGGTCGGACGGCTCGACCTCGGTCTCGAGGTCGTAGCTCGAGTAGTGGTACGGGGTGAGCGCGGGGAACTCGCCTGCGCAGGTGTCGACGGTCTTGTAGACCGGGCGGATGCCGAGGATGTGGCGCACCTCACGGGCATCCGCTTCGCCGAAGCCGCGGAGCTGGCCGATCTGGGCGTCGGAGAAGCCGTGGTCCTTGGCGAAGAGCAGGAGCTCGGTGCCGAGGGCATCGGCCGACGCGACGGTGTCGGCGACCTCGTTGATGAGCACGATCTGGTCGAGGAACCACGGGTCGATCTTCGTCGCCTCGAAGAGCTGATCGACGCTCGCGCCCTTGCGGAGCGCCTGCTGCACGAGCACGATGCGGCCGTCGGTCGGGATGCGGGATGCCTCGACCAGTTCGTCTGCGCTCCGCTCCTCCTCGCCCCAGTGGAACGAGGAGCCGCGCTTCTCGAGCGAACGGAGCGCCTTCTGCAGGGCGGTGGCGTAGTTGCGCCCGATCGCCATGGCCTCGCCGACCGACTTCATGGTCGTCGTGAGCGTGGGATCGGCGGCCGGGAACTTCTCGAACGCGAAGCGCGGCACCTTGACGACGACGTAGTCGAGCGTGGGCTCGAAGCTCGCCGGGGTCACCCGGGTGATGTCGTTCGGGATCTCGTCGAGGCGGTAGCCGATCGCGAGCTTCGCCGCGATCTTCGCGATCGGGAAGCCCGTCGCCTTCGAGGCGAGGGCGCTCGAGCGGGAGACGCGCGGATTCATCTCGATGACGATGATGCGGCCGTTCGCCGGGTCGACCGCGAACTGGATGTTGCACCCGCCGGTGTCGACGCCGACGGCGCGGATGATGTCGATGCCGATATCGCGGAGCTTCTGGTACTCGCGGTCGGTGAGCGTGAGCGCCGGCGCGACCGTGATCGAGTCGCCCGTGTGCACGCCGACGGGGTCGACGTTCTCGATCGAGCAGACCACGACGGTGTTGTCGGCCGTGTCGCGCATGAGCTCGAGCTCGTACTCCTTCCAGCCGAGGATCGACTCCTCGAGGAGCACCTCGGTCGTGGGCGAGTCGTGGAGGCCCTGCGTCACGATACGCACGAGCTCTTCTTCGGTGTACGCGAAGCCCGAGCCGAGGCCGCCCATCGTGAACGATGGGCGCACGACGAGCGGGTAGCCGAGGTCTTCGGCGAACGCCTTGGCCTCCTCGACGTTGCGTGCGACGTGCGAGCGCGCCACCTCGGCGCCCGCTTCGATCACGAGGTCCTTGAAGAGCTGGCGGTCTTCGCCCTTGCGGATCGCATCGACCTTCGCTCCGATGAGCTCGACCCCGTGCTTCTCGAGGATCCCCGCGTCGTGCAGGGCGATGGCCGCGTTCAACGCGGTCTGCCCGCCGAGCGTCGGGAGCACCGCGTCGGGCCGCTCCTTGATGATGATCGACTCGATGATCTCGGGCGTGATCGGCTCGATGTACGTCGCATCGGCGAAGTCGGGGTCGGTCATGATCGTGGCCGGATTCGGGTTCACGAGGATGACCCGAACGCCCTCGGCGCGGAGCACACGGCACGCCTGGGTGCCCGAGTAATCGAACTCGGCGGCCTGGCCGATGACGATCGGCCCCGAGCCGATGACGAGGACGCTGTTGATGTCGTCGCGCTTGGGCATTACTGCTGAGCTCCTTCGGTGCCTGAGTCTGTCGAAGTGCTCGCGATGACCATCTCGCGGAACCGGTCGAAGAGGTAGTTGGCGTCGTGCGGGCCCGCGGCCGATTCGGGGTGGTACTGCACCGAGAATGCTGGGATGTCGAGGCAGTTCAGACCCTCGACGACATTGTCGTTGAGGTCGTAGTGGCTCACCTCGACGCGACCGAAGCCCTCGCTCGAGTCGCTCACGCGGTCGATCGGGGCGTCGACGGCGAAACCGTGGTTGTGCGCGGTGATCTCGACCCGGCCGGTTGCCGTGTCGAGCACCGGCTGGTTGATGCCGCGGTGGCCGAACGGCAGCTTGTAGGTGCCGAACCCGAGTGCGCGCCCGAGGAGCTGGTTGCCGAAGCAGATGCCGAAGTAGGGCAGGCCGGCCCGCAGGGTCGTGCGCAGCAGGTCGACATGGCGATCGGATGCCCCGGGGTCGCCCGGCCCGTTCGAGAAGAACAGGGCGTCGGGCGCCATCTGCAGCACCTCCTCGGCCGTGATCGACTGGGGGACGACGTGCACGTCGAAACCGCGCTCGGCGAGGTACTTGAGCGTCGAGGTCTTGACGCCGAGGTCGAGCACGGCGACCGACCCGACGCGCTCTCCCTCGGCGGGCAGGGTGTACGCCTCAGCCGTCGAGACCGTGCCTGAGAGGTTCAGTCCCGTCATCTGCGCGCCGCCCTGCACGAGGCCGAGCTGCTCCCCCGGAGTGAGCGACGCATCGTCGCCGGAGAAGATGCCGGCGCGCATCGCACCCGCCGACCGGAGATGCCGGGTGAGGGCGCGCGTGTCGATGCCGCTGATGCCGACGACGCCCGCGGCGACGAGGTCGTCGTCGAGGCTGCGCTGTGAACGGAAGTTCGAGACGACGCGGGAGGGGTCGCGCACGATGAAGCCCGAGACCCAGATGCGGGCCGACTCCATGTCCTCGTCGTTCATGCCCGTGTTGCCGATGTGCGGCGCCGTCATCATGACGATCTGGCCCGCGTAGGACGGGTCGGTGAGGGTCTCCTGATAGCCCGTCATGCCCGTGGCGAACACGGCCTCGCCGAGGGTGCGGCCGCGGGCGCCGTACGCACGCCCCTCGTAGCGGCGCCCGTCTTCGAGGACGAGCACGGCGGGTTCGTTCGGGTGGGTTGGGGTCTCAGTCATCCGAGGCCTCGCTCTCCTGCGTCGGCCGCGCTGCGGCGATGTCGTTGACGGCCGCGATGATGCGGGCTGAATCGCCCGGGTACCGCGCCCTGAAATAGCTGTCGACGTACGGGGCGACACGTTCCGGGTCGTCGACCCGCACAATCCAGCTCATGGCAACGAGGCCCTCGTGCTCGACGCCGCGATCGATCGCGTAGCTCGCGCCGCCGGCCGCCGAGATCCGGTCAGCCGGGAAGAAGCTCGCCGGCTCCCCCGCGATGCGCAGCACCACGCCCTCGGGCAGTACCTCGATGCGGCCGGCGCCCCGGAACGCGAGTCCCTGCACGGCGAGCCGCTCGAGCGGCTGGCCGATGGGGGTCGTCGCGACGTAGAGCACCTCCGTATCGAGCAACGGCTCACCGAGGACAGCGGGCAACTCGTAGGCCGTCATGGGCGCATCCCGCTTCGTGCGGCGCTTCCACGAGCGCACCGCAAGCCACGCAGCGGCGCCGACGACGACGACCGCGACGATCACGCCGATCCACCTATCCATGCAACACCCCCAGCGCCTGTGCAGCACGCGCTGCGATGTCGTCGGCGGGACGCACCACACCATCGAGGAAGGTCGGATAGCCGGCGTGGAACGTCGCGACGACCCGGCCGGGGAGCGTGCGCCCGAGATACGGCGAGTTGACGCTGCGGCCGGCGAGCCGGTCGAGGTCGAACACGGATGCCGCGGCCGGGTCGTACAGCGTCAGCTCGGGCGCGGCGCCCGCCGCGATCGCCTCACCGTGGCCGCGCAGACGCCCGATGCGCGCCGGCGCGATCGAGAGCACCCGCGCGACATCCGCCCAGTCCATGAGCCCGGTCTCGACGACGGCGGCGTGCACGACCGCGAGCGCGGACTCGAGCCCGACCATGCCGTTGGCGGCGGCATCCCACTCGCTCTCCTTGGCTTCGACCGGGTGCGGCGCGTGGTCGGTGGCGACGATGTCGATCGTCCCATCGGCGAGCGCGGCGCGGAGCGCCTCGACGTCTTCGGCACGGCGGAGCGGAGGGTTCACCTTGAACCGAGGGTCGTAGCCGGCGACGAGGTCCTCGGTGAGGAGCAGGTGGTGCGGCGTGACCTCGGCGGTCACGTCGATGCCGCGTGCCTTCGCCCAGCGGATCACCTCCACGGAGCCGGCGGTCGACACGTGGCACACGTGCAGGCGGCTGCCCACGTGCTCGGCGAGGAGCACGTCGCGCGCGATGATCGACTCCTCGGCGACCGCGGGCCATCCGGCGAGACCGAGCTCGCCCGAGAGCGCACCCTCGTTCATCTGCGCGCCCTCGGTGAGGCGGGGCTCCTGCGCATGCTGGGCGATGACACCATCGAAGGCCTTCACGTACTCGAGGGCGCGGCGCATCAGCAGCGGATCGAAGACGCAGGACCCGTCGTCGGAGAAGACGCGCACGTTCGCCCTCGAGCGGGCCATCGCGCCGAGTTCGGCGAGCTGCTGGCCCTTGAGGCCGACGGTGACGGCGCCGATCGGCTGCACGGTCGCGTAGCCTGCGGCACGACCGAGGCTCGCCTCCTGCTCGACGACGCCGGCGGTGTCTGCGACCGGGAAGGTGTTCGCCATCGCGAAGACGGCGGTGAAGCCACCGGCCGCGGCCGCCTGCGAGCCCGTGAGCACCGTCTCGCTCTGCTCGTAGCCGGGCTCGCGGAGGTGCGTGTGCAGGTCGACGAGTCCGGGCAGTGCGATGAGCCCGTCGGCGTCGACGACCGTCGCGCCCGAGGCATCCGCGACCCTGCCGACCTCGGCGATGATGCCCCCGTCGAGAAGGATGTCGGCGCGCTCACCCGTGGGCAGCGTGGCACCGGTGATCAGGAACGACTCGCTCATCAGGCCTCACCCCGTTCGCCGGACAGCAGCAGATAGAGGGCGGCCATTCTCACTGATACTCCGTTCGCGACCTGCTCGCGCACTGTCGACTGCGGCGAATCGGCGGCGCGGGCGGCGATCTCAAGCCCGCGGTTCATCGGGCCGGGGTGCATGACCATCGTAGTCGGGGACAGCGTGTCGAACCGGGCGTCGTCGAGGCCCCAGGTGCGCGCGTACTCCCGGCTGTTCGGGAAGAACGCGCCCTGCATGCGCTCGGCCTGGATTCGCAGCATCATGACGACGTCGGGCGTCGAGGCGAGGGCCGCATCGAGGTCGTAGCCGACCGTCGCCGGCCAGCCGGCGGTGTCGACGGGCACGAGCGTCGGCGGTGCCACCAGGTCGACCTCGGCGCCGAGGGTCGCGAGCAGCCAGACGTTCGAGCGGGCGACGCGGGAGTGCAGGATGTCGCCGACGATGAGCACTCGGATGCCGTCGAGCCCGCGCCCGCGCGAGGCCGTGCCGTGCAGGCGGCGCCGGATCGTGAACGCGTCGAGGAGCGCCTGCGTGGGGTGCTCGTGCGTGCCGTCGCCGGCGTTCACGACGCCGGCGTCGATCCACCCGCTCGTCGCCAGGGTGTACGGCGCGCCCGACGCGTGGTGCCGGATGACCACGCCGTCGGCGCCCATCGCCTGCAGGGTCTGCGCAGTGTCCTTCAGGCTCTCGCCCTTCGAGACGCTCGAGCCCTTCGCGCTGAAGTTGATGACGTCGGCGGAGAGCCGCTTCGCCGCCGCCTCGAACGAGATGCGGGTGCGCGTCGAGTCCTCGAAGAAGAGGTTCACGACGGTCTTGCCGCGCAGCGTCGGGAGCTTCTTGACCTCGCGGTCCTGCACTGCAGCCATGTCCTCGGCGATGTCGAGCAGTGCGATCGCGGTCTCACGCGGCAGGTCGCGGGTGGCGAGCAGGTGCTTCACTCGTCGCCCCCGCCGATCGTGACGGCGTCCTCGCCGTCGATCTCCGAGAGACCCACGTTGACGCGCTCATGCGTCGAGCTCGGCAGGTTCTTGCCCACGAAGTCCGCCCGGATGGGGAATTCGCGGTGCCCGCGGTCGACGAGCACCGCGAGCCGCACTGCGCGCGCCCGGCCGAGGTCGGCGAGCGCGTCGAACGCAGCCCGGATCGTGCGCCCCGAGTAGAGCACGTCGTCGACGAGGACGACGGTCTTGCCGTCGATGCCTCCCGGCGGCAGCTCGGTCGGCGCCGGCGTGCGGGTACGGGTGCGGGTGAGGTCGTCGCGATACATCGTGACGTCGAGGGAGCCGACGAGGGCTGCCGGGGCATCGGGCTCGATGCGGGCGATGTTCTCGGCGATGCGACGGGCGAGGATCACGCCCCGGGTCGGAATACCGAGGATGACGAGATCGGAACTTCCGCGATTGGATTCGAGGATCTCGTGCGAGATGCGGGTCAACGCCCGCGAGATGTCAGCCTGACTGAGCACAGCACGTGCCATCTACCGACTCCCTTCTCCGCCTCACAGGACGGCCTTAAAGGTTGCCAACTCGATCGAGTCTATCGTGTCCCGCGAGTGAGGGGTGTCGCCGGGCGCCCCCACGACGATACGGTGCGAAGATGCGCAGGCATCCGTCGCGGCCTTGGGCCGTTGGGGCCGCGTTCGCTGCTGCTGCCTGGGCATTCTTCCTGCTGCCACCGCAGCAGGCGGTCTGGTCTGGGGCGCAGATGCCACCGTGGCTCGCCGTGCTCGACGACCAGCCGGTGTACGACGGCATCCGGTTGTGGCTGCAATCGGTCGGGTTGCACGACTTCTACCTCGTGTTCGGCTCCGCGGCATCCGCCTCGTTCCTGCTCATCTGGTTCGCGACCGGACCGGCATTCGCGGCGCTCGGCGCCGGCGGCCGGGTGCTCGGCTGGCTCGTGCTCGCCGCAGCGCCGATCACCCTGCTGAGCTATCTGAACCATCCACCGGATGCGCCGTGGCACCTGCTCTGGGGAGCCGAGGCGTTCGCGCTCCTCGCCATCGGCGTCTGCGCGCTCGTCGTGGCCGCAACGGTGCGGCGGGACATCGGGGTTCCCGTGTGGGAGCGCGTGCTGCTCGCGGCCACGCTGCCGATCGTCGTCGGCTTCACGTTCCTGCTCACCTACTGGCCGCACGGCAGCCTCGTGGGGCTTGCGCTCCAGGCCGCGGCACTCGCCGCGTGGGCGCCGCGAGCGGATGCCGCGAGCCGGGAGCCGGCCGTGCGCCGCAGCGCCCGCAGCGTGACCACGCCGGGCCCCGTCGTGGGTCGCGGGAGTACGATCAGCTCGAGGCGGGGTCGCCCGCCGCACGAAGGAGGGGGCCATGACCGGAACCGGAACAGCTGAAGATCCGTGGCAACTCACGACGGCACCCGGCACGTCGTCGTACTCGATGTACCGCGATGAGGGTGCCGAGCCGCCTGCTCTCGTGTGCGTCGTCGGGTCGACCACGCTGAAGTACCACCTCTCAGCGGTGGAGGATCTCGCCGCGTGGCTTCGCGAGCAGGGCGATTGGGTGCCCGTCGGCGCCGCCGACGAGCAGAAGCCGGCGGCCGACGGCACGGTCGAGGCGTGGGGCAGGTCGGAAGACAACCCGGTCGGCGGGTGGTACGGCCTCCGCAAGGGCTATCGCGGACGATTCGGGATGTATCTGCCGCCGCTGCTCGAGTCGCTCGGTCTCGCCGAGCTCACCCACGACGCGCGCAACAACCGGATCCGCGCGATCTGAGTTCCGACCGGTGCGGTCGCGATGCGTCGGACTCGCTCGACGCTGCGCATGAAGCGGCTCCCGCCTGCAGGCGGGAGCCGCTTTCGTGGATGCAACGCGGGCTTCAACGACGCCCGATCGGCCGCTTGAGTGCCTTCGCCGCGATCACCATCGCTGCCGCGACGAGCACGAGGTCCTTGAGGATGTACTGCGCCGTGAGGGTCGGTCCGGCGGTCGTGAGGAGTTCGCCGGTGAACAGCACGAGGGGCGAGAAGATCCCGACGAAGGTCACGGCGAGCGCGAGCAGACCGATGCGGAGGAACAGACCGGTCACGAACGTGAGCCCGACGAAGACCTCGAGCGAGGCGGTGATCGCCATCGCGGCGTACCCGTCGATGACCCCGAACGACAGTGCGTTCCAGGTGTTCATGACGAGGCTCTCGACGGGGCTGACGCCGGGCACGAACTTGAGCGCACCGAAGACGACGAAGACGAGACCGAGCGAGATCCGGAGGGCCGGAACGCCCGCGCGGCCGAGGAACTTCTGGAGCACGGTCTGCGCGCTGTTCGCGCGGTCGAGGACGGCGTCGATGCCGGAGGCGGTCGAAATGCGTCCGCTGCCGATGGTCGTGGTGGACATGATGCTCCTTCCGAGAGCGGGATGTGGGAGTTTGGCAGCCGGATGCGGCAGCACAACCATCACATCGAGAATCCGCACGCCGGTCGTCGGGACAGCCGCTGAAATCCGGGTCGGGGTTCGCACCGAGTCGAATCTCAGGGCACCGGAGCCGCTGGCCCCACTTCGCGGGGCGCGATCAGGCCCGCGTTCGCCGGGAATCCGGCGTGGCCGACGTCTTGATGGCGATCGTGCCGCCCATGCTCGGTCCAGCACACGATCCGCCTCCTCGAGAAGCGACGCGACCGCGCCGCGACGGCCGCCGACTGACCGGTGCTTGGCGCGTCGCCGCCGGCGCGCGTACTGTCGAGGAATGGCGAATCTCAGCGAGAGACTGGCGGCGTTGGTGCCCACCTGGGGCGCGAAGATGGCGTATGGCGAACGCGCGACGTTGGGCGGGGAGGACCTCGTGCCCGTCGCACTCGTGGTGTTCGGATTCGGCGGGGGCGAGGGCTCCGGCGAGATGCCCGAGGGCAGCTCCATGCCCGCGGGCAAGGGCGAGGGCAGCGCCGGCGGCGGCGGCGGCTACGTGGTCCCGATCGGAGCGTACGTCGGCGGCCGCGACGGACTGAAGTTCCGGCCCAACCCGGTCACGGTGCTGTTCGTCGCCGTTCTGTTGGTGGCAGCCCTCGGCTCGGCGGTCGCGCGAATCTCCGGCGCCGGCAACGGGCGCCGCGGCCGGGCCCACTGAACCCATCGCTCGGGCGAAGCGCCATCGCGCGAAGGGGACGGGATTCGAGCTCGGCGCGTGGCGCCCGCTGGAGGTTCAGTTGGCGCGGGTCGTCGACGACGCAGGTCGAACCGAGCCTCGGACCTAGCCCTTGGAGTGCGAGATCGCGGCGAGCAGCCCGTTCACGAACCCCGCCGAATCGTCGGTGGAGAGCACCGTGGCCGCCTCGACCGCCTCGGAGATGGCGACGGCATCGGGCACGGCGTCGTTGTAGACGATCTCCCACACGCCGATGCGAAGCAGTGCCCGGTCGACTGCGGGCATCCGCTCGAGGGTCCAACCGCGCGAGTGGGTCTCGATGAGCTCGTCGATCTGGCCGCGGTGGTCGACGATGCCGTCGACGATCTCGCGCGCATAGAGCCACGACGACTGGCGTTCGGGTTCACTCACGGCCTTCTCGGCCTCCACGACGAGCATCTGCTCGACGGGCACCTGGCGCATGTCGGCTGCGTACAGCATGTCGAGCGCACGCTTGCGCGCCTTGGTGCGAGCGCTCACTAGTCGTTCACGCGGCCGAGGTAGTCGCCCGTGCGGGTGTCGACCTTGACCTTCGTACCGGTCTCGAGGAAGAGCGGCACCTGAATCTCGTACCCCGTCTCGACGGTGGCCGGCTTCGTGCCGCCGGTCGAGCGGTCGCCCTGCAGGCCCGGCTCGGTGTACGTGATCTCGAGCACGACCGAGGCCGGCAGGTCGACGTAGAGCGGGTTGCCGTTGTTCAAGGCGATCGTGACGGACTGGTTCTCGAGCATGAAGTTCGCCGCGTCGCCGACGATCGTGCCGGGAACGGTGATCTGGTCGTAGTCGGTCGCATCCATGAAGACGAAGCCGTCGCCGTCGTTGTAGAGGTACGTGAAGTCGCGGCGGTCGACGTTCTCGATGTCGATCTTCGCGCCCGCGTTGTAGGTGCGATCGACGACCTTTCCGGTGACGACGTTCTTCAGCTTCGTGCGCACGAAGGCACCGCCCTTGCCGGGCTTGACGTGCTGGAACTCGATGACGTTCCAGAGCTGGCCGTCGATCGAGAGGACGACGCCGTTCTTGATGTCAGCGGTGCTTGCCATGCGAATGGGATCCGTTCGGTTGCGAAGAAGCTCGGCCGGAGTCGGCCGCAGAAGTTCAGTCGGTCGAGTTTAGTCGTTGCGCTCTGGCGGCGCCAATGCGAGCGGATGCCCCGGGATCGCCGTGCTCCGGCGCGATCAAGCTCAGACGTTCCGCAGCACCCAGTCCACCGCGAGTCGATAGGAATCCGCGCCGAACCCGGCGATGACGCCCGTGGCCACGCCCGAGATGACGCTCGTGTGGCGGAACGTCTCGCGCGCGTGCGGATTCGACAGGTGAACCTCGACGAGCGGCACGCCCGCCTGCTTCAGCTGCGCCGCCGCGTCGCGGAGCGCATAGCTGTAGTGGGTGAACGCGGCGGGGTTCAGCACCACCGGCAGCCGCCGATCGACCGCCTCGTGGATCCAGCCGATGAGCTCGGCCTCCTCGTCGGTCTGCCGCAAGTCGATCGACACTCCGTCGGGAACGGATGCCGCGAGCCCGGCCTCGATGTCGGCGAGCGACTCGCTGCCGTACACCTCGGGCTCGCGGGTGCCGAGCCGGCCGAGGTTCGGGCCGTTCAGCACGAGGATCGTCGTCATGCGGAAAGCCTAGCGGCGTGGCATCCGTCGCCCGCGGAGCTCAGGAGCCGATCTCCTGGTACGCGGCGAAGAGCAGCGACTGGTCTGGCGCGAGCATCACCGTCGGCTTCGCGAGGTCGTCGAGCACGATGAAGCGAAGCTGCCCGGCTCGCGACTTCTTGTCACGCTGCATCGTCGCGAGAAGGGTGTTCCACCGCCCGGCGGGGTACGTCGTCGGCAGGCTCAACAGGTCGAGCACGCGCTTGTGCCGGTCGGCGACCTCGTCGGAGAGGCGGCCCGAGAGCCGGCCGAGCTCGGCGGCGAACGCCATGCCGACGGCAACCGCGGCGCCGTGCCGCCACTGGTAGCGCTCGGCGTGCTCGACGGCATGGCCGAGCGTGTGCCCGTAGTTGAGGATCTCGCGGAGACCCTGCTCGGTGAAGTCCTCGGAGACGACATCGGCCTTCATCCGGATCGCGAGTTCGACGACGCGACGGAACTCGGGCGTCGACGGGTCGGTCGCGACGTCGGGATCGGCCTCGATGACGTCGAGGATCTCGGGGTAGCGGATGAAGCCCGCCTTCACGATCTCGGCGAAGCCGGCGAGGATCTCGTTCCTCGGCAGGGTGTCGAGCAGGTCGAGATCGCAGAGCACCGCAGCCGGGGCATGGAAGACGCCGACGAGGTTCTTGCCCTCGTTCGTGTTGATGCCGGTCTTGCCGCCGACGGCGGCATCGACCATGCCGAGCACGGTCGTCGGCACCTGCACGACGCGCACGCCCCGGAGCCACGTCGCGGCGACGAACCCGGCGAGATCGGTGATCGCTCCCCCGCCGAACCCGACGATCGCGTCGCTGCGGGTGAAGTCGGCCTGGCCGAGCACCTGCCAGCAGAACGCTGCCACCTCGATGCGCTTGCCGGCTTCGGCATCGGGCACTTCGGCGAGAAACACCTCGTAGCGGTCGGCGAGCGCCTCGCGCAGCGCCGCGGCGCGAGCACCCAGAGTCGCCGGATGCACCACGAGCACCTTCTTCGGCGCGGTGCCGAGCGCGTCGGCGAGTTCCCCGAGCACGCCACGCCCGACGATGACGTCGTAGCCCGATTCGCCCCCCACACGGATGCTCGTGCGCTCCTCGCCTGCCGTCATCGCGGTCCTCCGAATCGCTCGGTGATGTCGTCGACGATCCGCGCGACCGAGCGGCGCGAGGTGTCGATGCCGAAGTCGGCGAGCGATTCGTAGACGGGCCGGCGTGCCTCGAGGATCGCGGTCCATGCCGCGATGCCGCCCTCAGCGAGCAGCGGCCGGTTGCTGCCGGCGAGCCTGGGGGCGACCGCCTGGGGCGTGACCGTGAGCCAGACGACCGGAAGCTCGGCGAGGTCGTCGCGGGTCTCGGCGTGCAGCACCGCACCACCGCCGAGGGAGATCACGGCTTCTTCGCGGAGCGCTTCGGCGACCACCTCGCGCTCGACGATGCGGAAGTACTCCTCGCCCTCGCGGGCGAAGATCTCGTCGATCGGCCCGTACCGCTCGGCGATGCGCACATCGGTGTCGACGAACGGCGCGCCGACGGATGCCGCGAGCCGCTGTCCGACCCGGGACTTGCCCGCGCCCATCGGCCCGATGAGCACGATCGGGAGGCTGAGGCGGCGACCGTCAGACACGATCGGCCGCGGCATCCGCCGATGCGACCTCGGTGCGGAGCCTCTCGGGGATCGCCGCGAGATAGGACTCGAGGTTGCGGCGCGTCTCGGCGACCGAATCGCCGCCGAACTTCTCGAGGACGGCGTTCGCGAGCGTGAGCGCGACCATCGCCTCGGCGACGACGCCCGCGGCGGGCACTGCGACGACGTCGGAGCGCTGGTGGTGCGCGGCAGCGGCCTCGCCCGTGGCGACGTCGACCGTCGGCAACGCGTGCGGGACCGTCGAGATGGGCTTCATCCCGGCGCGCACCCGCAGCACGGTGCCCGTCGACATGCCGCCTTCCGTGCCGCCGGCGCGGTCGCTCGCCCGCACGATGCGGCCGTCGCCCTGATGCAGCTCATCGTGGGCGGCCGAGCCGCGTCGAGTCGTCGTGAGGAACCCGTCGCCGACTTCGACGCCCTTGATGGCCTGGATGCCCATGAGCGCAGCGGCGAGCTGCGCGTCGAGGCGCCGGTCCCAGTGCACGTGGGAGCCGAGTCCGGGCGGTACGCCGTAGGCGAGCACCTCCACGACACCGCCGAGCGTGTCGCCCTCCTTGTGGGCGAGGTCGACCTCGGCGACCATCGCCGCGGAGGTCTCGGGGTCGAAGCAGCGCAGCGGGTCGGCGTCGAGCCGGTCGACATCGGCGGGCGTCGGCAGCGGGCGCCCCTCGGGCACGCGCACCGGGCCGATCGCGAGTGTGTGCGAGACGAGGCGTATGCCGAGCTCTGAGAGGAACGAACGTGCGACCGCACCGAGAGCGACCCGGGCTGCGGTCTCGCGGGCGCTCGCACGCTCGAGCACGGGACGTGCCTCGTCGAACCCGTACTTCTGCATGCCGACGAGGTCGGCGTGGCCGGGCCGGGGCCGGGTGAGCGGCGCGCCTCGACCGCGGCCGAGTTTCGCGGGGTCGATGGGCTCGGGGCTCATGACCTCCTGCCACTTCGGCCATTCCGTGTTGCCGATGCGGAGCGCGATGGGGCTGCCGATGCTGAGTCCGTGCCGTACGCCGCCCGAGATCGCCAGCTCATCCTGCTCGAACTTCATGCGGGCCCCGCGACCGTAGCCGAGCTTCCGGCGCGCGAGGTCGGCGCGGATGCCGTCGAGCGAGACGGGGATACCGGCGGGAAGACCCTCGAGGATCGCGACGAGCTCAGGACCGTGCGACTCTCCGGCGGTGAGCCAACGGAGCATGCCCACCATCCTTCCACAGGCTCAGGAAAGCGACTCGCGCATGGCGGCAAGCACCTCGAGCTCGTCGGGCAGCACCGCGAACGGGTCGCCCGACACGAAGATGCGCACCTGCAGCAGCGCCTGGTGCAGGAGCATCCCGAGTCCGTGCACGACCGTGCCGCCGGCATCGAGCCACTGCGCCGCAAGCGGCGTCGGCCATGGGTCGTAGGCGACGTCGAGCAGCACGGCGTCGCGCACGAGCGAGTCGGATGCCGCGACGCCGAGGTCGGCGCCGCCGGGCACGGTGCTCACCACGAGTTCGGCGCCATCGGCGCTCGCGAGCGCGGCGATCGGCACCTCCTCGATGACGAGGCCGAGGCGGGCGCCACGCTCCGCGAGCTCGGCGGCGGACCCGGGCCGGCGTACGAGAACGCGGATGTGCAGCGCGCCGAGCTCGGCCATGGCGACGAGGGCGGATGCCGCGGTGGCTCCCCCGCCGATCAGCAGCCCGTGGCGCACCTCGTGCAGCCCCGCCTCGTTCAGTGCCCGGACGATGCCGCCGACGTCCGTGTTGAAGCCGCGTCGGGACTCCGAATCGAAGAGCACGGTGTTCACCGCGCCAACCTGCAGGGCCAGCTCGTCGACGTCGTCGAGCAGCGGCAGCACCTGCTGCTTCAGCGGCATCGTGAGCGACAGCCCGCGCCACGAGGCATCCCGACCCTCGAGGAACGACGCCAGACCGCCCTCGTCCATCTCGATCGCCGAGTACTCCCAGTCGAGCCCGAGTCGCGCATACGCGGCCCGGTGCAGGGCCGGGCTCTTCGAGTGCGCGATCGGCGAGCCGAGCACCGCGAGCCGGCGCATCGCGTCAGTTCCCGTACTCGGGGTGCTCGGTGAGCCAGGCCCGGAACTGCGCGGCCGCCGCATCGTGCTCGTCGATGGTCGAGCTGAAGACCGTCTCACCGGTGTCGAGGTTCACGGTGACGAAGTAGAGCCACGTTCCGTCGGCCGGGTGCAGCGCCGCGTCGATCGCGAGGTCGCCGGGGTTGCCGATCGGGCCTGGCGGCAGGCCCGGGTGCACGTAGGTGTTGTACGGGTTCGCCGGGTCTGCGCGTTGCGCGCTCGTCGTGGTGACGACGGAGTCGTCGCCGACGCCGTAGTGCACGGTGGAGTCGAACTGCAGCAGCCCGCTGTCGAACATTTCGGGGTTCAGCCGGTTCTCGATGACGCGCGACACCTTGTAGTAGTCGTCGCGCGAGTCCGGCCTCGCGCTCGATGAGCGATGCCTTGACCACGGTGCGCCAACGATCCTCGGGTGCGACGCCTGCACTGTCGAGCGCCTCGAACGAGCGGTCGACGAGCCTCTTCACCAGGTCGGGGGCGGTGATGCCGGGCTCGACGGTGTACGTGGCGGGGAACAGGAAGCCCTCGATGCTCGTCGCCTCGGCCGGCAGGCCGAGCGCCTGCGGGTTCGCGGCGGCGGCCTGGAGCTCCTCGATCGGGATACCGGTGACCGCCGCGGCCTCCGCGAGGGCGTCCTTCGCCCACATCCCCTCTTGGATCACGAAGGTGTTCTCGAGCTTGTTCGCCGGATCGAGCAACGCGTCGAGTGCCGCCTGCGAGCTCATCTGATCGGCCATCTGGTATGCACCCGGGTAGAAGATCGGTGTCGTCGACTGCGCGTTCAGCACGTCGATGAACGCCTCGGCGGAGGCGACGATGTCCTCGTCGGCGAGGTTGGCGGCGATCGTCTGGCCGCCGTCGCCCTCATGGATCATGAAGACGACGTCACCGGTTCCGGCGCCCGTGTAGTCCTCAGCGGGCGTGAAGCGCTCGATGACCGCAGTGATCGGCCCCTGCAGGAAGAAGAACGCGCCGGCGCCGAGCGCGGCCACCACGAGGAGCCCGACGAGGCATCCCCACGCGCCCCGCCGTCTGGGCTTCTCGGGCTCGTGGGGCTCGTTGGGCTCATAGGGCTGCCGAAGGGCCTGCTCATGGGGCTGCTGCTGCTCATACGGCTGCTGAGAAGGGTGCTGATAGGGCTGCTGCTCATACGGCTGCTCATACGGCTGCTGGTAGGGCTGCTGCTGCTCATACGGCTGCTGAGAAGGCTGCTGATAGGGCTGCTGCTGATAGCGGCTGCTGCTGAGCGGCTGCTGCTGCGGCTGCTGCTGCTGGTAGCGGCTGCTGCTGCTGCGGCTGCTGCTGCGGCTGCTGCTGCTGATACGGCTGCTGCTGATACGGCTGCTGCTCATACGGCTGCTGCTGCTGGTAGGGCTGCTGCTGCTCATACGGCCGCTGGGAAGGCTGCTGAGAGGGCTCGGATGCCACGGCGGGGTGCTCGGTCGGCGACGGCCGCTCCGGCTCCACCTCGACCGTCTGGGCCGCTTCTGCGGCCGCGAGCCGGCGCTGCTCCGCCTCGCGCGCCTGGCGGCGCGTCATCGGCTGCCTGCCCGGTGCGGATCCGGAGGGACCCGGCGCGGGCGCACCGGCGTTCGACGGCGGCGTCTGTCGGCCGTCGCCCGAGAGCATGGCTTGCCAGTCCTTCGACAGGCGATCGTCGCCATGCCGCTCGGGGGGGAGCTGGGTCACAGGGGTGAAGGCCCTTCTTCAGTGCTGAGCGCGCGGCCTGGGGCGAGGCCCGAAGCGCGCTCCGCGTCGATGGCGTGTTGCAGAATGATAACGGCTGCAACCTGATCAACGATTGGACGCTGCTTGCGCGTCGACTTGCCCGACGCCCTGAGGGCCTGCTGCGCGCTCACCGTCGAGAGACGCTCGTCGACCAGCCGCACCTGCGCACCGGCATCCGCGAGCCGCGAGGCGAAGCCGATCGCATCGTCGGTCGACGCCGTGCGAGCGCCGGAGAGGGAGAGCGGGTTGCCGACCACGAGTTCGATCGCGTCGTACTCGTCGGCGAGCTCGAGGATGCGCCGAACGTCGGCGTCGCCGTCGGTCGCGCGGGCGACCGTTTCGATCGGCACGGCGAGCAGGGCGCCGGCGTCGCAGCGGGCGACCCCGATGCGCGCGCGTCCCACATCGATGCCGAGCCTCGCTCCGGGTCGCACGGCGCTACCGGCTGAGTCCTGTACGCACGGCCTCGATCGCGGCCGGAATCGCGGAGACGTCGGTGCCCCCGCCCTGGGCGAGGTCGGGCTTTCCGCCGCCACCACCGCCGAGCAGGCCCGCCATCGTCTTCGCGAGCGCACCGGCGTTCGCGCCGGCGTCGCGAGCGGCAGGCGAGGTCGCAACGATCGCGAGCGGCTTGCCGCCGACGACACCTGCGAGCGCGACGACGGATGCCACGTCGCCGAGCCGTCCGCGCACCGCGACGGCGAGCGTGCGCAACTCGTCGCCGGATCCGAGCTCGCCGACGGCCTCGGCGACGAGCAGCACATCGCCCACGCGCACAGCCTTCGCCGCGAGCGACGGCACCCGTTCGTTCAGCGCCCTCGCCTCGAATGCCTGGATGCGCTTCTCGGCCGACTTGAGGCTCGACACGAGTTCGCCGACGCGGTCGACGAGCTGGTCGGGCGGGGTCTTCAGGTTGGTCGTGAGTTCGGACACGAGTGCTCGCTCGGAAGCGAACCGCCGGAACGCGTCGAGGCCGACGAGGGACTCGACGCGACGGTTGGATGCTCCGACGGATGACTCGCCGACGATGTTGATCATGCCGACCTCGGCACTCGTCGACACGTGCGTGCCCGCACAGAGTTCGCGCGACCAGGGCCCGCCGATGTCGACGACGCGCACGATGTCGCCGTACTTCTCGCCGAACAGCGCCATGGCGCCGAGCGCCCTCGCCTCGTCGAGCGGCATCTCGCGGGTGACGACCTCGAGGTTGTCGCGGATCGCGGCGTTCGAGATCTCCTCGATCTCACTGCGCGTCTCGGCGGAGAGCGCCGAGTTCCAGCCGTAGTCGAGCCGGAGGTATCCGGCCTTGTTGAACGATCCCGACTGGTGTGCGTTCGGGCCGAGCACCTGGCGGAGCGCGGCGTGCACGAGGTGCGTGCCGGAGTGAGCCTGCGTCGCCCCTCGTCGGTACTGCTCGTCGACGAGCGTGGTCGCACGGACGCCGACGCCGACCTCGCCGGAGGTGACCTTGACGGTATGGCTGATGAGGCCCTTCACGGGCTTCTGCACGTCGAGCACCTCGAGTTCGAATCCGTCGCCCACGATGCGGCCCTGGTCGGGAGCCTGCCCGCCGGATTCGGCGTAGAGCGAGGTCTCCGCGAGGATGACCTCGGCCGTCTGACCGGCCGTCGCAAGCGGGACCGGGCGCCCGTCGACGAGGAGGCCGAGCACGGTGGACTCGGTCGTCAGGTCGGTGTACCCGGTGAAGATCGTCTCGCCCCTGGCGCGGAAGTCGGCGTACACCGACAGGTCGGCGAGCACCTTCTTCTTCGACTTGGCATCGGCCTTCGCGCGGGTGCGCTGCTCGGTCATGAGCGTGTCGAAGGCACCGCGGTCGACCGCGAGCCCGGCCTCGTCGGCCATCTCGAGGGTGAGCTCGATCGGGAAGCCGTAGGTGTCGTGCAGCAGGAACGCCGTGTCGCCCGCGAGCTCGGCCTTGCCGTCGCGCTTCGTCTTGGCCACCGCGACGTCGAGGATCGACGTGCCCGCGGTGAGGGTGCGGAGGAAGGTCTCCTCCTCGCCGACTGCGAGCTGCTCGATGTGCGCGTACTCCTTCGCGACCTCGGGGTAGGCGGCCTTCATCGCATCACGCGAGGCCGCGAAGAGTTCGCGGAACGTCGGGCCCTCCACGCCGAGCAGCCGCATCGCACGGATGCTCCGGCGCAGGAGCCTGCGCAGGATGTACCCGCGCCCCTCGTTCGACGGGCTCACCCCGTCGCTCATGAGCATGAGCGATGAGCGCACGTGGTCGGCGATGACTCGCATCCGCACGTCGTCGTCGTGGTTCGCGCCGTATCGCCGCCCGGACAACTCCGCAGCACGGTCGAGGACCGGCCGCACCTGGTCGATCTCGTACAGGTTGTCGACGCCCTGCTTGATGAACGCGACGCGTTCGAGCCCCATGCCGGTGTCGATGTTCTTCTTCGGCAGCTCCTTGACGATGCGGAAGTCGGTCTTCGACTGCACGTCGTCGATGAGGTACTGCATGAACACGAGGTTCCAGATCTCGACGTACCGGTCGTCATCGGTCGCGGGACCGCCGTCGACACCGTAGGCAGGACCGCGGTCGAAGAAGATCTCGGAACAGGGGCCGGCAGGGCCGGGCTGGCCCGTGTGCCAGTAGTTCGTGTCTTTGTCGAGGCGCTGGATGCGCTCATCGGGGAGCCCGGCGATCTTCTTCCAGAGCTCGATCGCCTCGTCGTCGTCTTTGTAGACGGTGACCCAGAGGTCGTTCGGGTCGAAGCCGTAGCCGCCGTCGGCCTCGGGCGTGGTGAGGAGCTCCCACGCCAGGCTGATGGCGCCCTCCTTGAAGTAGTCGCCGAACGAGAAGTTGCCGTTCATCTGGAAGAAGGTGCCGTGGCGCGGGGTCTTGCCGACCTCTTCGATGTCGTTCGTGCGGATGCACTTCTGCACGCTCGTCGCACGCGGATACGGTGCGGGCACGAGCCCCGTCAGGTACGGCACGAACGGGACCATGCCGGCGACCGTGAAGAGCAGCGTCGGGTCGTCGGAGACGAGCGGCGCCGACGGAACGACGGTGTGGCCGCGCTCGGCGAAGAAGTCCAGCCAGCGCTGGCGGATGTCGGCAGTCTGCATGGTTCCGTTCTGGGGTTCCGCCCGGGGCATCCGGGTCGTCGAGGAGTGGTGCGGGTCAGCGCGCCGCGGGGCCCTCGCCCGCTTCGGCGCGCAGCTCGGCGTCGCGCGCGTGGTAACCCTCGGCGATGGCGTTTCCGAACGCGCGGGCCTTCGCATCGACCGCGGAGAAGAAGTCCCGGCCCTGCTTGGTCTGGTTCATCTGGTGCGCGACGACGAAGCCGGCCGCGACGCCGACGGTGAACCACACAATGCTCTTCACGAGGTGCTCCCTGATCGATCTCTCGCCGACGCGGTGCGCTCGGCACGCCTCCGGCCAGTCTAGTGGCGCGAGCCGGGCCGCCGCCGAAGACGGAGCAGGGGCCGCGGGAAACCCGCGACCCCTGCCCGATGCCGTTGCGTCAGCGAGCGGCGTAGTACTCGACGACGAGCTGCACGTCACAGGTCACGGGGACCTCGGCGCGCTTCGGTCGACGGGTGAGCGTCACCTGGAGCTTGTCGAGTTCGACCTCGAGGTAGCCCGGAAGCTTGGGGAGCACGTCGACGTGACCGCCGGCGGCCGCGACCTGGAAGGGCTCGGTGCCCTCGCTGCGCGCCTTGACGTGCACGAGCTGGCCCGGCTTCACCCGGAACGACGGACGGTCGACGAGCTGGCCGTCGACGAGGATGTGGCGGTGCACCACGAACTGGCGGGCCTGCGAGATGGTGCGGGCGAAGCCGGCGCGGAGCACGATGGCGTCGAGGCGCATCTCGAGGAGCTCGACGAGGTTCTCACCGGTCAGGCCGTCGGTGCGACGGGCCTCGTTGAACGCGATGCGGAGCTGCTTCTCGCGGATGCCGTACTGGGCGCGAAGGCGCTGCTTCTCGCGAAGACGCACGGCGTAGTCGGAGTCCTGCTTGCGCTTGGTGCGGCCGTGCTCGCCGGGGGCGTACGGACGCTTCTCCATGTAGCGGGCGGCCTTCGGGGTGAGGGCGACGCCGAGCGCACGGGAGAGGCGGGTCTTGCTACGTGACTGGTTCGACACGAATGTCCTTTCGGAGGAATCTCAAGTGAACTCCGGGCGCGGTCGTACGCGCCGGAAATCGTGTCAGAGGGATTCGCCACGGGCAGACCGGCTACAGGTCTCACCCCTTCGCCGATGATCCTCTCGCAGCCGCGCTCGAGAATCTGGCTTCAGGCCAACGAACATGCTATCACGCGGCACGACGCACCGACGAGCCGCGCGCGCGAGGGACCGAGCGCGAGCCTCAGTCGCCCGCCTCGCACGATGCTTCGGAGCTTCGCGAGTCGCGCCGACACCTCGCGCTCGTTGCCGTGCTCGGTCGGGTCGTAGTACACCGCGCCGCGGAGCGACTCGGGCAGGTACTCCTGCGCGACGACGCCGATCTCTTCATCATGCGGATAGCGGTAGCCCTGGCCGTGCCCGAGCCGTTTCGCGCCCGGGTAGTGCGCGTCGCGAAGGTGCTTCGGCACGCGCCCCGCCTTGCCCTCGCGCACGTCGGCGATCGCGCGGTCGATGCCGAGGTACGCGGCGTTCGACTTCGGCGCGGTGGCGAGGTGCACGACCGCTTGTGCGAGCGGGATGCGCCCCTCGGGCATGCCGATGTACTGCACGGCGTCGGCCGCGGCGACCGCCACGCCGAGCGCCGTGGGATCGGCCAGGCCGATGTCTTCGGAGGCGAGCACGATGATGCGCCGGGCGATGAACCGCGGATCTTCGCCGGCCTCGATCATTCGCGCGAGATAGTGCAGCGACGCGTCGACGTCGCTTCCCCGCACCGACTTGATGAACGCGCTGATCACGTCGTAGTGCTCATCGCCGTTGCGGTCGTAGCGGAGCAACGCCCGGTCGACGGCCCGGGCCACGACGTCGGCGGTGATCACGGGCTTCGCGGATGCCCCGGCATCCGCCTCGTCGTCGCCGGCCGATTCATCGGCCTCGTCGTCGCCGGCACCCGTTGCCTCCACAGCTGGGGCAATCGCCGACTGGGTCGCCGCAACCGACGCCGCCTCGAGTGCGGTCAGGGCACGCCGCGCGTCGCCCGAGGCCAACCTGATGATCGCGGCGCGGGCCTCGGCCTCGAGTTCGACCTTGCCGGCGAGGCCTCGCGGGTCGGCGAGGGCCCGATCGACGAGCACGCCGAGGTCTTCGTCGGTGAGGAGCTCGAGGGTGAGCAGGAGCGAACGCGACAGCAGCGGCGAGATCACCGAGAACGAGGGGTTCTCGGTGGTGGCCGCGACCAGGATGACCCAGCCGTTCTCGACGCCCGGGAGCAGCGCGTCCTGCTGCGCTTTCGTGAAGCGGTGGATCTCGTCGAGGAAGAGCACGGTGGACAGGCCGTAGAGGTCGCGGCTCGCCCGAGCCTCCTCCATGACCTGCCGCACGTCGCGGACGCCTGCCGAGACCGCGGAGAGTTCGACGAACTTGCGGCCCGACGATCGCGCGATCGCCTGGGCAAGGGTGGTCTTGCCAGTGCCCGGCGGACCCCACAGGATCACCGACACGGACCCCGACTCCCCCGTGCGGTCGCCCGCGAGGGCCACGAGCGGCGAGCCCGGCGTGAGGAGATGGCGCTGCCCAGCGACCTCATCGAGGCTCGTCGGGCGCATGCGCACCGCGAGCGGCGTCGCGCCGGAGCGGAGGCCCGGGCCGGATTCCACCATGCCCTCAAGCGTAGCTGCGGCATCCGACGTCGCCGCCGCCCGTCGTGACCACGCGGATCGGATCGCGCGACCGGCGCACCCGCCCGATTGGTGCGGGCACCGGGGCTTGCGTAGAGTCGGCTCGCAGGAGTCCCGAGAAGGAGCATGCGTGGCATCGAACGACCGTCAGGCGCGTGAGGAACGCGCGCGCCTGCGCACCTACCAGGCACGACAGGAAGTGCACGCGTCGAAGCAGCGCAGGCGCAGCCGCGACAACGTCATCGCGGTCGTCTCCCTCGTCGTCGTGCTCGCCCTCGCGATCGGCGTGCAGCTCCTCTACTTCAGCGGCGGTCCGGGCACGCCCGAGCCGGTCGCCTCCGAGACCCCGACCCCGACGCCATCGGCACCCGCGGGCGAGAACCAGGGCGACGTGCCCTCCGCCGACATCGCCGAGGGCCGGGCCTGGACGGGAACGTTGACGCTCAACGACATCCCCGTCGGCGTCGAGCTCGACGGCGCGGCTGCGCCGCAGGCGGTCTCGAGCGAGATCAGCCTCATCCAGTCCGGCTTCTACGACGGCACGAGCTGTCACCGGCTGACGACCGAAGGCATCTGGGTGCTGCAGTGCGGCGACCCCGCAGGCGACGGCACCGGGGGCCCGGGATACAGCTACGGTCCCGTCGAGAACGCACCGGCCGACGGCCTCTATCCGGCCGGCACGATCGCCATGGCCCGCGCACGAGACCCAGTACAGCCAGGGCAGCCAGTTCTTCATCGTCTACGAGGACACGACGCTGCCGACCGACACCGGCGGGTACACCGTGATCGGGCACGTCACGAGCGGCCTCGACGCGCTGCGCGCCGGCGTGATCGATGCCGGAACGGCCGACGGGTCGACCGACGGCCCGCCCGCCGTGCCCGTCACGATCAGCGGATTCACGATCGAGTGACGAGCCCGCGGCCCCGTCAGGGCGTGCAATAGGCTTGATGCCGTCATCGCCGCGAGCCGCGGCATCCGACTTACGACAAGGTGAGGCCGTGTCCGATTCAGAGCAGCAACCGTGGGGCCGCGTCGACGAGACGGGCACCGTCTTCGTGCGGACGAGCGATGGCGAGCGCGCCGTCGGGCAGTACCCCGACGGCTCGGCTGAAGAGGCACTGGCCTACTTCGAGCGGAAGTACACCGACCTCGCCGGCCAGGTCGGCCTCCTCGAGCAGCGGGTTCGCAGGGGTGCACCGGCGGCGGATGTCGCGAAGGCCGTGACCTCGCTTCGGGACTCGGTCGCCGCGGCGAACGCGGTCGGCGACCTCGAGTCGCTCGCGCGTCGCCTCGAGTCGCTGTCGGGCACCACGAAGGAGCTGACCGAGCAGCAGCAGGCCGAGGCCAAGGCCGCCGTCGCCGAGGCCATCGCCGAGCGCACGAAGATCGTCGAGCAGGCCGAGGCCCTCGCCGCCCAAGACCCCGCGAAGACGCAGTGGAAGCAGGCGACAGCCGACCTCGACGCCCTCTTCGCGACGTGGCAGCGCCACCAGCAAGACGGTCCCCGCCTCCCGAAGAACGAAGCGAACGAGCTCTGGAAGCGCTTCCGTGCCGCCCGCTCGACGATCGAGCAGCACCGCAAGGCCTTCTTCGCGGAGCTCGACGCATCCCACCGCGATGTGCGCACTCGCAAGCAGCAGCTCATCGAGCGCGCCGAGGCCCTCGCGCCGCGCGGTGCCGATGCCGTCGGCGACTACCGCAACCTGCTCGATGAGTGGAAGCAGGCCGGTCGCGCCGGCAAGAAGCTCGACGACGCCCTCTGGGCGAAGTTCAAGGCTGCCGGCGACGTGCTGTTCAATGCGAAGGCCGAGGTCGACGCCCAGGAAGACGAGGCGTTCCGCGCCAACCTCGACGAGAAGCTCGTCCTCCTCACCGAGGCCGAGGCACTCACCACCGAGACCGACCCCAAGCAGGCGCGCGCCGCGCTCAACCGCATCCAGCGCAAGTGGGACGAGATCGGCAAGGTCCCCCGCGACCAGGTGCGCGTCGTCGAAGACCGCCTCCGCAAGGTCGAGAACCACGTGCGTTCCCTCGAAGACGAGCGCTGGCAGCGTGAAGATCCCGAGAAGAAGGCGCGCTCCGAGGGCATGCTCGGGCAACTCCACGAGGCGATCGAGAAGCTCGAGGCCGAACTCGCCGCCGCCGAGGCGTCGGGTGACGCGAAGGCCGCTTCGAACGCCCGCGAGGCGCTCGAGGCTCGACGCACCTGGTTGAAGGCCGTCGGCGGCTGAGTCCGGCCGCGCGGCCGACTCGTCCGCACCCGCTCGTCGAGCGGCGTGTTGTCCACAGCCGACGTCCGCCGGCGCGGGAGAGCGGGCGGATGCCCCAGCATGGGGCAATGGCCAGACTTCCCGCGGTGCTCGGCACCCACGACCTCCCGCTCGCCGAACTCTGCGCGGCTCGCATCGACGGCGAGCTCTTCGCGATCGACGATGGATGGGCGCCGGTCGACGAACCCGACCTGCCGTCGCTGCGCGCCGCGGTCGTGGCACTGCGAGTGCCGCGCGACCTGGTGATCGAGCGCCGCTCCGCCGCGTGGGTGCACGGCGCCCTCGATTCGCCGCCCGAGGTCGCGCAGTTCTGCGTCTCGCACCGAGAACGCGTCGCCGCGATCAACGACCATCGAACGCAGGTGCGCGAGGTGACCTTCGTCGACGGTGACGTCATCGACGTCGGCGGGGTGCGCTGCACCTCGGCGCTGCGCACCGCCTTCGACCTCCTCCGCGAGCCGTCACTCGCCGATCGCGACGTCGTCTCGATCGTCGCGCGACTCGCGAGCGAGCGGCCGGGGCTCGTCGGGCTGCTCCACGCGCGCCTCGACGCGGCGCGGCGCATGCCGCACCGCGCCCGTGCCGTCGAGCGATTGCAGGCCGCCGCTGCAGCGCGGCTGCGGCGGGCGCGGCCGGCTCGCTCGCGCAGCCGGCCTCGAGTGACGTCGGAGTCGCTCAGCCGTCGCTCACGCGATAGACGTCGTACACGGCGTCGATGCGCCGCACGGCATTCAGCACCCGGTCGAGGTGCGTGGTGTCGCCCATCTCGAACACGAATCGGCTGAGCGCGAGGCGGTCGGTCGACGTCGAGACGTTCGCGGAGAGGATGTTCACGTGATGCTCCGAGAGCACGCGGGTGACATCCGACAGCAGTCCGGCGCGATCGAGCGCTTCGATCTGGATCTGCACCAGGAAGACGCTCTTGGAGCTCGGCGCCCATTCGACGTCGATCATGCGCTCGGGCTCCCGAAGGAGCGACTGCACGTTGTGACAGCTCGCCTGGTGCACCGACACCCCCGAGCCGCGCGTGATGAAGCCGACGATCTCGTCTCCGGGAACGGGCGTGCAACAGCGGGCGAGCTTCACGAGGATGTCGGGTGCCCCCCGAACGAGCACACCGGAGTCCGAACTCCGGGGCAGCGGTCGCGAGCGCACCGGCATCGGCAGCTCGGGCTCGTCGCCCTCGTCGACGTCGCGCACAAGTGCGACGACCTTCTCGAGCACCGACTGCGTCGACACGTGTCCCTCGCCGACCGCGGCGTAGAGCGAGGAGACGTCGTCGTAGCGAAGCTGCGCCGCCACCTCGGCGAACGACTCCTGGCTCATGAGCTTCTGCAGCGGCAGGTTCTGCTTGCGCATCGCGCGCGCGATCGAGTCACGGCCCTGCTCGATCGCCTCGTCGCGCCGTTCCTTCGTGAACCACTGCCGGATCTTGTTGCGCGCGCGTGGACTCTTCACGAATCCGAGCCAGTCCTTGCTCGGTCCCGAATCGGGATTCTTCGACGTGAACACCTCGACGACGTCGCCGCTCGACAGCTCGCTCTCGAGCGGCACCAGCCGGCCGTTCACCTTTGCACCCATGGTGCGGTGACCCACCTCGGTGTGCACCGCGTAGGCGAAGTCGACGGGGGTCGCGCCGGCGGGCAGCCCGATGACGCGTCCCTTCGGCGTGAAGACGTAGACCTCTTTCGCCCCGATCTCGAACCGCAGCGAATCGAGGAACTCGCCGGGGTCGGCGGTCTCGGCCTGCCAGTCCGAGATGTGCGCGAGCCACGCCATGTCGGTGTCGTTCTGCCCCGCCTTGTCGGCCGAGCGCCCGCTCGCCAACCGCTCCTTGTACTTCCAGTGCGCGGCGACACCGAACTCCGCTCGCTGGTGCATGTCGTGCGTGCGGATCTGGATCTCGACGGCCCGACCCTTCGGCCCGAGCACGGTCGTGTGCAGCGACTGGTACAGGTTGAACTTCGGCGTCGCGATGTAGTCCTTGAAGCGGCCGGGCAGCGGAGTCCATCGCGCGTGGATCGCGCCGAGCACCGCGTAGCAGTCCCGAACCGAGTTCACGAGCACACGGATGCCGACGAGGTCGTAGATCTCGTCGAAGTCGCGACCACGTACGATCATCTTCTGGTAGATCGAGTAGTACTGCTTCGGTCGCCCGACGACCTTGCCCCTGATCTTCGCGGACTTGAGGTCGTCGCCCACGAGATCGATGACCGACTGAACGAACTCCTCACGCTGTGGCGTGCGCTGCTTCACGAGACTCTCGATCTCGGCGTACAGCTTCGGATAGAGCACGGCGAACGAGAGATCTTCGAGCTCCCATTTGATCGCCTGGATGCCGAGTCGATGCGCGAGTGGCGCGTAGATCTCGAGGGTCTCGGTCGCCTTCCGCGCAGCTGACTCTGCCGGGACGAATCCCCACGTGCGCGCATTGTGCAGGCGGTCGGCGAGCTTGATGATGAGCACCCGGATGTCCTTCGACATCGCGACGATCATCTTGCGCACCGTCTCGGCCTGCGTCGAGTCGCCGTACTTGACCTTGTCCAGCTTCGTGACGCCGTCGACGAGCATCGCGATCTCGTCGCCGAAGTCGGCGCGAATCTGGTCGAGGGTGTAGGCCGTGTCTTCGACGGTGTCGTGGAGCAACGCGGCGGCGACGGTCTTCGAGCCGATGCCGAGGTCGGCGAGGATCTGGGCCACCGCGATCGGGTGGGTGATGTAGGGCTCGCCGCTCTTGCGCTTCTGCCCTTCGTGGGCACGGTCGGCGACCGAGTGTGCGCGTTCGACGAGCGAGAGGTCGGTCTTCGGGTGGTGCATCCGCACCGTGCGCATGAGCGTGTCGACGGCGCCAGACGGCTGCGCCTTCGAGAAGATCCGAGGCACGAGACGGCGCAGCGATGCCGTCGAGTTGACCCCGGTCTCCGTCATCGCTCAGCACCTCCAGAACTCAATTATCTCCGTTCCTCGGGTGTCGAACCGCTGGCAGGCACACGCCTGGCGCGAACATCATGCCGTTGGCAACGCCTCAGCCTCGGCTGATGCCGCACTCGCTCGCTCGCGCTCCTTCAGCACCTTCTGGTCGTGGCGACGGATCGCGGGCTCCCCTTCGCGCAACTGCGAGTAGAGCGGAGCCGCGGTGAACACCGTGGACCACGTGCCGACGAGAATGCCGATGAGGAGCGCCAGCGAGATGTCACGGAGCGTGTCGGCCCCGAGCACTCCGGCACCGATGAAGAGGATCGCCGCGACCGGGAGAGCCGCCACCACGCTCGTGTTGATCGACCGCACAAGCGTCTGGTTCACGGCGAGATTCACCGACTCGGCGAAGGTTCGGCGCGACTCCTGCCCGTCTTGCCGCCGTGTTCTCGCGGATCTTGTCGAAGACCACGACGGTGTCGTAGAGCGAGTAGCTGAGGATCGTGAGGATGCCGATGGTCGCCGCGGGGCTGATCTCGAAGCCGACGGCGGCGTAGATGCCGACCGTGACGACGAGGTCGCCGATGAGGGCGAGGATCGCCGCGAGCGACATCTTCCAGGTGCGGAAGTACAACGCCATGATGATGCCGGCGAGCACCAGGAACGCGACGAGTCCGACAAGCGCCTGCCTCGTGACATCCGCGCCCCAACTCGGTCCGATGAACGAGGAGGTGACTTCGGACTCGGGCACGCCGTACGCGTCGGCGAGGACCGACGTGACCTCGCGCGAGGCGTCGGGCTCGAGCTGGTCGGTCTGCACGCGCACGCCGGTGCCACCGACGATCGTCACATGCGTGTCGGCATCGGGCACCACGGATGCGACGGCGTCGATCGCCGGCTGCGGAGTCGCGTTCGCCACATCGGAGATCTGGAATTGCGAGCCGCCGCGGAACTCGATGCTGAAGTTGATGCCCCGAACGACCGGGATGAGCACCGAGAGGATGATCAGCACCGCGGCGATCGCGTACCACTTGCGGCGGCCGCCGACGAAGTTGAACGAGCGCTTGCCCGTGTAGAGATCGTTGCCGAAGGTCGTGAGACGGTTGGCCATCAGGACTCCTTCCCGTCGTTCGACGAATGGCCGGCACCGACCGACTCGGCCTTGCGCTCTGCGATCGTCTGGCGGCGCTGCGCCTCCTTCGAGCTCGACGCGGCCTTCCGGGCGGGAACTGCGACGGGCTTGCGGAACTCGGCGCGGCCGCGGTAGACGGCACCGAGCGCGTTCGGATCGAGCCCCGACCACTTGTTGCCGCTCGAGAAGAACCTCGTCTGCGCGAGGAGCTGCAGCATCGGGTGTGTGAAGAGGATCACGACGACGACGTCGATGATCGTGGTGAGGCCGAGGGTGTAGGCGAATCCCTTCACACTGCCGACGGCGAGGATGAAGAGCACGACGGCCGCAAGCAGGTTCACGCCCTTCGAGGCGAGGACGGTGCGGAATGCGCGCTTCCACCCGGCCTCGACGGCGCCGACGAGTGGACGGCCTTCGCGGAGTTCATCGCGGACGCGCTCGAAGTACACGATGAACGAGTCCGCGGTGAATCCGATCGCGACGATGAGGCCCGCGATGCCCGCGAGCGAGAGGCGGTACCCCTCGCGCAACGACAGGATGTTGATCATCAGGTAGGTGATGAGCGCGGCGATCACGAGCGACGCGATCGTCACCGAACCGAGCGCCCGATATTGGAACAGCGTGTAGATCATCACGAGGATGAGACCGATGATGCCGGCGATGATGCCGCTCTGGAGCTGCGAGGTGCCGAGGGTCGCCGAGATGGTGTCGGATGACTGCACGGTGAAGCTGATCGGGAGTGCGCCGAACTTCAGCTGGTCGGCGAGCGCCTTCGACGACTCCTGCGTGAAGTCGCCGGTGATCTGCGGGCGGCCGTCGGTGATCGCGCCGTTCATCTGCGGTGCGGTGAGCACCGAGCCGTCGAGCACGAACGCGAACTGGTCGCGCGGTGACGCGCCCTCGCCCTGCAGGCCGAAGAGACGCGTGCTGACCTCGGCGAATTCCTGGGTGCCCTTGTCGTCGAAGACGATGTTCACGGCCCACTGGCCGGTGCTCGCCCCCGTCTGCGTGGTCACCATGCCGTTCGTCGCGTCGACGATGTTCTCGCCGCTCGCCTCGACCGGGCCGAGAAGGTACTTCGCGTCACCTGCCTCGTCGCACGTGACGAGCGGTTGGTCGGCCGGCGCGACGTTCGTCGACGCCTCGTCCACCGTCGAGCAGTCGAAGTTGTCGAACTGGTCTTGCAGGGCGGGCGTGATCCATGCGAGGTCGCTGCCGTCGGTCGGCTGGGTCGTCGGCGTGGACTCGAGATCCGCGGGGGCATCGGTGGGCGCTGGGCTCGCGCTCGGATCGACCGACTCGTTCGTCGCGGCGCCTGCGAGCAGGACCGCGCGGAGTTCGAGCTTCGCCGACGATTCGATGCGGTCGCGCGTCTGGTCGTCGAGCGCGCCGGGGATCCTCACGACGACGTTGTCGCCCTCGGTGTTGATCTCGGCCTCGGCGACGCCCGACGCGTCGACGCGCTGCCGGATGATCGAGACCGCCTGGTCGAGCTGCTCCTGGGAGACGCTCGCACCGGTCTCGACCTTCGGCGCGAGGATGATCTGCGTGCCGCCCTCGAGGTCGAGCGCGAGCTTCGGCGACCACGAACCACCGCCCCAGATGACGCCGGCGGCGTTGATGCCGAACAGGAGCGCGATGATGACACCCAGCCAGGTGAGGGAACGCCATGCCTTGCGGACGGGCGTCGGCCGGGATGACCGCTTCGATGGTGCAGCCACGTGGTTCTGCTTTCTCTGCAGGAGCCCGCGCGAAAGCGCGGGCCGAGCCTCGGGAGGAGTTTTAGTCGTCCGTCTTCTTGGTGTCGGGCGTTTCGTCGGTGGCGGGGTCGTCGGCCCGCTCACCGTACTCGGGCTCGCCCCCATCGGCGAGGGCAGTCTCGTCGACGGCAGTGGCGCTCGGCTCGACGACGCGTGCGATGGTCTGCCGGTGCACGGTGAGCACGGTGCCGGGGGACGTCTCGAGCTCCACCTGGTTCTCGGCTTCGTCCATCGAGAGGATGGTACCGAACACGCCGAAGTTGGTCATCACCTTCGCGCCCGGCTGGACCTTCGCCTGCAGCGCGTTCGCCTCCGCCCGGCGTTTGCGCGAGTTGCGGAACATGAAGAAGATCAAGACCGCCAGAACGGCGAGCATGATGATGGTGAACGGGTCGAACGTCATGAGAGGGAGGTACCTTCCGGTGTGCGGCAAGCGCACGAAGTCAGTGGCGCTGAGAGATGTGCCTCATAGGATTATAGGCCATCGATCGGAAGAGTAGCTGCGCCCTCGGGAGGGCTCTGGGCAAGTCCGAAGTGTTGCCATGCCGTGGGAGTCGCGATGCGCCCGCGGGGGGTACGTGTGATGAGCCCGATGCGCACCAGGAACGGCTCGACCACCGCCTCGATGGTCTCGGCCTCCTCGCCCACCGAGACGGCGAGGGTGTTGAGGCCGACCGGCCCTCCGCCGAAGCGCGTGAGGATCGTCTGCATGACCGCACGGTCGAGCCGATCGAGCCCGAGCGGATCGACGTCGTAGAGTTCGAGCGCAGCACGCACGGCGTCGACATCGGCGCGACGGCGGTGCACGAGCGCGTAGTCGCGCACTCGGCGCAGCAGCCGGTTCGCGATGCGCGGGGTGCCGCGGCATCGGCCGGCGATCTCGGCGAGCGCCTCGCGATCGACGTCGAGGCCGAGCATCGCCGCCGCTCGGGCGAGCACCTGCTCGAGCTCGGGCTCGTCGTAGAACTCGAGGTGCGCGGTGAACCCGAAGCGGTCGCGCAGCGGGTTGGGCAGGAGTCCGGCGCGCGTCGTCGCCCCCACGAGTGTGAACGGCGCGAGATCGAGTGGTACCGACGTCGCTCCGGCGCCCTTGCCCACCATGATGTCGATGCGGAAGTCTTCCATGGCGAGGTAGAGCATCTCTTCGGCGGAGCGCGCCATGCGGTGGATCTCGTCGATGAAGAGCACCTCACCGGGCACCAGCGAGCTGAGGATCGCGGCGAGGTCGCCGGCGTGCTGGATCGCCGGACCGCTCGACATGCGCAGCGGCCGCCCTCCCTCGTATGCCACGATCATCGCGAGGGTCGTCTTGCCGAGCCCGGGCGGGCCGGCGAGGAGGATGTGGTCGGGCGTGCGCTGCTGCAGTGTGGCCGCAGTGAGCAGCAGCTGCAGCTGACCTCGCACCCGGGTCTGGCCGACGAACTCCTCGAGGCTCTTCGGCCGGAGCGCACCCTCGAAGGCGAGCTCGGCCTCGGAGGCGAGCGCCGGGTCGGTGAGATCGAGGTCTGCGTCGCTCACCGCACCCTCCCGTGCTGTTGTGCGGGGCCGAGTCGCGCGAGCGTGAGCCTGAGCAGCGTCGGCACCGAGGCGGCTTCGATGTCGGATGCCCCGGCGATCGTCTCTTCGACCGCGTCGGCCGCCACCCGATCAGACCACCCGAGCCCGGTGAGCGCGGCGAGCACGCTCTCAGCCGCGCCACCGGTGACCACCGCCGCGGGCCGCGTGGGTACGGTCGGCGCGATGAGCTTGCCGGCAAGTGAGACCGTGATCAGCTTCGCGGTCTTCGGGCCGATGCCGCTCACCTTTCGGAACACGGCGTCGTCGTCGCGCTGCACGGCCTCGGCGACCTGCCCCGGCGAGAGGACCGAGAGCACGCCGAGCGCCGACTTGGGCCCGACGCCCGTGACGCCGATGAGGAGGTCGAAGACGTCGAGCTCGTCGCGAGTGGCGAACCCGAAGAGCGTCAGCGAGTCTTCACGGACGACGAGCGTCGTGTGCACCGACACCTCGTGCCCGTCGCGGCTCGCGAGCGCGAACGCCGGCGTCGTATTGACGTGGAATCCGACGCCGCCGACCTCGATCACGACCGAACTGCCGGCTGCGGTGAGCACGCGGCCGCGAAGAGAGGAGATCACTCCTTCAGCCTACGGGCCGCCCCCGACACGGCCGCGGAGCGCTCCGCGGCGATCCATGCCCGCTGTGCCGGCGTGAGCGCGGCGCCATCAGGCGGGGCCGTGCCGCCGTCGCGGATCGCAGCACCCGCGACTCCCCCGGTGCGCCAGGCATGGCAGATCGCGAGGGCGAGGGCGTCCGCGGCATCCGCCGGCTTGGGCACCGCCTCGAGCCCGAGGATCCGCGCGACCATGGCACCGACCTGCTTCTTGTCGGCGCGGCCGTACCCGGTGATCGCGGCCTTCACCTCGCTCGGCGTGTGCAACGCCACCGGCAGTCGGCGCCGCGCCGCGATGAGCATCGCGACACCCGGAGATCTGCGCGGTGCCCATGATCGTCGAGACATCGCTGCGCGCGAAGACCCGCTCGAGCGCGACGGCCTGCGGGCGGTGCTCCTCGATGATCGCCTCGAGTCCGTCGGCGATGCGCGCGAGCCGGCGCGGCGTGTCGAGCTCGGCCGGCGATCGGAGCACCACGACGTCGACGAGGCGCGCCGTGCGATTCGGCTCGACATCGACCACGCCCACGCCGCAGCGCGTGAGCCCCGGGTCGATGCCGAGCACACGCACGGCGATCGGCTACTCCGCCTCGAGCTCGGCCTGCGCCTCGGGGCTCAGGTCGAAGTTGCTGTAGACGTTCTGCACGTCGTCGCTGTCTTCCAGCGCGTCGATGAGACGGAACACCTTGCGGGCCGTATCGGCGTCGATCTCGACCTTGAGGGAGGGCACGAACGCGGCATCCGCCGAGTCGTAGTCGATGCCGGCCGCCTGAAGTGCGGTGCGGGTCGCGACGAGGTCGGATGCCTCGGTGATCACCTCGAAGGTCTCGCCCTCGTCGGCGACCTCCTCGGCGCCGGCGTCGAGCACGGCCGCGAGCACGTCGTCTTCCGTGGTGCCCTCGGCGGGGACCACGATCACGCCCTTGCGCGCGAAGTTGTAGGCGACCGAGCCCGGGTCGGCCATCGTGCCGCCGTTGCGGGTCATGAGCGTGCGCACCTCGGCTGCGGCGCGGTTCCTGTTGTCGGTGAGGCACTCGATGAGGAGTGCGACGCCGTTCGGGCCGTAGCCCTCGTACATGATGGTCGTGTAGTCGATCGACTCACCGGTGAGGCCGGCGCCGCGCTTGATCGCACGGTCGATGTTGTCGTTCGGAACAGAGGTCTTCTTCGCCTTCTGCACGGCGTCGACGAGCGTCGGGTTGCCCGAGAGGTCGGCGCCGCCCATCTTCGCGGCCACCTCGATGTTCTTGATGAGCTTCGCGAACGACTTGGCACGACGCGAATCGATGATCGCCTTCTTGTGCTTGGTCGTCGCCCACTTGGAATGCCCGGACATGCGTCTCCTGATCAGAATCCTCGCGGGTCGCATCGCGAGCCGCGCCTAGCCATTGTAAGTCAGCGCCCCGTCTTCGGGCCGTTCAGCCGAGCAGCTTCAGCAGCGTGCGGAGGTTCCGGTTCGTCGTCGTCGGCTTGAAGCGCGCCTTCGCCGTGAGCTTCGCGAATGCGCTGTCGACGCCGCGCTCCCGTCGGTTGTGCCAGTAGATCACGCCGTCGCCGGGCGCGATCACGTCGTCGCCGGGGTCGAGGTCGCCCGGCGGCGTCCGCCAGTTCGGCCAGATGCGGGGCATCCGACGCGAACAGGACGTACGGATGCCACCCCGCGCGCGCCTCGTCGAACGGGAAGTCGCGCACGACGTCGCGCGAGGTGGTCGGCCGTGACGAGCACGATCCACGCGTCGTAGCCGAACCGCTCGCCGAGTGCGCGCTCGATACGCGATTTCAGGGCGGCGGATGTCTCTGAGCCGGCTGTCTCGAAGGCGACGTTGCCGCTCGCCAGCACGGTGCGCACCTCCGTGAAGCCGAGGCCCTCGAAGAGCTCGCGGAGCTCGGCCGACCGAATCGTGATGCCGCCGACGTTCACGCCCCGAAGCAGGGCGACGTACGCGGTCACGCGGTCGCCCCGGCCCGAGACGCGAGCGGCGGGTCTGTCCATGCGACGACCGGCCAACGCCGCCACACGAGGAGTGCGAGGGCAGCGATCAGCACGGTGACGGCGAGCTGCACCAACGCGGCGACGTCGCTCGTCTGCGACAGGAGTGCACCCGCGGCATTTCCCGCGAAGTGGATGAGGATCGCCGACCAGACCGCCCCGCCGAGCCGCTCGGACAGGAACAGATACGTGAGCGACAGCGGCAGCAGCGAGACCATGAACACGAGCCCGCGCAGCGTGAAGAGCCCCATTCCATGCTGTCCGGTTCCCGCGAGGAAGAAGAGCGGCACGTGCCAGACCGCCCACGCCGACCCCACGATCGCGGCGGTCGCGATGACGCCGAAGCGCATTCGCACGCGTGGCTGGAGGTATCCGCGCCAGCCGAACTCCTCTGCGAGAGGACCGGCGATCAGATACGTGACGGTGAACAGCAGGACACCACCGGATGCCGCGACCACCTCACCGGCCGACGCCCCGAACGCCCCAGGGTCGAGAATCACGGCACTCACGGCCGCGGGCAACGCGCCGACGACGATCGCGAGCGGCAGCCAGAGCCACGGGGCGCTCACCCGACGGCGCGGCACGACTCCGCGGCCGAGCGCGAGGAACGCCACAAGCGCCGCGAGCGACGGACCGCTCGCACCGAGCGCGAACCACCAGATCGTGGGCGAGGTCGTCACATCGGTGCCGGTGAATCCCGCGACGAGCCAGAATCCCCAGCTGATCACGAGGCAGAGCGACGCGAAGACGACGAGTTGGCGGCGCGTCGACGAGCGGGGCCGCGTCACCTCGGCTGGGGTCATCCCTCGATGATGGCGTATGCGGCTCCGCCCGCCAAGGGCGGGTCGTCAGCCGAGTTGCGCCCGGCGCCGTACCTTGCCGAGGAAGTACTCGTGGAAGCGGTACTCCCCCGTGATCTCGGGGTGGAAGCTCGTGCCGATGAGGTTGCCCTGCTCGACCGCGACGACCCGCCCGTCGGCGAGCGCGGCGAGCGGCGTCGCGGCTGCGCCGACCGACTCCACGACCGGTCCGCGAATGAAGACCGCGTGCACCGGCTCGTCGCCGAGTGCAGGGATCTCGAGATCGGTCTCGAACGACTGGTTCTGGGAGCCGAAGGCGTTGCGACGTACCACGACGTCGAGGCCACCGAGGCTCTGCTGCCCGGCTATCGCATCGAGCACGGTGTCCGCGAGCAGGATGAGGCCCGCGCAGGTGCCGTAGACCGGCAGCCCCTGGGCGATCGCCTCTTTCAGGGGTGCTGCGAGACCGAAGGTTCGCGCGAGCTTGTCCATGACGGTCGACTCGCCGCCCGGAATGACGAGCCCGTCGATCGCGTCGAGCTCCTCGGGTCGGCGCACGAGCGAGACGTGCGCGCCGAGCTTCGTGAGCACGTGGGCGTGCTCACGGAAGTCGCCCTGGAGGGCGAGCACGCCCACACGCGGGCCGGCCTGAGCGGACTCTGCCGCGTCGAGCGATTCGCTCCGGAGGTTCAAGTCACCAGCCGCGCTCGGCGAGGCGGTGCGGGGCCGCCAGGTCGCCGACGTTGATGCCGACCATCGCCTCGCCGAGTCCGCGTGAGACCGCGGCGATCACCGACGGGTCGTCGTAGAACGTCGTCGCCCTCACGACCGCCGCTGCGCGGGCCTCGGGGTTGCCCGACTTGAAGATGCCCGAGCCCACGAACACGCCGTCGGCGCCGAGCTGCATCATCATCGCGGCATCCGCCGGAGTGGCGACGCCGCCCGCGACGAAGAGCACGACCGGGAGCTTGCCCGTCTCGGCGACCTCGAGTACGAGCTCGTACGGAGCCTGCAGCTCTTTCGCGGCGACGTAGAGCTCGTCGCGGGTCATCGACTTCAGCTGGTTGATCTCCGAGGTGATCTTGCGGATGTGCTTCGTCGCCTCGGAGACGTCGCCCGTGCCGGCCTCGCCCTTCGAGCGGATCATCGCCGCGCCCTCGTTGATGCGGCGGAGCGCCTCGCCGAGGTTCGTCGCACCGCAGACGAAGGGGGTGTTGAACGCCCACTTGTCGATGTGGTTCACGTAGTCGGCGGGCGAGAGCACCTCGGACTCGTCGATGTAGTCGACGTCGAGCGCCTGCAGCACCTGCGCCTCGACGAAGTGACCGATGCGCGCCTTCGCCATGACCGGGATCGAGACCTCGGCGATGATCGCGTCGATGAGGTCGGGATCGCTCATGCGTGCGACGCCGCCCTGGGACCGGATGTCGGCGGGCACACGCTCGAGCGCCATGACGGCGACCGCGCCGGCGTCTTCGGCGATGCGGGCCTGCTCGGCGGTGACGACGTCCATGATGACGCCGCCCTTCAGCATCTCGGCGAGGCCGCGCTTCACCCGGCTGGAGCCGGTGAACGACATGTCTGCGGGCGCGGGAACGGATGCTTCGGTCATGTGATCAATCCTAGTCTTCGGTGTTGTGACGGGCTGCACCGCGACAGGGTGCTCGCAGCGGCGGAGCGGACCGTCGCGCATCGCCTTCGCCGCCTTCGGGGTCAGGCGGGCCGGAGGTCAGGCGGGCCAGGCCTCGGCGATCTCCTGGCGCACCTCGCCGAGGAGGCGCGGGAGGGCCTTCGTGCTGGCGATGATCGGGAAGAAGTTCGAGTCGAGCGCCCAGCGCGGCACGATGTGCTGGTGCAGGTGCTCGGCGATGCCGGCGCCCGCGATGCGGCCCTGGTTCATGCCGATGTTGAAGCCGTCGCACTTCGACACGTGCTGCACGACCCGCATCGCGACCTGCGTGAGCTCGCCGATCTCGGCGACCTCCTCGGGCGTCGCCTCGTCGTAGGTCGCGACGTGACGATACGGGCACACGAGCAGGTGACCGCTGTTGTACGGGTACAGGTTCAGCAACGCGTAGGCATGGGTGCCGCGTGCCACGATGAGCGACTGCTCGTCGCTCAACTCGGGCGCGCGGCAGAACGGGCACGCGTGCTCGTCGGGCTGCTGGCCGTGCTGGATGTAGACGAGTCGGTGCGGCGTCCAGAGCCGCTGGAACGCGTCGGGCACACCGCCGAGGTCTGCCGCGTCATCCGTCGGCACGCCCTTGAACTCGTCGGCCTCGTACGCGCCCATGCTCAGAGATCGTCCTTCGTGACGACTTGTCGGCGTTCGTCGATTGCGAGCCGGATGCGCCGGATCGCCTCGTCGACGGCCACGCCGTTCTCCTGGCTGCCGTCGCGGAAGCGGAAGCTCACCGTCTCGCCCGCCCGGTCGTTCTCGCCCGCGATGAGCTGGAACGGCACCTTCTGGGTCGTGTGCGTGCGGATCTTCTTCTGCATGCGATCGTCGCTCGTGTCGAGCTCCGCGCGCACTCCCTCGCGCTTCAGCTGCTCGATGATCGCGCCGAGGTAGGGCGCGTACTCGTCGGCGACGGGAATGCCGACCACCTGCACGGGCGCCAGCCACACCGGGAACGCGCCGGCGTAGTGCTCGGTGAGCACGCCGAAGAAGCGTTCGATCGAACCGAACTTCGCGGAGTGGATCATCACCGGTTGCTGATGCGACCCGTCGGCGGCCGTGTACTCGAGCCCGAAGCCCGCCGGCTGGTTGAAGTCGTACTGGATCGTCGACATCTGCCAGGTGCGACCGATCGCGTCACGTGCCTGCACCGAGATCTTCGGGCCGTAGAACGCGGCGCCGCCCGGGTCGGGCACGAGTTCGAGACCGGATTCCGTGGCGACCTGCTCGAGTGTGCGCGTGGCGAACTCCCACTGCTCGTCGGTGCCGATGAACTTCGCCTTCTTCTCGCCGTCCTCGTCGCGGGTCGAAAGTTCGAGGTAGAAGTCGGTGAGGCCGAAGTCGCGCAGCAGGCCGAGGATGAAGTCGAGCAGGTGCTTGATCTCCCCCGGCGCCTGCTCGACGGTGACGTACGAGTGCGAGTCGTCCATCGTGAGACCGCGCACGCGCGTGAGTCCGTGCACGACGCCCGACTTCTCGTAGCGGTACACCGAACCGAATTCGAACAGCCGCAGCGGCAGCTCGCGGTACGACCGGCCCCGCGACTTGAAGATCAGGTTGTGCATCGGGCAGTTCATCGCCTTGAGGCGGTACTCCGATCCCTCGAGCTCCATGGGCGGGAACATCGTGTCGGCGTAGTACGGCAGGTGCCCCGAGGTGTGGAAGAGGCCGTCTTTCGTGATGTGCGGGGTTCCGACGTAGTCGAACCCCTCCTCGATGTGGCGGCGGCGGACGTAGTCCTCCATCTCGCGCTTGATGATGCCGCCCTTGGGATGGAAGACGGGAAGGCCCGACCCGAGCTCTTCGGGAAAGCTGAACAGGTCGAGCTCGGCGCCGAGCTTGCGGTGGTCGCGCTTCGCCGCCTCCTCGAGACGGTGCTGGTAGGCGCGCAGTTCGTCTTTCGTCGGCCAGGCAGTGCCGTAGATGCGTTGCAGCTGCTTGTTCTTCTCCGAACCGCGCCAATAGGCCGCCGCCACTCGCGACAGCGCCCAGCCGTTCCCGATCATGCGGGTGTTGGGAACGTGGGGGCCGCGACAGAGGTCTTTCCAGACGGTCTCGCCCGTTTTCGGGTCGACGTTGTCGTAAATCGTGAGCTCGACGCCGCCGACCTCGACGGACTCGCTCTCCTCGAACTGGGCGGTGCCGCTCTCGTGCCCCTTGAGGCCGATGAGTTCGAGCTTGTACGGTTCGTCGGCGAGTTCGGCGCGTGCCTCGTCCTCGGTCACGACCCGGCGCATGAACCGCTGGCCCTGGCGCACGATGCGATCCATGGCCTTCTCGAGCGCCTTGAAGTCCTCGGGGCTGAACGGCTCGGCGACGTCGAAGTCGTAGTAGAAGCCGTCGGTGACGGGCGGCCCGATGCCGAGCCTGGCCTCGGGGTTGATCGATTGCACTGCCTGGGCGAGCACGTGCGCGGTCGAGTGTCGCAGAATGCCGAGCGCCATCGGGCGAGTCGATCGTGACGGGTTCGACGGTATCGGCGTCGGTGACCGTCGTCGCGAGGTCCTTGAGCTCGCCGTTGACGCGCATCGCGACAACGGATCGGTCGGTGAAGAGCTCGAAGCCGTCGGCCACCTTGATCCACTCCCTGGGAATCGGAATACGAAACCCTTCAACTGTAGTGCGACGCCGCAGCCGCCCCGGCCGGTCAGCGACTGTCAGACGACGTCGGGAGAGACGTGATCGCGGTTCTCCACTCCGATCGGGCGAGGTCTTCAGTCGGGGCGCCGCTGCTCCCCGATGACCTCCCAGTCGGTGTCGCTCAAGAGGTACCCGTCGGGGAGTTCGTCGGGGTGCGAATCGGGATCCCTGATCGGGACTCCGCCCGCCCCGACGACGGCGTCGAACGCCTCCGTCGAGAGCGTCGACCCATGGTTGTCCTGCAGCCATCGCTGGACATCGGCATCGAGCCGGTGCCACCAGTGCTCCCCCTGCGCTTGCGTCATGGGACCAGCTTGGGCGGCGCGCGTCCGGCGGTCAAGGTCATCTGCTGCTGCCGACCGCCAGGCGCCAGGGAGTCATGACTGAGGCGCAACTTGCTCGGCTTGCGGCGCCAGGATTTGCACTGACTTGCGTTCAGTCGGGCAAGAATTCGACAAATCATCGACAATCGATCGCACCTCCTTGTGTGCACTCGTCACGCGGTCATACAGTCGGCTCATCGTCGGCCGCCACCGGGTGCCCGGCGTCATGCACGAATCGAGATGAAACGAGTCGACGATGACACGTCCAAGCACCTCCGCGCGCCCGGCCGCTCGCTCCCGGCGCCCCCTCACCCGCTCTCTCGCGTCCGCGACGATCGCAGCGCTCGCATGCGGTGTCCTCCTCGGCACTGCAGCCCCGGCCGTCGCGGACCCCGCGCCGACGCCGGTCACCCGAGCGGCGCTCGATCCCGCGCTCGTCGACGGGCGCGGTGCCGAAGTCGCGTTCCACGAACAGGAGGCCGAGAACGCCGTCACCGACGGTGTCCGCATCGGACCCGACCGCACCGCGTACACGCTCGCGGCGGAGGCATCCGGCCGCACTGCGGTGCGGCTCCTGCCCGGTCAGTACGTCGAGTTCACGCTGCCCGCCGCGACGAACGCGATCACCGTGCGGTACAGCATCCCCGACGCCCCGACGGGCGGGGGCATCACCGCTCCGCTCGAGATCGCCGCGAACGGTGGCGAGGCACAGACGATGACGCTCACCTCCGAGTACTCCTGGCTCTACAACCAGTACCCCTTCACGAACGATCCGACCGCCGACCTCCTCCACCCCGACTGGTGGGTGTCCGAGTGCGCCTGCGTGCCGGCTGCGACCTCACCTGTCCCGACGTTCGCGAAGCCGTTCCGCCCGATGAAGTTCTACGACGAGCAGCGGATGCTCCTCGGTGCGACGTACGCCGCCGGCGACACGCTCCGGCTGACCGCCCCGGCGGACACGAACGCCGCATGGACCGTCATCGACCTGCTCGACAGCGAACTCGTCGCGGGACCGGCACCCCAGCCGGCCGGCTCGGTGAGCATCACCAAGTTCGGCGCGGACCCGACCGGCAAGCGCGATGCATCCAAGCGCATCGAGCAGGCGATCAAGTGGGCGCAGAAGCATGACACGACCGTCTACATCCCGGCCGGTACCTTCCGCGTCGATCGACACATCGCCGTCGACGACATCACGATCACCGGTGCGGGCAACTGGCACTCGATCATCCGCGGACAGGAGGTCGCGCTCGACAAGCCCGCCGAAGACGGCTCGGTGCACACGGGCGTCGGCTTCTACGGGAAGGATGCCGCAGACGGCGGCAGCTCGAACGTGCATCTGGCCGACTTCGCGATCATCGGCGACGTCCGCGAACGCATCGACACCGACCAGGTGAACGGCATCGGCGGCGCCCTGAGCGACTCGACGATCACCGGGCTCTTCATCGAGCACACGAAGGTCGGCCTGTGGTTCGACGGGCCGATGGACGACCTCACGGTGAAGGACAACATCGTCGTCGACCAGATCGCCGACGCGCTGAACTTCCACGGCGGCGTGACGAACTCGACGGTGACGAACAACTTCGTGCGGAACACCGGCGACGACGGGCTCGCGATGTGGTCGGAGAACGTCGCGAATGCGGGCAACGTGTTCGAGCACAACACCGTGCAGACGCCGACCCTCGCGAACGGCATCGCGATCTACGGCGGCACCGACAACACGGTGCGCGCCAACCTCGTGGCCGATCCAATCCGTGAAGGCAGCGGCCTGCACGCGGGCTCGCGCTTCGGCGCAGAACCGTTCGCTGGAACGCTCCGCTTCACGGACAACACCGTGGTGCGCGCCGGCACCTTCGAGCTGAACTGGAACATCGGGCTCGGCGCGATCTGGATCTACGCGCTCGACAACACGATCGACGCCGGCATCGAGGTCACGGGAGACCACTACCTCGACAACACGTACAACGCGATCATGATGGTCTCCGAGTTCGGCGTGAAGGATCTCTACCAGATCGAGAACGTGCACTTCAGAGACATCCGCGTCGACGGCACCGGTACCTCGGTGCTGAGCGCCCGTGTCGAGGGCTCGGCCTCATTCGAGAACGTCGACGCCCGCAACGTCGGCGCCGTCGGCATCAACAACTGCGGCTCGTTCCACTTCACGCCGGCGGGCTCCGAGTTCACCGTCGTCGATCTCGGCGGCAACGACGGCGGCGGCACGACCGGCCCGTGGATGGCGCCATGGGAGCTGCCGAACACGATCACGTGCGACGACCGCCCGCCGGTCGTGGTGCCGCCGGCGCCCGCTCCGTGGTGACGACGCGGCTTGACCATCGCGTGACGAGTGGCGGACCCCCGACGAAGATTCGGGGGTCCGTCCACCGCGTCCAGGACAACGCCCGGCCGCGCTCGGCAGGCGTCTCATGACCGACGTGCACTGCGGATGCCTCGGCCGGCCCAATCCCCACCGGATACGCGAAAAGCCCCGGCAATGCCAGGGCTTTCTGGTGGGCGATACTGGGATCGAACCAGTGACCTCTTCCGTGTCAGGGAAGCGCGCTACCGCTGCGCCAATCGCCCAAGTCGAGAATCAGTGTCTCGGCTTGGAGGTGGATACGGGATTCGAACCCGTGTATACGGCTTTGCAGGCCGCTGCCTCGCCTCTCGGCCAATCCACCGTGTATGGGTTCACCACCAAAAGAACAGGAACGAACTCGCGCTCATTCCTGATCAGAGCGGATGACGAGATTCGAACTCGCGACCCTCACCTTGGCAAGGTGATGCGCTACCACTGCGCCACATCCGCATTGCCCGCATTTCTGCGTGCAGAGAGACTCTAACGGATTCGCCGATCGATTGACAAACCGAGCGGGCCGCGTGGCTCGTTCGTCCCGGTCATTCCCAGATTCCGCGGCCGGACGCCGTGCGTGTCGACGCGTGCGGACGTCGCAACGAGGCCGCCGATGGCCCGCCGATGTGCATTCGCGAGGCTCCGTCGGCTAGTATCGAGTCCGCGGTCACCCGGTGCACCGCAATCCCAAATGGGCGATTGGCGCAGCTGGTAGCGCGCTTCCTTCACACGGAAGAGGTCGTCGGTTCGAGCCCGGCATCGCCCACGAACGCCCCCACTCCACTGGGGGCGTTCTTCAGTTCTCCCGGCGTCGCGCCTCGTTGTGGCATCCGCGCTCTGCGTCTACCGTGACTCGCAGAGACGCGCATCGATGCGAGGGGGAACCATGTCCGGTGAGGTGTCGTTCATCGAGTTCGGCGGGGCGGATGCCATGACCGCACGCTCGTTCTACGGGAAGCTCTTCGGCTGGTCGTTCCAGGCGGGCCCCGGTGGCGACGGGTACGCGATCGACGGCGCGGGTGTGCCGGCGGGCGTGCACGGCGGTGATCAAGGGGCTTCGCCATACGTCTTCTTCCGCGTCGACGACCTCGATGCGGCGGTCGCCGCCGTCGAGCGCCTCGGTGGCACCGTCGACACCATCCCGGGCGCCGAAGGTGACGAGTCCGTCGCGATCTTCGGCGAGTTCCGGATGTGCCGCGACGACCAGGGCTCGCCGTTCGGCCTGCATCTGCCGCCACGCGCCTGAACGGAGTGCGTCGAGGCTCAGCACGATGAGCCGAGCGGATGCCTCAGCGCCAGCCGTACCGCGCATCGAGCGCCGAGGCGACGAGCCGGAACCGGCCGGCGTCGAGCGATGCCGCCTCGCGGCGCATGCCACCGGCACGGACCCGGAACACGCGGTCGATGCGCGCCCAGCTCGGCCGCCCCTCGGCGTCCCACGCGCCGTCGCCGACTGGGACGAAGTCGCGGTCGCCGTCGTGTGCCTTGCTCGTGAGCTGCACCGCGAGGTAGTCGCCGGCGCCGGATGCCGCGACGATCACGACCGGGCGGTCCTTGCCGCGCCCGTCGTTCTCCTCGTAGGGCACCCACGTCCAGACGATCTCGCCGGGATCGGGCTCCCCGTCGCGCTCGGGCGCGTAGCCGAGCCGCACCCCGCGCAGGCGGCGCGGATCGACCTCGATCGTCGCCATCGAGCCCGCCCGCCCCGGGGACGGAGGCTCCTCCGGTGCCGGTCGGCTCGGAGCATCCGTCGACTTCCTGGCACCGCCGGTGACCGAGCGGATGACACGACCGAGGGCGGTGAGGAAGCGGCTGGTGTCTGGCACACCGGCACACTACCCCACCGCCCTCGCGGCCCTTCGACGGGCTCAGGGACCGGCTGGTCAGACGGTCTCGAGCTTGTAGGCATCCTCGCCGTGGACGACCGTGTCGATTCCGGCGAGCTCGTCTTCGTTCTTCACGCGGAAGCCCATCGTCTTCTGGATGATGAACCCGATGATGTAGGCGAGCACGAAGGAGTAGATCATGACCGAGAAGGCCGCGATCGCCTGTACCAGCAGCTGCGTGCCGTCACCGCCGGTGAACAGGCCCTTGTCCGGTCGCGAAGAAGCCCAGGTAGAGCGTGCCGATGAGGCCGCCGACGAGGTGGATGCCCACGACGTCGAGCGAGTCGTCGAAGCCCCACTTGAACTTCAGGTCGACCGCCAGGGCGCAGACGGCGCCGGCGATGATACCGAGCAGGATCGCCCAGCCGGGCGTGAGGAACGCACACGCCGGGGTGATCGCGACCAGGCCCGCGACGGCGCCCGACGCGGCTCCGACGGACGTGGGCTTGCCGTCCCTGATCTTCTCTACCGCGAGCCAGGCGAGCAGAGCGGCGGCCGGTGCGGCCAGCGTGTTGATCCACGCGAGCGCCGCGGTGCCGTCAGCAGCGAGCTCCGAACCTGCGTTGAACCCGAACCAGCCGAACCACAGGAGGCCGGCGCCGAGGAGCACGAACGGCGGGTTGTGGGGCACGTGCGCACCCTTCGAGAAGCCGACGCGCTTGCCGAGCACGAGCGCCAGGGCGAGCGCTGCTGCACCGGCGTTGATGTGCACGGCCGTGCCACCGGCGAAGTCGAGGGCCCCTGTGCCGAAGAACTGCTGCATGCCGTACGTGATCCAGCCGCCGTACGTGAAATCGCCGGTCTCGGGGTCGAGGCCGAAGTTGAACACCCAGCTCGCGACGGGGAAGTAGACGAGGGTCGCCCACACGGCGGCGAACACCATCCAGGCGCCGAACTTCGCCCGGTCGGCGATGGCACCCGAGATCAGTGCGACCGTGATGATCGCGAAGGTCGCCTGGAATGCCACGAAGGCGAGCGGCGGGTACGCAGCCCCTTCGGGGGTTTCCAGGAGGCTGGTCAGACCGATCGCCGACCAGTCGATGGACCACGGCGCGGCGAGGCCTTCGGCCGAGGGGAAGGCGATCGCGTAGCCGTACAGCACCCAGATCACGCCGATGAGGCCGATGGCACCGAAGCTCAACATCATCATGCTGATGACGCTCTTGGCCTTGACGAGCCCGCCGTAGAAGAACGCGAGTCCCGGGGTCATCAGCAACACGAGGGCTGCTGATATCAGGAGAAACGCAGTGTTGCCTTGATCCATCTCGAACCTCTCTCAGAAATCAGGGTGGGGAGCCTGTGCCCCAAGTTTCACGAGGTGAGGTTTCGGAAGGGACCGCGTTCCGTTTCGCGGTCGTTACGTACGCTGCTCGAATGTAAACAGCATGTTTCGGGACTCCGGTGGTTCGATGCGAATCGCCGCTCACTCGTGCGGCGGAAGCTCTCCGGTCGTGAGCGCGATCATCCGCGACATCGATCGCAGGTACTTCTTGCGATACCCGCCGGCCATCATGTCGGACGCGAACACCTCGTCGAGCGGTGCCCCGCTCGCGATGATCGGCACCTCCGCGTCGTAGACGCGATCGATGAACGCGACGAGTCGGAGCGCCGCGTTCTGGTCGCTGAGTTCGTGCACACCCTCGAGCGCGATCACCTCGACGTCGTCGAGGAGTTTCACATACTTCGACGGATGCACCGTCGCGAGGTGTGCGATGAGCTCGTCGAACCCGTCGAGGGAGACGCGGTGCCCGCGGGAGGCGAGCGCCTCGGCCATGTGCGCCACCTCGGCGTCGCCCGAGAGCGTCTCTGCGTGCCCCTCGGTGTCGCGGCGCCGGTAATCGAGGCCGTCGATGCGGATCGTCTCGAAGTTGGCCGAGAGCGCGTGGATCTCGCGCAGGAAGTCGGCGGCGGCGAACCGCCCTTCGCCGAGGGCGTTCGGTGGCGTGTTCGACGTCGCAGCGACGCGAGTGCCGCTCGCGATGAGCTCACCGAGGAACCGGGTCATGAGCATCGTGTCGCCCGGGTCGTCGAGCTCGAACTCGTCGATGCAGATGAGCTGCGCCCCCGTCAGCAACCGCACCGCCTGCGCGTAGCCGAGCGCGCCGACGAGCGCCGTGTATTCGATGAACGTGCCGAAGTACTTCGGGCCGGGGGCGACATGCCAGAGCGCCGCGAGGAGGTGGGTCTTGCCGACGCCGAACCCGCCGTCGAGGTAGATGCCGGGCAGTTCGGACTTCGGCTTGCGGTTGCGGGAGAAGAACCCGCCGGGGCGCTGCGCACGCCACGCAGCCGCGAACTCGCCGAGACGGTCGAGCGCGGCCTGCTGCGAAGGGAAGTCTCCGTCGGGCCGGTACGACTCGAAGGAGGCATGCTCGAACTGCGGCGGCGGCGTCAGCTCGGAGGCGATCTCGGCGCCCGTGATCGTGGGGTTCCGATCGACGAGACGGATGAGCGCATGGGTCGATACCGAGGTCATGCTGGAGTGGCTCCCGTGTTGCACCGGATGACTGGTCTACTGACTTCGCTCCGCGCGCCGCGTAGATTCGTGGTGGACAGGTCATCAGCCTAGTCCGCTCCCTCGCACACCCCGCCCGACCGGGCGCTCCCAGGAGGTCCCATGTCCGCCGAGTTCGACTCCGCAGCGAAGTTCGCCGAGTACGCCCATCCCGAGCGTCTCGTCACCACCGAGTGGCTCGCCGAGCACCTCGGTGAACCCGGCCTCGTCGTCGTCGAGTCCGACGAAGACGTGCTGCTCTACGAGACCGGCCACATTCCCGGTGCCGTGAAGATCGACTGGCACACCGATCTCAACGACCCCGTCGTGCGCGACTACGTCGAATGGCGAGCAGTTCGCCGCACTCCTCGGCTCGAAGGGCATCGCCCGCGACACCACGGTCGTCATCTACGGAGACAAGAACAACTGGTGGGCCGCATACGCGCTCTGGGTGTTCACCCTCTTCGGACACGAAGACGTGCGCCTGCTCGACGGCGGCCGCGACCTCTGGATCGCCGAAGGTCGCGAGCTCACGACGGATGCCCCCGAGGTCACGCCGGTCGAGTACCCGATCGTCGATCGCAACGACGTGGCCATCCGCGCCTTCAAGGACGACGTGCTCGCCCACCTCGGCAATCCGCTCATCGACGTGCGGTCGCCCGAGGAGTACAGCGGCGAGCGCACGACCGCGCCCGCGTACCCCGAGGAGGGTGCGCTCCGCGCCGGCCACATCCCGACTGCGGCATCCGTGCCTTGGGCCCGTGCCGCCGCCGCAGACGGCACGTTCAAGTCCCGTGCGGAGCTCGATGCGATCTATCGCGGCGAGGTCGGCCTCGAGGACGGCGACGACGTCATCGCATACTGCCGCATCGGCGAGCGTTCGAGCCACACGTGGTTCGTGCTCGCGCACCTCCTCGGCTTCGAGAACGTCCGCAACTACGACGGATCGTGGACCGAGTGGGGCAGCGCGGTGCGCGTGCCGATCGTGACCGGCACCGATCGGGGCGAGCTTCCCGCCCGCTGAGGCGCCGACGGGCGGGGTCGGCCGTCGGCATGGGAGAATAGAACCGATGGACGCGACGACCCTGCCCGCCAAACTCGCCGAGACGCGCGAGGAGTTCCTCGCGCTCGGCGTACGAGACCGCCTGCAGCTCCTGCTCGAGTTCTCGAACGACCTGCCCGAGCTGCCCGAGCAGTACGCCGACCACCCCGATCTCCTCGAGCGCGTGGTCGAGTGCCAGTCGCCGGTGTACATCTTCGTCGAGGTCGACGACGGCCTCGTGCACCTCCACGCGACAGCACCTGCCGAGTCGCCGACCACCCGCGGCTTCGCGTCGATCCTCGCCCACGGCCTCGATGGCCTCACGGTGGAGGAAGTGCTCGACATCCCCGCCGACTACCCGCAGTCGCTCGGACTCGCCGAAGCGGTGTCTCCCCTCCGAGTACGCGGAATGACGGGCATGCTCGCCCGCATCAAGCGGCAGCTGCGCGAGCGCGTCGTCGTCTGACGCGCGCCGCACCGATCGATTCGGCACCCGCCCTCGACGATCGCCCGATCAGCCGACGATCTCGGCTTCGTCGCCGGCACGGTCGACGCCCTCTGCGCGCCGTTCGAGCCACGCGCGCAGAAGACCTGTCCACCGAACCGGATCGTGATTCCAGAGCTTCGTGTGGCGCGCGCCCTCGAAGACCTCGAACTCGATGAGGTCGGGACGAGCCGCAGCGAACCGGCGCGAGCCGTCGATCGGCACGAATCCGTCGTCGACGCTGTGCATGAGCAGGATCGGTACCGCGAACTCCTCGGCCCGCGCGACCGGGTCGAGCTCGTCGAGATCGATCGGCGCGGCCAATCCGGTGAGCCCGCCGCTCAGTGGCCCGCCGAGGAGGCGTGACACGGCGTCGCCGAGCTCGCTCGGCAGGCCGAGCGCACGGCCCTGGAAACGAAGGATGTCGACCCAGTCGATCGCCGGCGAGTCGAGGATGATTCCGACGAGCCGCTCGCGCACCTCCGCCGAGCGGAGCACCGCCTGCAACGCGATCATGCCGCCCATCGACCAGCCCATGAGCACGATCTGCTGGGCCCCGTGCTCGAGCGCGAACCGCACCGCCGCGACGACGTCGGACCATTCGGTCCCGCCGAGGCCGTATCTGCGGTCCTCGCTCTCGGGAGCTTCGCCGTCGTTCCGGTACGAGACGAGCAGCGTGTTCCATCCGGCTTCTCGGGCAGGCTGCACGGCGCGCAGGCCCTCGGGACGCTTCGCGCCGCGGCCATGCACCTGGATCACCCACCGCGATGACGGCGCCTCGGTGCGCACGAGCCATGCCGGGGCCGGTCCGAGCTCCGTCTCGACGAGCACGTTCTCGTACGGCATCTCGAGCTCCCACGGACCGAGGTGGTATGCGCCGCTCATGCGTCCGCGCGACGCACGCGCGAGTCGGCCGAAGTCGACCGCCTCGATTCGCCGGCGCACCACGCGATCACCGTCGTCGATGACCTCGCCGAGCCGGGCGTACCCGGAGTCGCGGTCGAACCAGAAGCCGTAGCGACCCGCCATGCGCGATTCGTCGGATGCCGCGAGCGCGATCTCCCCGAGGGCGAGGTCGACGCCGACGATCCGCTCGTCCTCGTCGGGCGCCCCGATCGGGCGTGACGACCCTGCGAGCGAAGATCACCGTGACCACCGCAACTGAGGCCACGGCAGCCCCGACAAGCAGCCCGATGGCGCCCGCCGCGATGCCGATCAACCCTGCCGAACCGTTTCGTCGACGCATCCGTGCCCTCTCTGCGAAGCCGTCACGGGCGACGCGGCGTGCCGTCGCCATCCGCTTCTCCCGAGACTCTAGTCTGCACTCGTGCCCGACTCAGCGTCTCAGCCGCCCTACGAGTTCGAGGCCGCACTCGACTCGCTGCGTGCGGCAGCGCCGCGACCTGAGCTCGCGATCTCCGAGATACCGGCGCCCGCCGCGCTTGCGCCGTTCGCGTCGGCGCTCTCAGCCGATGTCACGCCGAGCCGCCATGGCGACGACTCCGAGCTCGGCACGGGTCGCTTCGTACTGCTCTACGATCCGAGCGAACCCGAGGCGTGGGGCGGGCGCTTCCGCGTCGTCTGCTTCGCCCAGGCACCGCTCGAGACCGACATCGGACTCGATCCGTTCCTCGCCGATGTCGCGTGGTCGTGGCTCGTCGACGCGCTCGACACCCGCGGCGCACGCTACATCGCGGCTTCGGGCACGGCGACGAAGATCCTGTCCACCGGTTTCGGCGAACTCGCACGCCAGGGGGACGGTGCGCAGATCGAGTTGCGCGCCTCCTGGACCCCTCTCGACGCCACGATCGGCCCCCATGTGGAAGGCTGGGGCGAGTTGTTGTGCATGCTCGCAGGACTCCCACCCCGATCGGAAGGGGTGACCGCACTTCCCCGACGGAGGTCGAACCGTGGATGAATTCCGGGTGATCGAATCACCCGCCGCGTTCGACGACGCCGTGCGCAGGCTGATCGGCGGCGAGGGCCCCATCGCCGTCGACGCGGAGCGGGCGAGCGGCTTCCGCTATTCGCAGCGCGCCTACCTGATCCAGATGTATCGCCGGGGCGCGGGCACGTTCCTCTTCGATCCGCCGCAGATCCCCGACTTCTCGGCGCTCCAAGACGGCATCCACGCCGACGAGTGGGTACTGCATGCGGCGAGCCAAGACCTCGCGTGTCTCCGCGAGGTCGGCCTCGACCCCGATCGCATCTTCGACACGGAACTCGCGGCGAGACTGCTCGGGATGCCCCGTGTCGGCCTCGCCTCGGTGGTCGAGGAGCTGCTCGGCATCAAGCTCGCGAAGGAGCACTCGGCGTCCGACTGGTCGACCCGCCCGCTCCCGCAGTCGTGGCTGAAGTACGCGGCGCTCGACGTCGAGCTCCTCGTCGACGTGCGGGACCTGCTCAACGAACGTCTCGACGAGACCGGCAAGGCCGAGCTCGCCGCGCAGGAGTTCGAGGCGGTGCTCCACAAGGAGGCGAAACCGCCCGCCGCCGAGCCATGGCGACGGCTGTCGGGCATCCACGCCATGCGGAGCCCCCGCAATCTGGCGGTCGCCCGTGAGCTCTGGCTCTCACGTGATGCGCTCGCGTCCGCACTCGACACCGCTCCGGGCCGTCTGGTTCCGGATGCCTCGCTCCTCGCCGCGGCGAAGGCGATGCCGTCGACCCGGCGCGCCCTCGCCGACCTCCGCGAGTTCACCGGACGAGCGAGCCGCTCGGAGCTCGACCGCTGGTGGGCCGCGATCGAGCGCGGTCACACGACCACCGACCTTCCGGCCGTGCGGGTGCCGAGCGACGCGCCGCCGCCGCCGCGGGCGTGGGCCGTGCGCAATCCCGAGGCCGACGCACGGCTCCGCGTCGCCAGGGCCGCGATCGCCGAAGTTGCCGAGCAGCACGAGATGCCGGTCGAGAACCTCCTCACCCCCGACCACCTGCGTCGCGTCGCGTGGGCGCCTCCGGCCGAGCTGACGGCGAAGGCGATCGGAGCGCAGCTCGCTGCGCTCGGTGCACGTCCCTGGCAGATTGAGGCAACCTCACAAACGATCGCCGATGCCTTTGTTGAGGCGTCACAATCGGTTCAGGATGCCGCCACAAGCAATTCGTAGGTTCCGTCAAGCGATTCAGCGGCCCCTCAGGAGCGTTCGTAGGATCGAAGTCATCCTGATCGAAAGTGAGCTGCAGCGTGGCTGATCAAGCTGAAGTCGTGTTCGTCGACGGGGTCCGCACCCCGTTCGGCAGGGCCGGCGACAAGGGCATGTACTGGAACACCCGGGCCGACGATCTCGTCGTGAAATCGATCGTCGGACTCCTCGAACGCAACCCGAACGTGCCGAAAGACCGCATCGACGACGTCGCGATCGCCGCGACGACCCAGACCGGCGACCAGGGTCTCACGCTCGGCCGCAGCGCAGCGATCCTCGCGGGTCTCCCGAAGACGGTGCCCGGCTTCTCGATCGACCGCATGTGCGCCGGGGCGATGACCGCAGCCGCGATGATGTCGGGTTCGATCGGCTTCGGCATGTACGACGTCGCGATCGCCGGCGGCGTCGAGCACATGGGCCACCACCCGATGGGCTCGGGCGTCGACCCGAACCCGCGGTTCCTCAGCGAGCGCCTCGTCGGCGAAGACGCACTCGTCATGGGTGCGACCGCGGAGCGCATCCACGACCGCTTCCCGCAGCTCACCAAGGAGCGCAGCGACCGCTACGCGCTCGCGAGCCAGCAGAAGATGGCCGCGGCCTACGCCGCAGGCAAGATCCAGCAGGATCTCGTGCCGGTCGCGATCCGCACCGACGAGGGCTGGGGCCTTGCGACGCGTGACGAGGTCATGCGTCCCGAGACGACCCTCGAGGGGCTCGCCGGGCTGAAGACGCCGTTCCGTCCGCATGGCCGCATCACGGCAGGCAACGCCTCGGGCCTCAACGACGGCGCGACCGCAGCGATCCTCGCTTCCGGCGCAGCCGCGAAGGAGCTCGGCCTGACCCCGAAGATGAAGCTCGTGAGCTTCGCCTTCGCCGGCGTCGACCCCGAGATCATGGGCATCGGCCCGATCCCCGCGACCGAGAAGGCGCTGCGCAAGGCCGGCCTCGGCATCGACGACATCGACCTCTTCGAGATGAACGAGGCGTTCGCCGTCCAGGTGCTCTCGTTCCTCGACCACTACGGCATCGCCGACGACGACCCGCGCGTGAACCCGTGGGGCGGCGCGATCGCCGTGGGACATCCGCTCGCCTCCTCGGGCGTGCGCCTCATGAACCAGCTCGCGAGCCAGTTCACCGAGCGCCCCGACGTGCGCTACGGCATCACGAGCATGTGCGTCGGGCTCGGCCAGGGCGGCACCATGATCTGGGAGAACCCGAACTTCAACAAGAAGGCGAAGAAGGCCTGAGGATGACCGACTACACGACCATCGACTTCGACGCTCTCACTGCATTCTCCGACGACGAGGTCGTCACGCACTCCTACGTGCGCGACGTCCCGCTCTCGGGCGGCAAGACGCTCGCCCTCGTGACGCTCGACAACGGCCGCGACCACACCCGCCCGAACACCCTCGGGCCGGTCTCGCTCCTCGAGTATGCGAAGACGCTCGACGAGCTCACGGCGCGTGCGTCGGCCGGCGAGATCCACGCGGTCGCCATCACGGGCAAGCCGTTCATCCTCGCCGCGGGCGCCGACCTCTCGAAGGTCGCCGAGATCCCCGACCAGGAGACCGCGAGAAAGTTGGCGCAGCTCGGCCACTACGCGCTCGGCAAGGCATCGGAACTCGGCGTTCCGTCGTTCGCGTTCATCAACGGGCTCGCGCTCGGCGGCGGCCTCGAGATCGCGCTGAACGCGGACTACCGCACGGTCGATGCATCCGTGCCCGCGGTGGCTCTGCCCGAGGTGTTCCTCGGGCTCATCCCCGGTTGGGGCGGCGCCTACCTCCTGCCGAACCTCATCGGCATCGAGAACGCGCTCAAGGTCGTGATCGAGAATCCGCTGAAGCAGAACCGCACGCTCAAGGCGAACGACGTGCTCGACCTCGGCATCGCCGACGCGCTGTTCCCATCGGTGAACTTCCTCGAGGACTCGATCAGGTGGGCCGACGACGTGGTCTCGGGCCGCGTCAAGGTCAAGCGCCCGAACGAGCCCGGCAAGGTGGAGCGCCTCGTGAAGTGGGACGCCGCGATCGGCATCGCCACGAAGATGCTCCGCAGTCGCATCGGCTCGGTCCCCAAGTCGCCGTACGCCGCGCTCGAACTCCTGAAGGCGGCCAAGAGCGGCACGAAGGCCGAGGGCTTCGCGCGTGAAGACGAGGTGCTCTCCGAGCTCGCTGCGGGCGATCAGTTCCATGCCTCCATGTACGCCTTCAATCTCGTGCAGAAGCGGGCGAAGCGCCCGGCGGGCGCTCCCGACAAGGCGCTCGCCAAGAAGGTCACGAAGGTCGGCGTGCTCGGCGCGGGCTACATGGCGAGCCAGCTTGCACTGCTCTTCGTGCGGCGCCTGCGTGTGCCGGTGGTCATCACCGACATCGACCAGGAGCGCGTCGACAAGGGCGTGGCCTACATCGCCGACGAGATCGACACCCTGCTCGGCAAGGGACGCATCTCCCCCGACGAGGCGAACCGACTGAAGGCGCTCGTCACCGGCACCATCGACAAGGCCGACTTCGCAGACTGCGACTGGGTGATCGAGGCGGTCTTCGAAGAGCTCGAGATCAAGCAGAACGTCTTCGCCGAGGTTGAGCAGTTCATCTCGTCCGAGGCCGTATTGGCGACGAACACGTCCTCGCTGTCGGTCGAGCAGATCGGTGCGAAGCTCGCCCACCCCGAACGGCTCGTCGGCTTCCACTTCTTCACGCCGGTCGCGGTCATGCCGCTCATCGAGGTCGTGAAGACGCCCGCACACCGATGAGGCGACCCTCTCGACGGCCATGGTCACGGCGCAGAACCTCCGAAAGAACGCCGTGATCACGGCGGACACACCGGGCTTCGTCGTGAACCGGGTGCTGGCGAAGCTCCTCGGCGAGGCGATGTACGCGGTCGACAACGGCACGTCGTTCGAGGTCGTCGACGAGGCGATCGCCCCGCTCGGCCTTCCGATGCCGCCGTCGCAGCTGCTCGACCTCGTGGGCCTCAAGGTCGGCGCACACGTGCTCGACACGCACCACGCGGCATTCCCCGACCGGTTCTACCGCAGCGAGAACCTGCACAAGCTCGCGGACTACGGCAAGCTGCTCGACAAGGACGACAAGGGCAAGGTGAAGGGCTTCGACAAGGGCGCCCTGAAGATCGTCTCGGGCGGAAAGAACCCGCTCACGGCCGACGAGATCCTCACCCGCCTGCAGGACGGGCTCGCCGACGAGGTGCACCGCATGCTCGAAGACGGAGTCGTCGCGGCACCCGAGGACATCGACCTGTGCATGATCCTCGGCGCCGGCTTCCCGTTCCAGATGGGCGGCCTGACGCCGTACCTCGACCGGGTCGGCGCCTCGGAGCGGGTCTTCGGCGACACGTTCCACCACCCGCCCGTGAAGGGCGTCGGCGCGTAGCATCCGGCAATCGAAACGGCCCCCGGAAGTCACCCGGGGGCCGTTTCGTTTGTCGCCGGAGCGTGCCGCGCCTAGCGGTTCACCGTCGACATGTCGGCGTAGCGGTCTCCGGCAGGAGCCGGAAGCGCATCGAGTGCAGCGAGCTGCGCGGGGGTCAGGGTGACCCGATCCGCGCCCACGTTCTCCTCGAGTCGCGAGATGTGCTTCGTGCCGGGGATCGGCGCGAGGTCGTCTCCCTGGGCGAGCAGCCACGCGAGCGCGACCTGCGCCGGAGTGGCACCGACCTCGGTTGCGACCGCTTCCACTGCGTCGACGATCCGCAGGTTGACGTCGAGGTTGTCACCCGCGAAGCGCGGATTGTCGCGCCGCATGTCTCCTGCGTCGAAGGCGTCTTGGGAGCGGATCGCACCCGTGAGGAAGCCACGCCCGAGCGGCGAATACGGAACGAAGCCGATGCCGAGTTCGCGCACGGTCGGAATCACCTCGTTCTCGGGGTCACGGGTCCACAGCGAGTACTCGCTCTGCACGGCCGTCACGGGATGCACCGCATGGGCACGCCTGATCGTCGCCGGCGCCGCCTCCGAGAGTCCGTAGTGGCCGATCTTGCCCTCCGCGATCAGCTCGGCGAAGGCGCCGACCGTCTCCTCGATGGGCGTCGCCGGGTCCATCCGATGCTGGTAGTAGAGGTCGATATGATCGACCTCGAGACGCTTCAGCGACCCCTCGATCGCGATCCTGAGGTTCTCGGGCCGGCCGTCGATGCCACGCGAGCCGTCGTCGAGATGGCGCACGAAGCCGAACTTGCTCGCGATGACCACCTCGTCGCGTCGGCCGCGGAGCGCGCGCCCCACAAGCTCCTCGTTCGTGTAGGGGCCGTAGATCTCGGCCGTGTCGAAGAACGTGACGCCGAGGTCGATCGCGCGCTGGATCGTGCGGATCGATTCGGCGTCGTCGCTGCCGGCACCCGAGTAGTAGGCCGACATCCCCATGCAGCCGAGGCCGAGACGTGAGACATCCAGTGTTCCGAGTGCGATGTGCTTCATCTGCTTCCGCTTCCTTCCGAGTAGACGACGACCCTCGCCCCGAGAGCGGGCGAAGTGGTCAGCGATCGGAGCCGGCGACGATCGAGCTCGACCCTGTGTCGGCGGATGCCTGGCGCGCGTGCGGCAGCTTCGAGCCGAGCACCATGGCAGTGACGTCCCGTGCGATGTGCTGCGGCGTGAGCCCGGCGCGCTCGAGGATGTCGGCGCGCGCACCGTGGTCGAGGAACTCGTCGGGAAGGCCGATCTCGGTGACGGCGGTGTCGACGCCCGCTTCGCGGAGGTCCTGCCGAATGCGGGTGCCGATGCCGCCGACCCGGATGCCGTCTTCGAGGCTCACGACGATGCGGTACTCCCCCGCGAGTTCGATGACGCTGCGCGGAACCGGGACGACCCATCTGGGGTCGACGACGGTCGCGCCGATACCCTGCGCCTCGAGACGCTCGGCGACTTGGAGCCCGATTCCGGCCATCGGCCCGACGGTGACGACGAGCACGTCCTTGCGCGGGGATTCCGCGAGGACGTCGACGCCGTCTGCGGTGCGGCGCAGCGCCGGGTAGTCGACACCGACGGTGCCCTTCGGGAAGCGCAGCACCGTTGGGGCGTCGTCGACGGACACGGCCTCCGAAAGCTCTTCAGCGAGCCGCACCGAATCGCGCGGTGCGGCGATGCGGATGCCGGGCACGACCTGGAGGATCGAAAGGTCCCACACCCCGTGGTGACTCGGTCCGTCGGGGCCGGTGACTCCCGCACGGTCGAGCACGAACGTGACGCCGGCCTTGTGCAGCGCGACATCCATCAGCACCTGGTCGAATGCCCGGTTGATGAAGGTCGCATAGACGGCGACGACGGGATGGAGCCCGCCGAATGCGAGCCCCGCAGCCGACGTCGCGGCGTGCTGCTCGGCGATGCCGACGTCGAAGACGCGATTCGGGAACCGCTCGGCCATGCGATGGAGGCCGGTGGGCCGCAGCATCGCGGCGGTGATGCCCACGAGCCGCTCATTCTGTTCGGCGAGCCGCACGAGCTGGTCGGCGAAGACGCTCGTCCACGACGGGGCCGACGCGGTCTCGAGCGACTCACCCGTCTCGGGGTCGATCTGTCCGACGGCGTGGAACTGGTCTGCGGCGTCTCGGAGGGCGGGCTCGTACCCGCGCCCCTTGTCGGTGATCGCGTGCACGATCACCGGGGCCCCGTATTCCTTCGCCTGCCGGAGCGCCGACTCCATGGCGCGCTCGTCGTGGCCGTCGACCGGGCCGATGTACTTGATGTCGAGATTCGAGTAGAGGGCCTCATTGCCGGTGTACCGGCTGAGGAAGCCGTGCAGGCCGCCACGAACTCCGCGGTAGAACGCCCGAGCCGGCTCACCGAGCCGGTCGAACGCGCGCCGACTCGAGAGGTGCAGGTTTCGGTAGGTCTGCTTGGTGCGCACGGTGTTCAGGAAGCGTGCCATGCCGCCGATCGTCGGCGCGTAGGAACGCCCGTTGTCGTTCACCACGACGATGAGCTTGCGGGTGTTGTCATCGGAGATGTTGTTGAGCGCCTCCCACGTCATGCCGCCGGTGAGGGCTCCGTCGCCGACGACGGCGATGACGTGACGATCGCCCTGCCCGGTCATCTCGAACGCTTTGGAGATGCCGTCGGCCCAGGAGAGCGAACTCGACGCGTGCGAGCTCTCGACGATGTCGTGCTCCGATTCGGAGCGCTGCGGATATCCGGCGAGCCCTCCGGTCTGGCGGAGCGTCGACAGGTCCTTCCGACCGGTGAGCAATTTATGCACATAGGACTGGTGGCCGGTGTCGAAGACGATCGCATCGCGAGGCGAATGGAACACCCGGTGGATCGCGATCGTGAGCTCGACGACGCCGAGGTTGGGGCCGAGGTGGCCGCCTGTGCTCGACACGGACTCGATGAGGTACTCGCGGATCTCCTGCGCAAGCTGCTCGACCTGCTCGGGAGTCAGCGCGTCGAGATCGCGCGGTCCCGAAATCGTCTCGAGCAGGGTCATGCGTGGTTCCTCCGGGGTGACGCGGCAGTGCCGTCGAACGGGAACGAGTCTACGCCGGGCGTTCTGGGAGGCCGGGCAGAGAATGGGGCGATCGGCGAGATCGCCGATCGCCCCAGAGCGAACGTGGGTCAGACCAGGCTGCGCAGCACGTACTGGAGGATGCCTCCGTTGCGGTAGTAGTCGGCCTCACCCGGCGTGTCGATGCGCACGACGGCATCGAACTCGATCGTCTGCTTGCCCGCGGGCGAGTGCTCGCTCGGTGCCGCGACGACGTGCACGGTGCGGGGCGTCGTGCCCTCGTTGAGCTGCTCGAGTCCCGAGACCGACACGATCTCGGAGCCGTCGAGGCCGAGCGACTCGGCCGACTGGCCGGCCGGGAACTGCAGCGGAACGACCCCCATGCCGATGAGGTTCGAGCGGTGGATGCGCTCGAAGCTCTCGGTGATGACGGCCTTCACGCCGAGGAGGCTCGTTCCCTTCGCGGCCCAGTCGCGCGACGAACCGGAGCCGTACTCCTTGCCGCCGAAGATCACGAGCGGGGTGCCCTGAGCCTGGTAGTTCTGGCTCGCATCGTAGATGAATGCCTGCGGGGCATCCGCCTGCGTGAAGTCACGCGTGTAGCCGCCCTCGACGCCGTCGAGGAGCTGGTTCCTCAGGCGGATGTTCGCGAAGGTGCCGCGGATCATGACCTCGTGGTTGCCGCGCCGCGAGCCGTAGGAGTTGAAGTCCTTGCGGTCGACGCCGTGCTCCACGAGGTACTGCCCGGCGGGGCTGTCGGCCTTGATCGAACCGGCAGGGCTGATGTGGTCGGTCGTGACCGAGTCGCCGAGCTTCGCGAGCACCCGCGCGCCGACGATGTCGGTGACGGGAGTCGTCTCCATCGTCATGCCGTCGAAGTAGGGAGGCTTGCGCACGTACGTCGACTCGGCGTCCCACTCGAAGATGGCGCCCGTGGGTGTCTCGAGACCGCGCCAGCGCTCGTCTCCCTCGAAGACGCTCGCGTACTGGTGCGTGAACATGTCGTTGTTGATCGAGGTGTCGATCGTGTCCTGCACCTCGGCGGCGTCGGGCCAGATGTCCTTCAGGAAGACCTCGTTGCCCTCGGTGTCGATGCCGAGCGCATCGACGTCGAAGTCGAAGTTCATCGAGCCGGCGAGAGCGTAGGCGATGACGAGCGGCGGGCTCGCGAGGTAGTTCATCTTCACGTCGGGGTTGATGCGACCCTCGAAGTTGCGGTTTCCGGAGAGCACTGCCGTGACGGCGAGGTCCTGCTCGTTGACGGCGACCGAGATCTCGTCGATCAGCGGGCCGGAGTTTCCGATGCAGGTCGTGCAGCCGTAGCCGACGGTGTAGAAGCCGAGGTCTTCGAGGTAGCTCGTGAGGCCGGCCTTTTCGTAGTAGTCGGTGACGACCTTCGAGCCGGGCGCGAGCGTCGTCTTCACCCACGGCTTGGCCTTCAGGCCCTTCTTCGCCGCGTTGCGGGCGAGGAGTCCCGCCGCGAGCATGACCGAGGGGTTCGAGGTGTTGGTGCACGAGGTGATCGCCGCGATGGCGACCGCGCCGTGGTCGAGGGTGAAGTGCCGGCCGTCGGCGAGGATCACGGGCGTCGGCTTCGACGCAGTGGCAGGTGCGTGGCTCTTGTGGTGGTGCTCGTGGTGGCTGTACTCGTCTTCGGGCGAATTGCCGGGCGGGTCGGAGGCCGGGAAGGACTCGGAGATCTCGAGGTCGACGAGGTCGTGGTCGACCGGCGTGTAGTTCACGAGGTCGTGCTCGAACTGCTCCTTCGATCGGCTCAGCTCGATGCGGTCTTGAGGCCGCTTCGGACCGGCGATCGACGGCACCACGGTGCCGAGGTCGAGCTCCATGTACTCGCTGAAGACCGGCTCGCTCGCGGCGTCATGCCAGAGCTTCTGCACCTTGGAATACGCCTCGACGAGGGCCACCTGCTCGTCGCTGCGCCCGGTGAGGCGCAGGTAGTCGAGCGTGACCTCGTCGATCGGGAACATCGCCGCGGTCGAGCCGAACTCTGGGCTCATGTTGCCGATCGTCGCGCGGTTCGCGAGCGGCACGGATGCCACGCCCGGGCCGTAGAACTCCACGAACTTGCCGACCACACCCTGCTTGCGCAGCATCTCGGTGATCGTGAGCACGACGTCGGTCGCGGTGACGCCGGTCGGGATCGACCCCGAGAGCTTGAAGCCGACGACCTTCGGGATGAGCATCGAGACGGGCTGGCCGAGCATGGCCGCCTCGGCCTCGATGCCGCCGACGCCCCAGCCGAGCACGCCGAGACCGTTGACCATGGTGGTGTGCGAGTCGGTGCCGACGCACGTGTCGGGGTAGGCGCGCAGCACACCGTCGACCTCGCGCGTGAACGTGACCTTCGCGAGGTGCTCGATGTTCACCTGGTGGACGATGCCGGTGCCGGGCGGGACGACCTTGAAGTCGTCGAACGCGGTCTGGCCCCAGCGGAGGAACTGGTAGCGCTCGCCGTTGCGCTCGTACTCGATCTCGACGTTGCGCTCGAGGGCGTTCTCGGTACCGAAGAGGTCGGCGATGACGGAGTGGTCGATGACCATCTCGGCAGGGGCGAGCGGGTTGATCTTGTTGGGGTCTCCGCCGAGCGACTCGACGGCCTCGCGCATGGTGGCGAGGTCGACGATGCAGGGAACCCCGGTGAAGTCCTGCATGACCACGCGCGCCGGCGTGAACTGGATCTCGGTGTCGGGGTCGGCCGTCGGCACCCACGACCCGAGGGCCTCGATCTGCTCCTTGGTGACGTTCGCGCCGTCTTCGGTGCGCAGCAGGTTCTCGAGCAGCACCTTCAGGCTGAACGGAAGCTTCTCGAAGCCCGGCACGGTGTCGAGGCGGAAGATCTCATAGGACCTGTCACCGACGTGGAGCGTGTCCTTCGCCCCGAAACTGTTCACTGCAGACACGATGTCCTCTCCTTCGCGGATGCCGCCGATCACGCGTGCGGCACTCCATCATCCCCGTCAGACATTGGGCTGTTGCAGCAAGGCTAACCTAACGGACTCAGCTGCCGACAGGGCTCGCACGGTGTGCGAATTTATCTTGACGTCGAGATAACTCTATCACTCGCGCGAGCGCGCCGACGACGGGTAGACCGCCCGCACGACGAGCCACGAGAACACCAGCACGAGGGCATAGAGCGGCACTCCCATGAGCAGTCGGGTGGCGCCGAGCGCCTCGACGTTGTCGGCCAGGTAGAACGGCAGCTGCACCGCGAGGCGCGCAACGAACAGGCCGATCCAGACGAGGGTCAGGAACTGCGCGGCCCGGTACTTGCGCTTGTCCTGCTTCCAGGCGACCCCGTCGCCCATGAGGAACCCGACGATGAGGCCGAGTGCCGGCCAGCGCACGAGCAGGGAGATGATGAGCGCGAGCGCGTACGCCGCATTCGTGATGAAGCCGAGCACGTAGTTGTCGCGTGCGTCACCCGTCCAGAGCGCGAGCGCGGCCGAGGCGAGCACGCCGATGAGCCCGGCGATCGCCTGCGTGGGCTGCCCCTTCGTCGCGACCCGCACGATCGTGAAGAGCACTGCGAGACCGACGGATGCCGCGAGCGACGGCACGAGCGCCGCCTGCGTCTCCCACCCCGCGAAGCTCGTGAGCACGCTGTAGACGACGAGGAACACGAGCCCGGGCAGGAGTGCCTCGAGGATGCCGCGCACGCCGCCGACCGCGGTGAGCAGATCGCGGCCGCTCAGCTTCTCGTCGCGCGCGAGCGCGCCGAGGCCGCTCTGTTCCATCGCCGAGGCGAATTGGCGGCCGAACTCGCCCGTCTCGCGGTCGGGCTGCTCGCCCGGCACGCCGGCCGGATCGTCGTCTCGTTCGGGTCGCGGCGCGCCCGGGGCATCCGTCATCGCTCTACGCCGTGGTTGCGCCCGCGGAGGACGCGGGCATGCGGAGCGGAATGAGGTCGCGCGGCGGCATCGGCGTTGAACCGCGCACGACGACGATGGATCGGAAGAGGTCTTCGACCTGCGCGGCGGCAGTGGGATCGACGGCGGCGTCGCCGGCGATCACGCCGCGGAGGAACCAGCGCGGCCCATCGACACCGATGAATCGCGCAAGGCGCATGTGGCCGGGCTGCGCCTCGCCGGCTGCGACCGGGATCTGGGCGAGCAGCTCGGGGCCGAACGTGCCTTCGCGCACGGTCGTCGTGCCGCCCTGCCGGGCGATCTGGTCGGCGATCTGCGCGCGGATCTCGTGCCAGAGCCCACTCGTGCGCGGCGCTGCGAACGGCTGCACCTGCAGCGAGGAATTGGCATAGTCGAGTCCGATGGCCACGACCCGCTTGGTGCCCTCTTCGACCTCGAGGCGGAGGTGCAAGCCGTCTCGCGGCAGCACCTTCACGCCGCCGAGGTCGACGTACGGGCGAACCGGGTTGGCCTCGGATTCGTCGAACGGACCAGTCGTCGCTCGGTCTTCGGGCGCGGATTTGGGCTGATCGACGGGGGTGTCGTCGATGTTCTCGATGTCGCTCACGCGTTCACTCCTGACTTGTGTTCCCCGTGTCCGGTGGAACCGAATCCCCCCTCGCCGCGCTGGCTGCCGGGCAGCCGCTCGACCTCCACGAACCTCGCACGGCTCACCGGCATCACGACGAGCTGGGCGATGCGATCGCCCACCTCGACCGTGTACGGCGAGGTCTGGTCGGTGTTCAGCAGCGCGACCCTGATCTCGCCGCGGTAGCCCGCATCGACGGTGCCGGGTGCGTTCACGATCGTGATGCCGTGCTTGAACGCGAGGCCCGAGCGCGGTACGACGAACGCGACGTAGCCGGCGGGCAGCGCGATCGCAACACCCGTGCCGACGGTGGCTCGCTCCCCCGGCTCGAGCACGACTGACTCGGCGGCATGGAGATCGGCGCCCGCATCGCCCGGATGGGCGTACGACGGAACGCGCTCGGCCGTGATCAGCACATCGACGGAATCGGTCACTGTTCGAGGGTAGTGCAGAAGTCTGGTCGAATAGAGCCATGCCCGACTACCGCGAGAGACTCTGGCCGACACCGTGGATCTACGTCGCCAGCCTGCTGTTCATCCCCGCCAGCATCCTCGTGCTCGCACCCGTGTCGCTGCCCGCGGGCATCGTCACCGGCATCGTTCTGTACTGCGCCGTGGTCGTCGGACTGTCGGCCACCGCGCCCGTGATCACGGTGCAGGGCGGGCGACTCCGCGCCGGCCGCGGCGAGATCTCGATCGACGACACGGGCGTCGCAGTGGGGGCGACGGATGCTGCGGCGCGCATCGAGCGCGGCACGGGCCTCGATGCCCGTGCCTTCCTCGTGATCCGCGGCTGGGTGCAGCCCGTCGTGCGGGTGCCGATCGTCGACCCGACCGACCCGACGCCCTACTGGCTGGTGTCGACGCGCCATCCGAAAGAACTGGCCGCCGCGATCAACGGATCACGACGGCCTGAGCGTACCGAGCCGAGCGTCTAGGACGCGCACTCCAAGCAGATCGGTCCGACCTTCGTCTCGTGGTCGATCTGCGAACGGTGCTTCACGAGGAAGCAGTTCACACAGGTGAACTCGTCGGCCTGCGGCGGGAGCACCACCACATCGAGTTCGATGTCCGAGAGGTCGGCACCGGCGAGGTCGAACCCTCCGGGGTTGTCGGCGTCATCGACATCCACCACTCCCGACATCTTGTCGGGGACGCGCTCCTTGAGGGCCTCGATCGACTCGGAGTCGTCTTCGGTCTTCCGCGGTGCGTCGTAATCCGTTGCCATTCCCATCCATTTCCTCATCGCCGATGATTCGGCGGGCCACAGTCTGCATCAAATCGGTGTCGTAAGCAAACCGTTTGCGCAACCCTTTCCGAGCTGCTACCTCATCAACTTCCGCCGCGCCCGGGCTATTCCCGACTCCGCTGCATCGAACATGGCATTCTTGGGCGGAGACGAAGGCACGGAAGGGCTTGTCGCGATGCAGGAACTCAAGGTAATCGGAGTCGAGAACGGCGCGTTGCTCGCCGCGTCCGACGATGGCGCGCGCTTCCGGATCGAGATCGACGAGGTGCTCCAGTCGCGGATCCGTCAGGCCCAGCCCGAGAAGCACACCGGGCCGAAGCCTTCACCGCGCGAGGTGCAGGCGCACATCCGCTCCGGCCTGTCCGCCGAGGAGGTCGCCCAGGTCACCGGTGCATCCGTCGAGTTCATCCGCCGTTTCGAAGGCCCGGTGCTCGCCGAACGGGAGCACGTCGTGACCTCGGCGCTCGCGGTGCCGGTGCATGTCGCGGCCGATGTCGACGGTGCCGACGAGCCGGCCTCGTTCGGGGGCGTCATCCGCGATCGCCTCGCGAAGCTCGGTGCGCACGGTGAGCGCTGGGCGAGCTGGAAAGACGAGGATCGCGGTTGGATCGTGAAGCTCGAGTTCACGGCCGACACCATCGATCACGATGCACGTTGGGGCTTCGAGCCGCGCAAGCAGTCGCTGCAACCGCTGAACTCCGAGGCGATCACGCTCTCGCAGCAGGGCGAGATGAAGGGCAGCCTGATCCCGCGCCTGCGCGCGGTGGCTCCCGATTCCGACGAATCGCGTTTCGACAGCGGCGCATTCACCTTCGAAGAGACCGACCAGGCCGAGTACGACACCGCGCCCCATCTCGAACCGCTGCCATATGCACGCACCCCGCAGGCGTCGAGCCCGGCCGCAGCACGTGCCGCCATCAAGCGAGCGGATGAACCGCAGCAGACCCTGAGTGAGACCGCCGACCTGCTCGAGGCGCTGCGTCGCCGCCGAGGCGAGCGCGAGGCGGCCGGGGCGGAGCCCGAGCGGCCGCCTGCCCCGATCACACCGGCAGCGCAGCACGAGACGCCGAAGCAGGCCGAGGCGCCGGCCGCCGAAGAGAAGCCCGGCGCGGGCGCTCGCGGCATCTGGGGCGGCAAGGCGGCCACCGGCCCAGTCGGCGGTCGCGGCTCCAAGAAGGGCCGCGCATCGATGCCGAGCTGGGACGAGATCGTGTTCGGCGCGCGCACCGACGACGACCTGGCCTGAGCCCCGGTAACGCGCCCATCGCGCGGCGACGACGGATGCCGCCGCCGCGCGTTCACCTTGTCACGGCAGTGTTCGGCGTGCCGCCGCGCGGTGCTACCATCGAACACATCTTCGAATGTCGGTGAACTCGGTGGAGGTGCACATGCCACTCGTGCAGGAGATCGTCGAGGTCTGGACGAGCGAGGCAGGCGAGCCCGAGCGTCTCGTCTGGCGCACGCGCCGCTTCCGCGTCACCGACACGCCCACGGCACTCGTCGGGCCGTGCGACTGGTGGGGCCCGTTCTCCGCACACGACGTGTCGCCCGGGCGCGTGCCCCTCGAGATCTCGGGTTGGCGCTTCCAGGCGAGCGCCGATGACGGGGAGACGCACGTCTTCGACGTCGAGCACGCCGCCGGCCGATGGCGGCTGCTTCGCGTCTTCGACTAGGACTGGGCGACCATCTGGTCGCCCAGTCCTCGTCGATCAGTCGACGACCGTGAGGACTCTCTCGATCGCGGCCAGTCGGTTCTGCGTCTCGGTGAGTTGCGCCCCCATCTGCTCGAGCTGACGGCGTGTGTCCTCTTGGCTCGCGATCGCCCGCTCGCCGAGCTTGCGGTACTCGCCCTCCCGCACGAGCGCGGCCTTCGCGCGCCAGGTCACGGCGAGCTGCCAGATCAACACGACGAGGATGATGCTGATCAATCCGGCGGTGCCGAGGAAGATGAACAGGTCGTGGTTCATCGGTTCTGCCCTTCTTCGTCGCCGGGCAGTGAGAGCGAGCTCGCGCCGCGCGCGATCGTCTCAGGGCTCAGTTCAAGTGCGAACGGTTCGATCGTGTAGAACTTCATTGCCTTCCCCTCCTCTGAAATCCGCAATTGCGAGGTGACCAGTCCGGCCGCTTCGAGGCGTCGGAGGTGGACCTGCAAGAGCGGTCTGCTGATCTCCAGCTCACGAGCGAGCTGGCTGACGTAATTGGCGCCCTTCACGAGCGTGGCGACGACGCGCATCCGGTGCGGGTTGGACAGTGCTGCCATGATGCGCACCATGTCATCGCCCGAGTACTCGGTCACATCGCCTCCCTTTGCACGTGCAAGACAATGTTTGCATGTGAGACACGCAGACGTCAAGGGCAACGGCGAGAACCGTTTCGAGGTGTGCGCTCTTGTGCGCCTGCTACGCCGACTTCTCGGCGCGACGCGGCTTCATCGGCACGATCGTCGGAGCCGCGTTGTCGAGCACGGCGGCCTTGGTCACGACGACCCGCGCGACGCCGGTCGAGGAAGGCACCTCGAACATGATGGGTCCGAGCACCTCCTCCATGATCGCCCGGAGCCCGCGGGCCCCGGACTGCCGGAGTACGGCGAGATCGGCGATCGCCTCGAGGGCGGACTCCTCGAATTCGAGTTCGACCCCGTCGAGTTCGAACATGCGCTGGTACTGCCTGACGAGCGCGTTCTTCGGCACGGTGAGGATCTCCATGAGCGCATCGCGGTCGAGCGGCGCAACCGTCGCGACGACGGGGAGCCGGCCGATGAACTCGGGGATGAGGCCGAACTTGTGCAGGTCTTCGGGAAGCACTTCGCCGAAGATCTCTGCTTCGTCTTCCTTGTTGTGGAGGGGCGCGCCGAAGCCGATGCCGCGCTTGCCGGCCCGCGAGGAGATGATGTCCTCGAGTCCGGCGAACGCACCGGCGACGATGAACAGCACGTTCGTCGTGTCGATCTGGATGAACTCCTGGTGCGGATGCTTGCGACCGCCCTGCGGCGGCACCGACGCGACCGTGCCCTCGAGGATCTTGAGGAGCGCCTGCTGCACGCCCTCGCCCGAGACATCCCTCGTGATCGACGGGTTCTCGGCCTTGCGCGCGATCTTGTCGATCTCGTCGATGTAGATGATGCCGGTCTCGGCGCGCTTCACGTCGTAGTCGGCAGCCTGGATGAGTTTCAGGAGGATGTTCTCGACGTCTTCGCCGACGTAGCCGGCCTCGGTGAGGGCGGTGGCATCGGCGACCGCGAACGGCACGTTCAACTGCTTCGCGAGGGTCTGCGCGAGGTAGGTCTTGCCGCAGCCCGTCGGCCCGATGAGGAGGATGTTCGACTTGGCGATCTCGACGTCGTCGTGAGCACGCTCGGCGGTGGTGAGGGTCGTGCGCGACCGCACGCGCTTGTAATGGTTGTAGACCGCGACGGCGAGCGCCTTCTTCGCGGCCTCCTGCCCGATGACGTACTCCTCGAGGAAACCGAAGATCTCTTTCGGCTTGGGCAACTCGAACTCGCCCGACTCGGTCTCGCCGGCTTCTGCGAGCCGCTCCTCGATGATCTCGTTGCAGAGTTCGACGCACTCGTCGCAGATGTAGACGCCGGGTCCGGCGATGAGCTGCTGCACCTGCTTCTGGCTCTTTCCGCAGAAAGAGCACTTGAGCAGGTCGGCGCTCTCCCCGATGCGTGCCATCGAACCCTCCCTGTCACGAGTCTGCTCCGAGCCTAACCCGAGATCGGGCGGTTGGCGGTGAGCGTGTCGGATTCGACACGCAGTGCGGTTCGCCCACCGCGAACCGCGGCGATCGGTCGCGCAGGTGGCGGGTCGACGGGAGGCGATCGCCGAATGCGAAACGCGGCGGATGGCCCGGCTGTCGTTCAGCCGGTCATCCGCCGCGTTCTGCGCGCTGCGAGGTTATCGCGCGAGCGCCGGGAGGCTCTTGCGCGAGGTGAGCACCTGGTCGAGGAGTCCGTACTCGAGGGCCTCGTCGGCGGACAGGATCTTGTCGCGGTCGATATCGGTGTTGACCTGCTCCTGCGAGCGGTTCGAGTGGCGCGAGAGCGTCTCTTCGAGCCACGACCGCATGCGCATGATCTCGGCCGCCTGGATCTCGATGTCGGACGCCTGGCCGTGACCGGCTTCGCCCATGGCGGGCTGGTGGATCAGCACGCGCGCGTTCGGCAGCGCAAGTCGCTTGCCCGGCGTGCCGGCGGCGGCGATCACCGCGGCGGCGGATGCGGCCTGCCCGAGCACGACCGTCTGGATCTGCGGACGGATGTACTGCATCGTGTCGTAGATCGCGGTCATGGCCGTGAAGGAGCCGCCGGGCGAGTTGATGTAGAGGATGATGTCGCGGTCGGGGTCCATCGACTCCAGCACGAGCAGCTGCGCCATGATGTCGTCAGCAGACGCGTCGTCGACCTGCACGCCGAGGAAGATGATGCGGTCCTCGAAGAGCTTCGCGTAGGGGTCTTGGCGCTTGTAGCCGTAGGCCGTGCGCTCCTCGAAGCTCGGCAGGATGTAGCGCGAGCCCGGGGCCTGGACGCCGTTGAAGGCGGTGCCGCCGAAAGCAGGGATGTTCATGTGCTCGTTCTCTCTCTTCTCACGCCTGGGTTCCGCCGCCGCCGGACACATCGAGTGCCGACTCGCGGATGTGGTCGACGAAGCCGTACTCGAGGGCTTCCTGCGCGTTGAACCAACGGTCGCGGTCGCCGTCGGCGTTGATCTGCTGGACGGTCTTGCCCGTCTGGGCCGCGGTGATCTCGGCGAGGCGCTTCTTCATGTCGAGGATGAGCTGCGCCTGGGTCTGGATGTCGCTCGCGGTGCCGCCGAACCCGCCGTGCGGCTGGTGCAGGAGCACGCGCGCGTTGGGGGTGATGTACCGCTTGCCCTTGGTGCCGGCGGTCAGCAGGAGCTGCCCCATCGACGCCGCCATGCCGATGCCGACCGTGACGATGTCATTCGGCACGAACTGCATCGTGTCGTAGATCGCCATGCCGGCCGTGATGGACCCGCCGGGCGAGTTGACGTAGAGGAAGATGTCTTTCTTCGCGTCTTCGGCGGCGAGGAGCAGCAGCTTCGCCGCGATCTCATTGGCGTTGTCGTCGCGCACCTCGGATCCCAGCCAGATGATGCGGTCCCTCAGCAGTCGATCGAAAACACCGGGAGTGGGTGTCGCTTCGGCCATGTGTCGCTCCGTTTCGGTTATCGCGTTGACTCGAATCTATCCGGTGCAACACACGCGAACCGGGCTGTTCGCCCTAGGCGGATGCGGTCAGCTCCGCGGCGTATGCGGCCACCGACGCGCGGTACCTCGGCAGATGCGGCGCGAGGGCGGCCAGGGCATCGGATGCCGCGCGGCGGGCGTCGCCCGCGTCGACAGCGCGAGCGCGCGGAACGCGACCACGGCGTCGCGCAGCTCCCCCGCGTCGGGCTCGATCGCGTCGAGGAGCGCGATCGACTCGTTCGGCCGGCCGAGGTTGCGGATCGTCGACGCGAGCTGGATGTGCGCCTGGACGCGTTCCGAACCCGACAGACCGCGTGCGAGCGACGCGCGGTAGAGCGGCTTCGGCGTCGGCCTCTCGCCCGGCGGAGTCGCGAGCGCCGGCTCGCTCGAACAGGGCGACGGGGTCGCCTTCGGGCCGCTCGGCGGCGAGGGCGTCGATGCGGCGGATGACCTCGTCATCTCCGAGTTCGCCGGCAGCCGTCCAAACGGCGTCGACGCGTTCCTGCCAGTCGGCTCATTCGCATGCTCCTTCGGAGACGAAGAGCGGGGCCGGGCGCATCGCCCGGCCCCGCTCTCGGGTTCGATCGTCGACTACTCGGCGTCGGCCTGCTTGGCGGCGCGCCTGCGAGCCGGCTTCTTCGGCTCATCGGCGTCGGCCGCGGCGGGTGCCTCAGCGGCCTCCGCGGCGTCGGCCTTCTTCGTCGCGCGCTTGCGAGCCGGCTTCTTCTCCTCGGCCGGGGGCTCGGCGGCGACATCCGCCTCGGTGCCGGCATCCGCCTCGGTCGCATCGGCCTCGTCGGCGTCGGTCTCGGCCACGTCGGCCTCGGGCACGGCCGTGAACTCGGAGAGGTCGACGGGCTTGCCCGCGGAATCGGTCACCTTCGCCTTGCCGAGCGCGATCGCGAGCGCCTTGTTGCGCGCGACCTCGCCGACCATGGCCGGGATCTGGCCGTTCTGGCTGAGGGCCTGCACGAACTCGTTGGGGTCCATGCCGTACTGGGCGGCACCCTGAACGAGGTACTGGGTGAGCTCGTCTTGGCTGACCTGAACCTTCTCGGCCTCGGCGATGGAATCGAGAAGGATCTGCGTCTTGAACGCCTTCTCGCTCGACTCGGCGACCTCGGCGCGGTGCACGTCGTCTTCGAGACGGCCTTCGTTCTCGAGGTGACGGTGCACCTCGTCGTCGATGACGCTCTGGGCGACGGGGACGTCGACGAGCTCGAGGAGCCTGTCAACGAGGAGATCGCGTGCCTGGCCGCCCTGGCTGAAGGCCTTCGACTTGGCGACCTGCTCTTTCAGGCTCTCGGTGAGCTCGTCGAGCGTGTCGAACTCGCTCGCGATCTGTGCGAAGTCGTCGTCGGCCTCGGGGAGCTCGCGCTCCTTCACCGCGGTGACGGTGACGGTGATCTCGGCGGTCTCACCCTCGTGGTCGCCACCCAGCAGTTTCGACGCGAAGGTCGTGGTCTCGTCGGCGGAGAGCGTGTCGAGCGCCTCGTCGATGCCCTCGAGCAGTTCGCCCGAGCCGAGCTCGTAGGAGATGCCGCTCGCGGTGTCGACCTCGGTGCCGTCGATCACGGCGACGAGGTCGAGGGTCACGAAGTCACCCGACGTGGCCGGGCGATCGACCGTGATGAGGGTGCCGAAGCGGCTGCGGAGGCGCTCGAGCTCTTCGGCGACCTCGTCGTCACCGACCTCGACCGAGTCGACGGTGAGCTCGAGTCCGTCGTAGGCGGGCAGTTCGATCTCGGGGCGCACGTCGACCTCGATCGCGAGGAGCAGGTCGCCCGAGAAGTCCTTCTCGCTCGGCCACTCGACGATGTCGGCCTCGGGCCGGCCGAGGGGGCGAAGCTCGTGCTCGGCGACCGCGGCGCGGTAGAACCCGTCGAGGCCCTCGTTGACCGCGTGCTCGAGTACGGCGGCCTTGCCGACGCGCTGGTCGATGATGGGCGGCGGCACCTTGCCCTTGCGGAAGCCGGGCACGTTGACCTGCTCCGCGATGTGGCTGTAGGCGTGGGTGATGCTGGGCTTCAGCTCCTCGGGCGTCACCGAGATGGTGAGCTTGGCGCGCGTCGGGCTCAGCTTCTCAACCGAAGTGGTCGGCATGTGGAAGATCTCCTGTTGTGTGGAAGTTCGTGTCGAGTCGTGCAACTCGTCGGGGCGACAGGATTCGAACCTGCGACCTCCCGCTCCCAAAGCGGGCGCTCTACCAAGCTGAGCTACGCCCCGAGTCGCGACTCAACTCGTCGATTCACCCATACGGGCACGCCGAAGCATGCGTCAGATGAGTGGACCCCCGAAAGTCTACTGCACACGCGGCGGGCGCCGTTGTGTCGCACGGTCGGTCGGAGGCGCTGCGGGATGTCACCGAGGGATGACGCGATGCCGCGGCATCCGTCACATCTGCTCGACCCAATCGGCACGCCAATCCGGCGCCGGGAACGGCATCGACCAGTACGCGGTCTCCTTCGCGATCCTGTCGTCGCGGAGCTCGAAGATGAAGATCGCCTGGTAGGTCGCCCCGTCGCCGTAGTCGAGGGATGCCTCGGCGACCCAGAGGTCACCGTCTCCGGTCAATCGCCGCGGCGTGATGGTCGGCAGCCGCGGAAACGAGCCGTACACGCCGCGGCGATTCTCGGCGCCGACGATGCGTTCGCCCGACTGCGGCCACTCGATGACCGAATCCTCGTGGAAGACGGCGTCCATGCCGTCGACATCACCGGCGTTCAGCGTCGCGATCAGCGCCTCGACCGTCTCTCGCCCGCTCATGCGCGGCTCCTTCGATCGGATGCCGCGCGCTCGCCGTGCAGGGACCGGCCCGTGCCGTGTATTACGATGATCCAGTGCCCGCGAGCGGGTGCGCGGGGATGTAGCTCAATGGTAGAGCCTCAGTCTTCCAAACTGATTACGCGGGTTCGATTCCCGTCATCCCCTCCACAGATAAATACCAGATCAGGCAACAGAAACGGCGAACCGCCGGGACTGTTTTGGGAGCCAGCATCGGCCCTTTCGTGGGACCGCGTGGGACCGACCCTCTCCGGGGCGGTGTTCACCGCGGCGAACAGAGAGGCCGCCGCCATGGCACCGACAACCAACAAGACCCGCCGCACGCCCGCCGCATGGGGCAGCATCGAACGACTCCCCTCGGCTCGATACCGTGCCTACTACAAGCACAACGACCGCCGGGTGAGCGCACCGCGCACGTTCGAGACCAAACACGCCGCCTCGGCGTGGCTTGCGGCCGAACAGACCGCGCACGTCACCGGGGCATGGATCGACCCGGCGCATGGTGACACGCTCCTCGGCGACTACGCGACCCGGTGGCTCGACTCGCGCGGCGACCTCGCCGAGCGAACCCAAGACAACTACCGCCGCCTCCTCACACGGTGGATCCTGCCGCCGCAAGGCGACCGGCTCCGCATCGAACTCGGCGCGTACCCGCTCGCGAAGATCACCCCGGCGACGGTCCGTGAATGGCACGCCGCCGTCATCGTCGCCGCCCGCTCGGCGGCCGGAGCGCACCGCCGCCGCGGCAACCCCGGCGGGCGCCGGCGGCACCCGGCGCGCGCATGGGCCGCCGAGCATGGCATCGAGCTGCCGCCGACCGGACGAATCCGCCCCGCCGTGCTCGGCGCCTGGGAGGCTGCCGGTTCGCCGATACCGGCGCCGGCCGTCGTGCCCGACCCGGACGGCGATACCCGCGCGGGTCAGACCACCGCGGCGCACGCCTACGCCCTCCTCCGCTCGATCATGAACACCGCCGTTTCTGACGGCCTCCTCGCCGCCTCGCCGTGCAAGATCAAGGGCGCCGCATCCTCGTACCACCCCGAGCGGCCGACCGCGACGCTCGGCGAGGTGCAAGCGATCACCGAGCGGATGCCGGACCGCTACGCGACCGCGGTCATCCTCGCGGTCGGCGCCTCGCTCCGGTTCGGCGAGGTGTTCGGCCTGCAACGCCGCGACATCGACGCGGCGACCGGGATCCTCCGGGTTCGCCGTGCGCTCATCGAGGTGTCCGGGAAACCGGCACGCCTCGGCACGACGAAAACCACGACCTCGAACCGTGACATCCGGGTGCCGGCGTTCGCCCTCGCGCCCCTCCTCGACCACCTCGATCGGTTCACCGGCTCGGAGCCGACGGCGCAAGTGTTCACGACACGTAGTGGGCGCCTACTCACGTCCTCGACGTTCAACCGGTTCTATCGGCGCGCCGCGGATGCCGTCGGCCGGCCCGACCTCCGGTTTCACGACCTCCGACACACTGGGGCGACGATGGTCGCCTCGGGGGGCGCGTCGATTGCCGACATCCGGGCGCGCCTCGGGCACGCGACCTCTCGCGCCGCGCTCATCTACGTGCACGCGGCCCACAACGCCGGCGACCTCATCGCCGATCGGCTCGACGCGATGTGGAACGCCGAACGGGCGCCGGAGATACTTCCCCTCCCGACCCGCCGACGGCGGCACGATCGGGTGTCCTAGACACGTCTATGACATCGACGTTGCGGGGTGTGCCGGGTGTTATCCACAGGCCGCAGGCGGTGACGGGCGGTTATCAACAGGGGCGCTTGACACCGGCCGGAATGACCCGGCACACTCCTCACACATGACCCGGCCACGAGCCGGCCCGATCGATCGAGGGAAGGGGAACGGATCACGATGCTTGCGACGCACGCGCTCGACGCGACCCCCCTCGACACCTCGACCGGCGCCGACCCCGATGCGGTCGCTGCCGCCCGGGCGGCATATTCTGCCGTGGTCGCCGCGTTCATGCCCGATGCCGGGTGGGCGGTTCGGACCGGCCGACACGATTGGGAGCGAGTGACGGCGCTCGCGTTCGATCGCGACCCGGAACCCGAACCCGACCGCGCTCGGCTCCGCGCCGCGACGACCGCGCTCGCCCGGGTATCGACCGCCGCCCTCATCCCGGCCCGCGACCGCCTCGCCGGCCACTACGAGCGGATCCGGCACATCGGCGAGAGTCCCGATATCTTCCACGTCGCCATTGCGCTCCGACTCGGCGCCGTGCTCGACGTACTCGCGTGGATCCTTGACGCCCGCGAGCACCAGCACGAGAGCGATGACCTCGCCCCTGCCGGCGACGACGCCGACCGGATGCCGGCCGACGCCGTCACCGATCGCGACCGCGTTGACGCCCTCCCGCCGGGAATGCCGGCCGCTCTCGGTGACGCCGGCGACCTCATCGCCGCCCCCGGCGCCCCCGGCGAGCCGGCCGGATCCGGCGCGCGACTGTAGCGACCTCCGCACCTCGCCGACCATCCGACACCGCGCGTCCGCGGTGCCGAGGCGACTACCGCCGGACCGATCACCCTTCCCACCGCATGCGGTGTCGGGAACGGATGACTCCGCCATGTCCGAAATTGCCGAGCCGGTCCCCTCCCGGGGCAGGCTCCTCGACATCCGGCAAACCGCCGGCTACCTCGGCACGACCGAGCGCAACATGCGCGACATCACCCGATCCGGTGAACTCCCGATCGTGCGCATCGGCCGCCGCGTGATGTTCCACCAGGCCGACCTCGAAGCGTACATCGAGCGTCACACGACCCCCGGGCAGATGACGCCGTGAACGGCGATACGGCCGCCGATCGGGCGGCAACCGCGGCCGGGGTTCTCCGCCCACAAGGATTCTCGATCGAGGCGCGCATCGTGTACCAAGTGCTCGCCCTCGTCCGATTCGACGGCGCCCGCGTCCGAACCGCCGAGTTTCGCCGACGCACCGCCGCCGCCTCCCGCGCCGCCGACGCGACCCTCACTCGAACCGAATGGGCGCGTGGCTACCGCGAACTCGCCCGCGCCGGCCGACTCCCCGGCGGGCCGAAAGATGCCTGACATCGGCGACGCCCTCGCCCTCGCCGCCGCCGGATGGGCGATCCTGCCACTCCGCGGCAAGATCCCGAACACCCCGCACGGCGTTCACGACGCGACCACGGACCCGGGCACGATCCGGGCCTGGTGGGCCTGCCGGGACGGCCTCAACATCGGCGCGCGGGTGCCCGCTCCGCTCATCGTGCTCGACATCGACCCGCAGAACGGCGGCAGCCTCACCGCCCTCGAAACCGCGGCCGGCGAGCCGATCCCGGCAACCCTCACCGTCGTTTCCGGACGGGGCACCGGCGGCGGCCATCACTATTTCTATCGGCCCGCCGGCCGCGTCACCTCGACCCGCCTGCCACCCGGGATCGATGTCAAGACACACACGGGGTATTGCGTCATGCCGCCGAGCCTCCACCCCGCAACCGGCCGCCCCTACCGATGGCTCGACCCGAACCAACCCGTCGCCATGCTCCCGGCCGCTCTCGCCGGTCTGCTCCGGGCCTCCCCGCCGCGCACCACTCGACCCGGGATCACGGCCGCGGACGACCGTGCGATGCACGGCCTCGCGCGAGTGGTCCGTCAGGCGGCACCCGGCCGGCGAAACGATGCCCTCTATTGGGCGGCGCGGCGGGCTGCCGAACAAGGCCGATCCGAGATGGCGTTCGCCGTCCTCGCCGCCGCAGCTCAGGCCGCCGGCCTCGACCCGGCGGAGACACGCCGCACCATCCGGTCGGCGCGTCGATGAGCGCGACCCGCCCTGACACCGCCGCCCCCGCGGTGCCGACCGCCCCGACGACGATCCTCCCTCCTCCACTCGCACCCACGACGACGCCCGCCCTCGATGCCGCCGCGGTGCTCGATGCCGTGCGCGCCGCGTTCGAACGGTTCACGGTGCAACAGACCGCTCATCACTACGTCGCTCTGACCGTGTACACCCTCTACACCCATGTCGCCGGCCATTTCGACATCGCCCCCCGCCTGGTCATCACGAGCGCCGAGAAACGCTCCGGCAAGACCCGAACTCTCGAACTCCTCGGCGAACTCGTCGCCGATCCCTTCCACACCATCAATGCGACCCCGGCCGTCTTGTTCTCCCGAATCGCCGCCGACCCGGCGCATCCGCCGACTGTCATTTTCGATGAGGCCGACGCGGTGTTCGGCACGAGCGCCGCCGACCGTCACGAAGACCTCCGAGCCCTCATCAACGGCGGGTTTCAACGCAACAAACCGTTCAGTCGAATGCGCGGGGGCATCCCCACCGATTTCGAGACGTTCGCGCCGCTCATCCTCGCCGGCATCGGCGACATGCCTGACACGATCACCGATCGCTCGGTGTTCATCCGGATCAAGCGTCGCCGACCCGAACAGCACGTCGAGCCGTACCGCATGCGACAGGCCGGCGCGGCACTCCACCCGCTCCGCGATCACCTCGCCCGCATCGCCGAGACCGCCGGCCACGAATTCGCCCAATACCGGCCGCCGACCAACCTCGCCGACCGATCCGCCGACGTATGGGAACCCCTCTACGCATCCGCCGACCTCGCCGGCGGATCATGGCCCGAACTCACCCGCGAGGCCGGCGCCTACCTCGCCTACGACGCCGAACGCGTCGCCCTGCCCTCCGAGGGCATCGAATGCCTCCGGGACATCGCAGCCGCACTCGGACCACGACTCGGCGCCGGCGGCCTCATCGAGACCGGCGACCTCCTCGACCGACTCGCCGCACTTCCCGACACGGCATGGACCGACCTCACCGGACGGCGCCTCGCCCTCATCCTCAAGCCCTACGGCGTGCACCCGACCCGAACCAACGCATTCCGCGGATACCGGCTCGCCGCGGTCGATGAGGCAGTGCGCACGTGGCTCCCGACCAGCGAGGCCGACGCCGAGGGGATGGCGCCATGATCCTCGCCCGCCCCCGACCATTCACTAGCGCACACCCGCTCGCACCCGGTAGCGCGCTCTCGATGCCACGAGCACCCCCGACAACACGCGACGACCCCCATTCCACGAACCACGAGACCGAAAGGCAACGACACCCATGTTCAACCGACGAAACGCGAATGCGGCGCCGCCATCGTTCCCTGAAGGATGGAACGACCCCGACTCCGAGTTCTACATCCCCGAACCGTTCCGCGACCGGTGGTTCACGGTCGAGCCGACCGAACGTGCCATCGCATCCGCACGACCGGACGTGCTCAACAGCATCGCCCACGAACGCGCGGTGAACGTGCAACAGGCGGAGTTCACCGCCGGCCGGGGGACGATGCTCAACCAAGGTCGGCACGGCGAGTTCACGCTCGACGAGCGCGACAGCAACCAGGACTCACCGCGGAACATCGCGCGCCGGATCGAGCAGACCGAGCGCGACTACGTCGCCGCGCTCACGAGGCACCGCGTGCGGATTCAACTCCTCACCCAAATCGACGCCGACGCCGATCGGCACGCCATGAACGACGCCGCGGACAGCGCCGCGAGGACATGCCCCAAGTGCGGAAAGTACATCCGCCACGAGGGCACCGGGATGCGGATCCGCGATCGCGAACTCATCGGCCTGCCGCCCGAGAAAGCCGATCGCAGCCACAACTACGACTCGGCGATCCGCAGTTGCGCCGATTGCTACATCGTCGCGGCGCACGCATTGGCGGCGACGGCAGGTGCGGAAGAGATCAACGGCAAGACGAGGCGGCAACGAATCGCCGAATGGCTCGCCTCGTAGGCGATCGAGATCGACGCATGGAACGACCGCGGGGCGCGTGCAGCATCGAGGGGTGCACGAGACCGGAGTATCAGGGGCACCGGATGTGTGGCTCGCATTGGGCGCGCTACTACCGGTACGGCGACCCGTTGCACTCGCCCCGCCGGTCGTTCCACGACATCACCGGTCAACGGTTCGGCCACCTCGTCGCCGATCACCGCGACGCCAACCGGGGCGGCCGGTGGTGGTGCGCATGCGATTGCGGGGTATTCAGCCTCGTGCTCTATGGCAGCCTCAACGCGGGCACGACCCGCACGTGCGGGATTCACGCAAGGCACCCCGCGCCCGATGTCACCTACCAAGGCGCGCACAGCCGAGTCGTAGCCGTGCGGGGCGAGGCGTCGCGCTACAAGTGCATCGACTGCGCTCGACGCGCGCAGCAATGGTCATACGATCGCCGCGATACCCAGGGCGAGCGCGCCTCACGGTTCGGCCCCTACTCACCGGCGCCGGACCACTACGCACCGCGGTGCACCGCCTGCCACAAGTCCTACGACCTCGGAATGCTCCGACGCGCTCGACTCGACATCGGTGGTCAACTCGCGTTCGCGCTCGTCGACGACTACGCCCCGCCCCGAATCGGTGACGATCCGTCGCCGCGTGTCGAGTTATACCGCGGCGAATCGAGGCCGCGGCGGTTCCCGCCCTCGATCCGACAAGACCGACCGATTTCTTAGATTGCGACCCGGGGTAACCCCGCGCCTCGCCCCTTCCGTTTTTCCGGACCCTCAAACCAAAACGGAGAAAGCGTCACGACCTGTCACACCCGTCACGAACGGCGGGAACAACGCGCGGGATCAACCCGAACCGAGCGGCATCGCCGCCCATCCCCGAACATCGCCACATCGCGCAAAACACCCCGAACCGATCCCCTCGATTCAAGCTGACGCCCTTTTTTACACGACAACGCTGCGGCCCTCCGGGCCGCCTAATCTAGACAGTACTCGCACCCTCTCGCCATTCTCAATACCCCACCGAATGCACCTCGTCGGGAGCTGGTCGTGGCCGCCTCGTGCTCGCGCCGCTCGGGCGTTGGCGCCTTTCGACGCTCAAGGCATATCCGGGCGGAACCCAGGCGGCACGCTATTGTGCGGTCATGGATTGGTCCCCAGTATTGACCGTCGTTGCCACAGGCCTCGTAACTCTTGGCGGCGTCTGGCTCAATGGTCGGGTCTCCCAGCGCAGAGACGAGCAGAAGCTACGCGCAGAGGAGGTGCGAGAGGTCGATCGAACCCGGCGCGAGGACGAAGCTCAGGCGCGCATTGTCAGGGAGGCCGTAAGCGCCACGGCGCGAGGCTTGGCCGCAACGATTGCGGGTCTGTTTCTCGATGAGCTTCAGGCGGTGCGGCAGTACTCTGAAGCGGCCAATGGGAAGTTCACGACGTGGTTTGACGAGCGATGGAAGACGACCGGCGACATCGCTCTCCGCCGGAGCATCGGCGGCGTCATGGACTCGGGCGACCGGACGCGTCTCATCCAGATGCTTGACGCGCTCGACGAGTACGAAGGTCTTACAATTTGGGACTTCTCCCAGGAGCCGGTGAAGGTCGAGGAACTCCTGAAGTCTTGCATTCGACCTCTCGGCGACTATGGCGCGTGGACAGGAGCCCGACGCGGAGTTGACCGCTCGGTTCGAGAAGTTCCAGAAGGACGTCAACGGTCACGACGCCTATCAGGAGGCGCAGCGCCTCGCGCAGCACGAGGCCTGGAAAGTGGATCTCGAGGAGCGCAAGAAGAAGAAGGCGGAGGAGGCGGCACAGACTGCGGCCGGTTGGCCGAGTGAGGAGACGCCCTTCTAGTGCTCGCTCGCGTAGTCAGACCGGGAGGGCTGGGCGAGCCGCGCGGGCGTGGGGCGTGCGTACCGAGATAATCGCCGGGTGATCAGTGACTCGTTGCCGTGGCGGAATGAGTTGGCGCGGCTCGCCGTGGCGCTCCGAGAGTACGCGTCGAGCTCGACGTGGGACGGGCGCACTGAGTACGACATCGAGCGCGATGTCATGCTCGGCATGTTCGTGATCCGCCGTCTGATCGAGGCGTACAAGTCGTCGTCACGGCTTCCGACTCGGCGGGTCAAGGTGCGGCACTTCCGACTGCTAGGGGAAGAACCGAGGCCGCTCGATCGCTGGAGCGTCGAGCGGTACTACGACCTGAAGCACCCGCAATCAGCGGAGCTCGACGTGGAGTCGCTCTTTCACGAGTTCATCCACAGCTTCATCCTCTCGATCTACGTCGATGAGCAGCACCGGCCGGTCGGAGTCTTCATCGCATCGGAGCGGACGAAGCGACGGCACATCTACGAGGTCGATCTGACGCTTATCGCCGACCTATACGACTACGTTGCCGACGAGAACGTCTGGTACGGCCTGTTCACACGAGACGAAGGCTCGATCCGACTCTCGCAGCACGACCTGATCGAAGTGGGATTAATCGAAGCCGGCGAGGGCGGCCCGAGCGAGCACATCGATGAGAGCACGCTCCGGAACGCCTTCCCCGACCTGAAATGGCCGCCGCTCAACTAGGATCGCCCGCGTGCAAAGTCGCAGTGATCGCGGCATCGTGACGCTAGTGACGCATCGGTGACGGTTCCCGCATGCTTGCTAACGGCGATTGCGCGCCGGGATCCCCGGCAATGTGACGCTTGTGACACTTGTTCGGTGTGGCCGGGCGTGATGCCGATTCGAGACAGCGACTGACGATAGGTGACGCCTCTTGTCATGATTCGAACGTATATTCTACGTATCTGCTTGCGTGAAGCTGACCTGCGCTGACGCCGTCGCTTCTACTGCGGAGCCTGATCGAAGGCAAGCAAGCGGATCCGCCTGTGCGTATCCAGATAGTTCACGCGCTTGGCCTTCACCACACCTGGCCCGCGGCCTTCTTGTGACCGTAGAGGCGGCAGTGGTGATTAGGCGGCGAGGAATCCGAACCTGGGATGCGCGTTGTTCAGAAACTGCTCCGCAGACACGAGGCCGATAGTGTCGCTGTATCGGTAGGAGAAGGCGCCGGCCAGTGGAAGCACTACAAGCCGAGCGGGAAGCCTGTACCCTGACGCAACACGAGCCAAGTAGTACTGGTAGCTGGGGTGGTCTCCCAGAGGGATTCCCCGCGGAGGCTTCGGAAGTTCGCTCTGCCACTCCGACAGTTCGTCGTGACTAACTGCCGGCAGAGCCGCGGGCCAGGGAGCCCATCCGCCGGCTGGGTATGTAGCTTTCGGAAGAACGAGTTCGTTGAGCACCGCATCCCAGTGATCGCGCCAATACTTCCCGAGGCCCTGCTCGGACTGATCCAGACTGGCTCGAACGCAAGAAGGTAGCTCGGTCACGCGCGGCAGGTATGGAGCCGGGTCCTCCTGTAGCACCTCCCTTACCGCGAGCAGATTCAGCAGCTTCGGGTTGTACATGTCGATGGACGCGGCATCGTCACGTGTCATCCCCTTCGACGTGTGCATGATCAAAATTCTACCTTGCACCGCCAGCAAGCTCATTGCTGCCGCCCCCTCAGGCACACCCCTCTCGAAAACAAGCGCGCGTCATGGTGAGCGAAACTCAACATTTGACCCCCAAACGGGGGTCACTGTACGCTGCGGCTTGTGTCGACATCGATGTCGCCAGCAGAAGTTCGAACATCGATGTCGAGCGGTCAGAGGCGCCGCGAGTATCCATCAACGATGAGGGGACGACGATGAAACGAACGGCACGATGGTCGGGCGATTGCGTGGACCGATCGTGCCGTGCTCGTTGAGTTCGAACTACGGGACGGCGCACGCCGGCAAGCATGGGTTTGGGCGTCCGCGGTCGACCGTCGGGGGGCATCCCGAGACGTCCGATGAGACGGACCGCCCCGATCGACCGTCATTTCGTGGGACCGCCGTGGGACGACGTGGGACCGTGGGACGTATAAACACGAGTTCAACCGTGACGAACCGTTAATCGTGTTAGGCTCATTTCCGCAGATCAACGGGCAAATTCCCCGCGATTCTCGATGAACCGATACCGACCGGCCGAGCGACTTCCAAACTGATTACGCGGGTTCGATTCCCGTCATCCCCTCCATGTGATGTCTCAGCACATTCCGCCGCCAGATGACGAACTCGGCCACGCCGAGGTTGACCAGCCAGGCCGCGCCGATCGCGACAGCTCGGGACAGTTCGTGGCTGGAGCCGAACACGATCGACCCGGGGATCAGGAACAGGGCTTGGGTGCCGGCCGCAACCGCGAGGGCGTAGGCGCGGGTCATCCACGCGCCGTGTGTTGCGTAGTCGCGGCGGACGAGGGCACGCACCGCGAGCCCGATGCTCACGACCATGTAGGTTCCGAATACGAGGCGGATCCCGTGGAGCAACGGTCCGTCACCGGCCGGTAGCGCGGAGAACGTCGCCATCCACAGGCCGGAAAGCGCGACGACGATTCCTGCGGGGATGAGAACCCGCCCGGCGATCTTGTGCCAGCTCCGTCTACCCCGTCGCAGCGCGGGCAGGAATTGGAATGCGCCGACGATACTGAAGAGCGTTGCCGACACGATGTGCAAGATGACGGGCAGCGGCGAATCGGTGAACCTCGCCGCCTCGGGCATCAATTCGGGTCCACCGCTCAACTGCGTGAGCCTGAGCGAGCCCGAGATGATGGGGATGAGTGCGAGCAGGATCAGCCCGGTCGGGATGAGCCATTGGCCTTTGGGCTTGGTCCGCTGCGGCCGGGTGGTGGTGATCGTCATGGTCGGCCTTTCAGTCTTGGAGTGGTCGAGTGCACTCGGTAACTCCACCGGTCGATACCCATTGGGAAGTCGAACAGCGGAACCGCTATCTGTGGTCGATGGAGGCGACGGTCACGACGACGCTTCCGCGCTTGCGGCCGGTGTCGACGTACCGGTGGGCGGCCGAGATCTCTTCGAATGGAAAAGTGCGATCGATCGTCGGGCGGAAGGCCCCTCGGTCTGCGAGGTCCACGACGTGCTCGAGGTCCTCGGAGCGATATGGGCCCGGGGCGGTGATCACGCTGATGCCGTGACGGCGGGCTCGGCCACGCGCGCTGATGATCGAACGGAGGTCGCCCGCAACCAGGAGGACGGCGCCGCCCGGGTTGAGGCTGTTGTGAACGCGTGCGACCGGGGCGTTGCCGACGCAGTCGACGATGACGTCGTAGGTGGCGCCATCGGTGGTGAAGTCGTGATTCGTGTAGTCGATCGTATGGTCGGCGCCGAGCGAAGCGACCAGCGCTTCGTTCGGCTCGCTCGACACGCCCGTCACGTGGGCACCAGCGGCTTTGGCGAGTTGCACCACGGCGGTGCCCACGGCACCGGACGCACCGTTCACCAGCACCTTGGTGCCGTGCCCGATCGCGACTTGGCTGAGGTAGCCGCGTGCGGTGATGCCTCCGAAGACCAGGCTCACCGCCGCTTCGAAGCTCATCGAGCTCGGCTTGACGGCGATCGCATCGGTTGCAGCAGCGATGGCGTACTCGGCGTGGCCGCCGAACCGGCTGCCCAGCATGGCCAGCACATTGTCGCCCGGTGCGAACCGGTCGACGTGCTCGCCGACGGCGACGACGACACCGGCGACGTCCATGCCCAGTACTGGTCGCCTCGGCCTGAAGAATCCGAGCACAAGGGAACTCGGGAGGAGGAGTCCGGAAGGCACATCCCGCGAGCGGGTGCGGTGATCAGCAGCGCTCACTGTCGTGGCTCGGACCCTGATCAGGATTTCTTCGGCAGTGGGCTTGGGCCGCAAGACATCGACGATCTCGACGACGTCCGGTCCGCCGAATCTCCGGTACACGGCGGCCCTCATGGCTCCCGGGTGGCCCAGTGCGCTGGGACTACTGACTGCGGCTGGTCGGGTTGGCGTGGTCATCTTGTGCTCCTTGTGATGTCGATGCGGGTGACAGAGAGGAGCGGCAGCCCGGCGTCGCGCAACTTCTGCAGGACGCCATGAAGTGCCGCTTGATCGGCCAGGACACCCTGAATGAGCGTGGTCCCGTCTGGATCGGGTGCGAGCGTCAGTCCGTCGAACCAGACGGTCCAGCGGGCATCGAGATGGCCGCTGATACGGATCTCGTACAGCCCTGAGCTGCTATTCGGGGATGACCTCACCCTGGAAAACTAGAAGCAGATGTGGTGAGTGGTCATCACCACATCTGGTGATCATCGCCCGGTGCGGAAGATGCCCAAGTCGGTGGCCCGTCGGACCGCCTCCCTGCGGGACGTGACCCCGAGCTTGGCGTAGATGTTCTTCGTGTGCGTGCGCAGCGTATTGAGCGAGATCACGAGCTGGCGAGAGATCTCCGGACCTGCGAGTTCGCTCCCGAGCAGGCGCAGCACATCGAGCTCGCGGTCACTCAGCGGGTCGATCAACCCCTGCGTCGCTGACCGCGGCCGACGGGCAGCCGTCGCCGCGGCGTGAAGCCGACGAAGATAGGGGCTGTCGCCTCCGCGTTTCACCAGCGCGGTGAGCAGCCGCGCCACTGGCTCGCCTTCGTCGGCAAACGTCCGCACGTAGCCCTCGGGCTCGGCGAGCGACACGGCCCGGGCGAGCGCGTCGACTGCGTCCACTGCACGCCCGGTCTTGTGCAGCGCGACAGACCGCAGCACCAGGAGCTCGATCACGCTTCCCCAGCGGCCACCCTGCTCGGCGGCGTGCAACAGGCGCTCGATCAGGCGATTCGCATCGGTGAGCTGCCTCGTGTCGACGGGACCGGCCAAGAGAACGCGGACGAGCGTCACGTGCTCGAACTCGCGAAGGTACGACAGCTGGTCGTCCGCCGTAACGCCGCTGCGCCGGACCCAATCGAGGGCGTCGGTCTTCCGACCCTCAGTCAGCTGAACTCGAGCGCGAAGCGCCGGGATCGGGTGGACGTCCGGGAAGAAATCCGGGGTGTAGAGCACTTCAGCTTCGTCGAGAATTGGGAGAGCGCCAGCGGGATCGCCGGCTGTCTGCAAGAGCCGGGCCGCCGCCATCCGCCGCCGATGGCGACTCTGGGGCAGTCCGGCGAACTCACCGAGTGTCTCGGCCGCCGCGAGGTGTCGGCGAGCACCATCGAGGTCGTCACGCTCGCGGAGCAGATCGCACATGCCCACGTGCATGTCCGCCGCGCCTCGCAGCGGAGGCTCAGCTACTGCGGCCACGTCGAGAGCATGTCGATAGGTCTCCTCCGCCTCCGTGAGCCGGCCCTGGGCGAGCTGAATGTCGGCCACGGCGATCGACCCGCCGATCATGTCGGACAGGTGACCGGCACGGTGGAGTTCCTCCAGCGCCACGGCCCAGGACGCGCGGGCATCCGCGAGGTCTCCTCGTGTCCAGAGAATCAGTCCCAGCAGACCGGCCGCCGAGCCTCGGTCGATGTGGTCCCGCTCCTCGGCGAGTTGGACGGCGAGGCGGGCGTGCTCCGACGCACCTTCGACGTCACCAGACGTCAAAGCTTGCGCGGCACGGTACAGAGCGATGCCGCCCTGTACGGCACGGAGCTCCTCCGACGTTCCGCCGATGGCTGACTCGGCATCTCGGAGCAATGCCTCGACACCGTCGGTGCGGCCTGCCGACAGTAGGGTGCCGGCGAATCCGATGCTCAATGCGGGACGGCCCCGCACGATCTCCGCTGGGAGCAGCTCGAACCAGCGCACAAGCATGGTCTCCTGGCGACGTTGCTGCATCGCCGGCATCGCGAGGATGATCATGTCGGCAGCTCGGTCGAATGCCGCGGCATCGATGGCGTGGCCGATCGCCTCCGTCATGAAGCCGTGTCGCTTGAACCAGTCGCTCGCCAGAAGGTGCAGCTCGTCGACATGCTCGGACAGTTCGTCGACTACCCGGCCACGGAGCATCTCCGCGAAGAGATGATGATAGCGGTACCACTCACGGTGGTCGTCGAGCGGGACGAGGAAGAGATTCGCCCGGTCGAGTGCTTGGAGGGTTGCGGCGCCTCCGCTGGCGCCAGTGACGGCGTCGCACAGGTCACCGGTTAGCCGCGAGAGGATCGACGTCTCGAGCAGGAACCTCCGTACCGCTTCCGGTTGCCGCTCCAGCACCTCCTCGACCAGATAGTCAACGACGAACCGGTCATCGCCGGCAAACCCTGCGATGAAGTCCGCCACGTCATCGCGACCCTGCATCGACAGGGCGGCGAGCTGGAGAGCCGCGATCCAGCCTTCGGTCCGGTCTCCAAGAGTGACGACATCATCGTCGTCGACGGCCAGCCCCATGATCTCGTTGAGGTAGGCGGATGCTTCGGCGCGGGTGAATCGCAGATCGGCGGCACGTAGCTCGACGAGTTCGCCGCGCGCGCGCAGCCGTGCCAGCGGTAACGACGGGTCCGCGCGGCTGACGATCGCCAACCGCACGTTCGCGGGAAGGCTCTCTACGAGAAACGCCATGCCGGCCTGCACCGCCGTGTCCTGGATGACGTGGAAGTCGTCGAGCACGAGGACGACTTCGGTCGACCGGGAATCCAGGTCGTTGACCAGCGTTGCCAGGACTGCCTCGGTCGACGACGGCGAGGACTGCAGGAGTTCGAGCGCTTCGTCCCCGACACCAGGTATGGCCGCGTCCAGAGCGGCGATCACATAAGACCAGAACGGCGTCACCTCATCGTCGCGGGCATCCAGTGACAGCCAGGCGACGCGCTGGTCATCGCCCAAGGAGGATAGCCATTCGGTCACGACGGTCGTCTTGCCAAAGCCGGCCGGCGCCGCGACCAGCGTGAGCTTCGCTGACCC
>CAWJZK010000032.1:0-37125 GCA_963847285.1 uncultured Actinomycetota bacterium
GGAGTTCTACCTCCAGGAGCGTGGCAAGTGGGAGGAGCTCGCGCAGATCAAGACGATCTCTGACCTCGCCTCCGTGACTTACGTCCGCCAGAAGGAGCCGCTCGGTCTCGGGCACGCCATCCTCTGCGCCCGCCCGTTAGTCGGCGACGAGCCGTTCGCTGCCTTCCTCGGCGACGACATCATCGTGGCGGATCCGCCGGCCATCAGCCAGCTCCTCTCGGTGTACGAGCAGTTCGGCAACCCGGTGCTCGCCGTCGAGCGCGTCCCCCGCGACCAGCTCTCGATGTACGGCGTCATCAAGGGCACGCCTGTCGGCGACAACGTGTTCCTCGTCGAAGACCTGGTGGAGAAGCCCGCGCCCGAGGCCGCACCCTCCGATCTCGCCATCATCGGCCGCTACGTGCTGACGCCAGATATCTTCCCGATCCTGGGCGAGACCCCGCCCGACTACCGGGGGGAGATCCAGCTCACCCGACGCCCTCCGGCGCCTCCGGGCGCGCCGACCCCTCTATGCGGTGCGGTTCACAGGTCGGCGCTTCGACACAGGCGACAAGCTCGGGTTTCTCAAGGCGACCGTGGAGATGGCCCTGGCGCGACCGGATCTCGGCGACGCATTCCGGGCTTACATCGACACCGTCCGGTAACACATCGGAGTACCAGGCCCGCTACGCGCAGTCCCGCGGGCTCGAGAGCGCCGAACGCGCTGATCGCCCGGCGCGACCACGTTGGGGCTGGTCTTGTGGACCCAGAACCGGGACGGAGGCCGGAGCCTCCGTCTTGCTTGTGGGGGTTGGGGGGGTTTGCTAGAATCCTGGCACCTTTAACCGTTCCCGGGCTCAGGGACAACCTCTTGGCCTCGCTCATATTTGATTACGTCTCCCTCCACGACGACGCCTCGGCGTCGCCGGCGCGTGCCGGCGCCCCGAAGGAGCGCTGAGCGTGCCTGACAAGCGACCCTTCCATCTTGCGACCCACCAGGAGATCAAGGCGGGAGAGGTTGCCGACGTCTACTTCAACCGGACAGTGCAGATCCTCCGGGCCCGGGGCAACCGGGCGCGCGTCAAGGCCGAGGTGTATCTGAAGAGCCTGCCGGGCGACTGGGGCTGGGGGATCCTGGCCGGAATCGAGGAGGCCGCCCACCTCCTGGACGGGTTGCCCATCGACGTGACCGCCATGGACGAGGGGACGGTGTTCGGCGCCTACCAGCCCGTCCTCACCGTGGAGGGCGTCTACGTGGACTGGGCGGAGTACGAGACGGCGCTCCTCGGTCTCCTCTGCCAGGCCTCGGGGATTGCGACGAAGGCGGCCCGCTGCAAGAAGGCGGCGGGGGAGCGCCAGGTGATTAGCTTCGGAGCCAGGCGGATGCATCCGGGGCTCGCCCCCATGATCGAGCGCAACGCCTTCGTCGGGGGCTGCGACGGCGTGGCAGTGACGAAGTCGGCCGAGCTGATCGACGCTGATCCCATGGGCACGATCCCTCACGCGCTGGTCCTGGTGATCGGGGACACCGTCGAGGCGCTCCGCGCGTTCCACGACGTGATCGATCCGAAGGTCCGGCGGGTGGCGCTGATCGACACCCTCCAGGACGAGAAGTTCGAGGCGATCCGGGTGGCCGAGGCGCTCGGGCGGGACCTCTACGCGGTCCGGCTCGACACCCCCTCGTCCCGGCGGGGCGACTTCTACCGCATCCTCGAGGAGGTCCGCTGGGAGCTCGACTATCGTGGGTTCGAGCACGTCAAGATCATCGCCACCGGCGGGATCGACGAGTACCAGATGCCGCGCCTCAATCCGCTGGTCGATGCCTACGGGGTGGGGACGGCCATCGCGAATGCCCCGGTCCTCAACTTCGGGCTCGACATCATGGAGATCGACGGCCAGCCAATCGCCAAGCGGGGCAAGCACTCGGGCTCGAAGCGGGTCCTGCGCTGCCGCGCCTGCGGGAAGACCGTTGTCGCGGCCGCCCACCTAGCTGTCGACCGGTGCGCGTGCGGCGGGCCGTACGAGGACCTTCTCAAGCCGTTGATCCGCGGCGGGCGTCTCGCGCGGGACCTGCCGCCGCCCCGCACGCTCCGCGAGCACGTCCTCGAGCAGGTCCGCCGCTTCCCTCTCGACCTGCCCAGGCCCGACGGGGCTCGAGGTGACTTCTGAGCGAATCGATGCCATGGGCCTTCTGGACGAGATCGTTGGCCGGAAGCGTGTGGACGTCGTCGCCCGCCGGGCCGCGCACCCTCGCGGCGCGCTGGAGGTCCGCGCCGCGACGCGCCCCTCGCCGCGGAGCCTGGCCGCGGCGCTGACGCCGCGCATGGCTGGCGAGGTGCGGGTCCTCGCCGAGCTCAAGCGCGCGTCGCCCATCAAGGGCGCCCTGGCCGAGGGATTCGACCCCGTCGCCCGCGCGCGGGAATACGTGCGGGCGGGCGCGGCGGCGCTCTCCGTCCTGACGGATGCCCACTTCCAGGGAAGTCTCGCGGACCTGGACACGGTGCGGGCTCTCGTGGAGTGCCCGGTGCTCGAGAAGGACTTCGTCGTCGACGAGTACCAGCTGTGGGAGGCGCGGGCCCACGGCGCCGACGCCATCCTGCTGATCGTGGCCATTCTCGATCCGCCGCTGCTCACCGACCTCTTCCAGGCGGCCAAGGGGCTCGGACTCTCGGCGCTGGTGGAGGTCCACCGCGAAGGGGAGCTTGATCGGGCCGCCGAGCTCGGGGCCGGGGTGATCGGCATCAACAACCGGGATCTGACGACGTTCCGGACCGACCTCGCGACCACCGAGCGGCTCGCCGTCCGAGCACCGGCGGGCGCCTGCGTGGTCTCCGAGAGCGGAATCGCCACGCGCGACGATGTCAAGCGCGTCCGTGCCGCCGGCGCGCAGGCCATCCTCGTGGGCGAGTCGCTGTCGCGGAGCGGGGATCCTGCCACGAAGCTCCGCGAGCTCCTCGGGATATGAGAGCACTTTCTCCTTCGGAGGAAGGGTAGGCCAGTGAGCCACCTGCGGGTCAAGATCTGTGGGGTCACGTCGCTGGACGACGCTCTCCGGGCGGTGGAGGCGGGAGCCGATGCCATCGGGCTGATCTTCGTGGAGGGCACGCCTCGCTACGTCAACCCGGCAGTAGCGTCCGCTATCGTGGCAGGGCTCCCGCCGTTCGTGTGTCCGGTGGGCGTCTTCTGGGACCATCCGCCGGCTGCACGTGACCTGCCGTCGTCACCGAGTGCGGACTCGCGGCGGTGCAGCTCATGGTGCGGAGCCCCCGGAGGTCGTGGCCGCCATGTCGCGGCCCACGCTCAAGACCATCAAGGTGCAGGAGTCGAGTGACCTCGACCAGCTGGACCGCTACAAGCCCGCCGCCTTTCTTCTCGACAGTCCGGAGCGGTGGGCGAGGCTAGGCGCGGGCGACGATCTCCTGGAGGCTCGCCCGCGAGGCGGCAGTCCGGGCGCGCGTGATCTGCGGCGGGGCTCACGCCCGAGACGGTGGGCGAGGCTGTTCAGGTGGCACGGCCGTGGGGCGTCGATGTCAACTCCGGCGTGGAGGCCGCGCCGGGCCGGAAGGACCCAGTCAAGGTGCGGCAGTTCGTCCGGGCCGCCCGGGCCGCGGCCGAGGCGCTCGCCCCGCCGCGCGAAGATTCCCGTGGGTAGACCGGCGAAACGACCTCGCCTGCCCGACCGCTCCGGCCACTTCGGGCTCTTCGGCGGCCGGTACGTTCCCGAGACTCTCATGACGCCGCTCGTCGAGCTGGAGACGGCATACCAGGACGCGCGGCGTGACCCGGACTTCCGTGCGCGGGTCGTTCAGCTGTCACGCGAGTACGTGGGCCGTCCGACGCCGCTCACGCTTGCCGGGCGACTCACCGCGCATGCCGGTGGTGCCCGGATCTATCTGAAGCGCGAGGATCTCTGCCACACGGGCGCTCACAAGATCAACAACACGCTCGGCCAAGGGCTTCTCGCCCGGCGCATGCGCAAGGGCCGCGTGATCGCGGAGACAGGCGCCGGGCAGCATGGTGTCGCGACGGCGACGATCACGGCCCTGCTGGGCCTCGAGTGCGAGGTCTACATGGGCGAGGAGGACATGCGACGTCAGGCGCTCAATGTCTTCCGGATGGACCTCCTGGGAGCGCGCGTTATCCCGGTTCGCTCGGGAAGCGGGACCCTCAAGGACGCGATGAACGAGGCTCTCCGGGACTGGGTCACCAACGTGCGGACGACCTACTACTGCGTCGGGTCCACCGCCGGCCCGCATCCTTACCCCATGATGGTCCGGGACCTCCAGTCGGTCATCGGCCGCGAGGTGCGGCGGCAGCTTGGCGGACTCCCCGACGTGCTCGTGGCGTGCGTGGGTGGCGGGTCCAACGCGCTCGGCCTTTTCCATCCGTTTCTCGACGACCGCGAGGTCCGGCTGGTCGGCGTGGAAGCCGGAGGCGCCGGGCTCCGGAGCGGCCGTCACGGGGCGCCGCTCTCGGCCGGAGTCCCCGGAGTGCTCCACGGCAGCCTGTCCTACCTGGTCCAGGATGAGGACGGCCAGGTCCTGCCCGCGCACTCCATCTCGGCGGGCCTGGACTATCCCGGCGTCGGTCCCGAGCACGCCTGGTTGAAGGACACGGGCCGAGCCGAGTACGTCGCGGTGACCGACGAGGAAGCGCTCGAGGCCTTCGGCCTGCTCGCCCGGCTCGAGGGTATCGTCCCGGCCCTCGAGTCAGCACACGCCGTGGCCCACGCGATCCGCCTCGCCGCCACGCTGCCGCGGGAGACTCGCCTGGTGATCGGGCTCTCGGGTCGCGGGGACAAGGACGTCGAGACCGTCCGCGGCACCCGGGGCGCCGGGCGCGACGTGGCCGGCCGGGAGACCGGGGGTGGCCGTGTCCCAGATTGAACAGGTCTTCGCCCGCCTGCGTCTCCGCGGTGAGCGCGCGCTCATCCCGTACTTCTGCGCCGGCGACCCCGACCTCGAGACCACCGCGCGGTTGATCGCGGAAGCCGACGCCCGCGGTGCGGACGTGATCGAGGTGGGTCTGCCCTTCTCCGATCCCCTGGCGGATGGTCCGACGATCCAGCGAGCTGCCGTCCGCGCACTCGAGCCGGGGGACGAGTCTCTACCGCCTGCTGCCTGTGCTCGCCGGTGTCAGCGGCCGGATCCGGACACCCCTGGTCGTCATGACGTACCTGAATCCGCTCCACCGCTACGGCCTCGAGCGGGTGACGCCGCGATCTTGCGAGCGCGGGCGTGGCGGGCCTGATCGTCCCGGACTGCCCGATCGACGAGAGCCCGCCGCTCGCGCGGGCCGCCGGACGCGCGGGCCTCGACCTCGTCGCGCTGGCGGCGCCGACCAGTGGTCCGGAGCGGCTCCGCCGGATCGCTCGCGCGAGCCGCGGGTTCGTCTACCTGATTCCGCTCACGGGGATTACCGGCGAGCGGACGGAGGTGCCGGCAGAGCTCGTCAGGCTCGTCCGCGATCTCCGCGCCGTCACCACCAAGCCGATCGGCGTCGGATTCGGGATCTCGACGCCTGAGCAGGTCGCAGCGGTCGTCCGCCACGCGGACGGCGCCATCGTCGGAAGCGCCATCGTCCGGCTGGTGGAGCGCCTGGCTGGCGATCCGGATCTGGTCGGCAAGGAGGCGAGTTCATCGCCACGCTCAAGGCCGCCACGCGCGCCTCGGCCACCGGCAACGGCCTCGGCGCGGCCTCATAGGAGGCGTCGTGGCCTGGCTGTTCGGCCGCGACCGGCCGCCGCGCAAGGTCACCACCGAGGGGCTCTGGACCAAGTGCGAGGCTTGCCGGGAGATCGTCTATCGGGCGGACGTGGAGAAGAATGCCCGCACCTGTCCGAGCTGCGGGCAGCCCTTTCGGCTCTCGGCGCGCGAGCGCTTGGAATTCCTGCTCGACCCGGGCTCGTTCGAGGAGAGGGACGCGGGGCTTCGCTCCCAAGACCCGCTGGGCTTCAGGGACAACCGCGGACGCTATGCCGACCGCCTCCAGTCGTCCCGGTCGAAGACCGGTCGTGAGGACGCGCTCGTCTCGGGCGTCGGTCGGATCGACGGGCATCCGATCGTCCTGTGCGTCTTCGAGTTCGCGTTCATGGGCGGGAGCATGGCGTCCGTCGTGGGCGAGAAGATCACGCGGGCGATCGAGCTCGCGACGCGGAAGCGGATTCCGCTGCTCATCGTCACGTGCTCGGGCGGCGCTCGGATGCAGGAGGGAGCGCTGTCGCTGATGCAGATGGCGAAGACCTCGGCCGCGCTGGGCCGGCTCGCCGAGGAGCGGGTGCCGTACTTCGTGCTCCTAGCCGACCCCACCACGGGTGGGGTGACCGCGTCGTTCGCCATGCTGGGCGATTTGATCCTCGCCGAGCCGCGTGCACTCATCGGCTTCGCGGGCCCCCGCGTGATCCAGGAGACCATCCGCCAGCCGCTCCCCGAGGGCTTCCAGCGCGCGGAGTTCCTCCTCGAGCACGGGATGGTCGACCGCGTGGTGGAGCGGAAGGATCTGCGCGATCTCCTCCGGCGCCTCCTCGCGTTCTTCGCGGAGCCGGTCGAGCCTTCGATGCCGTGACCGCCCCTCTCGATCGGCTGCTCGGACTCGCGCGCTGGGAACGCGCGGGGATGCGGCTCGGCCTCGAGCGCATCGAGGCGCTCCTCGCCGCGCTTGGCCATCCCGAGGCCGGGCTCCGCATCCTCCACGTGGGCGGGACCAACGGCAAGGGCTCTGTCGCCGCGCTCTCGGCGGCCATCCTCCAGGCCGCCGGGCTGCGAACGGGCCCTACACCTCACCCCACCTGCTCGATGTGACTGAGCGGGTTCGCATCGAAGGGGCGGCCGTGGTCTTACCAGCCGTACTGTGGCCACTCGCCGTGGTGGCGGCTCAGCAGCCCGGAGTAATGCAGCAACCGAGTAATGCAGCAACCCGAGTAATGCAGCAACCCGGAGTAATGCAGCAACCCGGAGCAATAAGGAAGAGCTCGCAGCCGCTCGTGAATGGCTCCGGGCGAACGGGCACGAGGTCGGCGATAGAGGACGTGTAGCGGGCGAACTCATGGAGCTCTACCGCGCGAGCAAATAGTCGCTCAATCGGGAAAGGCAGGTGCCTCACTCCCTTGGGCCCGTGAGTTGGTCGACGCCCGCGATGTCGCCGCGAGCCGTCGCTTGGTCAGGACTGCGCGTCTTCGGATTCGACGAGCGCGAGGACCTCGATGCGGTTGCCGAAGCCGTCCCGCGCGTGGAAGCGAACGTAACCCTCGAACGTGTCGCGTTCCTCCCACGACACATCGAAGCCGGCGTCGGCGATCCGCCGGCCGGTCGCCTCGAGTTCGCGCACCGAGCCGAGCAGAAGCGCGGGATGGGCCTTCTTCGCGGGCACGAACGGGTCGTCGACGCCGACGTGGATCTCGGCAACGACCGTGTTGTCCTCGAAGGCGCGAAACCAGCATCCTCCCCGGCCGATCAACGATGGCGGCTTCTGCACCTCGACCATACCGAGGGCGTCCTGATAGAAACGTCGGGTCAGGTCCTCCTGGCCGCGGGGCATGGAGATCTGGACGTGGTGCAGGCGCATGATTCCTCCTCGAAGTATCTTGATGTCAAGATACCAGCGCGCCGATGCCAGATGGAGTGCGGGCGCAGCAGCCGGGAGAGTGCGTTCGCTCGGTAACAGTGCGAATCGGACGCCGAAGTCGAGTCAGAACAGGCGGGCGTGACCGCCCTCGATACCCCGCATCGCGTCGTAATCGAGCACGACGCAACGGATGCCGCGGTCCTCCGCGAGGGTGCGCGCCTGCGGCTTGATCTCCTGGGCGGCGAACACGCCGGTGACCGGCGCGAGGCGCGGATCGCGGTTCATGAGCTCGAGGTAGCGGGTGAGCTGCTCGACGCCGTCGATGTCGCCGCGACGCTTGAGCTCGACGGCGACGGAGGCGCCCGAGGCATCCGTCGCCAGGATGTCGACCGGCCCGATCGCGGTCATGTACTCGCGGCGAACGAGCCGGTGGCCCTCGCCGAGGAGCTCGATCTGCTCGGCCAGGAGCCGCTGCAGGTGCGCCTCGACGCCGTCTTTCTGGAGGCCCGGGTCGATGCCGAGCTCGTGGGCCGAGTCGTGGAACACCTCGTGGATCGACACGATCAGCTCGTCGGCCGTCTTCTGGTGGGTGACCTTCCAGAGCTCGACGACACCGGCAGCGCGCTGCTCGTCGTCGGGCTCGAGCGCCACGAGGGTGCACGGCGGGCTCATCCAGTTGAGCGGCTTGTAGCTGCCGCCGTCGGAGTGCACGAGGAGGCTGCCGTCGCCCTTCACCATGAGCAGCCGCGTCGCGAGCGGCAGGTGGGCTGAGAGCCGCCCGGCGTAGTCGACGGAGCAGCGGGCGATGACGAGACGCACCCGTCGAGTGTACGGCGAGCGGATGACACGCCCGCGCGATCCCGTGCAACGCCGGGCGTTCCAGGGGGTCGATTTCCGACACGAATACGTGGTAGGCGGCGTCGTGGTGTCGGAAATCGACCCCCTCGAGGAAACTCCCGCAAAGAACGACGGCGAGCGGACTGACGCGAGTCGCGTCAGCGTCGCCGGTCGCGCTGGAGCGCTCGCGCTCGCGCGCGGCCGGCGCCGCGAAGAACGACAGCACGAGCAGGAAGAGGATCACGAGCAGCGCGTTCAGGATGCCGAACTGCTGCCCGAGGAAGCCGAGCAGCGGCGGCCCGGCGAGGAAGGCGGTGTACCCGATCATCGCGACCGCGCTCACGCGAGCGGCCGCACGGTGCGGGTCGTCGGCGGCGGCCGACATGCCGACGGGGAACCCGAGCGAGCAGCCGACGCCCCAGAGGGCGGTGCCGACGATGAGCATCCACGGCTCGGTGCCGAAGATGAAGAGGCTGAGGCCGACGATGCCGACGATCGTGAGCGCGCGGAGCACCGGCACCCGCCCGAACCGGTCGAGCACCGGGCCGCCGAGCACGCGCGCCGCCGTGATCGCGACCGTGAACACGCCGAACACGATCGCTCCGGTCGTCTCGTCGTACCCGTGTCCGTCGACGACGGCGAGGGCGAGCCAGTCGTTCGCCGATCCCTCGGCGAACGACATGCCGAGCATGATGACGCCGATGAGGAGCAGTCGCACGTCGCCCCACACCGAGAGGTTGTCGCGCAGCCGCTCGGTCCAGGGCGGGCGCGGGGCATCCGTGTGCAGGTCGTCGCCGACCTCGGCGCGTCGCGGCACGAAGCGCACGGCGACGACGACCGCGACCGCGATGAGCACCGCGATGATCGCGAGGTGCACCGAGACCGAGAGGGCGATGGCGGATGCCGCGGCGGCGAGTGCCGCGCCCGCGACCGTGCCGAACGAGAAGAACGCGTGCATGAGGGGCATGACCGTCTTGCCGATCTCGCGCTCGGCCTCGGCGCCCTCGACGTTCATCATGACGTCGACCGTGCCGTTGCCGAAGCCGAAGAGTGCGAGGCCGATGACGACGAGCGGCACCGACGGGAGCACCGAACCGCCGACGCCGACGAGCACGAGGCCCACCGACACCGTGACGAGCGCGCCGATCATGCCGGCACGTGCCCCGAGTCTCGCGAGGAGCCACGGCGCCGCGATGAGCCCGAGGACCGAGGCGATCGACCCCGAGAGGATGACGAGTCCGACGCCCTGCGTGTTGAGCCCGGTGTCGTCGCGGATCGCGGGGATGCGGGCGACCCAGCTCGCGAGCGACAGCCCGCTCAGGAAGAAGATCGCGAAGATCGCGTTGCGCCACGCGGAGAGCTCGCGCGTGGGGCGGCCCGATTCGGTCGTCTGGCGTGGCGTCTCGGTCATCGTCCCTGCTTCGTGGTCTGGTTCGCGTGTTTCGCGGCGCGAATCGAATCGATTCGATTCCGTCGTTCTGTGAACCATAACCGCCGCTCGGGAGGTCTGCAACCCGCTCGCGGACGGATGCCCCGGCATCCGTCGCTACCCCTCGCGGACGGATGCCCCGGCATCCGTCGCTACCATGAACTGACTGGCGCTCGGAGCATCCGGACACGATCCGATCCCGACCCAGAGCCGGAACACCCCCTGGCTCGAGTACCAGAGAACGACGAGGTTATCGATGAAGGCCCTCTTCAAACCCGCCCCCGGCGCCGGCCTGGCGTACGTCGAACGACCGGAGCCCGAGACGGGCCCGGCCGACGTCAAGATCCGGGTGCTGCGCACGGGCATCTGCGGCACCGACCTGCACATCGAGCGCTGGGACGACTGGGCCGCGTCGACGATCGCCGCGCCGCTCATCCCCGGCCACGAGTTCTACGGCGAGGTCGTCGAGGTCGGCGAGCTCGTGCACGACGTCGCGATCGGCGACCACGTGTCGGGCGAGGGGCACATCGTGTGCGGCATGTGCCGCAACTGCCGCGCCGGTCGCCGCCAGATGTGCATCCGCACCAAGGGCGTGGGCGTGAACCGCGACGGCGCGTTCGCCGAGTACGTCGTGATGCCGGGCGAGAACGTGTGGGTGCACACGTCGCCGCTGGTGCCCGAGGTCGGCGCGATCTTCGACCCGTTCGGCAACGCCGTGCACACCGCACTGAAGTTCCCGCTCGTCGGCGAAGACGTGCTCATCACCGGCGCCGGGCCCATCGGGCTGATGGCGGCGTCGGTGGCGAGGCACATCGGCGCCCGGTTCGTGGTGGTGACGGATGTCTCCGAGCCGCGGCTCGACCTCGCTCGGCGCATGGGCGCCGACCTCACGGTGAACGTCGCCGAGAGCCGCATCGTCGAGGCGCAGCGCGAGCTCGGCATGCGCGAGGGCTTCGACGTGGGATTCGAGATGTCGGGGCATCCGACCGCCCTTCCCGAGATGATCGAGAACATGAACCACGGCGGCCGGGTCGCGATGCTCGGGCTGCCGAGCGCCCCGATCGACGTCGACTGGGCGAAGGTCGTCACGCACATGCTGACCATCTCGGGCATCTACGGCCGCGAGATGTTCGAGACGTGGAACGCGATGAGCGCGATGCTGCAGACCGGCGCCGACCTGCGCGACGCGCTCGCCACGGTGATCACCGATCGGTTCGCCGCACGCGATTGGGAAGCCGCCTTCGCCACCGCCCGCGAGGCGCGGGCCGGCAAGGTCGTGCTCGACTGGACGGAGCTCTAGACATGTACGGAACGATTCGCGACCAGCTTCGCGCCGAGCTCGACGAGATCGAGGTCGCCGGGCTCACCAAGCGCGAGCGCGGCATCCACGGCCCGCAGTCCTCCGAGATCGAGGTCGGCGGGCGCGAGGTGCTGAACTTCTGCGCCAACAACTACCTCGGCCTCGCGAACGACCCGCGCATCGTCGCGGCGGCGCACGGCGGACTCGACGAGTGGGGCTACGGCCTCGCGAGCGTGCGCTTCATCTGCGGCACGCAGGAGCTGCACCTCGAGCTCGAGCGGCGGGTGTCGGAGTTCCTCGGCGTCGACGACACGATCCTCTTCTCCTCGTGCTTCGACGCGAACGGCGGCGTCTTCGAGGTGCTGTTCGGGCCCGACGACGCGATCATCTCGGATGAGCTGAACCACGCGTCGATCATCGACGGCATCCGGCTCTCGAAGGCGCGCCGGTTCCGCTACAAGAACCGCGACATGGCCGACCTCGAGGCGCAGCTCGTCGCGGCATCCGACTCCCGGCGTCGCGTGATCGTCACCGACGGCGTGTTCTCGATGGACGGCTACCTCGCGCCCCTCGACGAGATCTGCGACCTCGCCGAGCGATACGACGCGCTCGTGTTCGTCGACGACTCGCACGCGGTCGGGTTCGTCGGCGAGCACGGGCGGGGCACGCCCGAACACTGGGGCGTCGAGGGCCGGGTCGACATCTACACCGGCACCTTCGGCAAGGCGCTCGGCGGGGCATCCGGCGGCTATGTCGCGGCCCGCAAGGAGATCGTCGACCTGCTGCGCCAGCGGGCGCGCCCCTACCTCTTCTCGAACACGCTCGCGCCGGCGATCGTCGCGGGCACGCTGCAGGCGCTCGAGCTCCTCGCTTCGTCGGGCGAGCTCCGTGAGCGGCTGCGGGCGAATGCCGCGCTCTTCCGCTCGCTCATGGAGGCCGAGGGCTTCGAGCTCCTGCCCGGCGAGCACCCGATCGTGCCGGTCATGTTCGGCGACGCCGCACTCACCGCCCGCATCGCCGATGCGCTGCAGGCGCGGGGCGTGTTCGTCACGGCGTTCAGCTTCCCGGTGGTGCCGCGGGGTGCCGCGCGCATCCGGGTGCAGCTGTCGGCGGCGCACTCCGACGACGAGATCCGGCGCTGCGTCGCGGCGTTCGCGGCGGCGCGCGATGAGGTGACCGCGTCCTCATCGGTGTGACCGGCGGGTGAGCGCGGCGTGACGGATGCCGCGGCATCCGCTCGATCCATGAAACTGAAGCCCTGCTCGAATCGATTCGGCCTAGAATCGGCGTGTCGGCGACCCGGCCGACGTCAGCCCGATCGAGGAGCCCATGCAGCCCGATCCCGCATCCCGCCCCACGCTCGTCGACGTCGCGGCGCGGGCCGGAGTCTCCGCGTCGACCGCGTCGCTCGCATACAGCGGCTCGGGCCCGGTGTCGGATGCCACGAAGCAACGCGTGCTCGACGCCGCATCCGAGCTCGGCTACGCGGGCCCCGACCCCCGAGCCCGCTCGCTGCGTCGCGGTCGGTCGGGCATCGTCGGCGTCGTGCTCGAGGAGCGCGTGCGCGCCGCCTTCCTCGACCCGGTGAAGATCCAGATGCTCGACGGCATCACCGAGGGCATCGCTCCGCTCGGCGCCGGGTTGCTGCTCCTCACCGACACGGGCATCGTCGGCGAGACCACCGTCAGCGTCGAGAGCGCGCCCGTCGACGCGGTCGTGCTGATCGGCTGCAGCCCGCGGCTCGCGCACTCGGTCGAGGCACTGCGTCGTCGCGGCATCCCGGCCGTGGCCATCGAGGGCGCGACCGGTGAGGACATCCCCGAGATCTCGCTCGACAACCGCGACGCGACGAGGCGCGGCGCCCAGCACCTGCGGGAGCTCGGGCACACGGATGTCGCGGTCGTCACGCTGCCGTTCAACGCCGCCCGCACCCGTCAGCCGCTGACCGCCGAGCTCGTGGCCGCGAGCACCGCCGACACCGCGAGCGAGCGGCTCGCCGGCGCCCGCGACGTGTTCCCGGCCGCGACGGGTCGGGCCGCGGCGGCAAGTTCGATCGAGGAGGGCCTCGAAGCGGGCCGCGCCCTGCTCGCCGACCCCGAGGCGCGGCCGACGGCGATCATCGCGCAGAGCGACCTGCTCGCCGCCGGGGTCATCCAGGCTGCCGAGGAGCTCGGTATCGCGGTGCCCGCAGATCTCAGCGTGCTCGGCTTCGACGGCATCCGCGTCGACGGCCTGCAGCACGACCTCACGACGCTCGTGCAGCCCTCGGCGGCGAAGGGGCGTGCCGCCGGCGAGGCGGTCGTGCGGATGCTCGAGGGCGAGCCCCCGGCATCCGTCATGTTCACCAGTACCCTGCACCTCGGCGACACGACGGCGCCGCCGCGCTGAGTCGCAGGCCGGGCACCGACCCAGGCTGGCCCGCGGCGCCGGCGGCACACCCCAGGCTGGCCCGCCGAGCCGGCGGCACACCCTAGGCTGGCCCGATGAGCCTCGACCTCGACACCCTGTACCGGGACCTGCACGCGAACCCCGAACTGTCGTTCCAGGAGCATCGGACCGCCGCCATCGTGGCCGGAGAGCTCGAACGGCTCGGCCTCACGGTCGTCAGCGGCGTCGGCCGCACCGGCGTCGTCGGCGTGTTCGAGAACGGGCCCGGCCCGACCGTGCTGCTGCGTGCCGACATGGACGCGCTGCCGGTGCTCGAGGAGACAGGCCTGCCCTATGCGAGCGTCGCGCGCGGCATCGATCCCGATGGCCACGAGGTGCCGGTCATGCACGCCTGCGGCCATGACGTGCACGTGACGTGCCTGCTGGGCGCCACCGAGCAGCTGCTCGACACCCGCGACGAGTGGACCGGCACCCTCGTCGCCCTGTTCCAGCCCGCCGAGGAGTACGGGGGCGGCGCCGAGACGATGGTGGCCGACGGGTTGTTCGACCGGGTGCCCAAGCCCGACGTCGTGCTCGGCCAGCACGTCGCACCCTTCCCCGCGGGAGTCGTGGCCGTGCACGCCGGTGTCGCGATGGCCGCTGCCGACTCGCTCACGGTGCACCTGCACGGGGTCGGCGGGCACGGCTCGCGCCCCGAGACGACCGTCGATCCGGTCTACCTCGCGGCGGCGACGACCGTTCGGCTGCAGGGGATCGTCGCGCGGGAGATTGCAGCGACGGATGCCGCGGTCGTGACCGTCGGCCAGTTGCACGCCGGGACGAAGAACAACATCATCCCGAGCGAGGCGAAGCTCGGACTGAGCGTGCGCAGCTTCGACGAGTCGGTGCGAACGAAGGTGCTCGGGGCGATCGATCGCATCGTGAAGGCCGAGGCGGCGGCATCCGGCGCTCCTCGCGAGCCCGAGATCGTGCTCGAGGAGAGCTTCCCGCTCACCGTGAACGACCCTGCGGCGACGGCACGCGTCGAGTCGGCATTCCGCCGAGCGTTCGGCGACGAGCGGGTGATGGATGCCGGGCTCATCTCGGGAAGCGAAGACGTCGGCGTCCTCGCGGTCGCCGCCGGCGTTCCGCTCGTGTACTGGTTCCTCGGCGGAACCGATCCGGCGCGGTTCGGCCCCGCCTTCGTGAGCGGACGCATGCCCGACGACATCCCCTCGAACCATTCGCCGCACTTCGCGCCGTTGATCGAACCGACCATCACGACCGGTGTCACTGCGCTCGTCGCAGCGGCCCGCGAGTGGTTCGAAAACGTGAGCCGTTAGAGTTTCATTAGGAGAATTCACAATTTTGTGAAGGCGGCGTATCGTCGCCCTCATGAACACCGTCATCCAGACGCGCGGCCTCGAAAAGCGATTCGGCCGCGTTCGTGCACTCGACGGGCTCGACCTCAGCGTCGAAGCCGGCGAGGTGCACGGATTCCTCGGCCCGAACGGCGCGGGGAAGTCCACCACCATCCGGGTGCTGCTCGGCCTCATCCGGTCCAGCGGCGGCAGCGCGACCGTGTTCGGTCGCGACCCGTGGCGCGACGCCGTCGAACTGCATCGGCGTATCGCCTACGTGCCGGGCGACGTCAGCCTCTGGTCGAACCTCTCGGGCGGGGAGGCGATCGACCTCCTCACCCGTCTCCGCGGCGGCGCCGACGACAAGCGCGCCTACGCCGCGCGGCGCGAGCACCTCGTCGAGGCATTCCAGTTCGACCCGTCGAAGAAGGGGCGCACCTACTCGAAGGGCAACCGGCAGAAGGTCGCCCTCATCGCCGCACTCGCGACACCCGCCGACCTCTACATCCTCGACGAACCCACCTCGGGCCTCGACCCGCTCATGGAGGCGGTCTTCCGCCGCGAGATCGCGACCCTGCTCGGCGACGGCGCGACCGTGCTGCTCTCGAGTCACATCCTCTCCGAGGTCGAGCACCTCTGCGATCGGGTCAGCATCATCCGCGCCGGTCGCACCGTCGAGACGGGCACGCTCGCCGAGCTCCGCCACCTCACGCGCACCGAGATCTCGTTCGCCGGCGAAGGCCTCGGCCCGGCCGAGCTCGCCTCGATCCGCGGCGCGCACGACCTCGTCGTCGACGGCGCCCGGGTGCGGTTCACCGCCGATTCCGACGCGATGCCCGAGGTGCTCGCCTCGCTCGCGACACTGCGCGCCACGGGTGTCACGGTGAACCCGCCGTCGCTCGAGGAGCTGTTCATGCGGCACTACCACGACGACATCGCCGAGCCGACCGCGGCCGCCTCGTCGCTCGAGGGCGCGTCGCGATGAGCACCCTTCCGACGCTGCTCTGGCTGCGGTTCCGCCGCGACCGGCTGCAGATCCTCGTCTGGCTCCTGCTGTTCGCGTTGCTCGAGGTCGTCGGCCACGCCGCCGTCACCGAGACGTACGGCAGCGAAGCCGAGCGTGCGAGCGTCATCAAGCTCGTCATCATGACGCCGGCCATCCTGATGCTCCGCGGCACACCGCAGGGCACCCAGGTCGATGCGTTCCAGTACTTCCTGCTGTTCGGATTCCTCGGGCTCATGATCGGGCTCATGATGACGTTCCTCGCCGTGCGCCACACGCGCGCCGACGAGGAGGCGGGCCGTGCCGAGCTCATCGGCTCGACTCCCGCTGGTCGCATCGCGCCGCTCCTGGCCACCGCACTCGAGGGCGTCATCCTGAGCGCCGCCGTCGGCGTGATCATGGGCGGGATCGCCGCCCTGTACGGCGCCGAGCCCGTGGGTGCCCTCCTCTACGGCGCGGCCATGGCGGCCGTCGGCATCGCCTACCTCGGCGTCGGCCTCGCCTGCGCACAGCTCATGCGAACCTCGCGCGGCGCCAACGGCCTCGCGGCGACGATCGTGCTCCTCGGCTACGCGTTCCGTGCGGTGGGCGATGCGACCGGCACCGTGCAGCCCGACGGCCTCAGCATGGATCCGGGATGGTGGAGCTGGCTGAGCCCGATCGGCTGGGGCCAGGCCGTGGCACCGTACACGCACCAGCTCGCGTGGCCGCTGCTGCTCTGCGTCGGCGCCGGCGTCGTGCTCTTCGCGGTGTCCGCGTGGCTGCAGTCGAGCCGCGACCTCGATTCGAGCATCGTCCCCGAGCGCGCCGGCCGCATCCACGCGCCGCGCTCCCTCTCGGGTCAGGTCGGACTCGTGTGGCGGCTGATGCGCAACCCGGTCATCGGCTGGGTCATCGGCGGCGCCCTCTTCGGCCTGTTCATCGGGGCGATCGGCCAGACGGTCACCGACCTCGTCAACCAGCCCGAGGGCGCCGAGATCTCGCAGACGATCGGCGGGGTGCTCTCGTCGTTCGCCGGCCCCGAAGCCGAGGGCTCGTTCATCGACCTCTTCACGACCGGCATCTTCGGGCTCGTCGGCGCGATCGCCGCCGTCGCCGGCGTCCAGGCCATCATCCGTGCGCGCCAGGACGAAGCCGGCGGCACAGCCGAGATCGTGCTCGCCGCGCCGGTGTCGAAGTTCCGCTGGTTCGGCGCCTACCTCCTCATCGGCGGCGTGGCGGTGACCGCGGTCACGGCGTTCGCCGTGCTCGGGGCCATGCTCGGTCTCGTCGGAGCTCCGAATGCCGGTGACCGCATGTCGATCGTCGCCGAGGCGGGCCTCGCGCAACTCCCGGCGGGCCTCGTCGTGGTCGCCGTCGCGGCGCTCGCGTTCGCGGTGCTCCCGCGCTTGTCGATCGGACTCGCCTGGGCGGTCGTCCTGCTCGCGATCCTGCTCGGTCAGCTCGGCGGACTGTTCGGGTTCCCCGAGTGGCTGCGCGACATCTCGCCGTTCAGCCACACGCCCGTCGTGACGGCCGGAGACGATCGACTGGGCGGCGGCGTGGATCATGCTCGGCATCGCGGTGGTGGTCGCCGCGGGAGCGACCGCGCTCGTGCGACGGCGCGACCTCGCGCTCGGGGGGTGAACGGCGGGCGGGGCATCCGGAATGCACCGGATGCCCCGCCCGAACTGTGAGGATGGACGTATGGCGCGTGACGAGAAGGCGGTGACGGAGTTCGTCGAGCAGACCGCCGCGGCGATGACCGCAGCGGGCTTTCCGCGCATGCCGGCGCGAGTGCTGATGGCGCTCATCGCGTCCGAGTCGACCGGACTCACCGCCAAGGAGCTCGGAGAACAGCTCAGCGCGAGCCCGGCGGCGATCTCGGGCGCGGTGCGCTACCTGCAGACGGTCCGCATGGTGCACCGGGTCTCGCAGCCGGGGTCGCGCCGCGACGTCTACGAGCTGCCCGAGCGCGCCTGGTACACCGTCACGATCGGCAAGAACCCGCTCTACGACCACATCGGGGAGCTCGCCGCGAAGGCGGTCGAAGCGATCGACGACCCCGATTCGCTCGCCTCGCAGCGCATCCAGGAGATGAGCGACTTCTTCGACTTCATCCAGCTCCGGATGCCGCAACTGCTCGAGGAGTGGCAGGCCGAGCGCCGCGCGTGATCCGCGCCACCGGCTCACGCCGGCGGCGTCGGCAGCCGTGACCGCGGCTCAGACCGATGCGCCCGTCACCATCCACGCCGAGCCGCGGGCGCGGAGCGACAGCGTGACCGCGCGCGCCGCGAGGTAGCCGATCGCGAAGGCAGCCATGAGCCAGGCCGGCCCCGCAGCGCCCGGAGGCGCGACGGCGACGACGACGAGCGCGAGCGGCACGAACGCAGCGAGGTTCACGAGGCCGGTCCAGGCCAGGTACCGGGCATCGCCCGCCCCGATGAGCACGCCGTCGAGCACGAAGACGAGGCCGCCGAGCGGCGCCGAGAGCCCGAGCACGACGAGCGTCGGCGGCAGCAGGGCCTGCACCTCGGCCGAGCTCGTGAAGAGCGCGGGCAGCACCCAGGCCGTCGCGATCACGAGTGCGCCGACCAGCACGCCCCCGCCGACGCCCCACTGCAGGCAGCGGCGCAGCACCGCCCGCACGCGGCCGACATCGCCGGCACCGAGACCCAGACCGACGAGCGCCTGCGCGGCGATCGCGAGGGCGTCGAGCGCGAACCCGATCGTGAAGTAGATGGTCATCGCAACCTGGAACGCGGCGAGCTCGTCGGATCCGAGCGACGTGGCCGCCCACGTCGCGAGCAACAGCGCGAGCCGAAGGCTCACCGTGCGCAGGAACAGCCAGCCGCCGGATGTCGCGCCGCGAAGCACCCCGGCGTGGTGGGGCCACGGGCGTCGCGCCGACGCGCGCCGCATGCCGTCCGATGACCACGAGGTACACGCCGACCATGCCCCACTGCGCGATCACCGTTCCCACGGCCGACCCGGCGATGCCCCAGCCGGCGACGTAGATGAACACGTAGTTCAGCGCGATGTTCGCCGCGAAGCCGATGCCCGCGACCCAGAGCGGCGTGCGCGTGTCCTGCAGCCCGCGCAGCAGCCCCGTCGCGGCGAAGACGACGAGCATGGCCGGCAGCCCCGCCATCGAGATCGACAGGTACACGGATGCCGCCGCCGCGACCTCCTCGGTCGCCCCGAACGCTCCCACCAGCGCGGGCGCGGCCCACCACCCGGCGACGGCGAGCACGGCACCGAGCCCGAGTGCGAGCCACAGCCCGTCGATGCCCGACGCGACGGCGCCGCGTTCATCGCCGAGGCCCACACGCCGCGCGACCGCGGGCGTCGTCGCATACGCGAGGAACACCATGAGCCCGATGATCGTCTGCAGCACGGCACTCGCGAGGCCGAGCGCGGCGAGCGGCGTCGCGCCGAGGTGGCCGACCATCGCCGTGTCGGCGAGGAGGAACAGCGGCTCGGCGATGAGCGCGCCGAGCGCGGGCACGGCGAGGCGCAGGATGTCGCGGTCGACGGTGCGCGAGCCGGTGCGGGAGGTGACGCGGTCGGTCTTCATGAGCGCCTCGAGCCTACGTCGACCCACTGATGCGGCAGAGCCGCGGACCGGCTCCGTTGCGCCCGCCTCCATCGCCGAGGCACGATGGTGCGCCGCCGTGCCGGGCCGAGATGTCGGACGTACCCGGGATACTCCCTGCATGAGCGATTTCGACTTCCTGTACGGCGAATGGTCGGTCGTCAATCGCCGGCTGCGCACCCTGTTCGAGGGCAGCGACGACTGGGAGGAGTTCCCGGGCACGCAGCGGGCGTGGCAACTGCTGCACGGAGTCGGCAATATCGATGAGAGCGACTTCCCGACGAAGGGGTGGTCGGGCGCGACACTGCGACTGCAGAACCAGGAGACGGGCGAGTGGTCGATCTGGTGGGCATCGAGTTCGACCGGAACCCTCTTCCCGCCGGTCGTCGGCCGGTTCGAGAACGGGCGAGGCGACTTCTACGGCGACGACACGCACGAGGGCAGGCCCATTCGTGCCCACTTCATCTGGTCCGACGTCACTGCAGACTCGGCTCGGTGGGAACAGGAGTTCTCCGACGACGGCGGGGCGACGTGGGAGAGCAACTGGGTGATGGAGCTGACCCGGGTGAGCTGACCCCGCGGGCGCCGCCTTAGGGTGGAGGGATGACCGACGTCACCCTCCCCTCCGGCATCGCCCAGGACGAACTCGATGCGGGCATCCGCCCGCAAGACGATCTCTTCCGTCACGTCAACGGCAAGTGGATCGAACGCACCGACATCCCCGCCGACAAGGCCCGCTACGGCTCGTTCCTCGTGCTGCACGAGGAGGCCGAGAAGGCCGTGCGCGAGATCATCGAGGAGGCGCAGGGTGCCGAACCCGGCACCGAGGCGCGCAAGGTGGGCGATCTCTACGCGAGCTTCATGAACGAGCAGCACGTCGAGCTGCTCGGCGCGTCGCCGATCGCCGGGCAGCTCGTCGACGTCGCGCTCGTCGACTCGGTCAGGGCATTCCTCGAGACGCTCGGCCGGCTCGAACGCCAGGGCGTCTCGGGCTTCGCGCAGCTCTTCGTCGACAACGACCCCGGCAACCCCGAGCGGTACCTGGTGTTCGTCGAACAGGGCGGCATCGGCCTGCCCGACGAGAGCTACTTCCGCGAAGAGCGCTTCGCGTCCATACGCAGCGCCTACAACGCCCATCTCGAGCGGATGTTCACCCTCGCGCAGCTCGACGACCCGGCTGACCGGGCCGTGCGGGTCTTCGACCTCGAAACCGACATCGCGAAGGTCCACTGGAACAACGTCGACACGCGCGACAGCGAGAAGACGTACAACCTGTACATGTGGGCGGATGCCGCGGCCGAGGCATCCGTCGACCTGAACCTGTGGCGCGACGCGATGGGCGTGCCGGATGGCGCGTTGGACGAGCTGGTGCTGCGCGAGCCGTCGTTCGTGAAGGGCCTCGGCGCGCTCGTCACCGAGGAGCGCCTGCCGGCGTGGAAGGACTGGCTCGCCTGGCAGGTGATCCGCTCGAACGCGGCGTACCTCTCGAACGACTTCGTCGAGGCGAACTTCGACTTCTACGGTCGCACCCTCACCGGCACCCCGCAGCTGCGCGAGCGCTGGAAGCGCGGCGTCTCGCTCGTCGAGGGCGCCATGGGCGAGGCCGTCGGGCACATCTACGTCGAGCGGCACTTCCCGCCGGCTGCGAAGGAGGCGATGGACGACCTCGTCGCGAACCTCGTGCTCGCCTACCGCGACTCGATCACCGCCCTCGAGTGGATGGGCGACGACACCCGGGCGAAGGCGCTCGACAAGCTCGCGAAGTTCACCCCGAAGATCGGCTTCCCGGTGAAGTGGCGCGACTACTCGAACCTGCCGATCAGCGCCGGTGACCTCGTCGGCAACGTGCGGGCCACCGCCGAGTTCGAGTTCAACCGCGAGCTCGGCAAGATCGGCAAGCCCATCGATCGCGACGAGTGGTTCATGACGCCGCAGACGATCAACGCGTACTACAACCCGGGCTTCAACGAGATCGTGTTCCCGGCGGCGATCCTGCAGTACCCGTTCTTCGACGCCGGCCGGGATGCCGCGGCGAACTACGGCGCGATCGGCGCCGTCATCGGACACGAGATCGGGCACGGCTTCGACGACCAGGGGTCGAAGTACGACGGCGACGGCCGGCTCCTCGACTGGTGGACCGAGGCCGACCGCGCCGCCTTCGAGGAGCGCACGAAGGCGCTCATCGCGCAGTACGACGCCCTCGCGCCGGCCCAGGTTCCCGACCACCACGTGAACGGCGCGCTCACGATCGGCGAGAACATCGGCGACCTCGGCGGCCTCGCTATCGCGTGGCGGGCATACGTGCTCTCGCTCCAGGGCGCAGAGCCGCCCGTGATCGACGGACTCACCGGGGCCCAGCGATTCTTCTTCTCGTGGGCGCAGGCCTGGCAGATGAAGGGCCGCGACGAGGAGGTCATCCGCCTGCTCGCGATCGACCCGCACTCGCCGAACGAGTTCCGCTGCAACCAGATCGTGAGGAACATCGACGAGTTCTACGGAGCGTTCGACGTGACCGATCGCGACGCACTCTGGCTCGAACCTGCTCAGCGCGTCACCATCTGGTGACGCCGGTCGGCCTCCCGATCGGGGAGCGGATGCCGCAGGCACCCAGTCCGATCGGGAGGCAGACCCTTCGGCGCTCAGCTCGTGATCGAGATGTCGCCGATGCTCGTGATGAACTCGTAGCGGCGGGTCGCCGAGGGATCGTTCCGCACCTCGACCTCGACGTCGCCGACGGAGGTGTTCGTGCTGACGGCGTAGCGACCCTCGGGCAGGTTCACGTGCACCTCGCCGGTGTCCGTCTCGACAGCGATGCCGCTCGGCAGCGCCTCGAGCTCGAGTGTGACGTCGCCGACGCCCGAATTCGCCGCGAGCTCGCCGTCGGTGCTGAAGCCGGCGAGGTCGATCTCGCCGACGTCCGTGTGCACGTCGAGCGACTCGGCCGAGCCCCTGAGTTCGATGTCGCCGACGTCGCTTCGGGCCACGACGGTGGCGAAGGCGCCGCTGGCGTCGACATCACCCATGTCGGTGCTCACGTCGAGCGTCACCGACTCGCGCTCGAGCGAGGCGGGCAGCACGAGTTGGAGCTGGGGGTCGACATCGCCGAACCACGGCAACCGGGGCATCCAGAACTCGCGTACCTGTCGCAGCGAGACGTGCAGGGTCTCGCCGCGCACCTCGTGGTCGAGTTCGAGGCGCTCGCGCGAGTCGCCCTGGCGGAAGGTGAGCTCGCCTCGGTCGACGTCGCCGTAGGCGATGCGCACGTCGGCGAGGTCGCTGTCGAGAACGACCGAGTCGAAGCGGTCCTCGATCTCGAACGTGCCGGAGGCGTCGGGGCGAGTGAGGGTGCGCACGGCGCCGACGGCGAGCCACACGATCATCGAGGCGACGACGACGCCGGCGACGATCAGCACCACCGTTCGGCCGGTGTGGCGGGTCCTGGGAGTTTCGGTTGTGGACATCGTTGCTCTCTTCTTCGGCCGTCTGGGCGGTGTCTCGCCGTCTGGGCGGTATCCAGCGGGATATCGTTCACGCTACGAAGGAGAGCGGAACACGGGGAGCCGGCGAGCCGCCCGATCGGCCGGGGGATAACCCCCGGCACAGTCGATCTGTGCGTTCGCCGCGACATCCGCGAGTCATGCACTGGTTCGGAGTGACTAGTCCTCCGACAACACTTCTACACTCGCGTCGGCGAGTCCGACAGCGGCGATCTCCTCGCTTGCCTGCGGCGTCGTCGGGCGGATGAGGTCGGCGACCAGGGGGCGTAGGAGTTCGATGACCTCGTCGGGGCTGGCGTCGGCGATTCCATCCAATTCGAGGACATACCGACCGAGCACCACGCCGACGACGATCGCGCCGATCAATCCAGCTCGTATCTCCGCCGCCGTTCCGTCGAGAAGCCGGGCCGTCGACTGCTGCTGAGCGCGCATGGCCTGACTGACCTTGCTCGCCGAGTCCGGGTGCGTGAGCATCGAGCGGAGATTCGCCAGCAGTTCAGTCGGCGGCGCTTGGAGCTTGTCGGCGAGCGAGGCCAGCAACTCATCCAGGAGACGGTCCCGGTCCTGCGCCTCGACGTTCTCGACCTCAAGCTGGGCCGCGCGTGCGAACAGTCGGTCTTTCGACCCGAAATACCTGACCACCAGCGCGGGATCACTCTCCGCCGCATCGGCGATCGCTCGGATCGACGTCGAACCGTAGCCGCGGGTAGAGAAGAGCGCGCGCGCGGCGGCGACGATCCGTTCTTCGGTGTCGCGACGCCTCGCTGCCCGGATGCTGGAAACGTATCGTGTTGCCATGAATCCAGTATACGAATGTTGACTGAATCGCGACGAGTCTTGTAGATTGGTTCGATCAACGCTTGTTTACTCAATCAGCTCAGGAGCACAATGGCACCCGCACTCCTTCTCGCCCTCCTCGCCGGCGTTCTCGGAACCAACGGCGTTCCGCACTTCGTCAAGGGAGTCCTCAAAGAACCGTTCCCCACTCCCTTTGGCGGCTCACCAGTGGTCAATCTCATCGGCGGCTGGCTCATGTTCACCGGGGCCGCGGTGTGCGCCGCGTTTGCACGGTTCGACATCTATCCGCTCGCGTTCATCGCGCTGGCGGCCGGGGCTCTCGCGATGGGACTCTTTCACGCGAAGATCGGTGCTTTCGGGCGCCTCAGTTGAGACCACGGTTCAACTTGGCAGTTCACGCGCCCGTCGCCGCCGCGATCGACCTGTGCGTTCGCAGCGACATCCGCGAGTCATACACTGGTTCGGAGTGACTTTCGATCGCGCCCGCCCAGTTCGAACCGGCCGAGCGGGTGACGATCTGGTGGTCGCTTTCTGTAACCGTCAGTCCACCAATCTCGAGCGCGCCGCAGACCGCGGCGGGGGAGCGCCGACAGTCCGAGGAAGTTCGTGCAAGCACCGTGGTGAAGTCGTCGCAGGATTCCGAGCGCCGCGCACGACACGCCACCTTCAAGCGAGGGCAGCACCGCACCGACGAACCCAATGAGAACTTCACGCGCGGCTTCAACGCGCTCGGCGAACTCGCGCTCGCCGGCGTGCAGGTCTCGGCCCGGGCGACTGACCTCGCGACCGGCAAGGTGCTGTTCTCGGTCGACGACCACGTGGTGATGCCGACGGCGTCGATCGGCAAGGTCCTGCTGCTCGTCGAGGTCGCGTCGCGGCTCGTCGGCACGAGCGCCGAGGCGTTCACGGTGCTCGACCGGGCGCCGGGCGACTCGGTCGGCGACTCCGGCATCTGGCAGCACATGCAGTCGCCGTCGCTCCCGCTCGCCGACCTCGCCGGCCTCATCGGCGCGACGAGCGACAACCTCGCGACGAACGTGCTCATCCGCTATGTGGGACTCGAGTCGGTGCGCGCCCGCACCGAGGCGCTCGGCCTCACCCGCACCGCGCTCCTCGACCTCGTGCGCGATCACCGCGGCCCCGACGACGCGCCGCAGCTCTCGATCGGCTCGGCGAAGGAGCTCACCTGGCTTTTCGCCTCCCTCGCTCGCGGCGAGATCGTGAGCCCCGAGGTGTCACAGCGCGTCGTCGGCTGGCTCTCGCTCAACGCCGACCTCTCGATGGTCGCAAGCGCGTTCGGCCTCGACCCGCTCGCGCACCGCGCGCCCGACCACAGCGTGCTCCTCATGAACAAGACCGGAACCGACGCCGGCGTGCGCAGCGAAGTCGGGGTGCTCCGTGGCCCGCGGGCGAGCGTGTCGTACGCGGTGTCGATGTACTACGCCGACACCATGCTCTCGTCACGGCTCGCGGTCCTCGACGGCATGCGCCAGGTCGGGGCCGACCTGCTGGAGTACGTGCACTGAGCGGATGCCGCGGCGCGCGGCCGAGGCATCCGTGACTCCATGCGCCGGCCGGATGCCGCGTGGCGCGGCCGAGGCATCCGTGATTCGATGCGCCGGCCGGATGCCCCGTGGCGCGGCCCCGAGGCATCCGCTCGCTGCGTCGCTCAGCCCTTCTCGGCTCCCGACGTCGTGTTCATGATGCGTCGCTGGAAGATGAAGAACAGGATCGCGACCGGGATCGTCATGAGCACCGCCGCCGCGAGCTGGAGCGGGAACTGGTTGCCCGAGCCGAGCTGTCCGGACACGAGCGAGGCGACGCCGGTGGTGAGCGTGTTCAGCTCGGGACTCTGCCGCGACACGATGAAGTGGCCGAGCTCGTTCCACGACCCCTGGAAGCTCAGGATCACGAGGGTGATGAGCGCCGGCCGCGCCATCGGCAGCACGACCGACCAGAACGTGCGGAACGTGCCCGCGCCGTCGATGCGCGCCGCCTCCTCGACGCTCTCGGGGATCGAGTCGAAGAACTGCTTCATGATGAACACGCCCGCCGTCGTCGACAGCAGCGGCACGATCATGCCGGCGTAGGTGTCGTACATGCCGAGCTGCTGCAGGATGAGGAACCGCGGGATGAGGAGCACCACGGCCGGCACCGACAGGACCGCGATGAACCCGGCGAACACGACGGTGCGGCCGCGGAACTTCAATCGCGACAGGGCGTAGCCGGCGAGGGAGTCGAAGAAGACGCGCCCGAGGGTGACGAGCACCGTGATCAGCAGCGAGTTGCCCGCCCACAGGGCGAACGGCACGTCGCCGAACAGCTGTTGGTACGCGGCGAACGTGATGGTCTGGGGCACGAGCCCGAGCGGGTTCTGGGTGGCCTCGGCGTCGGTCTTGAACGACGCCGAAATCGACACGATGAACGGGTAGATGTACATGAGCGCGAGGCCCACGAGGATCAGGTAGCTGAGCCAGAGCCCCGACCGAACACGGAACGGGGTGCGGCGACGGCGCTTCTGCGGTGCAGCGGATGCCTCGGCGGCGCGCCCGGCGGCGGGTGCGGGCGTTGAGGTGGGCGCGGGTGCGGCGGTGCCGGTGTCGGTGCTCACGAGTCGCCCCCGTCCCGCGCGCCTGCGCCATCACGGGCGGCGCCGCCTCGCACGCCGGCACCACCACTGGCGGCGCCGCGACGCACGCCGCCGACGTCGACGAGTGCACGCTCGGTGGGATCGGCACCCACGGCGCCGGTCGTCCCAGCCGCCCGTGGCGCGCGGTCCTTCCGCTCGCGGAGGATCCAGCGTTGCAGGAGGGTCAGGACGATGATGAACGCGAACAGGACGAAGGCGATCGCCGCGCCCTGGCCCCACTGCAACCCCTCGAACGAGGTGTCGTAGGCGAGGAACGCCGGAGTCGAGATCGTGCCGCCCGCGGAGGTGCCGCCGAGCACGTAGATCTGGTCGAACACCTGCCACGATCCGATCAGGCCGAGGGTCAGCACCACGAAGAGCGTGGGTCGCAGCATCGGCAGGGTGATCGAGAAGAAGGTGCGCACGGGGCCTGCGCCGTCGACGCGGGCCGCATCGTCGATGTCGGCGCCGATGTTCTGCAGCCCGGCGAGGAAGAGCAGCATGAACGTGCCGGAGGTCGTGAAGACCGCGAGGATGATGAGCGAGCTCATCGCGACAGAGGGCCCGGCGAGCCAGTCCCACCAGGTGATCCCGAGGAGACCGACCTGGTCGAGGGCCGGCGGCGGTTGGGTGAGCCCGACGGCAGCGAGCAGGTTGTGGAAGATGCCGTTCGAGTCGTTGAGCCAGTTCGGGCCGTCGATGCCGAAGAACCCGAGCACGGCGTTGACCGCGCCCGAAGCCGTGAAGAGGAACTGGAACACGATCACGATCGCGACGCTGCTCGTGACCGATGGGAAGTAGAACGCTGTGCGGAAGGCACCTCGCCCGCGCAGCACGGCTCGATTCACCTGCACGGCGAGGAGGAGCGCGACGATCGTCTGCAGCGGCACGACGAACAGCACGTAGTAGAAGTTGTTGCGAACCGCGGTTCCGAAGTTCTGCTGGTCGAGCCCCGGCTCCGTGGTGATCGCAGCATAGTTCTCGAGTCCGACGAAGTGCACGCGCGGGTTGAGCGGCGACTGGTATCCGTTCCAGTCGCTGAAGCTCACCCAGAGCGCGAGGAGGATCGGGATCACCAGGAAGACACCGGTGATGATCATGGCGGGCGAGAGGAAGAGCCAGCCCGCCCGGGCCTCGCCGCGGCGGATTCCTCCACCGCGGCGAGGTCCGGACGTGGTGCGTGTCATGTTCAGCCGTTCGCCTCGTCGAGTGCAGCCTGCAGGTTGGTCTGCAGGGGTGCGAGCACGGCCGACGGGTCGGAGAGGCCCTGGGTCTCCAGCTGCGAGTTGAAGTCCGTGAACGCCGTTGCGGCGCCCGCGAAGGCGACCGGGCTCACTGCGTAGTCGACGCCCGCGACGAACGCGGCGTTGTCGGGGAACTGCTCCGCGTATGCCGCGGCGCCCGACTCGGTCGACGGGATCACGCCGAACGCGTCGGCGAAGGCGAGCTGCTGCTCATCGGACGTGAGGTATTCGACGAGGTCGGTCGCGGCATCCAGCGTCTCCGATCCGGCTGGGATGCCCCAGCAGTTGCTGAACGCGAAGTTCGACGAATCGGCGGGTCCGGCGGGGAGCTCGACCGAGATGTACTTGCGGTCGGGGAAGTCGTTCGCCATTGCGCCGTTGATCCACGGGCCCTCGATGACCATCGCGGCCTTGCCGAGACCGAACGCCTCGCCGGCCCAGCCGGCCTCGAGGTCGCTCGGGAACTTCAGCGTGCCGGCGTCGATGAGCGACTGCACATACGCGAGCCCATCGGCGTTCTCGGGCGAGTCGGCGGTCACGGTGTCACCGTCGACGAGTGCGCCGCCGGCCTGGTTCATGAACACGCCGAGGCGGGCGTACTCCCGTCCGAACGAGAGTCCGGCCCGCTCAGGGGTGGTGAGCTTCTGCGCCGCTGCCGTCAGCTGGTCCCAGGTGGTGGGGATGTCGGCATCCGTCAAGCCCGCTGCCGCCCACGCATCGGTGTCGATCTGCAGTCCGAGCGTCGAGAAGTCCTTCGGTGCGCAGTAGAACTGGTCGTCGTACGTGAACTGCTCGCGGAGCGCCGGCAGGAACTGGTCGGCGTTCCCGAGGTCCTCGGCGTAGGGCTCCAGGAACCCCTGGCCGGCGTACGTCTGGAACTGGTCCCACGGCATGTAGAACAGGTCGGGCGGCTCGTTGCCGGCGAATCCCTGTCCGAGCTGCTGCGCGAGGTCGTTTGCGGCGATCACCTCCACGGTGTTGCCGGACTCCTCGGCCCAGGCGTCGGCCGCGGCCTGCACGGCCTGCGTCTCGGCGTCGCCGGACGAGCCGATGAGCATGGTGAGATCCTGGCCGGATGGCTCACCGCCCCCGCCGCCGCCCCCGCTCGCGGGCGAGCACGCCGCTAAAGTGGTGACGAGTCCCGCCGCGATGACGACGGCGCTCCATTGTGATGTCCTCACGATGTATCCCTTCGATGTGATTGCCGGCTCAGGTGCCGGGGGTCGCGTCGAGTTGCAGGTGTTCTGGCCTGCGCTCGACGAGTCGGGGCGCGAGGAGCCGATTGGTCGGCTCCTCGTCGCTGTTCGGATTCGGGCGCACGTCGTCGCCCTCGGGGCCGAAGAGGAGGCTCAGCGCGGCGGCCACGACGTCGTCGAGCGGTTGCTCGATGCTCGACAGGCCGACGGCTGCGGCGACTGGGGTGTCGTCGAACCCGACCACCGGCAGCGCGGGGCGGCCGGCGGTGCGTGCGGCGATCATCGCTCCGAGTCCGAGCGAGTCGCTCGCGCAGATGATCGCGTCGGGTGGATCGGTCAGGATCAGGAGTGCAGCGGCGCAGCGGGTGCCCTCCGTGACGCCGTCGACGGTGCTGTACGAATAGCGCGCTCGCTCCTCGGCGTCGAGCCCGCACGCGGATTCCCAACCCGCGCGACGCTCGTCGCCCGTGCCGGACGGGCTCGGCCATCCGATCCAGGCGACCCGGCGTGCGCCGGTTTCGCGGAGGTGCCGGGTCGCGTCGGCGACGCCGACGCGACCGTCGACGTCGACCCACCGGTGCCGCGGCGTCTGCGCGCCGGGATCCCACGGACGGCCGAACGACACGAACGGCACCTCTTGCTCGATGAGCCAGTGGATGCGGGGGTCGCCGTGGATGGTCGAGGTGAGCACGAACGCGTCGACGTCGGAGCCGTCGCGGAGTCGCCGGATGTGGGCGATCTCGTCGTCGGGGTCGGCCGCGGTGAAGAGCATGACCCGCAGGTCGCGGGCGTCGGCATGCACGGTGAGTTCGTGGACGAATCGGTCGAGCACGGCCCCCGAGATGCCGTCGCGCATCGGGTCGATCCGTACACCGATCGTCGAGGACTTGCGGGTCCGTAGTCGTCGCGCCGAGGCGTGCGGCCGGTATCCGAGGCGGTCGATCGCCTCGAGCACACGCTTCCGCGTGGGCTCCCGCACGATCTCTGGACTGTTCAGCACATTCGACACCGTCTGGCGCGACACCTGGGCGGCGCGCGCCACGTCGTCGATCGTCGGCATCCGTGACACTCCGCCTCCTTTGGCCTGTGTGCGGTCGGGATCGTCACACGCTGACGATCCCGACCCAACCGATTTGATCGATCAAATTCTTTGCTAATGTTGCGACATCACGACAGCGGTGTCAAGCCGGAGCGGCCGCCGCAACATCACGATCGAGAAACGGGAGTCCACCGTGACGGCACCTCTCCAGCCGCTGTTGCACGACGCGCTCGCAGTACTGCGAGCGCCGACCCAGGTGTGGTCGGCGGCCGACGGCACCATCGGCACGGCCCCAGTACACGGCATCTACTTCTCCGACGTACGACTCGTGCGGGGGCTGCGAATCACGGTCGACGGCCATGTGCCCGAGCATCTCGCCACGGGTGGGGAGCGGAGCGACGCGGTGCGCATCGATGCGCTCCTCCGCGCGCTCGACGACACCACTCCCGACCCCGGAGTGCGGCTCGTCGTCGACCGCCTGGTCGATGCCGAGGGTGTGACCGAGACGCTCACCTTCCGCAACCGGCGACCGCTCGCTCTGCGCACTCGCGTCGTCATCGAGCTCGAGACCGACGCCACCCCCGTCGACCTCGTGAAGATCGGCGTCGCATCGCGAGCGGATGCCGCGCCGCTGCCCTCGATCGACGGCGACACGGCGGCGTGGGGCACCGAGCACCTGTCGGCCGTGCTGCGTGCAACGGGCATGGCGGTCGAAGCGGCCGGTGGCGGCATCCGCCTCACCGCCGACCTCGAGCTGCCGGCCGCCGGCGAGACGAGTGTCGCATGGCGGCTCGACGCGCGCGACGACGCCGCAGTCGTGCGCGGAGCCGACGGACCGGCGCCGTGGAGCATCCCCGTGGTGCGCGCGGCCGACGAGCGAATCCCGCACTGGATCGCCCGGGCACTCACCGACCTCGATGGCCTGCGCATGTCGACCGTGCAGGGCTCGGGCGCCGAGTTCGTCGCCGCAGGAGCGCCGTGGTTCTTCACGCTGTTCGGCCGCGACTCCATCTGGACCGCCAGGTTCCTGCTGCCCCTCGGCACGAAGCTCGCGGGCGACACGCTGCGCGTGCTCGCAGACCTTCAGGGCAGCGTCGTCGACCCCGTCACCGCCGAGGAGCCCGGCAAGATCATGCACGAGCTCCGTCGCGCCTCGGTCTCACTCGAGCACGACCGGGGTGAGCTGCCGCCGCTGTACTACGGCACCGTCGACGCGACGCCGCTCTTCATCACGCTGCTGTACGACGCGTGGAAATGGGGACTCCCCGACGACGAGGTCCGTGCCCTGCTCCCGAACCTCGAGCGCGCGCTCGCCTGGATGCGCGACCACGGCGACGCCGACGGCGACGGCCTGCTCGAGTACATCGATCGCTCGGGCCGGGGGCTGGCGAACCAGGGTTGGAAGGACTCCGGCGACTCGGTGCAGTGGCGCGACGGCTCGCTCGCCGAGGGTCCGATCGCCCTCGCCGAGGTGCAGGCGTATGCCTACGAGGCCGCGATGCGCGGCGCCGAACTGCTCGACGCGTTCGGCGCCGGTGATGCCGGCGACACGGGTGACGCTGCCAGCACGGGTGAAGCTCGCGGCGCCGAGTGGCGGCAGTGGGCTGAGCGCTTGCGCACCCGCTTCCACGCGGCGTTCTGGATCGACGACCCGGCCGGTGCGTACCCGGCGATCGCGCTCGACGCCGAGAAGCGCGCAGTCGACACCGTCACGAGCAACCTCGGACACTTGCTCGGCACGGGCATCCTCGACGCCGACCAGGTCGAACTCGTCGTCCGTCGCCTCACCGACCCCACCCTCGACTCCGGTTTCGGACTGCGCACGATGTCGACCGATTCAGACGGCTACTGGCCACTGAGCTACCACGGCGGGTCCGTGTGGGCGCACGACACCGCCATCGCCCTCCTCGGGTTGTCGCGCGAGGGTCGCGCCGCCGACGCGGCCGGGCTCATCGAGGGCCTCCTTCGGGCTGCCTCCGGCTTCGGCTATCGCATGCCCGAGCTGCACTCCGGCGACTCCGTCGATGAGCTCGCAGTGCCCGTGCCCTACCCGGCAGCGTGTCGGCCGCAGGCATGGTCGGCCGCGGCATCCGTCGCGGTGCTCTCAGCCATGCTCGGGCTGCAGCCCGATGGCGACTCTGTGCGCACGTCGCCGGTGCCGGGTCTCGGGCACATCGAGGTCGACGGGCTCCGCATCGGGGGGCGCGACGCGAGCGTGCGGATCGGTTGAGTCGTTCGAGTCCGTTGATTTTCAGCTCGGCTGTCTGAGGAAAGGTCATTCGAGGAGACGGAAGTTGCCGCGAGTGATGCGTTCGATCGCGGTTAAGACGTTTCTCGCGTGGGCCGGTAGCGCATGGCGACCGCCCCCGACCGGAACTCATGGCGATCCACGAGCTCGAGCTGAATGCGCTCGCGCAGACCGGCGAGCAACGTCGGCCCGTATCCGGCAAGGACCGGCTGCACAAGGAACTCGTACTCGTCGATCAGTCCCAGATCTGCCAACGCCAGGGGGAGCGTCACCCCACCGACCCACAGGCCCTCGCCTGGCTCCTGCTTGAGCCGCTGAACCGCTTGACCCAAGTCGCCTCGCACCAGCTCGGCATTCCAATCGACCCCGCTCAGCGTGCTCGACACGACGTACTTCTTCGCCCGGTCAATCGTCTCGGCGAACGGCATCTGCCACTCACTCACCCAGTCAGGCCACGTGCCCGTGGCCGGCTTCCGCCACGCCGACTCCATCATTCCGTAGGCCACCCGGCCGAACAGCAACGCATCGGCTCGCTCCATCTGCGCGGTCCAGTAGCGCATCGACTCCTCGTCCGGAGGGAGCCCTGCCTCGTGATGGCAGCAGCCGTCGAGTGTCACGTTGATCGAGTATCGAAGTGGTCTCATTGCTTTGCTCTCCTCTGACGCGCGCAGCGCGTTTTCACCGGACCGGCAGTCAGGCGGAGCACGTGTTCGCTTGACTCGCTCATGGGCCGAGGATAGTCACCCTCGTCGCTCAACTGCAGTGTCATCGCACAATCCGGCTCGGACACCCGCCGAATGCGACGAGCGCGGGCTCGTTCTCCACTTCGGATGAACTGTCCCAGATGAGGATCGGTCAACGGCGCACCTGATATCGCAGGTGAAGCACCCGATTGCCCTGGACCACCACGTCAGGATCCTCCAGCAGGTGCTGCGAGTCGACGGAGCCGAAGTAGCGCTTGCCGGACCCGAGCACGACGGGTGCGACGTCCATGCGTACCTCGTCGACCAAACCTGCGGCGAACACCTGGCCGCCGACGTCGCCGGCGGCGACCTCGACAGTGCGGCCACCCGCGAGCTCCTTCGCCTTGGTCACGGCCGCCTCGACGCCGTCGACGAAATGGAACGGCGCGTTGGGGTCCCAGCCCTCGGGCGCCGGCCGGTGTGTCACGACGACGACGTGGTCGACCCCGCTCGGAGGCTTCCCGTCCCAACCATCCGTGATGTCGAAGACGTGGCGGCCGGCGATGGTCACCACGATCTGGTCCCAGTACGGCCGGATGTGGTCGTAGGACGCTTGCGACACGTTCAGTACCCCGCTGTCGTCCAACGGCACGTCACCGCTGACCAACCATTCGAACAGTGGACCGGGATCGTCGTTCTCAGCCGCAATGAAGCCATCCACCGACACCGACGCATTCATGACCACTTTCCCCATGGGTTCCTCCTCTGTTTGGAGTCCCAAGTCTCGTGTGTCGTGAGTGGTCGCTCTTGTAAGAAATCAATCGGCTGGCAGCGGCCAGCCATCCAGCGCGTGGTCGGGATGTTCGCGTAGGAAGCGTTGCCGGACTTCGACATACCGGGTCGGCGTGAGCCCGGTGAACTCCCGGAACTCGTGGACGAAGTGGGCCTGGTCGAAGTAACCTGCGCCAGCGGCAACGTCGCCCCAGTCGATAGGTGCGGCCACGTCGAGCGCCAACACGGTGGCGGTGAATCGGTAGCTGCGCGCCAGCCGCTTCGGTGTGACGCCGATGACCTCCTTGAACCGCTTCGCCAAGTACGTGCTACTGGCGCGGGCTGCCACGCCGAGGTCGCTGATCGGCACCGCTCCGGCGGTCTCCGCGATGGCGCTGCTCAGGTGTCGAACGATGTCCAGGCCGTTGATCGCGCGCAGCCGTCGCACCAGTTCCTCCTCGAGCAACATCAGCATTTCGTGCGGTGCGTCCGCCGAGGCCAGCCGGTCCCGCAGCTCCGCAACGGCGGGCTGGCCCCAGATCTGCTCCACCGTCGCCGGTCGGTCGCACAACTCGGCCGCGGGCATCGGAAGGAACGGTGCCAGCCCCCACGGCTTGAAGTGGACGCCCACGGACCGGGTCGGGGTTGGGTAGCCGAACTCCCACGCACGGGTGGGCGTGGTGACCGCGCAGCCGTCGGTGTATTCCACGGCTTCTACGTCGGTCCCTGCGCGGATGAGAAACGGCGCCCCGAGGTTGACGATGAGCAAAGGCGCTGGCGCCGCCGGCAGTATCAACCGGGAGTACGGCGGGGCGCCCTCCAAGTAGTAGAGGTCGCCGATCAGCCCGTCCAGCGGCGGACCTGGCACCCTGGACACATACTCCACACCCACAGTATCGCCGACGCCTCCAACTACGCTCACTCGACTTCCGACGTCCGGGTTTCGGCACCCCTTTGACGATCCCTCACCGGATGTCGCCGGCCTCGAAGGACATTGGCGCGCCGGGGCGGGGCTCTACAGGCGAGGTACATTCAAACGGTGGCGGATGGGCGGGAGCCAGACCCGATTCGAGGCGCGCTCATCGAACGTTGGGTTGCGTACCTTGACGGCTCGCTCGACATTCAATGGATCAGGCCCTGGCTCGATGGCGCTATTGGCAGCTACCGGGACGAGATCGTTCACCTCGGACTGCAGCTCTTCAACGACCACCTCGTCGAGAATCTGTCGCCCGAGACTCTTGCGGCGTCCCGCGAGTCTTTCAACGATTGGCTGAAACAGTGCGCGGACTTCGACGCAGATCCTTACGGTTGGGGTCGTGCGTACTGGCGTCGCTATCTGATTCGGCTGCGCGCCGATAATCCCGAGCTGGCAGCGAAGGCAGCACGGAGGCTTCGTGGCGATCCGCTTACGAAGGCCGGCATCATCTCGGTCTTCGGATCAGAATCGCCGCCGAGCCCGATCGCTCAGTAGGAGAAGGCTCTGCCTCAGACTTGCGACCGCTACATCACGGGTGCTGCGCGAGCCGATACTTCTCCAGCCATCGTTCGCAGCGGAGGATCATCTCCTCTCGATCGACTATGTAATCGTCGTCATCGCTGAGCGAGGGCGCATGCCACTCGATCCGACCAGTCCCCCAGGAGATCGAACCCGTGCACGTACTGGGCGCCGGAGTGCGCCAAGGGGCTCGATGGCAGATCTCCCTCGACCCAAGGTGCGACGAATCTACATGCGACAGGTCGTGGGATGTCCCCAGAAATCAGGAGGCGCATGACGAGCGCGACAAAGTCCTCGGTAAGGCGGAGCGCTGCGTTCGGATCGGTAACCGTCCTATTCGAGCACGCGGCCGCACCCGGACGCAGACGGATCCCTCAGCGCCCACGTCGCCGGTTTCCTTCAGCGGCGATCGTTGGAGCTCGCTTCCTCGCGACGCTCGCTGAGGGCGGAGACCAGCTTGCGGCCAGATGCAGACGATCGAAGCGCGTCGAGTCGACTTCCGGCCGTCAGCCGCGTCGACGCGACGAACCACGTCGTGCGGATCGTCCTCGACAACGACGCGTGGTGCCAAGCCGCCGAGTCGCGTCGTGTCGAGAAGGCGCAGCAGCCGGCGCTATCGGCAGATGCGCACGTGCCCACGAGGACATCGTCCTCGGGAACGACCGGGTACCGCATAGCACGTCGGTGACTCGACGCGCCGGGTCACCGCCGCTGGCGCGCGCCGCGGAGATCGACTTCACGCGTGAGAGCACGTGCGTGGGCACGATTGTGGTCGGGGCAGGACGGTCAGCGGCGGTGTGTTACCGACTTGGCGAGCATCGCTGGCACGTGCTCACCATTCGAGGCAGCGGCTGCTGACGACCAGGTCGATGACTACTCCTCCGGTCACTTGGGCGCCGGCGAACACTGGCAACCAGACGACATCGATGAGATTGCTCCTCGACATCGCGACGAATTGACACCTGTAACAGAACAGCCACCACCCGCGCACCCCAGCGTGAGCGATGCTGTTGCCTTCTGAGGATCACCGATCCGGGGAAGGGGCGCCCGCGCGTCATCCAAGGGCATGTAACAGTGCCGGGGCGGCCGCCGCGTCGGCTGCGAAAATCGCTGTCCGGTCATCGGAGCACTGTGGTAGAACGGCGGGATGCCCAAGATTCTCACGTTCCCTGATCAGCTGCGGCTGATCAACGAACGGTCGGCCGCCTTCCGCGCTGCGGTCGCCGCGGCACCCAGCCTCGACGTTCAGATGCCGACCCATCCCGCGCGGACGCTGTTCGATCACGTGCAACACGTGGGCATGGGTCGCCGCAAGGCAGCCGCCATCGTCACCGCCGGGCCCGCGGACGGTCCGCCGGAGGAGTCCGCATGGGGAGGCGGCACGGGTGCGCCTCGGGAGCGCGAGGCTCTCCTGGCCTGGTGGGTCGAGTCCGTCGAGCACCTGGCGAGTGTGCTGCGCGAGGCGGGCCCGGATCGCGGTTGCTGGACATGGTGGGCGGACTCGCCGTCACCGCAGACCTCCGGGGCCTGGGCGCGGCGCCAGCTCCACGAGATCGCGGTGCACACCTACGACGTGCAGCTCACTGGGGGTGCCCCGCAGCCGATACCGGAGAAGATCGCCCTCGACGGTTTCGACGACTGCCAGTTCACCCTCTGCGCGACGACGGTCGCCTGGCCGCACGACCCCGCCATCGTCGATTACCACGCCACCGAGGGCCACTCCTGGCGCCTCCGGCTGTCCCACGACGGCGCACAGGTCGCCCACCTCGCGCCCGCTGCCGGCGAGGACCCCGACACGGCCGACGTCTCCGCCCGGGGCACGGCCAGTGACCTGGTCCTGTTCTTCTACGGCCGCATAACGCTGGACTCGCTGAAGTTCGAAGGCGACCGTCGTATCTTCGATCAGCTCGCAGCCTGGGACCCGTCCGTGTGACAACCGACGACATGCGATCTCGTGCACCCGAAGGCCGAGGCCGCAGCGACGTCGCAGGTATCCGGCTCGGGTGGCTACGCTCGTGAACACTCAACCGCTACAGTCCGAAGCCGCTCCAGATAAGTCTTGCGGGGCTAAATGTCCAATTGGACACTCGATAACAAGCTTCAACGGAATTG
>CAWJZK010000033.1:0-254226 GCA_963847285.1 uncultured Actinomycetota bacterium
TCTCGGCGGTGTTGCCCGCGAGAGCGATGGCCTTGTCGTAGGCCGCGCGCGACTCCGCGCGGCGTTCCAGTCTGCGCAGCAGCTCGGCACGCGTGGCGTGGAAGGCGTGATACCCGTCCAGCGCGTTGCCCAGGCGGTCGATGATCGCCAACGCGGCATCCGGACCCTCGAGCTCTGCGACCGCGATGGCGCGGTTGAGGGCGACGATCGGCGAGGGGTCGAGGCGCACGAGCTGGTCGTACAGGGCGACGACCTGCGACCAGTCGGTGTCGCGGGCGTCTCGCGCGTCGGTGTGCACGGCGTTGATCGCCGCAAGCAGCTGGTAGCGACCGGGAGCGACGCCGCCAACGGCCGCGGCATCCAGGCGCTCGCGCACCAGCCGATGCCCCTCCTTGATGAGCGCATCATCCCAGGCCTCGCGGTCCTGCTCGCCGAGGGGGACGAGCTCGCCGTCGGCTGCGACGCGGGCGGGGCGACGAGCCTCGGTGAGGAGCATCACCGCGAGGAGACCGGCCACCTCGCCGTCGTCCGGGAGCAGCGCGCGGATCAGACGCGTCAGCCGGATCGCCTCGGCAGTCAGGTCGGGACGCACCGGGTCGGTGTCTGGGCCGGTCGCCAGGTAGCCCTCGTTGAAAACGAGGAACAGCACGGCGAGCACACCGGTGATGCGCGCGGGCAGATCCGACGCGGACGGCACCCGGTAGGGGATGCCCGCGGCCGCGATCTTGCCCTTCGCGCGGGTGATCCGCTGCCCCACGGTGCTCTCCTTCACGAGGAAGCCGTGGGCGATTTCCGGCACGGTCAGACCCCCGACCATGCGCAGCGTCAGCGCGACCCGTGCCTCCATCGCCAGGGCGGGGTGACAGCAAGTGAAGATCAGCCGGAGCCGGTCGTCGTCGATGACGCCGAGCGGCTCGGGCGGGTCGTCGTCGTCGTCGTCGAACAGCATCAGGGCCTCCCGGTGCTTGTCGTCGCGTCTGTTCTCGCGCCGGATCCTGTCGATCGCCTTGCGATTGGCGGTCGTGGTGAGCCACGCGCCTGGGTTCGGCGGGATGCCGTCGGCCGGCCACCGCTCGACAGCGGTCGCGAACGCCTCGGCCGCTGCCTCTTCGGCGATGTCGAGGTCGCCGAAGCGTTTGGCGAGTGAGGCGACCACCCGTGCCCACTCCTCGCGGTGGGCACGGGTGATCGCAGCGCGCGCGTCGATCAGGCTCCCATCACAAGGAGCGGTCGCACCTCGAGCCGCCGATTGCAGGCCTTCGACCCCTCGGCCATGAGCGCGAGCGCGACGTCGAGGTCGGGAGCGTCGATGATCCAAAGGCCGGCCATGTGCTCCTTCGACTCGATGAAGGGCCCGTCGGTGAACATCGGCTCCTCGCCACGGCCGTCGATGACCGTCGCCGTGCTCGGATCGGCGAGGCCGGCGGCGAACACCCAATGGCCGCCCGCCCGGAGGCGGTCGTTGAAGGCGCCGATCGCCACCATCTCGTCCGGCGTGCCGGAGTTGGTCCTGTCGTCGATCACGGAAACCAGATACTGCATCTCACACCTCCAGGATGTGGTCCAGGGCCATTCTGTAACGAGTACTGCGAGCTACGCATACTGCGGCCGCCCAGCGGGCCGGTACGTCTGCACGGTGATGCCCTTCGGAAACCCGCGCGATTCCACCAGGTCGAGGGCGAAGTCCCTGCCCGCGTCGGGGAACAGCCGCGTGCCCCCGCCGACGATCACGGGAAAGACGATGAGCGTCATCTCGTCGACGAGTTCGTGCTCGAGCAGCCAGCGGATCAGTTGGCCGCTTCCATGCACCTGCAGCTCGCCGCCCGGCTTCGCCTTCAGCTCGCGGATAGCCGCCTCGAGATCTCCGGAAAGCACGGTCGTGTTCGCCCACCCCGGGTCGCTCATCGTGTTCGATGCGACGAACTTCGGGCGCGAGTTCAGGGAGCTGACGAACGGGTTGTCGAAATCGTCTCTCACGCCCCAGTACCCGGCGAAGAGCTCATAGGTGCGCCGGCCGAACAGGAACGCGTCGGCGCGCTGGTAGAAGTCGCCGATGTAGGCTTCCGACTCCTCTTCGCCCAGCGGCAGCGCCCACCCGCCGCGGTCGAACCCGGGGTCGAACACCGGATTGTTTCCACCGTTCGCCTGCATCACGCCGTCGACGGTGATCTGGGTGTTGGTGATCAGCTTCATGATCGTGGTCCCTTCTCAGGACGCCCCTCGCGAGCGACCTCTCGCCTTGCTACGAACGGCGATGCCGCGATCCGACACCGCGTGCGAAGAACTTCAGGGTTCGGCCGCTACTGCGGGGTCACCCGAATGATCTGGCTCGTATTGATGTACGTGGAGACGTTCTTCTTCTGCAGGAGTTTCAGCCACGGCTCCTGAATCTCTACGATCTGGCCCTTCACCATGTCGAGGGTGCCGGCGTAGCTCATCAGGATCGTCACTTCTTTTCCCAGGAGTTCATTGATCATTTCTGTTCCCTCATGCTCGAGATCACGGATGTTCGCGTCGAATGCCGACGCTAGCGCGTTCATCGACTGCAGCATGGAGTCGGTGGGCGGTGAGGCCGAGCGCGCACAATGGGGAGATGGTCGAGATCTCCGATGACGACTTCGAGCGGATGGTCGCCGACGTGTTCGACGCGCTCCCCGAAGACATGGTTCGCGGGGTCGAGAATGTCGGGATCACGGTCGAGAATCAGCCGCTGGGGGAGCGACCGCGGCTTTTCGGGCTGTACCGCGGGCATCCGCTGACCACGCGTGGGGTCTACGGCTTCGGGGAGCTTCCCGATCGGATCACGCTGTACAAGAACAACTTGCAGGAGCACAGCGCCGACCTCGACGCGCTGCGTGCGCGTGTTCGCATCACGCTCGTGCACGAGATCGGTCACTACTTCGGGCTCGACGATGCGCGGCTCCACGAGCTCGGCTGGGCGTAGGCGCTGTCGCAGGTCGCGCGGACGGTCAGGACGTCAGGCGGCCTACGATCTAGTCTCTGAGGATGGGCAAACTCTTCGACTCCATTGACGACAAACTGAAGGCGTGGATCGAGGCACAGCCGATGTGGTTCGTCGCGACCGCCCCGCTCAGCGCCGACGGTCACGTCAATCTGTCTCCCCGTGGGCACGACTCGTTCTCTGTGCTCGACGAGCACCGCATCGCCTGGGTCGATTACACGGGCAGCGGCGTGGAGACGATCGCCCATCTTCAGGAGAACGGGCGTGTCTGCCTGATGTTCTGCTCGTTCGACAGCCGACCGCGAATCGTGCGACTGCACGGCACGGGAACGGTCTCACTGCCCGGCGACGTGGCGTTCGAAGAGGTCGTAGCGCTCAACCCCGACCACCCGAGTACCCGAGCCGTCATCACCGTCGATGTGACCAGGATCAGCGACTCATGCGGCTGGGGCGTACCCATCATGGAGATGACCGGTGAGCGTGATCTTCTGCGACTGCAAGCCGAGAAGAAGGGGCCCGAGGGCTTGGCCGAGTACCGCGTCGCGAAGAACGCGCGGAGCATCGACGGTCTGCCTGGGTTCGCCACCTGAACCCCGCGGAATGACCGAGGCCGCGGCAGCTGCTCGGCGCCGACGACCGCAGTCGCCCTTGTTACCGTAGGGATACGCCACCGTTTGGATGATGAGAGGCGATCAATGGAGCTCCCGCCCGGGCAGCGCGCCGTGCGCGGATTCCCCCGATTCGGCATCGACCGGGTGAGTCCGCCGCCGAGGGCGCCCCAGGGCATGAGCATCGAAGTCAGCGGGCAGCTCGCTCGCCGCGTCTCGCTCGACCTGGACGACCTGGCCCGATTGCCTCGTCGCGACATCGTCGCCGACTTCCACTGCGTCGCCGGCTGGTCGGCGATCGGGCTGCGTTGGCAGGGCGTGCTGTTCCGAGACGTCTACCGTCTGGTGATCGAGCCCGCACTCGCAGAGGACGCGCGTGTGGGATACCTCGTCTTCGTCGGGCTCGACGACTACCGCTCGATCGTGACGCTCGAGGACGCGCTCGCCGACGACGTCCTTGTCGCCGACCGGCTCGATGGCGAACCCCTTCCTCCAGAGCACGGTGCGCCGGTGCGGCTCGTGAGCCCTCGTCAGTACGGCTACATCAGCACGAAGCACCTGTGCCGGATCGAGCTGTACCGCTCGGAGCCCGTCGGCTACTACCATCCGCGGAAGCCCGTCCAACGCGCCCTGAGCGCGGTTCGACCCCACCGGCGCGCGAGGGTCGCGAACGAGGAGCGCCGACGGCACCTGCCGCCCTGGCTGACGCGCCGGGTCTACCGGTTGTTCGTGAAACTTCCGGCTCCGCCGCTGAAATAGCTGCCGTCCGACGGGACTTCGCCCTGAGGTCGTCGCCGACCGCTCCAGCCCGCTACGAGCGCAGATGCTTCTTATAGAACGTGGCCGAGTCGTCGTAGCCGAGCTGCTCGTAGAAGCCGCTCGCCCGGCGGGTGGCGAGGCTGATGTACGCGGATCCCTCACGGGCGGCCCACTCCTCGGCCGCATCCATGAGCGCGCGGCCAATCCCGGAGCGACGCTGCTCCTCGGCGACCATCACTTCCTCCACCCACGTGATCGGACGGTTCGCCAGGAAGGTCGCGTGCGTGTGCGCGAGGAGGTATCCGCAGACCTTCCCGTGGGTTTCCGCGACGAGCACGAGTGCACGCGGTTCGTCGACGAGCAGCTCGAACGTCGCCTCGAACGCAGTGCGCTCCGGGCGGAACGAGGTCGCGAAGTCGCGGGCGAGCGGCCAGACCGCCCCGACATCGGCACGTCTTGCTCGTCGGGTCAGCGGAAGATCCATGGGTGGCAGCCTACGCAGGCGGATGAGCCGACGGTGGCGAACACCCGGGGGCTTTGCACGGTGCGCGGTCGAGCGAGCCCTATGTACGTCACCCGACGCGTTCGGCCAGCGCGACGATGATCCCTGCCGGCCCGCGGAGGTAGCAGAGCCGGTACACGCCCTCGTAGTCCGCGACCTCGCGCAGCAGCTCCGCACCGTGCGGGCGCAAGCGGGCGAGCGTGTCGTCGAGGTCGTCGACGGCGAACATCACCCGGTGCAACCCCAGCGTGTTCGGCGGCGGGATCGGCGGCGATGGGGCGGATGCCTCGGGGTGGTCGTATTTCGTGAGTTCGAGCCTGCCGTGGCCGTCGGGCGTGCGCATCATCGCGATCTCGCTGCGGACGCCGTCGAGGCCGACGGTCTGGTCGGCGAAGGCCCCCTCGATGTGCGCCCGGTCCTCGAGGTCCAGGCCGAGGTCGGTGAAGAACGCGACGGCCGCATCGAGGTCGTCGACGACGATGGCGACGTTGTCCATGCGTTGCACGCTCATGAGCCGAGCCTAGGACGTACGACGATCATGTCGACAACGAGGTCGATCGGGATGCCGCTCGCAGCAGGTGGATCGCGGTCACGCCACGGAGACGTGGACACCGAGATGGGCAAGAATCGCCCGTGCGACATCCGCCGGGTTCTCGTCGACGAGGAAGTGCCCGCCCGGGATGATCTGAATGCCGACGCGATCCGCGCGGTGCGGTGGGAGCGCGAGGGCCGATGGCGGGATGAGCGCGTCGTTGTCGCCTGAGAGCAACAGTGTCGGGATGTCGAACGGCCGGTCGCGATCGAGTCCGAGGAGCACGCGCGGGAGACTCAAGACCAGGTGCAGATGCAGGCGTTGCGCGGCCTTCGCCCGAGGCGCTTCGCTCGCGACGCGCGAGTAGCAGCGCCGGACAGAATCCGACCAGACCGAGCGGTTCGCGGCATCCCTCACCAGCAGCCATTCGGTCACGGCAGGCTGGTTACGGAGCATCCATGGTCCGATGCCGGGCCATTCGAAGAGTGCGGTGACCCACCACCGCCAGGTGGTCGGTGCCAGGTGTCGCTGAACCGGCCAGGGGTGCATCATCGAGATCGCGACCAGGTGGTCGACGCGATCGGGATGCTCCTGAGCGAGGGCGAACGCGAGCCAGGCACCCCAGTCGTGGCCGACGATGTCGGCTCGTGCGAGGCCGAGCTCGTCCATGATGGCGAGGACGTCGGCGACGCGTTCCTCCGACGAGTAGGCGCTGGCAGGGGCGTCGCTCCAGCCGAAGCCGCGCAGGTCGAGCGCGATGACGTGCCTGATCGTCGACAGCGGTTCGAACACGTCGCGCCACATGAACCAGTGCTGCGGAAATCCATGGAGGAGCAGAACTGGTGGCGCGGTGCTGTCACCGGCCTCGGCGAGGTGGAAGCGGATGCCATTCGCCTCGACGAACCGGTGACGAACGCCGGGAACGGTCGGCATCAATAGCTCAGACATTTCTGTTGGATCACTTTCGTCGATATAGTCAGGTGCATGACTAATTTGTCACCTGGACCCGAAATAGTCAAGAGCCTGACGAATCCCCTGGTCGGGCGGCCTCGCCCGGTCGGCGACCTCATGCGGGAGGCGCAGAGGCGTCTCGCTTCGTATCTGGACCGCGCGCTCGCCGACGCGGAGTGGACGGATGTCGGAGCGGCCCACGCGTCCGTGCTCGCCACGGTGGATGCCGAGGGCTCTCGTCTCTCAACGCTCGTCGAGCGCGGCGGGAGAACGAAGCAGGCGACCGCGGAGCTCACGGGCCACCTGGTCAGACAGGGCTATCTGCAACTCACGCCCGACCCGAGCGACGGGCGAGCCAAACTGTATCGCCCGACCGCTCGTGGACTCGCACTTCTCGCGTCGTGCGAGTCGATCGTCACCGACTACGAAGCATGGCTCGATGGAATCCTCGGCGAGAACAGCGTCAGACAACTGCGGCGGAGCCTCATCGCGATCATCGAGCATGAAGGATGAGCTCGTCGGCGAGCGAGCATGAACGATGAGCTGGTCGGCGAGGATGAATCCGTGACCAGCGTACGAGGTGTACCGCTCCCCAGGCTGAGGGTGGCGTCAGCCGACTCGCGCGAGGAACTCGAGCACGCGTTGGGTGAGGAGCGACCGATCGCGGCATCGTCGGTGGGGGCTGCAAGAGTGATGTCATGCGTCGAATCGGAGCGATCTTCACTCCCTCGTACCCAGCCGAGCGCCTCCGGCCCGTCGTCGAGGCGGCCGATGCGGGGGGAGTGCCCGAGCTCTGGCTCTGGGAGGACTGCTTTCAGGAGTCGGCGTTCGCGTCGGCCGCCGCGGCCCTCGCCTGGACCGAGCGCCTGCGCGTGGGAATCGGGGTCGCACCGATGCCGCTGCGCAACGTCGCGATCACGGCCATGGAGGTTGCGACGATCGCCCGAATGTTCCCCGGACGTCTGTTGCCCGGGGTCGGGCACGGCGTACAGCCCTGGATGGCGCAGACCGGGAGCAGGGTCGCGTCGCCGCTCACGCTCATGCGGGAGTACGTGCCTGCATTGCGGCGGCTGCTCGCTGGCGACGAAGTGACGACGAGCGGCCGCTACGTGCAGCTCGATCGCGTGCGGCTCGACTGGCCGCCGGCCGTGGTGCCGCCCGTATACGCCGCAGGCGAGGGGCCCAAGACGCTGCACCTCACCGGCGAGGTCGCCGACGGCACCGTGCTGACGGGCGGCACCACATTCGAGCGCGCGGCAGAAGCCGTGGCGGCCATCGCGGCCGGACGCGCTGCTGCCGGGCGCGAGGGAGGCCACGAGGTGGTCGTCTACGCTGCCGCCGTCGGCGATGCCTCCGCCGTCGCCGAAGTTGCCGAACGGTTCTTCGCGGTCGGTGTCGACGCGGTGGTCCTGTACCCCCCTCGTGGTGAGCCCGATCCCGAGTCATTCATGCGGCGGGTCGGCGAGGTCGCTCGAGCGTTCTCGTCGTAGCAGGCGAGTGTGCCAGCTCGGCGAGCGCGCACGCGACGATGACGGCCTCACCCGCGTCCGCGCCGGCGGAACATCCCGGCGAACAGGGCGTGCAGGAGCGGGATCACCGATACTGCGATCAGCACGCCGCCCCACACCGGCTCGTCGAGGCGAAGCAGGATTCCGCCGATGAGCAGGCCGACGAACAGCACCGCCGAGATGATCCGCTGGGCCGTGCGCTCGATCCCCGCCATCCGCTGCTCGAGCCGCGGCGAGTTCGCGACGAGGCGCCCCTCCTCGATGCGGTCCGCGAGCGCATCGAGGCGCTGCGGCAGCCGCGCGACCCTGCCGGCGACGGACAGCGCCTCCTGCCCGAGCGACTGCACGATGTTGCCGCGTTCGTCGCGCAGGAGTTGCGCGGCGTAAGGCTCGACGGCGTCCCACATGTTGAAGTCGGGGTCGAGCGAGCTGCACATCCCCGAGGTCAGCGACATCGCCCGGATGATGAGCAGGAAGTTGTCGGGCAGTTGGAACGGCAGCGACCGCATCACCTCGCCGAACTCGATCGCGAAGCTGCGCAGCTCGCGTTCGTCGATTTGCCGCACCTCGGCGAGGCCCATGCCTCCGAAGCGCGCGAACAGCTCGGTCATCGCTCGCTCGAGCTCTGCCGTATCGGCCGACGGCAGCAGGATGCCGACACCACGGATGCTCTCGACGAGCCGCTTCCCGTCACGCGCGGCGACCGCGAGGACGACCTGCTGCAGGCCGCGGCGCAGTCCGTCGGGCACCTCGCCCATCATGCCGAAGTCGATGAAGGTGAGCACCCAAGGCGGGGACGCGGCATCCGTCACGCTCGAAGCCGGGGACGCGGCATCCGTCGCTCTCGAGGCCGGCGCCGCGGCATCCGTCACCTGCTCGACCGGCGTGACGAAGATGTTGCCGGGGTGCGGGTCGGCGTGGAAGAACCCGTCGCGGAAGAGCTGGTCGAACATGACGGTCGCGAACTGCTTCGCGACGGCCTTCGGGTCGATGCCTGCCGCCACCAGGGACTCGCGGTCGTTGATCTTGATCGCCGTCACGTCGGCGAGCGTCAGCACGCGGCGCGTCGTGCGCTCCCAGACGACTTCGGGCGCGGCGACCCGCGGGTCGTCTGCGAAGCTCGCGGCGAACCGCTCGGCGTTGCGTGCTTCCTGCAGGTAGTCGATCTCTTGGAGGCTCGTGACGGCGAACTCCTCGACGAGCGAGGGGAGGTCCACGCGGCTCGAGACGAATCTCACGCGGTTGAGCCATCCGGCGACGCGGCGCAGCGCCGAGAGGTCGACGTCGACGATCGTCTCGATGCCAGGTCGCTGCACCTTGACGACGGCCTCGTCGAGCCCCGTGTCGGCGGCGTCGATCGGCGAGAGCATGGCGCGGTGCGCTTGACCGAGGGATGCCGCGGCCAGCGGTGTCGGGTCGAACGACGCGTACGCGCGCTCGAGCGGAACGCCCAGCTCGGCCTCGGCGAGGCGTCGGATCGCGTCGAACCGCACCGGAGGCACCTCGTCTTGGAGCCCGGCAAGCTCGCGCGTGATCTCGGGCGGCAGCACGTCGAGCCGTGAAGAGAGGTATTGGCCGACCTTGATCATGAGGCCGCCGAGGTCGACCGCGAGCACGTGGAAGCGCTGGGCGATGCGGGTCAGCCGCGCTGTGCGACCGCGTGCCGCAACCTTCGCGAGGCCGATGCGGGGCAGTACGAGCTCGAACCACCAGGTCTGGACGATGTGTCGCGCGGCGAACCGCAGGATCCGCCGGTAGCGGGCGCGCGTGTTGCCGACATCGGGCGTCGAGTCTCCTGGACCCCGACGTGCCGAGCCCACCGAGGTCAGTCCTGAGCGAGGATCGAGTAGAGACGACGACGCGCCTCGTCGAGCACCTCGACCGCCTGCTTGACCTGCTCGGGAGTGCCCGTGCGCCCGACCTGCGCCGCCGCCTGTGCAAGCTCGATGCCGGCCTTCGGGAGCGCCCCGACCGGGCCGAAGTCGCGCGCGCTCGGAGTCTGCCACGGCGCGGGGCGATCAGCGGATGCCTCGGCCTCGGCCCTCCCCGCTTCCGTCAGCGAGTAGGTCTTGCGGCCATCCGCCTCCTCTGCGCTGATGAGCCCCTCGTCGGCGAGCAACTGCAGCGTCGGATACACCGAGCCCGCGCTCGGCTTCCATGCGCCGCCGCTGCGCTCGGCGATCTCGCTGATGATCTGGTAGCCATGCATCGGCCGCTCGGCGAGGATCGCGAGCACCGCCGCGCGAACGTCGCCGCGGCCCATCCGCGGTGCGACCTTCTGCTCGAACATGCCGCGAAGTTGGTCCATGACCTCCCACAATCCTGGTCCGGGGCGGCCTTGGCCCCACCCGCTGGAAGAACCGCCGAAGCCGCCGCCCATGTACGAATCGCTCATGATGACCTCCCTGAACCGGGCACCGCCCGAGTCTCGACGATATATAACGATATATCGTTCGCGGGCTCCGGGAAGACGGATGTCACATCCTCTGGCCGGTCGGTGTCTCGATGGCGAACCGAGGTGAAGGCGGAGGCCGCTCGACGAGCCCACTGGGGAGTCGACTTGCGACTCGTGCGTTCGACGTAGCGCAGGTGGGTCGTTACATCATCGACTGCAACAGCTGCGTGGCCCGCTGGTTGTCGCTCGTCGCGAGGACGACGCGGTTCCTGGCGGCCACGTAGGCGAGCGTGATGTTGATCCCGGCGTCGGCGATCGCGCGCGCCATCGCACCGAACTTGCCCGGCGTGTCCAGGTCGGGGTCGGCGAGGGGTGGACTGACGATGACGTCGGTTTCGGCCGCGACCGTGATGCCGGCGCCCTCGAGCGCCGCCTTGGCGCCCGCGACGTCCTCGACGAGGACGTGGACGGTGCCCGTTCCGCCGTCCATGATCGCGCAGATGCCCTCGATGTTGACACCCGCGTTGCCGAGCGCCTCGCCGAGTCGAGCCCCCTCGCCAGGCTGGTCCCGGAGGGTGACCATGAGATCTTTCGCCATTGCGGCACCTCCTTCTCGGATGCCTCAGGCTCTACGCCTGCGGCCGCAGCGCGTCAACGCGCGTCGATGTCGGCCCGTCTGGGCAGACTGGTCGTCGGCCACGGAGGAGACCAGTACCGGATGATGGGCATCACGCACGCCACGAGCGGCGCCGCAGCATGGATCGCGATCACGGGCGCGATGCCCGTCCTGAGCCTCGGGGCGTATCCGCTCGATCCGGTGGGCGTGCTCGCGGGCGCCGCAGTCTGTGCCGGCGCGGCGCTTCTGCCCGACGCCGACCACCACAGCGCGACCATCGCCCAGTCGGTGCCGATCCTCGGCCGCGCGACCGCCGCCATGGTCGCCGCGCTTTCGGGCGGACACCGCCACGGTGCGCATTCCCCGATCGGCGCGACGATCGTCGTGGCCGGCGCATGGGCGATGACGCTGCTGACCGTGACGACCGACGAACTCGGCACGATCGCGATCGGCGCCGGCGTCGGAGCCGCCGCCCTCACGAGCTTCGGGCTCAAGGCGCGCGACTTCGTCCGGACCTGGCCGGCGGCCTGGCTGCTCGGAGCCCTGCTGGGCGCCTTCATCATCGTGTTCGCCCCGGAGCAGGTCGCCTGGTTCCCGCTCGCCGTCATGGTCGGCTTCATCGCGCACCTGGCGGGCGACTTCCTCACCACCGGCGGACTGCCCGGCCTGCTCTGGCCGTGGGTGCCCCGACCGCCCGAGCAGCTTCGACCGGTGCCCGTGCTGAATCGGCTGTGGCTGCCGAACGGCTACGTCGCCCTCCCGCTGCTCGGCGACACCGGGTCGATCCGCGAGACCATGCTCGGCGCCGTGCTCGGCCTGTACTGCTTCACCGGCTTCGCCCACGAGGGTCTCCGCCTGCTCGGCGTCAACATGTTCCCGATGTGGTGAGGCGAAGGTCGTCGGATGCCGCGGGCGGCGCGGCATCCTGATCGGGTCCACCATTTCATCTACTTGTGTGTATATACACGTAAGTGTATTATCGTCAACATGACTCGACACACACCGGTGCTCCTCGATGGCGTCCCAATCGCGTCGGTGCTGCTCGAGCCCGCGGCATCCGACTCCGCGGCATCCGATACCACCACGACTTCGATTGCGGAGCGCGTGTCATGAGCGCGGCGACCCCCGAACTCGGCATGCTGACCGCGCTGGCCGAACCGAACCGGCTGCGCATCGTTGAATTGCTTCGCGAGCGGCCGCACGCGGTCGGCGAGATCGCCGAGCGACTGGACCTGCTGCAACCGCAGACCTCCCGCCATCTGCGCATCCTCGCGGAGGCGGGGATGGTGAGCGCCGAGCGTCAGGCGCAGTCGCGGGTCTACCACCTGTTGCCCGCCCCGTTCCGGTCGCTCGAGACGTGGCTCGACAGCTTCGCCCAGCTCTGGGAGGAGCGGTTCGAACGGCTCGACATCACGCTCGCCGGTCACTTCGACGAGCCCGACGACGGCGCGGCATCATGACCGCCGCGCCGCAGCATCAGCAGACCATCACGAACCGAACGGAGAACACCATGTCGCAGACGAGTGCCACGATCGACCGCACCGACGGAACGGCCGTCTCGGCCGACGGCACCAGCATCGCCTTCGAGCGCTCGGGCACCGGTCCGGTGCTCGTGCTCGTCGCTCAAGCCCTGTCGGATCGGCGCGACAACCGCAGGCTCGCCGCGCTGCTCTCGAAGAGTTTCACCGTCGTGAACTACGACCGACGCGGTCGCGGCGCCAGCACCGACGCGGGGGAGTGGCGCCTGCGCAGCGAGGTCGACGACCTCGAGGCGCTGATCGACGCGCACGGCGGCACGGCAGCGTTGTTCGGAGCGTCGTCGGGCGCGGTGCTCGCGCTCGATGCGGCGGCCGGGCTTCCATCGAAGGTCACGGGTGTCGTCGCCTACGAGGCTCCGGTCATCGTCGACGACCGGCGTTCGCCCGTTCCTCGCGACCTGGCCGACCGCCTCGAGCACCTGGTCGTCGAGGGGCGAGGTTCCCAGGCGGTGACCGAGTTCATGAAGACGGCGCTCGGCGCCTCGGGCTTCATGGTCGGCGCGACGAAGCTCATGGTGCCGGTCTGGCGCTCGATGGTCGCGAAAGCTGCCACCACGGCCTACGACGTGAGACTCTGCGCGGGTCTGCAAGACGGCGAGCCGCTCACCACCACGCGGTGGATGGCCGTCGCCGCTCCCGTGCTCGTGGTCGCCGGAGGCAAGGGCGACCCGTTCATGCAGACCGGCAGCGCGGCGCTCGCGTCGTTGCTTCGGGCGGAGCACCACGTGATCCCCGGGGCGCACCACGCCACGCCGATGATGAAGCCGGCCGCGCTCGTGCCCACGATCGAGCGGTTCCTCGCCGGCTGATGAGGCTCGTCCATCTTCCTTTTGGCGAATCGAACGCGGTCGGTTCAGCGAGGCCTATTGCTCGAGCAAGCGAGCAGCGTACGCATTGAGGGTAGTGCCGTGCCTGAGCGCTTCGGTCGCTAGCTTTCGGTGAAGCGCCGGATCAATGCGAAGGTTCACTCGTCCGGAGTACGAACGGTCTGCAAGCGGCTCGGGGACCTCTTCGCCCGACTCGAGCATGTCATCGATCACGGACGTGACGACCGCTTCGAGCCCACGGAGAGCCTCGATCTGAGTAGACGGCCAACCATGACAGAGAAGGGAACTCGGCAATGGTGGCAACGAACTCACCATCCGTTGCGCTCCATTCGACGGAGTAGCGGTAATGCTCGACTGCCGGTCGTTCGATGGTGCCATTCATGAGATTTGATCCTCCTTCTTCTTGTCGATGGCATTGATCAGCTGTTTGACCTGATACTCCTTGGCGTTGCCGCCGGTGGCTTTCTGCAGGTTGATCCTCGGATCTCCCTGCCATGGCATTCTGCAGATCGCCACGTGGCTGCCAGAACCTTGCCTTGCCGGTCCGAAGTGGGCCTCTGCAGGGTCGCAGGCCTCGGCGAAGGTGAGCGACTTCGGCGACTTGCGTGCCTTCTGTTCGATCTTCTCCACTGAAGTCACGTCGCTATGGTGCCACATTTGGCACCGTCGTTCAAGCGCGTCGGGTCGCTCGGAAACAGGCGTGCCGGCGTGCTCAGCGGCTGATGCGCAGGTCGCGCCAGCCGAACCCGCCGGGCTCGGGCAGGGCGCTGCGGATCTGCTCGGCGGTGAACATGCGCCGCGGCCGCAGGTCGTCGGGCACGGATGCCGCGGGCGGCGCGGCATCCGTCACGCCCTCGGCGAGCATGCGCACCTGGGCCTTCGCGACGAGCGGCACCTTCATGGTCCACTCGGCGACTTGCGCGAGCGCGTACTGTGCCCACCCAGGCCGTCCGATAACTTTGCAGAGAAATTTGTCTGCACGGTTATACTGCGGGTATGGATGTCACGACGGATGCCGCGATCGACCTGCTGCAGCGGGCTGGTGCGGCGGTGCGCATCGACAGCGTCGACGATCTCGTCGTCGACGGCATCCCCGTCGAGGTGAAAGTACGAGTGCGGCCGACACCATCCGACCTTCGGCGCGAACTTTCGCGTTGGCGCAATCGGGCGACCACCGGCAAGCTCGCGTACATCGTGCCGCGCGCGACGCCGTCGCTGGTCTCCGTGGCAACGGAGGAGCCGACGGTCATCCTGATCGGTGTCGACGACGCGACATTGGTCAATGATGGCACCGTGGTGCGATTGGGCAACTCACTCGTCACGCAGCGCGGCGCGGCTCCGGCACGCGTCGCCTGGGGTCGCTTCGCGCTCATCCGCTCGCTCCTTCGCACGCCAGAGCCGCGCACGCAACGGCAACTCGCAAGCGAGGCGGGCATCACGCAGGCGGCCGTATCGAAGGGACTCCACGAGATCGGCGAGGTCGCGCTCGCAGCGAGGCGTGGCTCCTTGCCCGCCGCGGAGCAGCTCTGGGCGAAATTCCTCGACGAGTACCCCGGTGCACGCGGCATCCGCTCGTATTGGTACTCGCTCGATCCGCCGGTTCGCCAAGTAGGGGCCGTGCAACGGGCGTACCCTGCGGTGCTCGTCTCTGGCGACACCGGCGCGGACCGCATCGCGCCGTGGCGCGTCGTGACGGATGCGCGCGTGTACTCGCGTGCAGGCCTCGACCTCGCCCCGCTCGGCTTCGCTGAGGCGAATCCCGCTGAGGCGACGCTCACGCTGGTCGTCCCAGCCGACCCGACCATCTGGGCGACCTCCGCCGCATGGGCCGAACATCGAGGAGCACCCGCCGGTACCGCGGATCCGCTGATCATCGCCCACGACGTGATGAATGCCGGCGGTTCCGACGTCGCCGACGCGGTCGAACGACTCCACGACCAGGTCTTCGAGGCGTGGCACCGGTGAACCGCCGCGTCATCGAGACCGTCTCGACCTCGCGGGCCGACGACCTGGCATTTCACGCGCTCGCCGATGTGTCGGGCATCCTCGAGAAGATCGAGGACGCGCGGATCGTGGGCGGCCAGATGGTCGCGCTGTTGCTCGACACCTTCCCCTCGGAAGGTGTCGTTCCCAGACGTACCGCCGACGCAGACGCGGCGGTCTCGACGGTGGTCGCGGGCAGCGGGATCTTGCATCAGGAACTCACCGCCGCCGGATACCAGGCGACCGCAGGCAACAACTACCATCGCTCCGGCCGCAGCATCGATGTCTTGATCCCGGCACCTGCGGGGTACTTCACGCAAGAGGAGCACGGCGGCCGAGCGTTCGACGCGGCACCGGGTCTTCAGCTGGCACTGGTTGCCGAGCCGATCATCGTCGATGCGAACGTAACGATGCTCGACGGATCGATGCTCTCGTTCACAGCCCGCGTGCCTTCGCCCGAGGTCGCCGTCATCTTGAAGGCGTATGCGATGCAAGGTCGATTCGCGGCGAAGGATGCGGTAGATCTGCACAACCTCTTGACGATTGTCGACTCATGGCCTGTGTCTGAGATCGGCGGATGGCGCCTCGATCGCGCGTCGCTTCGAGGGAGCCGGTCAGATGCCGCGCGGATCCTCCACGGGTTCGCCGATACTGCTCAGGCCAATCCAGCCCTGCGAGCCGCTGAGATCAGCGGGCCGCGCCTTGTTGCGCTGATCCGCAAGCACGTCGCTCGAATCAGCTGACCACGATGGTCCGAGGGTCCATCGATTACTGCGGGAACGCCTGCAATGACGCGCGCCCGAACTCGAAGAGCGTGATAACGGCGATCGGTAAGCCGTAGAACGCAACGAGAATCCAGCTCGGGGATGCGAGTAGCGTGCGCGCGGTTCTCCGAGCCCAGGGCACACGAGCTTCTAGCAATCGCTCAGCTCGGCGAAGGATCACGTCGACGGCATTGAGCCGGCGCCGGCTCCCCACGCGCAGTAGGTCGATCGACAGCCAGATGCAGTAAACGAAGGCTGCCACGGCGAGCAGTCCCCAAAGCACATTCATCAGAAGACCAGTTGCTTCACTGAACCGCGTTGCATCGGCTTGCGCGGAATCGTAGGTTGCAGCCACCATCCAGCTGACATAGGCGGCACCGAACAGAGCGGCCGCGGCCAGGCTCCATTTGGTGAGGGCCACGATCCGCTTTCCTAGGATGGAAGACTCCGAAACCGGTCGCAGCGGCGGGAGGATCGCGGTGACTGCTATTCCGACGCAGGCGGTCGCGAGCACCGCCGCGGCGAAGGCTGACACCACCGCGATGACAACCACTTGGCGTACCGACGGAGGAAGCAGTGGAAGGAGAGTCACGCCTGCGCCTACAGCCAACACGACCCCCGACCTGCGGATAACGGGGCGAGAGAGCACCGCGGAGTTCCATCCAAGGTTCATCCCGTGATCTTGAGTTCAACCACCGACATTCGGGAGCTCGGACGGACGACGACGCACCCGCAGGTCCTTCCACCCGAACCCGCCGGGCTCGGGCAGTGCGCTGCGGATCTGCTCGGCCGTGAACATGCGCCGCGGGAGCAGGTCGTCGGGTACGGATGCCGCGGGCGGCGCGGCATCCGTCACGCCCTCGGCGAGCATGCGCACCTGGGCCTTCGCGACGAGCGGCACCTTCATGGTCCACTCGGTGACCTGCGCGAGCGCGTACTGCGCCCACACCGGCCACGGCACCACGACCACGCGGCGTCCGACGACGGATGCCACGCGCCGCACGGCCGTCGACAGCAGCAGTTGCTCGGCGCCGACGACGGCGACGGTCTCGCGCGGCATCCGCCCGTCGATCGCGGCGACGAGGATGTCGGTGAGGTCGTCGATCGGGATGGGCCGGATGGGCTTCTCGCGGAAGCCGACGGTCGCGAAGACCGGCAGGGTCTGCACGGTGTGGCTGAGGTGGTCGATGAGGTGGTCGCCGCGGCCGTAGATCATGCCGGCCTTGAGGATGGTGTAGTCCAGGCCCGAGTCGCGGATCAGCTCCTCGGCCGCCCACTTCGACTCGTGGTACGGCGATCCGCAGTCGGGCCGAGCCCGCAGGAAGCTCAGCATGATGATCTTGCGCACCCCGGCGCGCTTGGCCGCCTCGATCACGTTGGCGGTGCCCTCGATGTGCACCCGCTGGTAGGTCTGGTCGCCGATCTCGCGGTTGATGCCCGCGCAATGCGCGACGACCTCGCATCCCTCGAACGCCCGCGTCAGCGCGTCGACGTCACCGGTGTCGACGCCGGTGCGGCGAGAGATGACGACGGATGCCTCGGGCCCGAGCCGTTCGGCCAGGTGGCGTCCGACGAATCCGGTGCCGCCGGTGATCGCGGTGCGGAGGTAGTGGGTCATGAGTGAGACCGTAGTAGGCCTGCGAGCCCGCCCAAAGGTGCGTCTACCCGGTAAGGGCGCATCCCGCCCCGCAGTTGGTGCGGGTGGCCGCCCGTTCGAGCCGGGCCGGGTCCGGGGCGTCCACCGCGCTGCGGGAGCGATCGGTGTTGCCAGCCCATCCGGCGCCTCCATTACGGTGATCGGATGACCAACGTCGACCAACGCGAATCTGATCGCCTTGCGATTCGTGCCTATGGCAAGCGCTCGGCAGGCGCCGGATTTTGGCTGGCGCGCATCGTTCTTCTCGTAGCCGGTGTACTGCTGGCGGTGTTGACTGCGTTGAAGCTGCCTGATGAATCCGGCGGTTCACCGGTGCTCGGCCTCGTCGGCGCGTTCGTGATCGTGATCCTCGCTGTGGCACCGCTCATTCTGGAGTCGTTGCACCGGGCTCGGTTGAAGCGTGTGGCGGATCGGTCGCCCGATGCATTCGTGATGCCGATCGCCATCACCAAGGAGATGCCCGCGCAGGCTACGGAAATCGCTCATGCCCTCTCCCAACGGCCGCCGGCGCTCACCGCCCATCGCCACGCCTTGTTCGCCGCGGATGCCGTAGATGTCCGTATCGTCTCGGGCCGTCGGCCCGCCCCGAGTTCGTCATACCGAGGCCTGCGGTGCGGGCAGTCGAGGTAGGCCGCCTCGATCTCCCGGGTGGCTCTGTGCCCTCGGTCGACATTATGCTCGGCACACCGGTGGGGGCCTTCCGACTCCAGCTGTTCGTCGTGCGGAAGACACGGCTCGTTTTCGGCGCTGAATCAGTGCCAGTCATCGAACGCTTTGTCGCGGAGCTGCGCACTACGTTGGGTGTGCAGGTCTAGCGTTCGCGCGTGATCTCGGGACGACTCGGCCTCGCCGTAGCGGACACCCGGTTGAACAGGTAAACCCCGACGACGACTGTCTCATCCGCCGGCACCTGCCACGTGCCGATTCCTCACTGGGTCGCCTGCCCACGCCCGGCGATGACGAGGGTCGGTTTGATGCCCTATAAAGCGCGAGCAAGGGCTTGTGGAGGGTGAGTTGGATGCGACGGATCGGCCGCTGGTCAGTGCTCATCGTGTGTCGCCGCTGATCTGATGCGCCGGGATAACGTCTCAACTGTTTGGTCCCAGCTTCGGCCGGTTCCAGATGAGATTCACCGCCCCGACGGGCGATCGGGTCGAGTTGCGGGTGTATGAAGCGTCAACCGCTCAGAAACGAGGACCCTCACGGTCAATCCGGCTCCCCGACGATGTGGTGAGACGAGCGCAGGACCCTTCCCAGCTCTGAATTGGGAGTCGTCATCCTCGCGTCGTCGCGGTTGTATCCGAGCATCGGCGCAATCACATAGCTAACGTCGCCATCCTGCCAGCCGACCACTCGTGCCCCAATGAATGCCTCAAATTCTTTTGGGACAGTCAGGTTGGGCCATGATTCGTGATCGCGGAGCGGCTTGTCCACTCTCCGGACCGCGACATCGGCTCTGGCGTTATCAACTTTGAGAACGGTCACCGACCAGCTTCCGAAGTCACTGAACCACGTCGGGTCGACATCTTCGGTGAGCCCCACGAGCACCGACCGGTAGGGAGGTTCGGCCGCGAGGCCTGCCGCGCGATCGCCGACGCCAGCTGCCACAATCGCTTGCTCTCCTTCCTGATCTCGCGCTCTAGTACGTCGGGATCTGGCGGGAACAGTACAGACCTGAGCCCGGAGTTGAAGTCGCGTCCTGCCTTGTCGATCGTTTTCAGGATCGTCGCAAGCGGATGCGTCATCGTCCCACCTGTCCGGTAGTGAGACGTCGTTCTGACGATCCTTTCCCTGACCCTCGAGGATCCCCGCAGCTCGAAGGCGTAGTTCGAGGAGCGGGTCGCGCGGTTTTAGTTCGAGGTGCGACACGTCAGTTGTCGGTCCGCGCTGCGTTGTCTCAAGTTCAATTGCGGTCCACGAGTCTGGGGCGGAAGGCGCGTGGAGCAGATACCGGCTCCGTCCGAGGCCAAGCACTTCAGCCTCCTCGGTTGAACTTACCGTTCGAAAGGCCTCTTCCCACCGAGATCCCAAATCGAGCTGTATCGCAATGTCCTCCGCGGAGGTGACTTGGACATCACCGACATTGACGCCCAGCAGCTCGACGGCCCGACCGTATCGTGCGTAGCGGAGCTTTCGAGCTGGAAATGAGACGGTTCGCTCGAGCTGAACTCGAGACGACGAGTGTGCAAGCGTACGCAATCCCTCTTCAGCGCCTGATCTCTGCTCTGCGCTAGTGAAGCTCGCAGTGAAGCTAACAGGCTCGCCGTCAACCAGGATCGTGGCGCCGAGACCAGGGGTTTCATCGGGCACTCGGATGACCTTCGGGTCTCGGAGCATCTTCGCCTGTGCTTTGTGCGCCGACAGCCGTGTCCGGCCCAGTGAGACGACCGCGGCGTCAAAGCTGCCCACGTGAGGACGAACGAAATAGTCGAATGCGGCGCTCGCAAGCCGCGGACGCGGAGTTGCATGGAATCGGAGGTGGATTTCGCCGAGCAGGGCGGCGTAGGAGAGGTTGTCCGGCAGCGTGAGGCGAACAAGGCGAACGTCGTCCTGCTCTAGCATCGCGACGAGGTTGGCATCCTCGAGGGCGGTGAGCGATTCGAGAGGGTCGACGTGACGGCGTGAACGCGTCTCTGAGTGGCGTACGACCTCACTGATTTCGGCGTAGTTTGACAATGCGGAGTGAGGTTCCAGCACTTCGATTAGTCCCCAGAGAAGAGAGATTGCCCCATCTGACAGGGAGAAGAGGACTCGAAGTGGGTCTCCGCCCTCAACCTTCTCAACTGCCCGAGCGAGGAGTGCCGTAGTCGTGGGAATCCAGATGTCGATTGCGTCGTGACCTTCGATCCATTCGGTCATGGCAAGGAGGAGCTTTTCACCGACGTGCCCGCGTTGTTTGTCGGTGAGGACCTCGCCCCAGATGAAGTCTCGGCGGCGGTCGTGAAACCAATGCCTTCCATCCGAACGCTGAACGAAGATTCCCATCTGAAGAAGGGAGTCACTGATGATTCCCCACTTCAGGTCATCAAACCCGAGGTACGCCGCTAGGAACTCGTCGCTTGGTGGGTCTACGAATGGTGCCAGCCTCGCGATGGTGTCCTTCAGATTCGCGGGCGTGTCGGTCCATGACTCGCGCATCAGTGACTCGAATCCGTTCGGTGCACCGATCGCGTTCAGCGACGTTCCGCTTGCGGACAGTCTCACCGCCTCAGCGATGAAGAACGGGTATCCGCTAGAAATGCGAATCACCGTGTCCCACTGGGACATCGGTACGCCAGCGTCCGCGAGCCAGCTTTCGATGCCCGGGCGCGACAGTGCGTGGAGTGTATGGCGGGTGGCGCCGCGAGCCGTCGCCAAGCGGATTACTTCATCGCCTTCAACCTGATGGGGAGTTACGCAGACGACCATCCGAACGTCGCCTCGAAGGCTCGTCGACAGTTCGGCGAGGAGCCCGTGGTCGGGCGGAGCGAGGCGCTCCGCATTGTCCAGAAGTAGAACGATGGGACGGCCACAAGCCTCACTCAGTTCCGCCGCGACTCCCGCGAGGTCCTCGGCTCGGTCGGGCACTTTGATGGCTGCGAGCTGGTCGTCAAACCCGAGGCTGCCTCCCTTGATCGTTTCGCCGAGGATCCGTCGGCCGAGCTCGACTGTCTCTGCTCCAAGTTTCGATTCTGCAAACTCCAGGGCCCGGCCCGCGATCGCTCGACCAATCTCTCGGCCCGTAACACGTCCGGCGCGCTCAGCAATCGCCTTTACGATCGCCCAGGCACCTTCCGCATCCGCTGCACCACTCAGAAACTGCGCCAAACAGTCACTAATTGCGTGCGCGACGGCTGTCTGGAGCGAACCCTGCACAGCCTTCAGAACGATCGGGCGCGACACCAGGGGGTCTCCAGTCCAGTCGACTAGGTTCGCGAGGAACGAGGACTTCCCGATGCCAGAGTCGCCGACCACTAGGGTGAGGCCGCGCATGCTGCTGGTGACTACTGCTTCGAGATCAGCTTCTCGACCGTATTGAGCCAATGTATTCACTCGGACATTGTGATGGCTCCGTGCGACGCGCGCACCGGCGGCACGCAGAATTCTCGCGAGCTCGGCTGCTCACCCGGGCCTCTCGACGCTGGCGCCCGGGCACCGCGTGCGCCAGTATCGCGTCTGGCGGCCTGTTCTGCGGCTGAGCCCTCACGTTCGAATCATCACGAAAGTGTTCGCAACCGCATGCGGTCAATCGATCGAGTCGTGTCAGGTGTCGTGATCCGCCGGTGACACCGTCGTGGGCAGGATGGGCCAAATGCGTGCGACGTTGAGGAGTCTCGTCTTCGACCCTGATCCGAGCAGCGTGTCTGCCGATGCGTCGGCGTTCAGAATCAACGTTCGGTTGACGGTCGGCCCCGTCGACGGCCCTGGTGACGAGACGTTCGACGTCACCGTCTGCACTCCCGCGTGGGCTCGCTCAAGCCCGCCGGAAGACGGGCGGCATCTACGACGCGCGACACCACGTCGTCGTCACCATGGAGCAGTTCGACCAGCGAGTCGTCCACGACTGGTTCGATTCCAGAGTGCAACGCGTCGGGGGCGACGGCTGGAGCCAGATCGGCTGCCGCCTGGGTCGACTCGGCTTCTGGGAGTTCGAGGACTACATGGCCTAGGGTCAGTTGCTAGCGCTCTGGGGACCCAGTGCAGGATGGCGGCGAGGCACTGCCCGGAGTGGTTGCGGGCGGTCTTGTCTGAGCGCATCGCCATCCCTCGCCACTGCCCATCCTGCGGCCGGCATCGCTTCGGCGAGCATCCGCAACGCCCGCGCATGCATCTCGGGTTCAAACTCCTTCGGCATTGTCATCCATCCTGAATCAAAAGACGGAACGAAGCCCAGGCCGAATCAGTAAGCGCCCCCATCTGGCGCGCTTGCCGGCCAGTATGCGTCGTCGTTCGACGAGTGCCTCCTCGGTCGCCGCGACCGAGCACACTTTGAAGGGTGAGGCTTGACCCAGAGGTGGGTGGTCGTATCACGGTCACGTACCGCCACTACCTGTTGCATTCGAACGGCCTGGTTGAGCGCCCTCGCACCGTATCCAGCTTTCCGGCCTGTGAGACTCGGCTGCCGCCGGGTGTCGTGTCCGGCGAACAGCTTGCCTTGGTGCACCACTCTGTGGCGGGGAGAACGCGACAGCAGGGTTATTCGCACCACCGTAGATGCGAGGGCCGACCTCCCATTCCTGGGCCGACCTCCCATTTCAGAATGGTGTGTCTTCCCCATACTGCGGCCGTGTCCAGGGATCGGGCTGCGTCTGTGCGGCGCTCTCACGAGCCTCCTGGTCGAGCCGAGCGGCCGCATCACGCGCGGCTGCATCCGCCTCTCGCTTCTCGCGAGCCGCAACGATGTCTCGTGGTTCGCGATTGGAGAGCCTCACCATGAGCGCGCCAACGACGTGCAACATCAGCCACGCATCGGCCTTCGACACATCTCCAGCGCGGTGATAGTGAGCGTTGCCTCGGTTCGACCTGTCGGCGTTCACCCAGTCTGTGAGCGGCTTCATGAGACTCCGGTCAGAGCCACTTATGACCTTCTGCTGTTGCGCCTTGTTGAGCTGGTCAGAGAGCGAGTTGCCTTCGACTTCCAACGCGCGGAAGAACTCTTGGAGCGCTGTGGCCGCCTCCGTCAGCGAGACTTCCGTTTCCCCCCTCGACAGCTTGGTGAGTGCGCTTTGGAACGCACTTGAAGCCTTAGTGAACGTGGGGTCGTCCGCAAGCAGGATAGTTGCAGGACGAAGTACTTCGGAGTGCATGACGAAGTTGCCGCGCTCCTGGAACCGACCATCCTCATACAGCCAATCCACTCGTGAATGAAGGAGGCGGTCGTTGACCACCTCGATGAATGTCTCGGTGTCGTATCGCGGCTCTTCGTCTGGTCGGTGACTGTGCCCAGAATCGACCCACTCCTTATCAGTTTCGGCCAGCCAGACGAACGCTCCAATAACCGCGGCTAAGGCATCCAGCCTCTCTTCATCGGTTCCTTCTCCACGAAGACGGTCAGCGCTGACCCATTTGTACGGGCTGGTCCCACCGAGACGCCGGTCAGCGCTTTCGAGAACGCGTGTCGGGACGTTCGTCAATTCCTCCAACGCCATGACAATCTCGGCGCCGACAGGAGGCGGACAACCGTCCAGCCACGTAATTCCCGTGCGCAACTCCTCGGCAGCCTGCTCGCGTCGGCGGCGCATCTCTGACGGCAGCGGGTCCAAGCGTGTATCTCGCACGCGCCCAGCGTATCGAGCCGCTGAGCGCCAGAAACGACGTGAAACCGAGTTGTGTAGTCGTCGAGCGCCCCGTATTGGGAACCGGCATCACAGGTGGGTGAACGGAGGTGGATAGACGGAGACGGCGCCGGTACGGTTCCTGCTCGTCAGGACGTGATCGTAAAGAAGTCCTCCTGTCCAACGCGCTTGATGTCCCGCCAGACGATCTTGACGTTCAAGGACGACGGGTCGGACAACCCGCCGCCAAACTGATAGACGATGCTCTGGCCACGCTTGACGTCGCGTGGTGACGTGATGCCATCCTCCGGCGACAAGTATCCGTCCGGGATCCCGGTGACACTGACGAAATCAACATTCGTGCCACTCGTGTTCTTGAGTTCCCATCGGCCCTTCGAAATCTCGCGGAACGACCATGCCTCTGGGGTGACCGACCTCTCCGCGACCGCCGCTTGTCTTTCGAGTGCCTCGGCCGTTCGATCGTGCGCTGCCGCCGACCGGACCGCCGCGTCGGCGGATCTCGTCGCCGCGTCAGCAGAACGCGTTGCGGCTGCAGCGGAATCATTTGACGCCGCCAAGGCAGCAGCCTCATGCTCGTCGGCCTTGTCGCGCGCCACCCTCGCTTCATTGGACTGCCATAGCGTGATCAACAGGCCCAGTGCAGTGAGTAGAAACAGACCGAGATTGATCGTGTTGGAGATTGTCCAGCCGTCCATAATCGAACCGTACTGGGGCTACGCAACATTCGCCGCGAGCGGCGCGCTCGTCGATTACGAAAGCTTTGTAACCGCGACGATTCACGCAGTGATCCCCTTTGCCACGGAGGAAGAGGGGGAGGGCTCCACATACGTGCTGGAGCACTAGTGTGACAGGGCCTGCCACAGTAGTCGCACGGCGAAGCTTCCTCATCTAAGGCAGCGCTTGGGTGTCGGCGTACGTTGATCAGTTAGCAGAATTGATCGACCAATTCCACGTCGAGGATGTAATTGCTCTACTTGGCGAGCTGGGCCTTGGGGTAGACCCCCCTACAGGCACGCGTGCTCCCGGGACTTCAAAGCGCGTTCGCGCGTCATTCCGAGAATGTACTGCAGGTCGTGGAAGCATCGGGTGGTTGCCGTTTACCCGCGGCTAACAGGCCGATTTGAGTGTTTCGAGTGCCGGGAATGAATGAGGTGTCGTGGCCAATAAGCAGAAGTCAGTCAAGCGACAGGATCCTGGGATTTCTGGACCCCTCACAGTGGAGGAACTGGAAGGTGCATTGCTTCGTTTGAATGGGACTGCGGACATGCTGCCACCAAGAGAGGACGACAAAGTCGCCGGAAGAATATCGACAGGATTCGCTCAAGGCCTCGGTCAGCGCCTAACCAACGGTCAACATCTCGCGGAACGGGCCCAGTTTGTGACGGTTCCCAAAAAGTGGGCTGGCAACGCGACCGGCTGCGGTCATGTCGCTCGAAGACCGAACGATTCTGGAGTCGTTGGTTCAACGTTGCCGTCCGAAGATCTCGCGACGGCTGCTCGATCCCGAAGTCGTGTTGTGGCCACGGGCCGACGATACTGCGCCTTCATACTCAAGACTCGAGGATATGGCCAAGAGTAAGGGAGGCGGGTACATCGTGTTTGGCGATGTCGCCGGATTCTATGAATCAGTACTGCACAGCCAACTCCAGGAGGAGCTCGCCCTTTCCGGGGTCGACATGCCGACGGTCGAACGCCTTATTCATCACCTCACACAGGTGATGGGCCAGCCGCGCGGCCTCCCTCAAGGAGTGGTCTCGAGCGATTCGCTCGCGACGCTCTACCTGTCGAGAGTTGATGCCACGATGCGTTCGGGCGGCGTCGAGTTTTGGCGCCATGGTGATGACTACCGACTATGGGCAGCGACCTGGTCCGACGCCGTTCGTTCCGCGCACACATTTGAAGCGGCGCTTCGTCAGGTTGGACTCCTCGCCAACTCGCGGAAGCTCCGTGCTCTGAAGTTCTCGACATTTGCAGAACAACAGTCCGACATTGACCGCGCGTCAGCAGAGTTTCGTGAGGCCCTTGAGGAGGCGCGTCTGGAGGCGCTTGACGACATGTCCGAGTCGGAGCTTTCAGAGTTGGCGGCAAACGTTGGCCTCGACGAGGACATGCAGTGGCGGTATTTCTACCATCGCGACCTGACGTTGGAAGAATTCAAGGAAGCAATCGCCCCCTCGCTTGCGCCTAAGCCGCAGGAGGTGATCGAGGAGATGTTCTTGGATGTCATCTCTCCTCGGACAAAACTTGCCATCCGAGTTGAGGCACTCCCGTTTCGTGTTCTGCCTCCGTCGCCTTGCTGCTGCTCGATCGAAAGTGGTCCTGCCCCATGCCGGGGCACTCCTTACACAGTGGCCCGACGAGACGCAAGATGTGGCCAACTACTTGCTGGCCGTCGTCGAGGAAAATCCCAAGGAAGTAGCGGCGGCTTGTCAGTTTGCACTCACGAATGCCACGTACATGACCGATTGGCAGAGGGCTTGGGTCTTGCGAGTCCTTAGCCGATGCGGGCTGAACGTTGCTTCTGGAATGCTGGACCTACTTGAAGCTGAGATTGGCAGCGACAACAGCGGCTGGCTTCCTCGGATCGAATCAATGCGCGTCCTGGCTTCAACCGGCCGATTGAAAGAGCCAGTCGTTAACCAGGTATACGGCAGAGCTGGGCGTGCGTTTCAAGCTGACCTGGTAGGCGTGGTCGCGGCACATGAGCCGGCATTCGAGTGGGCGACATCGTTCCTGACCGCCGCTGAGACTGATCCGCTTCTGCGGGTCATCGTGGCTGCTGTCCGCGAGAAGCGGAAGACCGTACAGTCGTCAGCGACGATTTGAACTGCTCGCCGTTCTTCCCGTGCTGGAAGCACGGGTGCGGTCGGCAACAATCGCGATGGCGCTCATGTCGGGAATACCCACACCCCCTCCGCGTTAAACCTGAGCGTACCCAACTCAACTTCCAGGAGGATTTGGTGCCCGAAGACTTCAACCCCGAAGGCGGGAACTCGTTCGACGAGTTCCTTTCTCGTTACCTCGCGGGTGAGCAGGCGCGTCAGGCGCGGTCGATCGACCTCAGCCGGTTCCTGACTGCCCGCACGCAAGGCATCCTGCAGAAGGCCGGACGCTTCGCGTTCGAGCGCGGCCAGACCGAGCTCGACGCCCTGCACGTCCTGCGCGTCATCGTCGAAGACGAGAGCGTGAAGCAGGCCATCGCGCGCATCGGCGTCGAGCCCGAGCGCATCATCACCGCGACCGAGGCGCGCCTGCCCGCGGCATCCGCGACGGCGAGACCGCCGACGTCAAGGCGGCCACGATCACGCCGAGCGCAAGCCGCGCGCTGTTCCACAGCTACCAGGTCGCGCGCTCGAGCGGCTCGACGTACATCGACCCCGAGCACCTCTTCTTCGCGCTCGTACTGGGGCAGGATGCCCCGGCCGGCCAGGTTCTGGCGCGCGCCGGCGTCACCGCCGAGGCCCTCACGGAGGGCATTCGCGAGACCGTCAGCCCCGATGGCACGACCGCTGAGACGGACGAGGCGCAGCCCGAGGCATCCGCGACCCCGATGCTCGACAAGTTCGGCACCGACCTCACCGCGCTCGCCGAGAGCGGCGAGCTCGACCCGGTGATCGGACGCGTCGACGAGATCGAGCAGACCATCGAGATCCTGAGCCGCCGCACCAAGAACAACCCGGTGCTGGTCGGCGAGGCCGGCGTCGGCAAGACCGCGATCGTCGAGGGCCTCGCCCGCGCGATCGTCGAGGAGAACGTGCCCGAGCAGCTGCTCGGCAAGCGCGTCGTCTCGCTCGACCTGCCCGCGCATGCTCGCCGGTACCCGTTACCGCGGCGACTTCGAGGAGCGCCTCACCAAGACCGTCGACGAGATCGCCGAACACAAGGGCGAGCTCATCATCTTCATCGATGAGATCCACACGGTCGTCGGTGCGGGCGGCTCGGGCGACGGCGGTACCGACGCGGGCAACATCCTGAAGCCGCGCCTCGCGCGCGGTGAGCTGCACCTCGTGGGTGCGACCACGCTCAAGGAGTACCGCACCATCGAGAAGGACCCCGCTCTCGAGCGCCGGTTCCAGCCGGTGCGCGTCGGCGAGCCCTCGATCGAGGACGCCGTGCTGATCCTGCAGGGCCTGCGCCCCGCGTACGAAGAGCACCACGGTGTCGAGTACACGGATGCCGCGCTGCGTGCGTCCGTCGAACTGTCGCGCGCGTTACCTCACCGACCGGGTCCTGCCCGACAAGGCGATCGACCTGATCGACCAGGCCGGTGCGCGACTGCGCCTGCGGCTGGGCGTGAAGACGGATGTCTCCGCGCTCATCGCGCGGCTCGGCGAGCTCGAGGCGGACAAGAACGCCGCCGTGGGCGCCGAGAAGTACGAGGAGGCGTCGCGCATCCGCGACGAGATCTCGAAGGTGCAGGCGAAGCTCGACGAGGCGACTGAGAAGCGTCGCGTCGCGGCATCCGCCGATTCCGCTTCGACCGTGATCGACGAGGCCGAGATCGCTGCGGTGATCTCGCGGGCCACCGGCATCCCGGTCAACCGCCTCACCGAGAGTGAGCGCGAGCGCCTCGGCGACCTCGAGACCGAACTGCACGCCCGGGTCATCGGCCAGGACGACGCGGTCACCGCGGTCGCGAAGGCCGTTCGCCGCAGCCGTACCGGCATGGGCGACGCCAAGCGTCCGGTCGGATCGTTCCTGTTCCTCGGCCCGACGGGTGTCGGCAAGACCGAGCTGGCGCGTGCGCTGGCATCGCTCGCTCTTCGATGACGAGTCCGCCATCGTGCGGTTCGACATGAGCGAGTTCGGCGAGCGGCACACCGTGTCGCGCCTCGTCGGTGCCCCTCCCGGCTATGTCGGTTACGACGAGGCCGGCCAGCTCACCGAGCGTGTGCGGCGCAACCCGTACTCGATCGTGCTGTTCGACGAGATCGAGAAGGCGCACCCCGACGTGTTCAACCTGCTGCTGCAGGTGCTCGACGACGGTCGCCTGACCGACGGCCAGGGTCGCACGGTCGACTTCCGCAACACGGTGATCGTGATGACCTCGAACCTCGGTTCGGAGTTCCTCGCGTCGCGCTCGGGTGCGCTCGGGTTCGTCGCGTCGGCGGATGGCTCGGGGTTCTCGTCGCAGGACGACGTGCGCAACCGTGTCATGGGCAAGGTGCGCGAGGCCATGCGGCCCGAGTTCCTGAACCGCATCGACGAGATCGTGCTGTTCCAGAAGCTCGGCGCTGACGAGCTGTCGCAGATCGTGCGTCTCATGCTCGGTGCGACCTCGGCGCGGCTCGCCGCTCGCGTGAGGTCGAGTTCGAGGTGACGGATGCCGCGGTGGCGCTCCTGGCGGAGCGCGGCTACGAGCCCGAGTACGGTGCTCGCCCGCTGCGTCGCGTGATCCAGCGCGAGATCGACGACCGCATCGCCGACCTGTTCGTCACCGGTTCCCTCGGTGACGGCGAGGCGGTTCGCGTGGACGCGGTCGACGGCGAGTTCGTCGTGACGGCCGTGCCGAACGCGACCGTGGAGCTGGCGCAGGCGGCGTAAGCCGGCGGCATCCGCGGTACCGAAGTACCGAAGTACCGAACGCCCGGTCCTCTGTGTGAGGGCCGGGCGTTCGTCGTGTCTGAGCACAGACCACGGGCTCGCTCTGTCGGTCTCCCTAGGGCGACGACACGGGTCGGGTGCCAAGGACGATCCGTAGCGTCGCGTGGTGTATCGCGACGAGACCCCGCACCACGATCGGGAGTGCGGAGAAGAAGATGGCGCCGATCACGAACCAGAGCACTGTTTGCACGGTGTATGCGTCAGCGACGTGAGGAGCGTTCGATCCGAGCAGCGACCTGGTCGCCCAGTGGATCCAGCTGTCGTGTGGGGGTAGTAGCCAGCCCCAGAACCAATACGTGACGCCTCCGAACGAGACTGAGGCCCACGCGACTGCGATGGTCCACGTCACACCGGTTGTGATCGGGGCGACGATGGTTCCGTGCAGAACGTAGAGCCAGTAGCGCGGTTTGACGAACGGTGCGACGGCCATGTGAAGGAAGTTTCGTGAGGTGTCGCGGGACGGCCAACTCGGCGCCTCAATTGGGCTGAGCCTGGTGATCCGCAGCATTGCTAGATGGGCGGTGCCGAAACCGCGTGCGGCGTATAGGGCGGCAATCAGAAGGGGGACGCCGACGATGAGCACTATCAGTCCGGCGCCGGTCGCGAAAAGCGTCACCAGCACCGTGAAGGCAATCAGCGCGAGGGGAAATGCCAGCAACAGGTAGAGGAGGCCCCCGGGAAGGTCGGCCCAGAGACTCAGAACGGCGCGAGCTCGCGAGCTTGAGGCTTGCTTGGTCATGCCGGAGCCGCACCGGTGTTGCTCTTGGTCGGGGTGGCTGTGTGGATCGGCTTGTTCCAGTCGATGTGGTACTCGTAGATCCATTGGCTCGGATCGTTGCCGGTCCGGGCCATGTGCTTCATTCCCAGGCTCATGATCAGATCCCGCGGGAGACGGGCAACCGGGCCGAGTGCCTTCCAGCCCCCCGTGCGCCGGCCCTGCTCGACGACGCGTTCGACCCGGTCGCGGCGCGCTCGCTCATAGGCCTCAAACGCGGATCGCGGATCGGGACTGTCGCGCAAGCACTTGGCCAGCACGACCGCATCCTCGATTGCCATGGCTGCACCCTGACCTATTGAAGGGGCGGTGGCGTGTGCTGCATCGCCGATGATGATCATCCGGTCACGGTGCCAGCTGGGGACCCGGGGAACGTCATAGGTGTTCCACCCCGCGAAGACCTCGTCAGTGGCGCGGATGATGTCTACAGCGGGTCCTCGATCATGCTTGAACAACTCGACCAGTCGGGCGCGCCATTCTTCCGGCGTGATCGCCGCCAACTCGGCACGAGTGGGCTCGGTGGGGCTGGCCGGGTTGGCCACCCACCAGACCTCTCCGTTCGGATGCACGGTGTAAGCGAAGAAGCAGCGCCTCCCGAACAGCGCGTTCATTATGCCGGGTTCGCTGCCGGTCGAGACTCCGCGCGCATAGCCGCCCGTATTGAGCAGCCCCGAATAGCGTGCGCCCGGAGTGTTCGGGGCAATGATCTCGCGGGTACGCGATCGCAGACCATCAGCCCCGATCAGGACGTCGCCTTCCGCTGTGGTGCCGTCCGCGAACCTCGCCAGTACTCGGTCGCCGGCGCTCTCGGCGTCGAGGAGTCGCTTTCCGTACTCGATGCGCACGCCGCAGTCGATGGCCCGATCGCGAAGTGCGCGATAGAGGTCCGCTCGCTTGACAGTCCGGCTCACCAGGCCCTCAGCATGCGTGCCGTAAGGGAGTTCGCCGAGCCTCTTGCCGGAGCCGCTGGTGATCGTCATTCTCGGTGTCTCGAAACCGAGGGTGCTGACGTCGAGGTCGAGCGCCCGCACCGCATCGAGCGCGTTCACCGCGAGCGTCAGGTAAACACCCCGGTTGTCTGCGGACCGGTCGTACGCTTCGGAGACGGTGGCATCGATCCCTGCCCGGTGCAGGGCTATCGCCGTTGACAAGCCAGCGATGCCGCCGCCGATGATGAGAGTGGTGTATGTCATACGCCGAGTGTATTACATACACTTCGCGTATCAAATACACCTCGCGTATCAAATACACTGGAACAATTCGAAGGTGAAGGAGGACGATGGGCGACAAGCGGCGTGCCGGGATCGAGCTGCTCTGGGGGAGCTTCGGCGAGCCGCCGGCGGAACCGCGGCCGGGTTTGAGCCTGTCGGGTATCGCGCGTGCGGCGGTTGAGCTCGCCGACGGCGGGGGACTGGAGGCCGTATCGATGGCGAGGATCGCCGAGCGGCTCGGTTTCACCACGATGTCGCTCTACAAGCACGTCAAGAGCAAGGATGAAGTTCTGCTCCTCATGCTGGACGCGGTAACCGCCGTTCCTGCCGAGCTCGATGCGCCCGTCGACGACTGGCGACAGGGCCTGCAGCGCTGGTCCCAGGCGCAGTGGGAGATGCTACGAGCGCACTCCTGGGTTGTAAACCTGCCGATCACCGGACCGCCGATCACCCCCAATCAGTTGGCGTGGACCGATCGTGCGCTGCGCGTTCTCGGCAATACGGGGCTGACCGAAAGGAACAAGGCCGGTGTTGTCCTCCTCGTCGCCAGCTACATGCTCACGGCTGCGCGGATGAGTGCCGACGTCGGCGCGGCGGCATCAGGGGAGTCAGTCGCCGCCTACAGCGCACTGCTCGGCGAGCTTGTCGACGGGCAAAGGTTCCCGGCCCTCCGCGCTGCCATCGATGCGGGTGCATACGACTATCCACCCGAGACTGCTGAGGTAGAGCGGCAGCTGGGCTACTCGTTCGGCCTCGACCGGATCCTGGACGGCGTGGAGACTCTCATCCATCGCTCCGCCGACTAGGAGAATCGCCCCGCCGATTATGCACCTGCGCTGAGCACCGGGCCGAACGCGACCGTCGAGCTGGCGCAGGCGGCGTAAGCCCGCGGCATCCGCGGTACCGAAGTACCGAAGTACCGCGACGCGCTGACTCGACAACGAACGCCCGGCCCTCTTCCCGAGGGCCGGGCGTTCTGCGTGTGCGCGGAACCCCAGGCGGGCAGACAGGTAGCAGGGATGCGGAGGGCGTGCCATTGTGAGCAGCAACCCGTGTCGGACTCGCGACGAAGGGGTGCCCATGAGTGAAGAGTCGGCGGTCTCGGCGAGCGCCACCCCGACGGCCGAGGCGGGCGCGCCGGTGTCCCGGTGGCGTCACCGGCCGTTCATCGAGATCGTCGCGGTGGCGATGCTGTCGGTGACAGCCATCCTCACTGCCTGGTGCGGCTTCCAGGCCTCGAAGTGGAGCGGCGAGCGGGCCATCGCGTTCGCAGACGCGTCGGCCGCCCGGGTCGAGGCGAGCGATGCAGACGACCAGGCGCGAGAGGCCCGTGTCGTCGACCTGATCATCTACGCCGAATGGGTGACCGCCAACGCTCAAGGCGACAGCGCGCTCGCCGACGACATCCAGGCTCGTTTCACGCCCCACTTCACTGTCGCCTTCGACGCCTGGCAGGCCGGCGGAGAGGCCGCGCCCGGCCCGTTCGCGTTGCCGGAGTACGTGCCTCCGGGAACCGAGGAGAGTGCGGAACGTGCGGCGTACGCCGAGGCGCGCTTCGCGGAGGCGGTCGAGGACACCGAGCGGGGCGACAGCTACTCGCTGCTGACGGTGCTGTTCGCCCTCGTGCTCTTCCTGACCGCGATGGCCCAGCGCGACATCCATCACGTTGCGGCGTGGATCATGCTCGGGCTGGCCGGCGCCATCGCCGTGAGCGGGTTCATCGTGCTGCTCACCTTCCCGGCCCGGTTCTGACCCGCACGCGCTCGCGCGCCGTCGCGATCCGCGAAGGTCGGCCGTGCCGAACGCGACCGTGGAGCTGGCGCAGGCGTAAGCCCGCGGCATCCGCGGTACCGGAGTCAGCCGATTGCCGGCCGGCTCCGCTCGAGGAGAACGACCGGGATGGTGCGAGACGTTTGTCGCTCGTACGCGAGGAAGCCCGGAAAGGTCGACGCATGCTGCGCATAGAGGCGGTCGCGCTCCGGCCCAGCGGTTACGGGATTCGCCCGGGCTTCGAATTTCTCGCCGCCGGTCTCGACCGTGACGATCGGGTTCGCGACAAGGTTGGCGAACCAAGCCGGATTCGTTGCGCCGCCGCCTTTCGAGGCGACGACGACCAGCCGCTCGCCGTCGCGGGTGAACGTCACCGGGGTGACGCGATGTTCGCCAGACTTCGCTCCCTTCGTCTGCAGGAGCAGGACGTCCTGACCAGCGAAGTAGCCGGTCTTCGGCCTGCCGTACGTGCGGATCTCGTCGAAGATGGCCTCCTGGGCTGCCCTCCAGGAGGCGCGAGGATCGTTACTGGTCACGGGGACCTCCGGTGGGTTGGGATGTCAGGGTTGTCGCGACTCAGGCAGCTACGCGTTCTGCGCCGGCGAGATGCGCCGACAGGAACTGTCCGGCTCTGTCCAGCGCCGCGCCAGCTTCGTCGAGGATCGCGGAATAGGCCTGGAAGACGTGGGGTACCCCAGGGGTGATCTCGAGGGTGACTTCGACGTTGGCGGCGGCAGCCTGACCCGCGAGACGGACGGCGTCGTCGAGGAGAAGCTCGTTTGTTCCGGCCTGGATGATCAAGGGCGGCAGACCGGCGAGGTCGGCGAAGATCGGGCTCATGAGAGGAAGCGCGGCGTCCTGGCCGGCCGTGTAGTCGTTGACCCGTTCCTGCAGGAGTTCCGGGGTGAACAGCGGGTCCGCCTCGCGCCGGGTTTCCATGGATGTCCCGGCCAGCGTGAGATCGGTCATCGGTGACATGACGAAGGCCGCGGCCGGCAACGGCAACCCGCGATCGCGAGCGTTGATCAGCGTGGCAACCGCAAGGCCTCCGCCAGCCGACTCTCCCGCGAAGACGATGTTCGAAGCGTCGACGCCACTCTGCAGGAGAGCCTCGTAGGCCGCAAACGCGTCGTCAACGGCCGCCGGATACGGGTGCTCGGGGGCGAGCCGGTAGTCGACGGAGATGACCTTGGCGCGCACTCGCCGACCGACCTGCGAGGCCAGGTCAGCGGCGAGGAAGGCGTCCCCGATGACGTACACGCCACCGTGGAAGTACAGAACGACGTGGCGAGGTTCGATTCCCGCGATCATGATCTCGGCGGTCGGGACGCCACCCAGTGTCCCCGCAGTCACGGTCAGGTCGGCCGGCAGCGGCTGCGCCGACAGCGCCGCTCGGAGCAGCTGCCGCTGCTCCTGTGCCGTGCTGCCGACGGGGAAGGCCGATTGGCGCAGGATTCCGTCGACCATGGCTTGCTGCTCGGTGCTCACGCGAGGTCACCACCGGATGCTGCCTGGATGGCGCTCATGGATGCACCTGCAGGCCGATCCCGCGGTTGAGTCGCATCGACTCCATCAGCCAGAACGCGACCTCCGGGGTGAACACGTCCGCGGCCGCGAGCACGCCGGTGTACTTCTCGATGACGGGCGCGGCCGTCGCCTCGCCGACCGCGTCCAGGTAGGCCTTCACGGCGCCCCACATGTTCCCGACCGCGCCGTACTTCTGGAAGTAGGGCGTCGGATCGAGGGTGGCGAGGGCAGTCTTCGCGCTGGCCTCGAGGTCCGCCATGTACTGCTGGTGCACGACGACGTCGTCGCGCGTGCCGAGCCGGCCCAGGTGGCCGCTGATGAGCGTCTTCCACGGGTAGGTCAACGCCGTGGCCGGCATCGACAGGTAGCCCGGGATGTCGTCTGACAGGTTGACGACATATACGGGCACCCAGCCTGCGTTCACGATGTCGACCATCATCAGCGTGTCGTGCTCGGGAAAGTGGATGATGCTGTTGTCGGGCGTGTGGTTGGCGCCGTGCCACGCGAGTTCGATCCGCTCGCCGCCGATCTCCAGGGTCCGGCGATCGCTGAAGGTCTCCTCCGGCGCCGGCCGGGCCGGGTCGTCGTCCCGGAGCAGGAGCCGCCGAGTCTCCTCGTGCCCGATCCGCACGACGTCCTTGCCGAAGAGCGAGGACGCGCCGGCGTGGTCCGCGTGATGGTGGGTGTGGACGAGGTAGGTCACCTTGTTGCTCACGCCGTCGGCTCGGGCGACCTCGTCGATCGCTCGCTGGAGGTTGTGCCCGATGCTCGGCGGAGCATCGAAGAGGACAACGCCGTCCCGCGTCGTCAGGAAGGCGGCCTGATAGACGCCATCCGTGACCCAGTGGAGGTTTCGCTCGACGCGTCCGACGTAGTAGCCCTGCTCGTTGGGCGCGGGGCCGAAGGCGGATTCCGGGACAGGGGCGTAATCGGGGAGGGTTGCCGCCGTCGGCGTGGAGGCAGTGACGTTCATGCGTAGTCTCCTTCGGGAGATGAAAGGCCGGGCTGGTGTAGCTGAACAAAGCAACCCTGATCCTGACTGGGCGCGCTTCGCGTCCCCGGATTCCCTAGTTCGCGACCCAGCGGCATCTCGTCCGGGAGACGATGGTCACGTCGTGACCGCTGATGGCAGCCGGACACCGGTCAGTTGTTCACAAGCGTCCAAGAACGCGTCCTGTACGGTGACGTCCGATGCCGCTGCGTGCGTCGGTCGAATTCGCTTCCGGTAGAAACATCGGCCGGTCACTTTCGCTCCAGGCTCCTCGCTGATGGCCAGCCACACTTGGGTCGCGGCACCTGGCTCAAGGTCGCCCGGTGTGGACACTCCAAGCATTTTCGTCGGAGCGATTCCAGGATCGACCGCGTTCGAAAGAACGTGCGGCCAGAGGCGAGCAACCGCGAAGGCCAGCACGAGATCGAACAGCTTTGAGTTCGCGTACGCCTGAGATCCGTTCCAGCGCCGTTGCCGCCACTGCAAGTCGCCCAGATCCGCGTCGCCGCTCTGGTGCATGCCGGACGTCAGATAGATCAGCCGCTCAGGTGATCCGATCAGCGCGGTCAACAGGTAGGGCGCGAGCGCATTGACAGCGAAGACGTCGTCGAGCCCGTCCACCGTCTCGCGGCGCATTGCGCCCGGACGGTAAACGCCGGCGTTGTGGATGATCGCCTGGAACGGTCCGACCGCGTTCGCCTGAGCAGCGAGTTCGCGCGTCTGTTCGATGCTTGCCAGATCGCCCTCGAGCGCCATTCGAGCGGCCGGTATGGCGCGCAATGCCTGCTGGGCGCGATCGTGGTTGCGCCCATGCAGGACGACGTCGTGGCCGAGCCCTACCAGGCGCCGCGCCGCCTCCTGTCCGAGTCCATCAGACGAGCCGGTGATGAAAATCCGGGCCATGCAGCTGCCTCTCCTCGCCGCCAGTGAGCCGATCCGTGACCTCGAGGGTCTCCCTGCCAATGGTCCCCCCACCTCGACCCTCGCCACAAGATTCGACGAACTCCTCGGACGCCCACGGCTCCGGATGTGCCGCCGTCGTGGGATAAAGTTGGTGGCAAGTTTTGCGGATCGCACCGCACACAGGGGGAACTCACGACGTTGACACTGCTGGGCCGAAGCCGTGAGCGCGAGGCACTCGACCGCCTCCTCCGGGCGGCTCGATCGGGACGCGGCGGTGTCCTCGTCGTGCAGGGCGAGCCCGGCGTCGGGAAGACCGCTCTGCTCGAGGACACGGCAAAGGTTGCGCAGCAGTTTCGCGTCTTGCGAACGGCTGGCGCGGAGGCCGAACAGGAGTTTCCCTACGCAGCACTCCATCGGTTCTGCGGGCCTGCCCTGGATCGGATCGACCAACTGCCGGCGCCACAGCGCGACGCCTTGGCCGTCGCGTTCGGACTGGCAGCAGGACCGGCCCCGAACCAGTTCGTGGTCGCGCTCGGTGTCCTCGGACTGCTTTCGTCACTCGCGACCGACGAGCCGGTGCTCGGGCTGATCGATGATGCCCACTGGCTGGACCGGAGCTCCTCGCTCGCGCTCGCCTTTGTCGCGCGCCGTCTCGTTGCCGAACGAATCGGGCTCGTCTTTGCGACGCGCGACGTCGGCGAATCCCTCGCGCGCTTGCCGGAATTGCACGTCGGGTCCCTCGGCCACCGCGATGCGAGGGCGCTCCTCGAGTCCGTCTTGCTCGCCCCGTTGGACGAGCAGGTGATGGAACGCCTGATCGTCGAGGCCAGCGGCAACCCCCTGGCGCTCATCGAGTTGCCGCGCGGCCTGATGACGGCAGAACTCGCGGGCGGCTTCGGCCTGCCTGCGACCGCGACCCTCGACGCCCGCATCGAGGAGAGCTTCGGGCGCCGCGTCGCTGCCCTGCCGCGTGCGGTCCGTACGCTGATCCTCATCGCGGCGAGCGATCCGACCGGAGACCCCTTGCTGGTCTGGCGTGCAGCGGCCATGTTGGGCATCCCTCAGTCGGCCGCTGCGGCGGCGGAGTCGACAGGTCTGATCGCCTTCCAACCGCACGTTGCCTTCCGCCATCCCCTCGTCCGATCATCGGTCTACCGAGCGGCGAGTCAAGATGAGCGGACGGCCGTCCATCGGGCTCTCGCAGACGCGACCGATCCCCATGTCGATCCCGATCGGCGCGCATGGCATCTTGGCCAAACGGCGATCGCGCCCGACGAGGACGTCGCCGCCGATCTTGAGCAGATGGCTGCCCGAGCGCAGGCACGGGCAGGATTGGCTGCCGCAGCCGCATTCCTCGAACGTTCGGCTGCCCTGACCGTCAGTCCGTCGCTGCGTGCCGCCAGAGCCCTGGTCGCCGCCACGGCGAAGTACGAAGCGGCCGCCGTCGATGATGCCGTCGCCTTGCTCGACATGGCAGAGGGGGACCACCTCGACGCTTTTCAGCGGGCCGAGGCGGAGGTCCTCAGAGCCCGAGTCGCCTTCGCGACCAATCGAGGGAGCGACGCGCCCCCGCTGCTCCTCGCCGCGGCGCGCCGACTTGAGCCACTCGACGTTGCGCTGGCTCGGGAGACGTACCTCGATGCCCTGGGCGCAGCATTGTTCAGCGGTCGTCTGTCGACGACCATCGACCCTCGACAAGTCGCGCGAGCAGCCCTGGCGGCGCCGAAAGCGCTTGAGCCACGCCCCGTCGACATGCTTCTGGACGGCCTCGCCGCTCGCATCGCCCACGGGCCTGCCACTGGAACGGCACGTCTGCGAGAGGCGCTCGGGGTCTACGCGCGCCAGGACTCGGCCCCGGTCGAGGCCCCCCGCTGGCGCTGGCTGGCAGGCCGCCTTGCCGGCTTCGTTTGGGATTACTCGGCGTGGGACATCCTCACGGCCGAACACGTGCGAGCCGCTCGTGACCTGGGGATGCTCGCCGAGCTGCCGCTCGCATTGATCAGCAGGGTCGGCGTCCATCTCCTGTCTGGCGAGATGGAGACCGCCACCGCGCTCGTCGAGGAAGCCGAGATGCTGGCGAGGGCGACCAGCAGTGCTGCTCCTCCTGCATACGGCGCGATCTCACTGGCCGCCTACAGAGGCAACGACGACGAGCTGACCGCGCTGGTCGCCTCTGCCAGCAGGGACTTCCGCGCTCGAGGTGAGGGGATGGGCCTCACGGCGCTGAGCTGGGCGACCGCTGCGCTGTGCAACTCGCTTGGTCGCTATGACGATGCGTTCGCGGCCGCGACGGAGGGCGCGACCGGGGCCGGCGAGAGCTGGTACGCAGCGCTTGCCGTCGTGGAGCTGATCGAAGCGGCATCGCGGACGGGTCGACCCGAGCGAGCAGCCGAAGCCGTGGAGTCGCTGAGCGAGTCGACACGAGCCAGCGATACGCCGTGGGCACGCGGCGTCGAGGCAAGATCACGCGCGCTCCTCGCGGATGGCGAAACCGCCGAATCTCTGTACCGCGACGCGATTGAATGGCTTGAGCCGACACCCCTCCGAGTCGACCTGGCCCGAACACACCTCCTCTATGGCGAGTGGCTCCGGCGCGAGGGTCGGCGTGTCGACGCGCGGGCCGAGCTGCGCACCGCCCACGAGCTCTTCAGCGAGTTCGGGATGGAAGGCTTCGCGGAGCGGGCGCGCGTCGAGCTGGAGGCGACCGGCGAGCATGTCCGGAACCGCGCGCTCCACGCGGTCGACCCGTTGACGTCGCAGGAATCGCAGGTAGCCGGGCTTGCCGCCGAGGGGTACACCAACCGGCAGATCGCAGAGCACTTGTTCATCAGCCCGAAGACCGTCGAGTACCACCTGAAGAAGGCGTACCGGAAGCTCGACGTCACATCTCGGACCCAGCTCGCGCGCCGGTTGTCACAGGGATCAGGCCGGGTGTCGACAGGCGCGGCATCCTGAAACTCCGGGACGCGTGTCGGAGACGACGCTCGAGAACTGGCCCGCGACGTACTGACCGGCGGGCGGCGGGGATGTCGGCCGGGACCGAAATCCCGCAGTACCGAAGTATCGGACGTCGGGTGTCGATGACCGCGACGCGGGCTAGCCTGCCCGCATGAGCATGATCACGTACGAGCCGCCGTCGGGGAAACTTCCGGCCTACTTCGCGACTCCCGAGGGTGACGGACCGTGGCCCGGGGTCGTCATCGTGCACGATGCGTTCGGGCTCACGAGCGACATCCGGCGCATCGCCGACCGGGTCGCACGGGCCGGCTACCTGGCGATCGTGCCGGCGCTCTATCGGCGGGGCAATCGGGTCGCTTGCGTCGTGCGCACGGTGAGGGCGCTGCAGGCCGGCGACGGTCCGGCCGTCGCCGACCTCACCGCGGCGCGCGAGCTGCTCGCGGCCGATCCTCGCTGCACGGGAAAGGTCGGCACCATCGGCTTCTGCGTCGGCGGCGGATTCAGCCTGCTGCTCGCGCCGCGCGGGATCTTCGACGCCGCCGCGCCGAACTACGGCCTCTGGCCGCCCGATCGCGACGCTCTCGAGGCATCCTGCCCCACGGTGGCGAGCTACGGCGCGAAGGATCGCCGTCTGGCCGGCGCCGCCGCCGAGCTCACCGCGATCCTCGAGCGAGGCGACGTGCCGCACGACGTGCAGGGAGTACCCCGGCGTCGCACACGCGTTCATGAACGACTGGGATGTCCCGGCGCCACTTCGGTTCGTCGCCGACATCGCCGGCCTCGGCTACTCCGAGCCTGAGGCGGAGGACGCGTGGCGACGCATCCTGGCGTTCTTCGACGAGTACCTGCGCTGAGCAGCGCGCCGAACGCGACCGTGGAGCCGACGCAGGCGGCGTACGCCCGCGGCATCCGCGTACCGAAGTACCGAAGTACCGCGACGCAGGACGCGTCACCCAGCAGGCACCGCGCGGCGGGAACGTCGCAGGCCGAGCTGGTACGGCAGGCCCAGGCCCGCCGCCGCGAACGTCCTCCCGAGGCGTCCGCGCCAGGACGGCGCGGGTAGTGGCGGGAGCTTGCCGTCGAGGTCGCCGACGTCGACGAAGTACGCGCGGACGGTTCCGATGCCCTCGAGCTCGGGCGAGACCTCGTGCACCGACTCGGGCAAGGCCGTCTCATCGGTGCTGTAGAGCTCCTCGGAGAGGAGGACGTACTCGGGGATCGGCACCGGGTTCTTCAGCAGTCGATGGACGAGGATGACGTCGATGCCGACGAGCTTGAGCCGCTGCCGGATGGTCTGGGTGGCCACGTCGCCGATGTGCGCCACGAACTTCAGCTTCAGGTTGCCCGCCTCCTTGCAGCCCGAGCACGGGCAGAGGTTGGTCGCAACGTTCTGACGCTCGAGATGGAACGCCCGATGCATCGCGACGGCAGCTTGGAGGATCTCCGTGACGGTGGTGTCGGGATCGCGCGCGTCGGCCTGACGCGAGAGGAAGGCCGCGTCGCCTTCGATCTCGATGAGATCGAAGCCAGGAGCGGCATCGATCATCTTGTCGAGCATCCGTGCGGTGTTGACCTCGGCGTGCGAGAGGCTGAACCGATGGGAACTCATGTAGTCGGTGTAGCCACCGATGTCTGCGATCAGCAGGACAGCACGCCCGGATTCCATGCCCTAGGGTCGCACCAAAGGCCTGAGTTCTCAACGACCCGAACGGGTCACACCGACGCCGGCGGTTCCCCGAACGGCTCCTTCGGCTCGTAGCGGTCGAGCAAGTCATCGACGACCGCCGCCGCCTGTTGAGCGCTCGGCGTGTATCCGACGACGACGGGCAGGAACCGGTCCGAGCCCAGCGCCTCCAGCTGGAGCTCGCTCCTGGCCACCACGGTGGCCGTCCGGCGGGTACGGCGGAGCAACGCGATCTCTCCGAAGCCCTCTCCCGGGCCGAGCGTTGCCACGACCCGTCCGTCGCCCACCACGTCGACCTCGCCCGACTCGATCAGGTAGTACCGGTCGCCGATGTCCCCCTGCGTGAACACCGCTTCGCCTGCGGCCACCGTGACCGGTTCCAGGCCGCGGGCGAGCTGCTCGATGGCGGGCAGCGGCAGGGGGCGGAACATGGGCACCCGCTGGAGCAGTCCGATCTCCACGTCGAGGACATCCACGGACCGGTCGAGAGTTCGCAATCGGCGCCACGAAGCCACCGCGAGCACCGGGCACACCAGCCCGATCGCCACCAGCGCGGTCTGGACACCGAACCACTCGACCATCAACGAGGCGACGATCGCGCCGATTCCGATGAACACCGCGACCAGGCTCTCGAGCACACCGAAGACGCGCGCCAGGACCTCGTCGGGAGCCATCCTGCCGATCAGTGTGAACCCGGCGAGATCGATCAGGGCGTTGCCGACTCCGACGAATGCCAGCAGGCCCAGCGCCGCCGACTCCTGAGGCACGAGGCCGACGAGGGTGAGCGGCAGTCCCCACAGGCCGACCCCGACGGCGTACCACGCGCCCAGTCGACCGGTGCCGACGAGGAGGGATGCCGCGAGCGACCCGAGCACCGCGCCGACCCCGACGGCGGCCATCAGCGCGCCGACGCCGGGCTCGCCGGTGCCCAACAGCTCGATCGCGACCACCACGGAGAGCACGGTGAGCGCGCCCCGGGTGAGGGCCTGTGCCGCAGCGAGACCGAGGATGAGCGTCAGGTCACGGTTCTGCGCGACCGCCCGAACACCGTCGACCGCCTCCTTGACCAGGTTGGGAGGCGGCGCCGGGGGGCGCGGAGGTGCTTCGTACCGGAGCCGCACCAGCAGGGCAGCCGCCGCGAACGAGGCGGCCGCTGCGACCGCGAACACGACGTCGACACCGGTGAATTGGAGCAGAACCGCCGCCAACAGCGGACCCACGAGTGTGGCTGCGGAGTCGAGCAGCCCACGGACCATGTTGGCGCTGGCGAGCTCGTACCCGGTACGGCACAGCGAAGGCAGGAGCGCGGAGTGCGCCGGGCGGTAGAGGGTGGCAGCGATCGTCGACAGCACTGCGAGCGCGTAGATGACCACCGTCGGACCTGAGACCGCAACGACCACGGCGGCGGCAGCGGTCGCGACTCCACGCACGATGGACACCAGGATGAGGACCCGCTCTCGGCGCCCCCGGTCGGCGATGGGGGAGAGCAGCGGTGCGAGGATCGCGGACGGCACCATGCGGAGCAGTCCCACCAGGCCGAGGGCGGTCGCGCCGCCGTCACGGTAGGCGACGATTCCGAGCGCCACGGTGAACGCCCACTCGGCGGTCCAGGCGCCGAGAAAGCTGAGCTGGGCGCGGCGAAGATTGGGGTTGCGCGCGTTGCTCGTGAAGGCGGCGGCAGCCTGACGGAGCCTGCTCCGACCCCCATCGACCCCCATGAGGAGACTCTAGGGCCGGTGCCGGGATGCGCACTACCGGCTGCTACCATCCGCTGGTGCGTATACTCCGCCGGGCGATCACCGTCGTCGCCATCCTCGTCCTCGTGCTCATCGCGGCGTTCACCGGGGTCTACCTGTGGCAGCAGCCGATCCTTCTGACCGGCACGGGCTACGCCGCGCACAACGCATGCGCCGTCACCGCGGTCGCCGGCCGCGACGACCCCGCGACCGACCTGCCGCCGAACCCGCTCGTCCCATACCTGCAGGTCGACGTCGACGGCGACGAGACCACCGGCTCGCTCTTCGGCGCGATCGCACACCAGCGGGCCTGGTACACCGAGAGCTTCGGCTGCACGCTCGCCAACGAGCGTCCCAGCCTCGGCGACGCCACGCCGATCTCGGGCGAGGGCAACCCGTTCAGCGACGCGCCGACGCCCACGTCCACCCCCGCCGTCGACGAGGCGATCGGGCGCGCCTTCGGTGACGATCTCTCCGAAGCGGATGCCGCCGCACTCGGCACCCGCGCGGTCGTGGTCGTGAAAGACGGCGAGCTCGTCGCCGAGCGGTACGCCGACGGCTTCGATGCCACGACGCCTCAGCTCGGCTGGTCGATGTCCAAGAGTGTCGCCAGCCTCATGACGGGCGTGCTCGTGAAGCAGGGCGTCGTCTCGCTCGACGACGACGGGCTGCGCCCCGAGTGGACGGACGAGCGCGCCGACATCACCGTCGAAGACCTGCTGCGCATGACGGGCGGCCTCGAGTGGGACGAGACCTACGATCTCGGAACGCCGATCACGCGCATGCTCTACCTCGAGGGCGACATGGGCGCGTACGTCGCCGGGCTGCCCCTCGCACACGAGCCCGGCACCGTGCAGCAGTACTCGAGCGGCAGCACGAACGTGCTCTGCTCGGTCCTCGACGAGCGCACTGGCCTCGGAGCCGACCTGCCCCGCCAGACAATTCTCGAGCCGCTGGGTCTCTCGTCGGCGGTGTTCGAGCCAGATGCCGTCGGCACGCCGGTCTGCTCGTCGTACCTCTGGGCGACCCCGCGCGACTGGGCGGCCATCGGCCAGTTCGCGCTGCAGAACGGCGAGTGGAACGGCGAACAGCTGCTGCCCGAGGACTGGATGTCGCAGAGCCTCACCGTCACCGACGTCGAGCAGACCGACGACCCCGGCTACGGCATGGGATGGCGCGTCAACGTGCTCCCCGACGGCGGCCTGCGCTGGCCGGAGCTGCCCGAGGACACCTTCTACGCGAGCGGCCACGACGGCCAGAAGGTCATCGTCGTTCCGTCGGAGGGACTCGTGGTGGCTCGCCTCGGATTCACTCCCGCGACCGACGATGAGCCCTCCGAGGTGCAACTCGTCGACGAGGTCATCGCCGCGCTCGGCTGACTTGTCGGTAACGCCGCCTGCGGCGGCATCCGAGCACTTCGGATCGTATATACGCTTGGTATATACTGATCGTGGAGGTTGCATGGTTCGGACCACGGTGTTCCGCAGCAACCGCACCCAGGCGGTGCGCCTGCTCGCAAGGATGTCGCCCTGCCCGATGACGTGAGCGCCGTCGACATCAGGCGGTCGGCAACGCGCGGGGATCACCCGGCGGTGGCGCGGTCGACTGCTGGTTCGACCACGGCACCACCGTCAGCGCGACTTCCTCGCCGAGCCGTGAGCGCCCTCGCGGAGCGTGCCCGAGCTGTGACGGCGGGATTCCTCCTCGACCGAACATCGTGATCTTCGCGCTCCGGGACCGCACGCCGACGCTTCGCGATCGACTCACCGAGCACTTCGGTCGCAGTGGCTGTCTCCACCATCACGGTCGCCGAATTGCACGTCGGCATCGAGCGATCGAGCGACCCGGCGCGCAATCACCGTGCGACCGACGAGTTGCCTGTCGCTCGTCGAGGTTGCAGTCGCTCTCGGCGGCCGCTGCCGAGCACGCGGATTGAAGATCCGCGCTGCCTTGCAGCGGTGGGCCGACCGATCGGCGCCTATGACGTGCTGATCGCCGGCGCACGCGCGTGCCGCGGGTCTCACGGTCGTCACCGACAACGTGCGCGAGTTCGACCGCGTTCCCGGCCTGCTCGTCGAGGACTGGAGCGAACCGGTCAACGGTTGATCGTGTAGCTTCGCCTCGACGCCCAAGCGTTGGACGCTGCTGCGGATGGCGCTGCGGCATCCGCGGTACCGGAGTACCGGAGTACCGAAGTACCGCGATCGCGAGAAGGAGAACCGATGTCCGGCCCTTTCCGAGGGCCGGGCGTTCTGCGAAGCTGGCGTCATGCCCGAGTCGCCCGAGGTCGAAGCGCTCGTCGAGGAGCTCGGCGCGCGGCTGACGGGCCGAGCGATCACCGACGTCGACGTCATCGAGTTCCGCGTGGTCAAGACGCGCGCTCGACCGCCGTCGGCGCTCGTCGGCGAACGGGTGACCGGAGCGACGCGGCACGGCAAGCTGATCGACCTCGCGCTCGGTGAGTCGCAGCACCTCGTGGTGTCACTCGGCAGGCACGGCTGGGCGCGCTGGCGTGGCACCGACGACGCCGTCGGCTTCGACGCGCCCGTGACCGGGGCCGACGACGCTGACGGCGCCGCCGCGCCGGCGCTCGTCGCGATCGAGTTCGACGACGGCAGTGCGCTGGAGTTCACGGATGCCGGTGGCTGGGTGTCGCTCGGCTTCTGGGTGGTCGACGATCCGGCCGAGGTGCCGGCTGTCGCAAAGCTCGGACCCGACCCCGCCGATCCCGACTTCTCGCGGGCGGACTTCGACCGGGCAGTCGTCGGTCGGCGCAAGCAGATCAAGGCCGTGCTGCAGGAGCAGGAATCGCTCGCCGGCATCGGCAACGCGTATTCCGACGAGATCCTGCACGCGGCCAAGATCTCTCCGGTCGCGCACGCCGCAGCGCTGAGCGAGAGCGAGCTGGATCGCCTCTTCGACGCGACGGTGGGCACCATCGCCTCGGCGATCGAGGCCCGCCGCGGCATCCCGATCGATCAGCTCAAGGCGGCGAAGGTCGCGGCGATGCAGGTGCACGGCCGGGCGGGGGAGACCTGCCCGGTGTGCGGCGATACGATCCGCGACTTCTCGTTCGCGAGCACGACGGCCCAGTACTGCCCGACGTGCCAGACGAACGGCGAGGTGCTTCCTCTTCGGGCCTGACCCGATCGAGTCGCACCCGATCGAGCCGTGTGCGATCGAGCAGTATCGAAGAAGCACCCGTGAACGCGCCTGAATAGCGTGAACGGTATGAATTCCATCGACTCCATCACCCTCGAGGTGGCCGACACCACGGCCGCCGAACGCTTCTACAACGCCGCCTTCGGCTTGGGCGATCTGCTGCATGTACGGGCATCGGATGCCCCGACCACGGGTTTCCGCGGCTTCACCCTCTCGCTCATCGTGGCGCAGCCCTCAACCGTCAGCAGCCTGATCGACTCCGCTGTCGACGCCGGTGCCACCACGCTCAAGCCGGTCGAGAAGTCGATGTGGGGCTACGGCGGCTCCGTGCAAGCGCCCGACGGCACGATCTGGAAGGTCGCGACATCGGCGAAGAAGGACACCGGTGCGGCGACCCGGCAGGTCGACAAGATCGTGCTCCTCCTGGGCGTCGAAGACGTGGCCGCGAGCAAGCGGTTCTACGTCGACCGCGGGCTCGCCGTCGGGAAGAGCTTCGGCAGCTACGTGGACTTCGCCATGCCGTCGAGCCCGGTCGGTCTGGGGCTCTACAAGCGCCGTGCGCTCGCCAAGGACGCCGGCGTCGCTCTCGAGGGCAGTGGGTCGCACCGGCTGCTCATCAACAGCGGCGCCGAGTCGTTCACCGACCCCGCCGGGTTCGCGTGGGCGCCCGCATCGGTGACCCTGGCGCAGGACGCCTGACGCACTGCACCGGTCGGTTCGAACGCAACGCCCGGTCCTCATCGCGAGGACCGGGCGTTCGTCATGTTCGGCGCCAGCCTTCATCGCGGCAGGCCGGCGATCGACGCGGCAGGCATCGCAGGCGCAGGCGCGGTCGCGTCGGTACACTGGCCCGCGTGACGACGTCGACCGACCCCGCCAGCCTGCTGGAGCCCGACTGCGGTTCTCGTGACCGGGGTGCAATCCTCAGGCAAGTCGACCGTCGGACGGCTCCTCGCCGAGCGGCTGCGGACGGCGCGAGCCACTGCGGTTCTCGTGACTGGGGTGCAATCCTCAGGCAAGTCGACCGTCGGACGGCTCCTCGCCGAGCGGCTCGGGCGCGCGGCCTTCATCGAGGGCGACGACCTCTGGCTGATGGTGGTCTCAGGCCGCGAGGACATGGCCGATACGCCGAGCGACACAGCGCTCGCGCAACTCGAGCTGCGCTACGGACGGTTCGAGGCTCGGCAAGGCGGCGGACGCCGCCGCGCCGCGACAGCACGGCGGCGCGGCAGTCGACCGTCGGACGGCTCCTCGCCGAGCGGCTCGGGTGCGCGGCCTTCATCGAAGGCGACGACCTCTGGCAGATGGTGGTCTCAGGGCGCGAGGACATGGCCGACCACCGAGCGCGCGGCGCTCGAGCAACTCGAGCTGCGCTATCGGCACGGTGCGATGCTCAGCCAGTCGTTCGTCGAGGCGGGACTGCACGCCGTACACGTCGACAACGTCTACGGCCCGGCGGTCATCGACCAACTCGACCGTGTCACGTGTCGGCGCGCACTCGTGGTGTTGCGTCCGAGCGTCGAGACCGTCGCCGAGCGCGAGATCGAGCGTGGAACCGATGCGTACGAAGCCTGGCGAGCCGGTGGATCGCTCGTGGAGGCAGTGCGCCGATTCGACGGATGGCTGGCCGAGACGCCGCCCGTCGGCTTATGGGTCGACTCCACGCATCAGTCGGCCGAGCAGACGGTCGACTGGATCCTCGAGCACTGGGAGCAGGCGGGGGTTTCGTGACGGCACGCGACAGCCGGGATCACGAGATGGCAGGCGACGGGTCATCGGGTGTGCCGGTGACCGTGGTCGTGGATGTGGCGAACGTGATGGGCTCACGCCCCGATGGCTGGTGGAAGGACCGGGCGGCCGCGGCGACCAAGCTCCTCGCCAGCATGCCCGGCTTGGTGGGGCGGGCCGTCCCCGCTCCCGATGGTGAGCAGGTCGTCATCGAGCAGGTCGTGGCCGTCGTGGAGGGCGCGGCGAAGGCGGTCACCGAGCCGGCCGGCGTGACCGTGGTCCGTGCGCCGAGGGACGGTGACAGCACCATCGCGTCCACCGCACAGCAGTACGTCGAAGCCGGGGCGCGCGTCCTGGTGGTCACCGCCGACCGGGGCCTCCGCGCTCGACTACCCGACGGCGTCGTCGTCGCCGGGCCGGGCTGGTTGAACACCCTTCTCGGCCGCTGACTCTGACCCGACGACGCATGCGATCTCGAGCATGAATCTCTCGCGCCGAGTACGCACGTCGTTCTAGGCTGGCGCCCATGGCTGCTGTGATTCCCGTGCTCGTGCTCGCAGCGATGGTGTTCGCGCTCGTCGACATCATCATGAGGGACGAGTGGCAGGTGAAGCACCTGCCGAAATTCGGATGGTTGCTGCTCGTCATCTTCCTGCCGCTGATCGGCACCGCGCTCTGGTTCGCGATCGGCCGAGAGTACGGCGGCCGGTCCGCATCGGAAGGCCTCCGCACGCTGATGCCGCAGCGCCCGACGCAGCTGCCGGGGCCGATACCGCCAGCCGCTTCCCTCACGACCGAGGAGCAGCTCGCCGAGCTCGACCGCGAGATCGAGTACTACCGGAAGCGCGCCGAGCTCGATCAGCTGAAACGCGAGTCCGAGGGCGACCCGGCGTGAATCTGAGTCCTTCCGGCACGCGACAGCCCGGCAGGGAGCGTCCGAGTCTCGATGCGAGGGCCGAGCCGTCGCGGCGCGTCAGCGCTCTTCGGGGTCGTCGCCGCGTGCCGCTCGGCCCCCGTCGACCGGGATCACCGCGCCGCTGACGAAGCTCGCGGCATCCGACAGCAGGAAGGCGACCGTGCGCGCGACGTCATCGGGTCGTCCGGGCCGCCCGAGCGGATGGAGCCGCGCGACCTGCGCCTCGAAGGCTGCGCGGCCCTCGAGATCGAGTTCGTCGAGACGGCTCGTGTAGCGTTCGGTGACGATCGAGCCGAGCGCCACAGCGTTGCAGCGGATGCCGTTGGTCCCGTAGTCGACGGCGATCGCGCGGGTGAGGCCCTCGATGGCGGCCTTCGCGGTCGCGTAGGGCAGCGCGCCACGAACCGCCCGCTGCGCCTGATGAGACGACACGTTGACGATCGCGCCGGGCACGTCGGTGCGGAGGAACTCCACGATGGCGGCCGCCGCGCCGGCGAGCACCGGCCGCAGGTTCTGGGCCACGATGTCGAGGGCAGCCGCGCCACCCGTCTCGTGCAGCCAAGCGTCGTGGAACATCGCGGCGTTGTTCACCCAGCCGCGCAGGTCGCCGAGCGACCTGGCACGGTCGACCGCGAGCTCCAGCACCTCGGGGTCGCCCGCGTCGCCCGTGACCGCGACGCTGCGCGCCCCGTCGAGCCAGTCGGCGGGCCGGAGATCGACCGCGACGACCGCATGCCCCTCGGCGAGGAGCGCCTCGACGATCCAGCGGCCGATGCCGCCGGCCGCACCGGTCACGACGTGGACGCGCTGCTGCACCCGCATGCCGCCATCGTATGCCGAGGATGCCTCGGGCGACCCGCCTCTGGAAGACTGGTCGTAATCGACTACCTGGGGGCGGGGCTGATGGCACGAAGCGGAATTCCCACGAGCACCACACCTCGCACCATCGCGCGAATCGCGCTCGCTGCGGGGCTCGTATTCGCGGGGGTGAGTCACCTGTCCTGGGCGCGCAAGGAGTTCCGCGCGCAGGTGCCGTCGTGGGCGCCGCTGGATGCCGATGCCGTGGTCGTGGCGTCCGGGGCCGTCGAGATCGGGCTCGGCGCGGCGCTCATCGCGTTGCCGCGCGAGCGCCGACGCATCGGATGGGCCGTCGCGGCGTTCTTCGTCGCCGTGTTCCCGGGCAACCTCGCGCAGTTCACCGAGAAGCGCGCGGCGTTCGGCCTCGACTCCGATCGCGCACGAGGCATCCGTCTGCTGTTCCAGCCGTTGCTCGTGGCGCTCGCGATCTGGTCGACGGCGGAGCCGCGGCGCTGACGTCTCGGGCTACCGTCGCGTTCGGGCATCGATCTCTGCGGCCGCGACTGGCAGGATGGCTCTCGTGCGGGCTCCAGGTTCGCGGCGCCGCGTCGGCGCACCCGCACGCGGGTGGAGGGCGGAACGATGGACGACCTGACTGGATCGCCGGCCGAGCGACTCGCGCAGTTGCAGGAGCGCCGATTCACGCCGACGAGACGCGGCCTGGCTGGAACGTCAGTTGAGGTCGGCGCTCGAGGGCTGGCAGGACAGCGACGACGAAGTGCGCAAGTTCCGCGAGGCTCAGGAGGACTTCTGAACGCCATCGCCGATGCTCGCGCCGAGCTCATCGCCCTGTGCGAGCGCGGCCTCGAGTGGAACCCCGACTGCCACGAGCGGATGCCTCGGCCGCGCGCCCGGCGGCCGTGCTCGTGCTGTTCGGCGTGCTCGATTCCGTGCCCGCCCGAGCCGGCGGTGCGGTCGCTCGGGATCTCGACGTGCTGCTGCTCCGCCGCGCGGCGACACTCGGAAGTCACGCCGGACAGATCGCGTTCCCGGGAGGTCGGCTCGAGGCATCCGACGACGGACTGATCGCGGCCGCGATTCGAGAGGCCCGCGAGGAGACCGGAGTCGACCCCGACGGCATCGAGCCGCTCGGCACGCTGCCCGCGATGCCGGTTCCGGTGAGCAACCATCTCGTCACGCCTGTGCCCGCATGGTGGACGCGCCCATCGGAGGTCGCGGCCGTCGACCATGACGAGTCCGTCGAGGTGTTCCGGGTTCCCGTCGCGGACATGCTCCATTCGGCGAATCGGGCGAACACGGAGCACATCTTCGGCGCACGCACGTATCGGTCGCCGGCCTTCACGGTCGGCGGCCGCCTCGTCTGGGGATTCACCGCGCTCGTGCTCGCTCGCATGTTCGACGAGCTCGGGTGGGCGGAGCCGTGGGACGCTGAGCGGATCGTCGAGCGCGACGACCTGCCCGCCTCGTGAGTGCGGGTCGTTCGTCGCGTCAGCTGGGTGCGCGCCGTCGTCGCGTCAGAGCATCGCCGAGGCGATCGCCGACAGCCCGAACCCGGCGAGCTGGGTGAAGAGCACGGTTCCGGCGATCGCGGTGCCGGCGACGGCGAGCGCGCTCGACCGCCCGTGGCGAACGAGTGCGATGATTCCCGTGATCAGCGCGAACAGGCCGAGCACGAGCACGACGAGGATCGACAGGTTCAGCACGAGCACCATGCTCGCCACTCCGCCCTGGGCATACATGAATGGCGCGATCGAGCTCGAGGTCACACTGATGAGCACCAGCGCGATGGCGGTGATGAACGAGACGAGCCCGAGCGACGAGCGGCCACGCGATGTGGCCGGCGTCGCTGGCTCGACCGGGAGGTCATCGGTGGCGCGTGGGTCGTTGGACGGATAGGGGGTCGCTGGTGCGTCGGGAGCGCTCATCCCCACATCCTGTCGGAACACCTCGCCCGAGCGCGAAACGGACGCCTCAGGTCGAGGTCATCCCGACCGACCGCGGCGACCGCTTCGCAGCGGACATCACGCAGCCGTCGGGCGCGGATCGCGAGGTACCGTCGAGTATGAGCGAGAGTGCGCGTGGCGGCGGAGCAGCCCGATGGCGCGTGCGGGGCCGGGCGGCGACGTCGCAGGAAGACCTGCCCCCGTGGACACGTGCGCTCGCCGAAGGTGACGACGCCGGCTTCTTCGGGCCCGGAAGCGCCGTCTGGGCCGTGAACGGGGCGCTGCCGACGCTCGTCGCGGGCATCCGGGCGCTGCTCCTGCAGACCCTGCACCCCGGCGCGATGGCCGGCGTGCACGACTGGTCGCGATACAACGAGGACCCGCTCGGGCGACTCGACGGCACCGTGCGATGGGTCGCGACGACGACCTTCGGCGACCGAAGCAGCGCCACCGCGGCATCCGCCTCCGTCGGCCGTCTGCACGAACGCATCATCGGCACGTACACGGATGCCGCGGGCGTCGAACGCCCGTACGCGGCCAACGACGAGTACCTGCTGCGGTGGGTGCACGACGCGTTCACCGAGGCGTTCCTCGGCGCGCACGAGATCTGGGGCGGCCCGATCCCGGGCGGACCGGATGGCTATGTGCGCGAATGGGCGCAGGCGGGACGACTCATGGGGGTGACCGATCCGCCGACGACCGAGGCCGGCCTGCACGCCGAGATGTCGGAGTACCTCCGCGAGGCGAAGATCGACGATCGTGTCGTCGAAGCGGTGCAAGTTCCTCCGGCGGCCGGGCCTGCCGGGTCTCACCGGACGGGTGTACCCGATCCTGTTCGGCGGGGCGGTCGCGTCGCTCGCGCCCGAGTATCGCACGCTGCTCGGGCTGCGGCGGCCGTGGTGGCCCGCCATCACCCTCACGAGGATCGCGCTCGCGGTCGCGGTGCGCATTCTCGGCGCCGTCTCCCCGAGCGAGCGGAACGCCCGCGCCCGAATCGCCGGGCTCGACGCTCGTGCCGTGCCGGCCACTGAGTGAGTGGACCGACGGCGAACTGCTGCGGCATCCGCTCGAATACCCCTAGGCTGAACGACGATCGGGCGCCTGTGCCGCTCATCCGCAGTGCACCCAGGGGGAGGGGCCGCAGGTGAACTGGTTCTACAACGCGAGCGTCTTCGTCACGCTGCCCCTGTTCGTCGGAGGCTTCGTGATCGCCTCGTGCGCGCTGGTGTTGGCTCTGCGGCCGGTCGTACGCCGACTGGTCGATGACACGGAGCAATGGGATCGTGTGCTGGAGATCGTGATCGGCACGTTCGGCGTCTTCTTCGGCATCCTGCTCGCCCTCGTCGCGCTGTCGGCATACGAGAACTTCGGGGATACGTACAAGGTGACGGTCGAAGAGGCCGCGCGGGTCGGTGCGCTGTATCGCGGCACCGCCGGGCTGCCCGAGGACGTCGGCGACCCGATGCGAGCCACGCTCGCCGAGTACATGCACACCGTCATCGACCAGGACTTCCCCGACCAGCGGCGAGAGGAACTTCCCGAGTCGAGCGCGGCGCAGGTCGACGAGTTCGAGCACATGCTGCACGACTTCGAGCCGCAGACCCTGGAGGAGCAGGCGGAGTACCTGCAACTGCTGGCGACCTTCGACGACTTCGTCGAGGCCAGGCGCGCGCGCATCGAGGCGACGGCGCTCGCACTGCCGACGCTCTTCTGGCTGGTCATCTGGGTCGGTGCCGCCGTCAACGCCATCCTCATCGCACTCATCGTCTTGAAGAACCGCCGCCTGCACCTGCTGGTGGCGGGCCTGCTCGCCGTGTTCATCGGGCTCGTGATGTACGTCACCGTGGACATGGACCATCCCTACGCAGGCACGATCACGGTCGGGCCGGGCGCGTACGAACGAGTGCTCGAGCAGGTCATCGATTAGAGCGCCGAGCCGCGGCGGTGCGGCGGTCAGACGGCGACGGTCAGGCGTACGTCGGCAGTGTCTCCGACGTCGAGCCCCTCGGCGTCGCGGACCCACGTCTTCACGGGCACGATGTAGCCGCCGTTCTTCGGCCACAACGACGTCGTCCACTCGCTGCCGCCGATACGCGCCGTGACCGGGATCATTCCCCACCCGTAGGTGACGACCGCCGAGATCGACTCCAACTGGTCGCACTCTTCGTCGGGAACGCTGATGAAGTGCCACGGCGCCGGGCCACGCCAGAACCACATCTCGCCGCTGAATGCCAGCTCCATCGGTTCAGGATAGGACCGCAGCCGGCCGGGGCTACCCTCGGCGATCGAACGCGAGGATCAGGCGGCGACGACCTCGGAGAGGTCGCGCGCTCGAGCGCCGCGCCGCGCCGACACGCCCGCGAACACGAGCGCGGCTCCGATGACGCCGAAGAGGATGAGCCCGACCAGGGCCGCCCAACCGGTGCCTGCGTCGCCGGTGAGGGCGGCGAGCAGCAGGTCGAGCCCGGAAGCGGTCGGGAGCACTGCGGCGAGAGCGTCGATCACGGGCGGCACCGTCGTCGAGAGGCCGGCCGCGAGGGCGATCACGGCGACCACGACGGACACCAGCCGTCCCGCAGCTCCGAGAGCCGCCGCGAGCCCGTGGTTGACGATCGCGAAGACGGCTCCCACGAGCACGCTCGCGGCCGCGAATCCGAGCCACTGCAGCGGATCGACCTGCACGGCGAAGAGCAGGGCCACGGCGACGACGAGTCCCTGCACTGCGCCGAGCGCCGCACCCGGAAGCAGCGCCCGCGCCGCGATCGAGAGCGACGACGTCGCGGTGAGCAGCTGCCGGGTCGGAACGGCCCGCCGTGCGAGCGCGACGACGAGCCCGCCGAGCCAGAGTGCGATGACGGCGAACAGCGGAACGGACTGCCATCCCGTCGGCGACGAGGTCTGGTCCGCGCGCACGGGCTGGGAGACGACCGACGTCAGGATGGCGATGTCGCTGTCGGAGAAGACGGGGATCTGCTCGACGGCCTCTGCGAGTCCCTCCGCGAGTTGACTTGCCCCGTCGTCGACCTGTGCGGCGCCGGCCGCGAGGCTCTGCGCTCCCGAGTTCAGCGACGAGCCTCCGCTGTTCGCCTGCTCGGCGCCTGCCGCGACCTCGGCGGCGCCGTCGGCTGAGGCATCGATGCCGTCGACGAGCTCCGGCATCGCGGCGGCCAGCTGCTCGTTGCCGTCAGCGACCTGGTCGGCCCCGTCGGCGAGCTGCCCGACGTCCGCGTCGGCGCTCTGCAGCCGGGCGAGTGCCGCCGTCGCACGATCGCACACGGCGCCGGGAATCTGGCAGACCTCCGCCACGACGCCGGCGAACTCGGCGGTCGCCGCGGCGAGAGCCGCAGCGGCCGAATCGACGGCGCCCGAGACCTCGGCCGAGCCTTGCGCGAGTTGCGCCGCTTGGCCGGGGAGCGTCTGCGAGGCCGCGTCGAGGTCGGCGAGTCCGCCCGAGAGCGACTCTGCACCGGAATCGAGGGTGCCGAGCCCCGACGCGAGTTCTCCGGCTCCGGTCGCGAGCGACTGCGCGCCATCCGACAGCGACGATGCTCCGGCGGACAGGCTCGAGGCCCCCGAAGCAGCCTGCCCGATCTGCTCGTCGATCGTGTTGAACCCGCCGTAGACGTTGCCCAGGTACTGCGCGATCAGTTGGGCGTTGAGCGACGCGACCGCGGCATCCGTGACCGCCTGCGTGAGTGCCGGATCGAGGACGGCGGAGGCCGGAGTCGTCTGCACCTCGATCACGGCCTGCACGGCATCGTCGGCTGGACCGGCGATCGACGTCGCCGACGCCGAGAACGACGCCGGGATCGTGACGACCGCGGCGTACCGCCCCTGCTCGAGGCCGGCTGCGGCGTCTGCGTCGTTCGTGAGCACCCAGGTGAAGTTCGTCGGATCGGTGGCGGTGCGGATGCAGTGGCGGTGGCGGTGGCGGTGGCGGTAGTGGGGGTGGCGTCGGTCGCGGCGGGTCGGCGCCGCCGCCGCCGTCGATCGAGCCGGCGGCCGTGTCGGCGTCGCCACCACCGATCAAGCCGGCGGCGAACTGCCGCCCGAGCGGCACGGTCTGCCCGTTGACCGTCACCGGCACGTCGTCGTTGACGACGGCGGCGGTCACCCGTTCGAGGTGCTGCGCCGGCGCTGCGAGCCCCCACGTGAGGATGCCGCCGACCAGGAGCGGCACCGCGACGAGACCGAGCGCCGCAAGCGGCCCGAGCCGCTCCGAACCCGAGGTCGCCGAGAACACCCGCGCCGCCACGTCAGCGCACCGCCAGCATCGTCGGCTCGGCCACGATCGGGGTCAGCAGCAGCGTGTGCACGATTGCGCCCGCCGGCAGCAGGTTCTCGACCGAGGCGTCATCGCGGCACGCCACGACGATCGTCACGGGGCCCGCGGCGCCGGCTGTGCGTCGGGCGCCGCGGACGTGACGGGCGTCCTGGGCACTACGGGCAGCGCTGCGAGCGGCATCCGTCAGCACATCACGGATCTCGGCTTCGACCTGCGGGTCGTCGATGCCGTCGGCCCCGTCGAGCATGACGACGGATGCCCCGCCCGCGAGCGCATCGAGCAGGTCGACGACCGGGCGCCTCGAGTGCGCGAGGTGCACGTAGGCCGTCGTCGACCGCACGGCGGCGGCGCGCGTCGGCAGCACGAAGCCCGCGACCTTGATGCGGCCGGCGGCGACCGGAATACGCCCGCCGAGCGCGAGGAGTACCGTGCTCCGATCGACCGCCGAGCCGCCGCGCACGACGAGCACCTCGCCGGCGCCGACCATCGCGTCGAAGCCGGCGGTCGGCTCGGGTGCGCCCTCGATCCGCACGCCCTCGCCCGCGATCGCGAGGCGGTCGCCGGGCTCCGGCCACTCGGCGAGCTCGAACTCCTTCCGGAGCCCCTCGCCCTCGATGTCGAACCGGGGGAGCACGCGATCCAACCACGAGGGGATCCACCACGCTCGGGCGCCGAAGAGCACGAGCACGGCCGGGATCAGGGACATCCGCACGATGAAGGCATCGATCGCGACGCCCACCGCGAGCCCGAAGGCGATCGGCTGGATCGACGCGTCGCCCTCGGGGATGAAGGCGGCGAACACCGAGAACATGATGATCGCCGCGGCCGTCACGACTCTCGCCGAGCCGATGAACCCCGCGTGGACCGCGCGCACGGGATCGCTCTGATGCACATAGGACTCGCGCATGCGGCTCACGAGGAAGACCTCGTAGTCCATGGCCAGCCCGAACAGCACGCCCATCACGATGATCGGCATGAAGCTGATCACCGAGCCGACCGTCGCGACGTTCAGCTGGTCGGCGAGGAACCCGTCGACGAAGACCAGGCTCGTGAGCCCGAATGCGGCGCCGACCGACAGGGCGTAGCCGAGGGCGGCGGTCACCGGCACCACGATCGACCGGAACACCATCGCGAGCAGCACGAGCGAGAGGCCGACGACGAGCACGCCGAACGGCAGCAGCGCGCCGCCGAGCCGCGCCGAGATGTCGATGCCCGCGGCCGTGTAGCCGGTGACCGACAGGTCGACGCCGAACTCCTCCTCGAACACGTCGTGCATCGACCGCAGCTCCGCGACGAGGTCCTTGGTCTGCTCGGAGTCGGGGCCGCCCTCGGGGATGACCTGCACGATGCCGGTGTCGCCGGTCTCGTTCGGCGTCGAGAGCGGCACGGATGCCACGCCGGGCAGCGTCGCGATCTCGGCCCCGAGATCGTCCATCAATCCGACCGGGTCGGTGCTCTCGATGACGGATCCGGTGACGATGAGCGGCCCGTTGTAGCCGGGACCGAAGTGCTCCTCGATGAGGTCGAACGTGATGCGTCCGGGGGTGCCTTCTTCGAGCGAGCCGGCGTCGGGCAGCGCGAGCCGCAGGCTCGACGCGGGGATCGTCGCCAGCCCGAGGAGAACGACGATGGCGATGACCGTCACGATGGGCCACCTCGTGACGACGCGCACCCAGCCGGCGAAGAAGCCCCGCTCGCGCGCCGGCTCGGGACGGTCGTCCGGCGCCGGTTCGGGACGGTCGTCGGGCGGCGGCTCGGGCGGCGGCTGGGGATCGGGATCGACGGATGCCTCGCGGCCGATCGCGTCGACGGATGCCTCGGCGTCGCTGCCCGTCGCGGCTCCGGGGCCGCCGCCGCCCGCGGCATCCGCTCCCTCATCCTGCTCGTCGGCGGGCGGCTGGGCGGCAGGACGGAAGCGTTTCGCGACCACGCGCCACCCGGCGAAGCCGAGCAACGCCGGAGTGAGGGTCATCGAGATGACCACCGCGATGGCCACGGCGAGGGCGGCTGCGGCGCCCATCGTCGTGAGGAAGGGGATGCCGGCCACACTCAGGCCGAGCAGCGCGATGATCACCGTGATCGCCGCGAACATGACCGCCGAGCCGGCGGTGGCAACGGCTCGGGCCGTCGACTCCTCGGGATCGAGGCCCTGCTTCAACTGGTCCTGGTGGCGGGAGACGATGAAGAGGGCGTAGTCGATGCCGACCGCGAGGCCGAGCATGAGCGCCAGGAGCGGCGTCGTCGACGTGATCGTGAGGAAGCGCGTGCCCATGAACACGATGGCGAGCGATGCGGAAACCCCGAGCAGGGCGGTGACGAGCGGCAGGCCCGCAGCGACGAACGAGCCGAACGTGACGAGCAGCACCACGAACGCGACGAGGAGGCCGACGAGCTCGGTGACGCTGATGCCGGTCGAACTCTGCGAGAACAGCTGCCCGCCGACGGCGACCTGCGACCCTGCGGGAAGCGCAGCCTCGAGCGCCCCACCGGCCGCCTGCAGGGCATCGGAGGTCGACGGGAGCACGGCCGACGTGCCGACCGAGAGCTGGATCGGCACGAGCACGGCGGAGTCGTCGGAACTGATGTTCGCCGTCGAGCTCGACGAGTAGGGCGAGGTCGCCGACGACACCTGCGGGATCGCCGCGATCGCCGTCACCGTCTCCTCGACCGCGGACTCGAACCCGGGCTGCGTGACGTCGCCGCCCTCGGGGGCGACGGCGATCAACTGCGCCGACGTGCCGCTCACCTGCGGGAAGGTGCGTGCGAGAGCGTCGAGGGCCTCCTGCGACTCGGTGCCCGGGATGCTGAAGGTGTTGTCGGTGCCGACGCTCAGGAGTCCCGCGCCCGTGAACAGCACGGCGAGCACCGCCACCCACAGCACGAGTACGAGCCGGCGCGCCCTGAACGCCCAACGACCGAGTGCGTAGAGGGCGGAGGACACGCGCACACCATTTCGCTTGCAGTCACGGAACGGGTAGGGCCGGCGGGCTGGTGTCCCTCAACCTAGGCGGCGGCTCGCGGGGGCCGCAAGAGACGTCGATGCGTCGCCCGCGCAGCCCGGCAGCTCAGCCGAGCGTCGTGCCCTCCGCCGTCGCCGCCGGTTTCGGATCGGGTAGCCGCCGCATCCGCAGCGCGTTCAGGATGCCGAGCAGTCCCGCGAGGATCGGGACGAGGAGGGCGATCTGCAGCGCGGGCGGCCGGGACTCCGTGTTGATCGCGATGATCTCGTCCTGCACCGCCTCGGGTTCGTCAGCGAGGATCTCCTCGAGTTGCACGTCCGACAGCAGCTGGACGTCCTCCTCGAGCGCGACGGCGACGCGCTCCTTGTCGTCGGGGGGTAGCACGGTGCTCGCCTCGGTGCGAGCGGTGAACGTGAACGCGAGGACGGCGAGCATGATGGCGCCGGCGAAGGCGAGGCCGAACGACAGCCCGAACGAACCCGCCGCGGAGTTCACGCCGGCCGCCTCGCTCACGCGCTCGTCGGAGATCGGCGACAGCGTGTAGTTGTTGAGCTGCGAGACGAGCAGCCCGAGGCCGGATCCGGCGACGATGAGGGGAATCGCCAGCCACCATCCCGAATCGGCGCGTGGCACGACTACGACGACCGCGGAAAGTCCGACGACCAGCAGCACGAACCCCCACAGGATGATCGTGCTCGGACGTCCCATCCGCCGCCTGCCCGCGATCAGCGCGACCACGAACATGCTGAGCGAGAGTGGCGCGATCGACAGGCCGGCGAGCAGTGCGTTGTATCCGAGCACAATCTGGAGGTAGAGCGGCAGCACGATCATGGAGCCGCCGAGGGCGATCTGCTGCAGGAGCTGGCCGCTCACCCCGGTTTGGAACACCTTCGACTCGAACAGCACCGGATCGACGAGCGTCGCGCGCGCTCGCCGCTTGCGGTCGCGCAGCCACCATGCGAAGACGCCGAGCGCCAGCACCCCGATGCCGATGATGATGGCGACGTATTCACCGCCCTCCTGCCAGACCAGGATGCCGAGCACGATGCCGCCCATACCCACGACCGAGAGCGCGGCGCCGACCCAGTCGACCGCACGCGAGCCCGTGTAGGGCACGTCCTTGACGAGCCGGATGCCGGAGAGGACGACGGCGATCACGACCGCCTCGAGCAGGAACCCGACGCGCCAGGAGGAAAATGTCGTGATGAAGCCGCCGAGGAGCGGGCCGATCCCGGCGGCGATCGCCGCTGACGCACCGACGAGCGCGTACACGCGCGTGCGGTGCGCCCCCTCGAAGTTGCCGTGGATGAGGGACTGCATCGCCGGGAGCAGCAGGGATGCGCCGATTCCGCCGATGATCGCCCAGAAGATGATGATCGTGGTGAGATTCTGGGCGAGCGTCATTGCGATCGCACCGACGGCGTAGCCGAGCAGTCCGAGGATGTAGGCGAGTTTCCGGCCGATGAGGTCCCCGGTCTTGCCGCCGATGAGGATGAATGCTGCGGAGACGAGCGCCTCGAGCGCGATCGCCCCCTGTACGCCGCTCGCTGTCGCGTCGAGGTCCCTGACCACTGCGGAGATCGACACGTTCATGAGCGACGTGTCGATGACGAGCACGAACATCGCCATCGCGAGCAGAAGCGCGAGCCGCCCGTTGAACGGCTTTGCGGCGCTTTCGCCCGAGTCCATCACTCACCCAACCACACTTCGCCGTGGCGACAACAGGGGCTGCCCCAGAACCACATCTCGCCGTTGAATGCCAGGTCCAGCGCGACAGATGGCTGAGCGACGAGCGTCGCGGGAAGCGACCGTGCGGAATCGGTATGCCAGTTTCCGCCTCATCGATGAGGCTTCACACCTCAACGATGAGGCGGAACTGGCATACCGAAATGAGACAGGATCGTTCACGCCGAATTGAGGCAAGATCGTCGTCATGCCTACGTTCACCGCGCACGATGGAACCGAGCTCGCCTACCACCTTCACGGGGAGGGCGCTCCGGTGATCTGCTTGCCGGGCGGTCCGATGCAGGACTCCGAATATCTCGGCGATCTCGGTGGACTCTCGGCGCACCGGCAGTTGGTCATGATGGACCCGCGGGGCACCGGAGAGTCGGCGATACCCGACGATGTCGCCTCCTACCGTTGCGACCGACTCGTCGACGATGTCGAGGCCTTGCGCGAGCACCTCGGTCTCGATCGGTTCGACCTGCTCGCGCACAGCGCCGGCGCGAACCTGGCGGTGCTGTACGCGGCACGCTACCCGGAACGCGTCGGCAAGCTCGTGCTCATCACGCCGAGCACCTTCGCGGTCGATATCACGGCCACCGGGGAGACCCGGCTCGAGATCGCACGGCTCCGCAAAGACGAGCCGTGGTTCGGGGCGGCCTACGCCGCCCTCGAAGAAGTGGTCGCCGGCAACGCCACCGCCGACCATTGGGCGGCCATCGACCCCTTCTTCTACGGCCGATGGGACTCGGCGGCACAAGCCCACCAGGCGGCCCAGGACGGCCGCCGGAACCCGGATGCCGCCGCCGCCTTCGGCGCTGAGGGCGCATTCGATCCGGATGCCACGCGCTCGGCGCTCTCGGCATTCACCTCGCCGGTTCTGATGCTCGCCGGCGAGGTCGACCTCAATTCGCCTCCGAACGTCGTGGCCGAGTTCGCGGAGCTGTTCCCGAACGTCGAGTTCGTCGTTCAACCAGGGGCAGGCCACTTCCCGTGGATCGACGACGCCGACCGGTTCAGGACGACGACGGCGGCGTTCCTGGGGTAGACGGGCAGGCTCGCCGCATGTCGGCGGACGGTGCCAGACTGGCCCCGTGCTGCTCGATGAGCTCGTGACCACCGCCGACGCCGTCGCGTCGACGCGGTCGCGGCTGGCGAAGGTCGACGCGCTCGCCGAGTTGCTCGCGCGGCTCGAGCCCGACGAGATCGCACCCGCCGTCGGGTTCCTGGTCGGCAAGCCGCGGCAGGGGCGCGTCGGGATCGGATGGCGCGGGGTCGCCGCCGCGATGGGGGAGCCCGCCGACGCGCCGACGATCACGGTGGGCGAGCTCGACGCGATGCTCGATCGGCTCGCCGCGGCATCCGGTGCCGGATCGTCGACCGATCGCAGTCGCGAGCTCCGCGACCTCACGGCGCGGGCCACCGAACGCGAGCAGGGCTTCATCGGGCGGGTGCTGCTCGGCGAGATGCGCACCGGAGCCCTCGAGGGCGTGCTCACCGACGCGATCGCGCGGGCAGCCGATCGCCCGGGCGACGTCGTGCGGCGAGCCGCGATGCTCTCGGGCGACCTCGGCGAGACCGCCCGTCTCGCGCTCACCGGCACGGCCGACGAGCTCGACGCGGTCGGGCTCGTCGTCGGTCGACCGGTGCTGCCGATGCTCGCCGCGACGGCGCCGACGGCATCGGCCGCGCTTGCGACGGCGGGCGAGGCATCCGTCGAATACAAGCTCGACGGCGCACGCATCCAGGTGCACCGCGTCGGCGACGACATTCGCGTGTTCACCCGCAATCTCGCCGACATCACGCGCCGGCTGCCCGAGGTCGTGGAGGTCGTGAAGCGGATGCCCGTGCGCGACGTGATCCTCGACGGCGAGACGCTCTCGCTCGACGAAGACGGCGCGCCCCGGCCCTTCCAAGAGACGATGTCGCGCTTCGGTGCGGATGCCGCGCGCGAGGCCGTGCTGCATCCGTGGTTCTTCGACGTGCTGCACGTCGACGGCCGCGACCTGCTCGACGAGCCGCTCGCAACCCGCCTCGGCGAGCTCGAGCGCATCGCGGGCGAGCACCGCATCCCCGGCGAGGTGACCGCCGACCCCGAGGTCGCCGAGCGCGTGTCGCGCGATGCGCTCGCCGCCGGGCAGGAGGGCGTCGTCATCAAGGCGATCGGCTCGCCGTATGCGGCGGGTCGGCGAGGGTCGAGCTGGATCAAGGTGAAACCCGTGCACACGTACGACCTCGTGGTGCTCGCGTGCGAGTGGGGCTCGGGTCGGCGCGTCGGGTGGCTGTCGAACCTGCACCTCGGCGCCCTCGATCCGACCGGAGAGTTCGGCGAGCCCGGCGGGTTCGTCATGGTCGGCAAGACGTTCAAGGGCCTCACCGACGAGCTGCTGAGGTGGCAGACCGAGCGGTTCCAGGAGATCGAGGTGCGGCGCACGGCGAACACGGTGTGGGTCGAGCCCATCACGGTCGTCGAGATCGCGATCGACGGCGTGCAGCGGTCGAGCCGCTACCCGGGCGGCATCGCATTGCGGTTCGCCCGCGTCAAGCGGTATCGCGACGACAAGCTCCCGGGCGACGCCGACACGATCCAGACGCTGCGGGCGCTGCTGCGCGAGTAGTCCATCGCTGTGGCATCCGCGAACGCGCGATGCCGCGTGAGGTGACGGATGGTTCGCAGTCGCGCGATGTCGCGCTCGAGGTGCCGGATGCTTCCGCGGGACGGTACCGAAGTACCGATCGGTCCCGACCCTCGGCGAGACATCCCGCTCGCCGATCGTGACGAGGTCATCGCGCTCGGCGCGGCTGAGTCGAGAAGCTGCGACGTTTGACCCGGCCAGCGTGACTACCCGCGCTCGACGGGAAAGAACTCGGTGCGCGCGACGACGCGGTCACGCTCGTCGGCGAGTGCGAGTCGGCGGGGGTCGCCGACGTAGCCGTCGAGCGCGGCCTGGCTCGGGAACCGGTAGATCTGCACTTCGAGCGGGCGGTCGTTCGCACCATCGCTCCGGACGCGTTCGAGCACCTCGGCGCCGTGGTCGGCGAGGAGGGCGAGCACGCGGTCCTCATAGGCGACCAGGCCCGACTCCTGTCCTGGTTGCGCCCAGAGAAGGCAGCAGAGGTTGAGCTCTCCGTCGGTGGTCGGCATTCCGCGAGTCTATGGCGTGTAGACGGCCTTCTCGCCGACGAGGGCACCGAGTACTCGCAGTTCTGCTACTGGGCTCGTCGAGTGCGATCGTGTGCGCCGAGAGCTCTAACGGCGGCGCTGTCGCCACCTACAAGTCGGCCGGCTTCCAACAACTGGCTGACGTGCGGGAACTACACCGGAGCGCCTAGGTCAGTACACCTGGTGAGACGGCGTTCAGCGAGCGAGGGAACCGACGAAAGCGTGGGACGCCGGCGCCGCGAGGCATCCGCTCGCCTTTCAGCGCTGACGGAGCGAGGGGACGCCCGGTCCGACTCTCGGATTGCCGCGGAGTGCGGTGCGCATCCGTGATGGGATGAGCGGGTGAGCTGCGTGCGATCATGACGGGACCGCGCTGGACGCGCGACGACCTCGAGGTTCGCGTGACCGGCGGTGTGGTGCGCGGCGTTCATGAAGGCGCGGTGCTCGGCTGGCGGGGCATGCCGTACGCGGCGGCGCCGATGGGGATGCGGCGATTCGCGGCACCTGCGTCGGTGGTGCCATGGTCGGGGATCCGCGTCGCGACGGACTTCGGCCCGATCGCACCGCAGATGCCCGGCAATCGGCTGAACCGTTCGCCGTCGACGATCCTCACTGCCGCAGAAGACTGTCTGACGGTGAACGTGTACGCGCCGACCAGCCACGCTCGGCAGTCGAAACCGCTCCCGGTGATGGTCTTCATCCACGGCGGCGGATACAGCTCAGGCTCGTCACGCGACTTCTCGGGACAGGGCGAGGGCTTCGTGCGCAGCGGGCGGGTCGTGTACGTGAGCTTCAACTATCGGCTCGGGCCGCTCGGATACCTCGATTTCACCCGGTACTCGACCCCGGAACGAGAGTTCGCCAGTAATCTCGGGCTCCGCGATCAGGTCGCCCTGCTCCGGTGGGTGCGCGACAACATCGGCCGTTTCGGCGGAGATGCCGAGAACGTGACGGTGTTCGGCGAGTCGGCCGGCGGCAACGCCGTCACGACGCTCATGGCGACGCCGTCGGCGCGCGGGCTCTTCGCGAAGGCGATCGCGCAGAGCCCTCCGCCGAACGCGGTCTACACCCCGGGAATGACCGCGCGATGGGCCGAGGAGTACGTCGGCATCCTGCGAGGCATCGTCGGCGTCCGCGAGGGACTCGACGGCGATGGAGCCGCCGCCTCCGGCGGCAGCCGTCGAACCCCGGAGCAGCTGTTGTCGGGGGCTGGGGTGAGCGACCTGGTCGCGGCATCCGTCGCCCTGCAGGTGCGCACCCCGGATGCCTACCCCGGTGCGTTCTGCCTCGCGCCCGTCGTCGACGGGGAGTTCTTGCCGCAGAGCCCGATGCGGGCGTTCCGCGACGGGCGCGCGCACCGGGTGCCGCTCATCATCGGCACGAACGATCGCGAGGGCTCGATCTTCCGCGGCCGCGTGGACATCCTGCCGAGGTCACCGGCGCGGATCAGTGCGCTGTTCGAGCGCGCGCCCGCTCGCGCGCGGGAGGGAATGCACGACGCCTATCCGGGCCTGCCCGGTCGACGACCGGCCGCCGACTTCAGCGGCGACTACGGATTCTGGTACCCGTGCACGCGAGTCGCCGACTTCCACTCGCGGTATGCGCCCGTCTGGTCGTACCGGTTCGACTTCGCGCCGCGGCTGCTCAAGCTCGTCGGCCTGGATGCAACGCACGGCGTCGAGATGTTCGCACTGTTCGATCGCACCGACGTGCCGCTCGCCCGTGTCTTCACCTCGCTCGGCGGATACGAGGAGTACGCGGCGGCCGGCGACCGCATGCGGTGGCTGTGGTTGCGCTTCGCCGAGGGCGGGGTGCCGGCGGAGGCGTGGCCGCGTTACGACGAGCGGTCACGACCGACGCTCGTCATCGACGAGGAGGACCGCTTCGAGGCGGACCCCCGTCGTGAACGGCGGCGGGCGTGGAATCGGTTCCTTCCGTCGCTTGCAGGCTGACCATCCACCGGGGGTGATCATCCACCTGTGGTGGTCATGTCACCGGTGACCACGTCGCCTGCCCGCTCGTAGACCAGTGAGACCGCGCCCTTCGGGTACGCCGTCGGCGGCTGGACGAGCGTGAAGGCCGCGGGCACGGTGCCGTCGCCGAAGACGCGCTTGCCCGTGCCGAACGTGACCGGATAGAGCCAGAGGTTCAGCCGGTCGACGAGGTCCTCTCGGAGGAGGGTCTGCACGAGGTTGCCGCTGCCGATGACGTGGGTCTCGTCGAAACGGTCCTTCAGCGCGCGGACGTCGGCCGCGACATCCGTCAGCACCGTCGTTCCCGTCCAGGAAGGGTCGGTCAGCGTGTGCGATGCGACGAACTTCGGGACCGCGTTGAACTTCGCGCCGATCGGGTCGTCCTGTTTCGGCCAGAAGTCGGCGAAGATGTCGTAGGTCCTGCGACCGAGCAGCAGCGCCTGGAGGCGGTCGATGTCGGCGCCGATCGCCTCGCCCGACTCGTCGTCGAAGTACGGCGCCTGCCAGCCGCCGAACTCGAAGCCGCCCTCGCGGTCTTCGTCGGGCCCGCCCGGTGCCTGGTACACCCCGTCGAGCGTGATGAACAGGTCGACGGCGATGATTCCCATGATGTGCTCCTTCGCGTGAACGGCAACGAGATGCTGCCTCTGCATGGACGTCGAACGGGATGCCGCGGATTCGACATCCGCGTGCTCAATCCTTTCGCGGCATCGCCCGCGATGGAAAGCCCCACCCCCGGACGATCTTCATAGCCCGCCCATGGACGACTCACAGCGGCATACTGGGCGAACTCGCCATGCTGGTGCACATCGGAAGGAGCACATCATGACGACGACCGACCCCCGCTGGCTCGACGAACACGGCAACGAGATCGACGAGGACCACCGCGGCCTCGTCTACGACATCCGAACGCTGGTCGATCGGCGACGTGCGCTCGGCATCTTCGGCGGGATCGGGCTCACCTCGCTCCTCGCGGCGTGCACGCCGGGCGATCCGGCGCCGTCGCCGAGCGCGACCTCGGCCGCGAGCGCATCGCGCGTCGGCCTCGGCTTCGGCCGCGGCATCCGGCCCACTCGACGAGGTGCCCGACGAGACCGGCGGCCCGTTCCCCGCCGACGGCTCGAACGGGGTGAACGTGCTCGACGATTCGGGCATCGTGCGCAGCGACATCCGCTCGAGCTTCGGGTCTTCGACAGCGGTCGCCCAGGGCGTGCCCCTCACGATCGACCTCACCGTGCGGGATGCCGCGACCGGCAGTGCGCTCGCCGGCGCCGGCGTGTACCTCTGGCACTGCGACCGCGACGGCCGCTACTCGCTCTACAGCGACGGGCTCGAGGACGTGAACTACCTGCGCGGCGTGCAGGAGACGGATGCCATGGGCACGGCACGCTTCACCTCGATCTACCCGGCGTGCTACTCGGGCCGGTGGCCGCACATCCACTTCGAGGTGTACTCGGATGTCGCGAACGCGGTGGCGTCGGGCCCGATCGTGAAGACCTCGCAGCTCGCCCTGCCCGAGGAGGTCAACAGCCTGGTCTACGCGACGTCGGGCTACGAGCAGAGCGTGCAGAACGTCTCGCGGGTGAGCCTCGCGAGCGATAACGTCTTCCGCGACGACGGCGGCATCCACCAGATCGCGAGCATGTCGGGCTCGGTGTCGGGCGGCTACACCGCGGCCCTGACGATCGGGGTGTGAAGGCGCGGGTGCGGGATGCCACTGCGTCGAGCAGCTCCGCCGCGCGGCGCTGCCCGAGCGGCTCCGCGACGCGGCGCGCGTCGCGCTCAGATGACGATGTCGGCGTCTTGCGCTGTGATGTCCGCGTAGTGGGTAGTGACGAGGATCGGCAGGTGGTCGGACGACCCGCGCGGCAGCGTCTCGACCCGCTCGATGGCGAAGCCGACGGATGTCGCGAGGTCGAAGTGCCCGCGGAAGAACTTGTACCGCGTGTAGGTGCGGCTGTCGCTGAGCGTGAGCTCGTACCCGGCCTCGCGGACATTCTCGGCCAGGTTCTCCTTGAACACCGGGTAGTTGTAATCGCCCACCATGAGCGTTGGCAGCCCCGGACCGAGCAACTGCAGTTCGGCGAGCGCGGACCTGATCTGGTGGCGGCGCAGCGAGTTCAGTGCCGTCAACGGCGCCGCGTGGAACGACGCGACCACGAACTCGCGCTGCGCCTCGAGATCGAGCAGGCGCACGCCGACGAGGCGTTCATGCGCCGGACGCAGGAGGCGATCGTGCAACGACTTCTTCAGGGCGAAGCTGCGAACGACCCGGAACTGGTAGCGGTCGGGCCGGTAGTACACGGCGAGGCCCAGTCGGTTGCCGGTGGTCGACGAGGCGAGTTCGAGGTGGCCGAGGTGTTCCGGCAGGGCGGCGGTGTCGCACTCCTGCAGGCAGATCAGATCGGGGGAGTAGCGCTCGTCGAGCGCCGCGATCTCGTTGATGGCGCGGTGCTTTCGGAGGTTGTAGCTGACGACCTTCACCGGCTCAGCCTACGCATGGAGGACGGGCCGAGCGGTATTCGGCCGGCCGGGCGAGGACCGGCAGCAGTTGCAGACCGAGACCGCTCGCGATGAACCTCGCGCGCCGATCGCCGAGCAGCTGACCGACCCAGTCGAACAGCCCGAGGTCGCCGATCATCGACCGTTCGCCGTCCGGACCCTCGAGGCGGAGCTGCACGCGCACGCCCTCGTAGTACTTCGAGTCCAGATCGCCGAGCTCGACCTCGATGTCGTGAGCGCCGATGACGGTCGCGATGCGGGCGCCGAGCTCGCTTCGGTCCGAAGCGGTCTCCACGAGGGCGCTGACGCGGCCGAGGTGCAGACCGAGCTCCGCCGAAGCGGACCCGAGCACGCTGAGCATGACTCCGACCTGACGATCGGTCGCCTCGACCTCCACCGCGTGATCGGGTCGGCCGAAGGCGGCATCGGCCATGCAGAACATCCGGAAGTGCCGAGTGCGGCCGGGCTCGGATGAGAGCTGTTGCGTGCGGAGCGTCTGATGCGAGGTGCACAGCCGCACCCACGCGGAGCGATCGATGTCGAGCCTCGCGGCGGCTTCGAGCGCCAGCGCATTGGTCGGGTCCGAGACGACTTCCGTGCCGCGCGTGGTCGTGAGGGTGCGGTCCTGGGAGGTCGGCGCCACGACCGAAGACGAACCGAGCGGCGCCACCGGCGACAGGAGCACGGCCTCATACTCGGCCGCGGACCGCAGAGCCAGGCTGTCGAGGCGGATCATCTCGCGAAGATCCAGTTCGGCGGGCCGAACCGATCCGTCCTTGTGCCACTGCTCCAGCAGGTCCACGGGTCGACGTCGTGCTGCCTGCGCTCTCGCCAACGCCAGGAGCGCCGGGCGGGCGCGACTCGGCGAGTCGTTCTCGCTCAGCGAGAAGGATCGTCACGTCGTCATCGGCATCCGCGCCGCGTATGCGCGGCTCGTCGCCGCGTGACGCAGTCCGCGCGGGTCTGAGCAGGACGAGTCGATGCCGACGGCCTGTCTGCGGTGCGGCCGATCCACCCCTCGGCGCCGTCGCTCTGCGGCAGCAGACGTGGCGACTCGGGCGACGACGGCTGCATCGCGAGCTGCGAGCGCGGCGTGGTCGCGGGCGGCGGTGTTCGGCGATGCCAGTCGGTTTCGGTAATCGACGAGGCGCGCGAGGAGGCCGAGCTGTTCGGCGGGGCGGCGGCAACGAACTCCTGCAGGCAGATCAGGTCGAGATGGAATCTGTGAGGCGAGGTGCTTCGAGTTGGCGACGAGCGCCACCGGCCAGCCTGCGCTGGATGACGGTCGAGCGGTATTCGGCCGGCCGAGCGAGACCGAAGTCAGACCGAGACGGCGATGTAAGCACGCCGACGCCGAGCAGCGGAGCGACCCAGTCGAACAGTCCGAGTCGCGATCATCGACCGTTAGCCGTCAGGGCACTCGAGGCGGAGCTGCACGCGCACGCTCGTAGTACTGCGAGTCCAGATCGACGATGCTCGACATCGATGTCGTGAGCGCCGATGACGGTCGCGATGCAGGCGCCGAGCTCGATTCGGTCCGAAGCGGTCTGTACGAGGCGCTGACGCGGCGAGGTGCAGACGCGAGCTCCGCGAAGCTGACACGAGCACGCTGAGGATGACTCCGACCAGACGATCGGCGCCTCGACCTCCACCGCGTGACCGGGTCCGCCGATGGCGGCATCGGTCATGCAGATCATCAGGAAGTGCGGTGCGGCGAGTCGGATGAGAGCGATGCGTGTGCAGCGTCGTGATCAGGTGCACAGCGCACCCAGTCGGAGCGATCGTTGCGAGCCTGGTCGCGTCGTTGAGCGCAGCGCATTGACGGCTCGAGACGACTTCCGTGCCGAGCGTGACAGCGCGATCTGGGAGCGGCGGACGTCGTTGACGGTGCAACGCACGTCGACGATGCACGTTCTACTCGGCGCGGACCGCAGCGCCAGGCTGTCAGGCGGAAGTCGATGAAATCCTGATCGCGAAGGTCCGCCCAGTCGACGCGCGCAGAGCCGGCGAGCGGATGCTCCGGCGGGCACAGCAGCACGAGCGGCCAACGGCCGAGCTCGGTGCGCGCCATGCCGCTGAGGTGATCGGATGTCGCGACGAATGCCACGTCGAGGTCACCCTCGCGCACCTGCTCGACCAGATCGTGCGACCCGGCCTGCGTGAAGTGGATGTCGACGAGCGGGTGACGTCGTCGGAACCGCTCGAGCAGCGACGGGACATCCACGATCCCGAGGCACTGCTCGGAACCGACCCGCAGCTGGCCGGAGAGTTCGTGCGTGGCGCGCACGACCGCGTCGCGCCCGGCCACGGCCTGGGCGAGCATGGTGCGCGCATGGGGGAGCAGCGCGAGTCCGGCGTCGGTCGGCTCGACCCGGCGGGTCGTACGCGCGAACAGGGGAGTGCCGAGCTCATCCTCGAGGCTGCGGATCGCGGCGGACAGACCCGACTGCGAAACCCTGCACACGGCGGCCGCGCGGGTGAACTGCTGCTCGTCGGCGAGTGCGACGAGGTATTCCATTTGACGCAGATCCATTGATGACTTCCGCTTCTCAATTCCATCACTCGTACTTGTTGGACTTCTCAGCTTGGACGTGCCTACTGTGAGACCGCAACTCAGCGACAGGAAGGGCGGGCTCGTGCAGCAACGAACCATTGGAAGCCGCACGGTCAGCGCGATCGGTCTCGGCGGCATGCCGATGTCGATCGAGGGACGGCCCGATGCGGCGCGGTCGATCGCGACCATTCATGCAGCGCTCGACGCCGGCGTCACCCTCATCGACACCGCGGACTCCTACCACCTGTATGCCGGAGAGGTCGGCCACAACGAGGAGCTCATCGCGGGTGCGCTGAAGTCCTACGGCGGAGACACCTCGGGAGTGCTCGTCGCCACGAAGGGCGGCCACCTCCGGCCCGGCGACGGGACATGGACCCTGAACGGCCGACCCGAGTACCTGAAGGAAGCCGCGAAGGCCTCGGCGCGGCGGCTCGGCGTCGATGCGATCGGGCTCTACCAGTTCCACCGCCCCGACCCGAACGTTCCCTACGCCGACTCGATCGGCGCCATCCGCGACCTGCTCGATGACGGCGTGATCGAGATGGCCGGCATCTCGAACGCGAGTGTCGCCCAGATCGACCAGGCGAACGCGATCCTCGGAGGCAGGCTCGTCTCGGTGCAGAACCAGTTCTCCCCGGCGTACCGCTCGAGCTTCGTCGAGCTCGAGCACTGCGCCGCGCTCGGGATCGCCTTCCTCCCGTGGGCGCCGCTCGGCGGCATCGGCCGCGCGGGCGCCGTAGGGCAGCGGTTCTCCGCGTTCCAGGACGTGGCTGACGCGCGCGGCATCAGCCCGCAGCGCGTCGCCATTGCATGGGAGCTCGCGCTGGCGCCCGTCGTGATCCCGATCCCCGGCGCCTCACGGCCGGAGAGCATCGAGGACTCCGTGCAGGCCGTCGATCTCACGCTCATCGATGACGAACTCTCCGCGCTCTCGCACGCGGCGTGACCCCGAAACCGACGCCCGTCCCGATCCCAACCCATGAGGAGCAAACCCATGAAAACGTTCACCCTGCCCGGAACCGAGATCGTCGCGCCGAACGTCGTGCTCGGCCTCATGCGCATCGCCGACAAGACCGATGACGAGGTGCGCGAACTCGTGCGCACCGCGCGCGACGCCGGCATCGACTTCATCGACAACGCCGACGTCTATGGCGGTGATTTCCACGAGTGCGAGCGTCGCTTCGCCGAGGCGATGCACCTCTCGCCGTCGGAGCGAGCAGAGTTGACCCTCCAGACGAAGGCCGGAATCGTTCGGAACGGGCCCTACTACGACTTCTCGTACGAGCACATCATCGAGTCGGTCGACGGCTCGCTCGCCGCGCTCGGCACCGACTACATCGACATCCTGCTGCTGCACCGTCCCGACGCGCTCGTCGAGCCCGAGGAGGTCGCGCGCGCCTTCGACGAGCTCGAGGCCGCGGGCAAGGTGCGCGCGTTCGGCGTCTCGAACCACACGCCGCGTCAGATCGACCTGCTGAAGAGGTACGTGCGCCAGCCGATCGTCGCCAACCAGCTCCAGCTCTCGATCACGCACGCGCCGATCATCACCCAGGGCGTTTCGACGAACATGCTCGCCGAGCCCCAGTCGATCACGCTCGACGGTGGCGGCATCGTGGACTACTGCCGCGTCAACGACATCACCGTGCAGGCGTGGTCGCCGTTCCAGGCGGGCTTCTTCACGGGGGTCTTCCTCGGATCGCCCGAGTACGCCGACCTCAACGCCGTCATCGACCGGCTCGCGGCTGCCTACGACGTGCCGCCGATCGCCATCGCCACCGCGTGGATCACCCGGCACCCGGCCAACATGCAGGTCGTGCTCGGCACGACGAGCCCCGAGCGCGTCGCGGGGGCGGCGCAGGGCTCCGACATCCCGCTCACCCGGGCGGAGTGGTACGAGCTCTTCCGGGCTGCCGGGCACATCGTTCCCTGATCGCTCGTGCGGATGAGCGGGCGCCGGGTCGCGGCATCCGCTCATCCGCTCCACGCAGCTGGCTCGCGCGGGCTCAGGGTGTCACTGCCGCGAGGCGATAGCGCCCTTCGGCGAGCTCGGCCGGGCGGGCCGCGGATGCCGCGTCCGCGCCCGCGACGGCGGCGAGGCGATCGAGCGCGGTGAGGGTCGCGTGCCGGTCGCCGAGCGCCCAGTGGGCGTCGACCAGGCGGGTGAGCACCTTGGTCTTCTGGGCGAGGTCGCTCGCGGCATCCGCCACCGACAGTGCCTGCTCGAGGAGCCCGATGCGGGCGTCGGGGCCCGCAAGTCGGGCCTGGAGGACCAGGCTCCGCGTGACGCAGCGCAGATCGCCGAACCCCCGGAAGGCGGCGACGAGGTCGTCGAGCTCGCCGGCCTCGGGGGTGAGTGCGGTGGGTGATGCGGATGCCTCGGTCGCCGCGGCATCCGTTCGCAGCATCGCCTGCACGAGCCGCGCGTGGGCCAGCTCGTGCTCGTTGCCGGCGGAGCGGGCGTACTCGGCGCATTCGGAGGCCCACCTCGCGGCGCGCTCGGGATCGAGACCGTCCTCGGCCGCGGCGAAGGCCATCATGAAGCGGGCGTTGTTGGCGTGCATCGCGTCGCCCGCGACGGCGTAGCCGCGCATCGCCGCCTCGAACTCGGCGACCGCCCGTGCGGAGTCCGGCGGGGTGGCATGAAGGAACGCGACGCCGCGCATCTGGCGCACCGCGGCGAGCTGCCACTCGTCGCCGAGCTCGATCGCGAGCCGCTCAGCTGTCTCCAGATGCGCGAGCGCGTCGACGGGTCGGTCGTGGTACGCGCCGGCCAGGCCCGCGAGGTGGTGGGCGGCGAGCTGCGACGCCGCATCGTCGGCCACCGCGAGCGCCCGCTCGGCGAGGTCGTCGACGAGGTGCAGGTCGAGGAACGCGAGGGCGATGCCGAGGAGGAGCAACTGCTGCGAGGAGGCCGAGGCGAGCACCCGCTGGTCGCGTGCCGCCATGGCGAGGGTGCGCACGCTGTCGACGTCGGAGCCGTACTGCTCGACGCCGACCGCGAGCGAGGCGGCGAGCGACAGGGCCGACGGATGCCCCGCGGCGAGCGCCCATCGCACGGCGGCGTTGACCTCGGGGCAGAGCGTCTCCGAGAGGTGCATCGCCTCGGCGCTGTCGTCGGTGCGCGCGCGGACCACGAACTCCGTCACGAGGGCGTCGAGGTACTCGGCGTGCAGCTGGAGCACCTCCCGGATCACCGCGGGCTCGGTGCGAGCTCGCACGAACTCCCGCATCACGGCGAGCAGCCGGAATCGTCGGGGATATCCGCCGGTCGGAACGAGCATCGAGTGGTCGAGGAGGCGCAGCATCACGCCCTCGGCGCCGGAGTGGGTGACCGCCACCGCGAGGTCGACGTCGAAGGTGCGGGGGAGCGCGGCGAGCCGGCAGAGCACGTCGCGTTCCTCGTCGGTGAGGAGGTCCCACGTCCACGCGAACGCCGTCTCGAGGGTGCGGTGCCGGCCCTCGGGCACGGCGCGGTCGAGCGTCGCGAAGTCGCGGTCCAGGCGTGCCGCGAGTTCGGCGAGCGAGAGGTGCCGGGCGACCGCGGCGGCGAGCTCGATCGCGAGTGGGAGCCCGTCGAGGCGGGCGCAGACGTGCGCCGCGAGCTCGAGGTCGGCCGGTGACGGCGGCGCGGAGGAGAGCGTCATCGGCGGCCGGCGGCCTCGCGACCGGCTGAGCCCAGGCGATCGAGGAACATGGCGACGGCCGCGGCATCCGGCCCCTCGACCGCGAGCGGCGGCAGCGTGAACACCGTCTCGGCGCCGTCGCCGATCGGCGTGCGCGACGTGGTCAGCACTCGAAGCTCGGTCGCGGTGGTCTGCGCACGTGCGACCACCTCGCCGACGGCTCCGCCGACGCGGTCCACGTTGTCGAGCACGAGCAGGTACGGATGCGAGGCGAGTGCCACGGAGACGGATGTCGCGGCATCCGCACCCGGCCCAGCCTCGAGGTCGAGCGCCCGGGCGATGCGTGCCACGACGTCGCCCGGCTCGGCATGCTCGAGCTCGACCACGACGGGCACGCGCTCGTCGCGGCTCGCGAACTCGAGTGCGAGGCGCGTCTTGCCCACCCCGCCCGGACCCACGATGGTGACCCACGGGTGGTCGTCGAGCAGCCCGACGAGGGACGCGAGGTCGGCGTCGCGTCCGACGAACGCGTTGCGCGGGAGCCGAACGGATGCCGCCCGCTCGCGCCGTTCGCCCGCCGCGGCCATGAGCTCGGCGCGGCTCTCGGCACCGAGCTTGCGCTTCAGGCTCGCGATGTGGCTCTCGACCGTGCGCACGGAGATGAACAACTCCGCGGCGATCTCGGGGTTGCTGAGGCGCCGCTCGACGGCGGCGAGAACCGCGCTCTCGCGTGGGGTCAGGGTCTGGCCCGGCACGCCGCCCAGTCTAGGACCGGTCTCGCGGCGCCGCACCGGGTCTGCCGCTGTGGCCGCCGCTCGGTTTCGGAGCACGGGAAGGTCGGGCCCGTCGGCTCTCGAGGGCCCAGATCGCGACCTCCACGCGATTGCGGGCCCCGATCTTGGCCATGAGGCTCGCGATGTGGGTCTTCACCGTGCTGAGGGAGATGTACAGCTCATCGGCGATCTCGGTATTGCTCAGCCCGCGTGCCACCGTCGTGAGCACCTGCTCCTCACGTTCGGTGAGCGGTTCGGCCGGCTGCCGCGGAGGCGCATCGGCGCCGGAACCGGCGAAGGCCTCGAGCAGGCGAACCGTGACGTTGGGGTCGATGAGGGCGTCGCCGCGCGCGGCCGCGTGCACGGCCTGGGCGAGCAGGGTCGGGCCTGCATTCTTCAGCAGGAACCCGCGCGCACCGGCCCGCAGCGCCGCATAGACGTACTCGTCGAGATCGAAGGTCGTGATCACCACCACCGGAAGTGGGTCCTCCACGCCCGGTCCCGCGAGGGCCCGCGTGGCCTCGATGCCGTCGGCGACCGGCATGCGGATGTCGAACAGGCAGACATCGGGTCGGATGCTCCGTGCGAGCCGCACCGCTTCGGCGCCGTCGCTCGCCTCGCCGACCACCTCGATGTCGGGCTGCGCGTCGAGGATCATCCGGAGCCCGGTGCGCACGAGCTCCTGGTCGTCGGCGATGAGCACGCGCACGCTCATGTCGACCACGCCGAGCGCGGCAGCACGGCGGTGACGGCCCACCCGCCGCCGGCAGCCGCACCGGCCTCGCAGGTGCCGCCGAGGAGGGTCGCCCGTTCGATCATGCCCGTGATCCCGTAGCCGGGGGCAGCGGATGCCGCGGGGTCGCCGTCGTCGCGCACGTCGAGCCGGATCCCGGCCTTGTCGGCATGCACGCGCACGTCGACGCGGGTCGCATTCCGCGCATGTCGCCGCGCGTTCGTCACCCCCTCCTGGGCGAGGCGGTACACCGCGGCGGCGACCGTCGGGGGGACCTCGTCGACGTCGCCGCTGAGCTGCGACGTCGACCAGTGGGCCACCGGCTCCCGACTGGACGAGTCGCCGGAGGTCGGCGATCCCGGGGCTGGGAGCCCGCTCGGCGGCGTCGTCCCGCCGGAGCACGCGCACCATCGAGCGCATCTCATCGAGCGTGCGGGATGCCTCGCCCTCGATGACCCGGAGCACCTCGGCTGCGGCATCCGGGTCGATCGATGCGACCGCCGTGCCGGCCTGGGCCTGGATCGCGATCGCGGAGACGTGGTGCGCGACGGTGTCGTGCAGATCGCGTGCGAGCTGTTCGCGTTCGAGCAGCTTCACGCGGTCGAGCTCGCGGGCCCGGGCCCCGGCGCGCCAGCGGAACGCCACGCCGAGGGTGCCCGTCGTGACCACCACCGCGATGCCGCCGATGACGTCGCGCGACCGGCATGGGCATGAGCGTGAGGGAGAGGAGGAAGCTCCCGACCACGATCGCGGCACCGACCAGCATCGCGCGGCCCGTGCCCCAGCGCATCACCGCGTAGAGCAGGATGAGGAAGTAGACGGTCGTGAAGAACTGCGGGTCGCTTCCGGTCACCAGTGTGCCGACTGCGCCGACCCCGAACGCGATCGCGAGCATCAGGAGCGGACGCGTACGACGCCACAGCAGCGTCGGCACGAGCGCGATGAGCACGGCCGCCCAGAGCCAGCCCCACGGCACGTCGGGGCGGGTCGCCGCCTCGATCACCGCGACCACCGGGATCACGGCGACGAGCGCCCAGTCGCGCCAGACGCGCCGGGGCGGCGGCGGTGTGGCGGCCGGCGCCGTCCACAGCGAGCGGAGGCGGCTCGTCATGCCCTCATGATAGGTGCGCACTCGCGATACCGGGTCGGCCGGAGGTTCGGGACACGCGACCGAAGCTCGCGGCCCGCCGGCGGATGACGACCTCCGCCACGGCGAGGTTGATCACCCAGCCGGCGCCCATGAGCACCGCGAGCATTGCCTCGCCGGGTTCACCGAAGAGGAGCGTGCCGAACATGAACGTGAACACCTGCGTCCCGGCGCCGAGGCCGATCGCATACGAGCGGGTCATCCACGCGCTGTGCGTGCGGATGTCGCCCCGGCGGATCGCGACGAACGCGACGACGATGCCCGCCGCCATGGCCGTGCCGAACACGAGCCGCATCACGAGGAGCGCCGGGCCGTTGCTCGCGGGCAGGGCGTAGAAGAGCGTCATCCACAGGGCCGACGTCGCCGAGAGCAGGCCGGCCGGCGCCACGATACGCCCCGCGATGCGGTGCCAACGGCGGCGGCGCAGCGACGGCGAGAACTGCAGCGCCCCGAGCACCAGGAACACGATCGAGGCGACGATGTGCACGACGACCGGCACCGGCGAGTCGAAGAAGCGCGCGTTGTCGGGGGTCACCGCGGCACCGGCCGTCAGTTCGGTGAGGCGCATCGCGCCGGCGACGACCGGCACGAGGCTGAGCAGGATGAGTCCTGTCGGCGCGAGCCATCCGGCTCGGCGCTTCGCAACGTATTGGGCTGGGACAGGCGGGCGGACGCGGGCCCACGGATGCGCGGCGGATGATTGGGTCATGCCTCGATGCTCGCGGCGCGGACCACGCAGGGCATCGGCGAGACGGCTCGATTGTCCTCATCCGATCGGCCGAGGGGACGCTCATCCCCTCGGCCGTGAGTGTCGTCTCCGATTCCCGTTCACGCGGTGCACGGGAAGGAGCCGGAGCTGCGGATGCCCCGTCAGCGCACGCGCGCGGTGAGCAGGAGGTACTCCCACTCCATCGCGCCGCCGGGCGCTTCGACGCCGTGGTCCCGGGCCAGGTCGGCGAGCGCCGTGTCGAGCGCACGCACCTGCTCGGGGTCGTCGGCGATGCGGTTGTAGACCGCGATCGTGGGGCCATAGTGGTGCTTGAAGTAGTCGCGGAACGCCTCGCCGGTGTCGAACCGGTCGATCACCACGGTCTGGCGCTCGGCCGTGACATCCGTGACCCGGTCGCCGAGGAGCTCGCGCACGTGCTGCTCGTCGCCCCAGAGCGGCGCGGGCTGTGCGCCCTCGGGCAGCGGCGGCGCGTAGGGCTTCATGGTCTTGAACATCTGGCCGATGAAGCCCTCGGGCGTCCAACTGATCAGGGCGATGCGGCCGTCCGCCTTCGTGACGCGCACGAGCTCGTCGGCGGCGCGCTCGTGGTGCGGCGCGAACATCACCCCGACCGCCGACAGTGTGACGTCGAACGCGTCGTCGGCGAAGGGCAGCGCTTCGGCGTCGGCCTCGCGCCACTCGAGCTCGGCGCCGGCTTCGGTGGCGAGTCGCCGGCCGATGTCGAACAGCTCGGGCGTCAGGTCGCTGGCGACCACGGTCGCGCCTCGGAGCGCCGCCGGGATCGCCGCGTTGCCGCTGCCGGCCGCGACGTCGAGCACGCGCTCGCCGGGTCGCACATCGGCGGCCGCGACGAGCCGCGGGCCGAGTTCCCAGATGAGGTCGGATGCGAGCGTCGGGTAGTCGCCGGACGCCCACATCGCGCGGTGCTTGGTCTTCAACGCGCGGTCGGCGTCGGTCTGGTCGGGTGCTGCAGTTTCGGTCATCGGTCGTCTCCTTGACGCGTCGAATGAGTGGTGTGCCCAGCGTGCTCGCTCGGGGCATCCGCCGCATCCGTGCCGTGCACGGAGATTTCATCGGTGTTCACTCTGAGGCGGGGCAGTCGCGGCGTCCGCCCAGCGGGCGGCGCCTAGGCTGGAACGCATGGTGCTCGCCCTCATCCGCCACGGACAGACCGACTGGAACCTCGCGGAACGCATGCAGGGGCGCACCGATATTCCGCTGAACGACACCGGGCGCGAGCAGGCGCTCGCCGCGGCATCCGCGCTCGCGGGGGAGTCCTGGCATGTGGTCGTGAGTTCGCCACTGCTGCGGGCGCGCGAGACCGCCGAGATCATCGCCGCGCACCTCGGCGTGCCGCTCGGCGCCAGTTACGACGAGCTCGTGGAGCAGAACTTCGGCGTCGCCGAGGGCACGCACGTGGCCGAGCTCGACACGCGCTGGCCCAACCGTGACTTCGAGGGCAAGGAGCCCGACGAGGAGGTCGGGCCGCGTGGCATCCGGGGCCTCGAGCGCATCGCCCGCGATCACGACGGCGCGCGCGTGCTCGCCGTGGCGCACGGCACGCTCATCCGCCACACGCTCGCGGCGATCACCGGACACGAGCCGCGGCACTACCCGAAGCTCGACAACGCGTCGTCGTCGTTCGTGCGGTTCACGGATGCCTCGTGGCGCGTGCTCACCGTCGGCGGCGTCGACTACGCCGAGGTGCTGCCCGCGCTCGACGAGCGCGCTGCGGAGCTGCGGCTCGCGAGCTGACAGCTCGTCGGCATCAGGACAATCGCTTCCGCTCGAGCCCGTCGAGGATGATGTCGAGGCCGAACTCGAACTCGAACTGGTCGTCGCACCAGCCGAGCGTGGAGTCGGGGTCGTCGTGGCGCACGACCGTGAGCATCGCCGCGAGGTTCGGCACGTGCTCGGCCATCTGCGCGAGCGTGTCGTCGCCGGCATCGTCGTCGTTGTCGTCGGACATGAGCTCTTGCGAGAACCCGTACATGCGGCTTCCGAGCGCATGCATGGCGTGGTGGATCAGGTCGAAGCTCAGACCGCCCGACCGCATGATGCCGACCACGGAGTCCACGTAGCGGGCCATCGTGAGTCCGAGGTCGGCACGCGTCTCCATGACGCCGGGGGCCCACGGATGCCGCAGCAGCACCGCTCGCGCGCCGAGGATGCGCGCTCTCAGGGTCTCTTTCCACGTGGCATCCGTCGCCGGCACGTCGAACCCGCCGACGGACTCCTCGATCTCGCGGAACACGAGGTCGACGACGCCGTCGAGGATCGCCTCCTTATTGGGCACGTGGTAGTAGAGCGACATCGCCTCGACGCCGAGCTGCTCGGCGAGGCGGCGGATGGTCAGGGCGTCGAAACCGCCCGCATCGGCGAGGTCGATCGCCGTGCGCAGCACGCGGTCGCGAGTGAGCGGCGCTCGGCGATCGGTGCTCCGCTGGGCTGTCGACGACATCTGCTCGCCCCCTCTCTTCCGATCAACGGTACAAGCCTGTTGACGATTGGATTCCAGAAACCCTCGACAACGGCCCGGTTCCACGCTATCTTACGTTGTAAGTCTTACAGCGTAAGGTAGGAGGAGCCATGGAAGACACGATGATGCGCACCACGACGATGCGCGCCGCAGTCGCCCGCCGCTTCGGCGGGCCCGAGGTAGTGAAGGTCGAGCAGATTCCGAAGCCCGTGCCGAAGGCCGACGAGCTGCTCCTCCGGGTGCACGCCAGCACCGTGAGCATCGCCGACCACCGCACGCGCAGTCGCGACCTGCCGAAAGGGCTCTGGTTCTTCATTCCGGTCGCCCTCGGCGTGTTCCGGCCGCGCAAGCGGGTGCTCGGCATGGAGGCCGCGGGAGTGGTCGAGGCCGTCGGCGACGAGGTCACCGGCTTCGCGCCCGGCGACGAGGTGATCACGATGCTGGGCGGGTCCTTCGGAGGGCATGCCGAGTACGCACGCGTGCCGCTGAGCAAGGCGACCGCGCTCAAGCCCGGCAACCTCACCATCGAGGAGTCCGCGGCGCTCATCTTCGGCGGGTACACGGCGATCTCCTACCTGAACCTCGTGGAGCTCGGTCCTGGTTCCGAGGTGCTCGTCAACGGGGCATCCGGTGCCGTGGGCACGGCTGTGGTGCAGCTCGCGAAGCAGCGGGGCGCCACCGTCACCGGCGTGTGCAGCGCCCGCAACGCGGAACTCGTGCGCTCCCTCGGGGCCGACCACATCATCGATCGCGATCGTGAGGACTTCGCGGCGAACGGCCGCACCTACGACGTCATCGTCGAGTGCGTCGGCAATGCGCCGTTCGAGCGCGTCGAGCAATCGCTGAAGCCCGGCGGCGCCCTGCTGCTCGTGATCGCGAGCCTCGGCAGCATGTTGACTTCACGGCGGCAGACTCGTCGCAGCGGCAAGCTCGTCACGAACAACGGTGCCCCCGTCTCGAGCGAGGACCTGGCCGGACTCTCTCGCCTCGCGGAGTCGGGGGAGTTCCGTCCGGTGATCGATCGCACCTACGACCTCGACGACATCGCCGAGGCGCACCGGTACGTCGACACGGGCCACAAGGTGGGCAACGTCTCCTTGCGGATCCCCTAGCCGCAACGAGCCGGATCTCGTCAACGCCGGCGGCTCTCAACGCGTGCGATGCGCGGAGGGGGAGAGTAGCCTTGGCGCGTCACCGACCGCGTCAGGTCTGGCGAAAAGTTCCTGAACAACCTTGCGGCCTGTCAGGAGCCGGCCCTCTTCTCGACCGACATCAGTGTTGCCTCCAGGTCGCCTGAGCTCGAGGAGGCGTCATGAACACCGTCGACACCACGACCGGAATCCGGTCGTTCCAGGTCGCGATTCCGCAGGAGCAGATCGACGACTTGAGCCGGCGTGTCGCGGCGACGCGCTGGCCCACCAAGGAGCTCGTTCCAGACCGCTCCCAGGGCGTGCAGCTGGCGACGCTGCAGGCGCTCGCCCGCTACTGGACGGACGAGTACGACTGGCGCAGGTGCGAGGCGAGGCTGAACGCGTTACCGCAGTTCATGACCGAGATCGATGGGGTCGGGATCCACTTCATCCACGTCAGGTCGCGGCATGAGAATGCGTTGCCGCTGATCATCACGCATGGCTGGCCCGGCTCGGTCGTCGAGCTGCTGGAGACGGTCGCCCCGCTGACCGACCCGACCGCTCACGGGGGCAGCGCCGAGGACGCGTTCCACCTCGTGCTGCCGTCCTTGCCCGGCTACGGCTTCTCGAGCGAGCCGACTGTGCTCGGCTGGGACTCGGCTCGTACCGCACGCGCGTGGGCGGAGCTGATGCGCCGCCTGGGCTACACCCGTTACGTCGCCCAGGGCGGCGACGTGGGTGCCCTGGTCACGGACTTGATGGGCCGCCAGGCGGTCGAGGGTCTGGCCGGCTACCATCTGAATCTCCTCAGTGCGGCGCTCGCGATCGGCGACCAGCTGCCCAAGGAATCCGAACAGGAACGTGCAGCGGCGACGGCGTTCGGGGTGTTCAAGGAGGACGGCTTCGGCTACTTCCTCGAGATGGCGACGCGGCCGCAGACGATCGGCTATTCCCTGCTGGATTCACCTGTCGGGCTGGCCGGCTGGATGCTCGACCACGACACGGACAGCTACTACAAGATCTCCCGCGGGTTCGTCGACGGAGAACCCACGGGCGGTCTCACCCCGGACCACGTCCTCGACAACATCACGTTGTACTGGCTGACGCGCACCGCAGACTCGGCGGCCCGGTCGTACTGGGAGGACGCGCGAGCGCTGGCAGCATCCACTGCGAGCGGCCAGGCTCCTCCGGCGGTCACCGTGCCGGTCGGCTTCACGACGTTCCCCGGCGAGATCTGGGCCTCCCCGCGCAGCTGGGTGGAGGCGGTCTACCCGGGCCTCGCGTATTTCAACGAGGTCGACAGGGGCGGCCACTTCGCGGCCTGGGAGGAGCCGCAGCTCTTCTCCGCTGAATTGAGGGCTGCATTCAGGTCTGTGCGCTGACAACCGAAGGGAGCACGCCATGAAGGCCATCACTGTGGCCGAGAGGGGGGCCGGCGTCGAGTCGATGACGCTGACCGACATCGACTACCCGCCGACCCTCGAGAACGACGTCATCGTCCGTGTTCACGCTGCGGGCTTCACGCGCGGCGAACTGGAGTGGGCCGGCACCTGGGTCGACCGTGCCGGCCGGGACCGCACTCCGAGTATCCCCGGTCACGAGGTGGCCGGTGTCGTCGCCGAACTGGGCTTCGGCACCACCGGGCTCACCGTCGGGCAGCGCGTGTTCGGCCAGACGGACTGGACCCGCAACGGCTCGCTCGCCGAGTACGTCGCCGTCGAGGCGCGCAACCTCGCAGCTCTGCCGGCGAGCGTGGACTTCGTCACCGCTGCGGCACTGCCGATCTCGGGCCTCACGGCCTGGCAGGGACTGTTCGATCACGGATGCCTCGAGACCGGGCAGACCGTGCTCATCCACGGGGCGGCCGGCGGCGTCGGCTCCATCGCCGTGCAGCTCGCTCGCGAGGCCGGCGCCCGGATCGTCGGCACCGGCCGTGCCCAGGATCGAGACTCGGTGATCGAGCTCGGAGCAGACGAGTTCGTGGATCTGCAGTCAGATCAGCTCGAGGGCATCGACCCGGTGGACGTCGTCTTCGACGTCATCGGCGGCGACGTCTTCGAGCGATCCCTCGGAGTCCTGCGTGCCGGCGGGAGAATCGTCACCATCGCCGAGCCGCCGCCGCGACAACCCGAGAACGGCCAGGCGATCTTCTTCGTCGTCGAGCCCGACCGCGCTCGCCTCGCGGATCTGGGTCGCCGCGTTCAGGACGGTCGCCTCAAGCCGATCATCGGCGCCGTGCGCCCGCTTGCGGAGGCAGCGGCGGCCTTCGCGCCGGGGCAGCGCGTGCACGGCCGCACGATCATCACGGTCGGGGTCGCCGACTCGAGCGGTTGAGACGCGCGGCCGCTTTCAGGCCGTCACGGCGGTGCGCACGGCGACCGGCTCCGGGTCGATCGTCAGCGTCACCTGCTCGCCGAACCGAACGCGCTCGGCCGTCTGGGTCAACCCTTCCAGACGCTGGCGGCAATTCGGGCAAGATCCGCGACAGCGAAGGTTCCCTCGCCGAGCCCGACGGAGGTCAATTGTCGGAGGATTCGTGGATCGCGCCCGCAGGCCCGGATCGCAGTTGCAATGACTGATGGCCGCTCAAGAAGTGGTTGCAGTGCTTGTAACTGGCGATGTTGACGGCCGAACCTTCTCCGTAGCGCGCGGGAGTAGCTGTCGCCTGCATTCGCAGCCACAGCGGCACTCCCGGCGAGCGCGCCTGACGCAAGCGCGCAGAAGATGCCTTCCCCGGTGAGCGGATTCACCAGACTGGCTGCGTCGCCGACGAGGAGCACGCGGCCGACAGAGGGGCGGGGCACTTGGGTTGATAACGGCAGCAAGTGTCCGGTCATTCGGGTGGAGCGGACCGCGAAGCCTGGAAGCAATTCGGCTGCCCGATCCTCCAACTGTGCCCGGGTCATCACCGAAGCAGCCGTTCCGTAGCCCAGATTGACAGTGCCGTGGGCAGTTGCAAACGCCCATGCGTAGCGAAGGCCGGTGCCAGGCACATGGTCCCAGCGAAGGTAAAGCCCATCGAATCCATCGGGGGCGGGAGCGTAACCTCGGACGGCGAGGGCCATATGTTGACCGCGGTTGGGCGGCTGTCCCACGGCACGGCGCACCGTTGAGTTCGCCCCGTCGGCACCGATCAGCACCGATGCGCTGTATTTGCCGTCAACGACGACACGGCTCGAATCTTGGTGTACTTCGCGCACGGCATGCTGGCGGTAGATCGCCCCGACCGTACCGGCAGCGAGCATGAGTCGGTGATCGAGTTCGGCCCGGGGGACGACATACCCGGGAATTGGCGCAGTTCCGGTCGTGTCTGCATCTCCGGCGACCAGCCGGAAGCGAAACGCCCGTTCGCTCGGACGGAGCAGGTCGGGGAGGCCGAGGCCGGCAATTTCCCGTGCTGCTTCGGGGCTTACCGCGTCGCCACAGACTTTGTCCCGGCCCGGCGGCGCTCGATCGAGGACCAGTACCGTGGCGGAGGGCCGAGCGCGCAAGGCACTCAGTGCCGCGGCGGACCCGCCCGGCCCGGCGCCGACGATAATGATATCGAAGGCCTCGAGAGCCCCCGTCACAGCAGCACCTCCTGTTGCAGGCTCTGTGACACTGCGCCAGTCAACAACAGCGACAGATCCCTACTGATCCTATTGCGCCCCTTGTCTTTTCACTGCGTGCAGTGCTGATTCCCACTGCGCATCGACGACAAACCCCCCAGCCGTCGTGACAGGTCAGGATGCGCCGATCGCGCGGCCGCTTTCAGGCCGTCACGGCGGTGCGAACGGCCACTGGCTCCGGGTCGATCGTCAGCGTCACCTGCTCGCCGAACCGAACGCGCTCGCCGACGGGATGCTGCATGCGAACGAGCTCGCCGCTCTCGGTGCGAAGCAGCGTGCGGCGGATGCTCCCGAGGAACGTGCTCTCCTGCACGACCGCGTCGATCGGGCCGCCGAGGCGCACGTTCTCGGGCCGCACGAACACCTCCGCCGGGCCATCCGTCGCCTCGCCGAGGACCGGCAGCGCAACGCCGAGCACCGACGCGACGCCGTCGCTCACGGTCGCGGGGAGCACGCTCGAGAGGCCGACGAACTCGGCGACGTTCGCCGTCGCCGGCCGCAGGTAGAGCTCCTCGGGCGTGCCGATCTGCTCGATGCGCCCGGCGTTCATGACCGCGATGCGGTCGGAGACCGCGAGCGCCTCCTCCTGGTCGTGGGTCACGAACACCGTCGTGATGCCGAGGCGCAGCTGGATGCGGCGGATCTCGTCGCGCAGCGACACCCGCACCTTCGCGTCGAGCGCCGAGAGCGGCTCGTCGAGGAGCAGCACGCGCGGCTCGGTGACGAGCGCGCGGGCGAGGGCGACCCGCTGCTGCTGGCCGCCCGAGAGCTCGTGCGGATAGCGCTCGGCGAGGTGTTCGAGTCCCACGAGGGCGAGCGCGTCGCGCACGCGGTCGGCGACCTGCGCCTTCGGCACCTTCCGCATGCGGAGCCCGAACGCGGTGTTCTCGGCGACGTCGAGGTGCGGGAACAGCGAGTACGCCTGGAACACCATGCCGAGGTCGCGGCGGTTCGTCGGCACGCCGGAGACATCCGCGCCCCCGATCCGCACCGTGCCGCCGTCGGCGCGCTCGAGGCCGGCGAGCACGCGCAGCGCGGTCGTCTTGCCGCAGCCTGAGGGGCCGAGGAGCGACACGAACTCGCCGGGCTCGATCGCGAGGTCGACGCCGTGCAGCACCCGGTTGGCGCCGTAGTCCTTCACGACACCCTCGAATGCGACGGCGGTGCCCTCGCCGCGCGCGGAGAGGATCGTGTTGTCGGCGGTGGCGAGCGTGGCGGAGTTCGCGTTCACGAGCGGCCTTTCTGGGCGGTGCGGCGAGGGCGGCCGGCGCGGCGCGAGCCGGCCTGCCCGATCACGAGGAGGAGCACGAAGGCGAAGGCCAGGGCGATGAGCGACAGGATGACCGAGACGTACGGGTCCTGCTTGCCGACGACGACGAGCGCGGTCTGCAGGTTCTGGCGGTTCAGGAGCGAGGCGATGGTGTATTCGCCGAGCACGACGGCGATCGAGATGAGGGATGCCGCGATGAGGCCCGGCCGCAGGTTCGGGGCGAGCACGCGCCAGAGCACGGTCGTCCAGCTCGCGCCGAGCGATCGGGCGGCCTCGGACAGGGTGCGCACGTCGGTGGCGTCGATGGAGGCCTGGATCGACCGGTAGGCGAACGGCAGCACGGTGATGCCGTAGGCGAATGCGAGCGTCCAGATACCCGTGCCGAATGTTCGCCCGATCACGAGGTAGATCGGGGCGAGGCCGACCACGAGCACGATCGCGGGGATCGTGATCGGCAGCAGCACGAGGAACTCGAACGGGCGGCGGAGGGCCGGGAAGCGGAGCGTGACGAGCACCATCGTCGGTGCGAGCAGGAACAGCACGATCGCGACGGTCACGATCGCGAGCACGAGCGAATTGCCGAGGCCCGTCCAGATCGGTCGGTACTTCGCCGCATTCGCCGGATCGAAGAGGGCCGCCCAATGCACGAGGGAGTGCCCGTCGAGGTCGCGGAGCGTGTACTCGGCCATCGAGATGATCGGGATGGCGAACAACCCGATGAGCACGACCCCGATGACCCATCGGATCGCCGGATGCGGCGCGAAGCCCGGCGGTTCATCGCTGCCACCTGGCGGCGCGACGCTGCACGATCGAGTAGAGCCACATGCACACGGCCATCACGAGGATCATGCCGAGCGCGAGGGCGCCCGCGAGGTTCTCACGACCGAGCATCGTCTCGCTCGTGAGGGCGGTGCGGATCTGCAGCGGCACGATCTGCGAACCCTGGCTCGCGAGCGCGGCCGCGGTGGCGTACGACGAGAACGCGTTCGCGAAGAGCAGCAGCAGGCTCGCGAAGAACGACGGCGCGAGCACGGGCAGGCCGACGTGGCGCCAGAAGCCTGCACGGGTTCCGCCGAGGGTCAGGTTCGCCTCGGCCCACTGCGGCTTCAGGGCGCTGATCGCCGGCATGAACGTGATGATCATGAGGGGCACCTGGAAGTAGATGTAGGGCAGGATCAGCCCGGGAAGGCCGTAGATCCACGTGCCCTCGGCGAAGATGTCGATGCCGAAGGTGTCATTGAGCCACAGCGTCACGAGGCCCTGGATGCCGATCGTGGCGATGAACGCGAACGCGAGCATGACGCCGCCGAACTGGGCGAGCACCCCGCTCGCCGCGTCGACGACGCTGCGGAAGCGGCCCTCGACCCCGATGAGGGCGTAACAGGCGAGGGCACCGAGGACCGCGCCGACGACAGCGGTCAGCGCCGACAGCCAGGCGGAGTTCGCGAAGGTCTGCAGGATGACGGGGTCACCGAGTGCCGCGACGTTCGCGAGCGTGAACGTGCCGTCGTCGTCGAAGAAGCCGCTCGCGACGGCGAGCACCGTCGGCAGGGCGAGGAAGAGGAGCACATAGGCGGCGAACGGCACGAGACCGAGCGCCGCGGGGATGCCGGGCCGGCCGGGCCGCCGGGACGGAGCGGGCGACGATGCGCCCGATTCCGTCCCGACGGCCGGCGCCGCCGGAGCGACGATCGTCATGGTCAGTTGACCGCCGCAGCCCACTTCTCGCCGAGCAGGGTGCCGGCGTTCGTGCTCTGCTCCTCGGTCGGAACGACCGTCTCGTCAGGCGCCGCCGGGCAGGGCGTCGAAGAGTTCCTCGTCGATCGTGCCGGCCTCGGCCATCGCCTCGGCGAGCACCGGGCGGGCGCCGCCCTTCAGCCAGAGGTTCTGCGCCTCGTCGCTGTAGAGGAACTCCTGCCAGAGCCGCGCCGCGGCCGGGTTCGGGGCATCCTTGTTGATCGCCTGGTTGTAGTAGCCGGCGTAGCCGACGCCCGGGAGGATCACGGTCTTCCAGGCGGGGTTGTCGGCCGTGTGCGATGCGTTCAGGTAGTCCCAGTCGAACACGACCGGGGTCTCGCCCGAGGTGACGGTCGCGGTGGTCACGTCGAGCTTCAGCATGTTGCCCGCCGCGTTCAGCTCCGAGAAGAAGTCGATGCCGGGCTGGAAGTCGTCGAGCGTGCCGTCGTTCTGCACGGTCGCGAGTCCGACCGCCGCGAAGGCCGCGCCGGCCTGCGTCGGGTCGCCGTTGACGGCGACCGAGCCCTTGAAGTCGGCACCGAGCAGGTCTTCGAGCGACTCGGGGGCCGAGAACTTCGACGAGTCGTAGCCGATCGACATGTATCCGCCGTAGTCGCCGACGAAGAGGCCGCTCGGCTCCTTCAGCGCGTCGGGGATGTCGTCCCACGCCGCCACCTGGTACGGCGCGAACTGGTCGGTGCTCTGCAGCGCGACCGTGAGGCCGAGGTCGAACACGTCGGGCGCGGTGTCGAGGCCGGCGTTCGTCTCTGCAGCCTGGATCTCCTCGGCGCTCGACGCGTCGGGCGAGGCCTCGTTGATCGTGATCTCGGGGTACTTCGCCGCGAAGGCGTCGAGCACCTCGCCGTAGTTCGCCCAGTCGCGCGGCAGCGCGATGACGTTCAGCTGACCCTCGGCCTTGGCAGCCTCCTCGAGCGCGGCCAGGTCGCCGAAGTCGGCGAGGCTCGTGGCGGTCGCGGCATCCGTGCCACCGTCACCGGTGGCGGCGTCGGAACCGGCAGCGCACCCGGTGAGACCCAGCGCGACGGCGGTGGAGAGACCGACGGCGACGAGGGTGAGTTGCTTCTTCAACACGTGTCCTCCGTTTGGCAAACCCGGCCGCCCGCGCTGTGGGACGGGCGTCGGGACCGGGGAGCCGTGAGGAACCCTAGGCACGCAAGTCGTCGGGACCGGGCCGCACCGGTGAATCGCGGGTGAACCGCGGTCGACGGTTCGGGGAGCGCCAGCGGAGCGCAGCGACCGCGTTATCGTGCAGGATCGACGCGCGATGGTCGGCATCGACACCGACCTCCGCGAGCAGCAGGGGCAACGTGACGGCGAGCCACGCGAGGCCCGGCTGGCCGCCCAACGACGACCAGAGGCTCCTACGAGCTCCATCGGTTCCGACGACGATCTGGCGCCCGAATCCGGCCTCCACCAGCGAGACGATCGCCCGGACTGTGAACGATTCGGCGCCCTCATCCGCATGGCGCAGCGACTGGTCCAGCTCGAGGACGGCGCCCGTCGCGGCGACCTCGTGGAGCGCGGGAAGATCGCCTGCCTTGTCGAGATGGCTGAGGATGATGCTGCTGCAGGGTACGCCATGGCTCGTGAGAACCTCGACCTGGGCGACCCCGCCCGCGCCGTCTTCGCAGTGGGTGAGCACCGGCGCCCCAGTCACGCGGCTGGCGATCGCAGCCGCCTCAAGATTGCGGCGGTCTCGTGCATCCGGCGCTGGGCCGCTCGTCGCCACCTTCACGACTCCTGCCCGGTGCGTCGTCCTCTGCACGATCGGGCCGGTGTAGTCGAACTCGTCGACCCCGTCGGTGAGGTCGGCGATGAACAGCTCGGCGAGCGCATCGCATCCGACTCGATTCGTCCAGTGCCGCGGGCCGTAGTAGCGGTCGTGGTGCAGGCCGGTCGCCGCGACGATGTCGACCCCGCTGCGCCGGGCGATCTCGGCGAGGCGCAGGATGTCTCGCCCGGCGGCGATCGGCATCGCATCGAGCATGAGCACGGCTCCGGCCTCGGCACAACGGGACACTTCCACGACGGCGGCGTCGACGTCGTGCAGATGAATGTGCGGGAATCGGTCCGCGATGAGCGGGGAATCGAGGATGAGGTGCTCGTGTGCGTACACGACGCCGGCAGGGATCTCACGACGGTCGCCGAGCACCGTCCGGATGGAGCCCGCCGCCGTCACAGGATCACTCCGTCCGCCACGAGGATGTCGCGCAGCACGGCCGTGTCGATGTCGCGCACTCGCACCGCGTTCGCGATCGAAAGCGCAGCGGCCGTCCCCGCGGCTTGGCCGTACGAGAGGCACTGCGCGATCGAACGCGCGGAGGCGTGCGCGTCGTGAGTCGCCGACAGGCACCGCCCTGCCACGAGAAGCCCCTCGCAGTCGACGGGCACGAGTGATCGGTACGGTACCCCGTAGTAGCGTCCGGTGGGTGCGCCGCCCTCGGCACCCACGTACTGCCAGATCGTCGAGGCGCCACCATCATGATCTTCGATCGGCGCCCCGCAGAGCGCGATCGCGTCATCGAACTGTCGCGCTGACACCACGTCGTCGCGCGTGAGCACGTACTCGCCGACGAGCCTCCGGGTCTCACGTGCGCCGATCCACGCCGAGGTGCCGAGCAGGTACGCCTCCTCGTAGCCGGGGACGCGATCGCGGAGGAATCTGGCGTACTCGGCGGCCTGTTTCCGGCCCTCGATCTCTGCGGATGTCACGCCCCACGGGTCGGTCGCGTCGATTCCGGAAACCCGGGTCATGTTGGTGTGGTACACCCCCGGCAGCACCGTGTGATGTGCCGAGCCCTCGAGCCGTGGCAGCTGGTATTCGCCGCGAGGCGTCGGCCTCGGCCATCAGTCGGTGCAGCTCGGCCGTCGGCGCGGGCGAACGGACGCCGCCCATGCGGAACGTCGTCGTGAGCGGCTGGACTCGCCGTCGTCTGTCGGGCATCTCGAGCGAGCAGCCCGCCGCCCATGCGACTACCGCATCGCCCGTCGCATCGACGAACCGATGGGCTGTCACGCGAAACGGACCTCGTCTCGTCCAGACGATGACCGCCTCGATGGCGACATCGTCCATGACGACGGCCGCCATGCGGGCATGCAGGAGCGGCTGGACCCCGGCCGCCGAGAGACGGCGGTCCCATTCGGTCTTGAGCGCCTCGGGTTCGTACGTGACGCCCGTGCCGGCGCCATATGTGTTGCCGCGCAGAATGGCCTGCTCGCTTGCGAGCAGTGCGCCCGCGACTTCCCAGCCGATGCCGCCGACGATGCGCTCGTGGCTGCCTGCTGGGAAGAATCCGTACATGGTGTCGAGCACGCCGACGGCGGTGCCGCCGAAGAAGCCGCCCGCCTCGACGAGCAGCGTCCGCGTTCCGTGCCGTGCGGCCGCAACGGCAGCGGCGCATCCCGCCGATCCTCCACCGACGACGACGACGTCGCCCGACCACAACTCGGGGATGGCTGCCGCCCGGGTCGGACTGAGCCGCAGGAGATCCCACGCCGGATCGGGCGTCTCGAGCATGGCAGGGGGATCGGACTTCATGGTCGATTCGGGCACGTCACACCTCCTGTGTTCATCTGAGGCGCCAACCGCCGTCGACGGGGATGATTGCGCCGGTCGTCTGCCCGGACGCCGGACTCGCGAGCCAGCGAACGGCCGCGGCGACCTCGTCAGCCGACGACGGCCGTGCGGTCAGCGGCATCAGCTCGCCGAAGCGGGCCTGGATGCGGGGATCACCGAGGGCGCGCCCTGCCATCGGCGTGTCGACGAGCCCCGGGGCGACCAGATTGACCCGGATGCCCCGTCGCGCACCTTCGTACGCCGCGGCCTCCATGAGCGGCGAGAGGCCCGCCTTCGCGACTCGGTACGCCGCGGTGAGGAAGTCGGCGTCCAATGTCGAGGCGAGCGCCGACCCGATCAGCACGATCGACGCGCCATCGTCGGCGTGCCGAAGGCACGCCCTCAGGAACCGGAATGCCGATGTCAGGTTCACCCGGAGAACCTCGTCCCAGGCCTCATCGGTGCAGTGACTGACCGGCCCGTCACCGAGCCTGCGACCGCTCATTCCGATCGCGTGCACTGCGACAGAGAAGCCGCCCCTCGCGGCCAGGCGGACGGCGACCGCGTCCGCGACATCCGTGTCCGTGACGTCCTCGTTCGGTCGGTCGGAAGCATGTACCCGGAGCCCGTCCTGAGCCAGCCTCGCGGCGCAAGCTGCACCGATGCCGCCGTCGCGGCCGACGACCCACGCGGTGCTCATGCGGCGTCTCCGGCATCGGTCGCGACCTTGAGGACGGCGGCCTTGCGCCGCGCGTGCTCGAGGTACGCGCTCTCGAAGAGGGCGGCCGAGCGCTCGGCGCCCACGACCTGGGCACCGGTCAAGACGGGCAGTTCGATGCCGCGGCGCGCGAGCTTCTCGGCAGTGAGCACCTTGAGGGTGTTGACCACCGCGATATTGCCGATGCTGCTGACCGGGCCGACCATCTGCTCCCAGCCGTCGATCGCGACGACTGCGTCGCCGAGGGGCGTGCAGATGTCGATGACGACATCGGCATGATCGACGATCGTGCCCGACGGATGCGTCGGTTCGACCGATCGGGCTTCGCTGAGCGAGGTCACGGCGATGACCTTCAGGCCGGCCGCCTTGGCGAGCATCGCCGTCTCGACCGGCACTGCGTTTCGGCCGGTCGCACTGAACATGAGGATCGCGTCGGTCGGGCGGAGTTCGAAGTTGTCGAGAATGGCCCGTGCGAGACCGGGAACGCGCTCGATGAACATCGCTTGCCGCTGACCGTTCGAACCGGCGACCTCGGTGTGGAACGTCATCGACAGCTCGACGATCGGATGCCAGCCGGGATACGAACCGTACCGGGGGAACATCTCCTCGACGGGTATGCGCGAGTGGCCGGTTCCGAAGGTATGAACGACCCCGCCGCCGCCGATCGCCTCCGCCGCGATCGATGCGGCCTCATCGAGGGCCGCAGTCTGCGTTCGCTCGATCCGATCGAGCACCCGTCTGGCCTCGTCGATCCAGGTCATCTCATCGTCCTCAGTGGTGACGTCATCGATCTGGAGCGGTCCGCGGCGAAGTGAGCTGCTCCCACAGCCCCCGCCTCCGTTCCGTGGATGGCGACACGCGCCGTGATCGGGCCGGTCAGGGACTGCCGCTCGTCGAGTGCCTCCTGGAGTCTCGGGAGCAGCAGGTCGGCGGCAGCGCTCATGCCGCCACCGATCACGACGGTATCGAGCTGAAGCACGAGGCAGATCGTGCTGGCTGCCCGGCCGAGCGCAAGTCCGGCTCTCTCGAAGGCGTCCACAGCCCAGGGGTCTCCCTTGCGAGCGGCCAGCGAGGCCAGCTTCGCGGTCACCGGGTCGCGCCCGTCGACCGTGAGCTGCCGGAGAATCGGGGATTGCGAGGTGGCGACGGTGCGGGCGAGCCGAGCCGCGATCGCGGACGCGGAAGCCACCGTCTCGAGGCATCCGCGCCCGCCGCAGACGCAATGCTCACCTTCCGGTTCGACCGGGACATGGCCGAGTTCGCCGATCGCATCGAGTTCGCCGATGACGATCCGGCCCTCGTGCGCGATCGCTCCGCCGATCCCAGTACCGATGGTGACGAACAGGGCGCCGACTGCGCCGCGAGCGGCGCCGTCGGCGAGCTCGGCCCACGCGAAGGCTCGTGCGTCGTTGATGAGGTGGACCGGCCGGCCGCACCGGGCTGTCAGCTCGTCGGCGACCGCGAAGTCGGCCCAATGCCCAGGGAGGTTGGGCACGAAGATCGTCCGTCCGTCGCGGGGCCGGACGGTGCCCGGCACGGCGACGCCGACCGCGCCGTCGTGCGGCCAATGCTCCCGGACGATGGATGCCATGGCGTCGATCACCGCCAGGTGGTCGCTGCGCGGGGTCTCGATCGAGCCGTTCGCGGTGAGCCGGGAACCGTCGAGGGCTGCCCACTTGATCGACGATCCGCCGACGTCGATCCCGAAGGTCCTCGCGTCGCTCATTGACGACTCCATGTCCCTCCGCAAATGTATATACAACTACCGGTTGTTGAATGTACATACGGCTCCATGTGCTGTCAAGCGGCGATCCGGGTGGCGTCGCCACGACACGGCGGGCACAGTTCAGGCGTCGGTGAGCTGGAAAACCGCGTCGATCACGTACTTCTCAGGTGCGTAGACGGTCGTGGTGAACTCGAGCGGTGCACCTTCGGCATCCGAAATCACCCGCTGCTCCTGCAGCACTGCCGAGCGGCTCGGCAGATCGAGCAGGCGGCACTCCGGCGCTGTTGCGGTGCGCGCGCTGATGCGGCACAGCGCCGTAGTCGGCCGCCGTCCGAGCGCGCGGAGGGCCTCGTGCAGTGATCCCGCCTCCAGATCTTCTGCGAGCACTGCCGCGCAGTCGGGGGTGAGCGCTGCGTGCTCGACCGCCATCGGCAGGCCGTCGGCCAGGCGCAGTCGAACGATCGACACGGTCCGCTGAAGCGGCTCCAGTCGGAGCGCGGGAGCCTCGCCGCCGACCGGTTCACGCAGTTCCGCCGAGAGGAGTCTCGAGGAGGCGGCGAGCCCGCGCCGCCGCATGTCCTCGGTGAAGCTCATGAGCGGGCCGATGTGGCGATGCATGGGCTGTGCGGCGACGAACGTGCCCGATCCGCGCTGTCGTCGGACGAGGCCTTCGGTCGCGAGCGCCTGCACCGCCTGGCGGGCCGTCATGCGGCTGACGCCGAACCGCTCGGCGAGGTCGGCCTCCGACGGCAGGAGGTCACCTTCGCGCCCGCCGGCCACCTGGTCGCGCAACCAGGTCTCGATCTGCCGGCGGCGGCCGCCGTTGCCTGCGCTCATCGGCGGTGCGCCTCGCTCATGAGCACCAGCGTAGTGGCCGACCGAAAGGCGGTAATCGGGCACTCGAAACAATTGCTTGACAGATCGCGGGGGCCCCACCAAGCTGCTTATACGAAGTAGCAGTTATACGTATAGATCGAGGATCTGTGAGCAACGACGCACACTCCGCCGTTCGGCGCCGCCCCACCCAGGTCGACGTGGCACGCCAGGCCGGCGTCTCTCAGGCCACCGTCTCGCAACTCCTGAATGAGACGGTCGACAGCCCCGCGAGGATCTCGGCGACGACCCGCGAGCGGATCCTGGAGGCCGTCGGCGAACTCGGCTACTCCGCGAACCCCGTCGCGCAGAGCCTGAAGGGTGGCCGGAACTTCCTGCTGGGATTCCACACGTTCGAGAACGTGTTCCCGGCCGACCAGCACGACTTCTACTTCCCCTTCCTGCTCGGCGTCGAGGCCGAGGCCGCGGATCGCGGGTTCGACCTGTTGCTCTTCAGCCCGGGGGTCGCTACGGCGACGCGCGTTGCGAGGCCTGCGCGACGACTGCTGATGGCAGACGGAAGTATCCTCCTCGGTCGGCACGTCGACCGAGAGGCGCTCGCAGATCTCGCGAGAGCTGACTTTCCGTTCGTGTTCATCGGACGCCGCGAGATCCCCGGCGTCGAGATCTCATACGTCGGTGCCGACTACGCGTCTGCGACGGAAGAGGTCATCGAGCGGCTCGTGGACCTCGGTCATCGGAGGTTCGGGTACATCGGCGAGCCCGGTGGCGGTGAGCAGAGCGAGGATCGCCTTGCCGGGTACTGGCGAGGCGTGGATGCCGCCGGGGCGCGCGAGGGCTCGGTGAAGCACAGCGCACCGCTCACCACTGATGAGCTCCGGCGGTGGGTCGAACGCGGAATCACCGCCGTGGTCGTCGAGCCGGGAGACGACGACACGAACGTCGCGGCGCTCGAGGCTGCGGCGGCCGGCAACGGCATCCGTATTCCCGAAGACCTCTCGGTCGCGGTACTCGGCGATCCGACCTTCACCGCAACCACCCGCGACTGGACGCGTTTCGCGATTCCTCGCCTCGAGATGGGACGCGCGGCCGTTCAGCTGCTGCTCGGTCTCATCGAGGGCGAGCGGGAGCACCAGCACCAGCTCCTCGAGTGTCGGATGATCGTCACGCCGACGATCGCCCGCCCCCGTGCGACGGAGCCGGCGCACTGATGCTTCGGATGATCGCCGGTCGTCTCGCCGTCGCTGCCTTCGTCGTGTGGGGTGCGACGACGCTCATGTTCGTGCTGATCCGGTTGGCGCCAGGCGATCCCGCCGGCGTCCTGCTCGGCCCCGACGCCACCGCCGACGAGATCGCCGCGCTTCGCGAGCGGCTGGGTCTCGGCGGCTCCGCGATCGAGCAGTACTTCGCCTACTTGGGTCAACTCGTGACGCTCGACTTCGGCGAGTCGTTCCGGAATGGGCTTCCGGCGATGGAGGTGGTGCTCGCCCGCCTCCCTGCGACGGTGCAGCTGACGCTCGCCGCGACGGTCATCGCCGTGGTCGTCGGTCTCGGGCTCGGCATGATCGCGGCGCGACGACCCGACGGGGTCGTGGACCGGATCGTCTCGACGATCTCGATCATGTTCCAGGGCATGCCGACGTTCTGGGTGGGAATCATGCTCATCCTGGTCGTCGCGCTCGTGCTCCGCCTGACTCCGAGCTCCGGCTCCGGCACGTTTCAGCACCTCATCCTCCCGGCTGTCACGCTCTCGCTCCCATTCACGGCCATCATCGCCCGGGTGAGTCGCGCAACGCTCACGGAGTCGATGCAGGAGCCGTACATCCAGACGGCGCTCGCCAAGGGACTCACCCGCGCGGAGGCACTCCGCGGGCACGCGCTGCGCAACTCGCTCGGCGCGGTGGTGACGATCGTCGGCTTGCAGATCGGAGCCCTTCTCGGCGGTGCCGTGGTGGTCGAGAACGTCTTCGCCTGGCCGGGCCTCGGCACCCTCATCGTCCAGTCGGTCTCGAACCGCGACTACGCCGTCGTGCAGGCAGCGGTACTGCTCATCGCATTCCTGGTGCTCGTGCTCAACCTGCTCGCGGACATCGCGAACGCGCTGCTGGACCCGCGCATCAGGCGGGGGCGGGCTGCATGAGCGCGACCGACGTGCTCGCGGGCGACCCGCGCGCCTGGCGCCGATCGTTCGCCGGCGTCTCCGCGGGAATCAGTGGCGCGTTCACCTGGCTACCGGTCGTCGTCATCGCCGTCTTCGTGCTCGCGGCGCTGCTCGGGCCGGTATTGGTGGACTACAACCCCGTCACGACCTACCTCACCGACCGCCTGCTTCCGCCGGGTGCTATGAGATCCTCCGGTGAGGTGGCACTGCTCGGCACGGATGCCACCGGTCGCGACGTGTTCGCCCAAGTGCTGTACGGCGCCCGCACGTCGATGCTGATCGGTGCCGTGACGGTGTCCGTGTGCTGCATCTTCGGCATGTTCGTCGGGCTCGTCGCCGGATACATGGGGGGATTCGTCGACGGAGTGCTGAGCCGTGTCATCGACGTGCTCGTCGCCTTCCCAGGGATCGTGCTCGCGATCGTGATCGCCGGGCTCTTCGAGCGCAGCATCCTCGTCGTCATCGTCGCGCTCTCCGTCACCGGATGGGTGAGCTTCGCGCGCCTCACTCGCGGCGCCACGCTCTCGATCAAGGAGCGCGAGTGGGTCTCGGCAGCGCGGATCATGGGCGTACCGCGACTGCGGATCATGGGCCGCCACGTGCTGCCGTTCCTCGTCGGGCCGGCCGCCGCGCTCATCACGCTCGAGTTCGGGCTCATCGTTCTGGGCGAGGCCGGCCTGAGCTTTCTCGGCATCGGGCTCCCGGCATCCGCTGTCTCGTGGGGGCAGACGATCGCGAGCGGCAAGGAGTACCTCGCCACCGCGTGGTGGATCTCCGCCTTCCCCGGCGTGGCCCTCGCGCTGCTCGTCATCATGATCGGCCTACTCGGCGACCAGCTCAACGCCCGCTATCAGAAGGGGGCGGCGCTATGACCTCTGCAGACGCCGACAGCCAGCTCATGATCCGCGACCTCGTCGTGGAACTCGCGGGTGGAGCGCGAATCATCGACGGCGTCGACCTCGACGTGCGCACAGGGGGCACCACGGGCCTGATCGGCGAGTCGGGAAGTGGCAAGTCGATACTGGGCACTGCGGTCATGGGGCTGCTGCCCGACGCGATGACCGCGCGCGGCACGCTGTCGTTCGAGCAGGTCTCCCTACTCGACTTGCCCGAACCGCGACGCCGTGCCCTCCGGGGGAGCGCGATGGCGATGATCTTCCAGGACCCGCTCACCGCGCTCAATCCGAGTCAGCGCATCGGGAAGCAGGTCGGCGAGATCCCCCGCCGCCGCGGCTTGCGCGGTGCGCGGCTGCGCGAGCGCGTGCTCGATCTGCTCGACCGTGCGGGCATACCTCGTGCCGCGGACCGAGCGGCTGCCTACCCGCACCAGCTCTCCGGTGGACTTCGGCAGCGTGCGGTGATCGCCATGGCACTCTCGGGCGAACCGCGACTCATCATCGCCGACGAGCCGACGACGGCGCTCGACGTGACGGTGCAGACACGCATCCTCGACCTCCTGGCGAAGTTGCAGCGGGAGTCCGGCATGTCGATGCTCTTCATCAGCCATGACCTCCGCGTCGTCTCCCACATCGCGGATGACCTCGTCGTCCTGTATGCCGGACGAGTCGCGGAGGCCGGTCCGGCGCGCGCCGTGCTCAACAGGCCACTGCACCCGTATACCCGCGGACTCGCTGCGAGCATCCCGTCCGTGCACTCGGCATCCGAGGTCGCGGCACCGCTCCCGGGAACCGCAGCGAGCCCGGCGAACCGTCCGAGCGGATGCGCCTTCCACCCGCGCTGCCCGATGGCCCGTGAACGCTGCCGCATCGAGGTCCCGGAGCCGCGTGAGATCGTGCCCGGCCGTCGATCCGCGTGCCACTTCGCCGAGGAGTTGCTCGATGCCCGCTGACACCCTGCTCGAGGCTCGAGCGCTCGATATCTCGTACTCCCGTCGCAGCAGAGGCGGAGCCGACCATCGCATCGTGCGCGATGTGGCGTTCTCGCTCGGCCAGGGCGAGGTGCTCGCACTCGTCGGCGAGTCGGGGTCGGGGAAGACCACCGTCGCGCGAGCCATCGTCGGACTCGTGCGGTTCGACGGCGACCTGCGTTTCGGACCCGAGGGCACGAGCTTGTCGGGGCGCCGATCGCATGGGCTGCGACAGCAGATCCAGATGGTCTTCCAAGACCCGCGCTCCTCGCTCAACCCGCGGATGACGGTGGAGTCGATCGTGCGCGAGGCCTGGCGCACCCACCCGGCCTCCGCGCCGGAGGGCGATCCGCGCCTCGAAGTCGTGCGCCTGCTCGACCGGGTCGGCCTCCCCGAGGCCGTGCTGGATCGCCGGCCCGGGCAGCTTTCCGGCGGGCAGTGCCAGCGGGTGTCGATCGCCCGTGCTCTCGCACTGAAGCCGCGCCTCATCGTGTGCGATGAGGCGGTCTCCGCCCTGGATGTCTCGGTGCAGGCGCAGATCCTCCGCCTGCTGCTCGACCTCAAGGAATCCTTCGGCATCTCTCTGCTGTTCATCACGCACGACCTCGGTGTGGTGCGCCAGATCGCCGACTCGGTCGCCGTGATGGAGAAGGGCCAGATCGTCGAGCAGGGCGCCACTGAGGCCGTCTTCACCTCGCCGGGCCATCCCTATACGCGCGCGCTGCTCGGCGCGGCACTCGATCTCCATGTCGACGATGCAACACCAGCCGCACCCACCTCAGAAGGAATGACTGAATGACCGAACCGACTGTGCCCGACGCCGATCTGCTCATCATCGGGGGTGGCTTGGGCGGCGTCGCGGCCGCGCTCGCCGCTGTGCGTCGCGGTCGTTCCGTCATCCTGACCGAGGAAACAGATTGGCTCGGCGGGCAGCTCACCTCCCAGGGCGTGCCGCCTGACGAGCATCCCTGGATCGAGCAGTTCGGCTGTACGCGCTCGTATCGCCGGCTGCGCGACGAGATCCGAGAGCACTATCGCCGGTGGTACCCGCTCACGCGTGCGGCGCGCGAGGACCCCGTTCTCAACCCTGGTCTCGGCAAGGTGAGCAAGTTGTGTCACGAGCCCAGGGTCGCCGCGTCAGTCATCGACGCCTTGATCGCGCCATTCGTCGCCTCCGGTCGGCTGCAGGTGCTTCGCGAGACGGTGCCCATCGCGGCGGATGCCGCCGACGGTGTGATCCGCTCGGTGACGGTCCGCGACCGCACCGGATCCGTCCGCGTGCTCTCCGCACCGTTCGTGCTCGACGCGACCGAGCTCGGCGACGTGCTGCCCCTCGCGGGCATCCCGTACGTCACCGGCTTCGAGTCGCGTGCACAGACCGGAGAGCCGTCGGCTCCTGAGGCTGCGCAACCCGACAACGTGCAGGCGTTCTCGTGGGTGTTCGCATTGGGTCACGACGAGCATGGCGACCACACGATCGAGCGCCCGGCCGAGTACGACTATTGGCGCGCGTACGAGCCCGACTTCTGGCACGGGCCGTTGCTCGGCCTCGTCGCGCCGGACCCGAGGACCCTCGAGCCGCTCGAGCGCACCTTCCTGCCCAACGCGCCGGTCGACGGGCCCGTGTCGGCTGACCAGAGCAAGGATCCGGGCGACAGGGAGCTGTGGGCGTTCCGTCGCATCCTCGCTCGTGCGTCGTTCGAGCCGGACTTTCTCGAAAGCGACGTCACGGTCGTCAACTGGCCGATGATCGACTATCTCGACGGGAACATCATCGACGCGACGTCGGAAGAGCGGGCGCGACACCTCGAACGCTCGCGGTCGCTCTCGCGGTCGATGCTCTACTGGCTGCAGACCGAGGTTCCACGGCCGGATGGCGGACACGGATGGCCCGGGCTGCACCTGCGGGGCGACGTGCTCGGCACCGACGACGGGTTCGCGAAGGCGCCGTACATCCGCGAGGCGCGACGCATCCGCGCGCGGTACACCGTGACAGAGCAGGATCTCTCCCTCGCGATCCGTGGTGAAGACGGTGCGGTCGAGTACCCCGACTCGGTCGGCGTCGGGATGTACCGCATCGACCTGCACCCGTCGAGCGGTGGCGACAACTACATCGATGTCGCGTCGACGCCGTTCCAGATCCCGCTCGGGGCACTGATCCCGGAAGGCGGGGGGAACCTGCTCGCCGCCGGCAAGAACATCGGCACGACCCACATCACGAATGGGTGCTACCGCCTGCACCCCGTCGAATGGAACATCGGCGAGGCCGCCGGCGCGCTCGCGGCGTTCTGCCTCGACACCGGTCGCACGCCCGATGAGGTGCACGCGGCTCCCGCGATCCTCGCGGCCTTCCAGGCCGAGCTCGAGGCGGACGGCTTCGAACTGCGGTGGCCGAAGGTGAAGGGATTCTGATGTCGACGCCTCATATCCTCGACGGGGTCACGGTCCCGCTCGTCACGGCGCTGGATGATGCCGGCCGACCCGATGCCGCCGCTGCGCGTCCGCTCATCGAAGCACTGGCCCGCGCCCGCGTGCACGGACTCATGCTGCTCGGCAGCAACGGCGAGGGCGCGCTCCTGCCGCCCGACATGACGACGGACTTCGTCAGGGAGGTCGTCGACCTGTGGCGTGAGCTCCGCCCCGGCGGCCACGTCATCGTGAACGTCTCGGCGCCCGGCACCATCGAGATGATGCGAAGGGCCGAATCCGCGCTTCGAAGCGCGCCGGACGCCCTCGTGGTGACGCCGCCGAGCTACTTCACCTTCCGACCCGATGAAGTCGAGGCGCACATCCGCACGATCGAGCGCTTCGAGTATCCCTACGCCGTCTACAACGTCCCGAAGTACGCGAGCGCCCTCACCCCGAAGACATTTGCATCCCTGCTGGATTCGCCGTGGCTCATCGGCATGAAGGACAGCTCGGGGGATGCTGACGCGTTCGCGGGCTTCCTCGCTCTCGCCGCCGGCCGGGAGGATGTCGCGATCACGCAGGGCAGCGAGCGTGACATGCTCTCCGCCCTGCAGGCGGGCGCGAACGGCATCGTTCCGGGCGTCGCCAATCTCGCCCCCGCGGCAGCCGTGCGCCTCTCCGAGCAGTGGTCGACGAACGAGGTCGCGGCCCGCGAGGCGCAGTCGGTGCTCGCCGGGCTCCTGCGTGTCCACTCGATCCGGCCCGGCGTCCCCACGGTCAAGGGCATCCTCCACGACCGTGGCCTGATCGCAACGCCAACGCCGGTGCCGCCGCTCGCCTCGCTCGGGCACGACGAGCTCGACGCCCTTCGCGTCATCCTCGAACCGTACGAAGCCGATCTCATCGGGTCACGCCGTGCCTGAGCCCGCCGACGTCGTCTCCCCGTCTGTGGAGTACCGCAGCGTGCAGGAGCGCCTCGCGACCGGCTGGAACACCTGGGACACGCGGAGCGTGCTCAGCCACGTGCATCTGCCCGAGGGGCTCGTGATCGGTCTCGGCATCAAGGAGTACTACCGCGGAACGACTCTGCGGAACGCGCAGATCGGGCGTCGTGGCGACGACGACGAGCAGGTGCGGTTCGGTCCACACGCGATCGACGGCAGTTCGACCGAGGTGACGGTGCGCTGGCGTGACGTCGAGCTGCTCGTGCGTTCGGCCCACGACGGCGACGACCTCGTGCTCCTGATCGAGCCGCTCGCCAACCAGGTCAAGCCGGCGGCGCTCACCGTCTCCGTCGCCTTCGCATGGGGCATGCCCGGGGTGGTGCGCCACGACGGCACGTCGATCAGTGCGGAAGTCGACGATCGGCGCACGGCCGTGTACGCGACGGCTCCGCACTCACCCGACCCCTACTCGGGCGTCGATGGCCCGCATTTCGTGCTCGCCACCGACGGTCCTGTGGGCGTGTCAACGGGACGACCGCGCGGACTCGCAGAGATTCGCGATCTCGTCGAACGGCGTCGTTCAGAGCTGGATGCCGCAGCCGGCAGCGAGCACTCGGTCGTCGTCCGCGACGCGATCGCGTGGAACACGATCTTCGAGCCGTCACGCGGGCGGGTGGTCACAACCGTGAGCCGGCTGTGGAACGTCGGCAAGCGCGGCGGATACGCCATGTTCTGCTGGGACGCCTTCTTCGGTGCGCTCCTCGCGGGCACCGTGTCGCGGGACCTCGCGTATGCGAACGTCGTCGAGATGCTCGCCGAGCTCACGCCGGAGGGGTTCGTGCCGAACGTCGCCCAGGGCACCGGGCGGCGCACATTCGACGGATCGCAGCCGCCGTTCGCGTCGCTGGTCGCCTGGGAGCTGCACGCCGTACACGGCGGCGACTGGTTTCTGCAGGAGATCTTCCCCGCTCTGCTGAGCTGGAACCGCTGGTGGTGGCGGGTCCGCCGCAGCGGAGAGCTGCTCTCCCTCGGGTCGACCTGGTTCGAGCCGGAGGCACCGTCGCCGCAGGACATCCCTCGCATCAACCAGCACTTCGGCGCCACGTGCGAGAGCGGCGCCGACGACCATCCGGTGTTCTCCGACGTGCCCTTCGACGAGGCGACCGGGTTGCTCCGCGCGCACGACATCGGACTGAACAGCGAGTACGCACTCGACTGCGAGGTTCTCGCGCGCATCGCCGACGTCGTGGGTGCCGAAGCCGAGGCCTCCGAGCTCCGGGAACGCGGGGCGCTCGTGAGCGCCGGCATCCGCGATCGCCTGTGGGACCCTGCCGCGCGCATCTTCCGCAGCCACTTCAGCGATACCGGAACGCCGACGGCGTACCTCTCGCCGATGAGCTTCTTCCCGATGCTCGCCGGTATCGGCGATGCGGAGCAGGTGGACGACATGGTCGGGCGCTACCTGCGAAATGATGCGGAGTTCGGCGGGGAATGGGTGATCCCATCGAGCCCCCGCAATGATGCGCGTACGGCGAAGCAGAGCTATTGGTCGGGGCGAGCGTGGCCCCCGATGAACTTCCTCGTCTACCTGGGGCTCCTCCGCGCCGGACGCACCGACGACCGTGCGTGGCTCGCGGAGCGGAGCGAGGCGCTCGTGCTCGAGGAGTGGCGGGAGCGCAGGCATCTGCACGAGAACTACTCGAGCGAATCGGGTGCCGGATGCGACGTGGGGAACAGCGAGCCCTTCCTCACCTGGGGCGCTCTGCTGAGCCTCGTGCCGATGATCGAGTCCTCCGAGGTGCCGTACTTCGCGGCGTGGAAGGCCGAACGTGAACGCACCACACAGATCACCACCCCGACGACGAGTGCCGATGGCACGCCGCCGACCGAACACCTTCGTCAGCAATGAGGCACGAGGGAAATGAGAAAGAGGAGAACAATGCAGCACAAGAGAATCACCCTGCTCATGGCGACCGGCGTGGCAGCGATGCTCACGCTGGTCGGCTGTACGCCAGGTGGCGCCGCGCCAGGTGACACCGCGCCCGCGGACAATGATTTCGTCGTCGCGGCGCCGTACGCCACCGAGACCCTGGACCCGCACAGCGTGGCGTCCGCGGCGAACGGGAACACGCACGCCGCAATGGCGATCTACAGCCGCCTGGTGAAGTCCACCAACGAAGGCGAGATCGTCCCTGATCTCGCCGAGTCGTGGGAGGCGAACGAGAACGGCACGGAGTGGACGTTCGAGATGCGCGACGACGTGGAGTTCTCGGACGGAACCCCGCTCACCTCGGCCGACGTCGTGGCCTCGTTCGAGCGCCTCCTCTCAGTGGAGAGCCCGCTCGCGGCGAACTTCAAGGGCGTGACCGCGTCGAGCGATGGTGACACGACCGTCGTGCTCACCTCGGAGACGCCGCTGCTCCTCGGTCGCGTTGCACTCTTGTTCGTGACCAAAGCGGGCGTCACCGAGGCGGACTTCAACGAGCCCATCGGCAGCGGTCCCTATGTGGTCAAGGACTTCACGCCCGCCGACACGCTGACGCTCACGCCGAATGAGAACTACTACGGCGAGGTTCCCACGGTCGACGAGCTCGTCTTCCGCTGGATCCCCGAGGTGTCGACACGTGTCACTGCGTTGCAGACGGGCGAGATCGACGCGACGTGGGGCATCCCCGACGATCAGGTGCCTGCCTTGGCGTCCAACTCGGAGCTCGTGGTCGAGAGCTCGCCATCGACGAGCGTCATCACGATGTGGTTCAACTCGTCGAGGCCGGCATTCGCCTCGAGCGCTGTGCGCAACGCGCTGTGGTCCGCCGTGGATTTCGAGACGATCATCAGCTCGCTCTTCCCTGAGACCGGCACGCCGTCGGACTCGATCGTCGCCCCGAACGTGCTCGGCTACTCTCCGCAGACTCCGAAGGAGTACGACCCCGAGGGCGCGAAGGCCGCGCTCGAGGCGGAGGATTCGATTTCAACCAGACGCTGCAGATCCAGTTCGCGGGCTCCGAGTACCAGCAGTTCATCGAGGCCGTAGCCTCCGACCTCGCAAAGATCGGGGTGAAGGTCGAGCCCACGCAGAAGGAGCCGGCGGTCTTCCTCGAGGATCTTCTCGCGCTCAACTGGGACATCAACTTCCAGGCGCTCGGAACCGCGGCCTACGACTCGGCGACGAACACGGGCCGCCTCTACCCGTGCGCCGCCGGCCGGAACGGCTATTGCAACCCCGAACTCGACGAGATCCTGGCGGCAGCCGGTAACACCACTGACACGGACGAGCGCGTCGAACTGTACAGCGAGGCCAACGAGATCATCTGGGATGACGCGGTCGGCATGTACCCGATGCTGTTCAACATCACCTACGCGTGGCGTTCGAACGTGACCGGGTTCGAGCCGAACCCGCTCTTCATGCCCGACCTCTCCACGGTCGGCTTGGAGTAGCGCCACCGCCCGCAGCCGGTCCGGGTCCCTCGACGGCATCCGGACCGGCTGCGGGGTCGGCCGCCGAACGATCCGAATCGGACGACAGAGAGGAACCGAGCATCGATGAACGACACCGGAAGGAGTGGTGCCATAACAGCCGAGTACGCACGAGACCCAGCGCCGTCTCGCAACGGGCTGGAACACCTGGGACACGCGCAGCGTGCTGACGCAAGTGCTGCTGCCTCACGGCATCGGCCTGCAATTGGGACTCAAGGAGTACTACCGGGGAACGACGTTGCGCAGTGCCCAGATCGGAAGGACGGGCGTCGACGACGAGACGGTCACGCTCGGACCGCATGCGATCGACGGCGCCTACACGAGCGTCACGCTGAGCTGGCAGGGCATCGAGATCTGGGTGCAGACGGCGCACGCCGGGGATGATCTCGTGGTTCTCGTCGAACCCCTCGCGAACCAGCGGAAGAGCGCGGTGCTCTTCGCCTCCGTAGCTTTCCTCTGGAATCGACCCGGCGAGGTGCATGCGCTGGATGAGACGATCGTTGCTCTGCCGGGTTCGGGAGCGCCGATCACGTTCCACCCGACACTCGGCACTCGTCGACGACCCGTACATCGACGTCGACGGGCCGAGATTCGCGATGGAGCTCAGCGAAGCCGTCGGAATCAGCACGGGCATCGCCCGGTCGATCGGGCAGATCCGCGAGCTCGTGGATGCCGCGCGCGAACGCACGGAGGCCGACCTGCGGCGATTCTCCCTGTCGACGCATGCGGAGATCGTCCGCGACGCCGTCGCGTGGAACACGCTGTACGAGCCGATCGGCGAGCGCGTCGTGACCACGGTCAGCCGGCTCTGGAACGTGCAGAAGCGCGGCGGTTTCGCGATGTTCTGCTGGGACGCCTTCTTCGGGGCCTTGCTCGCTGGCGTGCATTCCAAGGACCTCGGCCCATGCGAACGCGATCGAGATGCTTCGCGAGCTCACGCCGGCCGGCTTCGTGCCCAACGTCTCGCAGGGCACGGGGCGCAAGACCTTCGACGGCTCCCAGCCGCCCGTGGGCTCGCTCGTCTGCTGGCAGCTCTACGCGAGCTTCCAAGACGAGTGGTTCCTCCGTGAGGCCTTTCCCGCCCTGCTCAGCTGGAATCGCTGGTGGTGGCGCGCGCGTCGAGTCGGTGACCTCTTGTGCGCCGGCTCGACCGTGTTCGTGCCCGACACGCCCTCGCCGCAGGACATCCCGCGCATCGGGCAGCACTTCGGTGCGACCTGCGAGTCGGGGCTCGACGGACATCCGGTCTTCTCGGATGTCCCCTTCGATGAGGCCTCCGGCCTGCTGGAGGCATTCGACATCGGGCTCAACAGCGAGTACGTCGCCGATTGCGAGGCGCTCGCCGACATCGCCTCGGTGCTCGGAGCGGAGGAGGAGCGCGCCGAGCTGGTAGAACGCGCAGCCAAGGTGCGCGATGCCGTGCGCGCAACGCTCTGGGACGCATCTGCGGGGATCTACCGCAGTCATCGAACGGACACGGCGTTGCCGACCGCGTTCCTCGCCCCGACGAGCTTCTACCCGATGTTCGCCGGGATCGCGACGACGGCGCAGTCTGCGGAGATGAGCAGTCGCCACCTCGTCGACCCTGAGGGCTTCGGTGGCCACTGGGCGATCCCGTCGTTCCCGCGGCGGGAGGTGCACGACACCGTGAACCCCTATTGGCGCGACCGCGCCTGGCCGCCGATGAACTTCCTCGTCTACCTGGGCCTGCTGCGCACCGGTGACGCGGAGCGCGGGTGGCTCGCCGACGAGTGCGCGGCGCTCGTACTGGAGGAATGGCACGAGCACCGGCACATCCATGAGAACTATTCGAGTCGCACTGGGGCCGGGTGCGATGTCGACAACAGCCAGCCGTACCTCACCTGGGGTGCGCTGTTGAGCCTGGTCGCGCTCATCGAGCGCGGCGAGGTCGGCTACTTCGCCGATTGGCGACCGGAACCATCCGAGTAAGACCACAAGAGAAAGCAAGGGAGCACAACGATGTCTGTCAACGACGAAGTGAGTAGCAGACTCCTCTTCGGGAGGGCTCACGCGCCGCAGCTTCACCTTCGGTGCCCTGGGCGCCGCCGTCGGGTCGACGGTCGCGGGGAATGTCCTCGCAGCGTCGCCTGCATCGGCGATACCGGTTCACACCGCCCGCCCCGACCATGTGCCCTTCTTCGACGAGAGCACACTGTGGGATTCCGAGATCGGGCCGCGCGTCAACTATCACGTGCACGGTCTCGCGGTGCTGCCCGACGACACCATCCTGGTCGCCACCGAAGGCCGCTTCGACGTCTGCGATGCGGGGCCGCGAGAGTTGCTCATCCGGCGCAGCACCGACGGTGGCGACACGTGGGAAGACAACGTGGTCGTGCACCCGTCGATCGAAGGCCAGTCGTGGGGCAACCCCACGTTCGTGGTCGACCACTCGACCGGCGAAGTGTTCTTCTTCTTCATGCTGTCGATCCTCCTGCCCGAGAACACCGGGTGCTCGGGCGATATCGGCGACCTGTACATGAAGTCGAGCACAGACGGTGGCCAGACATGGTCGGCTGCGCGCGACATCTCGGGCATGTTCGACCACTTCCCCTACGACTGGGCGTTGCACGGCCCCGGCCCGGGCCACGGCATCCAGCTCTCGACCGGCCGGCTCCTGCTGCAGGTCTCCCACCGTCGCGTCATCATCGGCAACACCGTCAACGAGCGCTTCTACGGCGCCTCCACGCTCTACAGCGACGATCACGGAGTGACGTGGCAGGCGGGAGGCGCGATCCCCGTCTCCGTCGAGTATCCGCTCAGCGAGTCGCGTCTCGTCGAACTCACCGATGGCCGCATCCTCATCAACGCACGAGCGAGCTCCGGTGGCAACCGGCACCGCATCACGTCGGTGAGCGACGACGGCGGTGTCACGTGGGCACCGCCGAAGCTCGACGGCGCCACCGGCCTGTTCAACGCGGTCGACGCGGGGCTGCTCCGGTACAGCGGTGGTCCGGGCAGCGACGAGATCAGCCGCATCCTGTACAGCAAACCCGATGCGCCCGTGCGCCGGAACATGACCGTGTACGTGAGCTACGACGAGGCGCGGTCGTTTCGGTACGCGCGCGTCGTCAACTCCGACCGCTCCTACTACTCGGATCTCGCGCGACTCTCGGACGGCACGATCATCCTGCTGTACGGGTGCGACGGTGACATCCCGAGCGCGCCGAAGCGGGTCGCCGTCGCGAGGTTCAACCTCGCCTGGCTCACGGAGGGGCAGGACGACCTGCGCGGAAACACGGTACGCACGAGCGTCGCCAACCTGGAAGCGTCGCAGGCGGCGGTCTCGGCGGGCGCGGTCGCCGCAGTGGCGGATCCACTCGCGACCGGCGGGGAGCGCATCGTGTTCACCCCCACCGCCGTCGGCGACTTCGTGGAGTTCTCATTCGTCGCACCCGGCCCGTGGGTCTACGAGCTCTGGCTGCGCTACTTCCGGCCGGTGGGCGGCGGTGTGTTCTCAGTGCAGATCGACGGGGAGCAGCCGGAGCGCGTCGCCTACGTCGACTCCACCCTCGAGCTCGCAGAAGGCTACGACATCGCCTACCTGGGCGAGCGGCTCCTGACACCCGGTGCCCGTAATACCGTGCGGGTGACGTTCGAAGGAGCAGGACGCAGCGGCGGGACATCCGTCAGCCTCGATGCCCTCAGCCTCGTCAAGTCGGCGCACCGACCCGATCTGCGCGATGAAGAGGTCGTCGACAACGCGCAACTCGGCTGGGAGCTCGTGAGCGGCACGTGGGGAACCTCGGCTGCAGGAACGCAGGGCGCGTGGAACAGCAACTACCGGCACCACCCGCGCGGCACCGGCACGAGCGTCGTGCGCTGGCGACCCGTCGTGCCGCACGCCGGCCGCTACGAGATCCAGTCGAGCATCCTGCCGTTCTCGAACCGGGCGACCAACGCGCCGTTCACCGTGCATCACGGTGACGGCACGTCGACGACCGTCAGGATCAACCAGAAGCTCGCAGGGGAATCGGATCCGCGCGGCACGCAGTGGCAGTCGCTGGGCGAGTTCGATCTCGTCGGCGGCATCGCCGCCTCGATCGAGCTGAGCGACGATGCGGACGGGTTCGTCGCGGCCGACGCGATCCGCATCCTGGCCCGGTGATCGGTACCGCGTGGCGCGACAAGGTGCGCGAGAGCAAGACATCAATGTCATGGGATCGGAAAGGGAGAAGATCATGAGCCCCACCATTAGCCGCCGCAGCCTCATTCTTGGAGCGGCGGGAGTCACCGCCGCTGGCGCGACCGGGACATCGTCCGCAGTCGCAGAGGCCGTGACACCGAACAGCCGCCCGAGCGCTCCGCGGGAGTCCCTCGTGTTCCAGGCCGGTCATGACGGGCTCGCGGCGTTCCACGTCTTCGGACTCACCACCACGGTCGCCGGCTCCGTGCTGGCGTTCGCTGAGGGGCGGCTGCAGCAGCACGACGCGTCACCGCATCACCTGGCCATGCGCCGGAGTTCCGATGGGGGTGCGACGTGGGACCCGATCAGGTATGTGCGCACCTCCAACGGTGTGCAGTCCTTCGTCAACCCGACGCCGCTCGTCGACCGGGCGACCGGGCGTATCCACCTCTTCTACGCGGAGTGCTTCAAGGATCCGGGCAACACCGGCGGCTCTCCGGACAGTTCGCGCCTCTTGTCATGTCGAGCGACGACGAGGGCGACACCTGGTCGGAGCCGATCGACCTCACCGGGCTGTTCGAGCCCGACCCTCATGGACGACGCATGCACATGCCCGGCCCGGGGCACGGGCTCTGCCTCTCTGACGGGCGGCTGATGCTGCAGGTCTGGCATCGGCGTGAGATCGTGTTCGCTGCGCAGGAGCGGCGCTACGGGGTCTCGGTCATCGTCAGTGGCGACGGCGGCGCCACGTGGACTGCGGGCGGAGAGGTCCCGCTCGACAGCGCGTATCCACTCAACGAGGCGCGCCTGCTGGAACGGCCAGATGGTTCGCTCGTCATATTCGGCCGCTACGCGTCAGGCGGGACCCATCCGCGCATCGTTTCGCACAGCAGCGATGGGGGCGCGACCTGGTCTCCCGCGGTCCTGGACGCTGCTGCCCGCCCCGTCAACGCGATCGACACCGGCATCGCGCGGATCACGGGCATCGACGACGAGCCGAGTCGGATCGTCTTCTCACGCACCGATTCCCCCGGACGCCGCAACATGTCGGTCTCGATCTCCTACGACGAGGGGATGACATGGCCGTATACCCAGGTCCTCACGGAAGGGCCCGCCTCATACTCGGATGCCGTCGCGCTGGCGGATGGTCGAATCGGCGTGCTCTACGGGCGCGAACATCAGCCCGGAGTCACAACGAGCTTCTCGAGAGACATCGTGTTCACCACCTTCGACCTCGCGTGGCTGACCTCTGGCGTGGATGCCGGCGGTGCTCACGACGTGCTGACCTTCGAGGTCGAGTCGCTGCCCCTGATCTCGACGCCGGAGCTGACCGTCGTCACAACTGCCGATTCCGCGTGCAGTGGTGCCAGTCGGATCGAGGCAAGGGCCACCGATTACGGCCAGTTCATCGAGGTAACCATGGATGTTCCGCGAGGCGACCGCTACGACGTCCACGTGCGTTTCGCCCATCTTCCCAACGGCGGTGTCGTGGTCGTCGATCTCGACGACCAACGCATCGGCGGGCCGATCGACACCTCGACCCTGTCGGTCCGCGCGCTGAAGACGGAACGGCTCGGACAGATGCGGTTGAACCGAGGAACGCACCAGCTGCGGTTCACGGTGGTGGACAAGCAGGTCGACGCCACCGGCGTGCGATTCAGCCCGGACCTCATCTCGCTGACGCCGACGATTTGAGTAGTTCAGAACCCGGCCTCGGTACTCAGAGCGGCGAGAGGATCGTCGTCGCGCCGCCGAGGATCCATTCGGTGACGATGAGCTCTCCGCTCGGCATCGCCGCGATGCCGTGGGGGCTCACGAATGCACGCTCCGCTCGTCGCGGCGGCACGGGCATGCCGCTGGCATCGCGGTCGTTCGGCCAGCCTGCGGGGGGCTGGTCGAACGGGTCGCCGATGCGCGTGACGACCTCTCCGTCTGGGTCGAATGCGACGAGGCCGCCGAACAGCTCCGTGACCCAGAGCAGTTCGCCCTGCGTCGCGAGCGCCGACGGACTCGTCAGTACGCCGGCGCCGACCACGCGGCGGACCCCGCCGTCGCTGTCGAACATGACGATCCGGCGATTGCGCCGGTCGGCGACGGCGATGCCAGGGCTCCCGAGGCGTTCGTCGACCGCAATGCCGTGCGGTGTCGAGAACACGGTGCCGCTGTCGGCGGCATCCGTCGACCAGACGATCGTGCCATCGCTCGCGTAGCAGTGCACGCGACTCGCACCGTAGCCGTCGGCCACGAGGACGCGGTCGCCGTGCGCGGAGCCGCACACCGCGACGCCGGTGGGTCGCCAACCCTCATCGGGCGCCGACAGCCGCTGTGCGACGCAGCCCTCGGCCGTTACGCGAATGACCTGACCCGACGTCTCGGTGTCGGCATAGCCGCCGTCTTCGACGCGTCGCTTGTGCCCATTGTCGGCGATCCAGATGTCACCGGCCGCATCGACTGCGAGCCCGTGGCATTCGGTCGTCGGCACTGGAACCACCACTGGGTCATCGTCACCGGCGAGACGGATGAGGCTGGATCCGTCGGATCCGCCGACGTACGCTGTCCCGTCCGACCCGACAGCGACTCCAGGATGGGACCACATGGCAGCGCTCGCGCCGGGCATCCGCACCTCCGTCCAGCCGAAACCGGCGCGCGCTCGGATCAGCGGTCGCACCCACCCTGCTTGTCGGGCCGCGAGTACGTGCGCGAGACATCCGTCGTTCCCTTGTAGGCGTACGGGTCCTCGCCGGCGACCAGCACGATATCGCGGTAGTCGTACTCGCCGAAGAACTCGCCCTCGGGCTGCTTCCACGGCAGGAGCGACTCGGCGCTCATGTAATGGTTGACGAGCGCCCGCCGGTACCCGTGCCTGCCGGAATTCTCGAGGGAACGGTGGAGCAGATATCCGTTGAAGATGAGTGCCGCCCCGGCGGGGATCTCGACCGGCACCGCGTCCTCGTCGCGGTACGGGAAGCCGAAGGCCTCACGGGTGCAGTCGAATCGCGTGTCGTCCTGGTCTCGGTCGGGGTAGAGCACTCCGCGACGATGCGAGCCGGGGATGACCCAGAGGCATCCGTTCTCGACAGTCGCGTCGTCGACCGCGATCCAGGCGGCGGTCAGTGAGCGGTCTCGCGTGGGGATGAAGTGCTCGTCCTGATGCCAGGCCTGGCCGGGCTTTCCTTCCGACTTGATGAAATACATCGACTGCATCGCCTTGACGTTGGGGCCGATCACTCGCGTCAGCACGTCGACGATGCCCGGCTGGAACAGCGTCGCGTTGAAGAGATCGGATCCCTTGTGGGGGTAGTGGATGCAGAGGTACCGGCGCAGCAGCTCGGCATCCGTCTCCGACAGTCCGCGGGCGCTTTCAGTGCCGGCAATGAGGGACTCGCAGAGGCGGAGCCCTTCGGCACGCTGCGCCTCGATCTCCTGGGGGTCGAACGCGTCCAGAAGTACCGCGTAGCCGTCTCGCTCATACTGCGCGGCGAGGTCGGGCGTGACGGATCGGTACGTCGCGAGCGTGGCGTCGGGTGCGAGCGTCGATGCTCCGGGGGTCATGTCGAGTCCTTTCGTGGCTTTCACTCTTCATCGTCGACCCGCCGAAGATCCCGCACAATGGCTCGCCCCGGCACTAAAATATCTGATCATGACTTCTGGCTTGGCCAGTGCGACGCCCGGGTATGCCGCGCGGGTCGCACACTACGCGCCCGGATCGTTGTTCGGTCCGCGGGTTCTTCGTGACTACGAACTCGTCTGGATCCTCACCGGTTCGGCGACGTGGGAGTATCGGCACCCGCAGCTCAGTGCCCCCGCGCGCCATGCGTTGCGGCCCGGGGATGTCGTGATCGCCCGCGCCGGAGGCACGGACTCCTACGTCTGGGACGATCAACGCCCATCGTCGCACGCCTATGTCCACTTCGAGCTGCCCGACCTCGATCGGGCGGGGGAGCCATGGCCGCTCGTGCGCGCCACCGGGCAGGCGGATGTCGTGTGGGCGCTCTGCGGATACCTGCTCGAATTGTCGAATCGTGATGATGGCGAGATGATGTCAGCGACCCAGCGTGCGCTCGTGGTGCTGCTCGAGGCATTCGTCGGTCGTCGCAATCCGAAGCCCGATCAGCGGCTTGCGGACGGCCCGATCCGCGCCATGCTCAGTCACGTCCGCAGGGTGTGGAGCGCTGACGGACTGCGAATCGTGCCGCTGGATGAGCTCGCATCCGCAGCAGGGCTCACCGTCGGTCACCTTTCGCGCGTCTTCACACGAGCGTTCGGATACGGTCTGTCTGCATCGCTCGAGCTGGTGCGCCTCGGCCGATCGGCGATTGAGCTGCAGCGCAGCAACCTCACGCTCGACGAGATCGCGCGTCACACCGGATTCGCGAATGCGTACCACTTCTCACGCCGGTTCTCGCACGCGTACGGCATTCCGCCCGGCCGTTTCCGACGCGCACCGCAGACGGACGCTCTCGCACCCCTCAGCGCGGCTGGGCTGATGCCGCTCTGGAACGCACTGCAGGAGTCGTAGCCGGGCCGCAGAGCGCAGCGAGCGGATGCCGCGGGCGCGTACCCGCGGCATCCGTTCGCTCGTCGCTCGAGTGCGACTCAGCCCTTGATACCCAGGTCGACCCACACGAGCCGGTGGTCGCTGCTCGGGAACGGGAAGACGCCGGTCAGCGCCGACAGCGGATCGGCCTGCACCGGCCAGAACACGCCCGCGTCGAGCACGTCGAGCTTGCGCGACGGCAGCACGTAGTCGGCACGCAGGTTGCCCGGCGCCCCGTCGGCGAAGTCGGCGGTGTCGTAGCGCGGGTCGCCCCTGTGGGTCAGGTTCGCCCCGCCCTGGAGCGCGGATGCCTCGACGGCGCCCTCGGAGGTCGCCATCGGGTCGGTGAGCCGCTTGTTGTCGAGGAGCTGGTGGATCGCGACATCCACCGAGTCGCCGTCGAGCGGGTCGGCGTTCTGGTCGCCGAGGATCACGAACGACTCGTTGGGCTTGAGGCCACCGGAGGTGCCGGCGTCATCCGTGATGTACTTCGACGTCTTGCCCGGGGTGATGTAGTCGGCCCAGAACCGGATCTCGTCGTGGTTGCGGGTGCCGTTGCGGTCTTCGGGCCCGTCGAACGTGGGCGGGGTGGGGTGCGAGGCCAGCACGTGCAGCGTGGTCTTGCCGACCTGTACCGGCACGTCCCAGTGCGACTTGCTCGAGAGGCGGAACACCGTCGAGTTCCTCGGGCGAGTACCAGTCGGCCGGCGCGGCGGTCGCCGGGTCGTCGGGCAGGAGTGCACCGGGCATGTCCTTCCACAGGAAGTTCTGGAAGGTGCGCACTTCGTCGGTGACGATCGGGTACTTGGAGAGGATCGCCATGCCGTACTGGCCCTCGAAGACGCCGAAGCCGAAGGCGTCGTCGCCGCCGGCAGAGGTTCCGGGCGCGCCGATCACGCCGTTGTTGTTCAGGTCGAAACCGCTCGGCACGCCGGTGTTCGAGGGCGCGACGTAGGCGTACGGGTACTCGACCGGATCGGCGCCGCCCTGCCCGACCTCGAGGTAGTTGTCGCGGAACAGGTCTGCCGCCAGCAGGTCGGGCACGTAGTCGAACTCGTTGAGCAGCACGATGTCGGGGTTCGCGCGCTGGATGATCTCGGCGACGGTCTTCGCCTGCGCGTTCGTGCCGGTGCTCAGGTCGTCGACGAGCTGACCCGGCGCGTTGCGGTTCAGCGAGAGGTTGAACGTTGCGACGCGCAACGTGTCGGCTCCGGGCTGCGCGCCGCGGTCGTACTCGGCGGAAGTCGCCGCCGAAGCGGCGCCCGCGCTGAGGGTCGCGGCGGCGAGGACGCCGACGGCGGCGGCGGTCAGGGTGGTGGTGATGCGACGTTTCATGGGCATGCGCTCTCCTTCGTGGGCGGCTTTGCAACCGACGGATGACTCCACGCTAGGCCCGCCGGGTGACGACTGGAAGAACCTGAGATGAGCGGATGTCGCTCGCCGGCGGCGTTGACGGCGGATGGCACATCCGTCGCCCGATTGCCGCGGCGCGTTCGGATCGCGATACTGGCTCTCGTGACCGCGGAGCCCGGTGCGGGGGGAACGAACATCGCGACCGTCGATGACCGCCCGATCGAGCCTCGACCCCGACCTGGCCGCAGGCGGCGTCGAGCTTGGAGCTGGGTCGTCGTCGGCGCGCTGCTCATCGCCGGCGGTGCGGCCGCCGCCCTCGTCCTCCTGTTCGACGATGCGAACGAGCGGTACGACGACGCCCTCGAGCGCCACCGGGAGGCCGGCGAGTCCGCCGAGATACAGCTGGAGGCCCTTCAGGGTGAGACGGCGGATGCCACGGAGACCGCCGACCTCGCCGACGAACTGCTCACCGCCGCCGCCGACGGGTACACGGATGCCGCGGCGAAAGCCGAGCTCGCGGCGACCGCGGCGGAGCTCGAGGCGGTGCTCGACGACAGCCGCGCGCTCGGCGACGTGCAGATCGCCGAGGAACCCACGCCCGAATCGCGGCCGTGGTGGATCGCCGACCTGCACGGGCAGGCCGAGCGCATCGTCGAGGATGCCGCAGAGCTCGGCGCCACGGCGACGACCATCGACGTGGGCGCCGACGCGGTCACCGACGCCGCCGATCGTGTCGCTGCGAGCGGATCGACGCTCGTCGCGACGATTCCGGCCACGGCCGCCTCGATCGACGCCGCGACCGGCTCGGCGCGCAACGCCGATCGCATTGCGTTCCGCAAGCTCGTCGAACACATGACGGCGACAGGCACGACCTGGAACCTCGACACCGTCTCGAACATCGAGGGGTATCTCGCCGCCGCAGCGGCGGTGCAGGCATCCCACGCCGCCGAGGAGGCAGAGAAGGCCGGACCGCTCTACGAGCAGCGCATCGCCGTCGAGGCGTTCGCGAGGTCGATCGCCGGGGGAGTGCTGCTCGAGTTCGATTGGGCGCCGGAGGTGAACGGGTACGGCTTCGGCGGCTCGTACGGCGGCACCGCGACGTGGAACGTGGACGACGGCGGCTTCTCGAGCATCGCGCTCTCCGACAGCGTCGCCGAGCTGTGGCCATCCGACGGCGTCGCGTCGCTCGTGGCGCACGAGGTGGGTCACGCGATCACCGCGAAGTGCTTCGGCGACATCATCACGCCCGAGACGGCGGAGCAGAACGAGCAATGGGCGACGGCGTGGGCGATCGGCTTGGGGTACACCGCCGACGGCAGCGGCGAGAGCATCTACGGGCGCCCGCCGGATGAGCTGATCGAGCGATCGAAGGCGTGTCGCTGACCACTCGTCGCGGTCGGCCTGTCGCGCCCACGGTGCCCACCTCAGACGTAGACTGCGGAAATGGAGGCACCTGGCAGCACGACCCTGGTCGTCGTCGGCGAGGAGGCGACGACCGCGATCCATTCCGTCGACGGATTCGCGAACGTGCGATCGGCGACGTTCGCGGATGCCTCCGACGCCGAGGTCGCGCGCTGGTCTGCCGCATCGACGACGACCTACGTCGTGCACGACCATGATCCGCTCGCCCATGTCGCTGCGGCCTGGGTGGAGTTCTTCGACGACCAGTCGACCTACGGCGTGCTGGAACTCGAGATCGACCGCGCGGTCGATGCCGTCGAGCGGCACGCGCTCAGCGTGCCCGACTACTACGTCGTCGTCCACCCCGAGACGCTCCCGATCACATGGAAGCACTGGTGGCTCGGCGTACTCGCGGTCGCCTCGCCGAACCGCGTCATCCCCTGGCCCGACGCCGAGGCCGACGCCTCGCTCGCGCGGCTGTTGCGGCGGCTGCCGACCGCGCGCGCCTGGCCCGACGTGGAGCCCTGGCTTCGCGGCGTCGCCGGCGCGGTGCCCGATCGCGTGGGGCTCGGCGGGGCGGCGTAGCTACGGGGTCGCTGTCGCCTTCGCGTACCGCGCGGCGAGCGCCCGCAGGTACGGCAGCAACTCGGCCGGCGAGTCGACGGTGAAGTCCATGCCGAGCATGCCGATGTAGGCGGCGATCGTCTCGAGGGTGTCGGCACCGGTGACGAGCACGGATGTCTCGGCGTCGAGCGACTCGACGACGCCGACGGCGGGGTTGATGCGCGCGACCACCGCCTCCGCGGGCGCCGCGATGCGGAGCCGCGCGTGCACCTTCCAGCCGCTCGCCGCGATGGTGCGCATGGCGAAGGCGGTGTAATCGCCGCCCGGCACCGGGGTCGGCGAGAAGCGCCGACGCGTCGGCATCCGCGGTTCGATCCAGTCGGCGCGGTATGTGCCCCACTCACCTGCTGCGGGATCCCGGCCGACGAGGTACCAGCGCCGATGCCAGCCGAGCAGGCGGTACGGCTCCACGAGCCGCGGCGCTCCCCGGTAGTCGAAGCGGAACCACTCGCCATCCCGGATCGCCGCAGCCACCGCGCGGAGGACCGCGGGGTCGACTTCGGGGTCGGGGGCATCCGTTCCGGTGTTCTCGGGCACGTGTTCGACCACGGTTCCGAGCGCCTCGACGGTGGGGCGCAGGCGCGACGGCAGCACCTGCTCGAGCTTCGTGAGGGCTCGGGTGCTCGACTCCTCGATGCCGGCGATACCGCGCGCCGCGCGAAGGCCGATCGCGACGGCGACGGCCTCCTCGTCGTCGAGGAGGAGCGGCGGCAGCTTGCCGCCCGCGCCGAGTCGATAGCCGCCGGCCGCGCCGCGGGTGGCGTCAACCGGATAATCCAGTTCACGTAACCGGTCGATGTCGTTTCGGATGGTGCGCGGCGTCACGCCGAGGCGTCCGGCGAGTTCCGTACCCGTCCAATCGGGACGGGACTGCAACAGCGAGAGCAGCGCGAGGAGCCGGGCAGCGGTGTCGGACATGACCTCAACCTTCCTCGCCAATTAGGAACTGAACGTGCCTACTTCCACCGTACCGTCGAGTCATGACGAACACCACCGCAACCAGCACCGACATCCGCCCCTTCCGCGTCGAGGTCGCCCAGGCTGAACTCGACGACCTCATCGAGCGCCTCGCGCGCACCCGCCTCCCGCAGCCCGCGCCCGTCGACGACTGGGACTACGGCACCCCGAACCACTACCTGCGCGACGCCGTCGAGCAGTGGCGCACCTTCGACTGGCGAGCCGTCGAGGCGCGCATCAACGAGTTCCCGCACTTCGTGACCGAGGTCGACGGGCAGCCCATCCACTTCATCCACGTGCGCTCGCCGCATGCCGGTGCGACGCCGCTGATCCTCGCGCACACCTACCCCGGGTCATCCGTCGACTACCTCGACCTGATCGACGAGCTCGTCGACCCGGTCGCGCACGGCGGGCGCGCAGAGGACGCCTTCGACGTCGTGGTTCCGGATGCCCCGGGCTTCGGCTTCTCGAACCCCGTCGCCGAGTCCGGCTGGACGACCGCGCGCGTGGCCCGGGCCTACGACGAGCTCATGCGTCGACTCGGATATGCCGAGTACGGCATCCACGGCTCAGACAACGGCGCCCTCGTCGCGCGAGAGCTCGGCCTCCTGAACCCCGCGGGGTTCCTCGGCCTTCACGTGCTGCAGCTCTTCTCGTTCCCGTCGGGTGACCCGGGCGAGATGGAGCGGCTCGAGCCGCAGGACTTCGCGGCACTCGAGTTCCTGCAGTGGTTCCAGTCGGTCGGCGGCTACAACACGATGAATGCGAGCCGGCCGCAGACGATCGCGGCGGGACTCAGCGACTCGCCGGTCGGACTCCTCGCCTACAGCGAGCTCTTCAACTCGTTCGGCAACGGCACCTCCCTCGTGCCGATGGAGAAGATCCTCGCCGAGGTCACGCTCAACTGGTTCGCGAATGCCGCTGCCGGCATGAGCCGGAGCTACCTCGAGAACGCGCGCGCCGAGGCCGAGCCGCAGGTGAACGCGGCACCTACCGGCGTCGCCGTGTTCAAGGACGACTTCCAGACCATCAGGGTCTTCGCCGAGCGCGACAACTCGAACATCGTGCACTGGAGCCGCTTCGAGAAGGGCGGGCACTTCGCGGCGCTCGAGGTGCCCGACCTCGTGGTCGGCGACATCCGCGCATTCTTCGCGACGGTGCGCTGAGGGCTAGGCGTCGCGCTCGCGCGATTCTTCGAGCTCACGAATGAGCGTCGCCGAATCGTACGGCCCGCGGTGCCGCTTTCCGCCGATGAAGAACGTCGGCGTCGAGTGCAGGTCCATGACCTCGGCGTCGAGCATGTCGTCTTCGACACGACGCACGACCGCGGGGGAACGCAGGTCGGCGATGAAGCGACCCATGTCGAGGCCCAGCTCCCGGGCGTAGTTCAAGAGGTCGTCGGTCTCGAGGCGGTCCTGGTTCGCGAACAACGCGAAATACATCTCGCGGAACCGGCCCTGCAGCGCCGCCGCCTCCACCGCCTGCGCGGCCTCCTTGGCATGGGAGTGCACCTGCTCGAGCGGCAGGTGGCGCCACACCCAGCGCACATCGTCGCCGAAGTGGTCGATCACCGCATCGACCGACCCGGTGGCGCGGCTGCAGAACGGACACTCGAAGTCGCCGTATTCCACGAGGGAGTACGGGGCATCCGGTCGCCCGTGGAAGTGATCCCGTTCGGCGTCGAACGGGCGCACGAGCCTGGCCCCGATCGCCTGCGGGGGTCGCAACCGGTCACCCACGGTGAGGATCGCCCAGCCGAGCCCGAAGGCGATGACGGATGCCGCGAGCACCCCTACTCGCGCGAGATCCTGCGTCTCGGAGTCGTCGATCGCGAGCTCCACGATGAACAACGCGATCGTGAACCCGATCCCCGAGAGCGCCGCGCCACCCGCGATGCGGGGCATCGTGAGGCCCGGCGCGAGCCGCCCGATGCCGAGCTTCTGCACGATCGCCGTCGCTCCGGTGATGCCGACGAACTTGCCGACGACGAGGCCCGCGACGATGCCCCACGTCAACGTCGACGTGGCGGCTGCCGCGAGGGTGACCGGATCGAGGCGCACTCCCGCGTTGGCGAGGGCGAACACCGGCAGCACGGCGAACGAGATGTACGGCGACCACGCCGTCTGCAGCCGCTCGTTGATCGAGATCGAGTCGCGCAGACTTCGCGCCACGTCTCGTGCGTACACGGAGCTCGGCGACTCACGGAATGCCTGCGTGAGCTCTGCCGCGCGCTCGACCTCCATGCGTCTCGGCGGGAACACCGGGATGAGCAGCGCCACCGCCACGCCCGCGAGCGTCGGATGCACGCCCGAGGCAGCGACGGCCGCCCAGAGAGCGACGCCCAGCACCGCGTACGCGGGTCCGCGGCCTGCCCGGAGGAATCGCACGAGCCCGAGCGCGACGAGCAGCACCGCGACGATCACGAGCGGCAGCACCTGCACCCCGCCGGAGTAGAACACTGCGATCGCGATGAGCGCGCCGATGTCGTCGACCACGGCGAGGGTCAGGAGGAAGGTGCGCAGCCGTGCAGGGAACCTCGGCCCGATGATCGCGAGCGCTCCGAGCAGGAATGCCGTGTCGGTCGAGATGACGACGCCCCACGCGTTCGCCTCGTCGGTGCCGGCGTTCAGCAGCAGGAAGATGGCGGCGGGCAGCGCCAGGCCGGCGATCGCCGCGATCACGGGCACGGCCGCGCGTGCGCGGTCGGTCAATTCGCCGATGGTGAACTCGCTCTTGACCTCGAGTCCGACCAGGAAGAAGAAGAACGCCATCAGGCCGTCATTCACGAACAGGTGGAACGTGAACAGCATGTCGAACCCTGCAACCGAGAATTCGACCTCGGTGTCCCAGAACTCGGCGTACGTCGTTCCCCACGGCGAGTTCGCCCAGACGATCGCGATGATCGTGAAGAGGAGCAGCAGCAACGCCGCCTTGCGGTCGTTCGCGCCGCCCCGCCGCCGGGTGCGTCGGCCCGCGGGTGCATCCGAAGTGGTGACGTCGGAGCTCATGCGGCCAGCCTACGGATGACGGGGGGATCCGCGTCGGGACTCGGTCCAAATCCAGATTCGGGAGCCAATCGGATGCCCCCGCCCGACGTGGCCAGGGGCATCCGCTCGTCCCTACAGTTGGGGTCAACGGGGCCCTTCCATACCCATGGTCGATCCACTAGCCTGAGGCCCACCGTGGGACCGCTCCACGCCATCACCTGAGGAGCCAGCCCATGGACGGTGCCGCGCATCCGACCCTGCTCGAATCGCTTTCGGCCTGGGTTCTCGTGGTCACGTACGCCCTGTCGCTGGCTTACGAGCTCTGGAGGGCGACCGCGAAGGCGGGAGTGTCGCGCCACGACTCGCTGCGCGCCTTCGTGCGGGAACTGTGGCTGTATATCGTCGCGGCAGTGGTGATCTTCCTGCTGTTCGCAGGCGTGCCCATCGCCGCCTGGGTGGGGCTGGTCTTCTCGCTCCTCTTCATCCTCGTATCGATCTTCTACTACAACCCGAAGATGATGGTCGAGCGAAAGCCCGGCCTGATCGATTGGTTCGAGGATCTCGTGTACACCGGATTGCTGTTCGTCGTTGCGGCCCTCCTGACGCTCGAGGTCTCAGGGCTCGCCCTCGCGTAGGTCGCGGCGGCGCAGGAGAGCGGAATGGGCGTCAGACAGCGGTGGGCGGATGCTTCGCCGCTGCTGCTTCTGCGGCTGCGGCTGCGGCGGCGGCGTCGAGCGCGCCGCGCGCGAGCATCGTCGACCCGGCGACGGCGGCCGGCATCGTGAACACCGCGCCGAGCGGGCACCAGGAAGCACAGCTGGGTCGCGACGCCGAAGCCGAGCAGCTGCGCGCGGCGCCCGCGCAGCACGGCGCGGCGATCCTCGGGCGTCATGCCGCGCGCCTCGAACGCGCGCCCCGTGAGCTCTCGGGCGAGCAGCCAGCCCGAGAGCACGACGCCCAGCACGGGGGCGGCGATCGACCCGACGAGCGGCACGAATCCGACGACGCCGACCACGAGTGCCGCGACGACGCCGAGTGCGATGAGCGCCGCGGCATCCGCGACCGCCCTCCAGAAGCCGGCACCACGATCGGGCACCTCGCCGCCGAGGTCGAGCTCGACCGCGCGCCAGATGCGCTCGTAGAAGGGGTCGCCGATCGCGAGCGTGAGGGCCGTGAACGTGACGGCGGCGAGCAGCACCGCTCCGGCGAAGGTGATCGCCGCGAGCGCGATGCGTAGCGACGACGCCCAGAACGCATCCCACGCGTCGGCGAACGGCGTCGCCCACTCCACGAGCGCCGGCAGCTGGATGCCGAGCGTGATGAGCCCGGCGACGACGAGCGCGAAGACGATGGCGGCGGGAATCAGCCCGAGCCACATCACCGCCGGCCGGCGCCGCCAGAAGCCGAAGCCGCGCGCGAGCAGGCCGACCCCCGAGAAGAATTGGCGCAGCACCGCACCAGCATAGGTCGCCGGCCTCGGGACTTGACGCGGGCCGGCCGACGTGTTCGCATGGCCGGATGGAACCGACGACGGAGGCAGCGCGCCCCACTCCCATCGGCGACGACGAACTCGACGAGCTCGAACGAGAGTTCGTCGGCCGCGTTCGCGGGCGGGTGCTCGAGATCGGCGCCGGCGACGGTGAGAACTTCGGCGCGTTCCATCACGACGTCGAATGGCTCGGGCTCGAGCCCGACGCGAATCGGCGCGCCGAACTCGCGACGCGCGCTCGCGAGTGGCATCACGCGGCGGTGCCGCTCGACGCCCGGGCTGAGTCGATCCCGCTGCCGGACCACTCAGTCGATGCGGTCGTCGGCACCTACGTGCTCTGCTCGGTCGACGATCAGGCGGCCGCGCTCGCGGAGGTGCGCCGGGTGTTGGTACCGGGTGGCCGCGTCGTCTTCGTCGACCACGTGGTGGCGCCGCGCGGCACGCTGAAACGTGCGGTGCAGCGAGTCGCGACGCCGTTCGCTGCGCGGCTCTGCCACGGATGCCACTGGGACCGTGATACCGCGCAGGCCCTCGCCGATGCGGGCTTCGTCGGCAGCGACATCCGTCGACCGCGGGTGCGGTCCATGCCCTTCGGGCCCGTGCCGATGCTGCTGTTCGACGGGCGCGCGCCGGGCGGCGCCTGATCGGCGCGAATGGTCGCGGCGGGGCATCCGTTGCAGTCGGCTAGCCTCGAAGTATGAGCCGCACCGTCTGGACCGTCATCGGCGTGATCGTCGCCGTCGTGATCGCATGGTTCCTCGTCGACGTGCTGTTCAGCCTGCTCTGGTTCATCGGCAAGCTCGTGATCGTCGCGGTGGTCGCGGTCGTCGTGTATTTCGTGCTGCGCGGCGTGTTCCGGCGCTCGGGAGATCAGGACTCGATCGAGCGGTAAGCGCGGCGCCGCGCACCGAAGGATCAGCCGGCCAGTTCGTCGACGCCGTTCGCCGCCGTCACGAACGCCGCGAGTTCGATCGCCATCGACGCGGGTTCCCAGCTGTGGTCGGCGCCCGGCACCTGCTTCCAGCTCGCGCCGGGGATCGCGGCGACGATCGACTCGGCGGCCTCGAACAACTCGGGGAACGTCTCGGTGCCGAGGAGCACCTCGACCGGCACGCGGATGTCACGGAACAGCTCCTCGCGAGGCGCCGACTCCACCCAGGCGAGCGACTCGCCGTCGGGTCGGTAGCTCACGACCTGCGCGACCATCTGGGGGTACATGGGGGACTGGCGCACGCCCTCGAGCCACTCGGGCGGCATGTCCTTCATGTAGTACTCGAGTGCACCCTCGAGGTCGCCGGCGTCGATGCGGCGCTCGACCTCGTCGGCCCACTCGCGCGCACCGCCGTCGATGGCCCCGAACGGCGCCTCCCAGAGCACGAGCCCGTCGACCGGAAGCCCCCTCGCGGCGGCGGCGAGCGAGATCGAGCAGCCCGACGAGTGCCCGCAGAGCACCGCGCTGCCGCCCGCGACCTCGATGAGTGCGGTGATCGCGGCGAGCTCGCGTTCGAGGTCGATGCGACCCTCGACCGGGCTCTCCCCGCGGCCGAGGCGATCGTAGACGATCGTCGTGATGCCGCGTTCTGCGGCGAGCTCGGCCGCCTCCGTCGTCGGCGGATCGATCGCGCGGAACATGCCGGCACCGGCGACGAACACCAGGGCTGGGCCTTCGCCGCGGCGGTCGTAGCCGACGCGGTCGCCGCGGGAGGTGGTCACGTATTCGCTCATGGGGTGTCCTCCGTGATTCAGTGAGAGAGGGGCCGTGTCAGCTGAGCCGCTGCTGCAGGTGCACGGTGACCTCGTCACCGCCACCCTTGCCGATCGCCTTGCGCAGCGACGCCTTGATCGGCACCATGTGGTCGCCGTCGCCCACCGGCAACAGCGTCGCCTGGAAGAGATGCCCATCGATCGTGCCGGCCACCTTGACGGGCTTGCGGGTACCGAAGTACTCGCCCGAGTCGGGCATCACGACGACGGTCCATGCATTGGGGCCCATGTCCTGCTGTGATCGACGCCGTGAAGCGGGCATCGATCTCGACGGAGTCCTTGGGCTGGGTGGCTTCGACCATGGCGGTCCCTCGCTCTCTCAATCAAACTAGACCGTACAGTACTGATGAACCGAGACTAGACTGACCAGTACTGAAAGTCAACGAGGTGGTCACACGGATTGGTGGTTCCATGGCGAGGTCAAGTGCAGTGGCATCCGACGCGGAACGCTCGACCGAGCACGGCCCGTCAGAGCCGGCCGGGCGTTCCGAGCGCAAGCGACGCGCCATCCTCGAGGCCGCCGAGGAGATGTTCCTCCGCAACGGCTACCTCGGCACGAACATGGACGAGCTCGCCGCCCGCTCCCAGGTGTCGAAGCAGACCGTGTACAAGCACTTCGGCAGCAAGGAGGCGCTGTTCGTCGAGCTCGTGACGACGATGACGGATGCCGCGAGCAACCGCGTGCACGACGAGGTCCCCGACCCGGCCGACGCCGACGAGCTCCCCGCCTACCTCGAGCGCTACGCCGAGCGACAGCTCGCGACCGTGATGACGCCACGACTGCTGCAGCTGCGGCGGCTCGTGATCGGCGAGGTCGCGAGGTTCCCCGAGCTCGCCGAGGCACTGTACGAGCGCGGGCCGAAACGCGCGATCGCGGCGCTCGCGGCGGTGTTCGAGCGGCTCGCCGGTCCGGGCATGCTCGACGTCGACGACCCGCTCGCGGCGGCGACGCAGTTCAACTGGCTCATCATGGGTGAGCCGGTGAACCGCGCGATGCTGCTCGGCGATCGGGCGATTCCATCCGAGAGTGAGCTTCGCGATCAGGCACGTGCCGGCGTTCGGGTGTTCCTCGCCGCCTACCGGCGCGGCTGAGCGCGCGCCGGAGCGGGCCTTGCACCGACCGCTCTCGACTCCGATCGAGCGCGCGCCGCGAACCTCACGAGCGGGCGCGCTCGTCGACTGAATCGGTTACTTGCGGTGGGTGACGTCGCTGACGTCGTTCCCGGCGCGATGGGCGACCTTCGCCTTCTTGTCGGCGCGCTTCTCCTTGAGCGTCTTCGAGGCGGCGGTCTTGCTGGACGATTTCTTCGGTGACTTGTCTGACACGGTGACGCCCTTTGATCGGGAGCCTGAACGGCCCCGTGGTCGCAACAGTAGTCCCGCCCCCTGTGAATCGCTCGGGCCGTGGCGGTGAGTTGTGGCGTGTTGTGTGCGGGCTTCGCGCACCCGGCCGCCGACGCTATCGTCGAGGCATCCGCAATTCACCGCTGCGGCCGTGGTGCGCCCGCACTCGATCGTCGCGGGCGCACCGGCACGCGCCGGAGAAGGAACCGTCCCCTCGAGATGACCGTGATCGCGACCAGATCCGCTCGTGCCGCCGACTGGTGGAGGGCTCAGCGCAAGCGAGTGCTGTGGAGCGCGATCGTCGCCATCGTCGCGGTCGTCGTCGTCGTGCTCGTGGCGCGCTGGCTCCGCGGGATGCCCGCCGTGCAGGCGTTCATCGAGACGTACCCGGGCATCGTGCCGCCGCCCGAGGGCACGCCCGTCGGCATACCGGCGTGGCTCGGCTGGCAGCACTTCCTGAACGCGTTCTTCCTGCTGCTCATCGTGCGCACCGGATACCAGCTCCGCTCGAAGAAGCGGCCGCCCGGCTTCTGGACGCGCGACAACACCCGCTGGCCGCGCACGAATCGTCAGCCGCGCCGCATGGGCATCTTCCTCTGGTTCCACCTCTGGCTCGATGCCCTGTGGGTGCTGGTCGGGCTGAGCTATATCGTGCTGCTCTTCGCGACCGGCCAGTGGCTGCGCATCGTGCCGACCGACTGGGCCGTCGTGCCGAACGCGCTGTCGGCGGCGCTGCAGTACGCCTCGCTCGACTGGCCGACCGAGAACTCGTGGATCGTCTACAACTCGCTCCAGCAGCTCGCGTACTTCGCGATCGTGTTCATCGCCTCGCCGCTCGCGATCCTCTCGGGGCTGCGGCTGTCGTCGGCGTGGCCGCTCGAGGGGCCGTTGGCACGTGCCATCCCCGAGAAGGCCGCCCGAGTCGTGCACTACCCGGTCATGCTCTTCTTCCTCGCGTTCACGTTCGTGCACATCGTGCTGGTGCTCACCACCGGCGCGCTCCGCAAGCTCAACCAGATGTACGCCGCCCGCGACACCGACGACGCCCAGCCGAGCGCGAACGCGATGACGGATGCCGCGAGCACCCCTACTCGTGCGAGATCCTGCGTCTCGGGGTCATCGATCGCGAGCTCCACGATGAACAAGGCGATCGTGAACCCGATCCCCGAGAGCGCCGCGCCGCCCGCGATGCGGGGCATCGTGAGGCCGGGGGCGAGCCGGCCGATACGGAGTTTCAGCACGATCGCAGTCGCTCCGGTGATGCCGACGAACTTGCCGACCACGAGGCCCGCCACAATGCCCCACGTCAACGTCGACGTTGCGGCTGCGGCGAGGGTGACCGGATCGAGGCGTACTCCCGCGTTGGCGAGGGCGAACACCGGCAGCACGGCGAACGCGATGTACGGCGACCACGCCGTCTGCAGCCGCTCGTTGATCGAGATCGAGTCGCGGAGACTTCGCGTCACGTCGCGTGCGTACACGGAGCTCGGCGACTCACGGAACGCCCGCGTGAGCTCTGCCGCGCGCTCGACCTCCATGCGTCTCGGCGGGAACACCGGGATGAGCAGCGCCACCGCAACGCCTGCGAGCGTCGGGTGCACGCCCGAGGCCGCGACGGCCGCCCAGAGTGCGACGCCCAGCACGGCATACGCGGGCCCACGGCCTGCCCGGAGGAATCGCACAAGCCCGAGCGCGACGAGGAGCACCGCGACGATCAGGAGCGGCAGCACCTGCAGGCCGCTGCTGTAGAACACCGCGATCGCGATGAGCGCACCGATGTCGTCGACCACCGAGAGGGTGAGGAGGAAGGTGCGCAGTCGTGCGGGGAACTTCGGACCGATGATCGCGAGCGCCCCGAGCAGGAACGCCGTGTCGGTCGAGATCACCACGCCCCACGCGTTCGCCTCGCCCGTGCCCGCGTTCAGCAGCAGGAAGATGGCGGCGGGCAGCGCCAGGCCCGCGATCGCGGCGATCACGGGCACGGCCGCGCGCGCCCGGTCGGTCAACTCGCCGATCGTGAACTCGCTCTTGACCTCGAGTCCGATCAGGAAGAAGAAGAACGCCATCAGGCCGTCATTCACGAAATGCTGCAGCGTGAACTGGAAGTCGAACCCTGCCACCGAGAATTCGACATCCGTGTCCCAGAACTCGGCGTACGTCGTCCCCCAGGGCGAGTTCGCCCAGACGATCGCGATGATCGTGAAGAGGAGCAGCAGCAACGCCGCCTTGCGGTCGTTCGCATCGCCCCGCCGCTGGATCCGGCGCGCGGCTGATGCATCCGATGTGGTGACGTCGGAGCTCATGCGGCCAGCCTACGGATGACGGCGGGATCCGGCTCGGACTCGGTCCAAATCCAGATTCGTGAGCCAAGCGGATGCCCCGGCCCGACGTGGCCAGGGGCATCCGCTCGTCCCTACAGTTGGGGTCAACGCGGGCCCTTCCATACCCATGGTCGATCCACTAGCGTGAGGCCCACCGTGGGACCGCTCCACGCCATCACCTGAGGAGCCAGCCCATGGACGGTGCCGCGCATCCGACCCTGCTCGAATCGCTTTCGGCCTGGGTTCTCGTGGTCACGTACGCCCTGTCGCTGGCCTACGAGCTCTGGAGGGCGACCGCGAAGGCGGGAGCGTCGCGCCACGACTCGCTGCGCGCCTTCGTGCGGGAACTGTGGCTGTACATCGTCGCGGCAGTGGTGATCTTCCTGCTGTTCGCAGGCGTGCCCTTCGCCGCCTGGGTGGGGCTGGTCTTCTCGCTCCTCTTCATCCTCGTATCGATCTTCTACTACAACCCGAAGATGATGGTCGAGCGAAAGCCCGGCCTGATCGATTGGTTCGAGGATCTCGTGTACACCGGATTGCTGTTCGTCGTCGCGGCCCTCCTGACGCTCGAGGTCTCAGGGCTCGCTCTCGCGTAGGTCGCGGCGGCGCAGGCGAGCGGAGTGGGCGTCAGACAGCGGTGGGCGGATGCTTCGCCGCTGCTGCTTCGCTCGGCGGCGGCGTCGGCGGCGTCGAGCGCGCCGCGCGCGAGCATCGTCGACCCGGCGACCGCGGCCGGCATCGTGAACACCGCGCCGAGCGGGACCAGGAAGCAGAGCTGCGTGGCGACGCCGAAGCCGAGCAACTGCGCGCGGCGCCCGCGCAGCACGGCGCGGCGATCCTCGGGCGTCATGCCGCGCGCCTCGAACGCGCGCGCCGTGAGCTCTCGGGCGAGCAGCCAGCCCGAGAGCACCACGCCCAGCACGGGGGCGGCGATCGACCCGACGAGCGGCACGAATCCGACGACGCCGACCACGAGTGCCGCGACGACGCCGAGTGCGATGAGCGCCGCGGCATCCGCGACCGCCCTCCAGAAGCCGGCACCACGATCGGGCACCTCGCCGCCGAGGTCGAGCTCGACCGCGCGCCAGATGCGCTCGTAGAAGGGGTCGCCGATCGCGAGGGTGAGGGCCGTGAACGTGACGGCGGCGAGCAGCACCGCTCCGGCGAAGGTGATCGCCGCGAGCGCGATGCGCAGCGACGACGCCCAGAACGCATCCCACGCGTCGGCGAACGGCGTCGCCCACTCCACGAGCGCCGGAAGCTGGATGCCGAGCGTGATGAGCCCGGCGACGACGAGCGCGAAGACGATGGCGGCGGGAATGAGCCCGAGCCACATCACCGCCGGCCGGCGCCGCCAGAAGCCGAAGCCGCGCGCGAGCAGGCCGACCCCCGAGAAGAATTGGCGCAGCACCGCACCAGCATAGGTCGCCGGCCTCGGGACTTGACGCGGACCGGCCGACGTGTTCGCATGGCCGGATGGAACCGACGGCGGAGGCAGCGCGCCCGACTCCCATCGGCGACGACGAACTCGACGAGCTCGAACGAGAGTTCGTCGGCCGCGTTCGCGGTCGGGTGCTCGAGATCGGCGCCGGCGACGGTGAGAACTTCGGCGCGTTCCATCACGACGTCGAATGGCTCGGGCTCGAGCCCGACGCGAATCGGCGCGCCGAACTCGCGACGCGCGCTCGCGAGTGGCATCACGCGGCGGTGCCGCTCGACGCCCGGGCTGAGTCGATCCCGCTGCCGGACCACTCAGTCGACGCGGTCGTCGGCACCTACGTGCTCTGCTCGGTCGACGATCAGGCGGCCGCGCTCGCGGAGGTGCGCCGGGTGTTGGTACCGGGTGGCCGCGTCGTCTTCGTCGACCACGTGGTGGCGCCGCGCGGCACGCTCAAACGTGCGGTGCAGCGAGTCGCGACGCCGTTCGCTGCGCGGCTCTGCCACGGATGCCACTGGGACCGTGATACCGCGCAGGCCCTCCTTGATGCGGGCTTCGTCGGCAGCGACATCCGTCGACCGCGGGTGCGGTCCATGCCCTTCGGCCCCGTGCCGATGCTGCTGTTCGACGGGCGTGCGCCGGGCGGCGCATGAGTGACGCGAATCGTGGCGGTGGGGCATCCGTCGCAGTCGGCTAGCCTCGAACCATGAGCCGCACCGTCTGGACCGTCATCGGCGTGATCGTCGCCGTCGTGATCGCATGGTTCCTCGTCGACGTGCTGTTCAGCCTGCTCTGGTTCATCGGCAAGCTCGTGATCGTCGCGGTGGTCGCGGTCGTCGTGTATTTCGTGCTGCGCGGCGTGTTCCGGCGCTCGGGAGATCAGGACTCGATCGAGCGGTAAGCGCGGCGGTGTTCTTCCCGGGCGGCGCGGTGCTGTCGAGCGCGTATCCGTCACGACCTACGCGCGCGCGCCGATCACGCGCCGGAGCAACCAATCCCGGGCCAGCCTCGCGACCGCTTCGAGGGCGCCCGGCTCTTCGAAGAGGTGCGTCGCTCCGGGCACGATCGAGAGCTCCGCGGGGCCGGCGAGTTGCTCGAGCGCTCGCCGATTGAGTTCGATCACGGCGGTGTCGGCGCCGCCGACGATGAGGAGCGTCGGCGCGCGCACCTCGTGCAGGCGGGGCCCGGCGAGATCTGGTCGCCCGCCGCGGGAGACGATCGCGGCGACCTGCACCGAAGGGTCGGCTGCGGCCCACAGCGCCGCGCCGGCGCCGGTGCTCGCCCCGAAGTACGCGATCGGATGCCGCGTAGCCTCCGCTTGTGCGGAGAGCCACTGCGTGGCCGCGATCAGACGGCGGCCGAGCAGTTCGATGTCGAAGACGTTCGCACGATCCCGCTCCTCATCGGGCAGGAGGAGGTCGATCAGCATCGTGCCGAAACCGACGGCCTGCAGCGTCTCGGCGACGAATCGATTGCGCGGGCTGTGCCGACTGCTGCCGCTGCCGTGCGCGAACATGACGAAGCCGATCGGGTCGACGGGCACGTGCACGGTCGCGACGAACGCTGCTCGGCCATCGGGGATCGCGACGTCGACGTCGCCGTTCGCGCCGCGCGCTCGCGCGCGTCTCTCCCGGGCGGCGAGCATCGTCGCCGCCGTGCCGACCGACAGCGTCGGAGGACATCGCCTTGGCTTCGCTTCTCTCCAGGGACGATCCGCACCTTTGCGATCGACGCTACGACGCCGCGGCAACGGTTTCCAGCGTGGAAGCCCGGCCGTCCACCTGCGCGCAGTCGCGCGCGGACCGAAGGATCAGCTGGCCAGTTCGTCGACGCCGTTCGCCGCCTTCACGAACGCCGCGAGTTCGATCGCCATCGACGCGGGCTCCCAACTGTGGTCGGCGCCCGGCACCTGCTTCCAGGTCGCACCGGGGATCGCAGCGACGATCGACTCGGCGGCCTCGAACAACTCGGGGAACGTCTCCGTGCCGAGGAGCACCTCGACCGGCACGCGGATGTCACGGAACAGCTCCGTCGCGAGGCGCCGACTCCACCCAGGCGAGCGACTCGCCGTCGGGTCGGTAGCTCACGACCTGCGCGACCATCTGCGGGTACATGGGGGACTGGCGCGCTCCCTCGAGCCACTCGGGCGGCATGTCCTTCATGTAGTACTCGAGTGCACCCTCGAGGTCGCCGGCGACGATGCGGCGCTCGACCTCGTCGGCCCACTCGCGCGCGCCGCCGTCGATGGCCCCGAACGGCGCCTCCCAGAGCACGAGCCCGTCGACCGGAAGCCCCCTCGCGGCGGCGGCGAGCGAGATCGAGCAGCCCGACGAGTGCCCGCAGAGCACTGCGCTGCCGCCCGCGACCTCGATGAGTGCGGCGATCGCCGCGAGCTCGCGTTCGAGGTCGATGCGACCCTCGACCGGGCTCTCTCCGCGGCCGAGGCGGTCGTAGACGATCGTCGTGATGCCGCGTTCTGCGGCCAGCTCGGCCGCCTCCGTCGTCGGCGGATCGATCGCGCGGAACATGCCGGCACCGGCGACGAACACCAGGGCTGGGCCTTCGCCGCGGCGGTCGTAGGCGACGCGGTCGCCGCGCGAGGTGGTCACGTATTCGCTCATGGGGTGTCCTCCGTGATTCAGTGAGAGAGGGGCCGTGTCAGCTCAGCCGCTGCTGCAGGTGCACGGTGACCTCGTCACCGCCACCCTTGCCGATCGCCTTGCGCAGCGACGCCTTGATCGGCACCATGTGGTCGCCGTCGCCCACCGGCAACAGCGTCGCCTGGAAGAGATGCCCATCGATCGTGCCGGCCACCTTGACGGGCTTGCGGGTACCGAAGTACTCGCCCGAGTCGGGCATCACGACGACGGTCCATGCATTGGGGCCCATGTCCTGCTGGATCGACGCCGTGAAGCGGGCATCGATCTCGACGGAGTCCTTGGGCTGGGTGGCTTCGACCATGGCGGTCCCTCGCTCTCTCAATCAAACTAGACCGTACAGTACTGATGAACCGAGACTAGACTGACCAGTACTGAAAGTCAACGAGGTGGTCACACGGATTGGTGGTTCCATGGCGAGGTCAAGTGCAGTGGCATCCGACGCGGAACGCTCGACCGAGCACGGCCCGGCAGAGCCGGCCGGGCGTTCCGAGCGCAAGCGACGCGCCATCCTCGAGGCCGCCGAGGAGATGTTCCTCCGCAACGGCTACCTCGGCACGAACATGGACGAGCTCGCCGCCCGCTCCCAGGTGTCGAAGCAGACCGTGTACAAGCACTTCGGCAGCAAGGAGGCGCTGTTCGTCGAGCTCGTGACGACGATGACGGATGCCGCGAGCAACCGCGTGCACGACGAGGTCCCCGACCCGGCCGACGCCGACGAGCTCCCCGCCTACCTCGAGCGCTACGCCGAGCGACAGCTCGCGACCGTGATGACGCCGCGACTGCTGCAGCTGCGGCGGCTCGTGATCGGCGAGGTCGCGAGGTTCCCCGAGCTCGCGGAAGCCCTGTACGAGCGTGGGCCGAAACGCGCGATCGCGGCGCTCGCGGCGGTGTTCGAGCGGCTCGCCGGTCCGGGCATGCTCGACGTCGACGACCCGCTCGCGGCGGCGACGCAGTTCAACTGGCTCATCATGGGTGAGCCGGTGAATCGCGCGATGCTGCTCGGCGATCGGGCGATTCCGTCCGAGAGGGAGCTTCGCGATCAGGCACGTGCCGGCGTTCGGGTGTTCCTCGCCGCCTACCGGCGTGGCTGAGCGCGCGCCGGAGCGAGCCTTCCACCGACCACTCTCGACTCCGATCGAGCGCGCGTCGCGAACCTCACGAGCAGGCGCGCTCGTCGACTGAAACGGTTACTTGCGGTGGGTGACTTCGGTGACGTCGTTCCCGGCGCGATGGGCGACCTTCGCCTTCTTGTCGGCGCGCTTCTCCTTGAGCGTCTTCGAGGCGGCGGTCTTGCTGGACGATTTCTTCGGTGACTTGTCTGACACGGTGACGCCCTTTGATCGGGAGCCTGAACGGCCCCGTGGTCGCAACAGTAGTCCCGCCCCCTGTGAATCGCTCGGGCCGTGGCGGTGAGTTGTGGCGTGTTGTGTGCGGGCTTCGCGCACCCGGCCGCCGACGCTATCGTCGAGGCATCCGCAATTCACCGCTGCGGCCGTGGTGCGCCCGCACCCGATCGTCGCGGGCGCACCGGCACGCGCCGGAGAAGGAACCGTCCCCTCGAGATGACCGTGATCGCGACCAAATCCGCTCGTGCCGCCGACTGGTGGAGGGCTCAGCGCAAGCGAGTGCTGTGGAGCGCGATCGTCGCCATCGTCGTGGTCGTCGTCGTCGTGCTCGTCGCTCGCTGGCTCCGCGGGATGCCCGCCGTGCAGGCGTTCATCGAGACGTACCCGGGCATCGTGCCGCCGCCCGAGGGCACGCCCGTCGGCATACCGGCGTGGCTCGGCTGGCAGCACTTCCTGAACGCGTTCTTCCTGCTGCTCATCGTGCGCACCGGCTACCAGCTCCGCTCGAAGAAGCGGCCGCCGGGGTTCTGGACGCGCGACAACACCCGCTGGCCGCGCACGAAGCGTCAGCCGCGCCGCATGGGCATCTTCCTCTGGTTCCACCTCTGGCTCGATGCCCTGTGGGTGCTGGTCGGGCTGAGCTATATCGTGCTGCTCTTCGCCACCGGCCAGTGGCTGCGCATCGTGCCGACCGACTGGGCCGTCGTGCCGAACGCGCTGTCGGCGGCGCTGCAGTACGCCTCGCTCGACTGGCCGACCGAGAACTCGTGGATCGTCTACAACTCGCTCCAGCAGCTCGCGTACTTCGCGATCGTGTTCATCGCCTCGCCGCTCGCGATCCTCTCGGGGCTGCGGCTGTCGTCGGCGTGGCCGCTCGAGGGACCGTTGGCACGTGCCATCCCCGAGAAGGCCGCCCGAGTCGTGCACTACCCGGTCATGCTCTTCTTCCTCGCGTTCACGTTCGTGCACATCGTGCTCGTGCTCACCACCGGCGCGCTCCGCAAGCTCAACCAGATGTACGCCGCCCGCGACACCGACGACTGGGTCGGGTTCGCGATCTTCGCGGCATCCGTCGTGGTCATGGTCGTCGCCTGGGTGCTCGCGAAGCCGCCGCTGCTGAAGCGCATCGCCGCGGCGTCGGGGCGCGTGCAGGGCTGACAACACACACCGGGCCATGGCGTTCCGCCGCACGGTCGGGATTGAGGGGAGGAGATGCTACATGGTTAACGTGCGCGACGTGCACCTTGACGATGGTCGTCTGCTGCGTGCCTACGACACGGGTCCGGATGCCTCGGCGCCGCTCGTGCTCGTCTGGCACCACGGCTCACCGCAGACGGGGGCGCCGCTCGAGCCCGTGCTCACCGCGGCGGCGGCGCGCGGCATCCGTGTGATCTCGTACGGACGGCCGAGCTACGGCGGATCCTCACCGCATCCGGGGCGCGACGTCGCCTCGGCGGCGGCGGATGTCGCGGCGGTCGCCGATGCGTTCGGTGTCGACCGGTTCGCGGCGATGGGCGCGTCGGGCGGTGGCCCGCACGCGCTCGCCGGGGCCGCGCTGCTGCCGGAGCGAGTGTCGGGCGTCGTCACGATCGCCGGCATCGCGCCGCACACCGACGCGTTCGACTGGTTCGACGGCATGCGCTCGCCCGGCGGCCTGCGGGCAGCGCTCCTCGGCCGCGAGGCACGCGCACGCTTCGCGGAGACCGAGGAGTTCGATCCCGAGCAGTTCCTGCCGGCCGACTTCGCAGCGCTCGATGGGGAGTGGTCGTCACTCGGCACCGACGTCGGCCGCTCCCAGGAGTTCGGGCCGGGCGGGCTCATCGACGACGACGTCGCGTTCACGTCACCTTGGGGTTTCGACCTCGAGCAGGTCGGCGCGCCCGTCCTCGTCGTCCAAGGCGAGCTCGACCGCGTCGTGCCACGCCGCCACGCCTCGTGGATGCTGAGCCGCCTGCCGAACGCCACGCTCTGGATGCGGCTCGACGACGGCCACGTGTCGGTGCTCGGCGTGGTGCCCGACGCGATGGACTGGCTGCTCGCGCACGCGCGCTAACGTCCGTTACGCATCGAGGTCGTCGAGCGTGTCGAGCGCGCCCACCAGGTCGCGGTGGAGGTCGTCGATGTGCTCGAGCCCGACCGAGAGGCGCACGAGCCCCTCGGGGATCGTCGGCTGCTCCGCCGGCCAGCGCCGACGGCGCTCGAACGTCGACTCGACCCCGCCGAGGCTCGTCGCGTGCACCCAGAGTGCGGTGCGCTGCACGAGCGCGTCGGCCGGCTCGGCTCCGCCGCGCACGACGATCGAGATGATCGCGCCGAAGCCGGGGTAGCGCACCTCCTCGAGGGCAGGGTGTCCGGCGAGCCGCCGGACGAGCTCTCGCGCGTTCGCCTGCGCGCGTTCGAGGCGCACGGGCAGCGTGCGGAGGCCGCGGAGCGCGAGGAAGGTCTCGAGCGGCGCAGGGATCGCACCGTACAGGGAGCGGTGCTTCACGAGTGCGTCGGCGAGCTCGTCGGATGCCGCGATCGCCGCCCCCATGAGCACGTCGCTGTGGCCCGAGATGTACTTGGTGGCCGAGTGCACGACGAGGTCGGCGCCGAGTTCGAGCGGACGCTGCAGCAACGGCGTCGCGAAGGTGTTGTCGACGGCGACGAGCGCTCCGTGCTCGTGCGCGGCCCGCACGATCGCGGGGATGTCGGCGACCTCGAGCGCGGGATTCGTGGGCGACTCGAACCACACCATCGCGGCATCCGCGCTGGCCGCAGCCACGGCCGCGGTGTCGGTGATGTCGACGAAGACCGTCTTCGCTCGGCCCTTCGCCTCGAGCTCCTTGAGCTGGCCGACCGTGCCCGTGTACGAGTGGCGCGGTGCCACGATCGTGCCGCCCGGCTCGACGAGGTCGAGCACCGCGGCGACCGCGGCCATCCCCGAGGCGAACGACACGCACCGCCCGCCCTCGAGGGCGCCGAGCGTGTCCTCGAACGCGGTCCACGAGGGGTTGCCGTAGCGGCCGTACTCGAGCTCTCCGCCGGCGACGTAGGTCGACGTGAGGTGCACCGGCACGCTCATCGGCTGGTCGGGCGTGTGCGGGGGCCGTCCGGCGATGACCGCGACGGTGTCGGGGTGGAGCGCGGCCGCATCGGCCGCCATCGCATCGTGCACGTTCGTACCTCCAGGGTTCGAGGGGGCGGATGCCGCGGCCGCGGCAGCACGCACGGGCCAGCGTATCCCGGGCCTCGCGCAGACGATCGAGTGAGCGAGGCATCCGCTGGGCATCCGCTGAGCATCGGCTACCATATGTGAAAGGCACATTCATATATGAAAGCGAGCCGAGATGTCCGAACTCCTCGAACGCGGAGCCTCGCGAACGACATGGATCAGGTCGCGGATGCCCCTCCTGGCCGCCACTCGCCGCGATTTCGCCGAACGGCTGCCGTTCGCGGGCCACCGCATCGGCATGTCGCTGCACATCGAACCGAAGACCGCGGTGCTCCTCGAGGTGCTCGCCGCGGGTGGCGCAGAGGTCGTCGCCACCGGCAACCACGGCTCGACGCAGGACGACATCGTCGCCTTCCTCCAGGCGGCCGGCATGACGGTCTTCGGCCGTCGCGACGACACGCTCGAACAGCACGAGGCGAACGTGGCCTCCGTCGTTGCCGCACGGCCCGACATCCTGCTCGACAACGGCGCCGACCTCGTGGCGGGTGTCGTGGCAGCCGGTGCAGTCGACACGGTGATCGGGGGCACCGAGGAGACGACGAGCGGCGGCATCCGACTGCGCACCGAGCTCGCCGGCCGCGTGCCGTTCCCCGTCATCGTGATCAACGACAGCCCGCTGAAGGCGATCGGCGAGAACCGGCACGGCGTCGGACAGTCGGTCGTCGAGAGCATCATGCGCATCACGAACCTGATGATTCCGGGGCGTCGGTTCGTGGTCGCCGGGTACGGCTGGTGCGGGCGCGGCATCGCCCAGTACCTCCGGGCGTTCGGCGGCCGGGTGGCGGTCGCCGAGATCGACGAGATCAAGGCGTTCGAGGCCGCGCTCGACGGCTATCGCGTCGACGAGCTCGGCAACCTCGCCGAGTGGGGCGAGTTCTTCATCACCGCTACCGGGCATCCCGGCATCATCACCGATGAGATCGTCGACCGGATGCCGAGTGGCGCTGTGCTCGCGAACGCCGGTCACTTCCCGTGGGAGATCGACACCGAGGCGCTCTACGCGCGCGCGACCGCGGTGACGGAGCTCGACGCCGCGATCGAGCGCGTCGACCTGCCCGACGGGCGCGAGCTGATCCTCCTCGCCGGCGGCCGCATGGTGAACCTCGCGGGCCGTGAGCCGAAGGGCAACTCGCTCGAGGCGATGGACCTCGGATTCCTCCTGCAGTCGCTCTCGCTCGAGCGCGTCGCCACCGCCGCCTCGTCGCTCGCGCCGGGCGCACAGCCCGTGCCCGACGACCTCGAGCGCGAGATCGCCCGCCGATTCGTGCGGGCGCTCGGCGCCGACCGGTGACTCGGGCGACGGCCGGAGGCATCCGTATGACCGAACGCACGCGCGGTCCGCCCGACGGACTATTCCGCCCCCGCCCTCGACAAGGCGCTCGACATCCTCGAACTCCTCGCCGACGAGGCGGGCGGGCTCACCCAGACCGAGATCGCCGAAGCGGTGGGCCGCAACGTGAGCCAGATCTACCGCGTGCTCGCCACGCTCGAGCGCCGCGGCTACCTCACTCGTGACGAGCGTTCTGGGCGGTACGTGCTGTCGATGGCGCTGTTCGACCTCGCGCACCGGCACCCGCCCCTGCGCGGCCTCGTGCAGCTCGCGGCGGGTCCGATGCGCGAGCTCGCGGACACGATCCGGCAGTCGTGCAACCTGAGCGTCGACGACGGGGGCGCGGTGCGCATCATCGCGCAGGCCGAGTCGCCCGCCGACTTCGGCTACCAGGTGCGCGTGGGCGCCCGCTTCCCGCTCGAGAGCACGGCGACCGGTGCGGTGCTGGCGGCGGGTTCGACTGACGGCTCGACGGATGCCGCTGCCGCCGCACTCTCGCCCGGCGACGCCGAGCACCTCGCCGAGGGCTACCTCACCCGCCCCGATCGGCTCCAGGCGGGCATCACCGACGTCGTCGTGGCGATCAGGGGCCGGACGGGCGACACCGTGGCGGCGCTGACCGTGCCGTACATCGGCACGTCGTACAGCTCTGTCGACCTCGACGACGTGGTGGCGGCCGCCCGCGCGACGGCGGCCGAGATCTCGGCGCGACTCGGCGGGGGAGCGCGCCGCGATCAGCGGCTGGACTGACGCGGCGGGGAGCCCGCGGAGCATTCGGCGGCGGGGCTAATGCGGCGCTGGGCTGGGGCCGCGGTGTGCGGCGGCTCGGTGGCTCGGTCGCCCGGTGGCTCGGCGGACCGGTGGTCCGGCGGGTCGGCGGACTGGTGGCTCGGCCGGGGCCTGGCGGCCCGGCGGCCGGCGCAGGGCCGGTCAGCGGAAGGGTTTGCCGTTTCGGATATGCCAGTTCCCCCTCATCGACAACTTACCGCTGAGGGGGAACTGGCATATCGCGAACGCGAACCTCTCCCCGCACGGGATCAGCTGAGCCGGCGATGCCGTCGCGGGATGGGCCCGGGTTCGCGAATGCGCCTCACCGCACGGGATCAGTGCAGGCCGTGGCGTTCGCATCGAGCGGCGGGTTCGCGTGTCGGTCGTGCCGTGACGGGCGCGTGGTGGTCGAACCGCGGCGCGGTGCGCGTCGCTCAGCGCGCGGTAGCCGAACCGCGGCGCGGTGCCGGTCGCTCAGCGCAACATGATTCGCCCGGTCGCCGGCACGACCACCGCCCGCGGCATGATGCGTGCAACCACCGCCGTGACGCGATTCACGCGGCCCGAGACGACCGAGCTCGGAGTCCGGCGGGCGTCGAGCGCGCGCATCGCCGTCGCGATGACCTGGGCGGGGGACTGGAAGCTGCCGACCGCCGCTTCTCGGGTGCCGACGACGTCGAAGAACTCGGTGCGCGTGGGGCCGGGGCAGAGCGCGGTGACGCGAAGGTCGGAGTCGCGGGTCTCGTATGCGACGGCCTGGGTGAAGCTCAGCACGAAGGCCTTCGACGCGCCGTAGACCGCCATGAACGGCACCGGCTGGAACGCCGACGTGCTCGCGACGTTCACGAGCACGCCGCGGCCGGATGCCGTCATCTCGGGCAGGAATGCGCGCGTGAGCGAGACCACCGCGCCGACGTTCAGCCGCACCTGCTCGTCGAGCCGTGAGGCATCCGCGTCGGCGAGTGGGCCGTGCATCCCGTACCCCGCGTTGTTGACGAGCGAGTCGATCGTGAGACCGCGCTCGCGCACGAACGCCACGAGCGTGTCACGAGCGCCAGGTGCGGCGAGGTCGAGCGCGAGCGTGTGCACGTCGACGCCGTGCTTCGCCCTGATCCTGCCGGCGAGATCGGCGAGGCGCTGTTCGCGCCGGGCGACCAGCACGAGGTTCGCGCCGCGTGCGGCGAGCACGCGGGCGAACTCGGCGCCGATGCCGGAGCTCGCGCCGGTGACGACGGCGGTCGTGCCGCGATGGTTGCGAGTCATGAGTGCTCTCCGATCGATTGGTTCCGCTTCGAGATGGTCGTCTTCGCCGGTCTGTTCGCGCTGCCGCCCACCTCATCGAGCGCATCGCTAGCCGAGCGCGTCGCGCGCTTCCTCGGCCGCGTCGCGCGCCTCCTCCGACGCCCGCGCCGCGCGATCACGCTCGCGCGCGACCGGCCGCAACTCGCGCTCGGCGTCGGCGAGCTCGGACTCGACCGCGCGCAGGCGCTCCTCGAGCTCGTCGCGCTCGGAGGTGAGATCGCCGATTCGCTTCCGGTGCTCGTCGACGCGGCCGTCGAGCTCCTCGAGCGCAGCCGCGGCCGCTTCGGCGCGCTGCTCGGCCTCGCGCGCGGCGCGTTCGGCGCGTTCCCGAACCTTCAGCGCGGCGGCATCGGCCGCGGCCGCCGCTTCGGGTGCTTCAGCCGACTCGGATGCCTCCGGCGCCCGCGCCTGCGAACCGGTCGGCGCCGTCCGGGCACCCGTGGTCGCGGCCGGGGCCGCCCCGCCGGCCACAGCACCCTCGACGTCGACCTCGAGCCCCACGGCCTCGAGGGCCCGAACGAGCCGGCCGGAGCGCACGGCGTCGGCGGCGGAGGCATCCGACATCGCGGCTTGCAGCGTCTGCGCGACCTCGTCGAGCACCGGGTCGCGCACGGGGTTGCCGAGTTCCTCGGCGAGCCCGCCCGCATCGCGCGCGAGCGCGGCGACGAGCTGCCGGCGCTGTTTGGTGAGGCGTGAGAGCGCGGCGGCGTCGAGCTCGTCCTGCGCCTCACGCAGCTCGGCCCCGAGGTCGAGGATGCCGTCGAGCTGGTCGGCGCGATGCCGAACCAGCTGGTTCACGAGCCACGCGGCGGGCGCCGGGCGGCGGAGTTCCTGGATGCGCGACGCGAGCTCCCGGTCGTCGCCCCGCACCGCACGTGCGCGGTCGTTGCGGGCGGCCGTGAACTCGTCGGGGAGGAGCGCGTAGAGCTCCTCGGCGACGGCGGCCAGCTCATCGGTCGGCATGGGCTCATCCTCGCGGATCGGCAGCGGCGGAGGAAGGGCGAGCGCATTGTCGATCCGCGACGTCGCCGTTCGACGCACGGGTTCGGGCGTCATGCTCGCGACGACGTACGCACCGTTTCGGGATGCCTGATCACGACAGCCTGAGTCGTCGGATGCCGCCGCAGCCGCCCCCACGGCTTGAACACCGCGAGCGTCATCGCGACGACGACCGCCGTGGATGACACGATCGGCGGGAAGAGGAGGTTCGCGGCGACCTCCGGCGTGGAGCCGTCGGCGAGCGCCGCGCGACCGGCCGCGCCGAGCTGTTCGACGGCCGGCGAGAGCACGGTGATCACGAGCACGACCAGTACGACGTTGATCACGAGTTTCACGAGCACCCACCAGTAGCGCACGAGACCGTACTTCGAGCCGATTCCGAGCACGACGCCGCTCGCAAGGGTGACGAGGCCCACGGTCACCAGTGGCCAGGTCGCGAACGCGGCGATGCTCGCTGCCGCGGCGCCGGCGCCGATGGCGTCCGAGCCGATCGTCGTCACCACGAGGATGCCGAGCACGAGATCGATGCCGAGCCAGGCGCCGGCGGCCGCGATGTGCACGAGGAGCATGAGCTTCCTCGCACGGGCCGACAGCCGGGGCGGGCGGCCGGTACTCCTCGCACTCCTCCGCACCGGTCGAGCCGGCAGCTCGTTCGTGGCAGTCATCTCGTGCTCCTTTCCCGCCCGAATGCGGCTTCCCGCCCGAATGCGGTCACGGCTCACGATGCCGCGAACGGCGGGCCGAGGCATCCGCGTCGGGGAGACACTCCGTCTACACCCCCGGGTGTAGCTGGCTTGGGTGTGCTGGCTCGCGAGGATCTTCGACGTGTCGTACCGCGGCCCTAGACTCCCAGAGGCGCACCGGCACTGAGCCGGGCGACCACCACCGGCGAGAGGATGCCCCTGCGATGCTGACGACCGTACGAGCCACCGACCTGACGATCGGTGCCGGGCGCACCGTCAAGTTCGAGGGCGAGGGGTACGGCTCGGGCGTCTCGTTCTTCCTCGTCGACAATCAGCCAGGGCAGGGTCCCGATCTGCACAAGCACCCCTACAGCGAGACCTGGGTCGTGCTCGAGGGTGAGGTCACCGTCACCGCCGACGGCGTCGACCACCGTGCCGGCGTGGGCGACATCCTGGTCGTCGGCGCTGGCACCCCGCACCGATTCCGTGCAGAGGGAGACGGCACGCTGCGGATGATGTGCATCCACGCCTCGCCCCGCATCCAGCAGGAGTTTCTCGACGTGCCACTCGATGTGCAGGATTCGTGAAATCGGATGTCGAGAATCGACCGGCTCGAGCGACGCATGTGTGAACGGAAGGTGTGAACGATGTCATTCCAGGCATATCTCGACAACATCGAGGAGAAAACGGGGCTCACCCCGCGCGAGTTCATCGAACTCGCGAAGGAGAAGGGGTACGACGACCCTTCGGTGAAGGCCGGCGTGATCGTCGACTGGCTGAAGTCCGATTACGATCTCGGGCGCGGGTACGCGATGGCGCTCGTGCACGTCATCAAGAAGGGCCCGCAGATCGACGCCAAGTTCGTCGGGACCGACAGCGTGCATCGCGACGAGTCCGACATGCTCTGGCTCGACGGCACGGCGACGAAGCCGCAGTAGCGGACTCAGGCGGCTGTCGTGTCGGGCTGCTCCTCTCGGGGTGATGCCCACGGCGGTTCCATCGGGTACTCGGGCGCGACGTAGGCCCGGGCTGTGGTCGCGCGTCGGGCGGTGCTCGCGCTCGGCGCGGTGCTCGCGCTCGGTGCGGTGCTCGCGCTCGGCGCGGTGCTCGCGCTCGGCGCGGTGCTCGCGCTCGGCGCTGTGGTCGCGCTCGGCGCGGCGGGCTTGCTCTGCGGCGTGGCTCGGTCGGTGTCGCGGGTGCGCCGTGCGGGTCGGGTGGCCGGGTGGGCGCGAATGGATGGGCCGGGGTGGTGGTGTGTTCGCGGCCGGCGGGTGAGGTCCAGCGGATCTCGCCGCCCGGCTGTTGGGTCATGCGCCAGGGGGTGTGGTGTTTGAGGCGGTGGTGTTTGCGGCAGAGGTGGGCGAGGTTGTCGTGGCGGGTGGGGCCGCCGGATTGCCAGTCGGTGGTGTGGTCGATGTCGGTGCGGACGGCGGTGCGGGTGCAGCCCGGGAATCGGCAGCCGCCGTCGCGGATGCGGAGGTAGCCGGCGAGGTCGGCGGGGACCCGGTAGCTGGTTCGGCCGTAGGAGAGGTACGCGCCGGTCTCGGGGTGGGTGAGGATCCGGCGGAACGAGGGGGCGTGCGCGGCGAGGGGCGGGCGGTGTCGGCGTCGATCGGTCCGTAGCCGTCGAGTTCGGCGGGTTGGTCGGTGTGGCCGAGGAGGGTGAGTACCGGGACGGTGACGTAGATGCGCGGGGTGACGATGCCGGTGGGTGCGGTGTCGGCGGCGCCGTGGCCGCCGAGGAGGAGCCCGGCGGCGAGGTCGAGGCGGAGCTGTTCGCGGGTACGAGCATCGGATGCCGCGCCGGCAGGGTCGGATGCCGCGCCGCCCGGGTCGGATGCCGCGGCGCCCTGGGCGGATGCGGCGGCGGCAGGGGTGCGCTGCTCGGTGTCGGCGAGCGCGTCGAGCCGGGCGATGATCGCGACGCCGCGTTCGGCTTCGAGGTGACAGGCTCAGCCACGCCATGCCGTCTTCGGCGGGGTCGAGGCACACCCGCCGCTCGGCGCGGCCCCGCTGGTGGCGGGCGGCGAGCGGTTCGGGGTGGATCCGCTCACGCAGCGACCGCAGCCGGCGCCGGAACGCGGACGGCGTCTCGGGTCGCGGGTGCCCCAGCGCGGCGTGCTCGAACGGCGCGACCGCGTCGGCGGGCAGGGTGCCCGCGATCTCGAGGAGGGTGCGGACCTTGCCCAGGCAGACCGCCCCGCCCGCGAGCGCGGCCAGGGTCGCGGTGAACGGCCCGGTCAACCGGCCCGCGTCGGCGACGAGGCGACCCGCGGTCGCCTCATGCACGGTGAGCGTGGTCGCGAGCTCGGCCACGAACGACCGGGTCGCGAACTCCCGCTCGACGAACCCGCTCGACTCGGTGACCCCGTCGAGTGACGCCGCCAGAACCCGGGCCGACTCGATGCGCTGGAACTGCTCCGCCTGCGCCGCGCGGATCACCCGATCAAGCTGCCGCCGATCTGCGTCAACTCGGCATCCAGCGCCGCCTGCAGCGCGGGTGCCGGTGGGGTGGTCATGGGTCAACTCAACCACGACCCACTGACATTCGAATCGGCGGAAAACCGCAGGCCAGACCCACTATTCCCTGTGGACAACCAGCCCGATACCGAGCCTGTGGAGGACAAGTCGGGGGCCACTCGGTGGCTCGTGCTCGCCTGCGCCGCGGGCTGGGGTCACCCTCAGGCCCGAGCCCGAGCGCGCCGAGGAACTCGACGATGCCGATGAAAACGCGCCCGCCCGTCGGCCGCGTTCGTCAGCCACCGCCCGGCTCCGCCAGGGCCCGCTCGAGCGCATCGAGCGCCGGGCGCTGCCCCTTGCTCAGCAGCTCGCGCGCTTCGGGCGCCGGCACCCAGCGCGCGTCGTCGACCTCGGGGAAGAACTGCCGGCGCCCCGATCGCGGCGGCCACTCCATCTCGAAGGTGTTGCTTCGCACCTCGGCGACCTCGAATGTCGGCGCGGCGCCCGCGAACACACGCACGAGCTTGCCCGACGTGTAGCGGAACTCGCCGAGGTCGAGATAGTCGACGTCGGGTGGCGGCACGCCGATCTCCTCGGCGAACTCACGTCGCGCCGCGGCATCCGGTTCCTCGCCGGCGACGTACTCGCCCTTCGGAATCGTCCACGCACCCTCGTGCTTCCGCGCCCAGAACGGACCGCCCATGTGCGCGATGAACACCTCGAGCTCGGGCGAGCGGCGGTACAGGAGGATGCCGGCGCTCGTCACCGGCATCGGTCGGCACCTGTCGCCGGGGCATCCGCCCGGTACCGTGGATGAAAGCGAGCGAAGGAGTTGGCCATGGCACGCATCGTAGTCATCGGTGGTCACGGAAGGGTCGCCTTGCGACTCGAACGGCTGCTCGTCGATCGCGGCGACGAGGTCGATGCGATCATCCGCAACGCCGATCACGCCTCGGGCGTCGCGGTCACCGGCGCGACACCGGTCCTCGCCGACATCGAACGGCTCGACGTCGACGAGCTCGCCGAGCTGTTCCGCGAGCGCGACGCGATCGTCTGGTCGGCGGGCGCGGGCGGCGGCAATCCGCAGCGAACGTACGCCGTCGATCGCGACGCCGCGATCCGATCGATGTCGGCGGCCGAACGCGCGGGCGTTCGCCGCTTCGTGATGGTCTCCTACTTCGGGTCGCCCGACCACACCGTGCCCGAGTCGAACCCGTTCCACGCCTACGCCGAGGCGAAGGCGGCAGCCGACGAGCACCTCGCCGGCACCTCGCTCGACTGGACGATCCTCGGCCCGGGCGGCCTGACCGACGGCGAGGGAACGGGAAGGATCGACGTCGAGGCATCCGAGACGCGCAGGGTGGATCGAGCGGATGTCGCCGCCGTCGCGGCAGCGGTGCTCGCGAACCCCGGCACCATCGGTCGCACCATCCGCTTCAACGCGGGCGACACCCCCATCGCCGACGCGCTCGGCTGACCGAGCCAGCGGGCTCAGCAGCACGCCGAGGCGGGCCGCGCGACCGGCGCCGGCGCGCGCCGACTCAGCGCTGGCGTGGCCTGCGCACGAGCGACCAGAGTGCAGCGAGCAGCAGCACCCCGCCGACGGTGATGTACGTCCCGAGGATCGACCACAACACGGTTTCCATCGACATCCCGCACCCCCACGTCTTTGGGTTCATTCTGCATCGCTACGGTGCCGACCTCCAGTGTTCTGAGGAGGTGCGTCGTGCGTGATGGCGGCTGAGCGGTGTCCCGTGCGAGGATCGGAGCCATGCCTGACGCCGCCCTTCTTCCGCTTTCGCGCCGCATCGGCACCGTTCCGCAGCCGGTCGTGCCGGTGCATCCGGATGTCGCGACGTGGAGGCCGATGACGATCGACGACGTCGACGCGATGCTCGAGTTCTACGCCGCAGTCGCGCACACCGACCACCCCAACTGGGTCGAGAGCCGAGACGAGGCGATGGAGGCGTTCGAGCTGCCGCACATCGACCCGACTCGAGACACGATCGTCGCCGTCGACCGCCGACGGCCGCATCGTCGCGAGCGGCTCCGTGGTCTGCCCGCCGGGGCAGGAGACGCTCGTGCGTTCAATCGTGTTCGGCGCCGTGCGTCCCGAGGCGCGAGGCCGCGGCATCGGTCGGCTGCTCCTCGAATGGCAGCTCGCTCGGTCGCGGGAACAGCTCGCCGCGAGCGACAAGACCCTGCCCGGCTGGATCATGGCGTTCGCCGATGAGCGGGCACCGGATGCCTCGGCGCTGATCGAACGCATGGGACTGTCGCTCCGTCGGCACTTCTCCACCCTCGAGCGCGACCTCGCAACGCCGGTCGACGCCGTCGCCTCGCCCGACGGCGTCCGCATCGTCGAGTGGGCGCCCGAATGGTCGGAGTCCACGCGCCTCGCCCGCAACTCCTCCTTCGCCGACCACTGGGGCAGCCAGTCGACGAACGTCGAGACCTGGAAGGTGATCATCGGCGGCGAGTACTTCGCCCCCGCGCTCTCGTTCCTCGCACTCGCCGACGGCGACGACGGCGAGGAGGTCGTCGGCTTCGTGCTCGCCCTCCGCAACGAAGGCGACTGGGCGGGGCAGGGCTTCACCTCGTCGTACGTGCAACTCGTCGGCGTGGTGCGCCCGTGGCGCGGCCGTCGGGTCGCGCACGCGCTGCTCGCTCGGCACCTCGACGCCGCCCGCACGAGCGGCCTCGAACGGGTGACCCTCGACGTCGACGCCGAGAACCCCACCGGTGCGCTGGGGCTCTACGCCGGCCTCGGGTTCGAGGTGGCGCACACGCACATGAGCTACGTGCGCGAGTACTAGTCGCCGATCGCGAGCACGAGCTTCCGGCCGGATGCGGCCGGCGTCGAGCTCGACCGTGTCAGCCGCGCCGCGACATCCGTTAGCATGAAGCATGGACTTCGTCCCCGAGCGACGCGCGATCTCATCGCCGGATTCCGGTGACACTGTTCGTCCGCGAGGTCGATACTTGGCGTCGACAACGTCGTGATCGATCTCGATCCCGCGACGATGCGCCGCTCGAGCAGCAGGCGAGGGCGCGCAACGCGAGGCGCACCCTCGCGACGGTCATGCGGGTCGTGCTGGTCTTCGCTGGCCGCGGCGGGTCGATCGACCCTGAAGACCGATCGCTTCGACGGTCCCGGCGGGCTTCTCGGCCGCGATGTCATCCGCACGCGGACGAGCCCGTCGTGGTCGACCACGGCCGTCCATGACGATCCACCAGACACCTCGAGGGCGCGCGATCGACCCACGACGGGTCGCGGTACGGCGATCCACGTGGCGCCGAGCTCGCTCAGATCCGCGCTCGACATCGTGTTCTCGCTCGATTCGGTGATCACGGCGGTCGGGATGACGCGAGCACATGCTCGTGATGCATCACGGTGGTCGTGCTCTCGTTCGCCATCATGCTCTTCGCCGCGCGGTTCATCTTCGCCTTCGTGAGACAGGCAGACCCGACCGTGAAGATGCTCGCGCTGTCGTTCCTGCTGCTCATCGGCGTCTTCCTCGAGGCCGATGGGTTCGGGCATCGAGGATCGACAGGCGCTCATCTACGGGCCGATGGTGTTCGCGATCATTCGGCGAGGCGGCTCGACTCGCGGCTGCCGCCCGGAGGGCCAAGCGTGCCGGCGCGAATCCGGATCGTCGGTGCGGTTGCACACCGACTAACCCGTGGAGAACGAGAGTCGAAGCGGGAAACACCGGAGCGGTAGCCGCCGCGGCGCGTCGGCGCGTCGGACAGCCCCGCAGCTCGACGAGCGGTGTGGTCACCGACCGGACGACGGGCATCAGCGAGCCCCGGCGACTCAGCTCGAGAGCCCAGACTCCTGCGTGCGGCAGCCGCATGCGGGCCTCGCCTGCGTAGGTGAGTTCGGCCGCTGCGTTCCCGCCTCAGTTCGCGCGCGGCGCCGGTGCACCGAGATGCGTGGAGAGCTCGGCCGCCGCACGGGCGGCGAGGCGGCCGGCCTCGTCGAGATGGTCGCCGAGACGTGCTTTCGGTGCGCTGATGTTGATCGCCGCGACGATGTGCCGCCGGAAGTCGTAGATCGGCGCCGACACCCCCACGACGCCGGCCTCGAACTCCTCGTCGACCGTGGCGAAGCCGCGCTCGCGGATGCGGCCGATCTCGACGAGCAGGCTGTCGAGATCGGTGACGAGCAGTTTGCCGGGCGGCGGCGCGGGCGGCTGGGCGATGCTGCCGCCGAGCGGCATACGCGACGCGGTCTGCACGATCGGCTCGTCGGTGCCGTGCTCGTCGTACCAGGCGGCGAGCTCGTCATCGCTCCATCCGCTCACGAGGACCCGACCCGACGACGTGCGCCAGGCGGCGGTGCTGACCCCCTCCCAGCCGAGGCCCCGGAAGGCGTGTTCGCTGAGTTCGCTCGCGAGCGTCAGCACGCTGCCGCCGCGGAGCACGCAGAGATGCGTGGTCTCGTGCGTCGCCGCGACGACGCGGCGCAGGTAGCGCGCCGACTCGCGCACGAGTCGCGATTCGGCGGTGAGCGCCGCGAGCGCGTAGAGGCGGGAGCCGAGGCTGTAGCTGAGTGAGACCGGGTCGCGAGCGACGAGGCCGGCTTCGGCGAGCGTGGCGAGGGTTCGCGACACCTGGCCCTTGTCGCGGCCGACGATCTCGGCGAGGCGCACGACGCCGAGGCCGCCGTTCACCTGCGCCTCGTCGGTGCCGAGCGCTTCGAGAACTTCGAGATCGCGTCTGAGCCCCGCCGAGTTGCGTCGCTGGGTGCCGCCGGACGTCATTGTCTGAGCCGTCATGTCGGCCAGTGTAGGAGTGCGGTTGCCATTTGCACAACCCAAGTTGCGCATATCGTGACCCGGACGTATCGTCTCTCTCCAGCACCACCGAGCACCTCGGGAGGTCCTCAACGACGAGAAGGAGCAGCACACGTGACCGAGTTCAACCTCGACGGTCTCCTCACGTTCTGGGGCCGACGATGGGACGACATCCTCGAACTGATCATGCAGCACCTCGCTGTGGTCGCCCTGTCACTCCTCATCGCGACGATCGTCGGCGTGCTCATCGGCATCGCGGTGTGGAATCGCCCCGTGCCGCGTTCGCTCACGATCGCCGCGGCGGGAGTCGCCCTGACGATCCCGTCGCTCGCGCTGCTCGCCCTCATCACCCCGATCTTCGGGCTCGGCTGGACGCCGACGGTGCTCTCGCTCGTGTTCTACTCGCTGCTGCCGATCGTGCGGAACACCGTCGTCGGGCTCCGCGAGGTGTCGCCCGCGATCATGGAATCGGCCAAGGGCATGGGGATGTCGCCGACTGAAGATCCTCGTCACCGTGCAACTGCCGATCGCCTGGCCGATCATCCTCACCGGGGTGCGTGTCGCGGCACAGCTCACGATCGGCATCGCGGCGATCGCCGCATACGTCGCCGGACCCGGCCTGGGCCAGTTGATCTTCCAGGGCCTGTCGTCGCTCGGCTCGAAGAATGCCCTGAACTTCGCCCTCACCGGCACCTTGGGCGTCGTCATTCTCGCGCTCGTCGTCGACGCCATCTTCGTCCTCATCACCCGATCGACTACTTCAAGGGGTCTCCGTGCCTGAATCCACCGCCACCGGCATCACCGCGATCGCCCAGAACACGACCGGCGTCGAGATCGTGCTCGACCGCGTCGTGAAGACCTACCCCAACCAGCACGTGCCGGCCGTCGACGACTTCTCGATGACCGCCGCCCCGGGCGAGCTCGTCATGTTCGTCGGTCCGAGCGGCTGCGGCAAGACCACGACCATGAAGATGATCAACCGGATCATCGAGCCGACCTCGGGCTCGATCTCGATCGACGGGCGCGACGTGCTCTCGCTCGACCCGAACGAGCTGCGCCGGCACATCGGCTACGTCATCCAGCAGATCGGGCTCTTCCCGCACATGACGATCGCCGAGAACATCTCGGTGGTGCCGAAGCTGCTCGGCTGGTCGAAGCAGCGCATCGCCGACCGCGTCGACGAACTGCTCGAAACCGTTCAGCTCGACCCGGGATCGTTCGCGCAGCGCTACCCGAAGCAGCTCTCGGGCGGCCAGCAGCAGCGCGTCGGCGTCGCTCGCGCCCTCGCCGCCGACCCGCCCGTCATGCTCATGGACGAGCCCTTCGGCGCGACCGACCCGATCACCCGCGAGAAGCTCCAGGCCGAGTTCCTGCGCCTGCAGGAGTCGATCGGCAAGACGATCATCTTCGTCACGCACGACTTCGACGAGGCGATCCGACTCGGCGACCGCATCGCGGTGCTCTCCGATCGCAGCCGGATCGAGCAGTTCGACACGCCCGCCAACATCCTCGCCGAGCCCGCCAACGACTACGTCGCCTCGTTCATCGGCCACGGCGCGGCGCTGAAGCGTCTCGCCCTCGTGCGCGTGACCGAGGCGAGCCTCGGCGCGGCGACCGGCCGCACGGGCGCGCCGACGGTCGCGGCATCCGACAACCTCCGCGACGCGCTCGACACGCTCGTGCTCACCGGACTCCCGGCCGTCGACGTCGTCGAGGCCGGCGGCCGGGTGCTCGGCTCGATCACGGTCGACCGGATCTCGGCGGTGCTCGGCGCGGAACTCCCGGCCGCGGCGACCGCGGCGGCCGTGGCCACCGCGCAGGCGAGCGCGCGATGAGCGTCACGACCGAGACGCAGAGCATCGCCGCGGCCCGTGCTGCGGAGGGCGTGGTGGTGCGCGAGCGATTCTTCACGTGGCGTCGTTTCACGACGCCGATCGTGGTCGTCGTCGTGCTCGCACTGCTCCTCTTCTGGGTGTCGACGCTGCAGCTGGACTCGATCGAACAGCGCACGCTCAACTGGGCGTACATCACGCTCCGCGTCGGCGAGCACCTGAACCTCACCGTGGTCGCGTCTGCGCTCGTCGCGGTGCTCGCGATCCCGACCGGCATCCTGCTCGCGAAGACCCGCTCGAAGACGCTGCGTTCGGTCATCCTCGCCATCGCGAACGTCGGCCAGGCGACGCCGGCCGTCGGCGTCGTCATCCTGCTCGCGATCGTCTGGCAGACCGGGTACACGACCGCGCTCGTCGCACTCGTGATCTACGCGTTCCTGCCGGTGCTGCGCAACACGATGATCGGCATCCAGCAGGTCGACGCCAGTGTGCGCGAATCGGCGCGCGGCATGGGCATGACGCCGAACCAGGTGCTCACGCGCATCGAGGTGCCGCTCGCCGTTCCCGTGATCCTCGCGGGGCTTCGCACGGCCCTCGTGTTCTGCGTCGGCGTCGCGACGATCGCGACGTTCATCAACGCCGGCGGCCTCGGCGACATGATCGTCAACGGCCTGAAGCTGCAGCGCTATCCCGTGCTCGTCGTCGGAGCCGTGCTCGTGGCCTGCATCGCCCTGCTCATCGACTGGGTCGCCGGCATCGCCGAAGACCTGTTGAAGCCCAAGGGCATCTGATCCACCCCAACCCCCACCAAGGAGACACCATGAAGAAGCGCACCATCCTGTCCGCGCTCGCGCTCGCCGCGGCCGGCACGCTCGCCCTCTCCGCCTGTTCCAGCGGCAGTGCTGCCGCGGGCAGCCAGGGTACCGAGCTCGAGGGCCTCACCGGCGACATCGGAGCGAAGGACTTCTCGGAGCAGTTCATCCTGTCGCACATCACGAGCCAGCTCCTCAACGCCCACGGCGCCGAGACCGTGGCCAACACCAAGCTCGTGGGCTCGGCGAACGTGCGCCAGGCGCTCGAGAACGACGAGTTCCTCGGCTACTGGGAGTACACCGGCACCTCCTGGATCACCTACAACGGCAACACCGCGCCGGTGAAGGGTGACGAGGCCCAGTTCGAGGCCACGAAGGAAGCGGATGCCGCGGCACGGCATCGCCTGGCTCGACCCCGCCCCGCTCAACAACACGTACGCGTTCGCGATCCGTGCCGACAAGGCGGAGGAACTCGGCGTGACGTCGCTGAGCGACATCGCATCGCTTCCGGTCGAGGAGCAGACGTTCTGCATCGAGAGCGAGTTCTCGACCCGCGACGACGGCTGGCCGGGCCTCAAGGCCGCCTACGGCATCGACGTGCCCGACTCGAACGTGGCGCTCCTCGACACCGGCGTGATCTACACCGCGACCCAGAAGGGCGACGACTGCAACTTCGGCGAGGTGTTCCAGACCGACGGCCGCATCCCCGCGCTCGACCTCGTCGTGCTGGATGACGACCAGCAGTTCTTCCCCGCCTACCAGGGCGGCTTCACGCTCAAGCAGGCGACGCTCGACAAGTACCCGGCGATCGCCGACATCATCGCCGAGATCTCGCCGCTGCTCACCACCGAGGAGATGCAGAAGCTCAACGCGCTCGTCGACGTCGACGGTGAAGACCCCGAAGACGTCGCCACCGACTGGCTGACCGAGCAGGGCCTCATCTGATGACCGACGGCCTCCAGATCGGCGAGAGCTTCATCGGCGACGGCGTCAACGCCGCGCACGTGAACACCGTGTTCGGGCATCGAGAGGGTCCGGCGGGGGTGGCCTGGGCGAGCGCCCTCGCCACCCCGAGCGCGGGGCACGTGCCCTTCGTCACCGTGCTGCGGCCGTCGCTGCCCGTGAAGCCGCTCACCCTCTTCGTCACGAAGTCGGCGCCGGCGAGCGACGAGCACGGGCTGCTGATCTGGGGGCCGGCCCAGGCGGGGATCGCGGCCGGTGTGGCCGACGCGCTCGCCGACGGGGTCATCACGCGCGAGGAGGCCGACACGCACGTGATCATCGCCGCCGTGTGGGTGAACCCCGGAGCATCCGACCCCGACGAGGTGTTCGAGAACAACCGCAGCTCGGTACGCACCGCCCTCGAGAACGGGAGCCGGCACCTGCCCGCAACCGACGACGTCATCGCAGCGCGCGCACAGCCGAGCAACCCCTTCTACACCCCGAAAGTCTGAGCAATGAAGATCACCTCGATCACCCTCACGCGGATGCTGCTGCCGCTCGATCCGCCGTTCAACGCGGCCTGGGATCCCGATCCACGAACCGAGTTCGCGGCGACCCTCGTGACGGTGCACACCGATGAGGGCGTCACGGGGTACGGCTCCGGCGACACGATGGACGGCTTCGAGGCGTACGAGCACCTCTTCCTCGGCACCGATCCGCTGCAGATCCTCAACCAGGTGCGCCGCATCGAGACGATCAACTTCCACGGCGGGCGGTACTGGCCGCTCGAGGCGGCGCTCTGGGACATCATCGGCCAGGTCGCCGGGCTCCCGGTGAGCGTGCTCTTCGGCGGTGCACGCGACCGCTTGCCCGCGTACGCGTCCAGCGGTGAGCTGAAGTCGCCCGAGGCGCGTGCCGAATCCGCGCTCGCCGCCCGTGAGCTCGGGTTCCGCGCCATGAAGATCCGCATCGCGCGCGACCGTCTCGCCGAGGGCGTCGCGTCGGTGCGAGCCGCGCGCGCGGCGGTCGGCGACGACTTCGACCTCATGGTCGATCTCAATCAGATGTGGCGGATGTCGGGCGACATCGCCGCGGCCCTCCCGCTCGCCCAGGTGCAGCGGGTCGCGACAGAGCTCACCGAGCTCGGCGTGCTGTGGCTCGAGGAGCCGCTGCCGCAGGTCGATGTCGCTGGCGCGAAGCGAGTGCGTGCCGAGACCGGCATCCAGATCGCCGGCGGCGAGATGGTGCGGAGCCTGCCCGAGATCATGGGGCTCATCGAGGCCGACGCGTTCGACATCTACCAGCCCGACGTCGCGCTCGCGGTCGGCATGCACCGGGCCGGCAAGTGGCCGAATCGGCGAACCTCCGCCACCGCCTGTTCACACCGCACACGTGGTCGAACGGGCTCGGCCTGCTCGCGAACCTCCACGTCGCTGCCGGGGTCGACGCGGGGCCGTACCTCGAGTTCCCGTTCGACCCGCCCGGATGGACGCCGGAGCGCCGCGACTTCTTCATGGAGCCGCTCATGATCGACGCCGCCGGCGACCTCCTGGTGCCGGATGCCCCGGGGCTCGGCGCCCGCATCGACCACGACGCCGTCGCCCGGTACACCGTCGCCCGCACCACCGTCGCCTGAGCTGGAGATCCCGAGATGACCGACTGGATCGCCGCCGCCGCGGCGCTCACCCCCGAGACACGACTCTTCATCGACGGCGAGTTCCGCGAGGCATCCGACGGCTCGACCTTCGAGACGTTCGCCCCGCGCGACGGCCGCCGCATCGCGAGCGTGAGCGCGGGCGGCGAGGCCGATGTCGACGCCGCGGTTCGCGCCGCGGCCCGGGCCTTCGAGTCCGGCGTGTGGTCACGCGCGAACCGTCGCGACCGCCAGCGGGTGCTCATCCGCCTCGCCGACCTGATGCTCGAGCACCTCGACGAGCTCGCGCTCCTCGAATCGCTCGATTCGGGGCATCCGATCGGCGATGCCCGCAACGTCGACGTGCCGAACGCCGCCCGCGTGTTCCGCTGGTACGCCGAGGCGATCGACAAGGTCTCCGACGAGATCGCACCGACGCCCGAGAACGCGCTCGCGCTCGTGACCCGCGAGCCGCTCGGCGTGATCGGCGCGGTCGTGCCGTGGAACTACCCGCTCATCATCACGGCCTGGAAGGTCGCGCCGGCCCTCGCGACCGGCAACTCGGTCGTGCTGAAGCCCGCCGAGCTCACGAGCCTCTCGGCCCTGAAGCTCGCCGAGCTCGCCGCCGAAGCCGGCGTTCCCGCGGGCGTCTTCAACGTCGTGCCGGGCCTCGGTCCCGTCGCGGGACAGGCGCTCGGGCGGCATCCGCAGGTCGACAAGATCACGTTCACCGGTTCGCCCGCCGTCGGTCGCGGGTTCCTCCGCTACGCGGGGGAGTCGAACGGCAAGCAGGTCGGGCTCGAGCTCGGCGGCAAGTCGCCGCAGCTCGTGCTCGCCGACGTGCCCGACCTCGCCGCCTGCGCCTCGGCGATCGCGTGGGGCATCTTCTACAACGCCGGGCAGACCTGCCACGGCGGCAGCCGCCTCATCGTCGACGAGCGGGTGCACGACGAGCTGCTGGACGAAGTGCTGAAGGTCGGCCGCAGCCTCGTGCAGGGCGACCCGCTCGACGAGGCCACGCAGCTCGGCACGATCGCGAGCGGCGCGCAGCTCGATCGGGTGCTCGGCTACGTCGACCTCGCCCGCGAGGAGGGCGCCGTCGTGCACGGCGGCCACCGCGTGCGGCCCGCCGGGCTGGAGGACGGCTTCTACGTCGAGCCCACCGTCTTCGACCGCGTCGACAACGCGAGCCGCATCGGGCAGGAGGAGATCTTCGGGCCGGCGCTCGCGGTCACCACCGTGCGCGGCGCCGAGGAGGGCGTGCGCGTCGCGAACGACTCGGCGTACGGGCTCGCCGCGAGCGTGTGGACCGCGGATGTCACGACCGCCCATCGCGTCGCGAAGCGCCTCCGCGCCGGCACCGTGTGGGTGAACACGTTCGACGTCGCCGACGTGATCACGCCGTTCGGCGGCTTCAAGAACTCGGGCTCCGGCCGCGACCGGTCGCTGCACGCGCTCGAGTCGTACACGGGCCTGAAGACCACCTGGATCAACCTGGGCGACGGCGCGCTCTGACGCCCGCCCGCAACGAGAGAGAGCACATGACGCAGTCCGCACTGCCCACCGTCGGCTTCATCGGCCTGGGCAACATGGGATCGGGGATGACCCGCAACCTCCAGCACGCGGGATTCCCCCTCGTGGTGAACGACATCCGGCGTGAAGCCGCAGCCGAGCTGATCGCCGGCGGCGCCCTCTGGGCCGAGACTCCCGCCGAGGTCGCCGCGAAGAGCGACCTCGTGATCACGATGCTGCCGACCCCGCGACACGTCGACGCGGTCGTGAACGGCCCGCAGGGCATCCTCGCCGGCATCGCCGACGGCGGCACCTGGGTCGACATGTCCACCTCGGTGCCGGATGTCGCCGAGCGCCGTGCGCCGGGCGAACCCCGAGCGCGGCCTGCACATCCTCGACGCCCCGGTGAGCGGCATGTCGGTCGGCGCCGCGAACGGGATGCTGCAGATCTTCGTCGGCGGCGAGGCATCCGACGTCGAACGGCTGCGTCCGGTGTTCGAGGCGATGGGGGATCCCGAGCGGATCCTGCACGTCGGCGGCGCCGGCGCCGGGTACGCCGTGAAGCTCATGATCAACCAGCTCTGGTTCTCGCACCTCGTGGCGACCGCGGAGGTGCTCGCGATCGGCGTGAAGGCCGGCGTCAAGCTCGACGTGCTGCGCGACTCGCTCATCGCGAGCCCCGCCAACTCGAACTTCGTGCAGAACGACGTGCTCTCGATCCTCGACCACGGCGACTACGACGAGGGCTTCGCCATCGCGCTCGCGTGCAAGGACCTCGGACTCTCGATCGACCTCGCCCGATCGGTCGGCGTGCCGGCCGAGCTCTCGGCGGTCGTGGAGCAGGTCTACCGGCGGGCCAAGGCGCAGTACGGCGACCTCGCCGGCGAGATGACCCCCGTGAAGCTGTACGAGGACCTCATCGGCGTCGAACTCCGTCGCGAGGCGGTGAACGCATGAGCGGCACCACCCTCGCGGCGCTTCCGCAGCCGCTCGCCGACACCGAGCTCACGCTCGACCCGAAGCCGATCGCCTACTTCGGGCGCGGCCGCGTCGCCGAGGTCGGCGCGGTGGTCGCGGCGCTCGGCGCCTCGACCGTGCTCATCGTGACCGACCCGTTCCTCGCCGCATCGCCGATCGTCGCCCGGGTGCGGGAGTCGCTCGAGGCCGCCGGGCCTCGCGGTGCACGTCTACGGTGAGGTCACGCCGAACCCGACGACCACGAACCTCGACGCGGGCAGCGACCTCGCGGCATCCGTCGGTGCCGACGCCATCGTCTCGGTCGGCGGCGGATCGTCGCTCGACGCCGCGAAGGGCATCTCGATCGGCGCGGTGAACCCCGAGCGCGGCATCGCGCTCGACTACAGCACGCCGTTCGCCCGCACCGCACTGCCGATCGTCGCGATCCCGACGACCGCCGGCACGGGCGCCGAGGTGAACGCGTTCGGCGTGATCACCGACGTCGTCGGCCACCGCAAGTTCTACGTCGGCCACGACAGCGCGCTCGCCCGTGCGGCGATCCTCGACCCCGAGCTCACGGTCGGGCTGCCGCCCGGCGCGACCGCGGCGACCGGGTTCGACGCGCTCACGCACGCGCTCGAGTCGTACCTCTCCGTGCGCGCGAATCCCTACTCCGACGGCATCGCGCTGCAGGTGCTCTCGACCGTGGCGACCTACCTGCCCCGCGCGGTGGCCGACGGCACCGACCTCGAGGCGCGCTCGGAGCTCCTGCTCGCGAGCCACGTGGCCGGCGTCGGCTTCTCGCACACCGGCCTCGGGCTCGTGCACGGCATCGCGCACCCGCTCGGCGGGCAGTTCGACATCCCGCACGGCCTCGCGCTCGCGATCGTGATCGGCGGGGTGCTGCGGCTCAACCGCTCTGTGCGCGAGGAGCGACTCGCGCGCGTCGCCTTCGCGGTCGGCGTGGGCGACACGTCGGCGACGGATGCCGCGAACGCCGACGCCGCCATCGCCGCGATCACCGGGCTCGCCGCCCAGGTCGGGCTCGTCGGACCCCTGAGCCGCTTCGGCGTGACCGAGGAGGCACTCGCCTCGCTCGCCGCCGACACGCTCGCCGACACCGTGACCGTGAACAACCCGGTGCAGCCGAGCGCCGACGAGATCATCGCCATCCTGAAGGAAGTCCCTGTGAGCACCGTCACCACTCCCGCCGCACCCGCCGCTGACCATCACCGCCGCCGACGAGCGCGCCCTGCTCGACCGCGTTCCCACCGGCCTCTTCATCGGTGGCGAATGGCGCTCGGCGTCGGATGGCGGCACGTTCGACGTGTCCGACCCGTCGACGGGCGGAGTGCTGCTCACGATCGCGGACGCGACGCCCGCCGACGGCGAGGCGGCACTCGCCGCCGCGCACGCCGCGCAGCGGTCATGGGCTCGCACGGCACCGCGTGAGCGCGCCGAGATCCTGCGGCGCGCGTTCGAGGCGGTCACCGCTCGCGCCGACGAGTTCGCGCTCCTGATGACGCTCGAGATGGGCAAGCCGCTCGCCGAGGCGCGCGGCGAGGTCGCGTACGGCGCGGAGTTCCTGCGCTGGTTCTCGGAGGAGACCGCCCGCATCTCCGGCCGGTTCGCGACCGCGCCCGACGGCCGCAGCCGGCTGCTCGTCACCAAGCGGCCCGTCGGTCCGAGCCTGTTCATCACGCCGTGGAACTTCCCGCTCGCGATGGCCACCCGCAAGATCGCCCCGGCGATCGCGGCCGGATGCACCATGGTGCTGAAGCCCGCCGCGCTCACCCCGCTCACGGCGCTGCTCTTCGCGAAGGTGCTCGAGGAGGCCGGCCTGCCGGCCGGCGTGCTGAACGTCATCCCCACGACGAGCGCCGGCCGGGTGACGGGCCCGCTGATCAAGGACTCGCGGCTGCGCAAGCTGTCGTTCACGGGATCGACCGAAGTCGGCCGTCGCCTGATCGCCGACGCCGCCGACCAGGTGCTCCGCGTCTCGATGGAGCTCGGCGGCAACGCGCCGCTCCTCGTCTTCGAGGACGCCGACCTCGACCTGGCCGTCGAGGGGGCGCTGCTCGCGAAACTCCGCAACGGCGGCGAGGCCTGCACCGCGGCGAACCGCCTGCTCGTGCACGAGTCGGTGGCATCCGAGTTCGCCGAGCGGTTGACCGCGCGCATCGCGGGGTACACCGTCGCGCGCGGCACCGAGCCGGGTTCGATGATCGGCCCGCTCGTCGACGCAGGCGACCCGCGAGAAGGTGCACGAACTCGTCGAGTCGGCGCGCGAGGACGGTGCCACGGTCGCCCTCGGCGGCCGTGTGATCGACGGCCCGGGCTACTTCTACGAGCCGACCGTGCTCACCGGAGTTCCGGCCGACGCACGGATCCTCCGCGAGGAGATCTTCGGGCCGGTCGCACCGATCGTGACCTTCGCCGACGAGGCCGAGGCCATCGCGCTCGCGAATGCGACCGAGTTCGGCCTCGTGGCCTACGCCTTCACGCGCGACCTCAACCGCGGGCTCCGCCTCGCCGAGGAGCTCGAGGTGGGCATGTTCGGCCTGAACACCGGCATCGTCTCGAACCCGGCCGCGCCGTTCGGCGGCGTCAAGCAGTCGGGGCTCGGCCGCGAGGGCGGGTTCGAGGGCATCGAGGAGTACCTCGAGACGCGATACATCGGCATCGCCGACCCCTACGCCGGCTGAGGCGCGCGCGATGCGTCGGGCTCACGCGACCGGGCTCACATGACCGGGCTCACATGACCGGGCTCACGTGACCGGGCGGGACGTCTGACGACGGATGGGGCAGCGTCGATGACGCTGCCCCATCCGCGTCACGCACCTCAGGCGGCCTGTGCGAGCTCTCACGCCGCGCACGCGAGCGGAGCGCGCCCGCCCACGCGACGAGCTGGTCGAGCTGCGTGCCCAGCATGCTCGCGTGGTAGGCAGCCGGCGCGAAGGTCGTGTACTGCTCGAAATCGGTCATCAGCGAGAACGAGACCTGCTGGCGCACGTCGGCGATCTGCAGTTCGCCGAGGATGAGTCGCAGGTGCTCGGCCGCGCGGGTGCCGCCGGCCGCGCCGTAGCTCACGAGCCCGGCGGCCTTGTTGTTCCACTCGCCGTAGACGAAGTCGATCGCGTTCTTGAGGGCACCCGAGGTGGAGTGGTTGTACTCGGGCGTCACGAAGATGTAGCCGTCGAACTCGGCGACCTTCTCGGCCCAGGCCTTCGTGTGCGCATTCGCATACTGGCCCATGCTCGGCGGCATGGCTTCGTCGAGGTGCGGAAGCTCGAAGTCCGCGAGGTCGATGAGCTCGAACTCCGCGTCGGTGCGTGCCGACGCCTGCTCGAACACCCAATTGGCGACCTGGTCGCCGACGCGACCGGGCCGCGTGCTGCCGATGATGATGCCGATCCTGACTGCGGACATTGATGACCCTTTCCGATCAAAATTGTTGACGCGTCATCATAACTCGGAAAGATGACGTGTCAACTAACATCCGATAGACTCGAGGAGTGTCCGAGGTATCCGAGATCGATGAGCGCGACTGGGGGCTGTGGGCTGACTTCGTGCTGATGCACCGCGAGCTCGGCCGGCACCTCGATCGGCGGCTCCAACGCGAGGCCGGCATCTCGCAGGGCGACTACATGGTCATGCTCACGCTCTTCAAGTCTCCCGAGCGCCGACTCCGTGCCGGCGCCCTCGGAGAGGCGATGGGCTGGGAGAAGAGTCGGCTCTCGCACCAGCTCACGCGCATGGCGGCGCGGGGACTCGTCGAACGCGTCGAGTGCGACAGCGACGGGCGCGGCACCTGGGTCGAGCTCACGAGGAACGGCCGGCGCGCACTGCTCGGCGCGATGCGAGACCACGCCAGCGCGATCCGCTCGCTGTTCCTCGACGTGCTCGAGCCCGCCGAGAAGCAATCCATCGCGGATGCCTCGGCGCGCGTGCTCGGCCGCCTCGGTGACGTGGAAGAGGCCGAAGCCGGCTGAGGCCGGCCGCGACCCGCATCGTTCTGCTCTGAGCGGATCGGCATGTTGCCGAGCGGATGCCCCGGCTACCCTCGGGGCATGGGCAAGGTCGTCGAGTTCCCGCAGGTCGTCCGTTCGCACGCATCGAAGCCGCTGTGGCGCCATGTCGTGGGTGAGGTGCTTCGCAGCGAGCGACTCGAGCAGGAGCGCATCCTCACCGAGGTCGCCGCGACCGCCGGCGTCTCACCGCAGTACCTGTCCGAGATCGAGCGCGGTCGCAAGGAGCCCTCCTCCGAGGTGCTCGGCTCGGTCGCCGACGCGCTCGGCCTGGGCCTGCTCGACGTCGTGCGTCGGGTGGGCGGAATCCTCGACGAACGCCGCGAGGCCGAGCAGCGCGAGGCCGAACGGCGGGAGCGGTTGCGGCTCGAGGCGTCGTTCGCGTTCCGCGCCGACGTGGCGCCGTGGCATCCGCTCGACGTCGCCGACCCAGTCGACACGCACCCGGCGCACGAGCCGGTCGGCCAGATGAGGCCCGACGTCTCGGGCGCTGAAGTGTTCCTCCTCGCCGCGTAGGCACCCGTGCGCGTCGTCGTGCTCACCGGCGCCGGCATCTCCGCGGAGAGCGGCGTGCCGACGTTCCGCGACGCCGGCGGGCTCTGGGAGGGCCACCGCGTTGAAGACGTTGCGACGCCCGAGGCCTTCGAACGCGACCCCGACACGGTGCAGCGCTTCTACGACGGGCGGCGCCGCGCCGTCGCGCACGCCTTCCCGAACCCGGCCCACGACGCGCTCGCGCGACTCGAGCGCGAGCTCGGCGACGACCTGCTGGTCGTGACCCAGAACGTCGACGACCTGCATGAACGCGCCGGCTCGCGGCGGGTCGTGCACATGCACGGTGACCTGCTCACCGCACTCTGCACGGCCTGCGGTCGCCGGTCGCCGATCACGGCCGACCTCATCGAGTGGCCGCCGTGCCCCGAGTGCGGCGAGCGGATGCTCCGCCCCGACGTCGTCTGGTTCGGCGAGATGCCGTACCACCTCGACGAGATCGACGAGGCGCTCCTCGCGAGCGACGTCTTCGCCGCGATCGGCACCTCGGGCGCCGTCTACCCGGCAGCCGGATTCGTGATGACGGCGGCCGAATGGGGTGCGCGCACGATCGAGCTGAACCTCGCGGCGAGCGAGATCTCGGCGCTCTTCGATGAGACGCGGCTCGGACCTGCGAGCCTCGTGGTTCCCGCGTGGGTCGACGAGGTGCTCTCGGCACGGTAGCGCATCGCGTCGCGCGCCGGGCAGGGGTATCGCGGTGAGCGCGGGGTTCCTAGGGTTGACGGATGAGCGATCCCCACGTGACCGACGACGAGCCCGCGCGCCCGTCCGCCCTCTGGCGCGACCGGCTCGGCCGTTTGTCGATCCGCAGCCTCCAGATCCTGCTCGTCGTCGCCCTGGCCGGGCTCGCGATCTGGGCCCTCGTGCAGGTCAAGCTGCTCGTCATCCCCGTGCTCATCGCACTCATCGTTGCTGCGGCGGCCGCACCGCTCGTGGGCTGGCTGCGTCGGCGCGGGTTGAAACCGATCCTGGCCGCGTGGATCACCCTCCTCGGCGGCATCCTCGTGCTCGGCGGCGTGGTCACGCTCATCGTGTTCGCCGTGCGTAACCAGTGGGAGGAACTCGCCGTTGCGGCCGCCGAGGGCTTCGACAACCTGCTCGCGTGGGCGCAGACGCTGCCGTTCGCGATCGACCAGGAGCAGATCGACGCCGCCCGCGACGCGATCGTCGATTTCGTCACGAGCGCCGAGTTCGGCACCGGCGCGCTCGCCGGAGTGTCGGCGGCGGCAGAGGTGGTCACCGGGGCGCTGCTCCTCGTCGTCGTGCTCTTCTTCTTCCTGAAGGACGGCGACCGCATCTGGGCGTTCTTCATGCGGCCGTTCCACGGCGAACGGCTCGCCCGCGGACGTCGGATCGGCGAGACGAGCGTGAAGGTGCTCGGCGGATACGTGCGGGGTACCGCGATCATCGCGTTCGTCGATGCGGTGGCGATCGGCATCGGCCTCGCGATCCTGCAGGTCCCGCTCGCGCTGCCGCTCGCGGTCATCGTCTTCCTCGGCGCGTTCATTCCGCTCGTCGGCGCGACGGTCGCCGGAATCCTCGCCGCGCTCGTCGCGCTCGTCGCGAACGGACCCGTCGTCGCCCTCATCGTCGTCGCGATCGTGATCGCGGTGAACCAGCTCGAGGGCGACCTGCTGCAACCCGTCGTGATGGCGCAGTCGCTGAAGCTGCATCCGCTCGTGATCCTGATCGCGCTGACCGTGGGCACGATCCTCGGCGGCATCGTCGGCGCCGTCCTCGCGGTGCCGATCGCCGCGGTGGGGTGGGCCATCATCAAGGTGTGGGATGGCCCTGACCCATCGATCGACGAACGGCGACCGTTCCGGCGGAGGCGAGCGAAGCGAGCGGATGTCGCATCCCGCGAGGGTGAGCTCCCGCCGGATTCCGCCGGCGGAACGCCGCTCGCCTGAGTTGGTGTGTGCGCGGCCTCGGGTGTGTCTCCCAGATCGGACGTGACACCCATGTCGACTTGGTCGATGTCTGTGCCGATGCCGGCAGGTACGGCGACCAGGCTTGCGTAGACTGGCTGCGATCGGGCGACGTCGGTGGTGGTTGCCGGCCGGACGGTGAGTACGTGCAGGCCCGGCACCTCCCCTGCATTCGAAACTGTGTTCGAGTGTACGCGCATCGGCAGTGATGGCACGACTCCGATCCGTGACCGCCTGCCGCATGCCTCCCTGAAGTGAACGACCTCAACGACCCCCAACTCGAGTTCTACCCGACAGACCCGACGGTGAGTGCGTGACCGGTACGAGAATCATCTCCGTTGCCGCAGAGCTCGCACCGAACCGCGTGAGCGTCGACGCCATCGCAGCCCAGATCCAGGACGCCTCACCGGTGCGGATGCCGGTTGGTGCGATCAGACGCCTCACTGGGGTGAACTGGGTCCACCATCGTGACAAGGGCCAACACGCGTCCGATCTGGCCTCAGCTGCCGCCCGCACTGCGCTGGACCGCGCTGGACTCAGGCCGACCGATCTCGACCTGCTGATATTCGCCTCGGCGTCGCAGGACCTGATCGAACCGGCAACCTCCCATATCGTCTCCCACTTGCTCGGCGCGAGGGGGGTCCCGGTCATGGACGTGAAGAACGCCTGCAACAGCTTTCTGAACGGCGTGCAGGTCGCCGACGCGTTCATTCGCGCCGGCATCTACCAAACGATCGCGGTCGTATCCGGGGAGACGCCGTCGTCTGCGATCCGGTGGGTGAACACGTCGAAGAAGCAGTTCACCCGCTCGTTCCCCGGCTTCACCATGTCCGACGGCGGAGCCGCAATGATCTTGACCGCCAGCAGCACACCCGGTGTGCATGCCATCCGTTTCACGGCCGATTCCGCCAGCTGGGATGTCGGGACACTCGGCACTGGCGGCTCACGGGCCCCACGCGACATCGAAGCGACCTACTTCGACATGGACGGCGCGAAGTTGTCCCGAGCATTCCTTGCGCTCGGCGCCGACGTCGTCACGGACACACTGGCGGAGACCGGACGCACCTGGGATGACTTCCGGTTCGTTGGGATGCATCAGATCTCCGCCACCTACCTCGGGATGGTCTGCGAAGTCCTCGGCGTCCCCGAACGTCGGGTCTTGTCCACCGTCGCCAATCACGGGAACGTCGCGTCCCTCAGCTTCCCGTTGCAGTTGGAAGCAGCGATCAAGCGCGGCCTGTCCCGCGGTGATGGGTTCGCGTTCGCCGGGTTCGGCGGTGGCATCTCGACCGGGTTGGGGGTGTTCACGCTGTGAGACTGACCGTGATCGTCCCGATGTTCAACGAAGCTCCGACGATCGGATCCACCCTCCGGGCCCTCCAGGAGCAAACCGACGCAGAGTTCGACGCGGTGTTCTGCGACAACGGATCCACCGACGGCACCGCAGACGTTGTTGCAGACTACGCGTCCAAGAACGGTCTCCCGTGGACCGTGATCCACGAGCCCCAGAAGGGGACCGGCGCCGCAGCTGACACCGCCGCCCGTGCCGCGATCCGGAACGGCGCCACCCACGTCGCACGCACCGACGCGGACTGCCTCCCCTCCGCCACCTGGACGGCTGACATCAAGAGGATCTTCACCGAAACAGACGACCTCCTGATCGCCGGAATCAGCTACCCGAGAACGGACGACCAACCTGTCAGCCGCGCCCGCTCCGTATTTCTGAGCGTCGTGAACGAGGTGGCAATTCTGTTCGGGAATGTCCGCCCCGCCAACCACGGCCCCCAATTCCGCGGGCCCTACATGATGGTCTCCGGCAACAACGTCGCCTTCACTTCCGGGCTGTACCTAGCCGCCGGAGGGTTCACCCGCACCGCGATCGAAGACGTCCACGAGGACCGAGCGCTCATCCAGACGGTCCGCCTGTTCACCGGCCGCTACTCGTTCCATCGAGACATGGTGGTGCTCGCGTCCGCCCGCCGCATCCAAGCTTGGGGTGTGGCCCGGACGTTGCGCTGGTACGCCGGCCACTACTTCCGCCCTGCGGAGGTGGACATCCGATGACCGCCAGAATCGCCACGAGAGAAGACCACCGGGTCGTCTTCCGCGGGCACCGCACCGGGTACGCCGCGCTGAAAGTGATCGCAGCGACAGGTTCGGTCGTACGCGTTCCAGGAGTCGGAGTGGTCATCTCCGACGCGCAAACCATCCGCGATGTCCTGCTTGACTCGGAACATTTCTCCAAGGTCGGACCGGGAGGGTCTTCCGAGCTGTGGAGCCCCGTGATCGGGCCTCGTGCTCTTCTGAACATGGACGGTCAGGAACACGCACACCTCCGGAAGAAGCTCACACCGCTGTTCACCCCGAAGTTCCTGAATGCCATTGTCGCCGACACGCTCGAGCCGCACTTCACTCGGATGCGCAACGACATCGTCGCTGGGCACACAGTGGATATCGTCGAGGCGGCGGAGACGGGGGCGGCGCTGATCATCTGCCGACTCACTGGTTTCGGCACCGTCGACGTCGAAGCGGCGACTGGTCAGCTCGCCAAGGCCCGACAGGTGCTCTCGTACGCGACCCTCACCACCCGCCAGTTCACCGACCGGCAGGTTGCCCAGATGCACGCGCTGCTTGACGACATGACCGCCGGTGCCAGAATCGCCTACCGAGCAGCTGCACCAGGCACCGTTCCCGCGCTCCTGCGCGACGAAGGTCTCTCCGAGGACGACGCCATCTCCGTCATCACCGCGCTGGTCGTTGCGGGGACCGAGACCATCGTTGGGTTCGTCCCGCGCCTCACCCAGATTCTGCTCGAGTCAGGGTGGATTGAACGCATCGCCCAGAACCCTGACCTCTCGAGCTCTGCCGTCACCGAGGCACTCCGCGTCACCGTCCCGAGCCCGGTGATGATCCGCGCCGTCGTCGCACCGACACGGATCGGCCGAACCGCCGTCCGTCCCGGCGACCGGATCGTGCTGTCTACGTTGATGGCCTGCCAAGCAGCAGGTGACTTCAACCCCGACGTACCCGTCCCGAAACCAATGCGGCGACTGTGGTTCGGTGCCGGCGCCCATTTCTGCATCGGGATGCCGCTGGCGACGTTGGAAGCGGAACTGTTCGTCACCGCCCTCGCAGCCGCGTACCGGGACCGCCCGTTCACCATCACCGGCAAGTCGCACAAGCGGCGCACGATCGCCGCCGGCTACAAGGAGCTGACCGTATGCGCACTCTGATCGAACAGATCGAACAAGCCTGCGTCGACCACCCGAACCTCACCGCGATCCGGCACCGCCACGACAGCATCACCTACCGGGAGCTCGGCGAGGCGATCACCAACGTGGCGAGGAACGCGATCGCCGCCGGCGCAATCCCCGGGGACCGATTCCTGTACGCCGCCAGACCTACGCCGCGATCGCTGGCGGTCACGCTCGGGATGCTTCGGGCCGGAATGACGCTCGTATTCGTGGACCCGTTCACCGCGCCGGAATCGTTCGCCACCAGGGCAAGCCTGGTCGCCCCGGCGTTCACTCTCGCCGACTCCATCCTGTACACGCTCGGACACCGGAAACTCGCGTGGGCGCGGGCCATCCGGAACATCAATATCTGCGACTACGCCGCCGTCACTGCCCGACACATGTTCACCGGCCGACGCCTGCCTGGCGTGCCGCGGAACGCGATCCGGGTCGACGACTGGGTGGCAGGCGCGCCGCTCTTGGAGCTGCCGCCGGTTGACCCCGCCCGGGACGCGGTCATCACCTTCACCAGCGGTACCACCGCAGACCCGAAAGGCGTGGTCCACTCGCAGCGGACATTGGCCGCCAACGCCGCACCGTTCGCTGATGAACTCGGCATCCACCCGCACACACTCGTGTACTCCGAACCTATGACCGTCGGCGCGGTAGCGCTCACCCGCGGCGCCGAATGGTGGATCCCCGACAAATCAGACCGTGATGTCCACACAGAGGTGTACTTCGGTGTTCCCACCGACCTCCTCGCCATGCTCGACCGGCCGAAGCATCGGTTCCGCGCCGAAGTCGTCGCCACCGGCGCAGCGCCAGTGCTGCCGTCACTCGTGGAACGCGTCTCGGCACAGGTGGGGGAGCACTCCCGGATCATCTCCGTGTACGGGATGACCGAGATGCTCCCTGTCGCGATGTGCGACGCCCGCCGGAAACGCAACCACCTCGACGGTGACTTGCTCGGGCACCCGGTCGGGGACACCCGGGTGAAGATCGCTTCCGACGGTGAGGTCCTCGTCGCCGGGTCCGGGCTGATGGAGAACTACTTCGGCCGCGAACCGGAGCAGTGGCATCCCACCGGCGACCTCGGGCGCCTGGTCGACGGGGAGCTGATGCTCCTCGGGCGGAAGAAGAACATGCTCATCCGCGGGAACAAGAACATCTACCCGTCGCTGTACGAGCCGGGGGTCACCACGATCGACGGGGTAGCGGACGCTGCGATCGTCGGCGTCCCCGACGTGTACGGCGACGACCGCGTCATCCTGTTCGTCGCGCGCGAGCCGGCGCACACTGCCGCGGCTGTCCGACAACGTGTGCAATCCGCCCTGCCGGACCACTTCGACGGTGACGCCATCCCCGACGAAGTTGGGTGCTTGACCAGCTCCCAGTGTCCGGCCGGGCACGGAAACGGGACATGGACCTCTTGCGGTCGTTGGCAGCTGAGCGGCTGACGGCAGCCCGATGAACGTTATCGTCACGGGAGGTTCGGGGTTCGTCGGCGGTCGACTGGTTACCGCCCTCCGCCGGGCTGGCCACAAGGTCACCGAGGTGGGTCGACGTCCAGGGTCATCCGACACCCAGTTCGTTCGGTCCGACTTCGAGGTCGGTCAGATGCCGGGGTTTGGTGATGCCGCCGTGATCCATTGCGCAGCCGCCACCGAAGACGGCTGGTCGGACGAAGTGGAGGCGACGAACATCCGTCTCACCAAGGCGGCGCTCGAGCTCGGAGACGGGAACTTCATCCATGTCTCCTCTTCATCGGTGTATGACTTGGCGAAGCCGTCGGCGAACGCGAAGACGGACGAAGCGACCGGCGAATACCCCTGGTACAACTCATACGGGCCGTCGAAGCTCGCATCGGAAATCCTCGTGCGGGAGTCGAAGCCACAAGCAACGATCCTCCGCCCTCACGGGGTGTACGGCGCCGGCGACACAACCCTCTCACCGAGGCTTCGACGCGCGGCTCGGCTCGGGGTGCTTCCGCTCCCGAACGGCGGAAACGCCAGCCACCAGCTCACGTGGGTGGAGAACCTCGTCGACGCCATCCTGTGCGCCCTCGAGGTGAGCCTGCCCGGCGTGAACGCGTTCAACATCACCGACCCGGAAGCGGTGACCGTTCGGGACGCAGCAATGGCGGCGATCGGCCGCCGCCCGGTCCTCAACGTCCCGCTGAATGCAGCGATCACGGCAGCAAGAGTCGCCGAACGTCTGCCCGGAAAGTCGGCCCTTTCCGTGTACTCGATCCTGCAACTCGGGATGGACCGCACCTACGACATCGAGCCGGCGAAAAACGTCCTCGGGTACCGTCCGGCAGCAGACGGGTTGGCGCGAGCATTTCGTTGACCCGCTGCAATTGACTGACGCGTGTCCGTCGTGGCATCGATCTGCGGGGAAGGCATGCCAGCAGCCTCCCACACCGCCCCGCGGGCCGACCCGGGCGGATTGCTATCCTGCGAGAACGCTTGGTCGATCACGCGAGGGAGCCCGATTGCGACGTCCACCCTTACCCACCGCCGTCGCACTCACGGTCGCGCTCGGCATCGGGCTCGGCGGGTGCACCTCCGGACCGGCCGCGCCGACCGAGATCGAGGTGACCGAACTCGACGGTCCGTTCGCGCCGCTCGGCATCGAGGTCTCCGGGCTGCCTGCCGGGGCGACGGTCACCTTCACGGCGGACGTCGTGCTCGGTGTGGCGCGGTACACGTCCGAGGCGGACTTCCGCGTCGGTGACAGCGGCTCCATCGATCTCGCCACGGATGCGCCCGCCTCCGGCGACTGGGTGGGCGCCGATGCGATGGCGCCGTTCTGGTCGATGACCGGGCCATTCTCGACGCGCTTGGAGGCCTGGGACGAACCGTTCGACGTCGACCTTGCCGTGATCGACGCGGAGGGCGATCGATTGGCGCAGGCCACCGTCGCACGGCCGGGCATGGCGCCCGGCATCAAGGTGCGCACGGTCGAGGAGGCCGGCATCGAGGGCGTCTACGCGGTGCCCGCGGAAATGGCCGCCGCAACGGGGCCCGCGACACCGAAGCCCGCCGTGCTCGTCTTCAGCGGCTCGGACGGCGGCCTCGAGTACGCCGCACTCACCGCCCGCTGGCTCGCGGGACTCGGCTACCCGGCGCTCGGCATCTCGTACTTCGGCGGCGAGGGGCAGCCGACGGCGCTGGAGGACGTCCCGGTCGAGACGTTCGAGGCGGGCCTGGCGTGGTTGCGCGAGCAGCCAGAGGTCGACGTGGAGCGCGTGACCTCGTTCGGGGTTTCGCGCGGCGGCGAGATGGCGCTCTGGCTCGCCGCCGAGCATCCCGATCTCGTGGCCGGCGCCATCGCCCCGGTCGGCGCCGGCGCGGTCGTCTGCGGCTATCCGCAGGGAGTCGCCTGGACGCGCGGCGGTGTGCCGCTCGTCGATCAGTGCGCGATGTCCGTCGTCGGGTCGCCGTCGACGCAGATCGATGTGGCGGCGATCGACGGGCCGGTGGTGCTCGCGTGCGGCACCGACGACGAGCTTTGGAATTCCTGCGCCGCCCTCGACGACATCGTGGAACGACGCTCGAGCCAGGGGGCTGAGACGCTCGCGACCCGCGGTGAGGGTGCGCTGCACAATGTCGCATGGGCGCCGTACCTGCCGTTGTGGTTCGGCACCGATGCCGATCCGGAGCAGGTCGCGGCGACCCGGGCGGTGCAGGAGGACTTCTGGCGCGACGTCGTCACGGTGCTGGCCGAGTGAGCGATGGAACTCCCGGGTTGTCGATTCGGGGTTCCTCCGTTCGTCGCACTCACACACAATGTGTGAACGAAGGAAGGAACGAGATGCTCTTCATGATGTTCGTGGTCGTGGATCCGACGGGTGAGCCAGACGGCCAGGACACCCTCGAAGCTTGGCTCGAGGAGGGGAAACGGCGCGGCAGTTCGCGTCCATGGTGAGCGGCTCTGCGCCGCGGACCGCGCCCGCACCGTCCGCGTCCGTGGCGGTGAGGTGTTGGTCAGCGACGGGCCGTTCACCGACTCCGAAGAGTGGATCGCCGGATTCGACATCCTCTCCGCCGAAAGCATCGACGACGCCGTCGATTACGCCGCGCGCCATCCGATGGCTCGCGGCGGCAGCATCGAGGTGCGGGAGTTCTGGCCTCTCAGACGACGGCGAGCCAAAGACAGCCCACCCGAAGGGCAGCCTGGGTTGACGAGGTACATCATGTTCGTCGCAACCGATACCGACCCCGATCAAAGCGCCGGCGGATACAGCATCCGGGAGTGGGTCTCCGAGATGACCAAGCGTCGCATCAGCATCGACGGTGATCGTCTGCGTCCCGCCGAGGACGCGAGGACCGTCCGGGTGCGGGCGGGCCGAACAATGGTCGCCGATGGGCCGTTCACCGAATCGAAGGAGTGGATCGCCGGCTACGACCTGCTCGAATGCGTCGACCTCGACGAGGCGATCGAGGTGGCGAGCAAGCATCCGATGGCCCGGGCGGGCCGCCTCGAGTTGCGTCCGCTCTGGCCAACCGACTCCGCGGACTAAGTGTGCTCGTTCGAGTACGGTTCCGTCATCTTGAGTACGGTTCCGTCATCGTGTTCACTCGTGTTCGGGCAGCAGCGGCGTCGACCAGCCCGGATCGCGACCGAGTTGCGCAGCTCGCGCGACGGACGCCGCGCCGAAGCGATCGCGTACCGCGTCGAGCACCGTGTCGAGGCGCATCCCGTCGTCCCAGTCGATCGGCAGCTCCGGCTGGACGCTGTCGGCGGGCGACAGCTGCGACAGCGAGACGCCGATGAGGGTGATGCCGCGCTCAGCGATCTCGGGCTGCGCGCCGGCGAGCAGCCCTCGCGCGATGGCGAGCAGCACCGCGGTGCGGTCGGAAGCGGAGCGGAGGCTGCGCGATCGGGTGGCCTTCGCGAAGTCGCCGTAGCGCAGACGCAACACGACCGTGCGGCACACCCGGTCCTTGTCGCGGAGGCGGCGGGCGAGCCGATCGACGATCTGGGTGAGGATGAGGTCCAGTTCGTCGGCCGGGCGCGGGCGGCTGCCGAGCGCGCGCTGAGAGCCGATTGAGCCGCGGCGGCGCGTGGTGTCAACCGGGCGCGGGTCCCGTAGCCGGGCCAGCGCGTGCAGATGCGCGCCGGTCGCCTTGCCCAGCAGCTTCTCCGCGGTCGCGGCTTCGAGCTCGGCCAACTGCCCGACGGTGGTGATGCCGAGCCGATGCAGCTTCTCGGCGGTCACTGCACCGACTCCCCACAACCGTTCGACCGGCAGCGGGAGCAGGAACGCCTGCTCCCGCTCGGGCTCGACCACCAGCAGCCCGTCGGGCTTGCTGACCGCGCTCGCGACCTTCGCGAGGAACTTCGTCCGCGCGATCCCGACCGAGATGGCCAACCCGACCTCCGCACGAACCCGCTCACGCAATCGCACCGCGATCTGCTCGGGCGTGCCCGCGATGCGTCGGAGACCTCCGACCTCCAGAAACGCCTCGTCGATGGAAAGCCCCTCCACGAGCGGCGTCGTATCGCGGAAGATCGCGAAGACGGCTCGACTGGCGGCCGAATATGCGTCCATCCGTGGCGGAACGACCACGGCATCCGGGCACAGGTCGCGCGCCTGTCGGCCGCCCATTGCGGTGCGCACCCCACGGGCCTTCGCCTCGTAACTCGCCGCCAGCACGACGCCGCCGCCGACGATGACAGGCCGGCCGCGCAGCTCGGGCGCGTCACGCTGCTCGACCGAGGCGTAGAACGCGTCGAGATCCGCGTGCAACACGGTCGCCTCGCCCCGCATCCCGTCCTCCCACCGATCGTCCGTCCTGCGGATCGTCGCACGCACCGGGGACACCGGATGCTCCGCTTGCGGGCGGCGAGCGAGGGAACTCGTTGCACCAGTAGCTCGGGGTCGTCGGCAGATCGTTGGTCAGCTCCCGCCTGAGCGGGTGGGACGATCTCTCGCACCTCGTCTGCGAGCTCCACAGGTGGCCGTGCCGACCTTGTCGAGCTCGGAGTCAGTCGGCAGACTGGCAGCACCGACGCGAGGAGTCTGCCATGGCCGATGAGACGACTTCGCATGTGATCAAGCCGCTCACTCCCGAGACCTTCCCGGCGTGGCTGGCGCTCGCGCAGAAGCACAATGGGGTCTGGGGCGGGTGCTACTGCTCGTATTTCCACGACGACACGGAGAACACGGTCAAGAGCGAATACGACCGGCCGACGTTCAAGCAGCGACTCGTGACCGAGGGCGTCGCGCACGCCGCGCTCGTCTTCGACGGCGACGACGCGATCGCGTGGTGTGAGTATGGCAGTCCGGTCGAACTGCCGAACATCTACCACCGCAAGCAGTACGACGCCGGCGAGGCGAAGCCGGCACCGTGGCGGATCACATGCTTCTTCGTCGACCGCGACCACCGACGGTCGGGAGTCGCACGGGAGGCGCTGGACGGCGCGCTCGAGCTGATCGCGCAGGCCGGCGGCGGCGAGGTGGTCTCGTTCCCCAACGAGCTCGCCCCCGGCAAGAGGACGTCCTCCTCGTTCCTCCACAACGGCACGAGGGCGATGTTCGAGAAGGCGGGATTCACGTTCGAACGTCACATCGGCAAGAGCAAGACCGTGATGCGCAAGACGGTCCCACCGGCCCGCGGCTGACGCCGGGTTCGCACGGGCCGGTCGACGGCGTCCACCCGTCCAGGAGTGCGACCTCGGTGGTCAGTCGTGAGGTGGGCGACGCAGTCGCTTGACGTCGGTGCGCCGCTTCTTCGCGTCCAAGCGCCGTTCCTTGGCACCGCGACTCGGACTCGTCGGTCGTCGCGATGGTGACGGCGGCCGCAGGGCGTCGGCCACGACGGCGGCGAGCCGAGCGCGCGCAGCATTCCGGTTGCGCAGTTGCGCGCGGTGCTCGGATGCTGCGATCGTCAGTACTCCGTCGACGACGCGACTGCTCAGACGCTCGAGGAGTCGCTCCCGCTGGAGTGGAGAGAGGACGGCCGAGCCTGCGACATCCCACACGAGTTCCACTCGGGAGTCGGCCGTGTTCACACCTTGCCCGCCGGGACCGGATGACCGCGAGAACCGCCAAGACAGCTCAGACTCGGGGATCGTGAGTCCGGAGTCGATCCGAAGACCGGGACGGTGGGCAGCGAGGCATGGATCCATCATCCTCTTGCGCTCGAGATGCGCCCGCAGACGGATCGCGATCTGACGCGGCGGACGGATGCGGCAAGGGACTTGGATTCGCTCGGATTTCCGGCGCCCTGAGTCACGGATTGATCGTTCGCGCCCCGCGACCCTCGGCAGCCGCCCGGGTGGTGGCCGCGGATGCCTCGCCGGCGCGGTACCGCTGGGGTGACACGCCGCGGATGCGCTTGAACGCGACGCTCAGCGCGAAGGCGTTGGCGTAGCCGACCCGATGGGCGATGTTCTCGATGGTGTGGTCGGTTGCGCGGAGCAGGTCGGCCGCGCGTGCGATGCGCCATCCGGTCAGGTAGGTCATGGGTGGTTCGCCGACCAGTGTGGTGAACCGACGCGCGAAGGAGGCCCGGGAGCCTCCCACCTCGGCCGCGAGTGCCGCGACGGTCCACGGATGGGCGGGGTCGTCATGGATCAGCCGCAAGGCCGGGCCGGCCAGCGGGTCGCCGTGTGCACGGTACCAACCCGGTGCCGCGGCATCCGGTTGGGCGAACCACGCGCGCAACGTCGCGACGAGCGCGATGTCGAGGAGACGGTCGAGGAGAACCTGCTGCGCCGGGCCATCGTTGCCGACCTCGTGCGCCAGGAAGGTCATCGCCGGCTGCGGGGCGTCGGCCGCCGGGACCAACACGATGTCGGGAAGCGCGTTGAGGAGCCGCTGGGTGACGTCGTTGCTGACCTGGTACGTGCCACTGGCCACGCGGGCCGAGCCGTCGCGCGAGAGACCTGCAGTCCGCGGTCCGAGTTGCCAGGTGTCGGTGATGTCGACGCCATCCATCGTGGTCAGCCGATTGTCGACGCCGACGGTGATGTCGGGAATCGTGCCCGGCTCGTCGGCGACGGTATAGGGATGCGGGCCCTTGACGATGGCCACGTCGCCGGTGTGCATCAGGACCGGCTCACCCTCGTCGGGCACGATCCAGGCGTTCCCGCTCAACGTCGTGGCGAGGGCGAGGGCGGCGCCGTCGTCGATACGGAGAGCCCACGGCGGATCGAGGATGGCCTGGCAGAACGCGGTCGAGCGCGCGCGAACACCCTCCAGAAGATCGGCCAATGGATCCATCACCCAATTGTAGACGCACAGACATGGAATCGCGCCTTCCAGATATGGATCAGCTCAGGCCAGGCGGGTTGACTGGCACCAACGAGCCCGACGAGCGGGCACATCACAGCGAAAGGGAAGACCATGTACACGATCACAGGAGTGACCGGCCACGTCGGTTCGGCCGCCGCCAGGGAGTTGCGCCACAGGGGAGCCGCAGTGCAGGCCGTCGTGCGCGACCCTGCCAAGCGCGCGGCGACCGACCAGCCGGATGCACTGACCACGATCGCCGATCTCAACGATCGGGAGACACTGTCCGCGGCGTTGCGCGGCAGCGACGGAGCATTCGTCCTCCTGCCGATCAGTCCGACCGGCGGCGACGCCGAGCACCGCCGGCTCGGAGACTCGATCGCAGGCGCAGTCCGCGACAGCGGCATCCCGCACGTCGTCATGCTCTCGTCGATCGGCGCCGACCTGGCCGACGGCACCGGGCCCATCCGGTGGATGTACCACCTCGAGAACCGTCTGCGCGAGACCGGCGTCGTACTGAGTGCCATCCGTTCGTGGCACTTCCAAGAGAAGGTCGAGGCGATTCTGCCTGCGATTCTCGGCGAGGGAATCTATCCGGTCTTCGGCGACTCGGCCGACGTTCCGACGCGGATGATCGCCACGCGCGACATCGGCCGAGCCGTCGCTGACACCCTCCTCACGCCGCCTTCGGCCAGCGAGGTCATCGACCTGGAAGGACCCGTCTACACGGAGCGGGAGGTTGCATCGCATCTCGAGGTGGCGCTCGGAAGACCCCTGCAGGTGGTCACGATCCCACGACCGGGATGGGTTGGAGCCATGGTGGACGCGGGGCTCCCAGAGCCGTTCGCGAACGAGCTCGCGGCACTCTACGGCGCCGAGCAAGATGATCTCTTCCACGCGCGCGGCGACCGCCGGTACACCTGCACCACCGGAATCGATGAGACGCTGCGCCACGTCCTCGCGGCGGCCACGAGCCACGCATCGGCGTGACGAGGTCGACGCGCCGCAGGCAACACCCTGCCAGATCGCTACCGGGTCGCTCCTCCCAGAGCCCCGCACGCGACTGACGAGGGGCATCTGGCGGGCTGGTCAGAACCGAGGCTGCGTGAGCAAGTGCCAGACGACCATTACACCGGCCACGGTCACGACGGCGCTCAACGCGGTCAGGGTGAGGCGCCCGATCAGCTTGGAGGGAAATGACGCAGCGGCTTGGCCGGCGAAGCCGATGATGACTGCGACACCAACGAGCACGGCACTGGAGAGCACGATGCCGACCGGGTTCATTCCTGAACATGCCGTGGAATCTGCCGTGCAGCTCCGGAACGGGCCACCCTGACCGCTGGTGTCGTAATCGTGCAGGCTCATCGAGAGCCAGAACATTGCGATGAGGTTGATCGGCAGGGCGACGCTGGTCAGCACGACTGTGAGCGCAGGGCCGAGAACCCGGCGAGCCCGCAGCCGTCGTGCGTCGGCATCCATGAGGACTGCGGGCCGTGGCCGTGGCTCAGCCGCGACCCTGAGCCGGCCGCGAATGGCGCTGACCGATACGGTCAGCGTGATCACCAGCGCCGCGCGTTCGTTCGCGTGATTCATGCGGTCGGTTCGCTGTCTGCCGCCGGAAGGTAGGCGGTGATATCGATCGAGGTATGCGGCGGCATACTGATCGCGGTCGGATCCACGAGCGGCATGTCACGGTCGGGCGATCCAGCGTCGTACGGTTCCATCTCGTCTCATCTCAGGTCGGTGACGGTAGGGCTACAGGAAACGTATGTCCCGGTCGTCGGCGCGTCGATACGACCTTCGCAACATTCCACCCGCCGGCCGCGCGTCCGACCGCTCATGATCGCGGGGACTCGATCTCACCGAGACGTGACGCTTTCCGCACGGCGTCAGTGCGGGAAGTCGCGCCGAGCTTGGCGAAGATGTTGGTGTTGTGACGTTTGACCGTGCCGACCGAGATCGACAACGATCGACCGATGTCCTCGTTGGACAGGCCTTGAGCGATCAGCCGCATCACTTCCTTCTCGCGCATGGACAGGATCGATGCGACGAGCTCTGGCCGGCGAACGGCGTCGCGGACGTCGATCGCGGAATGGATCGCGTCGACCAGCTCGCTGGCCGGAGCCGACTTCGAAACGAACCCGGCCGCACCGGCCGCGCGCAGGTGATTCGCGAGAACCCGGTCGCGGTGCATGGTGACGATGAGGATCCGCGTGTCCGGAGCCTCGGCTCGGACTCGGCTGATCGTCGATAGCACCGGGATGCCGGGCATCTCGACGTCGAGCAGCAGCACGTCGGGTCGCGTAGCGATCGCCTGCTCGTATGCCTCGTCATGCGTTGCAGCCTCGCCGACGACGTGGATTCCGTCGGCGGCGGTGAGCATCGCCCGCAGCCCTTCCCGGAAGAGCTCGTGGTCATCGGCGATGACGACGGTCACGGATGCCGCGCCCCTCACGTCGTGCCCCTGCCGACGAACGGCAACGTCAATCGGATGCCCGCAGCACCAGGGGCATTGAGGAACTCAACCGTCGCTCCGATCGCTCCGGCGCGCTCCGCTATTCCTCGCAATCCGAGCGAGGTCGGACTGCGCGTGGCGTCGTCGTAGCCGAGCCCGTCGTCGGTGACCGTGACCTGCAGCTCGGTCGACGACCACTCCAGTCGCGCCTGCACCGCGCTCGCCTGGAGTGCGTGCGTGCGGGCGTTACGGGTGGCTTCAGCGACGATCGTGAACAGCTCCTCACGGGCAAGGTCGCTCAGCGGCCTGACCGTGCCGACCTGCGTGACATGGACCGGCAGCGTGCCACCTCCTCCCGTCGCGTAGGCGTATTCCTCGAGGGCTTCAGCGAGTTCGCTGTCACCGACCTGGGCCCGGAGGTCGACCGCGATGTCCTGGGTGTCCAAGAGCGCATGACGAAGGATCCCGATCGCCGCGCCGACTTCCTCATCCGGTCGACGCAGCTGCGCCGCCTCCAACCGCTGCACGCCCGCCGCGATGCCGTGTGCGATCCGATCGTGCAGTTCACGGGCGAGACGCAACCGCGCTTCACGGTCCGATGACCGCAGCTGATCCCGAAGCACCTCCACATACGCGATGGCGCCGGGCGGGAACCGCCGCCAGATCGCATGGTGCAACGCCCGGGCAACATCCAGATCTCGCCGCTGACTCCCCGCTTCGGCGACCGCATCTGCAACAAGCGGCAACGCCACGCCGAACAGCACCTCTGCCGCCACCAGCGGCTCCGACGGGTCGATGTCCAACGCGGCGGACCGCTGCCCGTGCGCGCTCAGCACCTCGAGGTCGCTGTACTCAACCGCGACGAGCGGTGGCTCGACGGCATCGCCGCCCAACTGCGAGAAGGTCTCCGCGAGGATCGACTGGACCTGAAACTCCAGCCCACCATCGAGCACCTCGGCAGTCGCCAACGCGCTTCCTCGCTGCAGCAGCCGCTCATGCAGCTCGGCGATCACAGCGCCGGACACGGCAGGCACATCGACCCGCATTCAGTTCCTCCATTTGCCGTTCTCCGGTACCCGGACCGGCGGACATCCGGCGATGGCGAGCCTCTGGACGCTATCCCGGCGCCGACAACGAATCGATACGACCTCTGGCACATCCCGTGACCGAAACACTCAACACGCGGCGGCTGCTCTCAGCGGTGCGCCGAACACGAGCACGACAGCCGCGAGCAATCGACTTCGGGTGTCGATTCCGAGTCGGAGCTGGCCGGTGGAGCGTCCGCGCACGCCGACTCCATGGGCCGTTCCCACTCGCCCACGCCGGTTACTCAACTGGTCGATGGATTCGTCCGAGGGCCGTCAGCTGGCGGGGTCGTACTGGAACGCGCGCACCTCCTGCGCGCACCGGCAGGCAACGGCGATCTTCGCGGCCCATTCCAGTGCCGCCTCGCGGGAGGGCAGCTCGAGCACCGTGTAGCCGCCTTCGAGTTGCTTCGTCTGCGGGTACGTGCCCTCGGTCACGGTCCCATCGCCATCGACCGTGACCGGTGGAATGCTCTCGTCGATGCCGCCGCCGAACACCCAGACACCGGCATCCTTCGCCTCCTGCACGACCGCGTGCGAGGCATCCGAGACTGCTTGCAGATCCTCGTCGGGAAAGACCATGGCGGCACTCGGGAACGAGATCAGGTACTTCGTCATCGCGTCGACTCCTTCTTCGCGCTACAGGGACCGGACCATCCTCTCCGATTCGGCGCAACTGCGCATCAGACCCGGCGTCGGACGGCGAGAGCAGCCCGCTCGAAGATGGTTTGTGCGCGGCCATCAGGTCGGCGTGACCGCTGGGCTACTCTCAGGGAAACCCAACCGGAGAGGGAGATGTGGCACCCAAACTGAGTTCTCTGCAGATGTTCGTCGCCGGGCTCGTGCTCGCCGGCCTCGGCATCGTTGCGACACTGTTTGATACAGAGGTTGCAAACGGCATGATCGGGCCCGATGGCGTGCCTTCGGTCTTCGCGCTGCGGGCCGCCGATCTGCTCGCGCAAATTCCGCTCACTCTCGGGCTCGTGCTCGTCGCCGTGTCGCCTCTGGCCCGCATGATGGAGCGGCCTCCCAAACGACCGGACGTGCACACTGTGCTACTTCGTGAGACGTTGGACCGTCGCCGCAAGAAGTGACGGGCACCGCCGGGAGCGGACGCGCACGCGCCCGAACACGATGACATCGCGCAGCGCCCGCGAATGCAAGAGGCCGCCCGGCGATCGGTGGCTCATTCGTGGCTGCACGTGATCTAGGCGCGACCCACGCGGACGCCTGGCGATCCGACGGGCACCTGAGCCGTCAATACGTGGTCGGCGAGCCCGTACTCGACCGCGGCCGCCGCCGGCAGGATCAGGTCGCGGTCGGTGTCGTGTCGAAGCGTCACGGCGTCGCGCCCGGTGTCGGCGGCGAGCGCCGCCTCGAGCTCCGCGCGCACCCGCACGACCTCGTCGGCGTGGATGATGAGGTCGGGGATCGTGCCGCGTCCCTGCGTCGACGGCTGATGCAGGATGACCCGTCCGTGCGGGAGGATCGCCCGCTGCCCCTTCGCGCCACCCGCGAGCAATACCGCGGCAGGCCCGCCGGCCTGGCCGACGCAAGTGGTCGTGACATCCGGCCGGATGTGCTGCATCGTGTCGTAGACGGCGAGTGCCGCCCCGGGCGAACCGCCGGGCGAGTTCAGGTAGAGGTGGATCGGCACGTCGCTCGACTCCGATGCGAGGTGCAGGAACTGCGCGATGAGCACGTTCGCGACGCCGTCGTCGATCTCGGTGCCGAGGTAGACGATGCGCTCGGAGAGCAGTCGGCTGTAGACGTCGAGCGAGCGCTCGCTGTTGCCCCGCTTCTCGACGACGTAGGGGATCGTGTAACTGGTCATGCCGGCACTCGCAATCCGGTCGGGGGCCGCACGGCCCGCGGGAACAGCTCGTCGAAGCCGTCGGCGATGCGGTCGACGAAGCCGTAATCCACCGCCTCGGCAGCGGTGTACCAGCGGTCGCGGAGGGAGTCCTCGACGACGCGCTCGATCGGCTGCCCGGTGTTCGCCGCGGTGATGCCGAGCACCGTGTCACGGGTGTATCGCAGGTCGTCGGCCTGCAGCTCGACGTCGACCGCCGTGCCGCCGATGCCCGCCGAGCCCTGGTGCATGAGGATGCGCGCGTGCGGCAGGGCGAATCGCTTGCCGGGCGTGCCCGCCGTGAGCAGGAACTGGCCCGCACTCGCCGCGATGCCCACGGCGATGGTGGCGACATCGTTCGGGATCGAGCGCATGAGGTCGGCGATCGCGAGCATCGCCGACACCGAGCCGCCGGGTGAATTGATCCAGAAACGGATGTCGCGGCGCGGGTCGTCGGCGGCGAGCGTGACGAGCTGCGCGCAGAGCCGGTTGCCGGCTTGCTGGTCGAGCTCGTCGCCGAGCACGATGACGCGCTCGTGGAAGAGGCGGGCGGTGAGCTCGACGTCGATCGGCTGGATCGGTGGGGTCTCGTGATCGGTCATGGCTCCAGCGTGCGCCGCCCGCGTGAGGCGTGGGGCGGATGCCGCTCAGAGCAGCACTGCCCTCGGCGGAACGCCCTCCTCCCGCGGCACGAAGTGCGGTCGATAGTGCGCGAATAGTCGTTCACTGCTGCTGATTCCGACAGTTTGCGCACTCTCGGCGGGGCTGGTCAGGCTCGCCGTCAGGCGGTGCCGCGGAGGTACCGCAACTGCGCTCGAACGGATGCCTCGGCGGCACCTCGCACCGAGGCATCCGTGTCGGCGTATACGAGGTCGGTGACCGCCGCGGTCGACGCGTCGGCGCCGAGCTTCCCGAGGGCCGCGCGTACCTGATCCAGTCGTTCGGCGCGGTGCGCGAGGTAGGCGTCGCAGATCGCCGCGAGGTCGGGCAGCACCGGGCCATGGCCCGGCAGCACCGTCGTCGGGCCGGGCGTGCCGAGGGAGCGGAGCCGCGCGAGCGAGTCGAGGTAGGGTCCGAGCGCGCCGTCGGGGTCGGCGATGATCGTGGTGCCGCGGCCGAGGATCGTGTCGCCGGTGAGCACCGAGCCGTGCGCGCCGTCGCCCGGGAGGGCGAAGCACACCGAGTCCGCCGTGTGGCCCGGGGTCGCGATCACGTCGATCTCGACGCCCGCCACTGCGAGCCGCTCGCCGTCGACGAGCGGCGCGCCGCCGATGCAGAACGCGGGGTCGATCGCCCGCACCGGGGCATCCGTCATCCGCGCGAACGCCGCGAGCCCCGCAGTGTGGTCGGCGTGGTGGTGCGTGACGAGCACGAGCTCGACACGGCCGGCGCTCGCGAGCCGCTCGAGGTGGGCGTCGTCTGCCGGACCGGGATCGACGACCACGACGCCCGCGGCGCCGGGCGCCCGCACGAGGTACGAATTCGTGCCGTCGAGGGTCATCGGTCCCGCGTTCGGGGCGAGCACGACGCGAGTGAGGGGCGAGACCTGCTCGCCGACGTCGTGACCGTTCGGTGCCGCCTCATCCATGCCCGCAGTGTATCCGGCAGGCCGCGACCCGACCGGTGCGAGATGATGCCGACCGGCCTAGTCTGAGGAAATGGACAGTGAGCTCGAATCCCTGACCGACCCGGCCGCGGCCGGCTCTGCGGCGACCGTCGTGTTGCTGCGCGACGGTGAGCGCGGGCTCGAGGTGCTCCTCGCCGAACGACCCCGCGACCGCGGATCGTTCGCCGGAGCGTGGGTGTTCCCGGGCGGCGCGGTGGATGAGACGGATGCCGCGGGCGGCCCCCTCGACACCGAAGACGCCGCTCGCCGCGCAGCCGTGCGCGAGACGCGCGAGGAGATCGGGCTCGAGCTCGACCGGGACGAGCTGGTGCCGTTCTCGCACTGGACGCCGCCCGAGGGCTCGCCGAAGCAGCTCGTCACCACGTTCTTCGCGGTCCGGGTCCCCGGGGGTGAGATCCGCCCAGCTCCCGAGGAGGTCACCGCGGTCGAATGGCTGCGTCCCGTCGACGCGCTCGACCGGCATGCCGCCGGCAGCATGACCCTCTGGCCGCCGACGTGGGTCACCCTGCACGGACTGCAGAACGCGGCATCCGTCGAGGCGGCGCTCGCCGAGCTCCGCAGCGGCGAGGTGCGCCCCTACGTCGCGAAGATCAGCGAGGACCGCACGACGATCCTCTGGCAGGAGGACGAGGAGTACCAGGCCGAGGCTGCGCGTTCCGAGCGCGACCCGGCGGTGCCGGACGACGCACCCGACGCCGAGGGCAATCGCCACCGGCTGATGATGGACCGGCTGCCGTGGGTCTACCTCCACAGCTTCTGAGCGCGTGACCCAGGTGACCGACGTCACGGTCGTCGGCAGCGGCCCCAACGGGCTCGTCGCCGCGGTCATCGCCGCGCGGGCGGGTCTGTCGGTGCGGGTGCTCGAGGCGGCGCCGACGATCGGCGGCGGGATACGCACGGCCGAGCTCACGCTTCCCGGCTTCCGGCACGATGTCTGCTCGGCGGTGCATCCCGCGGCGCTCGCCTCGCCCGTGTTCAAGAAGCTCGGCCTCCTCGACAGCATCGACTGGATCGTGCCCGAGGTGTCGTACGCACATCCCCTTCCCGATGGTCGCGCCGGCATCGCGTGGCGCGACCTCGAGCGAACCGTCGACGTGCTCGGTGCCGATGGCCCGGCGTGGCGCCGGCTCATCGAGCCCCTCCTCGCGCGCAGCCGCGGAGTCGTCGACTTCACGGGATCGCAGCTGCTGCGCGTCCCGCGCGACCCGATCGCGGCGTTCCGGTTCGGATTGCGAGCGCTGGAGCAGGGCACGGGCCTGTGGAACACGCGGTTCCGCGGTGACGTCGCGCCCGCGCTGTTCACCGGGGTGGTGGCACATGCCGCGGGTGGCATGCCGACTCTCGCGTCGGCGGGAGCCGGGCTCCTCCTCGCCATGCACGCGCACGGCGTCGGCTGGGGGTTCCCGGTCGGCGGCTCCCAGGTGATCGCCGACGCGCTCGCCGACGAGCTCCGGTCGCGCGGCGGCGAGATCGTGACGGATGCCCCGGTGACCTCGCTCGCCGAGGTGACCGGTTCCCGCGCGGTGCTCCTCGACACCTCGCCGTCGCTGCTCTTCACGGCCGACCTCCCGCGTGCCTACGCCAGGGCGCTCCGCCGCTACCGCTACGGCTCGGGCGTCGCGAAGGTCGACTTCGCGCTCGACGGCGCGGTGCCGTGGGCGAACCCCGAGGTGGGCCTCGCGCCGACCGTGCACGTGGGCGGCACGCGCGCGGAGATCGCGGCGGCCGAGAATGCGGTGGTCCGCGGACATCAGCCCGGGGTGGCGTACGGCGACGGGAGCGGGGTGCCGGAGCATCCGTACGTGCTCGTGACCCAGCCGAGCGTCGCCGACCCGACCCGCGCGCCCGCGGGCAAGCAAGTGCTCTGGGCGTACACGCACGTGCCCGCCGGGTCGACGCTCGACGCGACCGAGCTCGTGACGACCGCGATCGAGCGGTTCGCGCCCGGCTTCCGCGACATCGTGCTCGCGTCGGCGGCGAGTTCGGCGACGGAGCTCGCCGCCTACAACCCGAACTACGTGGGCGGCGACATCTACGCCGGCGAGCTCACGTTCGCGCAGCTCGTGAAGCGGCCGGTCGTGTCACCGGCTCCGTGGCGCACGCCCGTCGAGGGCGTGTACCTCTGCTCGAGCGCGACGCCGCCCGGGCCCGCGGTCCACGGCATGAACGGGTGGTGGGCGGCGAAGCTCGCGCTGCGCGAGCGCTTCGGCATCCGCTGAGGCGCGCGGAGGCTCAGGGAGCGTGAGGGTCGGGCACCGGGGTAGCGTGAGGGCGTGGACTGGCTCGACTGGTTCGACGCGCACGACTACGAGATCGCGCGCCAGGTGGTGCAGCGCGGGGTGGGGGCGCTGGCCTTCGTGGCGTTCCTGTCGACGCTGAACCAATTCCGTCCGCTCCTCGGCGAGCACGGCATGCTCCCCGTCCCCGAGTTGCTCCGGGTCGCGCCGCGGCTCCGCGGGCCGAGCCTGTTCCGCTGGGGGTACACCGACCGCCGACTCGTCGCGCTCGCCGTCACGGGACTCGTGCTCGCGGCATCCGTCGTGGTGGGACTCCCGCAGCTCGGCCCGCCGTGGGTGCCGCTCGTCGTGTTCCTCGCGCTCTGGATCGGCTACCTCTCGATCGTGAACGTCGGCCAGACGTTCTACGGCTTCGGCTGGGAGATGCTGCTCTGCGAAGCGCTCTTCACCGTCGCGTTCCTCGGGTCGAACGACCAGCCGCCGCCGATCACGATCATCGTCGCCGTGTGGTGGCTCGTGTTCCGCCTCGAGTTCGGCGCGGGCATGATCAAGATCCGCGGCGGCCGCGAGTGGCGCGATCTCACCGCGCTCATGTACCACCACGAGACCCAGCCGATGCCGAACCCGCTCAGCCGACAGGCGCACCTGCTGCCCAAGTGGTTCCACCGCGTCGAGGTGCTCGGCAACCACTTCGCGCAGCTCGTCGTGCCGTTCTTCCTGTTCGTGCCCGGACCCGTCGGCTCGGCCGCCGCCGCGATCGTGATCCTCACGCAGCTCTGGCTCATCGTCACGGGCAACTTCGCGTGGCTCAACTGGATCACGGTCGTGCTCGCGGCCGGGGCGATCACCGATTCCGTGTGGCACTGGGCGATCCCCGCGATTCCGGCGGATCTGGGCACGGATGCCGCGACGACGCCGATCTGGTGGGCGGTCATCGTGCTCGCGGCATCCGCTCTGCTCCTCGTGCTGAGCTTCTGGCCGATCCGCAACCTGCTCTCACGGCGGCAGCTCATGAACGCGTCGTTCAACCGGTGGATGCTCGTGAACGCCTACGGCGCCTTCGGCACCGTCACGAAGCGCCGCATCGAGATCGTGGTCGAGGGCACGCTCGCCGATTCGCCCGACGACGGTGACTGGCGCGAGTACGGCTTCAAGGGCAAGCCGGGCGACGTGCGCGCGGTGCCGCGGCAATGGGCGCCGTACCACCTGCGGCTCGACTGGCTGATGTGGTTCCTGCCGCTCGGGCGCATGTGGGAACCGTGGTTCGAGGTGTTCCTGGCGCGCCTGCTCGAAGCGGATGCCCCGACGCTCGCGCTCCTCGCGCACGATCCGTTCGACGGGGCGCCGCCTCGCTGGGTGCGCGCCCGGGCGTATCACTACCGGTTCTCGACGCACGCCGAGTTCCGCGAGACCCGCGAGCGGTGGGTGCGAACCCTGCAGGGCGAGGTGATCGGCGCGTCGGGCTTGCGGTGACACAGGTCGCTGACCTGTCGAAGCGACGACGGCTCCCTTCGACAGGCTCAGGGAGCTGCGCCGTCCGTCGTCGCGGATGCCTCGGCGGGCCGGTGCTCGATATCGTCGACGTGGGCGCGCGGCATCGCGAGGCCGCCCGCGATCGTGACGAACGCCGCCACGAGCACCGCGAGGAACACGGCGCTCGACGCGGCCTGGATCGCGACGGGCGAGTGCTCGCCGAGGCCCGAGCGCGCGATGACACCGTTCGCGACGGCACCGAAGATCGCGACGCCGACCGCGCTGCCGACCGAGCGCAGGAACATGTTCGCGCCGGTGACGACCCCGCGTTCGGTCCACGCCACCGAGGACTGCGCCGCGATCAGGGTGGGGGAGGCGACGAGCCCGAGGCCGAGGCCCACGATGAAGCACGCGATCGCGGTCGTCCACACGTTCGGGGTGAGCGATGCGACGAGGAGCGCCGTCGAGCCGAGCACCGCGATCGCGAGTCCGATGAGTGCCGTGCGACGGAATCCGATGCGCAGGAACAGGCGCCCCGACTGCGATGCGGCGATCGGCCAGCCGAGGGTCAGCGCCGCGACCGCGAGCCCGGAGACGATGGGGGAGGCGCCTGCGGTGACCTCGAGGAACGTCGGCACGTACGAGGTCAGGCCGATGAGCACCGCGCCGACACCGAGCGAGATGAGCGACGTCGTCACGATGAGCCGGCGTGAGAACACCCAGAGCGGCAGCACGGGCTCGGCCGCTCGACGTTCGATGAACACGAACGCCACGAGGAGGAGCGCTCCGACGCCGAACGCGCCGAGGCTCTGCCACGAGAGCCACGCCCATGCCTGCCCGCCCTCGAGCACGGCGAGGATCAGCAGGGTGAGGGCGACCGTCAGCACGCTCGCCCCGGCGACATCGATGCGGTGCTTCTCGCGGCCGACCTTCTCGTGGTACGCGCGGATCAGCATCCATGCCGCGATGATGCACAGCGGGATGTTCACGAAGAAGATCCACCGCCATGAGGCGAACTCGGCGAAGAGCCCGCCGAGCGTCGGCCCGACGACCGAGGAGATCGCCCAGACGCTCGCGATGTAGCCCTGCACGCGGGCCCGCTCGCGCACCGAGTAGATGTCGCCCGTGATGGTGATCGAGACCGGCAGCACTGCGCCGGCGCCGAGGCCCTGCACCGCGCGGAACACGATGAGGGAGGTCATGTCCCACGCGAACCCGCAGAGCACCGATCCGACGAGGAACAGGCCGATGCCGATGAGCATGATCGGCTTGCGCCCGAACGTGTCGGCGAGCTTCGAGTAGACGGGTACCGAGACCGCCTGCGCGAGCAGGTAGATCGAGAACAGCCACGGGAACTGCGAGAACCCGCCGATGTCGGCGACGATCGACGGCACTGCCGTGGCGAGGATGGTGGAGTCGATCGCGATGAGGCCCGTGGCGAGCATCACGGCGATCAGCACGGGTCCCCGTTCGGAACGGAAGCCCACGGCGGTCTGGTCGGTCACGGTTCTCCTCGGTCGGCGCAGGACACTTCCCCCGTCAACCACAATCGCGGCGGCATCCGTTCCATTCCCTGCGGAAGCCTCGGGCGTGTAGTTTCGGGTCATGCGGATCCGAACGAAACGACCGGTCGCGCCGAGGCCGACCAAGGCCGAGGTCACGACCTCGGGCGAGTCGAACGCGCCCGAGGTGAAGATCCGCGCGTTCCGCCTCGGCTTCGTCGGCGCGCTCGGGGTGCTCCTCGCGGTGCTGCTCGGGACCATCGTCGGCCAGCTCGGCACCGTCATCCTCTACGTCGCGCTCGCGCTCTTCCTCGCGCTCGGCCTCGACCCCGTCGTCAGCTGGTTGCAACGACGTCAGATGCCGAGGTGGCTCGCCATCCTGCTCGTGTTCCTCGTCGTGATCGGCATCTTCGTCGGGCTCATCGCCACGATCGTGCCGATCGTCATCGAGCAGACCACGATCGTCATCAACGACTGGGACGAGATCGTCGCGAACGTGCAGAACAGCGACTTCGTGGCGTGGCTCAACAACCTGAGCGGCACGGGAACAGCAATTCAGGATGCGATCGCGTCCGCCGGCGAGTGGCTCGCCGACCCCGCCAACCTCGGGTCGCTCGGCGGCGGAATCCTCGCCGTCGGCGCGGGCATCGCTGGCGGGTTCACGGGCGCGGTGATCGTGCTCATCCTCACGCTCTACTTCCTCGCCTCCCTCGACGCGATGAAGCGTTACGCGGCGCGTTTCGTGCCGGCGAGCTCGCGCGGAAGCTACCGCGAGGTGTCCGAGGAGATCACGGGATCCGTCGGCCGCTACGTCATCGGCCAGGTGAGCCTCGCCGCGATCAACGGCGTGCTGAGCCTCATCTTCCTGTCGATCATCGGGGCGCCCGCGCCGATCCTCCTCGCGTTCATCGCGTTCCTGTTCTCGCTCGTGCCGCTCGTCGGCACCATCACGGGCTCGATCATCATCACGCTCGTCTGTCTCGCCGCCTCGCCTCTGACGGCGCTCGTCGCGGCGATCTACTACCTCATCTACATGCAGGTCGAGGCCTACGTGCTGAGCCCGCGCATCATGAGCCGAGCGGTCAAAGTGCCCGGTGCGCTCGTCGTGATCGCCGCGGTCGCCGGCGGCACGCTCGGCGGGGTGCTCGGCGCGCTCGTCGCGATCCCGGTCGCGGCGTCGCTCATCATCATCGTGGAGAAGGTGCTCTTCCCGCGTCAGGATGCGATGTAACAGCGACGGATGCCGCGGCGCACGCCGCGGCATCCGTTCACGCCCGGCGCATCAGGTGCGGACGACCGAGCCGCCCGAACGCTTGCGGGACAGCGCGTCGACCGTCGCTGCGAGGATCAGCACGCCACCCGTCACGGCGAAGTTCACGCCCGCCGGGAGGTTCAGCAGGCCGAGGCCATTCGTGATGACCGCGATCACCAGGGCGCCGATCGCCGCGTGCAGCAGCCGGCCTCGCCCGCCGAAGAGGCTGACCCCGCCGACGACCGCGGCGGCGACGCCGCTGAGCACGAGGTCGCGACCGGCTGTCGCGTCGACCGAGCCGACCTTGCTGATCGAGAAGAGCAGGGCGACCACCGAGAGCGTCGAGCAGACGATGAACGCCGTCCAGCGGATCAGTACCACCTTGATGCCCGCGCGGCGGGCGGCTTCGGCGTTGCCGCCGATCGCGTAGATGTAGCGGCCGTACTTGGTGCGGTCGAGCACGAAGGTTCCGAGCCAGAGGATCGCGAGCACGATCGGCACGACGATCGGCACCCCCTGGACCGGGTTCACGGACTGCCCACGGTCTTGATTGAGGAGGAACACGAATGCGCCGGCCAGCACGGCGATGACGCCGAGCTTGATCCACACGAGCGTGATCGTGCGGTTCGGCACTCCGGCGCGTGTCCGCCGTGCGCGATCCCAGAACGAGGTCGCGGCCGAGACGGCGAGGATGACGAGCCACATCACCCATCCGGCCCAGACCGGCAGGTTGCTGTTCTGGATCGCGAGGATCTCGGGGATCTGCACTCGGTAGAGGCCGCCTGAGCCGATGATCACGAGCATGACGCCCTGCAGGGCGAGGAAGAGGCCGAGCGTCACGACGAATGACGGGATGCCCACCCTCGCGACGAAGAACCCGATGAAGGTGCCGATCAGGACTCCCACCGCGAAGGCGATGACGAGCGCGACGACCCAGTTGATACCCTGCACGTTCACCAGGGTGATGAAGATGGTCATCGCGACGCCACCGGTGACACCCGCCGACAGGTCGATCTCACCGAGCAGGATGACGAACACGAGGGCCATGCCCAGCATCACGAGCGTCGCGGCCTGCGTGATGAGGTTCGCGAAGTTGCGTTCCGTGAAGAAGAACGGGCTCAGTATCGAGAACAGGATGCACAGTACGATGAAGCCGCCGATCGCAGGCAGCGCCCCCAACTCGCCGCTGCGCACGCGCTGCCACCACGCGCGAACCTGGTCGCCGACGCCGCCCTCCTGGCCGCTGCCGATGTGCTCGGGCGCGACGTCGGCCGCCGAGGTGTCGGGTGCGATCGTGCCGGGGGGCGTCGTATTCTGCGTGCTCATGCGATCGCTCCCATCGGGGTCTTCGTGCCGGTGATGTAGCCGACGACATCGTCGCTCGTCGTCTCGCTCGCGTCGACAGAGGCGACCATCTGGCCGAGGTAGAGCACGTTGATGTAATCGGCGACTTCGAACACGTCGACCAGGTTGTGGCTGATGATGATCACCGCGACATTCTGTTCGGCGAGACGCTTGACGAGGTTCAGCACCTGCTCGGTCTGGGCGACGCCGAGGGCCGCGGTCGGTTCGTCGAGGATGACGACGCGGGCCTTCTTCAGCACTGCGCGTGCGATTGCGACCGACTGGCGCTGGCCGCCCGAGAGACTCGACACCTTCTGGCGCACCGATTTCACGGTGCGCACCGAGAGCGAGCGGAGCGTGTCGGATGCCTCGCGTTCCATACGACCTTCATCGAAGGTGCCGAACTCGGTCTCCTCGCGGCCGAGGAACATGTTCTGCACGATGTCGAGGTTGTCGCAGAGGGCGAGATCCTGGTAGACGACCTCGATGCCGAGGTGCGCCGCGTCGCGCGGTGTGCGGAGCACGACCTCCTGGCCCTCGAAGCGCACGATGCCGTCGTCGTACGGCTGAACACCCGCGAGGCCCTTGATGAGCGTGGACTTGCCCGCGCCGTTGTCGCCCACGAGGGCGGTGACCTTGCCGGGGTAGGCCGCGAGGCTGACCCCCTTGAGCACGCTGACCGGGCCGAAGCTCTTCACGACCCCTGTCAGTTCGATGATCGGTGCATCCATGCCGGTTCCTTTCAGACGACGCTGTCTTGCTCCCAGTGTCGCACGCGGGCAGCTCCAAGGGCAGATGGATCGGGACCCCGGGCCGGACCGTTACGGTGCGGCCCGGGGTCCCGATCCTCGGGTACAGCTAGGGGGTGATCCCGAACTGCGCGCACGCAGCCGCTACTTCACCGGAGCAGAGCTCCGAAGCATCGGCGTCGCCGGCATCGACCACCGTGACCACCTCTTCGGGACCGACCAGGATCGGGGTGAGCGCGATGTACGGCGTGCCGTCGTCGAGCTGCTGGTCGGCGGTGGGGGTCTCACCCCGGAGCAGAGCGGACGCGAGCTCGACCGCGGCGTCGGCCTCGGTCTTGATCGGCTTGTAGACCGTGGCGGTCTGCTTGCCGAGCAGCACGTTCTGCAGGCCCGCGATCGAGGCATCCTGACCCGAGACCGGAACCTTGAGGCCGTTCTTGTCGAGGATCGTGATGACGCCCGCCGCGTTCGTGTCGTTGGCGACCCACACCGCGTCGACGGTGCCGCCGAGCGAGGTGAGCGCCTGCTCGAAGTTCGTCGCGGTCTTGTCGCCGTCCCAGACGCCCGGCGGTTCGGCGGCCGGCACGATGCCCTCTGCGGACATGACCTCTACGGCGCCGTCATGGAACATCTTCGCGTTGCCGTCGGCCGGGTCGCCGCCCATGTAGACGACCTTCGCGGTCGCCGGGTCCTTGCCGGCGGTTGCCAGACCGTCGACGATCGACTGTCCTTCAAGCCGGCCGACCTCGATGTTGTCGAAGGACACGTAGTAGTCGGCGCCCTCGATCGGCCGGTCGTAGGCGATGACCGGGATGCCCTCGGCGGCGGCCTTCGTGGCGACGGCGCCGCCGGCGCCGTTGAAGTCGACGAGCAGCATCACGCCGCAACCCTGGCTGAGCTGCTGGTCGGCGATGGTGGCGTACTTGTTGACGTCGCCCTGTGCGTTCTGGATGTCGGTCTCGAAGCCGGCGGCGGTGAGGCCCTCTTCGAGATACGGACGGTCGTTGTTCTCCCAACGCGGCGATGATGCGGCATCCGGAAGGATGACGCAGGCGCGGTCGCCGGCAGCAGCAGCGGTAGTCGCGCCGTCGCCTCCCCCGCCCGAACAGCCTGCCAGCAGTAGCGCCGAGATTCCGGCGAGCGCGGCAGCAGAGACCAATGATGGACGCTTCATGGCTCTCCCCTTCTGTAGGTGAGGTCGACCCCTCGCGGTGCCGCCGTCTGCATTGGCGCCGGCACAGCCAATGATCGCGCAAATGTGGCGACGCCGAACAAATCCGTTGGTCACAGTTGTGTAACTCACTGACCGGTCAGTAAGCAACGGGCCCGCACAATGCCGCGGCTCGCCCCATTTCAGGGCGCTGCGCGTGACCCGTACTGGGGTCGCGCGTCAGAACCAGATGCTGAGTTGCGGCGTGCGCTGCGCCTGGAACATCCGGTCTGCGAGCTCGATCGAGCGCGGCGAGAGTTCGGCGACGCGCCCGGCGCGCGCGAGCACCGAGGGGCGTGCGCCGCCGAGGTAGATCGCGCCGAGTTCCTGCACCCCGAGCCGGATGCCGCGGACGCCCCGAGCGGATGCCCTGCCGGTCGTCTCCCCGAGGGCCACGGCCTCGGCCCGCCCGTTCTCGCCGACGGTGAGCTCGAATCGGCCCGCCGCGTGACCCAGCGGATCCTCGACGTGGATGCGGAGGGTGCCCGGCGTGCCGTAGCTGCGTGCCGTGAGTGCCGCGACGGGGTCGAGCATGCGCACCCAGAGGTGGTCGACGACGTTCGACACCCTGATCGCGCGCGGGTCCTCGAGGAGCCAGTGCAGCGGTTCGTCGACCGAGCGGAGGAGTCCGCGCACCCCGGTCACGAAGTCCTGCTCGACGAGGAAACGCCAGAGCGCGCGCTCGGCGTCATCGGTCGCGGCGGCGAGGAAGTCGAACTCGAGCACGCCCGGCGCGTTCGGCTCCCGCCGAATGCGGTAGGCGACGAAACCCTGTGCCTGCCCGTGCTCGTCGTCGTAGCGCACGACGCGGGTCGAGCGAGCGGACTCGCTCTCGGGGTCGACGAGACCGAGCACGCGATCGAGGAGGCCCGGCCAGCGATCGACCTCGCCGGGGGTGCGGGCGACGGCGCGGCGCGCGAGCGCCGGTGCGATCTCTCGCAGCACTGCGCCGTCGACGAACTGCAGGCGGCCCGGGGCATCCGGCCCGATCCACCGTGCGCGTCGCCGGTCGACATGCACCGTGGCCGCCTGGGCCGCCGGGGCGTAGCCGTATCGGCCGTAGATCGTCGCCTCGGTGACGGTGAGCATGGCGAGCGCCGCACCCGCGTGCCGCGCGTTCGCGAGCTCGCCGAGCATGAGTGCGCGTGCGATGCCGCGTCGGCGGTGCGTGGGAGCGACGGTGACCGAGCTCACCGCCCAGGCGTCGACGCTGCGCCCGCCGGGAACGCTGAGGCCCGTCGGCCAGGAGGAGACCGTCGCGATCGGAACCGTGGGCTCCACGATCGTGCGGTCGTAGACGCCGTGCACCCGTCGGTCGGCGAGGACGGCGAGGTCGTAGTCGCGCTGGACCGGTCGCGGCCGGGGGTGGTGGAAGCCGCGGAAGTCGGCTTCGACCCACCCGTCGAGTGCGGCGCGATCGGCGGGGTCGAGCACCCGGTAGTCGAGATCCTGACGAGCGAGATCCGCGGATGCCGCGGGGTCGACCGGGATTGCCTGCAGATCGAACGACATCAACCCAGCGTAGCCAGTGGCGGGCTCCCGACGGATCGGAGGCCGAGGTCGACGGCGCGCTCGAGCATCCGGCGGGGAGCGCACGACTGGGAGCGCGGAGTACCGCCGTACGTCGCCACTCCTTCTTCCGGTGCTTGCCCAGCGTTCACCCAGCGTCAGCACAGTGAGCCTGTGGCACGTCCATGGGCTTCGGCTCGAACGGGACGCGCCCGTTCATCGACGACGCACAGGAAGGACGGCGCGCACATGCGGCCGAACACGACGGGCCCCGCTTCGGGCGGAGCGACACGATGGAAACGACGGGCGGCTGCCGCGACCGCGGCGGTCGCCGCGGCGCTGCTGGCGACGGGGATGACCGTGCCGGCGGCATCCGCTGCACCACTGGCGACGGCGAAGCCGGTGCCCCAGGCGCCCGCGAGTGCGCCCGCACTCACGCCCGAAGACGGCGCCTGGCTCGAGGGGACCGTGACGGTCGCCGCCGACGCGACCACAGCGGGCGACCCGGTCTCGAGCCTCGTGATCGACGGCCAGCCGATCGGCGCGACGACGACCCCGGGCGTCTCGCACCTGCGCTTCGACGTCGGCAGCAACTCGGCCGCGCTGTCGTTCCACAACTGGCTCGTGGTCAACGGCCACCGCATCGACCAGGACCGCACCTGGGTCTCCGAGCGCGTCGACATCGAGGTGCCGAACGAGTGGCTCGTCACCGGTGAGAACATCGTCGAGATCCACGCCGGTGCCGCCGACGCCGCGTGCGGACTGAACTACGACGACTTCGTCGTCACCGACGTGGGCCTCGAACTGCTCGGCGAGGTCGCCGACGGCGAGGACAACCCCGTCACCTTCAACTTCGGCGACGGCGACTGCGGCACGCAGGCCGGCGACATCCTCGAGGCCGAGCTCTCGTTCTTCGTGCTCGGCGACCCGATGGCCTCCACCGGACTCGCGGCCGACGTCGACACGACGACGCTCGCGAACGGCGCCCACCAGATCGTCGCGACCACCGCCGCCGGCGGCGCCGTCACGCACGCCGTCTCGGTGAACAATGCGCCCGTGGGTGCGCCCGTTGTCGCGCCGGTCGACGGCACGCTCGCCCACGGCATCCAGACCGTCTCGGCGTCGCAGCCCGCGGGCGGCGACGGCGGCGTGGCCTCCCTCACGGTCGACGGCGCCGCGCCGCCGGCCGCCGCGAGCCTCGGCACGGGCTCCTCGGTGTTCAGCTTCGACGTCGGGTCGAACTCCATCGAGCACCGCTACCAGAACCACCTGCTCGTCAACGGCCACCGGGTCGACCTCCTCGGCGACTACGTCAGCACGCGAGTGGATGTCCCGGTGCCCAACCGCTACCTCGTGTCCGGCGACAACACGATCTCCGTGGTCGCGGGCGACATCAGCTCGTCGTGCGGTGCGAACCTCGACGACTTCACCATCTCGAACCTCGCGCTCGCCGTGAGTACGGGCACGAGCGCCGGCACCGACATCGCCTCGTCGTACGCGATGGGCGACGGCAGCTGCGGCTCGTCGTCGACGGCCCTGCCGACGGCCGAGACGCACTGGACGATCGACGCACCCGCCGTGGCCGTGCTGCCGACCCTCGGCTCGGGCGAGGCGACGTTCAGCTTCGACGTCGGCTCCAACTCGATCGACCCCGCGTTCGAGAACCTGCTCGTCGTGAACGGCGTGCGCGAGGTGCTCGGCGGCGTCTTCGTGAACGAGCGCGCCAACGTCGTGATCCCCAACGAGTGGCTGCTCCCCGGCTGGAACACCATCGAGGTCGTGACCGGCACGCAGGTGAACGCCTGCAACCGAGATGACTTCGCGATCTCGAACGTGAGCCTCACGCCCGCGTCGGGCACGGCCACTGGGCAGCGGCTCAAGACGTCGTACGCCATGGGCGACGGCACCTGCGGCTCGAACATCAACTCGTTCGGCGAGATCGACCTGCACTTCGTCGTCGAGGGGGCCACGGCCCAGGGCCTGCGCACCGAGCTCGACACGACGGCCATCGCCGACGGAGAGCACCTGCTCGCCGCGGCATCCACCACGGGCGAGGTCGCGACCCGGCAACTCACCACCGACAACTCGGCTCCCGTGATCGCGGCGAGCACGCCGACGGCGGGCGGCACGATCAGCTCGTCGGTCGCGCTCGACGTGCAGCTCGACGACGCGTCGGGGCTCATGGGCACGCCCGAGCTCACGCTCGACGGCGAGCCGGTCGTGCTCGGCTCCCTCGTGGGTCCGGGTCTCAGCGCGGGCGACCACACGATCGCCGTGACCGCAACCGACGTGCTCGGCAACGCGGCGACGCGCGAGGTCGTGTTCGCCTCGGCGGGCATCCCCGACGTGCCGGCCGACCTCGCTCCGACCTCGGGTGCGACCGATGTCTCGGGCACCGTCACGCTCGAGGCGACCGTCGGCGAGCCCGACGGCGGCGACGTGGCGGCGACGTTCACGCAGGCCGAGATCCTCACGCCGAACCAGGGCTGGCAGGGCACCTCGACCGAGGTGCCGACGACGCTCAAGGTGCCGGGCGAGCGTAACGTCGGCGACACGAAGGCACTCGCGCCCGGTGACGGCGCGACCCTCGACTCGCCTGCCGGTGCCGACGTCTCGTTCCAGCGCTTCGACGTGCAGGTGAAGGGCCGGGTCGCCGATCCGGTGCTGCGCTGGGAGGGCGTCATCGACCCGACCCGCGTCGTGTCGCTGCGCGCGTGGAACCTCGAGACCTCCGCATGGGATGTGCTCGCGAGCTCGCGCGGCGCACTCGACGGCAACACGGTGCTCACTGCGATCGCCGACGCCCGCTACCTCGACCGGCAGCAGGTGCACGTCATGATCACCGGCGAGGACCCCTTCGCCGATGAGCTCGACGCCGGCGCGGAGGGCTTCGCCGACCCGGCGTCGTACGACTTCTCGATCGCGCACTTCACCGACACGCAGTACCTCTCCGAGGGCGCGGTCGAGCAGGAGTCCGCGGCGGAGCGTGCGATCTGGGAGAAGGCGTACGGCGACACCACCCGGTGGATCGCGGCGAACGCCGACGAGCGCAAGATCGAGTACGTCGCGCATACCGGCGACATCATCGAGAACAACATCCGCACCCCCGCGGACGAGGCGATGATGCAGCAGGTCGTCGGCGAGTTCGAGGTGTCCTCGCGCCAGCAGCAGATCCTGGATGACGCCGGCGTGCCGAACCAGGTCATCGCGGGCAACCACGACAACCGCTCGGGCACCGAGGACGGTCCGGGGGCGATGTACAACCAGTACTACGGCCCCGACCGCTATGCGGCGGCCGACGACCTGTGGGTGGACGCCGAGTACGGGGGTCCGTGGCGTGAGGGCGACAACCAGAACAACTACACGCTGTTCTCGGCGGGCGGCCTCGACTTCGTCTCGGTCGGGCTCTCGTACGGTGTCACGCGCGAGGAGGCCGAGTGGGCCGACTCGATCTACAAGCGGTACCCCGACCGCAACGGCATCCTGCTCTCGCACGACTACCTCGCGGCGAGCCCTCAGCGCGACGGACGGAACGCGGGCTTCGCGGCTCCCGACGGCGCGATGCTGTACCAGACGATCGTCGAGGACAACCCCAACGTGTTCCTCATCCTCGCCGGGCACGTGCATGGCGTGGGCACGAACGTGAAGCCCAAGGTGGGCGAGGTGGGTCACGGCGTCGTCGAGATGCTCGCCGACTACCAGAACTACACGGTCACGGCTGCGGAACTGGGCATCGCCGAGGTCGGCGGGTACCAGCCGACCGACCGGCTGCGGTTCGGAGCGAGCTACCTGCGCCTGCTGCAGTTCGATGTCGACCGAGCGGAGATGAGCGTCGACACGTACTCGCCGCTCCTCGACGACTTCGGGGCGGACGAGTACGACCCGGCGCTGCGCTACGATCCTGCATCGGACAACATGGTGCTGCCGGTCGACATCACGTCGCGCACGACGAGCTTCCGCACCGACTCGCTGGCGCTCTACAACCCGATCGCGGTCATCGGCGAGACGACCGCGGCGTCGGGTGAGGTCGCCTCGGTCGAGTGGGCCGGGCTCAAGGCGGGCAGAGCGTACGCGTGGTTCGTGGTGGCGCGCTCCGCCGGTGGCGGCACGACGCCGTCGCTGCCGAGCGTCTTCGTGACGAATGGCGCGCAGGGCCAGGCGGGCACGCTCTCGCCGGAACTCGAGCCGTACGCGACGCCGACGCCGACGCCGACCGCGCCGTCGCCGACGCCGACGCCGACCGCTCCGGCGACCGACGCCCCGGCGACGCCCGAGCCGACGGAGGCCCCGGCGACGCACGAGCCGACGGAGGTCCCGTCGAGCGAGTAGCGCTCCCGCTGGAACACGGCGCCGCCCCGGCTCGCACGAGCCGGGGCGGCGCCGCCGTGTCGCCGAGCGGCGAGCAGGAACCACGCTGAGTGGGTGCGGGTCAACCGCCCGCGCGTGCGCCGAGGTGCGCGTGCACCGACGAGACCACGACCGAGCCCTCGCCCACGGCGGAGGCGACGCGCTTCACCGAGCCCCGCCGCACGTCGCCCACCGCGAAGAATCCCGGCACCGCCGACTCGAGCGGAGCCGGCGACCGGTCGCCGCCCAGCCAGGCCCGGCGCCCGCCCTCGGCGAGCACCTCCGGTCCGGTGATCACCGAACCCCACTGGTCGCGGAGCACCTCGGGCGCGAGCCACTCGGTGTGCGGACGTGCACCGATCGTGATGAAGACGGCGTCGGCCGGCACGACCGTGCGCTCGCCGGAGTCGGTGCGCTCGAGCACGACGTGGTCGAGCCGGTCCGCCGACTCGGCGGCGCCGGCATCGACGACTCGCGCATTCGAGGTGAGCCCGACGCCCGCGGCGTCGAGCTGGTCGATGAGGTAGCGCGACATGCTGTCGGCGAGGGAGGCACCACGCACCACGAGCGAGACCGACCGGGCGTAGCGGGCGAGGTGCAGCGCGGCCTGACCGGCCGAATTGCCGCCGCCGACGACGAGCACGTTCCGGCCGGTCTGCGCCCGCGCCTCGACTGACGACGCGCCGTAGAAGACCGACGCCCCGACGAACGGTTCCAGCCCCGATGCGGAGAGGCGTCGGTAGCTGACCCCCGTCGCGAGCACGACAGCCCGCGCACGCACGACGTCGCCGGGCGCCACCTCGAGCTCGAAGTCGCCGTCGACGACGCGCATGCCGATGACCCGACGGGTGTGCGCGAATCGCGCGCCGAAGACCCACGCCTGCTGGTAGGCGCGCTGCGCGAGCTCGGCCCCCGAGACCCCGCGCGAGAACCCGAGGTAGTTGCGGATGAGCGAGCTCGAGCCCGCCTGCCCGCCGATCGACTCGCCCTCGAGCACGAGGGTGTTGAGACCCTCGGATGCCCCGTACACCGCGGCAGCGAGGCCGCTCGGCCCCGCCCCCACGACCGCGAGGTCGACGGTGCCCTCGGGCAGCGAGGTGGTGAGCCCGTAGGCCCGGGCGAGCTCGGCGTCGTCGGGGTCGACGAGCATGTTGCCCGCGGCGGTGCGCACGAGCGGTGCACCCGTGTACGCGACTCCCGCGGCGTCCAGCAGGTCCGCCGCGTCGGGCGAGGACGGATCGAGGTGGTCGGTGGGCACGCCACCCCGGGCGAGCAGAGTCCGCAGCACATGCGTGCGCGGCTGCGCGTCGTCGCCGATCACGGTGAAGCCGCGGTGGCGCTTGCCGACCGACGCCTCCCACTCGCGGAGGAAGTCGGTGATCGCGCGGTGGAACGACTCGTCGGGGGAGTGCACGGGACGCACGACGTAGTAATCGATCTGCAGGTGCGACATGAGTTCGAGCACCGCGTCGGCGGTCGCACGGTCGGCCCACGAACCCCACTCGATGACGAGCCCGCGCCGAACGTCGGGGAAGCTCCGCTTCGCTGCGGCGAACACGCTCTCGTGCTCGCCGAACGGCGACGCGTCGTCGGCGAGCACGAGGGCGAGGTCGCCGCCGTCGGCCTGGAGCTCCTCGATCGCGGCGATCGCGAGGTCGGCGCCCTCGGCGGCGGCGATCCGGTAGTCCTGCGCATACCTGCGCCCGAGTGGTTCGAGGAGGGCGGCGCGCACCGCCGGATCTGCGGAGGCGACGAGGATCACGGGCGTCCGGTGCGCCGGTGCAGCTGCGGCATCCATGCGTACATCCCCTCGCAGTGCCTGTGCGACGGCGTTGCGGCCGCCACGCGGCGAGTGTACGCCGCGTGCTCGCGGCACACCAGTGGTCTGGAGGGCACGCCCAGACGTGGGTATTTACAGGCGGATGCCCGAGGAACAGACTTTGCACATGAGTCCGGCCAACCGGGCGATCCGTACTCCCGACCAGCGTCTTCGCGTCTTCGTGAGCTCGACGCTGCGGGAGCTCGCGCCCGAACGCCGTGTCGCCCGCTCCGCGATCGAGCAGTTGCACCTCGCACCGGTCATGTTCGAGCTCGGTGCCAGGCCGCATCCGCCCCGCGAGCTCTACCGTGCGTACCTCGCGCAGAGCGACATCTTCGTCGGGCTGTACGGCGAGCGGTACGGGTGGGTGGCCCCGGGAGACGACGTGTCGGGCCTCGAGGACGAGTACCGGCTCGCACCGGCCGACATGCCGAAACTCGTCTACGTGAAGGAGGGCGGCGAACGCGAGCCGCGGCTCACGGACCTCCTCAATCTCATCCGCGGCGGCGATCGCGTGTCGTATGCCTATTTCACCGACAGCGACCAGCTCGCCGAGCTCGTTCGCAGTGATCTCGCCACCCTGCTCGCGGAGCGCTTCTCGCACTCGGCCGGCCCGGCCGCCGAGTCCGCTGGCGATGGACGGCACGACCGCGGTGCCGGCGGCGCTCACCGCGCTCATCGGTCGTGCGCACGAAGTCGACGCCGTCGTCGGCCTGCTCTCCGACGAGGCGGTGCGCCTCGTGACGATCACCGGACCGGGCGGCATCGGCAAGAGCCGGTTGTCGATCGAGGTGGCGAGCCGCCTGCGCGACGGCTTCCCCGGCGGCATCGTGTTCGTCGACCTGGCACCGGTCACGAACCCCGCGCTCGTGCCGGCCGCGATCGCCGAGGCCCTCGGCATCCGCGACCTCGGCGACGGCGCCCTCGACGAGAAGCTCCGCATGGCGGTGCGGGATCGTCGGATGCTCCTCCTCCTCGACAACGTCGAGCAGGTCGTCGAGGCGGCGCCTTCCATCCGTTCACTGCTCATGGATGCTCCGCGGCTCGCGGTCCTCGCCACGAGCCGCACCCTGCTCAGGCTCACGGGCGAGCACGGCGTCGAGCTCGGACCGCTCGCCCTGCCCGACCTGCGAAACCGCACGGACGTCGCACGTGCGCTCGGAGCACCGTCGGTCGGCCTCTTCGTCGAGCGCGTCCGGGCAGTGAAACCCGACTTCGAGCTCACCGCCGACAACATGGGCGACGTGGAGCGCATCTGCATCGCCCTCGACGGCGTGCCGCTCGCACTCGAGCTCGCGGCGGCGCGTGCCCGCGTGCTGACGCCCGCCCAGCTCGTGGCTCGGCTCGACGAGGGGCTGCTCGTGCTCGGCGGCGGTGCGCGCGACCTGCCCGAGCGGCAGCGGACCATTCGCTCGACGATCGAGTGGAGCACCCAGCTGCTCGAGGATTCCGAGCGGCAGCTTCTCGCGCGCCTCGGACTCTTCGCGGGCGGGTTCACGCTCGACGCCGCCGAGTGGATCGCCGACGGCATCCCCGGGGTGAGCGTGCTCGACGACCTCGGCGCGCTCGTCGACGGCAGTCTCGTGCGCCAGCAGGAGCGGGGCGACCGCGCGGTGTTCTCGATGCTCTCGACCGTGCGGGAGTGGGCGCTCGACGAGCTCGCGCGCCAGCCGGATGCCTCGGCACTCCGCGACCGCCATGCGCAGTACTACGTGCGGCTCGGCGAGCGGGCGGAGTTCGAGCTCGAGGGCGCCACCCAGATCGACTGGATGGGCCGCCTCGCCGAGGAGGGCGACAACCTCCGCGCGACGGCACGGCACCTCCTCGACACGCGGCAGTGGGCGACTGCCGCGCACTTCGCGTGGACGCTCTACGTCTACTGGTGGGTCGGCGGCCACCTCGGCGAGGTGCGTGGGTGGATGCGCGAGGTGCTCGACTCCGGGGATGAGCTCGACGACCTCACGCGGGCGACGGCGTTGTACTTCACGCGAGCCATCGGATTCTGGCAGGACCGCGACGAAGGGCTCGTGCAGGGTCTCGACGAGAGCGCCTCGCTCTTCCGCGGGGTGGGCGAACGCTCCGGCGAGGCGCTCGCGCTCATCTCCCTCGCCCTCTCGCTGCTGGGCGCGGGTGATCCCGACACCGGCCGTGCCGACGAGGCGCTCGAGCGGAGCCTCGCACTCTTCCGCGCGGCCGACGACACCTGGGGCGAGGCGATGTCGCTCGTGACGCTCGGGCGCGTGGCGCTGCTCACGCAGGACGTGCGGGCCGCGCTGGCCCGCTTCGACGAGAGTCTCGCCGTCGCGAAACGCCAGCACGACGACCTCGGCGTGACGATCGCGCTGCATCACCGCGGCTGGGCCGAGATCCTCCTCGGCGACTTCGACGTCGCCCGCCACTGCTTCGAGGAGAGCCTCGCGCTGTCGGCACGGCTGAAGCACGACGAGGGCGTCGCCTACGCACTCGAGGGGCTCACCGCCGTTGCGGCGTCCGCCGGCGACGTGGCCCGGGCCGGCACGCTGCTCGGTGCCGCACAAGTAGTGCGCGAGCGCACGGGACTGTACAACGCACCGTCGTTCTCGTTCCACCAGCAGTTCGTCGACGCGATCCTCGCCGGCCCGGCCGCCGACGAGTTCGAGGACGCGCGCGCTCGCGGGCGCCACCTCGAGATCGACGACGCCGTCGCATTCGCGCTCGAGCGAAGCGACACGGACGCCGCGGCATCCGTCTCCTGAGCCCGTCGGCACGCCATCAGGTACCCATCCCGAACCCGAGGAGCCGAGCATGAGCGACATCGAGCCCGAAGCAGAGGGTGCCCGCGCAGAGGGTTCCGGCGCGGAGGCTTCGAGCGTCGGGCGGCGTCGCCCCGACCCCGAGGACCGAATACTGCTGTACACCCGCGTGCTCGCGTACGTCCTCATCCCGTTCCTCGTGGCTGCGGTGTTCCTCCTGCTCGTGCTGCCCGACGGAAACGGAGCAGCTCTTCGCGTGGACGATCGCGCCGCCGATCACCGCGATGCTGCTCGGCGCGGCCTACGCCGGCGGGATCTGGTTCTTCGCGCAAGTGGCCATCCAGCCGCGGTGGCACCGCGTGCGACACGGCTTCCCGGCGGTACTCGTCTTCGCCACGCTCGCCGCGGCGGCGACCTTCCTGCACTGGGACCGCTTCCACTTCGGCCACATCTCGTTCATCACCTGGGTGGTGCTCTACATCACGACCCCGGTGTTGGTGCTCATCGCGATGATCGTGAACCGCGGGGAGGATGACGGCTCGCCCGAGGGCGACGACGTGACGATCCCGGCGGCATGGCGATACGTGCTGGCGCTCGTGGGCGCCGCGGCATCCGTCACAGGACTCGTGCTCTTCGCAGTGCCGTCACTTCTCATCGAGACGTGGGCGTGGGAGGTCACCCCGCTCACCGCGCGCGTCGTCGGTTTCGTGCTGACGCTGCCCGGTTTCGTGAACCTCTGGATGCTGTGGGACGACCGGTGGTCGGCGTTCCGCTGGGTCTTCCAGGCGCAGCTCGTGAGCCTCGCGTGCATCGTGCTCGCGCTGGCTCGTGCGGTTCGGCGATCTCGACTGGGCTCGTCCGAGCGCCTGGGTGTTCACGATCGGCATCTTCGCCTCGGTCGTGGTCTACGTCACGTTCTACCTCTCGCTCGAACTGCGCCGCAGAGGGTGACCGCGGGGATGACGCGGGGATGACGCCGTGACGGTGACGGAGCGCGACAGTGCGGCGGCGATCGCCGACCCATGCCACGCTGGGAGCAGAGCGACGAGGAGGAGCGCATGACCCAGGCGATCATCGTGAGTGGAACCGGGCGATACAGCGACCCTTGGCATGAGTTCGCTGAGACGAGCGCGGCGCTCGCCGAACTCGTGGGCGAGGCGGGATTCACGGTCCAGGTCGTCGACGACGCGGATGCCGCGCTCGCGGCCCTCGACGAAGAGGTGCAGCTGCTCGTCGTGAACGCCGGCGATCCCGAAGGGCCGACCGCAGACGCGGTGAGCCGCGAGCCCGAGGCATCCGTCATCGCGGCAGGCGAGGCCGCGCTCACCGCCGCGATCGATCGCGGACTGGGCATCCTCGCCGTGCACGCGGCGGCAGCGAGCCTCCGTGACTACCCGGTGTTCGAGCGGGCGCTCGGTGCCCGGTGGGTGCAAGGGGTCTCGTGGCATCCGCCGGCTGGCGGAAGCCCGCGTGCACATCGTGGGCAACCACGCCATCGCCGACGGGTTCGAGGACTTCACGGTGTTCGACGAGCGGTACACCGACTTCCGCCTGCTCGACGTCATCGAGCCGATCGCCGAGTACGAGGAAGGCGGCGCGCGTCACCCACTCGTCTGGGCACGCGAATTCGGCCGGTCGCGACTCGTCTACGACGCGCTCGGCCACGACCTGCGTTCCTACGAGTCGGCGGGGCATCGCGATCTCATCGCCCGCGCGCTCGACTGGCTCTCCCGCGTACCGGCGCCGACCGCGGCCGACGCGTGAGCCGCATCGTCTTCGCGCCCGATTCGTTCAAGGGCACGGCGAGCGCCGCGGATGCCGCTGCCGCCCTCGCCCGCGGCTGGCGCGCCGTGCGCCCCGACGACGACGTGGTGCTGCGCCCCATGGCCGACGGCGGCGAGGGCACCCTCGACGCGTTCGCCGCCGCCGTCCCTGGCGCGGTGCGGATGCCGGTCACCGTGCGCGGCCCGGTCTCGGCGCCGGTCGACACGGCCTGGTTGCTGCTGCCGGGTGAGCACCCCTCGGCGGTCGTGGAGCTCGCCGCGACCTCGGGCATCACACTCCTCGATCCGCTCGCGCCCCTCGACGCGCACACCGCAGGATTCGGCGAGGCGATCGCCGCAGCGCTCGATCACGGGGTCGAGCGGCTGCTGCTCACGCTCGGCGGCAGCGCGTCGACCGACGGCGGGGTCGGGGCGCTCGCCGCGCTCGGCGGTCGGTTCCTCGATGCCTACGGCAGGCCGATCCGGCTCGGCAATCGGGGCCTCGGCGGGCTCGCCAGGGCGGACCTCTCGACCCTGCGGCCGTTGCCGCGGGGCGGTGCCGTCATTCTCGGCGACGTCGACCACCCGCTCCTCGGCGTGCGCGGCGCCGCGGCGGTATTCGGTCCACAGAAGGGGGCGGATGCCGCGACCGTCGACGTGCTCGAGTCGAACCTCGCGCGGCTCGCGCGGCTGCTCGCGGCTGACGCCGATCCCACGACTCCCGGCGCAGGGGCTGCGGGCGGCACGGGGTTCGGGCTGCTCGCGTGGGGCGCCCGGCCGGCGCCGGGGTCGACCACGGTCGGGGAGGCGCTCGGCGTGCCGGCGGCGGTTGCCGCGGCATCCGTCGTCGTCACCGGCGAAGGACGGTTCGACGACCAGTCGCTCGCGGGCAAGGTGCCGTCGTACGTGCTCGGGCTCGCGACCGAGTCCGGCGTGCCGGCGATGCTCGTCGCCGGCGCCATCGAGGGCGACACCTCGGCGTTCGCCGCTTCCGCCTCGTTGAGCGAGCTCGCGGGGTCGGGTGCGGCCGCCATGGAGCATCCGCTCGACTGGCTGGAGGCGGCGGGCCGGCAGCTGGCCGCCGGGTACCGTTCCGGGAGCGGAAGCCACCCCACGGCCCGTCGCTAGGCTCGGGTCATGCCCGCAACGCTGCCCGAATCGACGGCCGTACCGCTTCGCGGAGGCCCGGCGCTCCGATGGGGCGTGCTCGCGCCCGGCGTGATCGCGAACGCGTTCGTGTCGACCCTGCACGCGAACACCGACCAGCGCGTGCGCGCCGTCGCCTCCCGCACGCCTGCCCGCGCCGAGGCCTTCGCTGCGGCGCACGGCATCGACACGGTGCACGCCTCGTACGAGGCGCTCGTCGCCGACGCCGGCGTCGATGTCGTCTACATCGCGGCGCCGCACAGCGAGCACCGCGCGCTCGCGCTCCTCGCGATCTCGGCGGGCCGGCACGTGCTCGTCGAGAAGCCGCTCGCGACGAACGCCGCCGACGCTCGGGCGATCGCCGAGGCCGCACGGGCGGCGGGCGTCTTCGCGATGGAGGCGATGTGGTCGAGGTTCCTTCCGCAGACGACCGTCATCGACCGGCTCCTCGCCGACGGCGAGCTCGGCGAGGTGCGGCTCGTCACCGCGGACTTCGGCGGTCTCGCGACCTTCGATCCCACGAGCCGCCTCTTCGATCCGGCGCTCGGCGGCGGCGCGCTCCTCGATCTCGGCGTGTACCCGCTCTGGTTCGCCCACTTCGTGCTGGGCGCACCGAAGGCCGTGACGGCTCGCGGTTCGCTCGCCCCAACCGGTGTCGACGCGCAGGCGGCGCTCGTGCTCGACGCCGACGCGGGCTCCGGCGCGCAGGCGCTCGTCAGCACCTCCCTCGTGGTGGCGACGCCCGCCGAAGCGCGCATCCACGGCACCCGCGGCCGCATCGAGGTGGACCCGCTCTTCCTCATGCCGGGCGGCTTCACACTCGTCGGCGTCGACGGATCGCGGCGCTCGTGGCGCGACACCTCGGGTCTCGAGGGGCGCGACGGGCTCGCCTGGCAGGCCGCCGCAGTGGCGAGCGACATCGCCGTGGGTCGCACCGAGTCGCCGTGGCATCCGCTCGAGCGCTCGATCGCAGTGCTCGAGACGATCGATGAGGCGCGGCGGCAGCTCGGCGCCGCCTGATCGCAGCGGGCAACCGATTTCCCCGTTGCGAACCGGGGGAGGGTGCACGCTAGACTAACGTCAGTCGAAACGATTCGAGGCCGGCGTCGCCCGGCCAGGATCCAGACGAACGACGGTGCCTCAGGGTGCCGTCGTTCGTCGTCCCAGGCGTCCGAGGGCGTGCGCCGTCTCCAGCCACGCACGAGCACGCCACAGGAACACGCATGTCCGCCACGAGCCCCATCCCCATCGTCCGACCCGACGACTACAACCGTCCCGCGCACCCCGGCGACCTGCTGAGCCGCCGCCAGCGGCTCGTCTACGTGCTCGTGCTCGGGGCGCTCACCGCGCTCGGTCCGTTCACGATCGACCTGTACCTCCCGGCGTTCCCGGTGCTGCAGAACGAGCTCGGCGTCTCGGCCGCCGCCGTGCAGCTGACGCTCACCGGCACGATGATCGGCTTCGGGTTCGGCCAGCTCATCGTCGGGCCGTGGAGCGACAAGGTCGGCCGCCGCCTGCCGCTCATCCTCGCGACGCTGCTGCACATCGCGGCATCCGTCGGCGCAGCTCTCGCGCCCGACATCACGTGGCTCTTCGCGTTCCGCCTGCTGCAGGGCTTCGGCGCCGCCGCCGGCGGCGTCGTCGCCATGGCGATGGTGCGCGACCTCTTCGGCGGCAAGCCGCTCGTTCGCATGCTCTCCCGCCTCGCGCTCGTGAACGGGCTCGCCCCCGTGCTCGCGCCGGTCATCGGCTCGCAGCTGCTCGCGTTCATGGACTGGCGCGGGGTGTTCTGGGTGCTCGGCGCCTACGGCATCGTCGTGGTCGTCGCGGTGTCGCTCTTCATCGTCGAGACGCTGCCCGTGTCGCGGCGCCACGTCGCCGGCCACTCGACCCTGCGCGACCGCTACGCAGCGCTCTTCCGCGACCGGGTGTACCTCGGCGCCGCGCTCATCGGCGGCATGACCTTCACCGGGCTGTTCGCGTACCTGTCGACGTCATCGTTCCTGTTCCAGGAGATCTACGCCTTCACCGCCCAGCAGTACGGGCTGCTCTTCGCCGTGAACTCGGTGGGCGTCGTCGTCGGCGTGCAGGTGAGCGCGCGGCTCATGCGCGGTCCGGTGCAGCCGCAGTGGATCCTCGCCGTGACGACCATCGTGCACCTCGCGATGGCGATCGCGATCATGGTGCTCGACAACGCGGGTGCGGGCTTCTGGGGCACGGCGATTCCGCTCTGGATCTACATCATGGCGTGCGGCTTCTCCTTCCCAGCGGTTCAGGTGCTCGCGCTCGCCCACCACGGTGCCGAGGCGGGCACGGCCGCGTCGCTCCTCGGCGCCCTGAACTTCGGGCTCGCGGGGCTCATCTCGCCGCTCATCGGCCTCATGGGCGTCGGCAGCGCCGTGCCGATGGCGTTCGTCATGTCCCTCGCCGCGGTGGTCGCGATCGCGGCGCTGTGGGGGCTCGTGCGCCCGAAGACGGTGCCACCGCTCAGCGACTGAACGGCTTCGGGGTGACGGATGCCGCGGCATCCGCTCATCACCGCGCCCGACCGACGGGCGCGGATCCCCGACCTCGCGGCTAGCGTGAGGGGGTGACCGTACACGCGGAACGCGAGGCCGCGGCCAAGCGCGTCGGCCGGCGGGCGCCGCTCATCGGCGGGATCGCCGCCGTGGTCGCCGGGGTCCTGCTCGGCGTGCTCATCAACGTGCGGGAGCACGGCCTGCCGTTCACGATCGACGAGGAGTGGGCCGAGGAGATGGTCGACATCCGGGATCCGGTCGGCGACTGGCTCGCACTCGTGATGAACTCGCTCGGCGGCGGCGTCATCGGAGTGTTCGTCGTGCCTGTCGTCGTCGCGGTGCTGCTGCTCCTCGCGCGGCGCCCGTGGGGAGCGCTGTACTTCATCGTCGCCTCGGCGGTGAGCGCCGGTGTGGTGCAACTGCTGAAGCGCCTCTTCGGACGCCCCCGGCCCGACGAGATCCTCGTCACCTCGGACTTCGGTTCATTCCCCTCGGGGCATGTGGCGAACGCCGCGGTCATCGCCGTCGCGCTCGGCGTCATCGTGCCGCACGTGTGGGTCTGGGTGCTCGGCGCCGTGTACACCGTGCTCATGGCCGTGAGCCGCACGTACCTCGGCGCGCACTGGCTGAGCGACACGATCGGCGGCATGCTCGTCGGCGCCGGCGTCGCCCTGCTCATCTGGGCGGCGTTCGCGTATCCGCTCGAGCGGGAGCGGCTGGCGTGGGACGAACGCCGGGCGGATCGGCGCGCCGTCGTCGTCCGTAGGTCCGGCGCTAGGCTCCGGGTGCCGCTTGGGCTCCGGATGCCGCTGAGCCCGCGGATGCCTCTGAGGCTCCGGATGCCTCGTGGTCGCCGCCCGCGAGCTGGTCGAGCACATGGTCGAGCACGCCGCCGAGCACCTCGAGTCCGTCGCGCACGCCCCCTGACGATCCCGGCAGGTTGACGACGAACGTCGAGCCCGAGACTCCCGCGAGCCCGCGGGTGAGCAGCGCGGTCGGCGTGGACGCCGCGCCGCGACGGCGCAGCTCCTCCATGAACCCGGGCACCTCGCGATCGAGGAGCTCCCGAGTCGCCTCGGGGGTCGTGTCGCTCGGCGACAGCCCGGTGCCGCCGGTCGTCACGATGACGGCCGGGCCGCGGTCGAGGGCGCGGCGCAGGCTCGCGGCGACCTCGGCGCCGTCGCGGACGACCTCGGGTCCCGTCACGTCGAAGCCCCGCCCCGCGAGCCACGCGGCGATCACCGGACCGGTGCGATCCTCGTACGCGCCCGCCGCGGCACGCGTCGACGCGACGATCACGACGGCGGAGCGAGGCATCCGGGTCATCCGCGTGACCAGTCGCCGCTCTTGCCGCCCGCTTTCGACAGCACCATGATGTCGGTGATCACGGCACGATTGTCGACCGCCTTGACCATGTCGTAGAGCGTGAGCGCGGCGACGCTCGCGGCGGTGAGCGCCTCCATCTCGACGCCCGTGACGCCCTTCGTCGTGGCCGTCGCGACCACCCGCACGCGGTCGCCCTCGGCCACGATGTCGATGTCGAGCTTCGTGAGCGGCAGCGGGTGGCAGAGGGGGATGAGGGCGGAGGTCTGCTTGGCCGCCATGATGCCGGCGATGCGCGCGGTGCCGATCGCCTCGCCCTTCGGGAGCGAACCGTCGGCGATCGCCGCCACCACGTCGTCGCGCGTGACGAGCACCGCCTGCGCGCTCGCCGTGCGGCGGGTCACCGCCTTGTCGGTCACGTCGACCATGTGCGCGGCTCCGTCGTCGCGCAGGTGGGTGAGGCGTGGTTCAGTCATCGATCCTCCAGATGTCGACGTTGGCGCCGGCCGGCAGGGCGTCGACGCCCACCGGCAGGTGCACGAGCACGGTCGCGTTCGCGTAGGCGTGCAGCAGGTGGGAGCTCGGCGCGCCGACCTCGACGTCGCCGTTGCCGTCGATGACGCCGCGGCGCACCTGATGGCGGCCGAGCGGCGAGGTCACGTCGTGCGCGAGACGGAGGCGGGCGCGAGGGCGGTCGGGTGCGAGGCCGGCGAAGGCGCGCAGCACCGGCCGCAGGAACAGCTCGAACGAGACGAGGGCGCTCACCGGGTTGCCCGGGAACGACACGACCGGCACGCCCACCAGTGCGCCGCCGGCCGCACCTGCGGCTCCGTCGCCGCGGTTCGGTCGCACCGTCGCGAGCCCGAGCCCCTGCGGGCCGCCCGGCTGCAGCGCGACCTTCACGAACTCGACACCGAGCGGCGCAAGCGCCTCGCGCACCGGCTCGAACGCCCCGGCGCTCACCCCGCCGGTGGTCACGACGAGGTCGACGAGACCGGCGGATGCCTCGACGGCAGCCGTCACCGCGCTCGCGTCGTCGGGCGCGACCGCGTCCTGCACGACCGCACCGCTCTCGCGGAGGGCGGCGCCGAGCATCGCCGTGTTCGCGTCGTGGATCTGGCCCGGAGCGAGCGGCGCCTCGGGCGGTCGCAGCTCGTGCCCGGTCGAGAGCAGCAGCACCGAGAGGGGCCGCCGCACCATGACGCGGGTGACCCCGGCGGCCGACAGGGCGCCGAGTTGCGCCGGCCCGATGCGGATGCCGGCGGGGAGCAGCACCTCGCCCCGGGCGACGTCGGTGCCGACGTCGCGCACGAACGCGCCCGGCTCAGTCGGATGGGTGAAGGCGACGGATGCCCCGGCCGGCGCCTCGCGGCTGCCACCGTCGATGCCGAGGAAGCGGGGCGGGTCGGCGAGTTCGATCGGCACGACGGCGTCGGCGCCGTCGGGCAGCGGCGGCGCCCGTCATGATCGGTGACGCGGTGCCCGGGAGGTGGCGGCGGACCGGGTCGCCCGCGGCCGTCGTCATCCCGACGGCGAGGGAGACGGGGGCACCAGCCCGCGCGGTCGCGAGGTCGGCGGAGCGCACCGCATAGCCGTCCATCTGCGAGTTCGCGAATGAGGGCAGGTCGCTGGGGGAGCGCACGTCGACGGCGAGCACCCGGCCGATCGCGGACTCGGCGGCGCGCACATGCGCGATCGGCAGCTCCTCGTGCCCGGCCGGCGCGGCGAGCTCCGCCTTCACGGGTTCCAGCAGCTCGCGAACCGCGCCCTGGTGCTCGGCGAACGTGCGCATGCGCCCTCCTCGGGGCTTCAGCCGCCCGCGAACGGCGGCAGGATGTCGACTCGCGCGGAAAGCGGGTGGGCGGGGTCGCGTCGTACGGTGCCGTCGACGAGGAACGAACCCGAACGGAGCACTCGTTCCATCGCCGTGCCGTACCTGGCGACAAGTGCGTCGCGGAGCGCGCCGAGTGTGGCGTCGCCGAGCTCGAAGCGCTCCTCTTCAAGACCCGCGGCATCCGCGGCGGCCGCGAAGTACCGAACGGTCACGAGGGTCATGCGACGATGCTACTCCGGGGCCGGAAGCGCTCGCCGGGGCGGCCCCGAGCGCTGTCCCGGGTGCTGCGTAGAATTGCCGCATGGTCTCGCGACCCGCGGCGCTCATCGAACCGGGTGCCCAGCTCACGCCCGAGCGCATCGCACGCTTCAGCCGGCAGCTCATGCTTCCGGGATTCGGCGAGCTCGCCCAGCGCCGCCTCGCCGCGGCGCGGGTGCTCGTCGTCGGCGCCGGTGGGCTCGGCAGCACGCTCGTGCCGCAGCTCGCGGGCGCGGGCGTCGGCACCATCGGCATCGCCGACGACGACACCGTGGAGCTGTCGAACCTGCACCGGCAGCTGAGCCACGGCGTCGCCGACGTCGGCCGGCCGAAGGTCGACTCGCTCGCCGAGACGGTCGCCGCGATCGACCCCGAGTGCCGCGTGGTCCGGCACGGCGAGCGGCTCACGGCGGCGAACATCCGAGGCATCCTGGCCGGGTACGACCTGATCGTCGACGGCAGCGACAACTTCCCGACGCGGTACCTCACGAACGACGCAGCCGTGCTCGCGGGCATTCCGCTCGTCTGGGGCGCGATCCTGCGCTTCCACGGGCAGGCGGGCGTGTCCTGGAACGTGCACGGTCCGACCTACCGCGACCTGTTCCCGGTGCCGCCCACGCCCGACGAGGTGCTCTCCTGCGAGCTCGGCGGGGTGCTGCCGAGCCTCTGCGCGACCATCGGCTCGCTCATGGCGACCGAGGTCGTGAAGCTCATCACGGGCGTCGGCGAGCTCCTCCTCGGCCGCGTCATCACGATCGACGCGCTCACGGGCCGCTCGCGGGAGATCTCCTACGAGGCGATCGCGGATGCCCCTGCGATCACGACGCTCATCGACTACGAGCGGTTCTGCGGCCTCGAGCAGGCCGGCTCCGCCGACGATGCCGCGGCGCACGGGGCATCCGTTCCCGCTCCTGTCTCGGCGGCCGAGCTGCTGCGGCGCATCCGTGGGGGCGAGTCGATGCGGCTCATCGACGTACGCGAGCCCGGCGAGGCCGAGCTGCGACGCATCGACGGCAGCGAACTCTTCCCGCTCGGCGAGGTCGCGGCCGGCGGCGGACCCGAACCCGATGGCTCGCCGATCGTGGTCTACTGCGAGCGGGACTCGCGCTCGCGACGGGCGGCCCGGCTGCTGCTCGAGCGCGGTCACGCCGACGTGGCGTACCTCGCCGGCGGCATCGAGGGCTTCTCGGTCGTCGCGAGCGAACTCGTGCAACGGTGATCCGGGGACGACGCCGGGCGGGAACTGCGGCCCAACCACCGCACGCGAAGGAGACGCACGCATGAACTCACCGCTGGCCGTGATCTCAGCCGGGCCGATCGACGAGGCCGCCGTGCGTTCCGCGGTCGAGGCGGACTCGAGCGGTGCCGTCGTCCTCTTCTGCGGCGTGGTTCGCGACCACGATGCCGGCCGCGGCGTGCTCGCGCTCGATTACCAGGGGCATCCCGAGGCGCAGCGGTTCCTCGCGGAGTGCGTGCGGCGCATCACTGAGGAAACGGGGGTCGCCGTGGCGGCCGCCCATCGCGTCGGAGAGCTCAGCATCGGCGATGTCGCGCTGTTCGCCGCGGCATCCGCCCCCCATCGTGCCGAGGCGTTCGACGCGTGCGAGCGGCTCGTCGACCTCATCAAGCGAGAGGTGCCGATCTGGAAGCGGCAGCACTTCCGCGACGGGGTCTCGGAGTGGGTCGGGCTCTGACTCACGGACCAGGAGTGAAGACTCCCAGCACAAATGCGGACAGGACCCACGCAATCAGGACCACTGCGCTGACGACGAGCCCGACGATGGCGAGCGTCGGTTTGGACCCGATCCTTCGATACTTGACATACGCCACGATGCTCAAGATCACGCCGACGATCGACAGCACCGGTATCACCCCTGCAAGGATGCCGGCCCATGCGATGGCTCGGGCATTCTGGGCGGGTGTTGCCACGCCAGGGGCGTCTCGATGATCGTTGACGACGACGCCTGGCGCTGTCTGCCCCGCCGGCATCTGGGTTGAAGCACCTGTAAATCCGCCACCGTTGAGATCCAACATGTCCTCCTGTGCTCGCCACTGTATAGCCCTCGATCGCGACAGGGCCAGCGATTCGAAGGTGCCGAGCGCAGACTGTAGGAAACGGTGACGTCACCGGAAACCGACCCCATGGACTCCCAAAAGCGAAGCAAGGCCAAATCAAGCGGTGCGCTGCCGAACCGGACGCTGCTGGACCGGACCTTCTGGGTCGCCCTGATACTGAAAGGGATCGACGGTGCGCTTGAGATCCTCGGCGGAGTGCTGCTTCTGCTGGTGTCACCGGCGCAGCTCGGGATTCTCGTTCGATTCCTCACCCAGCACGAGCTTTCCGAAGACCCTCATGACCTGATCGCGAATGCTCTGGTGCAACTGACGAGCGGCCTCACTCCAGGGGCCACTCTGTACGGGGCGATCTACCTGATGGCGCACGGCAGCGTGAAGGTCGTGTTGGTGCTGGCGGTCCTGAGGAACAAGCTCTGGGCCTATCCCTGGCTGATCGGATTTCTCACCGCATTCATCCTCTACCAGGGCTACCAGCTCATCGTGGGCTTCTCTTGGGGTCTGGCGTTGCTGACGGCGTTCGACATCCTCATCGTCGTCCTCACGATCCGCGAGTACCGCAATCGCCGACGATCTTCCTCCCGGCAAGATCGACCCGCGATTTCCACGACCTCCGAGCCTGAGAATTAGCACCCATGGACCCTGCGCTTCGCAGGTCAAGGGGAGACTCGGAGAACGTCGGGTAACCCACGGCGCGAGTCGAGCGCGACGGCACGTCGTAGCATTGTCGGGGCCGCTATCATGAAGGCCGTCCGTATCGAGCGAGGAGGTGGTGCCAGGTGAACGTCGTATCCATTGGGTGCTGCTCTCCGTCCCTGCGACTGGCGGTTGACTGACACGAGTGTCATGAGGGAGCACCGCGACACAGGTGATCCCGAAAGGAACACACTCATGCAATTCAACTCTGAAACAACCTCGAACGGCGTCCTCGAACGCGAGTTCAAGTCGACGATGTGCCCGGCGTCCTGTGGTCGCCGGCTTCGATGACGGCTCCCGCGCCCCTCGTGTTGATGGGGCATCCCGGCGGGCTGCACAAGAAGGCGCAAGGACTCGTTGCGCGCGCCATCCACCTCGTGACCACCAACGGATTCCACGTTGCGGCAATCGACGCGCCTGGACACGGCGACCGGCCGCGGTCGCCAGAAGACACCCAGTGGGTCGACGAGATGCAACGTGCGCGTGCCGAAGGGAAACCGCTCGGTCCGATCGTCTCCGCCTTCAACGGCTCGATCGCCGAACGCGCCGTTCCCGAATGGCGCGCGACGCTGGACGCCCTCCAGACGCTGCCAGAAATCGATTCCGACCGGCCAGTCGGTTACAGCGGCATGACACTTGCCACCGAAATCGGTATGCGCCTGACCGCGGTCGAGCCGTCGAATCGGCGCTGTGGTGCTCGGCTCTGCCTTCGCCTCCGAAGCGCTGACGGATGTCGCGCGCCGCATCACGGTCCCCGTTGATATTTCTGCTCCCGTGGGATGACCCCGAGATTGATCGCGCTTCAGGTCTCGCTCTCTACGATGCCTTCGGTTCTCGTGAGAAGACCCTCCACGCCAATCCCGGACCACACACGCGGGTGCCATGGTTCGAGACCGAGGACTCGGCTCGCTTCTTCGCTCGACACCTCTTGCCTGCGGAGTATTCCACGGAGTGAGGTGATCCGAGTCGGCGGTGGGGCGTCCTGCCGCCGGCTCGGTCAGAGCCACCGCTTCTTCTTGAAGACCGTGTACAGTCCGACTCCCATGGCAACCATGAGGAGCAACGCGAAGGGGTAGCCGAGTGGCCAGTGGAGTTCGGGCATGTGGTCGAAGTTCATTCCGTACACGGTGCCGATCAGGGTGGGAGCGAAGAGGATCGCAGCCCACGAGGAGATCTTCTTGATCTCCTCGTTCTGGCCGAGGTTCAGCTCGGTCTGGCGGCGCGCGGCGAGGGTTGCTTCGACGGTGAGGGCGTTCTCGAGGATCGAGCGGAATGCCGTCGACCGTTCGGCGATGCGCAGCGCGTGGTCGAGCACGTCGCGGAGAGAGCGCTGGAGTTCGAGCTCGACCTGGTACTTGTCGGAGCCTCGAAGCAGGGCCTCGAGCATGCCGACGAGGGGCTGCGAGGCGCGTTGGAAGTTGATCACTTCCCGTGAGAGCTCGTAGATGCGCCGGGACACATCCTCGTCGAGGGTGAACAGCTGGTCCTCGATCTCGTCGATGTCGTTCTCGAGGCCGGCGATGACCGGTCCGTACTCGTCGACGACCTCGTCGAGGATGGCGTAGAGCACTGCTTCCGGCCCCATCGCGAGCAGCTCGGGTGCGGCCTCGAGGCGGTGCCGGACCCTCGCGAGGTTCGGGGACTCAGCGTGGCGAATCGTGACGACGAAGTCGGGCCCGACGAACACGTGCAGCTCACCGAACTCGACCTCCTCGACCTCGTCCAGGTACCGGGCCGGGCGGAGCACGACGAAGAGCGTGTCGCCGTACCGCTCGAGCTTCGAGCGCTGGTGTCCGGCGAGGGCATCTTCGACCGCCAGCGGGTGCAGGGAGAACTCGTCCGCGATCGCACGAACCTCATCCTCGCTCGGCCGGTACAGGCCGATCCATGCCATGCCGTCGCGGTCGCGCATCACCTCGAAGGTCTCGTCGAGGCTTGCCGGGTCTTGTGTGCGGCATCCGCCCACGTACACTGCGTTATCGATCAGGGTCATCTTCGTTCGCCTCTTCGCTCGCGATCAATCGACGCCGGAGGCGCCGGGGAAGGTCGCATGCCGATGCATGCGTCACGCCACCGGTGCGTTCGCGAGATCAGAGCAGGGCTGCAGGGCCGACCAGCGAAGACGGAACGGTGGCGCGGCTACTATGACTCGACATCGCGCATCACCTGCCTTGTGGTCGGGGAGGGCCTGATCGGCCTCCCACACCATACGTGGCCGGAGGTCGATCGTCAAAGTCCATAGCAGTCGACCGGGAAGATCCTTACGGACTTCTCATGGCGACAACCGAGCGCCCCGGCCGCCGGTGCACTGACGCTCAGGCGACCGACCGCATGGTCGCAAATGCTGATCGAACGGGCTCAGCCGCCGATGTACGACATCTCGACCTTCGGCGCGCCGCGCGCAACTCCGGGGTGAGTGTCGCCCGCACCTCGGAGTAACGGTCGTCGCGAGCTCCCCAGATCGACGCCATCGCTTCGGCGAGCCCGGCATCGTCGATGCCGCCGCGGAGGAGCGCTCGGAGGTCGTGCCCTTCGGAGGCGAAGAGGCAGGTGAAGAGCTTGCCCTCGGTCGAGATGCGCGCACGATTGCAGGTGCCGCAGAACGCCTCGGTGACGCTCGAGATCACCCCGATCTCACCGCTGCCATCGCGGTAGCGCCAGCGGGTGGCGGTCTCGCCGGGAGCTGCCGCCCCGATCGGTTCGAGCGGCATCTCGGCGCCGATGCGGTCGACGATCTCCGCCGAGGGCACGACCTCGGCGAGGTCCCAGCCGTTCGTGGTGCCCACGTCCATGTACTCGATGAAGCGCAGCGTGAACGGGGTGTCCTTGAAATGGCGCGCCATCGGCAGGATGTCGCGGTCGTTGAGCCCGCGCTTGACGACCATGTTCACCTTGATGGGCCCGAGGCCGGCCTCGTGGGCGACGCGCATGCCCTCGAGCACCCGGTCGACCGGGAACCGCACGTCGTTCATCGACTGGAACACGGTGTCGTCGAGCGAATCGACCGACACCGTCACCCGCGTAAGGCCCGCGGACTTCAACGCTGCGGCTTTGACGCCGAGGGCCGCGCCGTTCGTGGTGAGCGCGATCTCGAGCGGGCGCCCGTCGGGGGTGCGGAGCGCCGCAAGCTGCTCGACGAGTTCCTCGATGCCGCGGCGGAGCAGCGGCTCGCCACCGGTGAGGCGCAGCTTCTCGACGCCGTGCGCCGCAGCGACGCGCGCGATGCGGGTGATCTCGTCGAAGCTCAGCAGCTCGTCGCGATCGAGGAATGCGTAGTCGCGGCCGAAGACGGTCTTCGGCATGCAGTAGACGCAGCGGAAGTTGCAACGGTCGGTGACCGAGATGCGGAGGTCGCGCATCGGCCGCTCGAGTCGGTCGGTGAGCATGCCCGTCGACGGGAGCCGACGCACGCCAGCCGTCGGCGTCGCCGCGCGTGAACGGGGCGCCGCGAGCGGAACCGTCGCGTGCGTCAAAGGTCACCCCCTCGTCGCGGTCCACGCTAACACCGCAGCCTCAGGGCGTCGCCCGTACCGAGACATCCGACTCGGCCACCGTGAAGGCGAGGCGGGCACCGGCCGCGAGGTCGAGCGAGACCGCTGCTGCCGATGGCACGTCGACGGTGATCGACGGATGCTCGGCGGTCGTGATCCGCACGCCCCCGGCGTCGCCTGCAGCAGCGCCACGGTGCCGACCCAGCGATTCGGCACGAGCGGGGCGGATGCCTCCGGCGCGGCCGCCGACGCCTGGCGCGGCGTGCACTGCGGCGGGGCTGAACACCGCCGCGCCGCGTTCGTCGGCCGCGCCGGGGATCCCCACGCCGCGAAGCAGGAGCCGGTCGCCCGCGGGACCGACGACCTCGAGGGTGCCGTCACCCGCCGCGGTGCCCGAGACGAGGTTCACGCCGGCGAGCGCTGCGACGAACGACGTGGCCGGATGGCCGAGCACCTCCGCCGTCGCGCCGTGCTGCACGATCCGGCCGTCGTGCAGGATCGCCGCGCGTTGCGCGAGCACGATCGCGTCGAGCGGGTCGTGGGTCACGAGCAGCGTCGGCACGGGATCCTCCCGCGCGAGCTCGGCGACCAGGCGGCGGATCTCGGCGGCGGTCTGCACATCGAGGGCCGTGAACGGCTCGTCGAGGAGCAGCACTTCGGGTCGGGCCGCGAGCGTGCGGGCGATGGCCACTCGCTGCTGTTGCCCGCCCGACAGTTCGCGGGGGCGCCGTGATGCGAATTCCGCGAGTCCGACCCGGTCGAGCCACCCCTGTGCGAGCTTCCGTGCAGCGTGGACGCGCTCGCCCTGCGCCCGCGGCCCGAACGCCACGTTCTCGAGGGCGGTGAGGTGTGGGAAGAGCAGCGGTTCCTGGCCGAGGAGGCCCGCGCGTCGCCGGGCGAGCGGCACATCGACGGCCGTGGCGCTCGAGGGTCCGACACCCGCGAGCACCCGCTCACCGAGCCGCACGTAGCCGGTGCGCGGGGCGACGAGGCCGGCGATGGTCGCCAGCAGGGTCGACTTGCCCGAGCCGTTGGGGCCGAGCACCGCGACGAGCTCGCCGGGGGCGACGCGCATCTCGGCCTCCAGCACGAACCCGCCGAGAGCCGTCGTGAAGGCCGCGTCGAGTCCGGCGGATGCCTCGAGTCCGGCGGATGCCTCGGGTCCGGTCATCGCGGGGCATCCTCTCGCCACCCGCGCATGACGAGCAGCACGGCGACCGCGACGAGGATGAGCATGAGCGACAGGGCGATGGCCGTGTCCTCACTCACGCCGGCGCCGTTGAAGGCGGTGTAGATCGCGAGCGGCATCGTGCGCGTCGTGCCCGCGGCGTTGCCCGCGAACAGGGCGGTCGCGCCGAACTCGCCGAGCGCGCGCGCGAAGCACAGCACGGTGCCGGCCAGGAGCCCCGGCGCGGCGAGGGGGAGCGTGACCCGCCGGAACACGGTGAACCGGCCGGCGCCGAGCCCCGCGGCCACGGTCTCGTACCGGGTGCCGACGCTGCGCAGCGCGCCCTCGACCGAGATCACGAGGAACGGCAGCGCCACGAAGGTCTGCGCGATGACCACCGCGGTCGTCGTGAACGGGATCCGGATGCCGGCGAGCGAGAACGTCGCACCCAGCAGCCCGTTGCGACCGAGGAGTGCGAGCAGGGCGATGCCGCCGACGAGCGGCGGAAGCACGAGCGGGAGCGTGGCGAGCGTGCGGAGCACCGCGGCGATCCCCTGCGGAGCTGCGCGAGATGACGAGGGCGAGCGGCACGCCGACGACCACGCACGCGACGGTTGCGAACGTGGCCGTCATGAGCGACAGCCCGAGCGCCTGCGTCGCCTCCGGCGAGGTGACCGCAGCTGGGACACCGCCCCAATCGAGCCGTACGAGGAGCGCCGCGAGGGGAAGCACGAGCACCGCGACGCCCAGCGCGGCGGGCACGTACAGCCACGCCGGGAAGCGGAGTGCGGCGCTGCCGTTGCCGCGGTGCACGTCCCGGTAGGGAGCGGTCGTCACGGCGCCCCGAAGCCGTGGGACTCGAGCACCCGCTGTCCATCGTCCGACGTGACGAACTCCACGAAGGCCGCCGCGGCCTCCGGGTTCGCCGGCTGCGGCGAGCGACGCGAGCGGGTAGACGTTGGTCGCGGCATCCGTGCCGTCGATCGCGACGCCGTCGACATCGCCGGATGCCGCCTCGATGTCGGTCACGTAGACAAGACCGGCGTCGGCTTCGCCCCGGCGCACCTTGGTGAGCACGGCGGTGACGTTCTGCTCCTCGCTCGCCGGGGTCACGGTGATGCCGGCGTTCGCGATCAGTGTCTGCGCCGCGTTGCCGCACGGCACCTCGGGGGCGCAGAGCACGACGGTGAGCGGCGCGCCGTTGTCCGCAGTCATCGCGCCATCGGCCAGGTCGTCGAGCGATCGGATGGCGAGCGGATTGCCGGGCGCCACGGCGATCTCGAGCACGTTGGTGGCGAACTCGACCGGTTCTCCCGTCGATGAGGCCGGCATCGTCGACCTTGGTCATGTTGTTCTCGTCGGCGGACGCGAAGACGTCGGCCCGCGCGCCCTCGATGAGCTGCGTGGCGAGCACGGAAGAGCCGTCGTACGAGATCGGCAGCACGTCGACGCCCGGGTTGGCCTGCTCGAACTCGACCGCGAGCTCGTCGAATGCCGCGGTCAGTGACGCCGCCGCGAAGATCGTGAGCTCGCCCGCGAGTTCGCCTGCTTCGCCGGAACCGGAAGGCTCCGAGGAGCCGGCGGCATCGCCGGTGCCCGACGCGCAGCCCCCGAGCGCGAGAGAGACGATCGCCGCGAGCGCGAGGCCGGCGAATCGGATGCCGCGGGGCCGACCGTTCATGCCGAGGGCTCCTGGTCCGTCTCGACGATGACCATCGTCGCCTTGACCACGGCGACCCCGCGGGATCCCACCTCGAGTCGGAGCTCGCGGGCCGCCTCGGCGGACATGAGGGAGACCACCCGGTGCGGGCCGCACTGCAACTCGACTTGCGCCATGAGGCCGTCGATCTCCACGCGGGTGACGAGGCCCACGAATCGGTTCCGCGCACTGAGGCGCACCCTGCTGCGGTCGTCGGCGCTCGCCGCGATCGTCACCGCTCGCGCGGCGAGCTCGTCGCCCGGAACGACCTGGCGGCCCGACTCGTCTTTCCCAGCGCTCAGGAGCCCGTCCTGAACCCAGCGGCGCACGGTGTCGTCGCTGACACCCACGAGGGAAGCGGCCTCACTGATCCGATAATGCGTCATGAAACCGACGTTAGATCCGCATCTGCGGAACCGCAACCGTCAAGTGGAGGACGACGCCACCGGGGCGTGCTCTTCGATGAGCTGCAGGATCCGCGCCGCGACGCTCACCGCGATCGCCGCGGGATCCTTCGACGCGATGCCCGCGATGCCGATCGGCGTGGTGACCCGCGCGAGGTCCGCGTCGTCGTGCCCGACCTCGCGAAGCTGCTTCTGGAAGCGTGCCCATTTCGACTTCGAGCCGATGAGCCCGATCGAGGCGACCCCCTCGGTGCGCAGCGCCGTCTCGACGATGGCGAGGTCCTCGACGTGGTCGTGGGTCATGACGAGTACGTGGGCGCCGTCGGGCAACTGCGCGAGGCCGGATTCCGGCACCGGCAGGTGACGCAGCAGCACCGTGGCGACGGCGTCTCCGAGCACGCCGCTCACGCCGGGCACCCCGATGCGCTCGGGGGCGAGCATTTCGGCACGCGAATCGATGAGCTCGAGCTCGAGCTCCTGGCGAGCGAGGATGCGCGCGACCTCGAGTCCGACGTGTCCGATGCCGAACACGGCGACCGAGGGGATGACCCGCACGGGTTCCAGCAGCATGGTGACCTCTCCTCCGCAGCACTGCACGCCGTACTCGGTCGTGGCCTTGTCGCTGAGCGTCAGCGTGAGCAGCTCGGGCTCGGCGGCGCCGGCCTCGAGCATCGTGCGAGCACGATCGATCGCGGTCGCCTCGAGGTTGCCGCCGCCGACGGTGCCGAAGATCGCGTCGGCCGAGACGACCATCTTCGCGCCGCCGTTGCGCGGCGCGTGGCCGCGCACCATGGCCATCGTGACGATCACCGCCGGTTCGCGCGCAGCGCGAAGCTGCTGCACGGCCTCCAACCAGTCCACGGCGGCGTCTCCAGGAATCAGTCGTCGGATGGCACGAGCTCGCGCTCGGCCGCAGCGGCCGCCTCGGCGGCGGACTCGGCAACGGCGCGCGCGGCCTCGACGGCCCAGAACACCGCCTCGGGCGTCGCCGGCGACGCGAGCTCGACGCTGTGACCGGTCGGTCCGAATTCCGCGACCGCCTCGCGGATCGCCTCGCGCACGCTGAACGCGAGCATGAGCGGCGGTTCGCCGACGGCCTTCGAGCCGTACACCGCGCCATCCTCGGTCGCCCGTTGGAAGAAGTGCACGTTGAACACCTCGGGCATCTCCGAGAAGCTCGGAAGCTTGTAGGTGCTCGCCGACTGCGTGAGGAGCCGACCCCGTTGTGGTCCGTCGCTCTCATCCCAGCGGAGCTCCTCGAGCGTGAGCCATCCGACGCCCTGCACGAAGCCGCCCTCGACCTGACCGAGGTCGATGAGCGGCGAGAGGGAGTCGCCGACGTCGTGCACGATGTCGACCCGGCGCACCCGGTAGGCGCCGGTGAATCCGTCGACCTCGACCTCGCTCGCCGCCGCGCCATAGGCGAAGTACTTGAACGGCTCGCCCTGCATCCGCTCGGTGTCCCAGTGCAGGCCCTCGGTGCGATAGAAGCCCGCCGACCAGAGCTGCACGCGCTGGTGGTAGGCGGCGTTCGCGACCTCGGCGAAGGTGAGCGACGGGCCGGATGCCTCGGTGAAGGGCCGCGACGGCCAGGATGCTCCGAGCCCGGCGACCCGGCCGCCGGAGAACCGCACATCGCGCGCCGTCGATGCCGAGCATCCGCCCGGCGACCGCCGCCATGCGGTCGCGGATCTGATCGCACGCGTTCTTCACGGCGCCGCCGTTGAGGTCGGCGCCCGACGACGCGGCGGTGGCCGACGTGTTCGGCACCTTGTCGGTGCGCGTCGGCGCAAGACGCACCGAGCCGAGTTCGACGCCGAGCGCGGTCGCCGCGACCTGCAGCATCTTCGTGTGCAGGCCCTGCCCCATCTCGGTGCCGCCGTGGTTGATGAGCACCGAGCCGTCCTTGTAGACGTGCACGAGTGCGCCGGCCTGGTTGTAGGCGGTGAGGGTGAACGAGATCCCGAACTTCACGGGCGTGATCGCGAGGGCGCGTTTCGTGTCGGGGTGGTCGGCGTTGAACGCGTCGATCTCGGCGCGCCGTTGGTCGAACGCGCTCTCGTCGAGCACGCGCTGCCAGATGTCGTGGAGTCGCTCGGCATGGCGCACTGGCTGCCCGTACGGCGTCGTCTGGCCCGGCACGTAGAGGTTGCGCCGACGGAGTGTCGCCGCATCGATGCCGAGGATCGGCGCGACGCGGCCGAGGATGTCCTCGATCACGAACATCCCCTGCGGGCCGCCGAAGCCGCGGAACGCGGTCTGCGAGGTCTTGTTCGTCTTCGCGATGCGGCCATGCGCGACGAAGTGGGGGATCCAGTACGCGTTGTCGACATGGCAGAGCGCGCGGCCCATCACGGGCTCGGAGAGGTCGAGGCTCCAGCCGCCGTCTGAGGTGAGCGTCGTCGCGAGGGCGAGGATGCGCCCGTCGTCGTCGAACCCCGCCTTCCAGACGAGGTGGAACGGATGCCGCTTGCCGGTCATCGTGATGTCCTGCGTGCGGTTGAGCCGCAGACGCACGGGTCGGCCGGTGAGCGTGGCGCCGAGCGCGGCGACCGCCGCGAACCCGTGCGGCTGCATCTCCTTGCCGCCGAAGCCGCCGCCCATGCGGAGCGTCTGTACCGTGACCCGATTGCTCGGGACCCCGAGCACGTGCGCGACGATCTCCTGGGCTTCGGAGGGGTGCTGCGTGCTGCACTCGACGAAGACCTGGCCCTCGGAGTCGATGTGCGCGAGCGACGCGTGCGTCTCGAGGTAGAAGTGCTCCTGGCCGCCGACCTCGATCACGCCTTCGAAGACGTGCGGCGCGGTGGCGAGCGCCGCCTCGGGGTCGCCGCGGCGTATCGTGCGCGGCGTGCCCTGGAACGAGTCCGCCTCGATCGCCTCGGGAACCGTGATGATCGAGGGCAGGGGCTCGTACTCCACGTGCACCGCAGCGGCGCCGAGGCGTGCCGCATCCTCCGTCTCCGCGAGCACCCATGCGAGCGCGTGCCCGTGGAACATCGCCTCGCTCGGGAAGAGCGGCTCGTCGTGCTTGACCCCGGCGTCGTTGAGGCCCGGTACGTCGGCGGCGGTGAGCACGCGCACGACGCCGGGTACGTCGAGGGCGTCTCGCGCGTCGACGGTCACCAGCGCGTGCGCGTGCTCGGATTGCACGGGCCACGCGGTGAGCACGCCGCCACGGCGCGCGGCGAGGTCGTCGGTGTAGACGGCGGCTCCCGTCACATGCAGCGCAGCGCTCTCATGCGGGATGCGCGTGCCGACGACGGCGTCGGCGGGGCGTGCGGCGAGCTCGCTCATGCCGGCACCTCGGCCTCGAGCGCGGTCGCGCGGTAGAGCTTCAGCAGCGCCCGGTTCAGCATGAGTGCGCGGAAGTCGGCGCTCGCGCGATGATCCGACATCGGGGTTCCCTCGGCGCCGAGCACGGATGCCGCGGCGCGTACCGTCTCGACGGTCCACGGCCGCCCGACCAGGGCCGCCTCGGTCGTGAGGGCGAGCAGGGGCGTGGCGGCGACCCCGCCGAGCCCGATGCGGGCGGAGGTGACGGTGCCGTCATCGAGGTCGAGGGCGAAGGCGACGGCGACGCTCGAGATGTCGTCGAAGCGGCGCTTCGCGATCTTGTGGAACGCCGAGACCCGGGCGAGCGGCAGCGGGATGCGGATGGCGCGGATGACCTCGTCTGGCCGGCGCACGGTGGTGCGGTAGCCGGTGAAGTACTCCGTGAGGCCGACCTCGCGTTCGCCGGTGATCGACGTGAGCACGACACTCGCGCCGAGCGCGAGGAGTGCGGGCGAGACGTCGCCGATCGGCGACGCAGTGCCGAGGTTGCCGCCGACGGTGGCCCGATTGCGGATGAGCGGCGAGGCGAACTGCGGGAAGAGCTCTGCGAGGAGCGGCACGCGTCCGTCGAGCCGGCGCTCGATCTCGGAGAGCGGGAGGGCAGCGCCGATCTCGATGACGTCGTCGCCGATCGAGAGGGTACGAAGCTCGGGAAGCTGCTCGATGGCGATCGAGAGCGGCGCGCGGCGGCCGCGGAGGTTCACGTCGACGCCCCAGTCGGTGCAGCCGGCGATGAGCATGCCCGTGGGCTCGTCGTGGAGAAGCCGCACCGCCTCCTCGAGCGTTCCGGGGCGCACGAATCGTTCGCCGCCGTGGTCGAGGCGCGTTGCGCGCGCGGTCGGCGCGGGGCGCCCTCGTCGCGCCGCGAGCTCGTCGGCGGCATCGGGCGAGCCGAGCGCGTACGCGGCATCCCGGATCGGCCGGTAACCGGTGCAGCGGCAGAGGTTGCCGCTGATGGCGTGCAGGTCGAAGCCGTTTGGACCGTGCTCCTCATGGACGGCGCCGTCTTCGGCGGGCGCCCGGTCGGCGCGGTAGTACTCCGCGGCCATGCTGCAGACGAAGCCGGGGGTGCAGTACCCGCACTGCGAGCCGCCGGCTCGGGCGAGCTGATCCTGCACCGGGTGCAGCGCGTCGGGGGAGCCGAGTCCCTCTGATGTCACGATCTCCTGGCCGTCGAGTGCGGCGACTGGCACGAGGCACGCGTTCACCGCCGTCCAGGCGGTGCCGCCGGCGTCGTCGGGTGTGGCGAGGAGCATCGCGCACGCGCCGCACTCACCCTCGGCGCAGCCCTCCTTGCTGCCCGTGAGCCCGGTGTCGCGCAGCCAGTCGAGCGCCGTCGTGTGCGCGCTGACATCCCGCAACGGGCGCTGCTGCCCGTTGACCGTCACCGCGATGTGATCCATGGTCCAACTCCTTGTCTCGGGAGTCTACGCCGCGGCGTTCCCGCGATTCCGGTTACGCCGCGATCGCATCTGCGCGAAGATGAGCTGAGCGTGTGGACCATCATCCCCGGAAGGGAGCGGCAGCCGCATGACCATCGAGATCACCCGTGCCACCGGTGTCGCGGGCGGCGAGGAGATCCTCACCGACGAGGCGCTCGACTTCGTGGAGGAGCTGCACCGCCGGTTCGACTCCACCCGGCGCGAGCTGCTCGCGGACCGGCGCACCCGCCGCGAGGAGATCGCGCGCGGCCGCGCGCTCGACTTCCTGCCCGAGACACATGAGATCCGCGAGGGCGACTGGCGCGTGGCATCCGCCCCCGAAGCCCTGCTCGACCGTCGCGTCGAGATGACCGGGCCGGCCATGCCGGCGAAGATGGCGATCAACGCCCTGAATTCGGGCGCTCGCGTCTGGCTCGCGGATCTCGAGGATGCCTCGAGCCCGACCTGGGACAACGTCGTCGGCAGCGTGCTCAACCTCCGCGACGCCGCGCGAGGCACGCTCGCGTACACCTCACCCGAGGGCAAGGCGTACGCCCTGCGCGACGATGTGCGGCGCCCGACCGTCGTGACGCGTCCGCGCGGCTGGCACCTGCCCGAACGGCACGTGCTGATCGACGGCGAGCGGGGTTCGGGCAGCCTCGTCGACTTCGGCCTGCACTTCTTCCACACGGCACGACAGCTCATCGACAACGGGCACGGCCCGTACTACTACCTGCCGAAGCTCGAGAGCCACCGCGAGGCGCGGCTCTGGAACGAGGTGTTCGTGTTCGCGCAGGAGTACCACGGCATCCCGCAGGGCACCGTGCGCGCGACCGTGCTCATCGAGACGATCCCCGCCGCGTTCGAGATGGACGAGATCCTCTTCGAACTGCGAGAACACGCCTCGGGCCTGAACGCCGGCCGCTGGGACTACCTGTTCAGCATGATCAAGGTGTTCCGCGACGCCGGTGCGTCGTTCGTCCTCCCCGACCGCGCCGCGGTCTCGATGACCGCCCCGTTCATGCGCGCCTACACCGAACTCCTCGTGAAGACGTGCCATCGCCGCGGCGCCGCGGCGATGGGCGGCATGGCCGCGGTCGTGCCGAACCGCAACGATCCCGAGGTCACGAAGGCGGCGATCGAGAAGGTGCGCGCCGACAAGACCCGCGAGGTCAACGACGGCTTCGACGGATCGTGGGTCGCCCACCCCGACCTCGTGCCCGTGTGCCGCGAGGTGTTCGACGCGGTGCTCGGCGACCGACCCAACCAGATCGACCGGCAGCGGCCCGAGGTCGAGGTCACCGCGGCCGAACTCCTCGACGTGGCCTCCGCCGGCGGCGAGGTGACCGAGGCGGGCCTTCGCAACAACCTCTACATCGGCGTCGCGTACATGGCGGTCTGGCTCTCGGGCAACGGCGCGGTCGCGATCCACAACCTCATGGAGGATGCCGCGACCGCCGAGATCTCCCGCTCGCAGGTGTGGCAGCAGCTCAAGAACGGCGTGGTGCTCGCCGACACGGGGCACACGATCACGCCCGACCTCGTGCGCACGTTGCTCGCCGAGGAGGTCGAGCACCTCCGCGGCGAGGTCGCCCCCGACCGGTTCGCGGCGTTCTACGAGCCGGCGGCCCGCCTCATGGCCGACATCTGCCTGTCCGAGGAGTACGTGGACTTCCTGACCCTTCCCGCGTACGAGCTGCTGGACTGAGCGATGGGCGCCGCCCGCACCGCACTGACCGCTGCCGACCTCGGGAGCATCGACCGGCGCCTCGCCGCGACCGACGAGCTTCTCGCGACCGCGTATCCCGGCGACGACGGGTCGCGCCAGCCCGTGCACACCGTGTACGTGCCGGCCGATCGCTTCACGCCCGAGCTCACCGCCAAATGGGGGCGGGCCGCGCTCCTCGCGGCCGACTGGGCGGGCGGTCTCGAGACGCTCGCCGCCCGCGTCGGCGTGGAGCCGGGGCTCGCCGGCCTCGTCGCGACGCGCGTGCACGAGAAGCTCGAACGCGAACCGATCGAGGACCTGCGAATCGACTTCGAGGACGGCTACGGCGACCGTGGCGACGAGGTCGAAGACGCCGACGCGGTGCGCGCCGCCAAGCGGGTCGTCGCCGCTGCGGGCGCGGGTTTCGGCACGCCGTTCATCGGCATCCGATTCAAGTCGTTCGAAGCGGCGACGCGGGCGCGGGGCATCCGCACCCTCGATCTCTTCGTGACCACTCTCGCCGAACAGGGCGATCTCCCCGACGGCCTCAGGCTCACGCTGCCGAAGGTGTCGACCGTCGCGCAGGTCGAGGCGATGGCGGATGTCGCGGCCGCCCTCGAGCGCGCGCACGGCCTGCCCGACGGGCGTCTGCGCTTCGAGGTGCAGGTCGAGACCCCGCAGCTGATCCTCGGTGCGCACGGCGTCTCACCGGTCGCCCGCCTGCCGCTCGCGGTCCCCGGCCGCATCAGCGCCCTGCACTACGGCACCTACGACTACAGCGCGTCGCTCCAGATCGCGGCGGGCTACCAGTCGCTGGAGCATCCGGCCGCCGACTTCGCGAAGGAGGTCATGCAGCTCGCGGTCGCGGGCACGGGCATCCAGCTCTCCGACGGGTCGACGAACATCCTGCCGATCGGCGATCGCGCCGAGGAGGCGTGGCGCTTGCACGCGCGACTCGTGCGCCGTTCGCTCGAGCGCGGGTTCTACCAGGGCTGGGACCTGCACGCCCACCAGTTGCCGACGCGGTTCATCGCGACGTACGCGTTCTTCCGCGAGGGGTTCGCCGAGGCATCCGTTCGCCTGCGCACCTACCTCGAGCGCTCGACCGGCTCGGTGCTCGACGAGCCCGCCACCGCCCGCGCGCTCGCCGCCTTCGTGCTGCGCGGCGTGCAGTGCGGCGCGGTCTCGGTCGCCGAGGTCGACGCCGAGACGGGGCTCGACGAGCGCGCGCTCGCAGTGCTCGCCCACCCGAGGCTCGCGGTCCATGAGCGGATGCCCCGACGCGCCGCCGAACGACAAGGAAGCACATGAGCTACTTCACCCCGCAGGGCGGGCTTCCCGCCCAGACCGAGCTCCTCACCGATCGCGCGATCGTGAAGGAGGCGTACACGGTGATCCCGAAAGGGGTGCTCCGCGACATCGTCACGAGCAACCTCCCCGGCTTCACCAAGACCCGCTCGTGGATCATCGCGCGGCCGATCGCGGGGTTCGCGACGACGTTCTCGCAGCTCATCGTCGAGATCCAGCCGGGCGGCGGCGCCGAGCGGCCCGAGCAGGAAGCCGGGGTCGAGGGGGTCGTGTTCGTGACGACCGGCGAGCTCACGCTCACACTCGATGGCGAGCGGCACGTGCTCGAGGCCGGCGGCTACGCCTATCTGGCGGCCGCCGCGGTCTGGTCGCTCGCGAACGAGGGGGCCGCCCTCACGAGCTTCCAGTGGATCCGCAAGGCGTACGAGCCGCTCGAGGGCTACACCGCGACCTCGTTCGTCACGAGCGACGCCGACGTCGAGCCGCGTGAGATGCCCGGCACGAACGGCGCGTGGGCGACGACGCGGTTCGTCGACCCCGACGACCTCGCGCACGACATGCACGTGAACATCGTGACGTTCCAGCCGGGCGGCTCGATCCCGTTCGCCGAGACGCACGTCATGGAACACGGGCTCTTCGTGCTCGAGGGCAAGGGGGTCTACCGCCTGAACGACGACTGGGTCGAGGTCGAGGCGGGCGACTTCATGTGGCTGCGGGCGTTCTGCCCGCAGGCCTGCTACGCGGGCGGCCCCGGCCCGTTCCGCTACCTGCTCTACAAGGACGTCAACCGCCAGGTGCGCCTGACCGATGCGGCTGCTGGTCGAGCCGCGAGCCGATGGGGATGAGCGAGCGGATGCCTCGGGCGGCCGACTCCGCGCTCCGCTGCATCCGCTGCATCTGCGACATCCGCGGCGTCCGCGGCGTCATCCGTGACCTCCGCGGCATCCGGTCCCTTCGACCTCGTCATCCGAGGCGAGCGCGTGCTCGTCGACGGCGGGTTCACGGCCGCTGAGGTCGGCGTGCGCGACGGCGTCATCGCGGGCATCGCGCCGCTCGGCGCCCTGCTTGCGGCGCCGCGGGTCCTGCAGCTCGCCGACGACGAGGTGCTGATCCCCGGGCTCGTCGACACCCACGTGCACGTGAACGAGCCCGGCCGCACCGAGTGGGAGGGGTTCGCGTCGGCGACGCGGGCCGCCGCCGCGGGCGGTGTCACGACGATCATCGACATGCCGCTGAACAGCATCCCGCCGACGACGTCGGTCGCCGCGCTCGAGGTGAAGCGGCGCGCCGCCGAGGGGCAGGTCTTCGTCGACGTCGGGTTCTGGGGCGGCGTCGTGCCCGGCAATCTGGGCGACCTCGAGCCCCTCGTCGACGCCGGGGTCTTCGGGTTCAAGTGCTTCCTCCTGCCCTCGGGCGTCGATGAGTTCCCGCCCGTCACGGCCGACGAGATGGAAGCCGCGATGCGCGTGCTCGCCGGCATCGACTCGCTGCTGCTCGTGCACGCCGAAGACGCACGCCTCATCGAGGCGGCGCCGCATCCGCACAGCCCTGAATATGCCGACTTCCTCGCCTCTCGCCCTGAGGCCGCCGAGCACACCGCTATCGCCGATGTCATCGAGCGGGCCGCACGCACCGGCGCGGAGGCGCACATCCTGCACCTGAGCTCCGCGGAGTCGCTCGAACAGATCGCCCGCGCGAAACGCGGCGGCGTGCACCTCACCGTCGAGACGTGCCCGCACTACCTCACGCTGACCGCGGAAGAGATCCCGTCGGGCGCGACCGCGTTCAAGAGCTGTCCGCCGATCCGTGAGGCCGACAACCGCGAGGCGCTCTGGCGGGGTCTCGAGGCGGGCGTGATCGACTTCGTGGTCTCCGACCACTCGCCGGCGACACCCGCGTTGAAGTACGCGGGCGACGGCGACTTCGTCGAGGCGTGGGGCGGCATCGCGTCGCTGCAGCTGGGTCTGTCGCTCGTGTGGACCGAGGCCCGACGCCGGGACATCCCACTCGACCGCGTGGTGGAGTGGATGTCTGCCGCGCCGGCCCGGCGCGCCGGCCTCACGAACAAGGGGCGCATCGCCGAGGGCGCAGCCGCCGACCTCGCGATCTTCGTGCCCGATGCCGCGTTCACGGTGGATGCCGCGGCGCTCGAGCACCGGCATCCGGTGACGCCCTACGACGGGCGCGTGCTCTCGGGGGTCGTTCGGGCGACGTTCCTCGCGGGCGAACCGATCGATCGAGAACATGCGCGGGGCAGGCTGTTGAAGCGGGGGGACCGCGATGCTGCTTGACGCGTTCAACGAGGCCGACCGCGAGGCCGCGATCGCCGCGCTGCGCCCGTGCCTCGACATCGCCCGCTGGTGCGAGGCACTCGCCGATGGGCGGCCCTACCGCTCGGTCGACGAACTCGTGGCGGCGGCCCGCGGTGCTGCTGCGCCGTTCACCCCCGAGGAGGTCGAGGGAGCACTCGCGCACCATCCGCGCATCGGCGAGCGCGCCGCCGGCGACAGCACCGAGGCCGCCCTCTCCCGAACCGAGCAGTCCGGGGTCGACCCGGGCGATGCCGCGGTCGCGGTCGCGCTCGCCGACGGCAATCTCGCCTACGAACGGCGATTCGGCCGGGTCTTCCTCATCCGGGCCGCCGGGCGATCGTCGGGGGAGATACTCGAGGTGTTGACCGAGCGACTCGGGCACACGGCCGTCGAGGAAGACCTCGTCGTGGCCGACCAGTTGCGCGAGATCGCCGTGCTCCGACTGAAGGGACTCTTCGCGACATGAGCATCTCCCAGATCACGACGCACGTGCTCGACGCGAGCGTCGGTCGCCCGGCCGTCGGGCGTCGCCGTCGAGCTGTTCGCGCGTGACGGCGACGAGTGGCGGCTCATCGGTGCATCCGTCACCGACGACGACGGCCGCGCGACCGAGCTCGGCCCCGAGTCGGTGGCGCCCGGTCAGTACCGGATCCGCTTCGACACCGGCGCCTACTTCGGCGCCCGGAAGACCGACACGTTCTATCCCGAGGTGCAGCTCACCTTCCTCCTCGCCGAGGAAGGTCGGCACTACCACGTGCCGCTCCTCTTGAGCCCCTTCGCCTATTCGACCTATCGAGGGAGCTGAACCATGACCGAACCCGCCATCGTGCTCGGACCGAACCAGTACGGCAAGGCCGAGGTGCGCGTCGTGAAGGTCACGCGCGACACCGCCCGGCACGAGATCGAAGACCTGAACGTCACGTCGCAGCTTCGCGGCGACTTCGCGCGCGCCCACCTTGCGGGCGACAACTCGCACGTCGTCGCGACCGACACCCAGAAGAACACGATCTTCGCGTTCGCCCGCGACGGCATCGGCTCGCCGGAGGCATTCCTGCTGAGGCTCGCCGACCACTTCACCGGCTCGTTCGAGTGGGTGACCGGCGGTCGCTGGGAGGCCGAGAGCTTCGCGTGGCACCGCATCCAGGCTCACGGCGCCGCGCACGACCACTCGTTCGTGCGCTCGGGGCAGGAGATCCGCACCGCGGTCGTCGTCGCCGACGGCGAGAACCGGCACGTGATCGCCGGCCTCAACGAGCTCACGGTGCTGAAGACCACCGAGTCGGGCTTCGAGGGCTACCCGAAGGACCGCTACACGACGCTCCCCGAGACGAGCGACCGCATCCTGGCGACGGATGTCGCGGCGCGGTGGCGCTACGACCGCGCGGGCGTCGACTACAACGCCGCGTACGAGAGCGTTCGTGCCCTGCTGCTCGAGGCGTTCGCCGAGAAGTACTCCGCCGCGCTGCAGGCGACCCTGTTCGACATGGGGGAGCGCGTGCTCCAACGGCACCCCGAGATCGCCGAGATCCGATTCTCGATGCCGAACAAGCACCACTTCTTGGTCGACCTCAGCCCGTTCGGGCTCGACAATCCGAACGAGGTGTTCTACGCCGCGGACCGGCCCTACGGGCTGATCGAGGCGACGGTGACCCGCGAGGGCGTCGCGAGCCCCGCCGTAGCCTGGGACGGCATCGCCGGATTCTGCTGAGCTGGCCTGGACCTGATCTCCGGAGTCGCCCGCCCGCCCGCCTGCCGCCCCTCCCCGCCCCGCCGCGCTCCCGCTTTCCCATGCGCCCCTCGCACCGAGAGAGCGCTCGCTGTCGGTTTTCGAGCGCTATTCCGACAACGACTGCACCTTCGATGAAGGAAGGCGAGTGGATGACCCTCCCACCGATGAGAGGCTTGAACGCATGACACCTGCCCCCGCGACGATCGAGCCGAGCAGCACGAACTGGGCCGGCAACCTCCGCTACAGCGCCCGGGGCGTCGCCGCCCCGCGCAGCATCGACGAGCTCAGAACGCTGCTCGCCGAGGCCGAGCGCACCGGCGAACGTCTGCGCCCGCTCGGCACCCGGCACTCGTTCAACGACATCGCCGACACCGACGGCCTGCTCGTGTCGACCGCGGCGCTGCCCGCGGAGATCGAGATCGACGCCGAACGGCGCCTCGTGCGGGTCAGCGGCGGCCTGCGGTACGGCGACGTCGCCGTCCGCCTCGAGGAAAGCGGCTGGGCGCTCGCGAACCTGGCATCGCTGCCGCATATCTCGGTGGCGGGCGCGGTGAGCACGGGCACGCACGGCTCCGGCGATCGCAACGGCTCGCTCGCGGCATCCGTCGCGTCCATCGAACTCGTCACAGCGGCCGGCGAGCTCGTCACCCTCAGTCGTGGCGATGCCGACTTCGACGCCGTCGTTGTGGGTCTCGGTGCGTTCGGCGTCGTCACGCATGTGGCGCTCGACATCGAGCCGAGCTTCCAGGTCGAGCAGACCGTGTACGAGCGGCTTGCACTCGACACGGTGCTCGCCGACCTCGACGCGGTGACCGGGCTCGGCTATTCCGTGAGCCTGTTCACGACGTGGCGCGACGTCGACGTCGTCGACCAACTCTGGCTCAAGCGCCGGCCCGACCGCGATGCCGCCGCACCCGCCGAGGTGGCGGGCGCCCGCCCGGCGCCCGGACCGCGGCATCCGCTGCCCGGTGTCTCGGCCGAGCACACCACCGAACAGGGCGGCGTCGCCGGGCCGTGGCTCGATCGGTTGCCGCATTTCCGAATGGGGTTCACGCCGTCGAACGGCGAGGAGCTGCAATCGGAGTACCTCGTGCCACGCGAGCACGCGGTCGCCGCGATCGAGGCGGTGCGAGGCCTGGCGGCCGAGATCGCGCCACTGCTGTTCGTCAGCGAGGTGCGCACGGTCGCCGCCGACACCCTCTGGCTGAGCCCGGCCTCCGGCCGCGACGTCGTCGCCCTGCACTTCACCTGGCGGCCCGAGCAACCCGAGGTGCTCGCCCTCCTGCCGCGACTCGAGGCGGCCCTGGCGGGGCTCGAGGCCCGACCGCACTGGGGCAAGCTCTTCACCGCGGATGCCGCGGCCCTCGCTCCCCGGTACCCGCAGTTCGATGCGTTCACCGCGCTCGCGGCGCACTATGATCCCCGCGGTCGGTTCCGCAACGACTTCACCGAGCGGCTCCTGTTCGGCGCCTGACGGCATCGACGCGGCGTACCCGGGACCGCTAGCGTCGAGGCATGCGAATCCTCCTCGTCGGTGCCGGAGGCGTCGGAGACGCCATCGCCAGAATCGCGGCTCGCCGTGACTTCTTCGAGGTGCTGGTGGTGAGCGACTACGACGAGTCGCGTGCGGTGCGCACGGTGGAGTGGATCCGCGCGCGGCACGGCGACGAGGTCGCGGCGCGGTTCGCGACGGCGCAGATCGATGCGAGCGATCCCGACGTCGTGGCATCCGTCGCCCGCGAGCACGGTGCGACCCACGTGATGAACGCGGTCGAGCCGAAGTTCGTGCCCGCCATCTTCGCGGGCGCACTGGCGGCGGGCGCCGACTACCTCGATATGGCGATGAGCCTGTCGGAGCCGCATCCGGCCGAACCGCACGCGAAGACGGGCGTGAAGCTCGGCGACGACCAGTTCGCGCAGTCGGGCGACTGGGATGCCTCCGGCAGGCTCGCGCTCGTCGGCATCGGCGTCGAGCCGGGCCTCAGCGACGTGTTCGCGCGGTACGCGGCCGACCACCTCTTCAGCGAGATCGATGAGCTCGGCGTGCGCGACGGGGCGAACCTCGTCGTGGCCGATGACGACGGCAACGAGATCTTCGCGCCCTCGTTCTCGATCTGGACGACGATCGAGGAGTGCCTGAATCCACCCGTGATCTGGGAGAAGGAGACCGGCTGGTACACCACGGCGCCGTTCTCCGAGCCGGAGACCTTCGTCTTCCCCGAGGGCATCGGCCCGGTCGAGTGCGTGAACGTCGAGCACGAGGAAGTGCTCCTCATGCCGCGCTGGGTCGATGCGAAGCGGGTGACGTTCAAGTACGGCCTCGGCGCCGAGTTCATCAACGTGCTGCAGGTGCTGCACCTGCTCGGTCTCGACTCGACGACCCCGGTGCGCGTGCGCAGCAACGACGGGCCCGTGTCCGTCGCCCCGCGCGACGTGGTCGCGGCGGCTCTGCCCGACCCGGCCTCGATCGGCCCGCGGATGACCGGCAAGACGTGCGCCGGCCTCTGGGTCACCGGCACGGGCAACGACGGCAACCCGCGGGAGGTCTACCTGTACCACGTCGCCGACAACGAGTGGACGATGCGCGAGTACGAGGCACAGTGCGTGGTCTGGCAGACCGCGCTGAACCCCGTGATCGCCCTCGAACTCCTCGCCGGCGGCACCTGGACGGGTCGCGGCGTGCTCGGACCCGAGGCGTTCGACGCGGCGCCCTTCCTCGAGCTCATGGCGCGCCCCGAAGCCGACGGCGGCTACGGCCAGGCCTGGGGCATGGAGGACCGGCTGGCGTGAGCGGCGAGTTTTCGACGAGCCCGTCGGCCCGGGTGCGAGAGGCCGAACAGCTCGCGGATGCCGCAGACGAGCGCGCAGGCATCCGGACCCGTGAGGCGACCGCGAGCGAGCTCGAGGCGGTGCTCGCCCGGTTCGAGGCGACCTGGGGCGAGGGCCGCGGACCCGATCGCTCGATGGTGCAGGCGCTCGCGTACGCCGGCAACACGGTGCTCGTGGCCGTGCCGAACGAGGGGCCCGCTGAGCCTGTCGAGTTCGCTGAGCCGGCCGAAGCGAGCCCGGGTGCGCTCCCGTCGACAGGCTCAGGGAGCGAGCCGCCGGCCGAAGCGCGCGAACCGCGATTCCCTTCAACCGGCTCAGCACGCGTGCTCGGCGCCACCCTGGGCTTCCTCGGCTGGTCGGGCGGCGTGCACCTGCACTCGCACATGAACGCCGTCGACCCCGCGCATCGCGGTCGCGGCATCGGCATCGCGCTGAAGCTCCGGCAACGGGCGATCTGCCTCGCGAACGGCGTCGACGAGATGCGGTGGACCTACGACCCTCTCATCCGCCGCAACGCACACCTCAACCTCGTGCGGCTCGGTGCCGAGGTCGTCGCGTTCCATCCCGACTTCTACGGGGTGCTCGACGACCGCATCACGGGCAGCGACCGCAGCGACCGCTTCGAGGTGCGCTGGCGGCTCGAGTCGCCGCGCACACTGCGCGCGATCGCGAGACATCCGCGGCCCGAGTGGCGCAGCGCCGGCGGGCTCGCGCTCGTCGCCGACTTCGAGCGCTTGCGTGCCGACGACCCCGCGGCGGCCGCCCGGGTTCGAGGGGCATCCCGCGACGCCTTCGCCGTGCTCGCCGACGGGGTGCTCCGCCCCGAGCTCGACGACGACGGCGACTACGTGTTCACCGCCGACGACCCCGACCGAGAGGCCGAACGATGACCCCGCCCAACGGCGCGCCCAGAATCGAGCAGCTCGAGCTGCACCGCATCGAGGTGCCACTCGTGCGCCCGTTCGAGACATCCTTCGGCCGCGAGACCCGCCGCACCGCACTCCTCGTGCGCGTGATCACCGACCAGGGCGAGGGGTGGGGCGAGTGCGTCGCCGGGCGCGACCCGTTCTACTCGGCGGAGTACGTCGACGGCGCGGCATCCGTCATCGAGCGGTACCTCGGGCCCGCCCTGCTCGACGCGGGGCGCCGGGAGCCGGTCGAGTCCCCTGAGCCGGTCGAGTCCATTGAGCGCCCCCAAGGGGCCGCCATCGGTTCGCGCGCTTCGACGAGCTCAGCGAGCGGCGCGGAAGGGCCCGGATCCCGCGGGGCGTCCGTGCCCCTCGCGGCATCCGTCGCTCCCGCCCTTTCCTTCGTGTCGGGCCATCGCATGGCGAAGGGTGCGCTCGAGGCCGCCGTGCTCGACGCCGAGCTGCGCGCCCAGGGTCGATCGATGGGCGAGGCGTTCGGCGCCGTGCGCGACTGGGTCGACTGCGGGGTCTCGGTCGGCATCGCGCCGACGCTCGAGGAGCTGCTCGACGAGGTCACGGGCTACCTCGAGGAGGGCTACCGGCGCATCAAGCTGAAGATCAAGCCCGGCTGGGACCTCGTGCCCGTCGGGGCGGTGCGCGAGCTCATCGGCCGCGACGGCCTGCTCCAGGTCGACGCGAACACCGCGTACACGGCCGACGACATCCCGTTGCTCGCGAGTCTCGACGCGTTCGGGCTGCTGCTCATCGAGCAGCCCTTCGCCGAAGAGGACCTCGCGACGCACGCGCGCCTCGCCGCGGAGTGCGAGACGCCGATCTGCCTCGACGAGTCGATCCTCGACACGGCGACCGCGATCGACGCGGTCGAGCGCGGCGCGACGTCGATCGTGAACATCAAGCCCGGACGCATGGGCGGCTACCTCGAGGCGCTCCGCGTGCACGACGCCTGCCGTGCCATCGAGGTGCCCGTCTGGTGCGGCGGCATGCTCGAGACCGGCATCGGCCGTGCGGCGAACGTCGCCCTCGCCGCGCTGCCCGGCTTCGTGCTTCCGGGCGACACGTCGGCGTCGTCGCGCTACTACGCCGAAGACGTCACCGAGCCGTTCGTGCTCGGCACGGGTGAGCATCGGGGTCAGCTCAGGGTTCCGGATGCCCCGGGCACCGGCGTCACCGTGCGCGAAGACCTCGTGCGCGAGTGGGCGTCGGCCGCGCCGATCGTCGTGCGCTGACGAGGCTGCGGAGTTCGGCGCTACTGGGGGGCCCGCCACCTGATCGATCAGGCGAGCTCGATGACCGGCGACCGCGTGAATCGCCGAGCGGGTGACCGCGGGCGCATGGTCAGTGCATGTTGTCGTTGCCGGTGACGTGGGTGGCGTAGCCCGAGCAGCCGGCGTCCTCCCAGCGGTAGGCGGCACCGGTGCCTGCGTCGCCGTACATGGCGTGCCACCAGTCCTCCTGGCCGTCGTCGACCGTGCCGAAGCCCTTCTCGGCCAGCATGACTGGATCGCCTCGTCGAACGACCTCAGCTCCTCGGCCTCGGTCGGCGCGTTCGGGTCCGGCTCGGGCAGGGGCGCGGAGAGCGGGGTCCCGGCCGCTCGGGCGACCGCCACGGCGTGATCCCCCGCGCCGAGGCAGCCTCGTCGCTTCCACTCGGAAGCCGGCACCGACCAGTCCTCGCGAGCCTCGCCGTAGTACGCATTGAGCCACATGATCGACTGCTCGAAGCTCAGGCCTCGCGGCTGCGCGTCCTGGTTGAGCCAGGGTGCGGCGGGCAGGTAGGTCACGCCGTCCTCTGCCATGCACTCGGCGATGACCTGCTCACGGCCCATGTACTCCGAGCGGTCCTCGATCGACAGGAGTTGCGCGTCGAACGTCTCAATGGTCAGGCCGTCGACGGTCGACGCACCCGCGTCTTCTGCGTCGAGGCCGAGCGGTCTCCCCGGCCGCGGCGACTTCGGTGCGCGGCGGCTCGAACACGGACACCCCGGGCACCCCGAACGCGCCGGCGGCGGTGAGCGCGACCGCGGCGGCGCAGACCGCGATGCCGCCCATCGCGAGAGGAGCAGCCAGGCGTCTGACGTTCATCACGACGCCTCGTCGGGCTCGGCGGGGGCTTTCGGTGAGATCCACCACGCGGCCATCGCGAGGAAGAAGAGCACCGCCGCACCGGTCGCGACCCGGTTCAGCAGCACCATCTGCGCGGTCGAGGTCGAGAAGAACGCCGTGAAGCTCACGCTCGTCTCCATGAGCGCGTAGGTGCCGAAGCGGATGAGCAGGTACGCCGCGACCGCGAGCACGAGCCCGGCGAACGCGCGTCGGCGCGCAACCACGAGCAGCCACGACCCGACGAGCGCCAGGAGGAGGCCGACGACCGAGAGCTCGGCGACGTCCGCCGCGCCGTGCCAGTCGCCGATGAGCATGCTTCGCGCGATGCGCCAGACGATGAACCCGCCCCAGACGACGAGCGCGATCGCGGCGAGGTGCGCGAGCGCCGGCATCGCGAGCGGGAACGTGCCTCTCGGTGCGCCGACCGCGACGCGGCGCAGGCGCGCGCCACGCCAGGCGAGGTCGGCCGGGATGCCGCGGACTGCCCTCCCGAGGATCGACCGCGTTGCGCGGGCGCCCGAGTGCTCGCGTTCCTCGAAGAGGTCGGAGGCGAGTTCGGCCCGGCGTTCGGCCGCGACATCGTCGGGCAGGTCGGCGGTGTACCAATGGCACCAGGCGAGAACCGCTGAGTCCACGCGCCCTGCCGCCAGGTGTCGAACGCGAACGGATGCCTCGAGCTCGACCCCGCCGTCCGGTCCGAGCGTGACGGCGCTCATGCGAACGCCGATCTCGGGCTCGGCGCGAGCACGGTGCGCTGCTCGGTCTCGGCCCGATAGGCGACCGCGCCCGCGCCGGTCACGCGGTAGAGCCGCCGCCGAGGGCGGCCCTCCTCTGCGGCGATGCTCGGGTCCTCCCATTCGGATTCGACGAGGCCGCGTTCGGCGAGGCGGCTGAGCGCCTTGTAGAGGGTGCCGTGAGCGGTGAGCGCGGTGGCTCCGGCGCGGTCCGCGATGCGCTTCGCGAGTGCGAAGCCGTAGAAATCGTCTTCCTCGGCCTGGAGCTCGATACCTGCGCTGAGAATATCGACCTCGAGGTCGATGAGCCGCCCTTCCCGTCTGCGTGGCATGCACTCAGCATAGGAAGATATCGCCCAGAAGTATAGGAAGATATCGGCAACGGACCTATAGGAAGATACCTGCCCATATGCTAGCGTCCACCCCGAGTCGCCTCATCGGGTGGCTCAGAAGGGAACGACATGTACACCAAAATGGTGGTGTTTCGGGCGATCGCCGGGGTGGCGCTGACGGCGACGCTCGCCGGGGGATCGGCGATGGTGGCGGGCGCGGCCGACGCGGGTGGGCCTGACCCCAGCGCCGTGCCGTCCGCATCCGCGGTGACCAGCGAGGTATTGGCTGCCGAGGCGAACACGACATCCACGACCACGCCGGCGGCGGCGGCAGCACCGGCGGCGAACCCGGGAAGCGGTCCAGCGACCTCCCAGGCCAACAAGAACGATCACGCCTGGCAGGCCGGCCCGGATCATTGCGAGGACTGGCAGCTCACCATGGATTACCGGGACCGCCCCGACCGGTCGACCGCTGAGGACCGAGGGTTCGACGTGGTCTTCACGAACGCCGGGTCGCGACCGTGCTCGTTCAACGGGTGGCCCGGCCTGGTCGCGGAGGGCGCCGACGGCGAAACCCTCACGTGGGCGCTTGCGTCCGGATCGACGAGCACGCTGGTGGTCCTGCCTCCGAACGGTGGCCAGGCGGTCGCAGAAGGCACGGCGGTCCTCCCGTCCGTGTCGGGTTGTGCCGAGGCGACGTCCGACCACCTGCGGGGCTACATCTCCTCGGACGGTGCCGGCGGCGGAATCGTCGACGACGCCCAGATCTCCGTCTGCACGGACGGAACGTGGACGCTCTCGCTCGGACCCCTGGTGGCCCTCCACGGCGCACCGGGCGAGGTAACCGAGGTCACCCCTCCTCAGGAACCGGAGCCGCTCCCGGCCAAGTGCCAGGACGAGCAGCTGACCCTCGAGTTCATCTCTCGGCCGGACCTGTCGGTCGTCGGCGCCTCTGGATTCGAGCTCGTGTTCACGAATGCGACCGACACCCTGTGCTCGATGTGGGGATGGCCCGGTCTCATCGTGGAGTCGGCCGACGGCACCCGGATCGGCTCGTCCTGGGCGGTCGGCGACGACATGGGCGAACCGTTCGTGCTCGCGAACGGCGACGCCGCCATCGTGCTCGGCTCGGCGCCTGACCCCGCAGCGTGGGGCTGCGAGGCGATGACAGCCGACCACCTGAGGGCCTACGTCACCTCAGACGGCGCGGGCCCCGGCGTCGTCGGCACCGCGCAGATCCCGGTCTGCGCCGACGGATCGACGGTGCTCGAGATCGGGCAGCTCACCGCCGCCTGAGTTCCAGTCACCGAAGGTCGAGACGGCGCCGTCGAGTTCGCTCGCGGCGCCGTTTCTCGCGCGTCCGTGCGTACCGCGTCAAGGACCGTGTCGAGGCGCATCCCGTCGTCCCAGTCGATCGGCAGCTCCGGCTGGACGCTGTCGGCGGGCGACAGCTGCGACTCGGGCCACTGTTCCGGCGAGTTCCCTCGCTCGCCCGGTCAGATGAGTTCGAGCGCGCGCTCGCCGATGCGGGCGACGGATGCCGCGGGGCGCGCCTTCCCGTCGAGCGTGAACCACGTCGACGACAGCGCGCACCACGCCACGAGCCAGCGCGCGAACCGGGCGGGCTCGAGCCCCGCGGCATCCGTCACGACCGTGAACAGCCGTTCAAGGCGGCCCGGCTCGAGCGCGAACTCGTACGACGGGTTGCACAGCAGGTTCGTGTAGTCGAACGCGCGCTCGCCGAGCAGGCCCTTCGGGTCGATCGCGAGCCAGCCTCGCTCGCCGAAGTCGAGCACGTTCGCATGGTGCAGGTCGCCGTGCAGCGCGACGATGTCGCGCTCGTCGGCGAGCAGCGCCTCAGCGAAGTCGGCGCCGCGGCGATGCACGGGCGTCAGGTCGTCGGCGTGATCGAAGAGTTCTCGGAACCAGCGTGCGAGCGGCACGAGGGCAGGCGGCTCGGGCATCGAGAGCACGTCGGCGGATGCCGCGTGCAGCGTGTTCGCCACCAGGCACACGATGCGCGCGGCCTCGGCATCGGCTCCCGTCTGCGCCATCGACACGAGCGAGCGGCCGCCCGTCGCGCGCTCGAGCAGGATCGCGTCGCCGTCGTGCGCGAGCACCCGGGCGGCCCCGCGGCCCCGCCAGGCGTCGAGGAGCGCGGCGCCGCGACGCTCCTCCACGTGGTGGGAGACCTTGACCATCACGGCGGTGCCGTCGTGCGTCCGCGCCGGCACGAGGGTCGAGGTCGGCGTGCCTGAACGCCGCGCCGTCGAGCGCGAGGTGCCAGCGCGCGAGCCACTCGGCGGCGGCCGCGACATCCGTCACCGATTCATCCGTCACCGACCGGTCGGTCACGGACCCATCCGTCGCCGACCCGTCGGTCACCGACCCATCCGTCGCCGACTCATCCGTCATCGACACCTCCGACCGGATCGACCGGGCCACTCGCGGTGCCTGCCGCCGGGCATCTCGGTCAGCCGCCCTGCTCCCTGCCCGCCCAGGGGTCGTAGTCGACTTCGAGCGCCTCTTGCGCCGGACGCTGATCCTCAGGCACATGCTGGAGGTTCACCCGGATCCGGTACCAGAGCGAACTCGATCCGCGCATACCGTCGACCAGCACATCCACGGGCTCGAGCAGCGGCACGACATCGGGATGCTTCGCGTTCCACCGCTCGAGTCCCTCGAGCGCTTCGGGCTTCGTCTTCGCTCGCGCGATCTCGATGAGCGGCATCGTCGACGCGCGCCGACCCGAACCGTCGGCGGCCGCGGCCTGCTTCTCGGTAGGGCCGAGCTCCTCGGCGAGCGCGAGCAGTGCGTCGAGCGTGCCGACCGCTCCGTCGATGCCGGCGTGCACGTCGCCGCGCTCGGCGAATCGGCGCAGCATCGTCGGAACGGTGAACGCCTCGGGGCGGCTGCCCTCGACCTCGTCCCAGTCGAGCGGGGTCGAGACTCGGGCGTCGGGCAGGGGCCGCACGGAGTACGCGGACGCGACCGTGCGGTCCTTCGCGTTCTGGTTGAAGTCGACGAAGACGCGGGCGCCGCGCTCCTCCTTCCACCACCTCGAGCTCGCGAGCTCTGGCACCCGTCGCTCGACGTCGCGGGCGATGGTCTCGGCTGCGAGCCGCACGTCGTGGTAGCTCCAGCGCGGCGCGATGCGCACGTTGATGTGGATGCCCCGCGAGCCCGACGTCTTCGGCCAGCCGACGAGCCCGTGGTCGGCGAGCACGTCGCGCACCACCATCGCGACGTCGACGATCTGCTCCCACGGCACTCCCGGCATCGGATCGAGGTCGACCCGCAGCTCGTCGGGGTGGTCGAGGTCCTCGGCGCGCACGGGATGCGGGTTGAGGTCGATGCATCCCAGGTTCACGACCCAGGCGAGCGCCGCGGCGTCGCGCACGACGACCTCCTCGGCGGAGGTGCCGGAGGCATAGTGCAGCGTCGCGGTGTCGATCCACTCGGGGCGATTGTCGGGGACGCGCTTCTGGAAGAACGCCTCCTTGTCGATGCCCTTCACGAAGCGCTTCAGCACCATCGGCCGGCCCTCGACTCCGCGCAGCGCGCCGTCGGCGACGGCGAGGTAGTACCGCACCAGCTCGAGCTTCGTGAGCGGGAGCTTCGGGAACACGACCTTGTCGGGGCTCGAGATCCGTACCTCGCGGCCGTCGACCTCGAGAACCTCGGCCGTATCCGCCTTCGGGCTCACGGTCTCACCCTAGGACGGACCGGGCTGAAACGGGAGGGTCGATGCCTCGCGGCATCCGCCCACTCTCACGTCGCGATGACCTCGCGAGCCCGCGTCGCAGGCATGTAGTCGTAGCGAGCGAAGGACCGGGTGAACGTGCCGCTGCCGTGCGAGACCGACCGGAGGTCGATCGCGTAGCGGGAGAGTTCGTGCGCCGGTACCTCGGCGTTGATGATCGTGTGGCCCTCGATCTCGGCCATCTCGGTGCCGTGCACCTGGCCCCGGCGGCCGAGCAGGTCGGCCATCACCGAGCCGACCGAGTCGTCGGCGACCGTGATCTCGAGCGAGTCGATCGGTTCGAGGATCGTGATCGTCGACTCGTTCGCGGCCTCGCGCAGTGCCATCGCGGCCGCCGTCTGGAACGCCATGTCGGAGGAGTCGACCGAGTGCGCCTTGCCGTCGACCAGGGTGATGCGCACGTCGACGACGGGGTAGCCGACGAGGAGACCCTTCGCGAGCTGTTGGCGTACGCCCTTCTCGACCGACGAGATGTACTGGCGCGGCACCGCGCCCCTCACGACCTGATCGGCGAACTCGATTCCGGCTCCGCGGGCGAGCGGCGCGATCTCGAGCTTGCACACCGCGTACTGACCGTGACCGCCCGACTGCTTCACCAACCGGCCCTGCACCGACATCGGCCGCACGAACGTCTCTCGCAACGACGTGCGTACGGGTTCGACGTCGACGGCGACGCGCCACGACTGCTGCAGAACGTCGAGCAGCTTGTCGACGTGGGCTGGGCCGAGCGCCCAAAGCACGACCTGGTGGGTCTCCGCATTGTTCTCGAGCCGCATGGTCACGTCTTCCGCGACCAGTCGCTGCAGCGCGGTGGCGAGCTTGTCCTCGTCTCCCGCGGAGGTCGCGTGGATCGCCACCGGCAGCATCGGCTCGGGCAGCACCCATGGCTCGACCAGGGCCGGTCGCGTCATGCTCGAGAGGGTGTCGGATGTCTCTGCGCTGGCGAGCTTGCTGACGAGCACGAGGTCACCGGCGATCGCCGACGGCTTGAGCCTGCTGTCATCGCCGAGCGGAGCGGCGAGCGGGCCGGCGCGTTCGTCGTCGGTGTCATGTTCGGGGTGGCCCTCGATGCGGTGGCGGGCGGACTGGTGGAGGTGCCCCGACACGTGCAGCGGGGCATCCGGAGTCAGGGTGCCGGAGAAGACCCGCACGAGCGAGAGTCGGCTGACGAACGGTGAACTCGTGGTGCGCACGACCTCTGCGACGAGCGGGCCCTTCGGGTCGCACGTGAGGTCGCCGAACGGGCGGCCGTCGGCGGTGCGGACCGTCGGCAGCGGCGCAGACGCGGGCGACGGGAACCCGTGCTCGAACAGATCGTAGAGCGCCTCGATCCCGAGGCCCGACGGAGCATGGGTACCGAGTACCGGGAAGAACCGGGCCGTCCGGATCGCGGCGCGCAGATCGTCGGCGACGGTCTCGAACGAGACCTCTTCACCGGCGAGATGCCGCTCGAGCAGGTCCTCGTCCTCCGACGCCTCGATGATCGACTCCATCAACGCGCCGCGCCGCTCCTCCATGAGCGCTCGTTCGTCGTCGTCGGGATCTCGGAGGACCGGATCGTCGCCCGAGAGGTCGGTGACCGCCCGGCGCAGCAGGCTGATGCTTCCGAACACGTGGCCCTGGTCGACGAGCGGGACCTCGAGGGGCTGGACATCGCCGAAGGTCCGGCGACAGCGGGCGACCGTGTCGTCGAAATCGGCGCGCGCCTGCTCCAGTTTCGTGATGGCGATGGCTCTCGGCTTGTTCGTCGCCTCGCACTCGCGCCACAGGTTTCGCGTCGCGTCGTCGACCTGGTCGGTCGCGGCGATGACGAAGACGACCGCGTCGGCGGCCCGAAGTCCCGCACGCACCTCGCCCGCGAAGTCGGGGTTGCCCGGGGCGTCGAGCAGGTTGCACGTGAGGTCGCCGCTCGTGACCGAAGCAGCGGCCAGCGAATGCGACGCGCCCGGCTCACCGCGAACGTGCCGCCCGGGCACGCGTGCCTCGACGAGTCGCTCGAACAGCACGCTCTTGCCGGCCCCGGCCGGTCCGACCAGGACGACGTTTCGGATCTGCTCCGGTGACTGCGGGCCCTCGCCGTTCGAGCCCGCACCGCTGCTTGGCATGGGATCACCCTTGCGCGTCCGGTCGCCTGACGCAAGGGTCGTCCGCTCATCGCGGCGCTCCTGCGGCCGTGGCGTAGCGGCGCGGGGTCTCGCCGATGACCGCCCGGAACTGCCGGGTGAAGTGCGCCTGGTCGGCGAAACCGAGCGACGCCGCGAGCTCGGCGAGCGATGGGGGATCGGATGCCGCGAGCGCCTGCGCCGCTTCCTGCATGCGGTACCGGCTGATCAGCCATTTCGGGGTGAGGCCGAGGCGTTCGCGCACGAGCCGCTCGAGGGAGCGGAGTCCCGTGTCGCTCGCGCGGGCGAGGTCGTCGGCGCGGAGGATCGTGCGGTCGGTCTCGGCGAGCTCGACGACCCGGCGCACGCGGGCGTCGTCATCATCGAGAACGATCTGCTGCGCGGCGATCCACGTCTCGAACGCGGCGACCGCGCCGGCGTCGTCGCCTGCCGCGATGGCGTCGCGCACGCGGGCGACGAGGGGGCGGGTATCGGTCAACCGCAGCTCGTCGAATGGCACGGCTGACCCGATGATCGACCGCACGGCACCCCGCACGAGTCGGTGGGCAACCCCGGGCTGGAGCAAAGCGCCGAAGGCCCATCCCTCGCCTTCGAGTCGCTGGTGACCGCGACCGAGGTCGGGGCCGTACAGCGCTGCGGATGCCGCGTCGACCACGAGATTCGCCGACGGGTACTCGAGCACGCCTTGCTCGACGACGACTCCTGCAGGAAGCTTCCATCGCGGGATCCAGACGTGCCGTACGAGGTGCGCGATCGAGGGAGTCACCGCGTGCCGGGCGAGCCGCACCGGTGCCTGCGACACTGCCTGCACGGCCGCCTCACCCGCGAGGGGCGCAACGCCCGGCTCGCCCGGGCGGGCGGCGAGCACGCCCTTCGTCGCTGCGCCGGCACGCGAACGCCAGTATTCGTCACTTCGCTGCACGCCACCAGTATCACGGGAGCCGCCGACGTCGCGTTTGTGCAAGACACCGGCGCCGGGGCATCCGTAACGTCGATCACATGAACCAGGAGGACACCATGCAGGACTTCGAGATGACGATCTACGTGAAGGCCGACGCCGCGGGCGTCTGGGAGGCGATCACCGGCGACGACGCGAACCGCGCGGTCATGTTCGGCTCGGTGCTGAGGGGCGACCTCGCGCCGGGCAGCCGCTACGAGTACGTCGGGCCGGGGCAGGACGGCGACGAGACGGTGCACGTCTACGGCGACGTGCTCGCCGCCGAACCGGGGCGGTTGCTGCAGCTCACCGAGCACCCCGGACCGACGTATCGCGAGAACCACGCCGAGCTCACGAGTCGAATGACCTGGCGCCTCGAGCCAGCGGGTGACGGCGTCACCAAGCTCACGTTCACGAACGACGAGTGGAGCGAGGGGCATCCGTCGCAGGCCGAGACCGCCGAGACCTGGCCGATGGTGCTCTCGAGCCTCAAGTCGTGGGTCGAGACCGGCAAGGCGATCCCGCTCGCATCGTGACATCACGGCAACGGATGCCGGCGGCGCTACCGTTCGAGTTCAGCCCGCCGCATCCGAAGTTCTCGGAGGGTGCCGTTGAGTGGCGAGCCGGTGAAGCCGACGGCGCCGAGGTCGACGGCCACCGCGGCCTTCAGCGCCAGCGAGTCGGCTGAGAGCGCCGCACGCTCCGGAAGGCCGATCGCCTCGGCGAACGCGTGCCAATGTCTCGTGCGAAGGTTCGTCGTGCGGCCGTCGATCGGCAACGCCATCGAGGAGTCACCGTAGACGAGCGTGCAAGGCACGTCGTAGATCGGGGCGATCGTCCAGGCTCCACCGGGGGTGCGCAACACCGACACGTTCTTGGCGTGCAGGTCACCGTTACCGGTGAGCCACGCGAACACGAACTGCAGGTACAGGTTGCGTGCCGCGACAAGTGGCGCCGACGCCACCGAGGCGAGTGCCGTCACCACCCGCTCGGAGGGCATCGAGTACTTCGATGCGGGGGGTACAGCGAGCACCTGCGTGGCGTCCTCCAGCGCGAGTCGTTGCCACGAACCGTCGGGAAGCCGAATCCGATCGAATCGCTCGACGAGCAGGCCGGCGACGCCGTGACGATCGGCCACGAGCGCAGCCTTCGCGACCGGCAGCTTCAGTGACTTCGCCGCGGCGAGCTGCGCCGCCTCGTTCTGTACGAGGAGCGGATACTCCGCGGGCGACAACTTCAGAATGTATCTGCCTTCGCGGGTCGCGAGGGGGCTACTGATCATCGACGCGCTGGCTTTGTCCTGCACGCCTGGGATGGAGTGCCGATCGACGCCGTCGACCAGTGCACCGAAGTCGATCGTCTCGGGCGCTTCCGCACCTGCGAGCGGCGCAGGATCGGCCGGCGTTTCGCCTCTGATGACGACCTGCACATCGCCCGGAACATCGGCCCCGACTGCGAGCAGCAGGCTCAGTTCGTCGTCGGCACTCGTCTTCACCGCCCGCTGCAACACCGTGAGCCGGTGCCCCTCGGGGAGCAGCCCGGCGAAGAACGCCGGCACCGCTCCGCCCTGTGACACGACATCGCCATCGTCGATGGGAAGCGATGTCGCAATCGGTTCGACGGATGAATCGGCGCGCCAGGCGCGCACGTAGTCGGGCAGATAGCGGAAGGAGGTCGACCCGTCCGGCCGCCGTTCGATGCGTGCGGCAAGCACTCCGGCCTTGTACACATCTGCGGCGGAGGTGAATCGCAGGAGCTCGAGGTCGGCGGTCATTCGCTCACCACCAGCTCGAGTCCAAGCACCTCGACGACGCGCGCGACGACGCCGAGGCTCGCGGAGCCGGTGCCCTTCTCGATGTCGCGCACGGTGCGCGTCGACGTGCGTGCCAGTTCCGCGAGCTGCTCCTGGGTGAGGTGCGCGGTCTTGCGGGCCGCCCGGATGCTCGCGCCGATCGTCTGGGCTGCGGTCATGGAGCCTCCGTTCCTTTGGGCAGAATATTGCCGAATGGCATTCGAGTCGGGCCGTGGCGGATCTGTGGAGATCAATTCGGCAGTATACTGCCGAATTCGCCTCTGGATCAATGCTTTGCGGAGGATAGCGAGGAATCCGGCAGAATCTTGCCGTAATCGAACCGATCGCACAATAGGGTGAATCCACTGTCGGCCGCGCGAGAGAGCAGGAATGTATGCGACGCGTTCTGGACATCCGGATCACCCGGTGGGAGCTCAAGCTGCTCTACGTCGTCGGCGCGATCGTCGTCGGCTTCGTGATCGCGGGTCTTCTCCGTGCGTGGGGGGTGGCGGAGACGATCGTGTTGCTCACGACAGCCGTCCTCGACATCGCTGCCTTGTTCCTCGGTGCGCGGATCTTCCGCGGCCGTGGCGAGGCGATCAGGCCGCCGCGGTTCTGGTGGAGGATGACCGCCCGACCGACCTTGAGCCGCCGCCTCGGCGTCTTTTTCGTTGTAGGGTCCGCGTTGGGGGTGATCGGTCTCGTCCTCGAGGCGATCGACGTTCCGGCATTCCGGCGAACAGGCGTAGACGGGCTCACGACCGCCGAGAGCATCCTCGTCGTGCTCGAGTACGGCGTCATCGCATACTTCTACCTGAACTCCGCGGTCCGGCTGAAGCGGCTCGGTGTGCCGGCCCAGGAACCGAAGTTCCGGCCGACGGTCAAATTGAAGCAGTAGGCGTCGACGCGCGCCTCATTTCGAGCAAGACGCGAGCAGTGAGACCGTCGTTAGGATCGGCACATGGCCGATGACGCGGTGAAGCAGGCTCAGGCGGCGGCCGCCGCAGCGGCCGAGGCAGCCGAGGCCCTGCGTGTTCAGGCGCAGGAGGCGATCAAGAAGGCCGAGGAGGCTGCGGCGCTCGCGAAAGCGGCACTCGACGCGCAGCAGGCGGCGGATGCCGCGGCGCCCGCCCCTGCGAGCGAGACTCCCGGGGATGAGAAGCTCGCTGAGCCCGTCGAAGCGAGCACGCGCGCCCCTTCGACGAGCCCGGGCAGCGGCCCCCTCGACCCAGAAGACATCGACGCGATCCGTGCGGGCTACGCCTTCGAGGGCCTTGCCCTCGAGATGGGCGCGCTTGTGAACGGCGAAGCGGTGCCTGATGTCCCGGTGCGCATCCCGATCGCGATGACGAACCGGCACGGACTCGTCGCCGGCGCCACCGGCACGGGCAAGACCCGCACGCTGCAGGTGCTCGCCGAGCAGCTCTCCACGGCGGGGGTCGCGGTGTTCGCCGCCGACATCAAGGGTGACCTCTCGGGAGTCGCGACGCCGGGCGAGGGCAACGAGAAGCTGCTGAAGCGCACGGCGGGCATCGGCCAGGATTGGACGCCCGCGAGCTTCCCGACCGAGTACTTCTCGCTCGGCGGCGTCGGCAAGGGCGTGCCGATCCGGGCGACGATCTCGGGCTTCGGGCCGCTCCTGCTCAGCAAGGTGCTCGGCCTCAACGACACGCAGGAGTCGAGCCTCGGCCTCGTGTTCCACTACGCGAACAAGAACAACCTCGCACTCCTCGACCTCGAAGACCTCCGCGCCGTGCTCGCCTACCTCGTGAGCGACGAGGGCAAGGGCGAGCTCGAGGGACTCGGGGGGCTGTCGAAGGCGACGGTCGGCGTCATCCTCCGGGAGCTCGTCACGTTCGCCGACCAGGGCGCCGACGCGTTCTTCGGAGAACCAGAGATCGATACGGCGGAGTTCCTGCGCGTGGCATCCGACGGTCGTGGCATCATCAGCCTGCTCGAGGTGCCGGGCGTCGCCGACAAGCCCGCGCTCTACTCGACGTTTCTGATGTGGCTCCTCGCGGATCTCTTCACCGACCTGCCCGAGGTGGGCGACCTCGACAAGCCCAAGCTCGTGTTCTTCTTCGACGAGGCGCACCTGCTCTTCAAGGACGCGTCGAAGGACTTCCTCGCCCAGATCACGCAGACCGTTCGGCTGATCCGTTCGAAGGGCGTCGGGGTGTTCTTCGTGACGCAGACGCCGAAGGACGTGCCGGCCGACGTGCTCGCACAGCTCGGCTCTCGCGTGCAACACCAACTGCGCGCGTTCACTCCCGACGACGCGAAGGCGCTGCGCGCGACCGTCTCGACCTACCCGAACTCGGGGTACGACCTCGAGGAGGTGCTCACGAACCTCGGCACCGGCGAGGCGATCGTGACCGTGATGAACGAGAAGGGTGCCCCGAGCCCCGTCGCTTGGACCCGGCTGCGTGCGCCCCAGGCATCCATGTCGCCGTCGTCGGATGCCTCGATCGACGCCGCTATCGCCGCGTCTCCGCTGCTCGCGAAGTACGGCACGGCGCTCGACCGCGAGTCGGCGCACGAGATCCTGACACGAAAACTCGCCGATGCTGCGGCGAAGGTCGACGCCGACGAGGCCGCTGCCGCCACGGCGAAGGCCGACGCCGAATACGAGAAGATGCAGGCGAAGATCGAGGCGGATGCCGCGAAGGCCGACAAGAAGGCGCAAGCCGAGTACGACCGGCTCATGAAGCGGACGGCGGGCACCTCGCGCTCGCGCTCGGGTTCGGCCTCACGATCGGGCTCGAAGGAGAAGTCGGCCCTCGAGGAGGTGCTCGGTTCCCGCACCACGCAGACGGTGCTCAAGCAGGTGATCACGGGCATCTTCGGCATGGCGAAGCGCCGCTGAACATGCCCCTGCGGTCGGTGCGAGAGGATGAATGGGTGATCGTCATCCGCCAGTACCAGCCCGCCGACCGCGACGACGTCGCGCTCGTGTGCCTGCGCACTGCGGCGAGCGGCGGTGATGCCACGGGCGTGTACTCCGACGACTCGCTCATGCCCGAGGTGTTCGCGCTGCCCTACGTCGAGTACGCGCCCGACCTCGCCTTCGTCGTGAGCGACGGGAGCCGCGTGCTCGGCTACGTCATCGGCGTGGCCGACACGGCGGAGTTCGTCGAGTGGTGGAAGCGCGAGTGGGGCCCCGGCTTCGCCGCGAGGCATCCGTCAGCTGGTCCACCGACCGGCCGCGACCCGGGATTCACCGAGGCGGAACTCATCGAGGCGGGCACGGATCCCGAGCGCATGCGCATCGCCGAGCTCGCCGACTACCCGGCGCACCTTCACATCGATCTGCTGCCCGAGCTCCAGGGGCAGGGCTTCGGCCGCGAGCTCATCGAGACGTTGCGTGCGGCGCTGGCCGCGCGAGGGGTGCCCGCGGTGCACCTGGGCATGGACGCCGCGAACACGGGTGCGCGCGCCTTCTACGATCGGCTCGGCTTCCACGAACTGCCATCGAGCCGGCCGAGTTCGCCGCTGCTCGGCATCGCCACGGCGCCGCTCCCCTCCGAGCCTGCGGCCTCAGCGCACGAGTGATCGGCGTTCGAACCAGTACAGGAGCTCCGGGTTGCTCGCTCGGAGCTCGGCGAGCGTGACCGGCTCGGTCCGAACGGTCTCCTCCACGTCGAGCATCTTCGCGACGAGATCCATCGCGCTCTCGTCCCAGAACCGGCCGCGCATGCGGAACGCACCGCGGCCCGAGCGGTGCACGACGAAGAGCTCGCTCGTGGTGTCGAGGCTGTTCGTGCGGTAGAGCTGTGTGCGTAGCACCCCGGCGACATCGCGCGTGGGAACGGTGGAGACGCCGCCGAAGAAGCCGTGCTCGACGATCCCGTACCGGCTGATCGACACCCGCGTGCGCCGGTATGCGATCCACGCGGCGAGCGAGAGCACGACGACGACGATCACGCTCCACACGGCGATCGCCCATGCGTCGCGGGTGCCGAGCACCCATACTTCGACGGCGAGGAACGGGACGGCGAGTGCGACGAAAGGGAGTCCGATGCTCCACCCGAGGGTGCGACGCGGCCTCAGGGTTGTCACCCTGAGGCCGTCGCCCTTGACTGCCGCCGCACTGTCGGAGGAGCCCCCTGCGTCCCCGCCCCTCGCTTCGACCCGTGCCGCTGACATCTTTGACATCATGCGCGGGTGGGCGCTGGAGCGCTATTCGGCATTAATGAGGACACGGATGCCGCGGCGCCATCGCGAGGGTGCGTCCGTCGGTTCTGGGGCGCTGCGCGATGGACCGGCGACGGGACGATTCCCGGCGGAGGACGGGGTCAGTTCCCGGCGGAGGACTGGGTCAGTTCCTGGCGGAGTACTGGGTCGGTTCCTGGCGGAGGACTGGGAAGTTCTGGCGGAGGATGGGGGATTCGAACCCCCGAGGGCTTTCACCCAACACGCTTTCCAAGCGTGCGCCATAGGCCACTAGGCGAATCCTCCACGGGCGCCGACGTTCGAGAACGCACGCGACCACATGAAAGCGTACCCGACTTCGGTCGTCGTCTGGTTCACGCGACAGCGGCCGGCAATGGCGGTGACGGATGGCGCTGCATCTGTCACCGCTTCGAGCGGGTAGAATGGGCGACGGCTCCCCGCGTGGCGCCATCCAGGCCAACTCCCCCAGGACGGAAACGTAGCAAGGGTAACCGGGCTCTGGCGGGTGCGCGGGGAGTCTTCTTCGTTTTCGGGCAACCGGGGCTGCGTTCATGCGCGCCGGGCTGCGTTCACGCACGCAGGGTGCACGGAGGGTTTCTCCGTTTTCGAGCGCTCGGACGTCGGCGGATCCCGTGACCCCAGCCCCGGCCGGCCGCACCGCGCGGTCCCGCCGGCCGCGTTGACCGCCGGGAATCGGTATGCCAGTTCCGCCTCAGCGTGAGGTTATGAAGACTCATGACAGCTCGCGATGAGGGGGAACTGGCATACGGAATACAGAAGAACTGGCACGGATTTCGGCGAGGGTGGCAGTCCGGCAGTTCCACGCGGCCAATAGGCTGGGCGGGTGGCGCACCGCATCTACATCTGCTCCGCTGAGGGCAACACCGGCAAGTCCACCGTCGCCCTCGGCACGCTCGACACACTGGCGCGTCGCGCGTCGCGGGTGGGCGTGTTCCGGCCGGTCGCACGGTCCACCGCCGAACCCGACTACGTGCTGGAGTTGCTACTCGCCCATGACGGCGTCATTCCGCTCGAGTACGAGGAGGCGATCGGCGTCGGTTACGACGAGGTGCACGCCGACCCCGACGCGGCGCTCGCCACGATCGTGCGCCGCTGCCGGGCGGTCGAGGAGCGCTGCGACGCGGTCGTGATCCTCGGTTCGGACTTCACGGATGTCGGAAGCCCCACCGAGCTCGCATACAACGCCCGGATCGCCGCGAACCTGGGTGCGCCGGTGTTGCTCGTGCTCGGCGGCCGTGTCGGCCAAGGCCAGGGCCGCGGTGGCTCCGACCGACTCGGCTATTCGGACGCGAGGACGCCCGAGGAAATCGCCCAGCTCACCGAGCTCGCGATCGAGGAACTCGCTCGTGAGCACGCGTCGCTGCTCGGCATCGTCGTGAATCGCGCCGACCCCGAGCGGCTCGATGAGATCGTGACAGCCGTGCGCGCGGCAGAATGGCGGGACACGGATGCCGCCACCGCGACCGAGACCGTGGCCGAGGCGCGCGCCGGGGCATCCGTCGCCGTCTGGGCGATCCCCGAAGACCCGTTCCTGGTCGCGCCTTCGATGCGCACGGTCATGCACGCCGTCGGCGGTGAGCTCTACGCGGGCGACCCCGACCTCCTGAACCGCGAGGCCCTCGGCGTCGTGATCGCGGCGATGTCGATGGAGAACGTGCTCACGCGGCTCATCGAGGGGTCGGTGGTCGTCGTGCCAGGCGACCGCAGCGAAGTACTGCTCGGCGTGCTCACGGCGCATGCGTCGGCGACCTTCCCGTCGATCTCGGGCATCGTGCTGAACGGCGGATTCCCGCTCTCCGAGCAGGTCGA
>CAWJZK010000034.1:0-201731 GCA_963847285.1 uncultured Actinomycetota bacterium
TGAGGCTACGCCATGTCTATCGCAGGCTCTTGCGCGCCGCCGCCTCCGCCTCGGCGGTGATGCGGTTGGCCATGCCCGAGAAGATGACGTCGTGGAACGGGTAGATCGCCCACCAGTAGACCCGGCCCGAGAGTCCCTTCGGGAAGAACACGGCCCGCTGTCGGTACTCCGAGCCGCCGTGGGCTGTACCCGTGGCGAGCTCCAGCCACGCGCGGCCCGGCACTCGCATCTCGGCGCGGAGACGGAGGAAGCTGCCCCGGTCGATCGCCTCGACTCGCCAGAAGTCGACCGCGTCGCCCACGTGCAGCACATCGGCGTCGCGGCGGCCGCGCCGCAGTCCCACCCCGCCGGTCACCTTGTCGACCCACCCGCGCAACGCCCAAGCGAGCGGGAAGGAGTACCAGCCGTTCTCGCCGCCGACTCCCTCGATCACGCGCCAGAGGTCGGCGGCCGGTGCGGTCGACCGCCGCTCCCGCTCGTCGACATAGACCGTGTGGCCCGCCCAGTCGGGGTCGCTCGGCAGAGGATCGCTCGGCGCGCCCTCGACTTCCGCGTTGCGCCAGCTCGTCTCGACCTCGCCCTCCCGCTCCCGTTCGAGGGCGAGCCGCACCGCGGTGCGGTAGGGCAGCAGGCCCCGGGCTGGCGGCGGGATCACCTCGTCGATGTCGTGCTCGCGCACGACGCAGTCGAACTGGAGCGACTCGATGATGGGTAGCGCGAGCCGACGCGGGATGGGGGTCACCAGATTCACCCATTGCCCCGCGAGCCACGGGGTGAGCACCGGCAGCGCCGCGATCGGCCGCTGCGGCAGGCCGGCCTCGACGGCGTAGCCGTTCATGAGCTGCCCGTAGCGGTAGCACGTCGGGGCCGCCGATGTCGAACGCGCGGTTCACCTCGCTCGGCACCGCCGCGGCCCGCGACCAGGTAGTGCAGCACATCGCGCACCGCGATCGGCTGGATGAAGCTGCGCACCCACCGCGGCGCGGGCATGTACGGGAGCACCTCGGTGAGGTGGCGGATCATCTCGAACGACGTCGACCCCGAGCCGATGATGACGCCGGCCTGCAGCACGATCGTCGGCACGCCCGAGGCGAGGAGGATCTCGCCCACCTGCGTGCGCGAACGAAGATGGCGCGAGAGCCGCTCGCCCTCGGGGTGGAGCCCGCCGAGGTACACGATGCGACGCACGCCATGCTCACGGGCCGACGCCGCGACGTTTCGCGCGATGCCGAGCTCGGTGGACTCGAAGTCGCCGCGGCCGCCCATCGAGTGCACGAGGTAGTACACGACCTCGATGCCCTCCATCGCGGCGTCGACAGACGCCCGTTCGGCAAGGTCTCCCCCGACTATGTCGACGTCGACCGCCCATGGCGCATCGCGCAGGCGCTCGGGCAGGCGGGCCAGCACACGGACCTCGTGCCCGGCCTCGATGAGCCGCGGCACGAGTCGCCCGCCGATGTATCCGGTCGCACCGGTCACGAGCACTCGCACGAGGCACCCCCTGCCCCGCCCGGCGGCGGCCTACGACCGTTCGTTGCCCCGGCGGTAGTTGCCGCTCGCACGAGCCAGCAGGTGCTGCACCTGTGAATCGTCGGCGCGTTGCAAGCCGGCGACGAGGCGCGCCGCATCGCGACCGCCGACGGTCATCACCGGATGACCGCCTCGCGAGACGATCACACTGCCCTGCTTGGTGACGTGATAGTCGAACGGGTCGGCGGTGAGCCGGCCCCGTTCGTCGGATGCACCGTCGCGTCGGGACATGTCGCGCCCTACAGCAGGCTCTTCGTGTGCCAGACCGTCTTGGTCTCGGTGAACGCGCTGATGCGACCGAGCGCCGGTGCAGCGGCATCCGGGCCCGACTCGGGTCGGAGCACCCGCTTCAGCGTGTCGGCCGCATCGATCTCGAGTGTGATCCAGTCGAGGTCGGCGGCGCCGACCAGGTCGATCGCATTGACGTCGGCGTGACTCGCGAGCCACGGAGCGATCTCAGCGGGCGAGCCGGTGAGCACGTTCACGACGCCCTTCGGCACGTCGCTCGTGGCGAGCACCTCGGCGAGACTGATCGCCGACAGGGGGTACCGCTCACTCGCCACCACGATGACGGAGTTGCCGGCGACGAGCGCCGGGGCGATCGCCGAGACGAAGCCGAGGAGCGAGGAGTCCTGCGGCGCGATGATCGCGACGACCCCGGTCGGCTCGGGCACCGAGATGTTGAAGTACGGCCCTGCGACCGGGTTCGCGTTGCCCGCCACCTGCGCGAACTTGTCGGCCCACCCGGCGTACCAGACCCAGCGGTCGATCGCCTCGTCGACCTGCGCGGATGCCACGGCGCGCGAGACGCCCTCGGCCTCCTCGATCTCGGCGACGAACTGCGCACGGCGACCCTCGAGGAGCTCGGCGATGCGGTAGAGCACCTGGCCGCGGTTGTAGGCGGTCGCCCCGGCCCAGCCGCCGACCGACCCGCGCGCCGCGACGACCGCGTCGCGGGCGTCTTTGCGCGAGGCCTTCGCCGCGTTCGCGAGGAAGTCGCCGGAGGCGGAGCGCACTTCGTAGGTGCGACCCGACTCGCTGCGCGGGAAGGCGCCGCCGATGTAGAGCTTGTACGTCTTCGGCACGGCGAGGCGGCTCATCGCTTCGATCCCTTCGTCGCGGTGCGGGCGGTTCGACGTGCGCGCTTGGGCGCGGCATCCGCTGCCTCGATGGTCTTCGTGGTGGCCGCGGACACGAGGCTCGCCTTCGCGGCCCCGGAGCCCACGGCGCTCGGCTTCAGGTACGCCGCCAGTCCGTGGCGGCCGCCCTCACGACCGTAGCCCGACTCCTTGTAGCCGCCGAACGGCGACGCCGGATCGAATCGGTTGAACGTGTTCGCCCAGACGACGCCGGCCCGCAGCTTGTCGGCGACGGCGAGGATGCGGCTGCCCTTGTCGGTCCAGATGCCGGCGGAGAGCCCGTACGGCGTGTTGTTCGCCTTGGCGATCGCCTCGGCGGGCGTGCGGAACGTGAGCACCGACAGCACCGGCCCGAAGATCTCCTCGCGGGCGATGCGGCTCGACGTCTGCACGTTGGTGAAGATCGTCGGCGCGTACCAGAACCCGTTCTCGGGGATCACGCACGGCGCGCTCCACCGGTCGGCGCCCTCTGCGACGCCGATGTCGGAGAGCTCGCGGATGCGCTCGAGCTGCTCCTTCGAGTTGATCGCCCCGATGTCGGTGTTCTTGTCGAGCGGGTCGCCGAGCCGGAGCGTCGAGAGTCGCAGCTTCAGTCGCTCGACGACCTCGTCGTGGATGTTCTCCTGCACGAGCAGGCGCGAACCCGCGCAGCACACGTGTCCTTGGTTGAAGAAGATGCCGTTGACGATGCCCTCGATCGCCTGGTCGATGGGCGCGTCGTCGAAGACGATGTTCGCGGCCTTGCCGCCGAGCTCGAGGGTGACCTTCTTGTCGGTGCCGGCGATCTGCTTCGCGATGGCACGGCCGACCGCCGTCGAGCCCGTGAAGGCAACCTTGTCGACGCCGTCGTGCGAGACGAGCGCGGCGCCCGTGTCGCCCGCACCGGTGATGATGTTGACGACGCCGGCGGGCAGTTCGGCCTGCTGGAGGATCTCGGCGAAGATGAGCGCCGACAGCGGTGTCGTCTCGGCGGGCTTCAACACGACGGTGTTGCCCGCGGCGAGCGCGGGTGCGATCTTCCACGCGAGCATCAGCAGCGGGAAGTTCCACGGGATGACCTGTGCGGCGACGCCGAGCGAGCGCGGGCTCGCTCCGAGCCCGGCGTGGTCGAGCTTGTCGGCCCAGCCCGCGTAGTAGAAGAACCAGGCCGCCACGAGCGGCACGTCGACGTCGCGCGACTCCTTGATCGGCTTGCCGTTGTCGAGCGACTCGGCGACGGCGAGCTCGCGGGCGCGCTCCTGCACGAGACGCGCGATGCGGAAGAGGTACTTGCCCCGGTCGCGCCCGCTCATGCGCGACCAGGTGCGGTCGTAGGCGCGGCGGGCCGCAGCGACGGCGTCGGCGACATCCGCTTCGTTCGCGTTCGCGATCGTCGCGATGCGCTCTTCGCTCGCGGGCGAGATGGTCTGGAACGGCTCACCGCGGCCGTCGACGAACTCGCCGTCGATGAACAGGCCATAGCTGTCGCGGAGCGAGAGGATCGCCCGCGACTCGGGGGCCGGTGCGTATTCGAGAAAACTCATGAGGTGTGGAACCCTTCGGTTCGTCAAGCAGTTGTTGAGTGTGGTTCGGTCCAAGAGGAGGCCCGTAGGGCCGTCTCGAAGGGTCAGTCGATCGTCACGTAGTCGGCGCCGGAGTAGTGTCCGGTCGCGAGCTTCTGGCGCTGCAGCAGCACATCGTTCAGGAGGCTCGACGCGCCGAAGCGGAACAGGTGCGGCTGCAGCCACTCCTCGCCGGCGGTCTCGGCGACGGTCACGAGGTACTTGATCGCGTCCTTCGACGAACGGATGCCGCCCGCGGGCTTCACCCCCACGCGGTGACCCGTGGCCAGGTGCCAGTCGCGCACCACTTCGAGCATCAGGAGGGTGACCGGCAGCGTGGCCGCCGGCGCCACCTTGCCGGTGGACGTCTTGATGAAGTCGCCGCCCGCGAGGATCGAGAGCCAGGAGGCACGGCGCACGTTGTCGTAGGTCACGAGCTCGCCGGTCTCGAGGATGACCTTGAGGCTCGCGCTCGTGCCGTCGGCCCGGCGGCACGCGTCTTTGACGGCAGAGATCTGGTCGAAGACGAGACCGTAGCGGCCGGCGAGGAAGGCGCCGCGGTCGATGACCATGTCGATCTCGTCGGCGCCCGCGGCGACGGCCTCTGCCGTGTCGGCGAGCTTGATGTCGAGCGACGCTCGCCCGCTCGGGAAGGCGGTGGCGACCGCCGCGACCGCGACGAGTCCGTCATCGGGGTCGCCGTGCGCGGCGCCGAGCGCCTCGACGGCGTGCGGAACCATGTCGCCGTACACGCAGACGGCCGCGACACGCGGCGTCGCGGCATCCGCCGGATCGGGGGTCAGGGCCTTCGCGACGAGCGAGCGCACCTTGCCTGGGGTATCGGCGCCCTCGAGGGTCGTGAGGTCGATGAGCGAGATGATGCGGTCGAGCGCCCACCGCTTCGAACTCGTCTTGATGGAACGGGTGCCGAGCCCTGCGGCACGCTGCTCGAGGCCGACCGCGTCGACCCCGGCGATGCCGTGGAGGTATCGGCGGAGCGTCTGGTCGTCGGGTTCGCCGCCGAGCACGGCGAGCGCCCGTTCGCGGGCGGTGACGAGGGAAGTGCCTGACATTCGTGAGACCTGGCTTTCGTAGGGATGCTGGCTGGTGCGGGCGACCGGTGCGGCCGCGTTCAGCCGTCGAGGAGGTGGAGGGCGGTGGCCTCGTCGGTGACGAGCACCGTGCAGAGGCGACTGCGCACGACCGCGTCGGCGACCGCATGCTTGGCCGGGCCTGAGACCACGGCGATGGCGAGGTCGGCGCGGCGGAGCTCGTCGAGCGTGAGTCCGATGGTGCGCGCATCGAGGGCGGGGTCGACGATGTTGCCGTCGGAGTCGATGTACCGGCCGACCACGTCGCCGACGGCGCCCTTCTGCACGAGCACGTCGACGTCGGCCTCTGACACATAGCCGCTCTCGACGTGCACCGAGGTGTGGTCGGCGGCGCCCGCGCTGAAGAGGTACGCGTCGGCGGAACGGGCGAGCTCGATGACGCCCGCGACGACGCGGTCGGCCTCGATCGCCTCCTTGGTGGCGAGTCGCTCGAGGATGGCGGGGCTCGGCAGCAGCGTGGCGCTGCCGCCGCCCTTCTGCGCGATGCCCACGGCGGTGGCCGCCGCGGTGCCTGGGCGCCGGTTGAGACTCACGCCGCCGTTGATCTGGACGACGTTCGCGCCGGTGGCCCAGCCGTTGCGGAGGTGCTGGGAGATGTCGAACAGGGTGCGCCCCCAGCTGACGCCGAGGGTGCGCGGCACCGGGCGCATCGCGGTGAGGTAGTCGGCGGCGGCCTGTGCCGTGCGCGACTGCAGCTCTTCGGGCGAGGACACACCCGCCGACGAGACGACGATGGCGTCGACCAAGCCGCGCTCTTCGCGGAGCCGTCGCTCGATCGGCAGCCTCCGCGCGCGCGGGTGCAGGATCTCGATGCGGATGAACCCGCGCTGCTTCGCCTGGGCGAGGAGCCGCCCTACCTTCCACCGGGTGAGCCGCAGGGCCTGTCCGATCTCGTCCTGCGTCTTGTTCTCCTCGTAGTAGAGCTCGGCCGCGCGGATCGAGAGCAGTTCGTCGACGTCGTCCATGCGTCTCCTTCCGCCTCGCATTCCAGCGTAGGCACCACGATGCTCATCGGCAACACTCGCAGCCTATCCTGCTCATATGAGCATTCAATGAGAGGGATGCCGCGCCCGTAAGCTGAATGTCATGCCACGCCCCCTCGCGCTCGCCGTCGACTTCGGCGGCACCAAGGTCGAGGCCGCGCTCGTCGACGACCGCGGCGTCCTCATCCCCGGATCACGGCACCGACGGCCCACCGGTGCGACCGCCTCCAGCGACGACCTCGACGCCGCGGTACGCGATGTCGTGACGGCCGCGAAGTCGGCGCTCCCCGACGGCGCGTTGATCCTCGGCGTCGGCGTCGGCGTGGCGGGTCCGATCGACGTCGCCACCGGCCGCGTGTCGCCGCTCAACGTGCCCGCGTGGCGGGGGCATCCGCTCGCGACGCTCGTCGCCGACCTCGTGCCCGATGCGCCGGTCACCCTCCGCATCGACGGGCTCTGCATCGCACTCGCCGAGCATTGGGTCGGCGCGGGCCGCGACGCCGGGAACCTGCTCGGCATGATCGTCTCGACGGGCGTCGGCGGCGGCATCGTGCTCGGCGGCCGCGCCGCACCGAGCCCCACGGGCAACGGCGGCCACATCGGCCACGTCGAGGTCGGCGGCTTCGACGACGCGTGCCCCTGCGGCGGTCACGGATGCCTCGAGGCCGTCGCGAGCGGCCCGCGCACCGTGGCCTGGGCTCGCACACAGGGCTTCACGGGTGAGACCGGCGAGGAGCTCGCCCTCGCCCACGCCGCGGGCGACCCGATCGCGATCGCCGCGGTCGCACGGGCGGGCACGGCGATCGGACAGGCCGTCGCCTCGGCCGCGAGCCTCCTCGACCTCGACGTCGTCGCAATCGGCGGCGGCTTCTCGCGCGTCTCGCCGGCGCTCTTCGAGCACGCACGTGCGGCGCTCGCCGAGCGCACGGCGTTCCCGTTCGTCACGCGGGTGAGCATCGTTCCCTCTGGGCTCTCAGACGAGGGCCCGCTCGTCGGCGCCGCCGCCCTCGTGCACCGCCCCGAGTTCCTCGTCTGACCGGACCTGCAACCGCGCGCCCACCGGCCGTCAGCGCTCGCCGCCCACCGGGCCTCGGCCCTCGCGCTCGTCCTCGAAGTAGCGGGGCCGCGCCACGACGATGCCACCGATCGCAGCCGGCACCGCGGAGGCCATGAGGAAGACGAGGGGCAAGACCCATCCGCCGGTCGCATCGTGCAGCAGGCCGACCGCGAGCGGTCCGATCGCGACGATGAGGTAGCCCGCCGACTGCACGAAGGCCGACATGGCGACGGCACCCGAGTGGGTGCGCGTGCGCAGGTTGATGAGCACGAGTGCGAGGGGAAACAGCAGCGTCCCCGCGCCCGCGAGCGCGACCCACAGCCAGGTCGCCCACGTCGGCACGAGCAGGAGCCCGAGGTAGCCGGCGACAAGGGCGGCGACGGCGATCGCGGTGAGCAGCCGCACCTTGCCGTACCGTGCGGCGATCACGGGCACCAGCAGACCCGCAGGCAATCCCATCGCCGCGTAGAGCGAGAGCAGTGCGCCTGCCTCCGCCGGGGACGTGCCCGCGATGTCGTGGAGGATCGTCGGGAGCCACGCGAATGCCGCGTAGGCGTTGAAGCCTGAGACGGCGAAGACCACCGTGAGCGCCCACGCGAGCGGCGAGCGCAGCGCGTGCCGGAGCTGGCCGGGATCGGCCTCCTCGGGCAGTGCCGCAGGCGCTCGGCGCTTCGGATGCACCAGCAGCGCGATCCACGGCACGAGCGAGATCGCCGCGACGATCGCCCACTCGCCGAGCGATACCCTCCAGCCCGCGGCATCCGCCACCTGCACGGCGACGAGCGGCGGCGTGAACGTGCTCACCGACATCGCCGTGACGTAGATCGTCGTCATGAGGCCGATGCGATCGGGGAAGTAGCGTTTCACGAGCGGCGGCAGGAGGACGTTGCCCATCCCGATGGCCGCGAACGTCAGCGTGCTCGCTGCGACGAGCCACAGCGCGGAACCGGCCAGCCCCCGCCCGAGGAGGCCGACGGTGAGTGCGAGCAGCGAGGCGATGAGCGTCGCCTCGAGTCCGAACCGTTTCGCGACCGCCGGGGTGAGGATGCCGAAGATCGCGTAGCAGACGGGCGGCAGCATGCCGAGCAGTCCGACGACGGTCGGATTCAGCGGGATCTCGGCCTCGAGCTGGCCGAGAATCGGCGAGAGCGAGGCGACAGCCGTGCGCAGGTTGAACGCGAGGAGGACGATGCCGACGAGTGCAAGAGTTCGCCCCGCCCAGAGTGGGCGGGGCGGGATCTGACTCATTCCTTCGAGTCTAGGCGGCTCGCCGGAGCCGTCTCGCCCAGCCGTCTCGCCGCGCTCGTCGGTCGGACGCCCGTCAGTCGGAGAGGATGACCCGGATGCGATCGACGTCGTCGCGGATCGTCTCGACGAGGTCGGGGATGCTCGTGAACGCGACCATGCCGCGGATGCGCTCGACGAACTCGACATCGACGACATGATCGTAGAGATCGAGCTCGCGATCGAGCACGTACGCCTCGACCTGCTTCTTCGGAACGCCCTCGAAGGTCGGGTTGTCGCCGACCGAGATCGCCGCGGGATACCGGGTGCCGGCATCGGTGAGCCAGCCTGCGTAGACGCCGTCGGACGGAATCAGTCCCTCGGACTCGGGCGTCAGGTTCGCGGTCGGGAACCCGAGCTCGCGGCCGCGGGCCGCGCCGTGCACGACGATGCCCGACACGGTCGGCGCGTGTCCGAGCAGCCGCGTGGCGTGGCGCACGTCGCCCTCGGCGAGGAGCTCGCGGATCCACGTCGACGACACCCGCCGCTCCCCTTCGGGGCGCACGTCGTCGACGACCTCGACGGTGAAGCCGAACTTCAGGCCGAGGTCGATGAGCAGGTCGACGTCGCCCGCACCCCGGGCACCGTAGCGGAAGTCGCTGCCGACGAGTACGACCTTCGCCTGCAGCGCGTCGACGAGCATCCGCTCGACGAACTCGGTCGCGGGCACCGACGCGAGCGCGCGATCGAACGGGAGGAGGACCGTCGCGTCGACGCCGGTGGTCGCGAGCAGCTCGAGCTTCTGGCGCACGCTCACGAGCGAGTCGGGGCACTTGTCGGGTGCGAGGAGAGCGAGCGGGTTGCGGTCGAAGGTGACGACGACCGCCTTCAGCCCATCGCCATCGGCGATCGAGCGGATGCGGTCGATCACCGCTCGGTGCCCCTGGTGCACGCCGTCGAACTTGCCGATCGTGACCGCCGACGGGCCGAAGCCGGCGGGCACGCCCTCGAGGCCCTTGTACGTCTTCACGCGGCATCCGCCTTCGCCGACGGGGTGCTGCTCGCGCCCGGCCGGTGTGTCGCGAGCCACCACATGCCGAGCACGGGAAGCACGAGCGGGATGAAGAGGTACCCACGGCCGAACCACGACCACACCGTGTCATGCGGAAACAGCTCGGGGAAGACGACGCTCAGGGTGCCGACGACGACCACGCCCACGAATTCGAACGCGATCGTCACCCACGCCACGCGATACCAACCGCGGCCCGAGCGGATGAGCGCGATCGTCGCCACGACGTAGACGGCGGCGGCGAGGGCGGAAAGCGAGTACGCGAGCGGCGCCTCGTCGAACTTCGAGACGATCTGCACGAACGAACGACCGAGCGCGGCGAGCGCGAGCACCCCGTAGACGGCCACGAGCACGCGCCCGATGCCGCTCATTCGCCGCCCGTGATCGGCCCCGGGCCGGGCGCTCCGCACGTCAGTCATGTCGTTCGATTCTCTCAGACGCCGTCAGGCCTGTTGCACGGTCCAGATCTGGAACATGCGATAGACCATCACCGCGACCGCGAGCGCCGCGACACCGAGCACGACGGTCGACCAGCGATTGCGCTCGAGGAGCGCCCAGAAGGCGGCGGCCGGGGGCAGCAGCAGCGCGCCGACGAGGTACACGTAGAACTCGAGGACGCTGCCGGTCGCCTCGTTGCCGAACGTGGGGGCTGCGATCGCGACGACCAGTTGCACCACGAGCAGAAGCTCGACGAGCGCCAGCGCGCCGAGCGTGAGGTCGCTCGGCACGCGACCGGCGAGTCCCAGTACGAGGCAGAGCAGGCCGGCCGCCACGGCGACGCCGACCTGAAGCCAGGTGAACCACTCGATCATTCGTCGTCCTCGTCGGCTCGGCTCGTCGGCCGGGAAGCCCGTGACGACCTTGAACTCCGCGCCGCGGCGCTCGACGATCGCCACGAGGCGGTCGCCGGGTGCGATCGCGGCGATCGCGGTCGTCCCGGCGATCGCGGTCGGTGCTGCCTCGGCATCGGATGCCCCGAGCACGCGTGCGGAGGCGGCATCGACCCGCTTGCCGTGGCCGAGGTCGACGGCCTGCTGTTCGCTCACCTCGACGACGGGCAGGGCCCGGCGCGCGGCATCCGCTGGGCTCATGATCGACGCGGACACGTCGAAGCCCTCGAGCGCCCCGGCCTCGTCGACCCCGAAGCGGCCGATGCGGGTGCGGCGAAGTGCCGTGAGGTGCCCGCCCGTGCCGAGGGCGGCGCCGAGGTCGCGCGCGAGTGCACGCACGTAGGTGCCCGACGAGCACGCCACGCGCACGTCGAGGTCGATGCACCCCTCGCCCGGACGCACCGCGAGGAGCTCGAACGCCGACACCGTCACGCGGCGCGCGGCGAGCTCGACGGTCTCGCCCTCGCGCACCCGCTTGTAGGCGCGCTTGCCGGCGACCTTCACGGCGCTCACGGCGCTCGGCACCTGCTCGATCTCTCCGGTGAGCGGGGCCATCGCCGCGCGGATCGCGGGCTCGGTCGCGGCGGCGATGACGTCGGCGGATGCCGCCGGCAACGGCTCTCCCTCGGCGTCGTCGGTCGTCGTGTCCCAGCCGAGCCGCACGGTGGCGAGGTACTCCTTGTCGAGGCCCACGAGGTAGTGCAGGAGGCGCGTGGCGCTGTTCACGCCGAGGACGAGCAGACCGGTGGCCATCGGGTCGAGCGTGCCGGCGTGGCCGATCTTGCGGGTGCCGGCCAGCCGGCGCATGCGCGCAACGACGTCGTGGCTGGTGATCCCGTGCGGCTTGTCGACGAGGAGGATGCCGCTGTTCACGCCGTACAGGCTAACAGCAGTGCGTCTGCCACCCGCCCGGGCGCCGCCTACTCCCGGGCGCCGCCTACTCTGAGGAGGTGAAGATCGGCATCATCGGCGCGGGCGCGCTCGGCGGCACGTTCGCGGTTCTTCTTGCGCGTGCCGGACACGACGTGGAGGTGACGGCGCGCGGCGCGAGTCTCGAGGCGATCATCGCCCACGGAATCACGGTGAGCGGCGGATTCGGCGACGCGCATGCGCAGGTCGCCGCCGGCGAGCGCCTCACCCGGCGGCCCGAGCTCGTGCTCGTGTGCACCAAGGCGCAGGATGCCGCCGCCGCCATCGAGGCGAACGCCGAGCTCATCGACGGCGCACCGGTCGTGGTCGTGCAGAACGGCCTCGACGGGGTGAGCACCGCCGAACGGCTCCTCCCCGCGTCCTCCTGCATGGGGGTGCTCTCGATCATCGCCGCGAACTACACCGAACCGGGCGTCGTGCGGGTGACGACGCGCGCCGCGAGCTATCTCGGGCGAGGTGACGGCCCGGCCGATGCCGAGTGCGTGCGGATCGCCAAGATCCTCTCAGACGCCGTGCCCGTCGTCGCGATCGACGGCTTCCGTGGGGCGCAATGGACCAAGCTCGTCGTCAACATGCTGAACGCCGTACCCGCGATCGTGGGGCGGAGCGTGCAGGAGGTCGTCGACGATCGGCGGCTCCGCCGGGTCGTCACCGCGTCGATGCGGGAGGCGGTGCGCGTCGGAATCGCGCGGGGGGTGCGCTTCGGCGCGCTGCAGGGACTGGGCGACCGGCGACTCCGGCTCTTCGCCCGGATGCCGCTCGCGCTCGGGCAGGTGTTGCCGTGGCTCATGCGGGTGCGCATGGGGTCCGTGCCGAATCTCGGGTCGACCCAGCAGAGCGTGAGGCGCCGCCAGCCGACCGAGATCGACTACCTGAACGGGGCGGTCGTGCGCGAGGCATCCGTCGCCGGCCTCGATGCCCCAGTGAATCGCGCTCTCACCGACCTCGTGCACGAGGTCGAGCAGCTCGGATCGTTCCTGCCGGCGCAGCGAGTGCTCGCCGCCGTCTCCGCCTGAACTGCCGAGCACCGGCGAACGACCGAGGGGGCCCGGTTTCCCGGACCCCCTCAGTGCGCATCAGCGGATCAGGCGCGCTTGCGTCGGATGCGTGCGATCACGAGGAACGCGGCACCCGCCACCACGATGATGCCCGCGACGATCGCGATCGTCGTGCCCGCGAAACCGGTGTCGGCGAGGCCACGTTGCCGTCGCCGCCGCCGCCGGGCCCGGCAGCTGCGGGCGTCGGCTGGGGGGTGGGCGTGGCGGACGGAGTCGGGGTCGCAGTCGCAGTCGGCTCCGGAGTTGCGGTCGGCGTCGCGGTCGGCTCGGGCGTGGGAGTCGGCGCGTCGCGGTCGGCTTCGCGCAGTCCTCGTACTGGAGGAGGCTCTGGTCGCCCTGCGCCGGCACCTCGATGGTGACGCCCTTCTTCTCGAAGGTGAAGGCCGGGTAGATGTCGCCCTTGTTCTGGTGGTCGCGGTGACCGGCGTTCAGGAAGGCGTTCACCGACGTCTCGATGCGCTCGTACGGATTCGTCTCACTTCCGGTGGCGTGGCAGAACTCGATCTTCTCCGGCGTCTCCTCGCCGGTGCACGTGCCCGTCAGATCGACCGAACCCGACTCGTCGGTCGGGCCCCAGCTGGGCCATCCGATGCTGAAGCTCGCGGTGGCCTTCTGCTCGGTCGCCGCGACTCCGTACTGGATCCACTCCGTGGATCCGTTGCCGGTGAACGACTTCAGCTCGACGCCTGCGTTCTCTTCGGGTTCGACGACCTTCACGGTCGCCTGCGCGTCCGACGGCACGTTGGTGCCGTTTACCGTCCACACGACCGTGTAGGTGCCGTCTTCCGCACAGGTCGCCACTCCCTGCACAGACGGTGTGTGCGCGCTCGCGGGTGCGGCGACCGCGACCAGCGCGAGGCCTGCGCCGAACACGAGTGCGGTGACGGCGGCAGCGATGCGGCGGAACACGCTTCGTGACGCTGATCGCGATCGCGATCCGGCGTCACCGTCGGAAGCGTGAACCAGCGCGGCGCGGGGCTTGCTCATTCGGTTTCTCCATTGGTCGGTCCGGCTGGATCGACGAACCGTGAAGAGCCCGACGGCGCGCGGATATCGCGGCGCACCGATGCCGACGCGTGGATCTAAGCGGTCAGCAAACGTCGGGAGTTTCGAGTGGAGCGAGGGGGTTCGCGAAGCCGGGGGGCTGGCAGTTCCACCAGTATGGCGGGAACACGAGGGTGGCGTCCAGCAGCCGGCCCCCCGCGGAGAAATGTATCCGAACTGTGACAATGACGACGTGAACCGCCGAACGCGGTCGCCCGCTAGCAGCTGTCGAAGAAGCGCCGCCGCGGATGCTCCGGGTCGGTGTCGTCGATGACCGCGGATGCCACGACCCGCGGGTCGCTCTCGGCATACGCGAGCTCGTCGGCGGGGTCGACGGGATCGCCGTCGAGCGCGATGCGGAAGTCCCACAGGCCCGCGAGACGCTCCCGCAGCACGAACCGCCCGTCGAGCACGAGGATCGCGTCGTCGGGCCCCGTCAGCCACTTCGGTTCCACCCATGCGTCGCGTGCGGGGTCGAGGACCCTCGTGACGAAGGCGGTCGACCCGCCCAGCCGGAACGGCTCGACGAGCACCCGTCGGAGCGCCGACTCGTCGAAACCGTATCGGAAGTATCGTGCCGGTGTGTCGTCGCCGAACTCGGCCTGCGCCGCCCGCGAGCGATGGAACCCCTCCATGCTCGCCCGGAACACGGCATGGTCGCGCTCGGCGAGCACCTCGCCGAGATCGTCGCCGAAGCGGGTCTTGCCGCTCGCCAGCGGCCCGTCGATCGCGACGATCATCCGACCGCGCCCGTACTGCTGCAGGATCTCGTCGGCGAGCGCACGGAGGAACGTGACCTTGGGCGTCGTGACCAGCCGCATGATGCGAGCCTAACCCGGCAGGCGAGCCGTCGTCATAGGGTGAATGGATGCCCCGTGCCGCAGACGCGACGATCGCGGCCAGCCTCGTCGACTGGTTCGCGGATGCCGCGCGGCCGCTGCCCTGGCGGGCCGCCGACGTGTCACCATGGGCCGTGCTCGTGAGCGAGTTCATGCTCCAGCAGACGCAGGTCGCCCGGGTCATCCCGCGGTGGGAGACCTGGATCGCGCGGTGGCCCACTCCCGCGGCCCTCGCCGCGGAGCCGCCGTCGGAGGCGGTGCGGGCGTGGGACCGGCTCGGCTACCCGCGGCGCGCCCTCTGGCTGCACCGGGCGGCCGTCGAGATCGTCGAGCGGCACGCCGGCGAGGTTCCTGCCGACCTCGACGCGCTCCTCGCGCTGCAGGGCATCGGGCCCTACACCGCACGCGCGATCGCGGCGTTCGCGTTCGGCCTGCGGTATCCGGTCGTCGACACCAACACGCGCCGCATCCTCGCCCGCGCGGTCGAGGGAGCGGCCGAACCAGGGCCGCCCTCGACGGCGCGCGACCTCGCCGCGATGTCCGCACTGCTGCCCGACGATCCCGTGGCGGCACGCGCGTTCAACGCCGCGGCGATGGAACTCGGCGCGACCGTCTGCACCGCTCGCGCACCCCGATGCGGGGAGTGCCCGATCGCCGCGCAGTGCGCCTGGCGAGCGGCGGGCTATCCCGAGTACCGAGGCGCGAGGAGACCGACGCAGGCCCGATTCGACGGATCCGATCGGCAGGTGCGCGGACTCGTCCTGCGCGAGCTCCGCGCGGCGCACCGGCCCGTGACGCGCGCCGAGCTCGCACCGCTCTGGCCGGATGCCGCGCAACTCGACCGTGCTGTCGCCACCCTCGTCTCCGACGGGCTCGCCGCACCTGACGACGATGGGTTCCGGCTCCCCGAGGCGTGAGCCACGCTTCGCTCGACAGCGCGTCGCAACCGGTCGTCGGCAGATCGTCGATGCGTTGACACGATCACCCAGCTCGCCCAGCTGGCCGACTGAACGAACGCGTCAGCGCGCTCCGCCGAGCTCGGCCTGGTCGCCGAGGTCGAGGTCGTCGTCTTCGGATCCCTCGAGCTCGTCGAGCGACTCGTCGTCGTACTCGTCGAGGTCGCGCGGCTTCACGTACGGGTCGGCATCGCCGGCGTACGCCGCGGTCGACGCGAGCGCAGCGGTCTCGGCGTCGCGGGTGCGCGCCTCGCGGAGCAACGACGCGATGTGCTCCGCATTCTCGGGGATCGCGTCGGCGATGAACTCCAGCGACGGAGTGAGCCGCGCGGTGATGTTGCGGCCGACCTCGCTGCGGAGCATCCCGGTCGCGGCCGCGAGGGCCAGCGCCGAGTCGCGACGCTCCTCGTCGGTGCCGTAGACCGTGTAGAAGATGCTCGCGTGCTGAAGATCGCCCGTGACGCGCACGTCGGTGATCGTCACGAAGCCGAGGCGCGGGTCGCGCAGCCCCTTGTCGAGCCGTTTGGCGACGATCTCCTTGATGCGATCGGCCATCTTCCTGGCCCGTGCCGGATCCGCCATGTTCGTCAGCCTTTCCTCGCCCCGCAGCGAAGCATCGCGTGGGGTCCTTGTTCTTCACCCGGTGAATCGGGGTATGGGTCCCTGCTCTCACCGGAGTGAAGAACAGGGACCCGTCCTCGGGCTAGGCGCGAGGCTTCTCGCGCAGCTCGATCGTCTCGATCTCGTCGCCGACCTGGATGTCGTTGAACCTGCCGAGGCCGATGCCGGCCTCGAAGTCCGTGCGCACCTCGGTGACGTCGTCCTTGAAGCGGCGCAGCGACTCGATGGCGAGGTTGTCGCCGACGACCACGCCATCGCGGATGACGCGAGCCTTCGCGTTTCGCGTGATCGTTCCCGACCGCACGATGACACCGGCGATGTTGCCGAACTTCGAGGAGCGGAACACCTCGCGGATCTCGGCGACACCCGACTGCACCTCTTCGAACTCGGGCTTGAGCATGCCCTTCAACGAGTTCTCGATGTCGTCGATCGCGTTGTAGATGACCGAGTAGAAGCGCACGTCGACGCCCTCGCGGGCGGCACGTTCGCGCGCCTTCACGTCGGGGCGCACGTTGAACCCGATGACGATCGCGTTGTCGATCGTCGCAAGGTCGATGTCGCTCTCGGTGACGGCACCCACACCGCGGTGGAGGATGCGCAGCTGCACCGAGTCGTCGACCTCGATCTTCAGGAGCGACTCCTCGAGCGCCTCGACGGCACCCGACACGTCACCCTTGATGATGAGGTTGAGCGACTCCACCTTGCCCTCTTCGAGCGCACGCGTGAAGTCCTCGAGCGAGATGCGCTTGCGCGCCTTGGCGAGCAGGGCATTGCGCTCTGCGGCCTCGCGCTTCTCGGCGATCTGACGTGCGGTGCGGTCCTCGTCGGTGACGAGGAAGGTGTCACCGGCGCGCGGCACGCTCGAGAGGCCCTGCACCTGAACGGGCCTCGACGGGGTGGCTGCGAGCACGGGATCGCCGTTCTCGTCGGCCATGGCACGCACGCGGCCGTAGGCCGTGCCCGCGACGATCGCGTCGCCGACGTGGAGCGTTCCCGACTGGATGAGCACCGTCGCGACCGCGCCGCGGCCCTTGTCGAGCTTCGCCTCGATGGCGACGCCTCGGGCGTCCTTGTTCGGGTTCGCACGCAGGTCGAGACCGGCGTCGGCGGTGAGGAGCACTGCGTCGAGCAGTTCCTGGATGCCGATGTTCTCGCGAGCCGAGACGTCGACGAACATGACGTCGCCGCCGTACTCCTCGGCCACGAGTCCGAACTCGGTGAGCTGCTGGCGCACCTTCGCCGGGTTGGCGTCGGGCTTGTCGATCTTGTTCACGGCGACCACGATCGGCACGTTCGCCGACTGTGCGTGGTTCAGCGCCTCGACCGTCTGGGGCATGATGCCGTCGTCGGCCGCGACCACGAGGATCGCGATGTCGGTCACCTGCGCACCGCGGGCACGCATGGCGGTGAACGCCTCGTGGCCCGGGGTGTCGATGAAGGTGATCGCGCGGTCGATGCCCTCGTGCTCGGTGCGCACCTGGTACGCACCGATGTGCTGGGTGATGCCACCGGCCTCGCCGGCGACGACGTTCGCGTTGCGGATCGCGTCGAGCAGTCGCGTCTTACCGTGGTCGACGTGACCCATGACCGTGACGACCGGCGGACGGATCTCGAGATCCTCGTCGGTTTCGTCTTCGAGCTCCTGGTCGAGGTCGATGTCGAAGCCCTCGAGGAGCTCGCGGTCCTCGTCTTCGGGCGAGACGACCTGGATCTTGTAGCCGAGCTCCTCGCCGAGCACCTGGAAGGTGGCCTCGTCGAGCGACTCCGTGGCAGTGGCCATCTCACCGAGGTGGAACAGCACGGTCACGAGCGAACCGGGGTTCGCGTCGATCTTGTCGGCGAAGTCCGAGATGGACGAACCGCGACGCAGCCGGATGACCGTGTTGCCGTCGCCGCGGGGAACGCTCACGCCGCCGAGCGACGGTGCCTCCCGCATCTCGAATTCCTGCCGCTTGGTGCGCTTCGACTTGCGGGCCTTGCTCTTGCCGCCACCACGGCCGAAGGCACCTGCGGTGCCGCCGCCGGGTCCACGACCACGACCGCCGCCGCCCGCGGGACGCGGGCCGCCGAAGCCGCCGCCGGGTGCGCCGCCGGGGCGCTGGAAACCGCCGCCTGCGCCGCCCGGGACGAGCGCCTGCACCGGTTCCTGCGCCGCCGGGGCGCTGGAAGCCACCGCCACCACCGGGGCGGCCGGCACCTGCGGGACGCGGTGCACCGGGCCGCGGAGCACCCGGACGGGGCGCCTGCGGGCGCGGGATGTTGCCGGGGCTCGGGCGCTGGCCCATGCCCTGCGAGCTCGAGAAGGGGTTGTTGCCCGGGCGCGGCTGGCTCGGGCGCGAGCCCATGCCCTGCGAGCTCGAGAAGGGGTTGTTGCCGGGGCGCGGTGCGCCGGGGCGGGGGGCGGGACGCGGGATCGCGCCGCCGGGCTTCGCCGAGGCCGCGGGCTTCGCGACATCCGATGCCGCGGGCGCGGGCGCCTCGGTGACGTCGGCAGACTTGTCGGCGGCGGCCTGGGCGGCCTTCTCCTCTGCCTGGGCCTGACGCTCGGCCACCGTCATCGGGGCGTCTGCAACGGCGACGGGCACAGCCTGCTCGGGCGCCTCAGGCGCGGCCACGGGCTTGGGTGCCGGCTTCGGACCGGGCTTGACCGCCGCGGTGACGGAAGGTGCCGTAGCGACGGGCGCCGCCTTTCCGGCGGTACCCGCGGCTTCGAGCGCGGCCTTCAGCCGACGGGCGACGGGGGGTTCGATGGACGACGAGGGTCCCTTGACGTACTCGCCCATCTCCTTGAGCTTCTCAAGGGCGATCTTGCTGTCGACACCGAGTTCGGATGCGATCTCGTGTACGCGTGGTTTGGCAGCCACTTCTCTCCTGTTCCGGGCCCGACCCCGGACAGGGGCGGACCGTCAATGACGGACGGGTCTCATTTCGAGCCGCTCATGAGTTGTCCATTAGCCGTTCAGCCTGTTCTCTACGTTGCTGGTATCCACCTCGCCGCGAAGGCGGAGTGCGCGTCCGAAGGCGCGTCTCTGCTTGGCGAGCCGGTAGCACTCGAGCGTCGGATGCATCCACGCACCCCTGCCCGGGAGCACGGCCGAAGCATCTGCTACGACCTGGGAATCCTGGACGACGACCCTCAGAAGTGAGGATCGCGGGGCGCGCGAACGGCATCCGATGCACGTTCTGACAGGTTCCATCTTACACTCTGCGCTGTTCACCCGCCGCCGAGGGCGGTCGGACTCAGTTCGACTCGAGGATGGAGTCCGGCTGGATGTCGATCTTCGCGCCCGTGAGCTTGGCCGCGAGGCGGGCGTTCTGGCCCTCCTTGCCGATCGCGAGCGAGAGCTGGTAGTCGGGTACGAGCGCGCGCACGGCCCGCGTCGTCTCGTCGATCACGTACGCGCTCGTGACCTTCGCAGGCGACAGTGCGCTCGCGACGAAGGTCGCCAGGTCGTCGTTGTAGTCGACGATGTCGATCTTCTCCGAGCCGAGCTCGGCGGTGACGGCCCGCACGCGCTGGCCGAGCTCGCCGATCGCGGCGCCCTTCGCGTTCACTCCGGGCTGGTTCGCGCGCACCGCGATCTTGGTACGGTGGCCGGCCTCGCGCGCGAGCGAGACGATCTCGACGACGCCCGAGGCGATCTCGGGCACCTCGAGCGCGAACAGCTTGCGCACGAGCGCCGGGTGGGTGCGGGAGACCGTGATCGACGGGCCCCTCTGGCCCTTGGCGACGCTCGTGACGTAGACGCGGATGCGCTGGCCGTGCGGATACTCCTCGCCCGGCACCTGCTCTTCGGGCGGCAGGATCGCCTCGACCGTTCCGAGGTCGATGTGCACCATGCGCGGGTTCGGCCCCTGCTGGATGATGCCCGCCACGATGTCGCCTTCGCGCCCGCGGAACTCGCCGAGCACCGCATCGTCGGCGAGGTCCCTGAGCCGCTGGTTGATGACCTGCTTCGCGGCGAATGCGGCGATGCGACCGAAGTCGCTCGGGCTGTCTTCGGCCTCGCCGATGACATTGCCCTCTTCGTCGAGTTCGGGAACGTACACCGAGACGTGACCCGTCTTGCGGTCGAGGTGCGCACGCGCGCCGTCGGGGTTCGCGTGGCCGTGCTGGCCGGGGTTGGTGTGCTTCAAGTAGGCCATCAGGATCGCCTGCTCGATGATCTCCACCAGTTCGTCGAACGGAATCTCCTTCTCGCGCTCCATCATGCGAAGCACGCTGAGGTCGATTTCCATTGCCGGCCTCCTCTATTCAGCTCTCAAGCCGCTTCCCCTCGGAGCGGACAACTCTCTACCGTACCGGATGGCGCAGTGCCAGTCATCCGCGTCGACCCTCGGGTTCGGTCGGGCGATCCGGCGGGCCGTTCGCCGGTGACGGCCTCGGCCGCCGTTCACATGAGAAACGGGATGACGGATGCCTCGTGGCATCCGTCATCCCGTTGTGTGTCTCAGCCGCGCCAGACCTGCACGACCGAAGGCCGCGGCGCCGCCACGAGGCCGGTCTCGGGGCGATGCGTGGGCACGTAGTCGGGGAAGTGGGAGGTCTGCGCTGCGACGGTGCCGTTCTCGCCCGGGTGCTGCACGGCGACGAAGACCATGCCCTCCTGGTCGTGGATGACCGGACCGCAGGTCTCCCCTTCGCGCGGGACCGAGAGGAACTGCTGCACGCGGCCGCGGTCGGGTCCTTCGAGCGGCACCTTGAACAGGCCGTCGTTGAAGCCGATCTTGCTCGGGGCGCCATCGGTCGAGATCCAGAGGTTCCCCTCGGAGTCGAACGCGACGTTGTCGGGGCAGGAGATCGGCGACACCAACTCCTTCGGGAAACCGGCGAAGTACGTGTTCTGGTCGACGGCCGGGTCACCGCAGAGCAGGAGGATGCTCCAGCCGAACGCGGTGCCCGACTGCCCTGCCGTCTCGGTGATCTCGATGATGTGCCCGTTGCGGTTGCCCGTGACGGGGTTGGCCTCGTCGAGCGTCGCGAGGGTGCGCTCCGAGTTGTTCGTGAGTGCGAGGTACACCTTGCCGGTCTTCGGGTTCGGCTCCACGTCTTCGGGGCGGTCCATCTTCGTCGCGCCCACCGTGTCGGCCGCGAGACGCGTGAAGACGAGCACCTCCTCGGTGGTCATGCCGGGGATGACGCTCTCGCCGTTCTGCGTGAGCGGGATCCACTCGCCGGTGCCGTCGAAGAGGCCGTCGGCGGGAAGCGCACCCGAGCCGGTGATCTCGGCTGCGGGCGAGTTGCCCGTGAACCGTGCGACGTACAGGTCGCCCTCGCTGAGCAGGTCGAGGTTCTTGCGGCGTGCGCCCGGGGACTTGCGCCGGTCGAACGTGCCCTTCGACACGAACTTGTACAGGTAGTCGTTGGTCTGGTCATCGCCCATGTACGCGACCGCGTGGCCGTCTTCGGCGATGATGACGTTGGCGCCCTCGTGCTTGAAGCGGCCCATCGCGGAGTGCTTGCGCGGCGTCGAAGTCGGGTCTTCGGGGTCGATCTCGACGATCCAGCCGAACCGGTTGGGCTCGTTCACGTACCCGGCGTCGTGGGCGTCGAACCGCGGGTCGATGCGCTCGAAGGTGTAGGTCGACGCGGCGCTCGGAGTGGCGCGGTAGCGCTTCTGCCCCGCCGTGTCGGCCGCCCACGCGAAGTACCCGTCGAAGTTCTCCTCGCCCGAGAGCACGGTGCCCCACGGGGTGGTGCCGCCGGCGCAGTTGCCGAGTGTGCCCTTGATCCAGCGGCCCTCGGTGTCGGCCGCGGTCTTCATGAGGTCGCTTCCGGCCGCCGGCCCTGTGAGCTCGAACACGGTGTCGGCGGTGATGCGGCGGTTGCGGCGGCCGTCGACGAGGTAGCGCCACGGCTGGCCCGTCTTCTTGCGGCGGAGCTCCACGACCGAGAAGCCGTGCGCGGCCTTGGAGATGGCGGCGCGCCGGTCGAGCTCGGCGGCGTCGCTGCTCGGCGGGAACATGATGCCCGGGTTCACGTACTCGTGGTTGTTCACGAGCACGCCCGTGTGACCGCTCTTATCGGCGATGATGTCGAGGTAGTCGCAGTTGTAGCCGAACTGGCCGCCCTGCGCTTCCGCCGTCTGGTTCTCGAAGTCGAGCGCCGGCACGCTCGAGAAGAGCGGGTCGCCCCAACGGATGATGGGCGCCCACGTGTAGCCCTCGGGCACGTTGAAGTCGTCGACCAGTCTCGGGACCGGTGCGATGGCGTCGAACACCAGGCCGCCCTTGCCGGATGCCGCTCCCCCGGGCGCCGCGATCGCCGAGCCGCTCGGTGTCGCGGCCGCCAGGGCGACGCCCACCGCACCGGCCGCGCCGAGGCCGAGCAGCGCCCGCCGCGTCAGCGCGGCCGAGGCGATGTCGCGGAAGTTCGGATTCGTGGAGGTGTTGCACTCGGGGCCGAGGCACGCGTTCCCACACTTGAAGTGGCACGTCACGGCGGAGCGCTTGCCTCGCACGTGGTCGGCCATCGGAAGCAACTGGATGTCGGTCATCGTCACTGATATGTCCTCACGCTCGTTGTCGGGATTCCACTTGCACAGTGCTCGGGGAATCCGACGCGACACATGATGATCCGTGAACGCAAGGTGAACGCGTTGCGAACGGTGGGTGCCCGAAGGTGACGAGACGGGGCATCCGCTCGTCGGTGTCAGCCGAGGGCGGCGACGACCCCGTCGATCGGCACGGTCACCCGGTCACCGCTCGCGCGGTCCCAGATCTCGACGACACCGTCGGCGACGCCCCGGCCCGCGATGACGATCTTCGGCACGCCGATGAGCTCGGCGTCGGCGAACTTCACGCCGGGCGAGAGCTTCGGGCGGTCGTCGTAGAGCACGTCGTAGCCGGATGCCTCGAGGTCGGCGACGATCGTCTCGGCCGCACCGAAGACCGCCTCGTCCTTGCCGGTGGCGAGCACGTGCACATCGAACGGCGCGACCGACGCAGGCCAGATGAGTCCCTTGTCGTCGTTGTTGTCCTCGGCGATGATCGCGAGGATTCGAGTGACGCCGATCCCGTAGGAGCCCATCGTCACCGTCACGAGCTTGCCGTTCTCGTCGAGCACCTTGAGCCCGAGCGCCTCGGCGTACTTGCGGCCGAGCTGGAAGACATGGCCGATCTCGGTTCCGCGGAGAAGCTCGACGGGGCCGGAGCCGTCGGGCGCAGGGTCGCCCGGCAGCACCTCGGCGACCTCGACGGTGCCGTCATGGCCGAAGTCGCGGCCCGCGACGAGACCGAAGCACGTGACGGCCGTGCTCATTGGCGCCCGTGATCCAGGCGGACCCGTCGACGACGCGCGGGTCGACGAGGTACCGGATGCCGGTGCTCGCGTTCTCGCCGAGCACGGGCCCGGCGGCGGACCAGGGCCCGATGTACCCCTTGACGAGTCCGGGATGCTTCGCGAAATCCTCGTCGGTTGCCGCCTCGACGGTCGCGGGCTGGAAGGCGACCTCCGCCCGCTTCGCGTCGACCTCGCGGTCGCCCGGAAGCCCGACGATGACGAGTTCGCGCGTTCCGTCGAGGTGGGTGAGCGCGAGCACGACGTTCTTCAGCGTGTCGGCCGCGGTCCATGCTCGGCCGTCGGGGCGCGGGTGCGCCGCGTTCGCGCGGTCGACGAGCGTCTGGATCGTGGGAGTGTCGGGGGTGTCGAGCACCTCGGCCGGGGCCAGCTTCTCGTACGAGCGCGTCGGCGGAGGGGTCGTCGTGAACGCCTCGACGTTCGCCGCGTATCCACCCGCCGATCGCACGAAGGTGTCTTCACCGACAGCGGTCGGGTGCAGGAACTCCTCGCTCTTCGAGCCGCCCATCGCCCCGGCATCCGCCTTGACGATCACGTAGTCGAGCCCCATGCGCGTGAAGATGCGCTCGTAGGCGTCGCGCTGCGTCTGGTAGCTCGCGTCGAGGCCGGCGTCGGTGTAGTCGAAGGAATAGGCGTCCTTCATGGTGAACTCGCGGCCGCGCAGGAGTCCGGCGCGCGGACGCGCTTCATCGCGGTACTTGTCCTGAATCTGGTAGATCGCGAGCGGCAGGTCCTTGTACGACGAGTAGAGGTCCTTCACGAGGAGGGTGAAGACCTCCTCGTGCGTCGGCGCGAGCAGGTAGTCGGCGCCCCTGCGGTCCTGCAGGCGGAAGATCCCCTCGCCGTACTCCGTCCAGCGGTTCGTGACCTCGTAGGGCTCGCGCGGGAGCAGCGCCGGGAAGTGCACCTCGTGCGCGCCGGCCGCCTCCATCTCCTCGCGGATGATGCGCTCGATCTTCGCCTTCACCCGGAGGCCGAGCGGCAGCCAGGCGAACACGCCGGGCGCCTGGCGGCGGATGTACCCGGCGCGCACGAGCAGCCGGTGGCTCGTGACCTCGGCGTCGGCGGGGTCTTCGCGGAGCGTGCGGAGGAAGTAGTTCGTGAGGCGTGTGGGCACCCGACGATTCTAAGGCGTGCGCCCAGCGCACCCGGTGGCGCGCCGGGCGGCTGGCGGGCGCGCCGGTGCGCCCGTGCGCCGGTGCGTCCGACGGGCGCGCCCGGTTCCGATCAATCGGCGAGGATGAGGTGGAGCGCCCGGCGCGCCTCGTCGATCTTCCCGGCCGCCGCAGCACGCTGGGCATCGGTGGCGCTGTGGCGGAACTGCCCGACGACGCCCATGAGCTTGCCGACGCTCTCGAACAGCGCAACGGCGGAATCGCTCGGGCGCGGCACGTCCGACCAGGCCTGCGCGATCTCGTCGGCGTGCTCGGTCACGTAGGCGCGACCGGCCGCCGTCAGCTCGTACTCGATGCGACGGCCCTCGCCGCGCTGGGCGATGAGCTCCTCGTCGACGAGCTGCTGCAGCGTCGGGTAGACGCTGCCTGGGCTCGGCCGCCACGTGTCGTCGGTCTTCTCGGCGATCGCCTTCATGATTCCGTAGCCGTTCAGGGGGCCGTCGGCGAGGAGCGAGAGGATCGCCGTCCGAACATCGCCCTTTGGTCGTCGCCGGCCGCCCGGCGCCCCGAATCCACCGAAGCCGGGCATGCCGGGCCCCGCCCAGCCGCCCCAGAATCCGCCACGGTAGCCATGGCCCTCGTGGTGGTACCGACCCTCGTGCGGGTGCATCCCCGAAGAGGTGAATGGGTTGAGGTGTACGCGTCGCATGAGCGCAGACATCCTTCCGTCCGGCTCTCGAAAGAGTCATTCCGGAACTTCCGAAACATGTCAACGATATATCGCTATGTTGCCTGAGTCAATCGTCGGCGAAGCCGGGAACGAGGTCCGACGAGCAGCGCCACCCATAGGCTGGGCGCATGCCCGCCCGTCGATCCCACGTCGCGGCGTCGGCCGCGCAGAGCGAGCTCGCCGCCGCACTCGCAGAGCTCCGCGTCTCGCTCGAGCTGCCGGCGGAGTTCCCGCCCGACGTGCTCGACGAGGCCGCGGCCGCGATGGCCGCGACGCCTCCGCCGACGGCCGACCTTCGCGACCTCGAGTTCGTCACGATCGACCCCGCGGGCGCTCAGGACCTCGATCAGGCACTCCACCTCGCGAGGCGCGGCCGTGGCTACTCGGTGCACTACGCGATCGCGGATGTCCCGGGCTTCGTGCGTCCGGGCGGCGCCGTCGACTTCGAGGCCCGCGGGCGCGGAGAGACGCTCTACGCGGCCGACGGTCGCGTGCCGTTGCATCCGCTCGTGCTCAGTGAGGATCGCGTGTCGCTCCTGCCCGGCGCCGATCGGAGCGCATACGTCTGGTCGTTCGATCTCGACGAGTCGGGCGCCGTCGAGCGCACTCGGCTCGAGCGAGCAGTCGTGCGCTCTCGCGCGCAGCTCGGCTACGAGGAGGCGCAGACGCACATCGACGCGGGCGACGGTGACGCATCGCTCGCGTTGCTGCGTGAGGTCGGCGAACTCCGGATCGAGCAGGAGCGTGCGCGCGGCGGCGCGAGTCTCAACACGCCCGACGAGGAGATCGTGCACACCGCCGACGGCGGCTACGCCCTCGAGCGGCGCCGGCCGCTGCCGGTCGAGGAGTGGAACGCGCAGCTCTCGCTGATGACCGGCATGGCCGCGGCCGAGCTGATGCTCGCGGCACGAGTCGGCATCCTCCGCACGATGCCGAAGCCGACCGACGAGCGGGTCGCCGCCTTCCGCACCCAGACCGAGGCGCTCGGGAGGCCGTGGCCCGAGCCGATCTCCTATGGGGAGTACCTGCGGGGGCTCGATCGGGCCGATCCGGCCTCGCTGGCTGTGATGCAGGCGGCAAGCGGACTCTTCCGCGGCGCGGGCTACGAGGCGATGAATGGCACCGCACCCGCCGACCCCCTGCAGTCCGCCCTTGCGGCGCCGTACGCGCACGTCACCGCTCCGCTCCGACGCCTTGTCGACCGCTGGGGGCTCGTGGTGTGCGAGGCCCTGAGCGACGGGCGCGAGGTGCCGGGCTGGGCGCGGGAATCGCTGCACGAGCTGCCCGCGCTCATGGGCGCGTCATCGCGACGGGCGAGCCAGCTCGACGCGGCATCCGTTGCGCGCGTCGAGGCCGCGGTGCTCAGTGGGCGCGTGGGCGAGCGGTTCGAAGCGACCGTGCTCGAGCTGCGGGGCGACAAGGCGGTCGTGCAGCTCGTCGACCCCGCCGTCACCGCGAGCTGTGCGGCGCCGGCCGGAGCACGGCCCGGCGAACGGATGACCGTGCTCCTCGAAGGTGCGGACATCGCCTCGGGCGCCGTGCACTTCGCGCCCGCGCCGTGAATGATCGGCGTCGTCGCCGGCGATTGCACGGCTGGAGTCAGATGTCTTCGTCGTCCTCTGCGTCGTACGCTTCGTCGTCCTCTTCGTCGTCCTCGGCGAACTCTTCGAGTTCATCCTCGAGTTCGTCGCCCGCCATCGACGCTGCCTCCTCGGTGCCCTCGTGCAGCGTGCCCATGCCGTCGGGGTATCCCGCTTCGTCGGGATACTCGAACTCGGTGCCGTCTCCGCTCATCGCGGACCCCCTCTCGCGATCGGACGCCGCCGTCGCGGGGCATCCGCTGCGCCCACCCTACTCGCGGCGCCGCACGCCGACTACGGGGTGAGGACCTCCGGCGAGCCGACCGGGGCATCCGCGCCCATCTCATCGGCGATGCGGTTCGCCTCGGCGATGAGGGTCTCGACGATCTCGGACTCGGGCACCGTCTTGATGACCTCGCCCTTCACGAAGATCTGGCCCTTGCCGTTGCCGGATGCCACGCCGAGATCGGCCTCACGCGCCTCGCCCGGCCCGTTGACGACGCAGCCCATGACCGCGACTCGGAGCGGCACGGTCATGCCCTCGAGCCCGTCGGTGACGTCGTTCGCGAGCTTGTACACGTCGACCTGTGCGCGGCCGCACGACGGGCAGGAGACGATCTCGAGCTTGCGCTCACGGAGGTTCAGGGACTGCAGGATCTGGAGTCCGACCTTGACCTCCTCGACCGGCGGAGCGCTGAGCGACACGCGGATGGTGTCGCCGATGCCCTCGCCGAGGAGGATGCCGAACGCCGTCGCGCTCTTGATGGTGCCCTGGAACGCCGGGCCCGCCTCGGTGACGCCGAGGTGGAGCGGCCAGTCGCCGCGCTCGGCGAGCATGCGGTACGCCTTCACCATGACGATCGGGTCGTTGTGCTTCACCGAGATCTTGAAGTCGTGGAAGTCGTGCTCTTCGAACAGGCCCGCCTCCCAGATCGCCGACTCGACGAGCGCCTCGGGCGTCGCCTTGCCGTACTTCTCGAGCAGGCGCGGATCGAGGGAGCCGGCGTTCACGCCGATGCGAAGCGAGACGCCCGCCGCCTTCGCGGCATTGGCGATCTCGCCGACGCGGTCGTCGAACTTGCGGATGTTGCCGGGGTTCACCCGCACCGCGGCGCAGCCGGCGTCGATCGCCGCGAACACGTAGTTCGGCTGGAAGTGGATGTCGGCGATGACCGGGATCTGGCTCTTCTTCGCGATGATCGGCAGCGCCTCGGCGTCGTCACGGCTCGGCACGGCGACGCGCACGATGTCGCAGCCCGAGGCCGTGAGCTCGGCGATCTGCTGCAGGGTCGCGTTGATGTTCGTCGTCGGCGTCGTCGTCATCGACTGCACGCTCACCTGCGCGTCTCCGCCGACGAGGACCTTGCCCACCTTGATCTGGCGGGACTTGCGTCGCGGGGCCAGGACCTCAGGGACTTTGGGCATTCCGAGATTCACTGCAGGCACGGTGTCAGTCTACGTCTGCGGGCCGGGGCATCGGCCGTGGGTCAGCGACCGCGGGTGCCCGCAGCTTCCTCCCGGCGACCAGCATCATCGGGATCGTCGTCCGTGTGGTCGAGCCGGATCTGGCGGCCGAGCTCCACATCCTTCTCCTCCTTCTCGGCCGCCTTGTCGCTCTTTCGCGTGTCGCGTGGCGGAAGCTGGATGTCCCGCTCCGCTTCGATGCCCGCCTGCAGCTGACGTCCCCGCTCGAGCTCAGCGTCGAATTCCGCACCGAAGAGCAGGGCGCAGTTCGCGAGCCACAACCACAGCAGGAACACGATGACTCCAGCGAACGACCCGTACGTCCGGTCGTAATTGGAGAAGTTCGCGACGTAGAGCGCGAACCCGGCCGAGACGATCACCAGCACGACGATCGCGACGATCGCCCCGAGGCTGATCCAGCGGAACTTGGGCTGCTTCGCGTTCGGCGTCGCGTAGTAGAGGATCGCGATGACGAGTATGACGGCGAAGGCGAGCACCGGCCACTTCGCGATCGACCAGACGATCTGCACCGCCTCACCCAGTCCGAGCGCGTCACCCAGCGCTTCGGTCACCGGGCCCGAGATCACGAGGATCGTCGCGATGACCACGACCAGGATCAACGCGATGACGGTCACGAGCAGCTGCACCGGCCGCAGCTTCCAGAATGGGCGGCCCTCGTCGATCTCGTAGATGCGGTTCATGGCCCGGCTGAACGCCCCCACGTATCCCGACGCCGACCAGATCGCCAAGCACGAGTCCGGTGACGAATCCGAGGCCGGCCGCCGGCGATGCGCTGAACTGTTCGAGCGGCTCACGCACGACGTCGAGCGCCGCGCCGGGTGCGACCTGTTCGACGATGCCGAACAGTGCGTCGATCGCCTCTGCCCCTGGCCGACGAGGGCGAGCAGGGAGGTGAGCGCGAGCAGGGCCGGGAAGATCGCCAGCACGCCGTAGTACGTCAGCGAGGCGGCACGGTCGAAGCACTCGTCGTCGACGAATTCGCGGAAGCTCTTCCGCAGCACGTACATCCACGAGCGCTTCGTCAGTTCACGGGGGGAGTCGGGCTTGCGCTCGTCGTCGGGTGCCGGTGCGTCGGCCAGCCGCGGGCTGGCACCTTCTTCTGCCACGGTGTCCTCCTCGACGCCGGATGCCTCGAGGCCGACGGAGCAAGCTCCGGCACTCCGCCTCGCCGGGCCGTCTCCTGCCCGGCTTTCCAGTCTCGGCGCCGGTTCGGCGGGACGACAGGCCCTCCCGCAACGAAGGATCGCGCGCTATAGTGTCGCGCCGCGAGTCACCCCGACGGGTGCGAGCAGCGCGTCGCGGACCGCGTCGTCACATCATCGATGTCACCATCTGACCGCTCAGGCTGCGGTCCGGTTCTCCCCGATGTGCGCGACGAGCGCGTCGCGGAACTCGTCGGGGTGCTCGAGGTGCGGCGAGTGACCGCAGTCTTCGAGCTCCAGCTCGGTCACGCTGCCGCCGGCGTCGGAGTAGCGGGCGAGCACGGCCCGCGTCTGCGCGATCATCGGCTGCGGCGGCGCGACGTCGTCGCCCGGCCAACCCGGGATGATGCCGGCCTTGCCGAGCTGGTTGAGGTCGAAGAACGAGGCGTCGCCGACGATCGCGTCCTGTGCACCGTGGATCCAGAGGATCGACGGCTTCGACTCGAGGTCGACGATCGCCGTCGTGTTGAAGTGCGTGGGCGCCAGGGTGTTGAGGACACCACGGCCGCCGGGGGCGAAGCCCGGCCAGTTCTCGGACGGCGTCGAGTCGCCCGGGTCGTTGTCGATGCCGGTCTTCGTCGTGAGCATCGACTCGACCCAGATGTCCTCGTGCTCCGACTCGTACCCGGGCGTGACGTACGTCGCGCGGAACACCGCGCGCGGCGATCCGGGCTCGTCGCTGCGGTCGCCGCGAGCGAGGCGCGCGATGAAGTCGGGGTTCGCTCCCCCGCCGCCCGTGCCCGCGGCATCCGGTGTCAGGAGCGAGCCGTCGGCGGCGGTGCCGCCGAACCCGTACGGCGAGACCGGCGCGACGAGGGTGAGGCTCGCGACCTGTTCGGGCCGGTCGAGCAGGAACTGCATCGTGACCCCGCCGCCGAGGCTCCAGCCGACGAGGTGCACGGCGCCGAGTTCGAGGGTGTCGATGACGGATGCCACGTCGTCGGAGAAGTCCCGCACCCCACGGGTCGCGTCGACCGGAAGGGTCTCGCTGTCGCCGAACCCGCGGAGGTCCACCGCGATCGCCCGCACGTCGTCGGGCAGCGAGAGCATCAACGGCTGCCAGAACAGTGACGACGAGGTGTTGCCGTGCACGAAGACGACGGTGCGGGCCGCAGCTGCCGAGGCATCCGCAGTGCGTTCGAGGACGTTCGCGGTGAGTCGGGGCGTCTCGACACGGCGAGTGGCGATGCCGGGGAAGATCAAATCGACCATTGGGATGTTCCGTTCAGTGGGTGATGAGGGGTGGTTCGGTGGCGGCGACGACCTCGTCGACGGTGACACCCGGCGCGAGCTCGACGAGCCGGAGTCCTTCGGGGGTCACGTCGATCACGGCGAGGTCGGTGATGATGCGATCGACGACACCCTTGCCGGTGAGCGGCAGCGAGCATTCGTTGACGATCTTCGGCGAGCCGTCTCTTGCGACGTGCTCCATGAGCACGATGCGGTGCTTGGCGCCGTGCACGAGGTCCATGGCGCCGCCCGGGCCCTTCACCATCTTTCCGGGGATCATCCAGTTGGCGAGGTCGCCCGTCGCCGAGACCTGCATGGCGCCGAGGATCGCGGCGTCGATCTTGCCGCCGCGGATCATGCCGAAGCTCGTCGCCGAGTCGAAGAACGCGGCGCCGGGCAGCACGGTCACCGTCTCCTTGCCCGCATTGATGAGGTCGGCGTCGACGTCGTGCTTCGGTCGGGTACGGACCGACGCCGAGGATGCCGTTCTCCGACTGGAGCATGATCGTCACGCCGTCGGGCACGTAGTTCGGCACGAGGGTGGGCAACCCGATGCCGAGGTTCACGTAGGAGCCGTCGGACAGCTCGCGCGCGGCGCGCGCCGCCATCTCGAACCTGGTGAGCGCCATCTCAGTTCCCCTCTCGCACGGTGCGGCGTTCGATCCGCTTCTCGATGTCGCGACCGACGACGACGATGCGGTCGACGTAGATGCCGGGCAGGTGCACGGCGTCGGGGTCGAGCTCGCCGGCCTCGACGATCTCCTCGACCTGCGCGATGCAGACGCGACCGGCCATCGCGGCGAGCGGCGAGAAGTTGCGGGCGGACTTGTCGAACACGAGGTTGCCGTAGCGGTCGCCCTTCAGTGCGTGCACGAGTGCGAAGTCGGTCGTGATCGCCTCCTCGAGCACGAACTCGCGCGGAGCACCCGCGAACTCGAAGGTCTGCACCGGCTTCACGGGGCTGGCGACGGCGATCGTGCCGTCGGGGCTGTAGCGTCGCGGGAGGCCGCCCTCGGCGACCTGCGTGCCGACGCCGGTCTGGGTGAAGAACGCGGCGATGCCCGAGCCGCCGGCCCGGAGCTTCTCGGCGAGCGTGCCCTGCGGGGTGAGCTCGAGCTCGAGCTCGCCCGAGAGGTACTGCCGCTCGAACTCCTTGTTCTCGCCCACGTACGACGACGTCATCTTCACGATGCGCTTGTCGGCGAGGAGCACGCCGAGTCCCCAGTCGTCGACGCCGCAGTTGTTCGAGACGACCGAGAGACCGTCGACGCCCGCGTCGTGGAGCGCACGGATCAGCACCATCGGGATGCCGCAGAGCCCGAATCCGCCGACGGCGAGAGTGGCCCCTGAGGGGATGTCGGCGACCGCCTCTTGAGCGGACCCGACGACTTTGTCGAGTGTCACGATGCACCTTTCTGTGTTTCCACGGCCTCGAGGCGGGCGCGGATCACAGGGATCACGCTACCGGCGCCGTCGGCCGACATGACGATCGTGTAGTGATTGACGTCGGCGACGTCGTGCACGACGAGCTGCGGCATCCGCTCGGCCCAGTCGGCGACGAGCGCCTCGGGGTAGAGCGGTGCCGCGTCGAGGAGTCCACGCGGTGCGCGGAAGAAGTCGACCGGTCCCGGCATGGCGAGGAGCGCCTCGGCGTAGCCGTCGGATCCGTCGAGCTCGACGGCGTTCACGGCGACCGCGTCGGCGCTCGCGGAGCTGCGGAGCTCGGGCTCGACGCCGTCGACGTCGTACTCGACGTAGGCCTCGATCGCGGCGTTCCAGTACGGTCCGAGCGCCGGATGCCGCCGCCAGAAGTCGAGGTATGCCGCTCGGCTCGGGAACGTCATCGAGAGCCGCTCGAGCGCCGGGCCGAGGAGCACCGCGGGCAGCTCGTCGAGGGCGATGCCGTCGGGGTTCGGCACCGGAAGACCGCCGTCGATGAGCACGAGACCCGCGACGCGGTCGGGATGCCGCTCGGCGAAGCGCACCGACACGAACGCGCCCATCGAGTGGCCGACGACGAACACCCGATCGACGCCGAGCGCGTCGAGCACCCGCGCGAGGTCGTCGGCATGCTGCTCGAGGCCGTACGGCGCCGGCAGGGCGTTGCTCCGGCCGCGGCCGCGGAGGTCGGGTGCGATCACCCGGCGATCGGGGAGCGCGTCGGCGAGGAGGTCCCAGTTGCGGTGGGTCGCGGTGATGCCGTGCACCGCGAGCACCGGTGTGCCCGGGGCATCCGCTCGCCACTGTCCGCCCGCGAGCAGGCCGCCCGCGACGGGGACGGCGAAGGTCGTGTCGCTCATCTCGCGCTCCACCCGCCGTCCATCGTGTAGCTCGCGCCCGTGACCATGCCGGCGTCGGGTCCGGCGAGCCAGAGGGCGAGGCTCGCGACCTCCGCCGGTTCGACGAGCCGCTTGATCGCGGACTCGGTCAGCATGATCTTCGGCAGGACCTCCTCCTCGGGGATCCCGTGCAGGCGCGCCTGATCGGCGATCTGCTTCTCGACGAGCGGCGTGCGCACGTAGCCGGGGTTGATGCAGTTCGACGTGACGCCGTGCGGGCCGCCCTCGAGCGCCGTGACCTTCGAGAGCCCCTCGAGCCCGTGCTTGGCGGCGACGTACGCCGACTTGAACGCCGAAGCACGCAGTCCGTGCACGCTCGAGATGTTGATCACGCGCCCGAACCCGCGCTCGTACATGCCGGGCAGCGCCGCACGGATGAGGAGGAACGGCGCCTCGAGCATGATCCGCAGGATGAGCGCGAAGCGCTCGGGTTCGAACTCCTCGATCGGGCGCACGTGCTGGATGCCGGCGTTGTTCACGATGATGTCGGCCTCGAGGGTCAGGTCGGCGAGTGCCGCCGTGTCGCTGAGATCGACCTGCCAGGCCTCGCCGCCGAGCTCGGCCGCGACGCGCGACGCCGCCTCGCCGTTCACGTCGGCGATCACCACGTGCGCGCCGGATGCCGCGAACGCACGTGCGCAGGCCTCGCCGATGCCGCTCGCTCCCCCGGTGACGACGGCGCGTCGGCCGCTGAGATCGGTCACGATTCCTCCTTGCCGGCCGCGCTCGCGCGCGGGCCTCCTGCGATGGCGGGGCGCCCCAGCGCCCCCGCGATGAAGCGCATCATCTCGTCGAGCACGGCGGCAGGCACCTCGCGGGTGCCGCTCGCGGTGGGGTCCGCGTCGTCGCCGGGCGCGGCGTCGCCGTCGCCCCAGAGCACCCAGCGCATGCCGATCATCTCGCCGATGCCCATGAGCGCCCACGCCGCGACGGTCGGGTCGATGTCGCCGATCTCGCCGTCTTCGGCGGCGTCGCGGAGCCCGTCGATGTACCCGTCGACGATGCGCGTGTAGTGCAGGCGCAGGGCGTCGGGCGAGACGAGCTCGGCCTCCCGCACGACGCGGTAGAGGGCCGGGTGCTCGGCCGTGAAGCGGAAGAACGCGGCGAACCCGGCCCGCTCGGCCTCGATGCGGCTCGTCGCGCCTCGCGAGCCCTCGCTCATCGCGTGGCGCACCCGGTGGTTCAGGTCTTCGACGAGCTCGTTGAAGATGTCGAGCTTCGTGTCGAAGTACAGGTAGAAGGTGCCCTGGCCGACGCCCGCGCGGTCGGTGATCCGGGAGACGGATGCCTCGTGGTACCCGTGCGCCGAGAACACGTGCTCGGCGGCCTCGAGCAGTCGCCGCCTCGTCTTCTCGCCGCGGGCGGTGCGGGGTGCGGCGCTCATCGCGCCTCCCCCGCCCGGTGCGCCGCGGCGAGGGCTGCGGCCCGCTCGACGAGGACCCGGCGCAGCACCTTTCCCGCGGTCGACCGCGGCAGCTCGTCGATGAAGTACACGTCTCGGGGCACCTTGAACCGGGCGAGCGAGGCGCGTGCGAACTCGATGAGCTCGGCGGCATCCGTCACCTGACCGCGACGCGCGACGACCCACGCCGCGCCCGCCTCGCCCCACTGCTCGTCGGGGACGCCGACGACGGCGACGTCGGCGACGGCCGGATGCCCCATGAGCACCCCCTCGACCTCGGCGGGCGCGATGCCCTCGCCGCCCGAGATGTAGATGTCCTTGATGCGGTCGACGATCGTGAAGTACCCGTCGGCGTCGCGGCGCACGAGATCGCCGGTGTGCAGCCAGCCGTCGTGGAGCGCGGCGGCGGTGCCGTCGGCGTCGCGGAAGTACCCGGCGAAGACCGACGGGCCGTGCACGAGCAGTTCGCCCTCGGCCCGGCCCTCGAGGTGTTCGCCCGTCACCGGGTCGGCGACGGCGACGTCGACGTGCGGGTACGGCTTGCCGGCCGAGCCCGCCCGGCTGCGGGCATCCTCATCGGGCAGGCACAGCACGTTGGGCGCGGCCTCCGTGAGCCCGTACCCCTGGGTGAGCGCGACGCCGCGTGCGTGCCAGGTGCGCAGGAGCGCGGGCGGCATGGGGGCGCCGCCGACGATCGCGTGGGCGAGGCTCGAGAGATCGGTGTCGTGGAAATCGGGGTGCTGTGCGAGGAACAGGTAGTTCGCGGGCACGCCCATCATGGTCGTGATGCGCCGCTCCTGGATGAGGTGCAGCACGCGGCCGGGATCGAAGGTGCGCTCGAGCACGACCGTCGCACCGGTCCACCAGGCGAGCAGCGGCTGGATGTTCCATCCGCCCACGTGGTACTGCGGCATGACCGCGAGCACGGTGTCGGCGGCGCGGAGCTCGGCGATGCGCGAGAACGAGAGGTTCGTCCAGAAGCAGTTCGCGTGGGTCAGCACCGCACCCTTCGGGGTCGCGGTCGTCCCCGAGGTGAAGATGATGAGCAGGGGATCGTCGTCGGCGACCTCCGAGCGAGCGGATGCCGCTGCCGACCCCTCGCGACCGGGCGCGGGCACCTCGGCTTCGACGCCGTGTGCGCCGAGCGCAGCGACCGGGATGCGTCGTGCCAGACGCGCGAGCGTCGCCTTGGCGAGCGACTCGAACTCGCTCTCGACGAGGAGGAGCGCGGGCTCCGCGATCTCGAGCTGTGCGGCGAGCTCGCGGGGTGCGAGTCGCCACGAGAGCGGCACGAGCACGAGGCCCGCCTTCGCGCACGCGAAGAAGAGCACGACGTGGTCGGCGCTGTTGCCCGTGATCGTCGCGATCCGGTCGCCGACCGCGTACCCGGCCGCGCGGAACGCCGCGGCGAGCCGGTTCGCCCTGGCGTCGAGCTCGCGGTAGGTGACGACGACGCCGCGATCGTCGATCGCGATGCGCTCCGGCGTCGCGCGGGCGCGGTCGCGCGTCCAGCGTCCGAGGGTGTGCAGGCCGTCAGGCATCCGCAACCTCCTCCGTTTCGGCCGGATGCTGCTTCCGGCCCGAGCGGATGCGCTGCGGAAGCCCCGCGATCCCTCCGGGCAGGAACAGCACCACGAGGATGAAGAGCGTTCCCAGAATGAACAGCGGCTCGGACAGCGGAACGCGGAGCACCGCCGGCAGCCCCGCGATGAACTCGGAGCCCGCGAGCGCCGTGAGCCGCTGGTCGAGCAGTGTGTAGACGATACCGCCGACGATCGCACCCCAGCGATACCCCACGCCGCCGAGCACGACGATGACGAGCAGGGTCAGCGTGAAGTCGGCGGTCGCGATCCGCGGCGACGCGCCCGATTGCAGCAGCAGGTAGCCCATGCCGGCGACCGCGGCGAGCGCGGACGCGACGATGAAGATGAGGAGCTTCACGTTGTAGGGGCGGAGGCCGATGACCTTCACGCGCAGCTCGTTCTCGCGCGTCGCCTCGGCGACGTGGCCCGCGCGGCTCTTCTCGACCCAGAGCACGACGAGGTAGACGAACACGAGCACGCCGAGGGCGACCCAGTAGAGGTTCCGGGTGTTGAGCACGCCGACGAGCGCGTCGGGCACGTTCGTGATGTCGAGCGAGAGCCCCTCGTCGCCGCCGGTCGCGCCGCCGGGGTTGCGGCGGATGAGCACGGAGCCGGCCTGCGCGAACGCGAGCGTCACCATCGCGAACGAGATGCCGGTGACCCGGAGCGCGAGCGCGCCGACCGTCGCGGCGAGCACGATGCCGGCGACGAGCGTGACGCCGATCGATCCGAGGAAGATGAGCTCGCTCGGCCACTCCACCGGAGCGAACGCCTCGAGCGTCATGCCGAGCCCGTAGGCGCCCGCCGCGAAGAACAGGGCGTGCCCGAACGACAGCAGGCCGGCCAGGCCGAACATCATCCGGTAGCTGAGCGCGAGCGCCGCGATGAGCATCGCGTAGGCGAGCAGCTGGAGGGTGCCGGGCGTGTAGGTGGGGCCGGGCAGCACGCCCGGGATGTCGATCGCGAGCAGCGGGAGGATCGCGAGCAGCACGACGAGCGCGGCGCCGCCGAGCGCGATCCAGAGCGGGCGACGAGCGGATGCCCCGGCGGCGGCCGTGCGCGACGCGGCGCGTGCATCGGCGGCGACCGGTGCCCCGGTGCCGGTGACGGCGGACTCGTCTGGGCGATCGGATGCCGCGACATCCGTCTTCTGCTGAGTCATGCGACCTTCCCCATGAGTCCACGCGGGCGGACGAGCAGCACCGCGGCGAGCGCGATGACGACGACGAGGTCGCCGGTGCCGCCCAGGTAGAAGTTGGCGAACTGCTGCAGCACGGCGACCAGCACCGATGCGATCGCAGCGCCCGTGAGGGATCCGAGACCACCGATCACCGTCACGATGAACGCGAAGATGAGCAGCACCGAGCCGAGGTGCGCCGAGACGTAGCCGTAGTAGACCGACGCGAGCACGCCGCCGAGGCCCGCCGCCGCGCCGCCGATGGCGAACACGAGCGTGAACGAGCGCCGCACGTCGATGCCGAGCGCGGTCACCATCGAGCGGTTCTCCACGCCCGCGCGGATGATGAGCCCGTACCGGGTGCGCCGGAGGAAGAGCACGATGCCGCCGAGCACGAGGAGCGCGCACGCGATCAGGAGGAACCGGTCGTTCGGGATCTTCGCGCCGAGGATCTCGGTGGTCTGGGCGAGCCAGTCGGGCCGCTCGGTGTAGATGGGGTCGGTGCCCCAGATGCCCTCGAAGAGCGCGACGCTCGCGAGCGAGAGGCCCACGGTGACGAGCGCCTGCTCGATGTGCCGTTCGTAGAGGCGGCGGATCAGCAGGTACTCGGTGAGCGCCGCGACGATCGCGCCGACGGCCATGCCGACGAGCGCCGAGAGCGCGAGCCCCCACCAGGTGCCGTCGGAGACGCGACGCCCGACCTCCCAGCCGACGAAGGCCGAGATCGTGAGGAACGAGCCGTGGGCGAAGTTCAGGACGCCCATGAGCCCGTAGATGAGCGAGAGTCCGCTCGCGACGAGGAAGTACAGGGCGCCGAGGCCGAGACCCGTGATGACGAGGAGGAGCACCGTGCTCATCGGGCACCGCCTTCCACAGGGCGAGCGGATGCCGCGTGCGCGCCGTCGTCGGCGGCATCGTGCACCCCGAGGTAGCGCTGGATGCGGTCCTCGTCGTCGAGGAGCTCGGCGGCCTCGCCGGTGAAGACGACCCGGCCTCCCGAGAGCACGACGACGCGCTCGGCGAGCTTGCGGATGACGTGCAGGTTCTGCTCGACGAGGAGGATCGGCACGGTTCGCGCCGCCTCGGCGAGCGCGTCTGCCACCTCGTCGACGATGCGCGGGGCGAGGCCCTTCGTCGGCTCGTCGACGAGGAGGAGCCGGTTCTCGTTCACGAGCGCCCTGGCGAGGGAGACCATCTGCTGCTGTCCTCCGGAGAGCGTGCCTGCACGTTGCGCGCGGCGATCGTGGATGTCGGGGAAGAGCCGCGCGATGAACTCGCGGCGGGGGTGTTCGTCGCGTTCGGCGAGCCGGAGGTTCTCGGCGACGGTGAGCGACCCGAACACCTCGCGGTCCTCGGGCACGTAGCCGACGCCCTGCTGCACGATGCGGTGGGTCGGCAGCCGATCGATGCGGGTGCCGCCGAGCCGCACGTCGCCGCTGCGCTCGATGAGCCCGAGGATCGACTTGATCGTCGACGTCTTGCCGACGCCGTTGCGTCCGAGCAGGGCGGTGACGCCGGTCGCCGGCACCTCGAACGAGACGTCCTCGACGACCTGCTGGCCGGCGATGCGCCCGAAGAGGCCCTCGACGACGAGGATCGGCTCGCTCATACCGCCTCCCCGAGGTAGGCGGACTGCACGGTCGGGTTCGCCATGACGGCCTCCGGGGTGTCGACGGCGAGCAGTTCGCCGTGGTGCATGACGGCGACGCGATCGACGAGACCGAGCACGACCTCCATGTGGTGTTCGACCATGAGCACGGTGCGGCCGCCGCGGTGGAGTCCGCGGATCACCTCGGTGATGCGCGGGCACGTCACCCGAGGCGACACCCGCCATCGGCTCGTCGAGCAGGATCACCTTCGGATCCGACGCGATCAGCATCGCGATCTCGAGCTTGCGCTTCTCGCCGTGGGCGAGACCCGCGGCGCCTGCGTCGGCGCGGTGCGCCGAGCCCGACCTCGGCGAGGCAGTCGAGTGCACGCGCGGTCGCGGCATCCGATCTCCTGGGAATGCGGAAGACGGATGCCGCGCCGCCGGCGTGCGCCTGCGCGGCGAGCCGCACGTTCTCGAGCACGCTGAGCCCGGGGAACAGGCTCGACGTCTGGAACGTGCGGCCGAGTCCCGGCCGAGGCCCGGCGGTGGATCGGCTGGCGGGTGACGTCGGTCCCGTCGAGCATCACGCGGCCCGCGGTGGGACGCACGACTCCGGAGATGACGTTGAACAGCGTGGTCTTGCCGGCGCCGTTCGGCCCGATCACGCCGAGCATCTCGCCGGCGGGCACCTCGAGCGACACGTCGTGGAGGATGCGCGCCCCGCCGATGCTGAGGCCGATGTGCTCGAGGCTGAGCATCGCGTGGTCGGTCATGACTGCCTTACTGCGTTGGAAGGGTGGAGGACGCGGTGCGTCGGCGGCCGCGCCTGAACGCGGCCGCCGACCGGCTCACTCGCCGGCGATCGGCGGCGCGACCGTCTCGCCGTCGATGGTCTCGACGAGCTCGGGCACCCAGTTCGCGCCGTCCTGCACGAGCTTCGCCTGGTACATCGGCTGGATCATCGCGTGGTCTTCGGCACGCACGGTGATCTCGCCCTTCACCGAATCGAAGGTCCAGCCCTCGAGTGCGGCGATCATGCCGTCGACGGTGTCGCCACCCTCGCGCACTGCCTGCACGATCATCTGCGCGGCGACGAATCCGTCGGGCGAGAAGAGGTCGGGCACGGTGCCGGCGGCCTCGAGGTGCTCGATCATCGCGGCCTCGGCGTCGGTGCCGGCGGCACCGCCGAAGTAGTGGTTGAGGAACGAGATGTCGGTCGACGCGTCGCCGTAGGCGCCGTAGGTCGCGACGTCGCCGAGCCCGGTGACGACGGGGGCGGCGTCGAAGACGCCCTGCTGGCCGAGGGCGGTCCACATCGCGCCCGAGGATGCGCCGGCCCACGCGACGAAGACGAGGTCGGGCGCCGCGGCGATGAGCTGCTGGGCGAACGGCGTGAACTCGGTCGCGTCCTCGGCGACGAGCACGCCCTCGACGGTCGCGCCCTGGCCGCCGAGCACGGCCTGCACGCCGGCGAGGTTGCCCTGGCCGAACGCGTTGTCCTGTGCGAACACGACGACCTTCTTGCCGGCGGGGTCGCCGATGAAGGTACCGGCCGTCGCGACGTCCTGGTAGGTCTGGCGGCCCGAGCGGAAGGTGTACTCGTTGACGCCGGTGATCGCGTCGGCCGCGGCCGGCCCCGAGATGTAGAGGATCTGGTTCTGCGCGGCCTGCTCGGCGAGCGCCGTGGCGATGCCCGACGCGGCGGTGCCGGCGAGGATCTGGTAGCCCTGGCCGATGAAGTCCTTGGCCTTGGAGACCGCGGTGTCGGGATTGCCCTGGTCGTCGGCCCACTCGATCTCGAGCTCGCGGCCGTCGACCGTGCCGGTGCCGTCGGTGGCGTAGTCGAGTCCGGCCTCGAAGCCGGCGGTGTAGGCGGCGCCGTAGGCGGCGAGGGGGCCGGTCTGCGAGGTCAGCATGGCGATCTTCACCGGCGCACCGGCATCCGTCGCCTCGGTTTCGCCGCTCGCGGTCGGGGCGCACCCGACCAGTGCAATGGTCGCGGCGGCGATGACGGCCGTCGCGAGGTACTTCTTCGTAACCCTCATTGGATTGCCTCTCAACTGTGAATGGCTGACTTGGTGTGCGTGTGTGAGATCTCGGAACCTGACAGCTGGTTCAGGTCTCAGGAAAGTACAATAGGCTCTGAGCCGCGCCGCTCGCAACCCGAACGAAGGAGTCCCGGAAATGAGCATCCCCGACGTCGTCATCATCGCCGGAGCACGCACCCCGTTCGCGCGTATCAACGGCAATCTCGCGGACCGCACAGCGGTCGAGCTCGGCACCGTCGCGATCCGCGGCGCGCTCGCCAAGGCGGGGGTGTCACCCGACGACGTCGACGCCGTGATCATGGGACAGGTGCTGCAGGCGGGAGCCGGGCAGAACCCTGCGAAGCAGTCCGCGGTCGCAGCCGGCATCCCCTGGCGGGTGCCCGCCACCACGCTCAACAAGGTGTGCCTGTCGGGCCTCGTCGCGATCACGGATGCCGCGCGGCTCATCCGCCTCGGCGAGGCATCCGTCGTCGTGGCCGGCGGCCAGGAGTCGATGACGCAGGCGCCGCTGCTCGTGCCCGGATCCCGCAAGGGCTGGGCCTACGGCAGCGTCGAGATGCTCGACCACGCCGCCAACGACGGCCTCACCGACGCGTTCGACCACGACTCGATGGGCGCGTCGACCGAGCGCTTCAACGCCCGGTACGCCCTCACCCGCACCGAGCAGGACGAGATCGCCGCGGCCTCCCACGTGCGCGCCGGGCAGGCGCAGGCCTCGGGCGTCTTCGGCGACGAGATCGTGCCGGTCGAGATCCCGCAGCGCAAGGGCGACCCGGTCGTCGTCGCCGAAGACCAGGGCGTGCGGCCCGACTCCACGGTCGAGGTGCTCGCGAAGTTGCGACCGGCGTTCGCCGCCGAGGGCACGATCACCGCGGGCAACTCCTCGCCGCTCTCCGACGGCGCGGCCGCGGTCGTGGTCGCGAGCCGCGAGTGGGCCGAGGCCCGCGGACTCCCCTGGCTCGCGCTCGTCGGCGCCTCGGGCCAGGTCGCCGGCCCCGACAACTCGCTGCACTCCCAGCCGTCGAACGCGATCGCAGCCGCTCTCGAGAAAGACGGCAGTTCGGCCGCCGACCTCGACCTCGTCGAGATCAACGAGGCGTTCGCGGCCGTGTCGCTCCAGTCGATGCGCGACCTCGACCTGTCGGCCGACGTCGTGAACATCCACGGCGGGGCGATCGCGCTCGGGCACCCGATCGGCGCCTCGGGCGCGCGACTCGCGCTGCACGCCGCGCTCGAACTCGCGCGTCGCGACGGCGGCCGAGCGGCGGTCGCGCTCTGCGGCGGCGGCGGTCAAGGTGAGGCGCTGCTGCTCTCGCGCTGAGCGCACACGCGGCGATGCGTCCGGGCGGCGCCTGTGGCACCATGATGCGACCGGTGACTCCCTGCACACCGGAGAGAGACGAACGATGAGCGACAGCCAGACCCGGCGCACGAGCGCCGAGGCATCCGACCGACCACCCCTCGATCACCGCCTGCGCCGCATGGTCGGCCGCGATCCCGAACGAGTCGCACCGCAGCGCGACGCCGCTCGAGCTCCTGTTCGACCTCACGTTCGTGGTCGCGTTCAGCCAGGCGGCCGACCAGGCCGCCCACCTGTTCGAACTCGGGCACTTCGGACCGGCGATCCTCGCCTTCTCCTTCGCGCTGTTCGCGATCTGCTGGGCGTGGATCAACTACTCGTGGCTCGCGTCGGCCTACGACAACGACGACGTGTTCTTCCGCATCGCGACCATGATCCAGATGCTCGGCGTGCTCGTGCTCGCGCTCGGGCTCCCGCAGTTCTTCCATTCAGTCGACGAGGGCGAGCATCTCGATACCAGCGTCGTGGTCGCCGGCTACGTGATCATGCGCATCGCCACGGTGGCACTCTGGCTCAGGGCGGCTCGCCACGACCCCGCGCGCCGGCGACCGGCACTCGCCTATGCGACGATCGTGTCGGTCGCGCAGGCCGGCTGGGTGATCCTCGCCCTCATCAATGCGCCGCTTCCGGTCGCGCTCGTGCTCTTCGTCGTGCCTCGCCGTCATCGAGCTCGCCGCGCCGGTGTTCATCGAACGAAGGGACGGCGGCACTCCCTGGAACGCCCGCCACATCGCCGAACGCTATGGCCTCCTCGTGATCATCACGCTCGGCGAGGTCGTGCTCGGCACCATCACGGCGATCTCGGCGGTCGTGGAGGTGCAGGGCTGGACGCTCGAGGCCGTGCTCGTCGCGTTCGGCGGCACCGCCCTCGTGTTCGGCCTCTGGTGGGTGTACTTCACGATGCCCTCGGCGGAGGTGCTCACGAGGTTCCGCGGACGCGGCTTCACGTGGGGCTACGGACATCTCTTCATCTTCGGGTCGCTCGCCGCGACGGGCGCGGGGCTCCATGTCGCTGCCTACGTCATCGAGGGCGTCGCGCACATCGGCCCGGTCGAGGCGATCCTCACGGTCGTGATCACCGGTCGCGATCTACTCCGTCGCACTGTTCACGCTGTACACCCTGCTGCTGAAGCAGTTCGACCCCTTCCACATCTGGCTCTTCATCGGCAGCATCGTCATGCTCGTACTCGCGGTGGTCGCCGTCATCGCCGGCGCGAGCATGGGCGTCGGCATCGTGCTCACGGCGCTCTCGCCGGTCGTCGTCATCGTCGGCTACGAGACGGTCGGCTATCGGCACCAGGCGGCGGCGCTCGAGCGAGCGCTGGCGGCCTGAGGCCGGGGCCGACGCAGGCATCCATCGATGACGAGGGGCGGATGCCGCAGCATCCGCCCCTCGTCTCGACCGTTACGCGTTCGGTCGGTTCGTGCGCAGCACCTCGAGCCGCGCGCGGTACTCGGTCTCGTCGATGTCGCCCTTGGCGAACCGCTCGGCGAGGGTGGACTCGGCGCTCGCGCCGCGCATCCACGGCGGGCCGTACGAACCGCCGGGTCCGCCGTTCGCCGCCCAATAGCGCCGGCGGCCGCGGGTGATCAGGAAGATGAACAGGCCGATGACGAGGAACCAGAAGATCGGGATGAGGAAGAAGACCCATCCGAAACCGGCCGCCCAGGGGCCGGCGTGGGTGACCACCGCGGTGGTCGCGAGGGTGGCGAACATGATGTTTTCCCTTGATCGTGCGGCCTGCCGATCAGGCCGTCGATTCGAGTCTCGTGAGTGCGCGGCATCCGCGAATCCGACCGGCGGAGTCACTTCGGCTGCTCCCCCGGGAGCATGCCGGGCGCGGCGGGCTACTGCGCGGCGCGCTACTGCCAGCCGGGCGCGATGAGCCCCGACTCGTAGGCGACCACCACGAGGTGCACGCGATCGCGGGCGTGCAGCTTCGACATGATGCGCGAGACGTGGGTCTTCGCGGTGAGCGGGCTCAGCACGAGCCGTTGTGCGATCTCGTCGTTCGTGAGCCCATATCCCACCAGCCGCAGCACCTCGCGTTCGCGGTCGGTGAGGGCCGAGAGTCGCTCCTCGTCGGGTGCGTCGCGCAGACCGATCGCCATGCGTTCGAGCAGGCGCTTCGTCACCCCCGGTGAGAGCAGCGCCTCGCCGCTCGCGACGACCCGCACCGCCCGGATGAGGTCGACCGGCTCGGTGTCCTTCACGAGGAATCCGCTCGCGCCCGCGCGCACCGCTCGCGCCACGTACTCGTCGAGCTCGAAGGTCGTGACGATCACGACGTGCACCCCGGCGAGTGCCGGGTCGGCCGCGATCTGCTCGGTCGCCCAGAGGCCGTCGCCGCCGGGCATCCGGATGTCCATGAGCACGACGTCGACGGGCTCGCGGCGCACGAGCGCGAGGAGCTCCTCGCCGCTCGAGGCCTCGCCGATGACCTCGAGGTCGTCCTCGGCCTCGAGAAGCGCGCGGAATCCGGCCCGCACGAGGAGCTGATCGTCGGCGAGCGCAACCCGGATCATGCGACGTCTCCCCACGGGAGGTGCGCAGTGACCCGGGTGCCGCCGAGCGGCGACCCGCCGAGCTCGACGGAGCCGCCGAGCAGCGCCGCACGTTCCCGCATGCCGAGGATGCCGCTTCCCTCCTCGGCCTGCACACCCGAGCCGTCGTCGTCGACCGTGAGCACGAGGTCGTCGCCCACATGGTCGACCGTCACGATCGCCCGCGAGGCGGCGGCGTGGCGCACGACGTTCGTGAGGGCCTCCTGCGCGATGCGGTACCCCGCGAACTGCACGGCGCGCCGGGGTGCCGCGTCGAGCCGGTCGACGAGTTCCGCGTCGAGGCCGGGCGAGCGCACGCCCGCGACGAGCCGCGGCAACTCCGCGAGCTCGGCCTGCGGGGCGAGCGGCGCCTCCCCGTCGCGGATCACGCCGAGCACGCTCCGCACCTCGTCGAGCGCCGTCTTGCTCGTCTCCTTGATGTTCCCGAGCGCCGAGCGCGCCTGTTCGGGGTCGCGATCCATGAGGTGCAGCCCCACGCTCGCCTGCACGTTGATCTGCGAGAGCGCGTGGCCGATGACATCGTGGAGTTCGCGTGCGATACGCACCCGCTCCCGCTCCTCCGCGGTCTCCCTGCGGCGCAGCGCCTCCGCGCGATACGCCGACGCACGATCGCGGCGCATCCGCACGAACCATCCGATTCCGAAGCAAGCGGCGAGCACGAGCGTCGTGAACGCTGTGCGGAACGGATGCCACGCGAGCCCCAGCGCCGCGCCGAGCGCGATCCCCGCGGCCCATGCCACGACCACCGAGGCGAGCGCCCAGATGACTGCGCCACGTACGACCGCGAGCACGATCGCGAACGCGAGCGCGATGTACGGAGGTCCGAGGTCGGGCGTCAGCAGCAGGTCGGCGAGTGCGGCCGCGGCGACGACCGCGACGGTCGGCCCCGGGTAGCGTCGGGCGCCGAGGAGCGCGAACGGCCCGACCGCGGCGAGTGCGACCTGCGCGAGGCCGGCCGGCCACCCGACCTGCAGCCAGACGGCGATGCCGATCGCCGCCGGCACCTGCACGAGGAAGCTGATGACGACGGGGGCGAGCAGCACGAACCCGGCCGGTGGCCGGAAGCGTTCGGGGCGTCCGTCCCAGAAGGGGCGTTCGTCCCACCGGAAGGGTCCGTCCCACGGTGGCACGGGCATTCCCCGATCGTAGCGCCGCACGGGAGCGGCCTCGTCTGCCGGACGGAGGCTCATCGCCTACTCCCGCGGGAGTACGGCATCAGAACAGGGCGATCGGCTTCACGATGTCGGCGTAGATGAGGAGCGCACTCATGGCGCCCAGCACCACCACGACCCCGAGCGTGAGGGGCATGAGCTTCGCAAGGTCGACGGGGCCGGGATCGGGACGACGGAGGAGCTTCGCGAACCCGCGCCGGATCGCCTCCCACAGCGCACCGGCGACGTGCCCGCCGTCGAGCGGCAGCAGCGGGATCAGGTTGAAGACGAAGAGCGCGATGTTCAGCGACGCGAGGATGCCGATGAACCCCGCGGCCTTGTCGATCACCGGGATCTCGTCGATCGCGGCGATCTCGCCCGCGACCCGTCCGACGCCGACGACCGAGATCGGCCCGTTCGGGTCCCGCTCGCCCGGACCGAATGCCGCGTTCGCCACGTCGACCATGCGCTGGGGCAGGTTCACGATGATCCCGGCGACGCCGGCGACGTTGTCGCCGACGGCGGGCAGCACCGCGGTCACCGGCTGGGCGACACGTTCGGTCGCCGCCGCGATGCCGACGAGCCCGGCTTGGACGGTGACGGGGTCGCCCGAGGCATCCGTCTGCACGGTGCCGTCGTCGGTGATGGCGTCGACCTCGGCTGAGCGCCGGGGTGACCGTGAGCGTCTGCTCGGCGCCGTCACGCTCGACGACCATCGAGAGCTCGTCGCCGGGGTGCGCACGGATGATCTCGGTGGACTGCTGCCAGCTCTCGATCGGCACGCCGTCGATGGAGACGATGCGGTCTCCGGGGAGGACTCCCGCTTCGGCACCGGGCGCAGCCGGGTCGCCCGGCTCGCACGTCTGTCGCTGGCTCGTCGTCGGCAGCACGCACTCGTTGACCGTGCCGACGGTCGTCGAGCTCTGCGGCATGCCGAATCCCACGAGGAGCACTCCGAACAGCACGACGGCGAGCACGAGGTTCATGAACGGTCCGCCGAGCATGATGATGATGCGCTTCCACACCGGCAGGCGGTAGAACGCACGATGCTCGTCGCCGGCGGTGATGGAGTCGGTGCTCGAGTCCCGCGCGTCCTGCACGAGCCCGCGGAAGAAGCCCGTGCTGTCGGCGTGCACCTGCTCGCCCTTCGCGGGCGGGAACATGCCGATCATCGAGATGTAGCCGCCGAGCGGAATCGCCTTGACGCCGTACTCGGTCTCGCCCTTGCGCTTGGACCAGATGGTCGGGCCGAAGCCGATCATGTACTGCGTGACCTTGACGCCGAAGGCCTTCGCGGGCACGAGGTGGCCGATCTCGTGCAGGCCGATCGACACGGCGAGGCCGACGACGATGACGACGACGCCGATGATGAACGGGAGCACGGAATCCACCCGCCCAGCGTAGTGCGGTCGTCTTTGAAGCTGCTGGCGGTCGCCTGTGAACCGAACGCTCGCTCAGCGCGCGGTTCGCGCGATGCGGTCGTCCGCCGCACGCCGGGCGGTGCGCTCCGCTTCGGCGAGCGAGTCGACGGTGAGCGAGGTGTCGGATGCCTCGTGCGACTCGACGACCGCGCGCACCGTGTCGACGATGTCGAGGAACCCGATGCGGCCGGCGTGGAACGCCGCGACCGCCTCCTCGTTCGCCGCGTTGAACACGGCCGGATACTCGCCGCCCGCCCGGCCGACCTGCTTGGCGAGCGCGACGGCGGGGAACGCCGTCGTCGTCGAGGGGTTCGAAGGTCCACTGCTGCGCCGTCGTCCAGTCGAGCGGGGTGCCGACGGCGGCGACGCGGTGCGGCCAGTCGAGGCCGAGTGAGATCGGCAGGCGCATGTCGGGCGGCGAGGCCTGGGCGATCGTCGACCCGTCGACGAACTCGACCATCGAGTGCACGATCGACTGCGGGTGCACGACGACGTCGATGCGGTCGTAGTCGACGTCGAAGAGCAGGTGCGCCTCGATCACCTCGAGCCCCTTGTTCACGAGCGTCGCGGAGTTCGTCGTGACGACGAGCCCCATGTCCCACGTCGGATGCGCGAGCGCCTCGGTGGGCGTGACATCCGTGAGCTGCTCGCGCCGCCGACCGCGGAACGGCCCGCCCGACGCCGTCAGCACGAGCCGGCGCACCTCGTCGTCGGTGCCCGAGCGCAGCGCTTGCGCGATCGCCGAGTGCTCGGAGTCGACCGGCACGATCTGCCCGGGCTTCGCGATCCGGGTGACGAGATCGCCCCCGACGATCAGGGACTCCTTGTTCGCGAGCGCGAGCGTCATGCCGCGCTCGAGCGTCGCGAGGGTGGGCGCGAGGCCGACCGACCCGGTGATGCCGTTCAGCACGACATCGGCGTCGACGCTGCGCACGAGCTCGACGGCCTCGTCGATGCCGACGGCGGTGTGCTCGACGCCGAACTCGCCCGCTTGCGCATCGAGCAGTGCGCGATTCGACCCGACCGCGAGTCCGACGACGTCGAACCGCCGCGGATTCGCGCGGATGACGTCGAGCGCCTGGGTGCCGATCGAACCGGAGGAGCCGAGGATGATGACGCTGCGCACGACTCCACCCTATGGCGGGCGAGCGGCCGTCAGGGGAGCACTGCGACCGAGGCGGCGCGGTTGCCGGGCACCGGCACGTCATGGAAGCGGATGCCCCGCCACCCCGACCCGAACTCGGGCACCGAGCGTTCGATCCGGCCGACACCGCCGTCGTCGCCGGGCATCGTGAGGGCGAGCCGCGACGGCTCGATGAAGTCCGTATGTCCCACTGCGCGGAGGAGCGCGGTCTTGCGCGCCCAGAGCGTCGCCCGCACGAGGGCACGCCGCGCTGGGTCGAGCTCGTCGAGGGCGGCGCGCTCGCTCGCGTGGAAGGCGGCCTCGTCGATCACGGCACCGACGTCGAGCGTCGCCTGTTCGATGCCGACCCCGAGCGGATGCCGCGTGGCCGCAGCCGCAACGACCGCATCGGCGTTGACCGCGACGTCGGCGTACCACGGCGCCCCCGACGGCGTCATCGGGTATGCGACGGCGGGGCGTCCGTGGCGCGCGCCGCACACCGCGCAGGCGTGCACGAGCTCGACATCGTCGGCGGGCACACCCGCGGCGCTGCCGACGAGACCGCGGAGCACCGTGTCGGCCCCGGAGACCCGCCGTCCGCCGGCGAGCACGAGCACCTTGGCGCCGGAGCCCTCGAGCTCGATGAATTCGCCGTCGGCGGTGGCATCCATACCCCAATCCTCCCCTATCGGGCTCGTCGGGATGGGCTGACCCACCGGGGGTTGATATGCCGTGCGGCGCATGGACCCGGCCGTAGGGTCGGACGGTGAGTGAGATCGAGGCCGACGCCGTGCCGGCCGCCGTTCGGCAGGGTCCCTTGTACCGGATCGTGCGCGGCATCCTCCGCCCGCTCGTTCGCGTCGTGTACCGGCCGACCATCACGGGCGCCGAGCACGTGCCCGGGCGCGGTCCCGTGATCCTCGCTTCCAACCACCTGTCGTTCATCGACAGCATCGTCATTCCGCTCGCGTCGCCCCGCCCCGTGCAGTTCCTCGCCAAGTCGCACTACTTCACCGGCACCGGCCTGAAAGGGTGGGTGTCGCGCACCTTCTTCGGCGCGATCGGCGCGGTGAGCGTCGAGCGCGGTGCCGGCGCGCAGGCGCAGGAGGCGCTCGACGCGGGCCGGCGCATCCTCGATGCCGGCAACGCCTTCGCCCTCTACCCCGAGGGCACCCGTTCCCTCGACGGGAAGCTCTATCGTGGACGGACCGGTGTCGCCTGGCTCGCACTGACGACGGGCGCGAGGGTCGTTCCCGTCGGCCTCATCGGCACCGAGCAGATCCAGCCGGTCGGCTCGAAGCTCCCACGGATCCGCCCTGTCACGGTGCGATTCGGCGAACCCCTCGACCTGAGCCGACACGGCGCGGCGACCTCCGGCCGCGCGCGGCGAGCCGCGACCGACGAGATCATGACGGCGATCCACGCGCTCAGCGGGCAGGAGCTCGCCGACCGCTACAACGAGACGCCGCCGCAGGGCGCGCTCGCGAAGCTCGCCGACCGCGTCGCGCCGCGCGAGCGCGTCTGACGGGATTCCCAGCCGCACCACGCCCCGGCCCGGTATCGTCGCTTCGATGAGCATCGCGAAGGTCGCCGCCATGGTCGCCGCCGCTGCGGCCGTGGTGCTCGTGATCGCCGGTTGCACTGCTGCACCCGAAGTACCTCGCATATCGGGGTCCGACGACGTCGCCGCGGTCGTCGAGCGCCCGGAGCCGCCCACCACGGATTTCGACCCGGGACTCATCGTGAGCGACGACTCGTTCTACGACAGTTCCGCGATGAGCGAGCAGCAGATCCAGGCCTTCCTCGAAGGCGTCGACTGCCGCCCAGAGGATCGGGTGCCGTGCCTCGCCGACTACAAGCAGAGCACCGTGACGCAGCCGGCCGCCGGGCCCGGGCACTGCACCGAGTATCGGGGCGGCATCCGGGAGCGAGCGAGTCGCATCATCGCCAAGGTCGCCGAGGCGTGCGGCGTGAGCCCTCGCACCCTGCTCGTGCTGCTGCAGAAGGAGCAGTCCCTCGTCACGCGGCCGAGCGAGTCGGGATATCTGCGGGCGATGGGCTACGGATGCCCCGACACCGCCGACTGCGACACGAGGTACTTCGGGTTCTTCAACCAGGTGTACAAAGCGGCGTGGCAGTTCCGGCAGTACACCGAGCACACCGAGGAGCCCGAGCGGAAGTTCCGCATCGGCGCGGTCGATGTGGGGTTCAATCCGGATGCCGCGTGCGGGGCGGCATCCGTCGCCATCGCGAACCAGGCCACCGCGAATCTGTACAACTACACGCCCTACCAACCGAATGCGGCCACGCTCGGCGACCCCGAGAACGGTGATGGCTGCTCGGCCTTCGGCAACCTCAACTTCTGGCGGATCTGGCACCGCTGGTTCGGCGACCCGCTTGCCGAGCGCTACCCCGGCTTCCTCCCGCCGTGCAGCCGACTCGTGGGCGGCCACCCATGCCCCGTCCCGGAGGCGACCCTGCCCGCGGTGGAGCAGGCCGACCTCGTTCGCTGAGCTCGTCCGCGTTCGCTGAACTCAGGGAGCGGCGACGGTGATCGCCGGTTCGTGGAGCACGGGAAACGCGACCGACGCCGCGATGAAGCACCGCTCGGATGCCTCGGCGTGCAGCGACTCGGCGAGCGCCAGCATCGAGGCATCCGCCACCTCGACCCGTGGCCTGAGCGTGGCCGCAGTGAACGCACCGCCGCCCCGGCCGTCTTCGACCATGGTCCCCGTGGCTTGGTCGGAGTATGCCCGCACAACGACGCCGTGGTTCGTCGCGACGTGCAGGTACGCGAGCATGTGGCACTGGCTGAGCGCCGCGAGCAGGAGCTCCTCGGGATTCCAGCGCTCCCGGTCGCCGTGGAAGGTGCGGTCGCTCGACGCCTCGATCTCGTGGGTCTTCCCTGCCGCGCGCACGACATGCTGCCGGCCATAGGTTCGGTAGCCCGCGGTGCCCTCGCCGCGGTCGCCCCGCCACTCGACCTCGACCTCGTAGTGGTGTTCGCCGAGCATGGGTCCTCCGATCGCGTGCGGATGTGTCATCCGATTCTCCCCCGCCCTCTCGCTTCGGCGTGCCGTCGACGGCGGGGATATGGTGGAGACACCATGACTGACACGCAACTTCCCGCCCAGACAGCTGCCGCCCCGGTCTACTCCGTGTCGCAGGAGCGCAAAGTCGTGACCGCGATCCCCGGGCCGAAGTCCGAGGCGCTGCAGGCGAGGCGATCGAAGGTCGTCTCGGCCGGCGTCTCTTCAGTCCTCCCCATCTACATCGAGCGCGCGAACGGCGCGATCCTGGTCGACGTCGACGGCAACCAGTTCATCGACTTCGGCGCCGGCATCGGCGTCACGACCGTCGGACATACCGAGGAGCGCGTCGTCGCCGCGGCAGCGAGCCAGCTGCAAGACGTGATTCACACCCTCTTCACGATCACCCCCTACGAGGAGTACGTACGGGTCGCCGAACTCCTCGCCGAGCACACGCCCGGCAATTGGGAGAAGAAGTCGGTGCTCGTGAACTCAGGCTCCGAGGCCGTCGAGAACGGTGTGAAGATCGCCCGCAAGTACACCGGCCGTCGCGCCGTCGCGGTGCTCGACCACGCCTACCACGGTCGCACCAACCTCACCATGGCCATGAACTACAAGGCCCACCCCTATGCCACCGGCTTCGGCCCGCTCGCCGGCGACGTCTACCACGCGCCGAGCAGCTACCCGTACCACGACGGCCTCTCCGGCGAAGACGCCGCCGCGCGCACGATCGCGTACCTCGAGAAGGTCGTCGGGGCGAGTGATCTCGCGTGCCTCGTCGTCGAGCCCATCCAGGGCGAAGGCGGGTTCATGGTGCCGGCCGACGGCTTCCTCCCGCGGCTGCAGGGGTGGTGCACCGAGCACGGCGTCGTCATGATCGCCGATGAGATCCAGAGCGGCATGGCGCGCACCGGCCGCTACTTCGCGAGCGAGCACTTCGGCTGGGAGCCCGACCTCGTGCTCTCCGCGAAGGGCATCGCCGGAGGCCTCCCCCTCGCAGCTGTCACCGGACGCGCCGAGATCATGGATGCCTCCCAGCCGGGAGGCCTCGGCGGCACCTTCGGCGGCAACCCCGTCGCATGCGCCGCGGCGATCGCCGTGTTCGAGTCGATCGAGTCGAACGGGCTCCTTGCCGCGGCCGAGCGCATCGAGGCGACGCTGAAGGCCGGCCTCGAGCGGCTCAAGTCGCGCTACGACGTCATCGGCGACATCCGTGGCAAGGGTGCGATGGTGGCGATCGAGCTGGTGCAGCCCGGCACCGGCGACACCACGAAGGCGCCGAACGCCGAAGCGGTCACCGCTGTCACCGGGTACGCGGCTCAGCACGGCGTGCTGTTCCTGAGCGCCGGCACCTACGGCAACGTGATCCGCTTCCTGCCGAGCCTCGCGGTCAGCTGATGCCCTCATCGAAGACGGGCTCCGCGTGCTCGACGACGGCCTCGCAGCCCTCGGTTGACGCGTGACCGGCACGTTCACCGTCACTGACTCCGTCGAACTGGCCGTGGTCGAGCGCAGTGGTTTCATCGAGTCCCGTCACGCCGGCTCCGCCGTCGTGCTCTCGCCCGAAGGAGAGGTGCTGCGCGCCCTCGGCGACGTCACGACCCCGATCCTCCCCCGCTCCTGCCTGAAGCCGTTCCAAGCCGTCGCGGTGATGGCCTCGGGGGTCACCCTCCGCGGTGAAGACGCGGCGATCGCCACGGCGAGCCACTCCGGCACGCCTGCGCACGTCGCCCTGGTGCGACGGCTCCTCGCGCGCGAGTCGCTCCCGGTCTCCGCGCTCGGGTGCCCGCCGGCCGCGCCGTCCGACCGGGCGGCCCGCGATGAGCTCATCCGGTCGGGTGGTGCTCGCGAACGCGTCTACATGAACTGCTCCGGCAAGCACGCGGCGATGCTCCTCGCATGCGTGGCCAACGACTGGCCTCTCGAGGGGTACCTCGACGCCGAGCATCCGCTGCAGAAGCGCATCCTCGACGTCGTCGAGCGGTTCACCGGCGAGCGCCCCGCCGCAACGGCGATCGACGGCTGCGGTGCGCCGGTGCACGCCGTCAGCCTCACCGCGTTGGCGCGCGGCATCCAGAAGATCACGACCGCGGCCACCGCATCACCGTTCGCTCTGTACCGCGAGGCCGCGGCGCTGACCGAGGCCGTTCGCGAGCATCCGTGGGCGGTCGGCGGGCCCGGCCAGCCCGACACCGTCGCAATCGAGCGCCTCGGAGTCTTCGCGAAAATCGGCGCCGAGGGCGTCATGGTCATGACGGCGCCCGACGGCACGACGACCGCGGTGAAGGTGCTCGACGGCTCCTCGCGGCCCACGACGATCATCGCGCTCCGCCTCCTCGCCGCCGCCGGCGCCGTCGAGCACGACGCGATCGACGCCGTGCAGAGCGAGCTCGACCTCTGGGTCATGGGCGGCGAACGCCGGGTCGGCGAGATCCGCGCGACGCTCTGAGCCGATCTGCGTTCGGAGCGTGATCTCAATTCCGCCTGCCCTCGGGCCAGGCGGCCCGGAACGGCGCTTCTCCCGGGCGTGAGACCCAGCACTGCCGTGCACCGTCGTCGAGGAGCGGCGGCAGAGCGCGGTCGCGCACGAGCGAGCGGTACTCGGCAGCACCACCGTGCACGACGACCACCGCATCCTCACGAATCGACGCAGCCAGGCCCCAGCTCGACGCCCAGGCGTCGGCATCTCCGACGAGAACCGGTGGCAGCTTCACCGTGTGCTGCCGCTGTGGCGAGTGCGGTCCGCGCCGCCGTCTCGCCGCCGGGCGCCAGCACGAGGGTCGCATGCCCCAGCGCCGTGATCGCCTCGGCGTCGGCCCGTGGCGTCGCCGACGCCACGACGTGCAGGCGATCGGCCGTGAACTCGAGCAGCGGTGCATCGTCGTGCCGCGATGCCGGCCACGGCGGCGAATCGACGAACTGCACGCGCCGACCGCGCCACTGTGCCGAGCCGGGCGTGTCGCGTCCGCGCCAGAGCTCTCCCGCTCCCCCCGCCTGCACGAGGTCGGAGCGCGTCGGATGCCTCAGCAGCACGCGCTCACCGAACGCATCGCGCATCCCCTGCCCGAGCCCGTGCAGCTGCGCGATCGACGCGACGACGGCGACGCCGCACGTGCGACCTTCCCGCATGACTGCCTCCAACGAGTCGAGGATGGCGTGACGATAGTCGTCGGGCCACGCCCTGAAGCGGGTGTCGAGGTCGTCGACGACGAGCAGATGTGGCACGGCGGTGCCCCGGCGCACACCGCCGAGCACCTCGTTGATCGTGTCCCAGACCGCGCTGCGCGGCGCCGTCGAGGAACGCGATCGACTCGTGCCCGTGCTGCGACGCCGCGGCGCGCGCGAGCGCCGCGAGCGCGGTGCTCCTGCCACTGCCGGGCATGCCGACCACGAGCAGGTGCCCGTCTTCGGAGGGCGACCAGCGTGCCACGCTGCGGCGCTGGAGCTCCGGCTCGTCGACGAGTCCGAACGCGTAGACACTGTGCCGCGGCCCGGGTTCTGGCCGCGCTTCGTCCGGTGCGAGCCCTGGTGCGGTCGCGGCCACACCGGCAGGCGGTACGCGCGCCGGCGAACGACGCGAGCTCCCCGGCCGTGACGCGGGTCGGCAACGGGTCGAGCCACGGACGACGCGCCCGCGGCGCCTGAGCGTGGAGGGCGAGCACCGCAGCGACCCCGGCCGCATCGACGATCGCGGACTGGAAGGGCACGGGGCATCCGTCTCCACGATCGACGATGCCGCGACCGGGTGAGTCAGGACGGATCTCCGCCGCTGCTGGGGTGCCGACCACAGCGATGCTGTCGGCGCGCTGCACGACGCGGAGCGAGACGCGGATCGCGCAGTTCGCCGCAACCTGCTCGCGAACGACGCCGTTCGGTCGCTGCGAGGCGAGCACGAGGTGCACGCCGAGCGAGCGCCCGCGGGCGGCGATGTCGGCGATGACGGACCCGAGGTCGGGAAAGCGTTCGATCATCGCCTGGAACTCGTCGACGACGATCACGAGCCGAGCGAGGGGCACGTCGTCGTCGAGCTCGGTGATATCGCGCGCTCCGGCATCGACGAGCACCGTCTCGCGGTGCCGGAGCTCGGCGCGCAGGCTCGCCACGGCACGCTCCGCCTCGCCCTCGTCGAGGTCGGTGACAACGCCCGTGACCTGCGGCAGCTCTCGGATCGGGGCGAACGCCGCGCCTCCCTTGAAGTCGACGAGCAGGAACGACACGCGCTCCGGCGAGTGCGCGTGCGCGAGCGCGGTGAGCCACGCGAGCAGGAATTCGCTCTTCCCGCTTCCCGTGGTACCCGCGACGAGTGCGTGCGGGCCGTCTCGGACCAGGTCGATCTCGAGGCGGCCGCCGGCCACCGCTCCCACGGCGACGGCGAGCGTCGAGCGTGACCCGGGCACACCGGCGGGCTGCTCGAGCGTCGCGAGCGAGACCCGCGCGGGCAGCGCGCCGGCGCCGGCGAGGCCGGCGCGCGCCGCCGCCTGTGCGGCCTCTTCGGCCCACTCGCGAGCCTCCGCCTCGCCGACGAGATCGGGCGTGAACGGCTGCTCGGGTACGCCACCGGCTCGACGGACGAGCGCCGCAGCAGGCCCCTCGAGCGTCACCACCGTCGCGAGGCCCGGCGGCAGCGTCGAGGCGTGCTCGGCGACCGCGACGAGGGATGCGGCACCTCGGCGAGGGTCACCCGCGGGTTCGGCGGCGGATGCCCCGGCGGATGCCCCGGCAGCACGTGCCTGCTCGGGCCCGGGTTCGACGACCCGCAGCACCCGCCCGACGACCCCGTTCTCGCGATGCGGCAGCCGCGCCGCCCATTCCCACGCCGGCCCGGTCGGCGACTCGACGGTGAGGCCGCCTGGCACGGCCCGGTTCGCCCCCTGCACGAGCACCGCCCGGGCCGCTGCGCGAGCGAGCGGCAGCGCGCCGACGAACCCGATGCCGCCCTCGGCGTCGGCGAGCACCGGCGCATCGTCGAGGCGAGCCGCGTGCTCGAGCACGGCGCGGTCGGCCGCATCGAGCGGCGCACCGTCGACGCGGAGCCCGCTCGGGACGTCTCCGCGCCCGAGCACGATGGGTGGCAGCGCGGCATCGCGCCATTCCGGCGCGAAGCGGCCGTCGACGATCTGGCGCGCCGACGGGGACCGGCGCCACGCCGCGTTCCGCTCGAGGGCGTGACGACCGACGATCTCGGCGTGCAGTTCCTCGAGTCGTCGCTCGCGATCTCGTGCTGCGAGGCGTCGCTGTCGCCGGGCCTGCCGTCGCGCGTCGAACATCGACGCAACCGCGACGATCGGCCCGATGGCGGCGAAGACGAGCGAGAACGGCGATCCGGTGAGTCCCCAGAGTCCGAGCGCACCGACGACGGGCGCGAGCGTTGCAAGCAGGGGAAATCCCGCGCGCGTGGGCTCCGGCGGTGGGGGCGGGAGCGCGAGCGGTGATTCGGGATGCTGCGGTGCGAGGTCGAGACGTTCCACCCGGTCATCCGACCATCCGCGCGGGGCCGATGTTCATGGGCCGGCGCGCCCGCGACGAGCGCGGCTCGCCACCGGCCTGTCGAGGACGAGTCGCGCGCCGCGGTCGATCGCCGGGCCGGTGGCCGGCGGGGGCGCCGCGGTCGTCACCACGGGTCGCGAGACCCCTCAGTCGACCGTGAAGTGCTGCTCGGCGAGCTCGATCCGGCTCCCGCGCGGCACCAGGTATCTGCGCCCGGGTTCGCAGCGCAGCGCGCCGTCGTCGGGGCGTCGCACGATCGTGCCGTTGCCCGAGAAGCGATCGGCGATCCACAGCACGCCGTCGTGCTCGCCGAACTCGAGGTGGGTCTTCGACACCGACAGCGTGTGATCGGCGATCTGCACGAGATGATCGAACACCTCGCCCGGCTGAGGCATCGGCCGCCTGCCGATGAGCCCAGCACCGAACACCGTCTTCGTCTCGCCGGTGCTGAAGCGCAGCACGAATCGGGCGGGAGCGGTCAGTGGGCTCGGGTCGGATCCGGCGACGGTGTCGGCGGCCTGTCGGGCCTCGTCGTGCCCGGCCGCCGCGTCGTGCCCGCCCGCCTCGCCGATCGCGGTCGCCGCGCGGAACCCCTCGACCGGGATGCTGATGATGCCGCTGCCCTGCCGCGCCGGGCGCTCGAACGCCGTCGTGTCGCCCGGCCTCGGGTCGGGTCGCCGCCGCGACTCTGGCGTCGCGCTCGTGGAGCTGCCGCATTCGCCGCAGAACATGGCTCCGGCCGGCAGTTCCGCCCCGCAGATCCGACACGTCACGAACGCGCTCCCCTCCGGGTCACAGCGTACCCGCCGAGCGAGGTCAGGGAGATCGCCGCGCGCCACCGCTCGCGTCGGGTGCGCGGGGCGCCGAGGCGCTCCTGCAGCTCGTCGACGGCGTCCCAGACCCGCACATCGTCACCGTCGACCGGACCGCCGGGAGCGAACGCCGCACGATCGACGACAGACGCGAGCACGAGAGGAGCGAGCCCGCCCACGGTCGCCGCCTGTTCCGCGCGGGTTGCAGTCGGCTTGATCGCATACCCGAAGTCGGCCGCGGCATCCGCGAACTCCTGCCATCCTCCCTCGATGCGTTCGGCTGCGGTCTGCGCGTTCCGGCGCACTCGCCGCCGCCGGAGTTTCGCGATGATGATCGCGAGGAACGGACTCGTGATCACGGCGAGCCCGATGAGCACGAACCCCGCGATGTTCAGCACGCCGAACAGCACCAGCAACCACGCCTCGTCGTCACCCTCGCGGTCATCGGGCGCGGCGTCGGGATCGGCACCCAGGTCCTCGACAGGGGTACGTTCGGCAGGCGGCGGAAGCGCCGATTGCGGTCGCGAGACGATGGTCGGCTCGTCGGGCTCCGGCGGGGGGATCGGCCGAGGGGCGGGGTTCGGATCGATCGAGATCCACTCGCCGGTGGAGGTCTGCACCTCGATCCAGGCCTGGCGGTCGGCGCCCCGGAAGATCGTGGATCCGCCGACGGCGGCGGGCTCCGATTCGTCGGCCACGGTCTCCTCGGCCCTCGGAAGGTAGCCGACGACCACGCGCGCGGGGAATCCGATGTGGCGCGCCATGAGCGCGGCCGCGACCGCGTACTGCTCGCCATCGCCGATCATCGGCCGCTCGGTGGCGAGCTCGGCGAGCCGGTCGAGCGAGTGGCCCGAGCGGCTCGGCTCGTCCTCCTCGAGACCGTGGCTCACGTACCCGTCGCGGTGGAACCCCGCGATGAGAGCCGCCAGCCGTTCGCCGGCCTCGCCGGAGGCGGGCGCCCACTCGTCGAGGAGCTCCGCGAGCTTCTCAGGCAGCTCGGGCACGGGGGGCAGCACACTCGTGCCCGGGTTGAGCGAGGCGAGAGAGGCCGGGTCGGCCGGCACGACGGCGGTCGCAAGGTACCGGTCGTCTGCCTCGAGCCCACCCTGCACGGCCGCGGTGCCGGTCGCGTCGTTGTAGAAGAACTCCTCGGCGAGCACCTCGGACCGAGCGCCCTGGAACTCGATGCGCTCGAGCCGCCCGACGCCGGGCACCCAGACGTCGTCGTATCCGCGCACCGTGACGTCGAGCGTCACCTGATCACCGCCGGGCTGGTCGAGCCGGTAGGGCACTCGAGTGAATCGTCCGGAGGCTGCGGTGCCGTCGGGTCCGCCGACGGAGTAGACGATGCCGTCGTAGCTGTCGAGCACAGCGATGCGGATGCCAGAGCCTTCGGGCAACCCGCGAACCTCGAGCATCTCCTCGTCATCGACTCCGGGGGCGAACGAGGCGCGGAAGTCGGCCAGCGGGCTGTCCTGCGCACGCGGCTCGAACGGGGGCTGCATCTCGGCTCGCACGACGTTGCGGTGCGGCACCGGGAGCGCGACGGATGCCGCGGTGGCACCGACGAGCGCGATCGCGACGAGCGCCGAGGCGCCGAGCACCCGACGGGCGTCGGCGAGCGCGGCCTCGACGCGCCGACCGCTCGTGATGGCGCGGCGATTCGCGATCGCGACGCGGACGAGCCAGGCGACCGTGGTCACGAGGAACGCGAGTCCTGCCTCGATGGCAAGGTCGCCGTGCACCACGCCGAGTGCGATCCCGGCGAGGAGGAGCAGCGCGGGAGGGAGTACCGCGGCCGAAGGGTATCTGCTGCGCAGCGCGATCGTCGTCGCGGCCGTCGCCGCCACGAGCGCCAGGAGGAACGGCGGAACGAGCAGGGCCTGATAGGAGCCGACGGGCACTGCGATCGTGACGAGCTGCTTCCACGAGAGGGCCGCGCCGGCGACGAGCTCGACGAGGCCTTCAGGGGTCGGCAGGATGCCGGCGATCGCCCGGCCCGGCACCGCAGCGGGCACGCCGAGCACGACGTACGCGCCGAACACCATGACGACGATGGTCCACGCCGGCAATGAGAATCGTGCGCCGAGCACGCCGATCGCGGTGCCCGCGACGATCGCGATGGTCGCCGCGACGATGAACGCCGGACTCTCGTAGACCGGCCACCACGGAATCATCGCGGCGACGAGCATCGCGACGATGAGCACGACGCTGACGGCCGTCGGCAGGAACCGACGCGCCCCGGCAGCGTTCCGGGCGGTCATGCGACCGACGCCGATCTCGCGAGCATCGCGCGGAGGTCTTCGAGGTAGCCGATGCCGAACACGGTGAGTCCGGCGATCGTCCGGGCCGACGGCTGCCCCTCGGGCGCACACTGCACCGCGACGGCCTCGACGCCGAGCGGGAGTCTCGTCGCCGCGGCGCGCAGCGGGGCGACTCCTCGCGCGGTGCCCGTGATGAGGAAGGCGAGCGACACGCCGGCGAGCCCCTCGGCCGCGGCGCGCGCGACGTCGGGAAGCATCGCCGCGCGATCGTCGGTCTCGACCAGGCACAGCGCGTCGAGCAGGCGGTCGCGGGAGACGGTGGGCAGCTCCCGCATGGCGCCGCCTCGGGCGGCACCGTTGGAACGGAGCTGCCCCGACACGATGAACGACACGGTGCGGGCATCGCGGATGGCACGTGCGCCGACGGATGCCGCGGCGCTCACGGCGAGCTCGAACTCCGCGGCATCCGCGTACGCTCCGGGGTCGAGGTCGAGGAGGACCATGAGGCGGCTGCGCCTCGTCTCCTCGAACTGCCGCACCATGAAGGTGCCCGTCTTCGCCGAGCTCTTCCAGTGGATGAAGCGCCGGTCATCGCCGGGCACGTACTCGCGGAGCGCGTGGAATGCGATATCGCTCGCCGTGAGGTCGCGGGTCGGCGACCCCTCGAGGTCGCGGATGAATCCGGTGCTCAGCGCGGAGATCGACACGGTTCGCGGGTGCACATGCAGCTCTGCCGTCTCCGACCAGACGATCTCGCGGCGCATGAGTCCGATCGGGTCGGCGCGCACGGTGCGGGCCGGGCCGACCGGCACGACGCCCCGCCGCTCGGTGGGGATGCGGAATTGCTCGTCGAACGCGCCGCCGCGAGGAAGTCCAGGCAGCACTCGTTCGACGACCTTCGTCCCGACCGGCAACTCGAGCTGCACTCCGCCGAACCGTCGTCGGCCCGGGTTCGCGGCGATGAGGCGCGCTTCGGCAGGCTCGCCGACCACGACTCGAGGGGAAGGCAGCACGAGCCGGATCGATCCGGCGCCGTGGCCCACGAGCCACACGGATGCCGCGGCGATGAGCACCACGAGTCCCCAGCCGAGCGCGATGACCTCGAGCCAGCCCCACACGTAGCCCACGGCGAGCGCGATGACCGCGCCGGCGACCACCGCCCAGCCGAGCGGAGTGACGACGCCCCGAACAGCAGTCGCCCATTCGAGGATCACCGCCCACCCCGCGCTCGCCCAGTGCACGGCGCGCCCGATCATGACCGCGAGCAGGCCCTCTCTCTTGGCGTCCTCGGGGATCGTGGTACGGGTCTGGGTGAGTGTCACACCGCCTGCCTGGTCGAGGGAGGCGGCGTCTCGATGAGCACCTGCGCGATCATGTTCGACGCGGTGACGCCGTCGAACTCCGCCTCGGGGTCGAGGATGAGGCGGTGCGCGAGCACCGGCTCGGCGAGGGCTTTCACGTCGTCGGGCACGACGTAGTGGCGCCCGCGGCCGGCCGCGTGCGTCTTCGCCGCCCGGATGAGGGCGAGTGCGCCGCGTACGCTCACCCCGAGTCGGACCTCGCGCGCGGTGCGCGTCGCGTCGACGAGCCTCGAGACGTAGTCGTGGATCGTGGGGTCGACGTAGACGGTACGCGCGAGCGCGGCCATGTCGACGATCTGCTCGGCGTCGAGCTGAGGCTCGACGCGCTGATCATGTGCCCGCTGGTCGGCGCCCTCGAGGATGCGGATGGTCGACGCGTGGTCGGGATATCCGATCGAGGAGCGCATGAGGAATCGGTCGAGCTGCGCCTCGGGGAGGCGGTAGGTACCCGCCTGCTCGACGGGGTTCTGCGTCGCGATGACCATGAACGGACGCCCCACCGGATGGGTCTGCCCGTCGACCGTGACCTGCCCCTCCTCCATGACCTCGAGCAGCGCCGACTGGGTCTTCGGGCTCGCGCGGTTGATCTCGTCGGCGAGGATGATGTTCGCGAAGACGGGCCCGGGGTGGAACTCGAACAGGCCGGAACGCTGGTCGTACACCGTGACGCCGGTGATGTCTCCGGGGAGGAGGTCGGGGGTGAACTGCACCCGATTGCTCGCGCCCGCCACGGACTGCGCCATGGCCCGGGCGAGCGAGGTCTTGCCGGTGCCCGGCACGTCGTCGAGCAGCAGGTGCCCCTCGCTGAGGAACGCGGTGAATGCGAGACGCACGACCCGGTTCTTGCCGAGCAGCACCTCTTCGACCGCGCCGACGAGCCGGTCGAGATTCGCGGCGAATCCGGTCGCCTCCTCAGGGGACATGGTCATGGCGGCTCCTTCTCAACTGCTCTCGTAGCGTGCCGTGACGCCCGCGACTTCAACATCCAACCAGACGCGATCGCGGGGCGCGGCTCCGGGGACCTGACACGTCGTCTCCGTCTGCGCGGCCTGTCCCGTGTCATCGCCATCGACGCCGCATCGGAAGCTCGTCGGGAGTCCGGAATTGTCGGGCCCCGCGGTCCACGACCAGCTCATCGACCCCTCGTCCCAGATCCGACTGGGGAGGGCGAAGGTGAGCGACGGAGTCGCATTCGACGGCAGGACGTCGGACCACGGGCCGCAGCTGCCCCACACCGAGCACGATCGCACCTGGAAGCGCACCGCCTCGCCGTACGGGCGCGCGAAGATGTCGCGCAGCCACCCGGTGCCGTTGAAGGTCTTCGCCGAACCTGCGACTTGCGCGCCGCCCTGGTCGACGAGGACGATCTCGTAGGTCCAGGCCTTCGGGTCCACATTCCCGATGTATCGATCCCAGGTCTCGGTGGTGCGCCAGTTCATGTCGCTCTGCACCGCCCCGATCGTGCCGGGCGCCGGGCGCACGACCGTGCTCACGACCTCGGTGTTGACGCAGCCCGCGCGGTTGTAGCCCCACACGAGGAACGAGTAGCGTGCCGACTCGGTGCCGGTTCCGGTGAACTGCACGCTCGAGGCATCCGGCCCCACTTGCGCGACCTCTGCCACGGTGCCGCCGCTCGCCGGAGCGACGACCGTGCCCGGCGCGGGACTCGTGACCGTGCACGCCTGCGGGCCGGTCGGCACGTTCGATTCGCCCTCGACGAGCCGCTGCACGAAGTAGCCGGCGATCGCATCGCCGTTGCCGGCGAACGGCGACCACGAAACAGTGACGGTGCCGGCGAGCGGCGTCGCCGTTCACGGTGATGCCGCCTGCGACGGGCGAGCCGAACGGCGTGCCGCTGCCGCCCGCCTCGGTCCACGCGGCGAGCGCGGGATACGCCTGGTTGCGTGCGCTCACCGTGAACGGCACCAGGCTGCCGTTCTCGAGTGCTTGCGACTCGGTGCTGCAGGCCGTCGCGGTGCAGGCATCGGCCGCCGAGACCTCGCTGGAGACTCCAGCGACCGTCACCACGTACGATCCGACGGCGCTTCCGGAGCCGGACGACACGGGATCCCATTCGATGCGGAGCCTCCCGTCGAGGGGCAGCGCACGAAGCCCGGTGGGCGAGGGCGGGATGACGTCGGACCAGATCGGACCCGGAACCTCGACCGGATCGGACAGCCCGATTCCGTTCCGAGCCTGCACCTGCACGACGACGGCATTCGACTGGCCGTTCCCCGGCGTCGCGACCGTGCATGTCGTCGCGGCGCAGACCGACCTGCGGAGAACCTCGCCGCTCGACGGGTCGAGGAGCTCGATCTCGTATCCCGTGATGGGCGAGTTGTTGAAGCCGCCCGCGCCGAAGACGACATCGAGGGTGCCGTCGCCGAAGCCCGTGACGCTCGCGCCCGTGACGGGATCGGGGCGATCCTGCACCGAGATCGTCACCGTGCCCCACGCGTAGCGGCTCGGATCGTCGGTCGCGTCGGCGACCTGGTACTGCAGGGTCGTGTTGACGGGGGCGGCGCCGCTCTCGACGGTGACCGCGAGCGTTGTGAGATCGTCGCTCGGTCGGATCGAGACGCCGGCGGGCAGGCTGTCGGTGTCGAGACCGCTCACGTCGACGACCCGCAGCGGCGTGTCTGGGAACGGGTTCGTCGCGTTGTCGTTCGCAAGCACGTCGATCGAGGTGGTCGTGCCACGCGCGGCGACGGCGGTGTCGGGGGCAGGTTGGGCGAGCGGACGCGTCGATGGCACGACGAGCAGCTCGATGCGGCCGGGTCGTCCCTCGCCCGAGTCATCCGCGACGCCGATCGCGATCGAGGCGTCTTTCGAAACGCCCTCCTCGGCCTCGACGGTGAGCTCGTTGTCCTCGAGCGAGAAGCGGAATCCCTCTGCCAACGGCGGGAGCACCTCGAACTCGAGCTCGTCGAGGGGGTCGGGATAGGGGTAGCTCGTGAGCTCCAGGAGGTCGATGGTCATGGCCTGCCCGGGCTCGAAGTTGATGACGCCGCCCGTGAACACCGGCGGCTGGTTCTCGGTCGGCAGCACCTCGATCGGAATCACGATCGTGCCGGTGCGGCCCTCGGGATCGTCGGCGGATTCGCCATCGGTCACCGTGAACGAGAGCGAAGCCGGCCCGAAGTAGCCGTCTTCGCTGCGGAATCGAAGCGTGTCGTGGTCGACGGCGAGTTCGGAGCCGTCGTCGTGCGAGGCGCGCACGTTCGCGGCATCCGTGAGCCGCACCGGCCGGCCCGACGCCGCGATCACGAAGTCATCGAGTTCGAGACGCACCTCGTCGCCGCTGGCCACGCGCACTCGCGGCGCGTCACTGCGCAGCTGCGGGAGGGCGTCGTCACGACCGGGCACCCAGATGAAGGCGTAGGCCGATGACCGACGGGTCCTCGGGGTGGCTCACGGAGAAGGGAATGATGCGTCTGCCGTCCTCGACATCGACGCGGATCGTGCCATCGGGGCGCACCTCCGCGCCGCCGTCGTAGTCCTCGACGAGCTCGACGGTGAGGTCGCCGACGTCGGCATCGGCGAGGAACACGTTCCGCAGCACCGGTACGTCGATGCGATCGAGGTCGAGGATGTCACTGAGGCCCAGCACGGTGTCGGATGCCTCGGGGCGCGACAGTGGCGCATCCTCGCTCGCTTCGACCCTCACCCAACTCCGCGCGGTGCCGAGGTGCTCGTTCTCGACCGTGTAGATGAAACTGTATGGCCCTTCGGCGTCGGGAATCGTCAGCTCGAGATGATCGCCGTCGATGACCGCGGTCGCGCCGTCGGTCATCTCCTCGACGCCGACGAGCCGGAGCGATCCGCCGTCGGGATCCGAATCGTTCTCGAGCACCCGCACCGAGATCGTGCGGCCCGGTCGCACGATGACGTCGTCGTCGACCGCGATCGGCGGGTGGGCGCCGTCGACGCGTGGGGCGATGCCCACCCGCACCGATCCGGTCGCGCGCTCGCCGAGCGCGTCGATGACGGCGTACTGGAAGGTGTCGGTGCCCGCCGAGTACTCGCCCGCCTGGTATTCGAGCCAATCCGCGCCGCGTCTGATGACGCTCCCGCGCTCGGGGTTCGACTCCTGGCCGATGAGCTGCACGGAGTCGCCGTCGGGATCGGTGCCGCCGAGCGGGATCGGGATGCGCACCGACTCACCGGCGATCACCCGCGCGGTGACAGTGGACGGAACCGGCGCCCTGTTCGTCTCGGGGTCGGCCTCGCGCACCGAGATGCTCACGGTCGCGTTCGCGAACTGGTCGCCGGCCTCGACCCGGTAGGCCGCCTCGAACTCGCCTGCCGTGTCGGGCGCGAAGTAGCGCAGGCGATCGCCGTCGACGAAGAGCAGCCCCGCGGCGGGTTCCTTCACGAGCGCAGCAGCGAGCGTGAGCGGGAGGCCGTCGGGGTGCTCGTCGTTCGCGAGCACCGCGACGTCGACGACGTCGCCGGTGCGGGCCGATATCGTGTCGGGAACCGCTACGGGAGCCTGGGGACTCTCGGGCTCGGGTACCTCGACGAGCGTCACCTCGCCCTCGGCCTCGGCGAGGCCGTTGCTCACGCGGTAGCCGAACACGGTCGACCCCGTCTCGAGGGGGCGGGTCAGGGTGACCCGCAGGATCCGATGGTCGATGACCTCGATGCGGACGCCTTCCGCGGCCTCGGGGTCGCCGAGCCCGGTGAGGACGAGCACGCCGCCGGTCGGGTCGATGTCGGTCGCGAGCACGTCGATGTCGACCGGCTGATGCAACCGGAGGAAGGCCGTGTGCGGCACCGTGATCGGGGTGGTGTCGCGCTCGGGCGGCGCCGACACGTCGACCCGCACGACGCCGATCGCCGTCTCCGCGCCATCGGTCACGGTGTACTCGAGCAGGTGAGTGCGCACCGCATCACTCGTGAAGCGGAAGGTGCCGCCGTCGAAGTCGGGGACCAGGTTTGCATCGGGCTTGGCCGGCACCGCGGTCAGCCGGACCGGCGCCGAGCCCCCGCGCACATGCAGGAGCGGCTCGATGCGGATCTCCTCACCGGCGGTGGCGAGCGCGACGAACGGCTCGGCGATGATCGGCACGTCGCCGGGCGCGCGGACCTCGATCTCGAGCCGGCCGCCGGCTTCGTCGCGCCCATCGGAGACGATGAGGGAGGCCGAGCGTTCCGACCCGCTCTGGGCGAACTCGTCGAAGACGACCACCCCATCGGCCGTCCACGACACCGTGTCGGGCGCCTCGACACCTGCCTGCTGGAGGAAGAACGGGTCGCCGTCGGGATCGACCCAATCGCTGAGCACCGGGGTGCTCACTCGCCCCGCCGACGCGACGGTCGCGTGCGTCGGGCGCTGCTGCTGCGGCGGCGAGTTCTCGTCGGGGCTGCGCGCCGTGACGTGCACCGTGGCATGCGCTGTTCCGCCGCGCCCATCGTCGACCACGTATCCGAAGGTGACGACGCCGGATGCCCCGTCGTCGAGCGTCAGCTTCATCTGCTGGTTCTCCGAGACGAGGTCGAGCGTCACGCCCGCCGGGAGCTCCCCGTCGACCGAGTCGATGACGAGCACGTCGCCGTTCGCGTCGTAGTCGTTCAGGAGCACCGGCAGGAGCGTCGAACGACCGGGTCGCGCACCGAACTCGTCGTCGACGGCAACGGGCGCCACCTGGCCCTTCTCGACGGTGGGGCGTGTGTCGGGGTCGTTCTGCTCGACGGTCTCCTCGTCGCGTTCGGTCTTGAGGAGATCGTCCCAGTTGTCGATGAGCCCGTAGCCGGCGGATGCCGCCCACGCCTTGCCCGTGGTCCGGTCGTTCAGCACGAGCGCGTCGCCGTTGGCGAGGAATGCGATGTCCGTGGCTCCCGATGCATCTTCGAGCTCGACTTCGCCGGGGGACGCGCACGAGCTCCACGCCGAACCGAGCGACCAGGCGGCGTGGAGGCATCCGTCGTGCATCACGGGGGCCGCGGGCGCACCGTACCCGCGGCCCTCGACCAGCTGACTCGTTTCGCCATCGTCGAGGCCGACCGTGATGAGTCCGCCGCTGTGCCCAATCGCGACCTCCTCACCCGTCAGCGACGGCACCTGCAGGACCGGAGTCTCTCCCCATTCGAGTACTTCGGACAGGTCCACACCGTCGCTGCGACCTTGAAGGAACAGGGTTCGCTTCGCGAGGTCGAGCACCGCCCAGCGTCCGGCGACGGAGGTGATCTGCACGTCGGTGCGGTCGGTGGGTTCGAGCTGCCATTGCTCGGCGACGGTCGCCACCCCGGCCGCGTCGACACGCGCCACCGCGCCCGTCGACGGCGTGTAGGCGAAGAGGGTGCCTGCGGGGTCGACCGACGTCACCGCCCCGGCGCCGAAGGCGAGCATCGGTTCGTCTTCGGAGTCGAATTCGGCGAACTCCGCGACCGGCACGGTCCAGAAGTTGCCGGCGGCAACGACGACGACGTGGGAGCCGGCCAGGGCGATGGAGGGTTCGTCGGGCGGGACCGCGACCGTCTTGGTGAGGGTCGAGGTGGACGCGTCGACGATGCCGACGCTCGCCCGGTCGGGGTCGAGCACGAGCACGGTCGGTCCGTCCTGCACGACCACCGCGCCCGTGCTCCCGGTCTCGACGACGGAGTTGAGTTCGAGCACCGCGGTGTTGGCGCGTCCGATCGCCTCCGACCGGTCGCTCGCCACCCACACGGCCGCGTCGCCGAGATCGACGCGCTGGGCGGCGTACCCGCCCGACGCGACAGCGACCCCGGTGACCACCGCGACGACGGCGACGACCGCTCCCGCGGTCAGGACGGTCGAGCGGCGCGAGGCCAGGCGGGCCGGGGGCATCAGGCGCCCTCGTCGACGTCGATGCAGCGCTCCGCGCTCGGCTGGCCCGACTTGCCGTCGCGCGTGACCGTCACGCTCGCACAGACCAGTTCGCCGTCGGCGGCGTTCACCGGAAAGCTCGTCTCACGGGTCGGCGGCGACGCGTCGTCGCCGACGGTGACGATGTAGGCGTCACCGCCGGCGAGTCCCGGATCGTCCCAGGAGAAGATGACCGCCGTGCCGTCGACCGTGGCCTGCACGTCGGTGACCACCGGGATCGACCTCGTGCCCTGGATCACCGCGAACACCCCCGCGCCCACGAGCGCGACGAGCAATGCGGCGACGATCGAGATCCCCCACGCGAGGCGTGGCGTCGACGGCGACGACGGGCGGGAGCGTCCCGTGGCCGAGTCGTGTCCGCGGGCGTCGACACGCGCCAGCTGGCGCGGCGGCGACGACGTCGACCGGCGGCGCCGTCGCCCAGCGAGTGCGTGGCGTTGATGCGCGTGAGCTCGTCGACATCGACGGCCGTGGCGATCGCCCAGTCGTCCATCGCGACCTCGAGCTGGGTCTGCGGCAGCCCGAGTTCCTCTTCGACCGCCTGCAGGTCGCGGATGAACTCGAGTGCGCTCGCCTGTCGATCCGACGGGCGTCTGGACATCGACCGTGCGAGCACGCGCTCGAGGCTCTTCGGCACGTCGACACGACCGGTCTCGGGAGGTTTCGCCTTGTCGATCCGCGCCATGAGCTGCGCGGAGGCGTTGTCTCCCCCTGGCACCTCGAACGGGCTGCGGCCGGCGACCAGCGAGTACACCGTCGCACCGAGCGACCAGACCTCGCTCGCGACCGTGCCCGAGACCTCGTCGTGCAGCACCTCGGGCGCCGACCACGGAATCGAGAGCCCGACCGCATCGCTCGTCTCGGCCTGGCCGAGAGTGGCCGCGATGCCGAAGTCCGAGAGCACCGGGTGGCCGTAGGCGGTGGTCAGGATGTTCGACGGCTTGATGTCGCGGTGCAGTACACCCTGTCGATGGGCCGTCTCGACCGCGCTCGCGATGCGCACGCCGACCGAGAGCACCTCCGCGATCGGCAGCTGCACGGCGCGGTAGCGCTGCCCGAGCGTGGCCGAGCAGTACTCCATGACGAGGTAGGGCCGCCCGTCGGCGGCGACGCTCGCCTGATAGACGGTGAGGATCGACGGATGCGAGGAGAGCTGCGCCATGAGATTGGCCTCGCCTTGGAACATCTGCCGGAGGTCATCGTTCACTACTTCGGCGAGCAGGACCTTCACGGCGACGAGGCGTCGCGGCATGTTCTGCTCGTAGAGGAACACGTCGGCGAATCCGCCCGATCCGAGCACACGGACGAACGTGAACCCAGGCAGGTTCGGTGGGTTGGACGGCAGTCGTCGAGCCACGATCCTCCCCCCTGAGCTCGCTTGGTTCGGCGCCGCCCGGTTGCCGGCGACACGCGGTGCCACCCATTCTAGGCGGCGGATGCCCCGGCGAGGCGGTGCAGGCCGGCGAACGCGCCCGCGCGGCATCCGTCAGGCTCTCGCCGTCTCTCCGCCCTCGTCGGGACGCCCGCCGAACGGCCGCACGACCTTCAGCACGTCGACGACGATCACGGTCACGTTGTCGCGTCCGCCGTTGCCGAGCGCCGCGTCGAGCAGCTGCCTCGCCGCCTTCTCGGCCTTCGGGTTCGCGACGAGGAAATGCCGGATGCCGTACGAGGTGAGCTCCTTCGTGAGCCCGTCCGAGCAGATGAGCAGGCGCATGCCCTCTTCGACCGCGATCGCCCGGTAGTCGGGAATCGGCGCCTCATGGAAGCCGACGGCGCGCGTGATGACGTTCGAGTGCGGGTGAGTGTCGGCCTCTTCGCGAGTGATCTGGCCGGCGTCGACGAGCTCCTGCACGATGGAGTGGTCGACAGTGAGTTGTTCGAGCACGCCGCCGACGAGACGGTAGACGCGCGAGTCGCCGATGTTGAAGACGATCCATGCCGGCTCGTCGGCGATCGCGCCGAGGGCTGCGCCCGTCACCGTGGTGCCACTGCCCTCGTCGGTGACGCCGGCGCCGCGGCCCATGTCCTGCACGGCGAGGCGGAGCGCCTGATCGATCTCGGGCGTTCCGACGAGCGCCTTTCCGCCGTGCTCCGCGAGCCGGGTGACGACGGCGGCACTCGCGAAGTCGCCGGCCGCATGGCCGCCCATGCCGTCGGCCACAGCGAACACCGGTGCCCGTGCGATGAAGCTGTCCTCGTTGACTTCGCGTCGGAGACCGGTGTCGGTCAACGCCGCCCACCCGAGGGTGACCTCGGTGCCGTCGGGCAACAAGACTCGATGGCGGGCGTTGCCATTGCCTAGCTGCGTCACCTGTTCGGCCTGCTGTCTGTCGGGGGTCATTCGAGCGAAGTTCCGGGGGCGGGGAGAATCTCGATGATCGTATCGTCTCCGAGGTCGAGGCGGCTTCCCGGTGCGACCACCACGGACTCGCCCGCGCGCATGCGGCGGTTGCCGGCCGCGGTCCGCACTGTCGTTCCGTTGGTCGAGTGGAGATCGGTGGCGACGAGCCGCGTCCCCTCGAGGCGGAGCTCGAGGTGAGTGCCGGAGACGACGGACCGCGGCGAAACGACGAAGAGGAGTTCGGGCGCGGGTCCGGCGATGCCCGCGATGCGCGGCGGCATGGGGCGGCGGCCGATGAGCACCGGCACGGTGAGAGAGTGGACGGGGCCGTCGCCGACACGGAAACGCGGGCCCTCCGGACCTGCCTCGGGAGCCGTCGGCGTTTCCGGAGGTGTCGGAACCGTCGGCGTCGCTCGCGTGCGACGCGGCGTGCGCTGCTGAGTGAGGATCGTGTCGGCGTCGCGCACCGCTCGCGGCGGCGCGAGCATCGTGTCGGCCTCGCGGCGTCGCACGAGGATCGTGTCGGTGGCCGGCGCATGGTCGGCGGCCAGCTCGGGGGCGGCCTGCTCGCCGGCATCGGCGGCCCCCTCGAGGTCGGCGGCCAGCTCGGGCGCGGCCTGCTCGGGCGCCCGCGCTCGCCGACGCGTGGCCCACCCTGCCGAGCCGCGTCGGCCGACCACTCCACAGCCGACGCGCGCACGCTCGCGCGGGCGTGCGGAACCCGGTCGACCGCGCTGCCGATGCGCTCGAGCACGGCGTCGGCGGCGGTGAGGCGGAGCGCGACGACGTCCTCGAATTCGGCGAGGTGCCACGGCCGGATGCCGCGCGCATCGAAGCGACGGCTTCCGCCCGGCGAGTCCAGGTCGACGACGGCGTCGCCGCGCACGACCGCGGTGACCTGCGACCAGTCCCCCGCCGGCCACCAGACCAGCGCGAACGACCCGATCGCGTCGACGCGACCGACGGGCATCGCACCGACGAGCGCCTCGACCGATGGATCGGGGTCGCTCGCGGCCTCGGCGAGCGCGGTCAGTAGTGCCTCGGGGGCGGGGGCGGCAATCGCCGCGATGAAGCGGTCTCCGATGATCATGTCCCACGCGGGCGCGCCGCGCTCCGCGCGACTCGAGACGGCACCGGCGACCATGTCGACCAGTCTCGCACCGCGACGCGTCCTTCGCCCAGTCCCGGTCGACCGATGTAGCGAGGGAGACGACGAAACCAGGCCTCGAGCGGTGGAATCAGTCGATTGAACGCGGGAAATCAACGGAATCGCTTGTCTGAGGCATCCGTCACTGTCACAATCGTGCCATGACGAACACCGGGCGCTCGCCGCAACCTCGGCCGGTGCACCTCGACGACGTGTCGAAGGCGATCATCGAGCAGCTGCAGGCCGACGGACGCCGCTCGTATGCGGACATCGGCAAGGCCGTCGGGCTCTCCGAGGCCGCTGTCCGCCAGCGCGTGGCGCGCCTGACCGAGTCGGGAGTGATGCAGATCGTCGCGGTGACCGACCCGATGCAGCTCGGCTTCACACGGCAGGCCATGATCGGCATCCGGGCCGGCGGCGACACCAGGGTGCTCGCCGAGCGCGTCGCCGAGATCCCCGAGGTCGACTACGTCGTGCTCACCGCCGGCAGCTTCGACGTGCTCGCCGAGATCGTGTGCGAGAACGACGAGGAGCTGATCACCCTCCTGAATTCGCGGATCCGCAGCCTCGACGGTGTGCTCAGCACCGAGACATTCGTCTACCTCAAACTCCAGAAGCAGTTCTACAACTGGGGCACTCGCTAGGAAGGGGAACCATGGCCGACACGGTCTACGACAAGGCCGCGCTGCAGCAGAAGGCGAAGGATCATCTCTGGATGCACTTCGCCCGCCAGTCCACGATGGCGACGTCAGGGGTGCCGATCATCACGCGCGGCGAGGGCCACCATATCTACGACATCGATGGCCGGGAGTACTTCGACGGACTCGCGGGACTCTTCGTCGTGAACGCCGGCCACGGCCGCAAGCGTCTCGCCGAGGTCGCCGCGAGGCAGGCCGAGCAGCTCGCGTTCTTCCCGATCTGGTCGTATGCGCACCCGTCTGCGATCGAGCTCGCAGACCGGCTCGCGGCCCACGCGCCCGGCGACCTCAACCGCGTGTTCTTCTCAACCGGCGGCGGCGAGGCGGTCGAGACGGCGTTCAAGCTCGCGAAGTACTACTGGAAGCTCAATGGCCGTCCCACCAAGCACAAGGTCATCTCTCGCGCCATCGCCTATCACGGCACCCCGCAGGGCGCGCTCGCGATCACCGGCATCCCGGCCATGAAGGCGATGTTCGAGCCGGTGACGCCGGGCGGCTTCCGCGTGCCGAACACGAACTTCTACCGGGCGGCCGAGATGGGCGCCCCCGCAGACGATCTCGAGGCGTTCGGCCGCTGGGCGGCGAACCGCATCGAGGAGATGATTCTCTTCGAAGGCCCCGAGACGGTCGCGGCGGTCTTCCTCGAACCGGTGCAGAATTCGGGCGGATGCTTCCCGCCGCCCCCCGGCTACTTCCAGCGTGTGCGCGAGATCTGCGACCAGTACGATGTGCTGCTCGTCTCCGACGAGGTCATCTGCGCGTTCGGCCGACTCGGCCACACGTTCGCCTGCGACGCGTACGGCTACGTGCCCGACATGATCACGTGCGCGAAGGCGATGACCTCGGGCTACTCCCCCATCGGCGCGACGATCGTCTCCGAGAAGATCTATGCGCCGTTCGCCGAAGGCAACACGTCGTTCTCCCACGGCTACACGTTCGGCGGGCATCCCGTCTCCGCGGCGGTCGCACTCGAGAATCTCGACATCTTCGAGGAAGAGCGGCTCAACGAACGCGTGCGCGAGAACTCGCCGCTCTTCCGCGCCGAGCTCGAGAAGCTCCTCGACCTGCCGATCGTCGGCGACGTCCGCGGCGACGGGTACTTCTTCGGCATCGAGCTCGTGAAAGACAAGGACACTCGCGAGACCTTCGACGACGACGAGTGCGAGCGACTGCTTCGCGGTTTCCTCTCGAAGGCGCTCTTCGATGCGGGACTCTACTGCCGCGCCGACGACCGGGGCGATCCCGTGATCCAGCTCGCGCCGCCGCTCACCATCGGCCCGGCGGAGTTCGCGGAGATCGAGCAGAAGCTGCGTGGGGTGCTCGCCGAAGCATCGAACCGCATCTGACGGCATCGGCTCGCCCATCGGCGACGGATGCCTCCGCGACGCCTACCGCTCACGGCACGCGCGATTGCGAGGTTCATCGATCGCTGACGTCGGGTGCCACGACGGGCTCCGACCATCCGCGCGCCACCCGGAGCCGGCTGCGGTGCCGCGAACGCCCACTCGGGCAGGGTGCCGCTTCCGATGAACGTCTCGAGCAGGCACGCCATCGGATGCCCCGGCTCGGTCTCGAGTGCACGATCGATGAGCGCTCCGGCCGCCGAGCCTCGGCCGAGCGACCAGGAGAGCCACGCCGCGATGCAGAGCGGTCCGACGCGGTGAGACGGAGGCGCGTTCGCGATGAGCGGGAGGAGGAGCGAGATCGCCCGCTCGACGCGTGTGCGATCGGGCCGGAGCATCGACTGCCCGATCATGAGGCGCGTGAGGAGGTCGGACACGGCATCGATGCCGCGCTCGGCGAGTTCCCGTTCGACGAGCTCGTCCATGCTCTCGCCGTGGTCGGCAGCTCGCTCGGCGCTGTCGTACGCGTCGTCGTGCGCCGCCTCGCCGACGACGACGCCGAAGGCGAACTGCAGCATCATCGCATCGCGGAACGCGGGGCGCGATGCGAGGTGGAGGAACCACGCGAGCCGATGCGCGGGCTGCTTCGACGGCGAGCCGGACAGCAGTGCTTCGACGAGCTCGACCGGGTCCGCATTCCGCCCGAGTCGCATGATCGCCGCCTCGGCCAGGTCGTCGGAGGCGAAATGCGGCAGCACCCGCGCGATCGCGTCGGCCGTTCCGGAGTCGCCCTCGGGCAGGGCTCCGGCTGCACCAGGCGAGTCGAGCACCTCCATTCCGTCGGGCGTGAGCCGAGTCACCGGACTCTCGTCGATCAGGGCGAGCGGATGTCCCGCGCCGGGCGTGGCGCGATCGAGGATCGACCCCCATGCGTCAGCCGCGCGGCAGAGCGCGTCCCGCACGAGGAACCCGGCGCGCTCGGCCTCCTTCACGAGGAGCCCGAGGAACGCGCGTTCGGGGACGCCGCGGCCCGAATCGAAGCGGGCATCGGTATAGACGACGGGGACGATCGCATCGACGCCCGGCATCTTGCACAGCGTGCCGACGATCGCGGAGACGAGCGGCGCCCGGTCACGGGCACGTCTCGGAAGATCGTGCCGCAGGACCCCGACGGTGCGATTGCCGCGGAAGCCGACGCACACGATGGATCGCTCCGGCCGAAAGCCGGCGAGCGTCGGAACGAGGGCGAGGAAGTCGTGCGCCTGCTCGGCGCGAATGATGGTCGTCATCCCCGAACAGTGCCGCCCGAGCGCTCACGACCGCCGCCCGGCGCCGTGATCCGTTGCGGTCTCCTCGCGGACGGCCGATTGTCGAGGACAAGTCGAGCGAGCGGATGCAACTCGTCCTCCCCAATCCGGCCTCACCTGGCAGCCGTGCGCGATGTCCGATTCCCGCGAGCCGGTGTCGGATGCCGCAGCTACGCTCGAATCATGACCAACGTGTTCCTCATCCGTCTCGAGAGCCCCATCGGGCGCCTCGAAGTCGTCGGCGACGACGACGCCGTCACCGGGCTCTCCATCGAGCGTGACGGCACCCTTCCCCACGACGGCGAGCCCGAGCGCTCGAACGCGGTGCTCGACCGTGCCCGCGCTGAACTCGTCGAGTACTTCGCGGGCGAACGCACCGACTTCGACGTTCCGGTGCGACGCGAGGGAACGCCGTTCCAGAAGGCGGTCTGGGCCGAGCTCGACCGTCTCGGCTGGGGCGAGGCGACCTCGTACGGCGCACTCGCCGCCGCGGTCGGAAAGCCCGGTTCCGCGCGGGCGATCGGCGGTGCGGTCGGCGCCAATCCCGTGCCGATCATCGTCGGCTGCCACCGCGTGCTCGCGTCCGATGGCCGCATCACGGGCTACTCCGGCGGTGACGGCATCCCCACGAAGCTCTGGCTGCTCGGCCATGAGCGCATCGGCTTCGCCGCGTGAGCGTCATCCCCCGCGCCGAGATCATCGTCGGCGATGACGGGGTCGCCCGCTGCGGATGGGGTGCCACCGATGCCGAGTATCGGCGTTACCACGACGATGAATGGGGCACGCCGCAACACGATGCCCAGCGTCTCTTCGAGAAGGTGTGCCTCGAGGGCTTCCAGGCCGGCCTCTCCTGGATCACGATCCTCCGGCGCCGCCCCGCATTCCGCGAGGTGTTCCACGAGTTCGATGCCGAGCGGGTCGCGGCGATGACCGAGTCCGATGTCGAGCGCCTCCTCGGCGACGAGCGAATCATCAGGCACCGCGGCAAGATCGAGGCGACGATCCAGAACGCACGGGCGACGCTGGCGCTCGAAGAACCGCTCGACTCACTGTTGTGGGGGTTCGCACCGCCACCGCGCGCCGCGAATCCCGCATCGTTCGCCGAGGTACCGGCCGTGACACCCGAGTCGACCGCGATGAGCAAGGAGTTGCGACGCCTCGGCTACCGGTTCGTCGGGCCGACGACGATGTATGCGCTCATGCAAGCAGCCGGCATGGTCGACGACCACTTGGCGGGGTGCTTCCGCGCGGCCGCCCGCTGACGCCCGCTCAGGCGACGAGATCGAGCTCGCGCGGCGCATCGTCGCCGCGACGGGTTCCGAGTTCGAGCCTGAAACCGGTGCCCGTCGCCCACTCGATGAGGTCGTCGACCGTCTCGAGGTCACGCTGCGACTCGAGCAGCGCCCGCGTGAAGAGCCCCTTGGCGCGTTTGTTGAAGTGGTTGAGCGCACGGCGCCGCCCGGCGTCATCGACCGAAACGACGCGAACGAAGACGCTCTGTTCGCGCGCCGGAGCTGGCCCGAGGGCCGCATACCCCTCCGACCTGAGATCCACCAGCAGTCCGGCGCGTGCCTCGAGCAACTCGCCGATGCGGGTGCGCCACGCCTGCTTCAGCCGTAAACCCGGCAGGTGAGAATCGTGCGAGAGCCGGTACGCGGGGATCGGATCGAGCGCGGCGACAAGCCCGAAGAGCGCAGAATGCACCGTCACGCAGCCGTGCGCGAACCGGCGCGCGTCATCGTCGAGCGAGCGAGCGTCGAGTGCGTCGAAGAGCACGCCCGTGTAGCGGTCGATCGCCGGCATCGTGGGCGAGCTTCGCAGCATCCGGTTCCGCTCGACCTCGGACAGATTGGCGCGAGCTGAGCTTCAGGGCGCGCATCGCCGACTCGGGATCAGAAGCCAGCGCGACCGCGGCATCGACGAGCTCGGCGCGCACCGGCGTGAGCGAGCGGAATGAGAGCGCATCGAGTTCGAGCGGGAGCCCTGCACCGCCGTCGCGCTTGGTCTCGGACGGCGGGAGGAGAACAAGCACTACGACCCGATGAATGCGAGTGCGGCATCGACATTCGAGCCGAGCGACCCGACGCTGTCGATGGTGACCCGCGGCAATGCCGATGACGGTCCGGTCCAGGCGGCGTACCCCTCGAGGCTCTGTTCGACCGCGCGCCACGTGGTCTCTTCGAGGTGCGGCAAGCGGCGTTCGCGCTTCTCGAGGCGACCGCGGTGCAGCAATTCGTCGGAACAGACGATCTCGATCACGCGAAGTCGCACATCGGCGCGCTCGGCGAGGTCACGCCACTGCAGGCGTGCGGCCTCAACGGCATTCACGGCGTCGACGATCACCGTGCGGCCGGAGTCGAGCTCGTTCTCGGCGATCTCCTCGGCGACGAGATACGCGGCGAGCCCCGTCGGTTGGTCGGCAGCGATCCCCGCTCGGAGGATCGCCGACTCGATCGGGTCGACCGAGACGACCGTGGCGCCGAGGCGGGCGCCGACGATCTGGGCGATCGTCGACTTCCCGGCCCCCGGCAGGCCGGCCATGACGATGAGCTGGGTGACACTGAGGTCACCGAATTGACGGTCGATCGGGAGCTCCCCCTGCATCCGAACCTCCTCAGGCGAGTTCGGCGCGGGAGGCGACCACCTGCACAGCGTCCGCGTGAACCGAGAGGAAGCCGTCTTCGGCGTTCGCCGTGATCTTCTCGCCGCCGGGCAGGGTGACGCGCACCTCGCCGCCCGCGAGGATCGCGAGCATCGGCTCGTGACCCGGCAGGATGCCGATCTCGCCTTCGACGGTACGTGCCACCACCATGGCCGCGTCGCCCGACCAGACTTCCTGGTCGGCCGAGACGACGCTCACATTGAGGACGGCCATGCTCAGCCGTTCTCCTTCTGGATGCGGGCCCAGTTCTCCTCGACATCGGAGATGGGTCCGACGTTGAAGAAGGCCTGCTCGGCGACGTGGTCGAAGTCGCCACGGGCGATCGCGTCGAACGACTCGATCGTGTCCTTCAGCGGAACGGTCGAGCCGTCGACACCGGTGAACTTCTTCGCCATGTAGGTGTTCTGCGAGAGGAACTGCTGAATACGGCGCGCACGCGACACCGTGATCTTGTCTTCCTCGGAGAGCTCGTCGACACCGAGGATCGCGATGATCTCCTGGAGTTCCTTGTTCTTCTGCAGGATCTGCTTGACCGTGGTGGCGACGCGGTAGTGGTCCTCACCCAGGTAGCGGGGGTCGAGGATGCGCGAGGTCGAGGTCAGCGGGTCGACGGCGGGGTACAGCCCCCTCGACGCGATGTCACGCGAGAGTTCCGTGGTGGCGTCGAGGTGCGCGAACGTGGTGGCCGGCGCCGGGTCGGTGTAGTCGTCGGCAGGCACGTAGATCGCCTGCAGCGAGGTGATCGAGTGACCGCGCGTCGAGGTGATGCGCTCCTGGAGCACGCCCATCTCATCGGCGAGGTTCGGCTGGTAGCCCACCGCGGAAGGCATGCGGCCGAGGAGGGTCGAGACCTCGGAACCGGCCTGCGTGAAGCGGAAGATGTTGTCGATGAAGAGGAGCACGTCCTGCTTCTGCACATCGCGGAAGTACTCGGCCATCGTGAGGGCGGAGAGCGCGACGCGAAGACGCGTTCCCGGCGGCTCGTCCATCTGGCCGAAGACGAGCGCGGTCTTGTCGAAGACGCCGGCCTCCTCCATCTCCTTGATGAGGTCGTTGCCCTCACGGGTGCGCTCACCGACACCCGCGAACACCGACACACCGCCGTGGTCCTGCGCGACGCGCTGGATCATCTCCTGGATGAGCACGGTCTTGCCGACACCCGCACCACCGAAGAGTCCGATCTTTCCACCCAGCACGTACGGGGTGAGGAGGTCGATGACCTTGATGCCGGTCTCGAAGAGCTGGGTCTTCGACTCGAGCTGGTCGAAGGCCGGCGGCTTGCGGTGGATCGGCCACCGCTCGGTGATCTCGATCTTCTCGCCGGGCTCAGCGTTGAGCACCTCGCCGATGACGTTGAACACCCTGCCCTTCGTGACGTCGCCGACGGGAACGGAGATCGGACCGCCGGTGTCCGTGACCTCCTGGCCGCGCACGAGGCCGTCGGTCGGCTTGAGCGCGATCGCGCGCACGACGTCGTCGCCGAGGTGCTGCGCGACCTCGAGCGTGATGGTCGTCGTCTCGTCGTCGATCGTGATGTCGGTCTTGAGGGCGTTGTAGATCTCGGGGATCGAGTCGTGCGGGAACTCGATGTCGACGACGGGGCCCGTGACCCGGGCGATGCGGCCGACGGCGCCGGCCACGGGCGCGGCCGCGGCCGGGGCGGTAGCGGTGTCAGTCATGTGTTCTCTCTCTTCGTAAGGGGCTACTTGGCGGACGACAGTGCGTCGGCGCCGCCCACGATCTCGGAAATCTGCTGGGTGATCTCGGACTGGCGCGCATTGTTCGCGAGGCGCGTGTAGTCGGTGATGAGCTTGTCGGCATTATCGCTCGCCGACTTCATAGCCTTCTGTGTGGCCGCGTGCTTGGCCGCCGAGGACTGGAGCATGGCGTTGTAGATGCGGCTCTCGATGTAGACCGGAAGCAGGCTGTCGAGCACAGTCTCGGCATCGGGCTCGAACTCGTAGAGCGGGAACACCTCGTGCTTGGCGTCGGATGCCACTTCGCCCTCGACGACCTCGAGCGGCAACAGGCGCGTGACCACCGGCACCTGGGAGATGCGGCTCACGAAGTAGTTGTAGACGATGTGGATCTCGTCGACGCCACCGTCGGAGGCATCGCGGAGGAATGCCTCGAGCACCGCGTCGCTGATCTCCTTCGCGGTGTCGAAGTCGGGGTTGTCGGTGCCGCCGACCCAGCTGCGCTCGAAGGAGCGTTGCCGGAACCTGAAGTAGCCGACGGCCTTGCGTCCGACGAGGAAGTACTCGACGTCCTTGCCCTGGCTCTTCAGCAGCTCGGTGAGCTCCTCGGCCTGACGGAGCACCTGCGAGTTGAAGGCACCCGCGAGACCGCGGTCCGACGTGAAGATGACGATCGCGGCCCGGTCGACGCGCTCAGGCTCGGTCGTCAGCACGTGCGCGACGTTCGAGTAGCTCGCGACGGCCGACACGGCGCGCGTGATCGCGTTGGAGTAGGGCTCCGACGCCGCGACCCGCGCCTGGGCCTTCTGGATCCGCGACGCGGAGATCAGCTCCATCGCTCGCGTGATCTTCTTGGTCGTCTGGGCAGACCTGATCTTCTCCCGGTAGACCCGAAGCTGCGCTCCCATGTTTCTCCTGTGTCCTGTCTTCCTGGTGCTGAGGCTCTCGAAGCGACCTCGTGAGGTCAGTTCCCTTCGAGAGCCTCAGGGAACGAGGAATGACTAACGGCGGCCCTTGACGATCTTCTCCTGGCCGACCTCTTCTTGAGCGATCGCCTCGAACTGCTCGGACCCGACCGAGGCGAGCGGCTTGCCCTCGCCGGTCTGGAACTCGAGCTTGAACTTGTCGACCTCGGTCTCGAGCGTCGCCGCGGTCTCGTCGGAGAGCACGTTGGTGTCGCGGAGGGTCGAAAGCACCTCGGTGTTGCGGCCGAGGTAGTCGAGGAACTCGCGCTCGAAGCGGAGGATGTCTTCGACCGGCACCTCGTCGAGCTTGCCGGTCGTGCCGGCCCAGATCGAGACGACCTGCTCCTCGACGGGGTACGGCGAGTACTGCGGCTGCCTGAGGAGCTCGGTGAGGCGGGCACCCCGCGCAAGCTGGCGACGGCTGGCCGCATCGAGGTCGGACGCGAACATCGCGAACGCCTGGAGCGAACGGTACTGCGCGAGATCGAGCTTCAGCGTGCCCGAGACCTTCTTGATCGACTTGACCTGTGCGTCACCGCCGACTCGAGAGACCGAGATGCCCACGTCGACCGCCGGACGCTGATTGGAGTTGAAGAGGTCGGACTGGAGGAAGATCTGGCCGTCGGTGATCGAGATCACGTTGGTCGGGATGTAGGCCGAGACGTCGTTCGCCTTCGTCTCGATGATCGGCAGGCCCGTCATCGAGCCGGCACCGAGCTCGTCGGAGAGCTTCGCGCAACGCTCGAGCAGTCGCGAGTGCAGGTAGAAGACGTCGCCGGGGTACGCCTCGCGTCCCGGCGGGCGACGGAGCAGGAGCGACACGGCACGATAGGCCTCAGCCTGCTTCGACAGGTCGTCGAAGACGATGAGCACGTGCTTCGAGTCGTACATCCAGTGCTGGCCGATGGCCGAGCCCGTGTACGGCGCGAGGTACTTGAAGCCGGCCGGGTCGGAGGCCGGGGCGGCGATGATGGTGGTGTACTCCATCGCGCCGGCGTCTTCGAGGGCACCCTTCACCGAGGCGATGGTCGAACCCTTCTGGCCGATCGCGACGTAGATGCAGCGCACCTGCTTCGACGGGTCACCCGAGGCCCAGTTGGCCTTCTGGTTGATGATCGTGTCGATCGCAATGGCCGTCTTGCCGGTCTGGCGGTCGCCGATGATGAGCTGGCGCTGGCCACGGCCGATCGGGATCATCGCGTCGATGGCCTTGATGCCCGTCTGCAGCGGCTCGTGCACCGACTTGCGCTGCATGACGCCGGGCGCCTGCAGCTCGAGGGCGCGGCGGCCCTCGAGGCCGGTGATCTCGCCGAGGCCGTCCATGGGGTTGCCGAGCGGGTCGACGACGCGACCGAGGTAGCCCTCGCCGACGGGCACCGAGAGGACCTCGCCGGTGCGGGTCACCTCCATGCCCTCTTCGATGCCGGTGAACTCGCCGAGCACGACGACGCCGATCTCGTCTTCGTCGAGGTTCAGCGCGAGGCCGAGCGTGCCGTCGGCGAAACGGAGGAGCTCGTTCGCCATGGCCGAGGGCAGGCCCTCGACATGCGCGATGCCGTCGGCGGCGTCGCGCACGTACCCGACCTCGGTCTTCTGCGCCTGGCCCGGCTCGTAGGACGAGACGAACTCCGAGAGAGCCGAACGGATCTCGTCGGGGCTGATGGAGAGTTCTGCCATTGCCATTTCCTTTTCTGGGGCTGGCCCTTTTCTGTACTGGTTGTACAGCTACTGTGTGTCGCGGCGCAGGACGCCGGTCGTTTCATCCGGCATCAGCCGGCAAGCTTCTGCCTCAACGAGCTGAGGCGTGAGGCGACGCTGCCGTCGATGACGTCGTCGCCGATCTGCACGCGAACCCCGCCGAGCAGGGCGGGGTCGACGATGGCGTCGAATCGAACGCGACGGCCCGACTGTGCAGCGAGGCGCTGCTCGAGACGGCTGATCTGGGCCGCGGTGAGCGGCGCGGCGGTCGTGACCGTCGCGATGTCGAATCCGCGCTGGTCGGCGACGATGGATGCCGCGTGCCGCAACAGTTCGCCGATGCGGCGGCCGCGCGGCTGCTGCACGAGGTGGCCCACGATCGCAACGGTCTGCGGTGCTGCTTTGCCGTCGAGCAGACGGTCGACGATCTTCGTCTTCGCCTCGGCGGGGCTGAGCTTGCTGCCGAGCGCGAGCTCGAGCTCGGCGTCGGAGGACACGGCCCGCTCGAACGCGAAGAGCTCGGCGTCGATGTCGACGCCGTCGGCGGCGGACTCGGCCGCGACGCGGTAGCCGAGCTCCTCGATGCCCTCGAGGAAGTCATCGCCCGATGACCAGCGGCTCGAGGCGGCGGTGATGAGCAGCGACACCGCCGCGGCCGGGACCTGCGAGCCGAACACGGCCTGGACGAGCCCACGCTTCTGCGAGACATCCGCTTCGGGGTCGATGAGGGCCGAACGCAGGTGCGCAGACTCTCCGATCACCCGGCCGGCGGCGAGGAGACCCTCGGCAACCGGCAGCTCGGCCGTGCCGAGCTCGGCGAGCGCGGCTCGCGAGGCGGCCAGGGCCTCTCTCGTTGCGCTACCCATGGACTACTTCTTCCCTCCGGCGGCAGCCTCTGAGGCGTCGAGGTCGGCGAGGAACCGGTCGACGACTGCAGCCGCCTTCGCGTCGTCGGTGAGGGTCTCGCCGATGACGCCCGAGGCGAGGTCGATCGCGAGCGTTCCCACTTCGGAACGGAGCGAGACAAGTGCCGACTGGCGCTCTGCCTCGATCTGCGCCTGCGCGCTCGCAGCGACGCGAGCGGCCTCGGTCACGGCCTGCTCTTTCGCGTCGGCCACGATCTTCTTGCCATCGTCGCGAGCGGACTCGCGAATGCGTCCGGCCTCGGTGCGAGCGTCGGCGAGCTGGGCGGTGTACTCCTCGAGGGCGGCCTCTGCCTTGCGCTGCGCCTCGTCGGCCTTCGCGATGTTGCCCTCGATCGCCTCGGCGCGCTCGTCGAGCAGCTTCTGCACGCGCGGCAGCACGTACCTCCAGAAGAAGATGAGGATGATGACGAAGCAGACCGATGACCAGATGATGTCGTACCACTGCGGGTATGACCGGGCTCGGGCTCGCCTCGGCAGCCTCGGTTGCAGCGCTCAGTACTGCATGAAGCACGTTGGCCTCCTCGGTTGCGGGGGGTGGATCAGGGAACGAAGATGAAGTAGGTCGCGATACCGATGAAGGCGAGCGCCTCGGTGAAGGCGATACCGATCCACATCAGCACCTGCAGGCGGCCGGCCAGTTCGGGCTGGCGAGCGACACCCTCGATCGTCTTGCCGACGACGATGCCGACGCCGATAGCCGGGCCGATCGCCGCGAGGCCGTAGCCGACGGTCGCGATGTTTCCGTTGAGCTCAGCGAGAACGGTGGTTGCGTCCACGTTGGGTTTTCCTTTCCTAGGGATGTTCTGGGCGGATGCCCGGGCTCAGTGCTCCTCCGCCACCGCGAGCTGGATGTAGACCGCGGTGAGGAGCGTGAAGACGTAGGCCTGCAGGACGGCGACGAGGATCTCGAACAGCGTGAATGCGAGTCCGAATGCGAGGGTGACGGTGCCGACCGCCGTCCACCAGCCGCTGAGCTGCACGACGAAGAACTGCGTCGCAGCGAAGAAGAGCACGAGCAGGAGGTGCCCGACGATCATGTTCATCAGGAGTCGGAGCGTGAGGGTGATCGGACGGATGATGAACGTCGAGATGAACTCGATCGGCGTCACGATGATGTACACGGGCCATGGCACACCCGAGGGGAAGAGCGAGTTCTTGAAGAAGTTCTTGGGGCTCTTCTTGACACCCGCGTAGATGAAGACGACGTACGCGACGATCGCGAGCACGAGCGGCACGCCGATGACGGAGGTGCCCGCGATGTTCAGGAACGGGATGACACCGGTCAGGTTCATGAACAGGATCAGGAAGAACATCGTCGTGAGGATCGGCAGGAACCGCTTGCCGTCCTTTTTGCCGAGCAGGTCGTCGGCGACGTTCACGCGAACGAGGTCGAGGCCCATCTCGACGAGGCTCTGGAACCGACCGGGCACCACCGACATGCGGCGGGTGCCGAGCCAGAAGATCAGGAGGAGGGCCGCGACCGCGACGAAGCGGACGAGGATGATGCGGTTGATCTCGAAGGGCGTGCCTTCGAAGAGCAGAGGATCCGGGAAGAATTCGTTGATCGTGGGCCCGTGGAAGCCGCCATCATCGGTGGACATCGGAACCAGCAGGTTCAGAGCGTTAGCTAGCAGCGCTATCTCCTGTTTCGGGGCGTGGAGCTCTGCTCTCGCGACGACGAACATCGGAAACGGATTTCGCACAGGCCGGAGCCGGGCGGAAACCGAGGGGGGATCTCCATAACTCTAGCAATACTTCCGGGCGCGCGACGAATCGCGGGCACGCCTCAGTCATCGGCCGGAGGCTTCGGGAGTTGGACGTCGCTCGCGTAGGGCATGCGCGACTTGGCAACCACCAGCACGTCGACGACGAGCGAGGCGATGACGCCCGCGACGAGGCTGAGGAAGAGCACCGTCGGGTTCAGCCAGGTCGCGCCGCGGAGCACGACGACGAGCACGATGAAGACGATGAACTTCAGGAGCCATCCGCCGAGCACGATGCCGAAGAATGCGCCGACGAAGGCTTCGCTGCCCGCGAATCGGTTCGCGAGGAGGATGCTCGCCGCGGTGATGCCCATGAAGACGACGGCCATGAGGGTGCCGATGAGCGCGCCGAGAACTCCGGGAACCCCGGCGAACACGAACCCGAGCACCGCGCTCACGACGAGGATGATCGCTGCGAGCAGACCTCCCCAGGCGAGCGCCCTGCGGAGCACCGGGTTCGAGGTGGGGGTGCGATCGGCGGATTCAGGACGTGCGTCGGTCATCGTGCTCCAGTTCGGGGTCGGCCGATTCTAACGGGCGGTCCTGATCGGGTGCCGGACGGCCGAGAGGGACGACGGATGCCACATGGGCGACGCCCTCGAGCTCGTCGAGCGCCGCGGCATCCGTCGGCCGCTCGTCGGCCTCGGCAGCGACGGTGAGGCGCTTGCGACGCCCGAGCGGCGCGAGCGTGATCGCCGTGCAGGCGAGGAAGCCGATGCCGAGCAGGATGAACGCCCACCACGACGAGATGCCGAAGTAGACCGGGAAGACGAACGAGAGGAGGCATCCGATCGAGGCCACGGCCGTCCAGGCGTAGAGGATCAGCACCGCGTTCAAGTGCGAGTGCCCCATGTCGAGGAGGCGGTGGTGGAGGTGCTTGCGGTCGGCGGCGAAGGGGGACTTGCCGGCCCTGAGCCGGCGGATGACCGCGAGCCCGAAGTCGAGCAACGGGATCACGAGCACCGCGAACGGAAGGATGATCGGGATGAACGCGGGGAAGAGCTCGCCCCCGCCGATCGAGCCCGGGTTGATCTGGCCGGTGACTGCGATCGCCGAGGTCGCCATCAGCAGGCCGATCAGGAGCGCCCCTGCATCGCCCATGAAGAGCTTCGCCGGGTGCCAGTTGAGGGGAAGGAAGCCGACGCACGCACCGACCAGCACGATCGCCAGGAGCGAGGCGAGGTTGAAGTAGTTGAGCGGCGAGGTCTTCTGCACGAGCAGGTAGGTGTACAGGAAGAACGTGCCGTTCGCGATGAGGGCGACCCCGGCGACGAGGCCGTCGAGCCCGTCGATGAAGTTGATCGCGTTCATGACGAGCACGATCGCGAAGACCGTGATCGCCGCGCTCATCCACGACGAGACCACCGTGATTCCGCCGATCGGCAGCGACACGATCGTCACGCCCTGCCACGCGATGAGTCCGGCGGCGATGAACTGGCCGGCGAGCTTCGTCGTCCAGTCGAGATCCCAGATGTCGTCGGCGACTCCGATGAGCACGATGAGGAGCGCGGCGCCGAGGATCGCGATCATCTGGCCGGGGTTCTGGAAGATGATCGAGAGGATCGCGAACCGCGTCGAGCCGAGCGTCGACAGGACGGCCGCCGCGCTGATCGCGGCGAGGATGCCGACGAACATCGCGACGCCGCCGAGCCGGGGCGTCGGGCGCGTGTGCACGTCGCGCTCGCGGATCTTCGGGTAGAGCCGGTACTTCAGGCTCAGCTTCCAGACGAGGATCGAGCCGCCGAAGGTGACGAGCGCGGCCACGAGGGCGAGCGCGAGGAAGAGGGTCATGAGGCGGCGGCGTCCGCTTCGTCGCCGGCGGCAGGAGACTCGGATGCCTCGGTCGGCTCGGATGTCCCGGCGACTCGGATGCCCGGCCGACTCGGATGCCCGGGACTCGGATGCCCCGCTCGACTCGGATGCCGCGGGCTCGAGCAGCTCCTCGCCGACGACCGCGGCGATGCGTTCGCGCGAGATGACGCCGGCGCGGACGATGCGGAGGACCCCGCCATCGGCGGTGAGCCCCGTCGCGTCGATGATGGTCGACGACGTGTCGCCGGGTCGATCGCCGATCGCCTCGTAGCCCGCGCCCGCCGCTCCCCCGTCGAGGTAGACCGCGACGGAGTCGCCGAGCATCTCGGCGGCATCCGCAGCTGTGGTCGCAGACGGCCGGCCCGACAGGTTCGCCGAGGAGACCGCGAGCGGACCGGTCTCCGACAGGAGCTCGAGGGCGATCGGATTCGCCGGCATGCGGAGGGCGACCGTGCCGCGGGTCTCGCCGAGGTCCCACCTGAGCGACGGCTGCGCCATCAGGATGATCGTGAGCCCGCCCGGCCAGAATTCGCCGACGAGCCGGCGCACGGGCTCGGGCACCTCGCTCGCGAGCGCGTCGAGTGTGGGGATGCCCGGGATCAGCACCGGCGGCGGCGAGGTGCGCTCGCGGCCCTTCGCCTCGAGCAGTCGAGCGACGGCCGCCGCGTCGAACGCATCGGCAGCGATGCCGTAGACCGTGTCGGTGGGGATGACCACGAGCTCGCCTCGCCCGATCGCGCCGCGCGCGAGGCGCATGCCGGTGAGCAGCTGGGAATCGACCGAACAGTCGTAGATGGCAGTCATGACCGCTCGATTCTAGACCAGCGGCCTTGTCATCCTCGGGGTGTACGGGCGCCATACCTCGTCGAAGGCGGACATGGACGGACATGATGGGACCCCGGTGAACGACGGATGCCGCGGCGCCCTGCGGCACCGCGGCATCCGTCATCTACTCCGAGGTCAGCGGCGGCCGGCCTTGCGGCGGAAGAGCCAGGCTCCCCACGCGACCGACACCGCGATGATCGCGAGGCACCAGCCGACGGCGAGCCACGCCGAGTCGCCGATCGGCGTGTCCATGAGGAGCGCGCGAATCGTCTCGATGACGGGGGTGATCGGCTGGTTCTCGGCGATCCCCTGCAGCCAGTCGGGCATGGTTTCGACGGGCACGAACGCGCTCGAGACGTACGGCAGGAAGAGCAGGATGAAGCCGTAGCCGGTTGCCGCTTCGGGGCTCGAGGCCGCAAGCCCGATCGCCGCGAACAGGTAGGTGATCGCGAGGATCCAGAGCGCGACGATGCCGAACACGCCGAGCCATTCGAGCAGCGTCGCACCCGGGCGGAACCCCACGAGAAGCGCCACGGCGATGACCACCCCGGTCGCGAGGAGGTTGCGCGCGAGGCTCGCCACGACGTGCCCGGTGAGCACCGCACCGCTTCGGAGCGGCATGGTGCGGAACCGGTCGATGATCCCCGTCGTCATGTCACGCGAGACCGAAACGGCGGTGGATGCCGCGCCGAACCCCGCGCAGAGCAGGATGATGCCGGGCACCACGTAGTCGACGTAGCCGCCCGAGGGGTCGATGGCGTTGCCGAAGATGAACGTGAACATCAGCATGAGCATCACCGGCAGCACCACTGCCATGAGCAACGCCTCGACGTCGCGCACCGAGTGGATGAAGCTGCGGCTGATGAAGGTGGACTCGGCCGTGAATGCGCCGAGGCGCGGGCGGGCGGGTGCGAGCGTGGTCATGGTCGTCACTTCGATTCGATGAGTTCGGGAGCGGATGCCGCAGCATCGCTCTGCGGGACCTGCGCGCCACCCGCCGTGATCGCGAGGAACACGTCGTCGAGGCTCGGTCGGCGGATGGAGACCTGCACGCCGCCGGCCGCAGCGGCAGCCGTACGGTCGAGTTCGTCGATCGCGGCGCGGAGCCCGTGCACGCTGCCATCGGTGGGCAGCTCGAGGACGAGCTCGCCGTCGGCGTCGCGGAGCTCGACGACGTCGCCGCCGATACGCGCCTTCAGCTCGTCTGCGGTGCCCTCGGCGGCGACACGCCCTCGGTCGAGCACGGCGATGCGGTCGGCGAGGCGGTCGGCCTCCTCGAGGTACTGCGTCGTGAGGAACACGGTGGTGCCGGCGTCGGCAAGCGACCGGATGACGCTCCAGAGCTCCTGGCGGCTGCGGGTGTCGAGGCCGGTCGTCGGCTCGTCGAGGAACAGCACCGGCACGTCGACGACGAGGCTGAGCCCGAGGTCGAGGCGCCGGCGCATGCCGCCCGAGTAGGTGCCGACACGGCGGCCCGCGGCATCCGCCAGCCCGAAGCGCTCGAGGAGCTCGGCGGCGCGCGAGCGGGCGTCACGGCGGCTGAGACCGGACAGGCGCCCCATCATCACGAGGTTCTCGGTGCCGGTGAGCACCTCGTCGACCGCGGCCGACTGCCCCGTGAGGCTGATGCGTCGCTTGATCTCCTCGGGCGACTCGGCGACATCGAAACCGGCGACCCGGGCGCTGCCGGCGTCGGGTCGCACGAGCGTCGTGAGGATGTTGATCGTCGTCGTCTTGCCCGCGCCGTTCGGCCCGAGCAGGGCGAAGACGGTGCCGGCGGGCACGGCGAGGTCGAGCCCGGCGAGTACGTCGGTGCGACCGAAGCGCTTGCGCAGTCCGCGCGCTTCTATGGCGAGGTTCACGGCCTTGTCCTTTCGATTCGGTGTCTGCGTATGTCGCAAACTGTTTATGTGATGCACTGTTGTTTAACATATACACAGTTCTAGACTGTCGTCAACACCTGACGGAGAATGGGAGCCGATGAACGACGAGCGGGTCGACCATGAACTGCCTCGCGGAGTCGCACTCGCCTGGGGCGTCGCGACGCACCCGCAGCGCGGGCCGAAGCGCGAACTCTCGATCGAGCGCATCGTCGAGGCCGCGATCGAGATCGCCGACGCGGAGGGGCTTGCGGCAGTCTCGATGAGCCGAGTCGCCGCCTCACTCGGCTTCACGACGATGTCGCTGTACCGCTACGTGACGAGCAAGGACGACCTCATCCTGCTCATGCAGGAGGGCTCGCTCATTCCCCCCGTGCCCGACGAAACCATCGAACGCGGCTGGCGCGATGGCATCACCGCGTGGGTGCTCGCGATACGTGGCACGTATCGCGCACACCCCTGGCTCGTCGACATCCCGATCTCGGGTGCACCCATCACGCCGAACAACCTGCTCATGGTCGACTGGTTCCTTCGTGAGGTGCGAGAGCTGCCCCTCAGCGACGGTGAGAAGATGTCGGCGCTGCTGCTCGTGACGAGTTACGCGCGGGCCACGAGCGCCCAGGAACGCGATCTCGACGCGGCGGCCGCGGCTGCGAACGATCCGGCGGATGTCACGGGCGCGAGCTTCTTCGAGGCGCTCCTGGAACTCGTGACGCCGGAGCGTTTCCCGTACCTCAGCCCCCTGCTCGCCGCGGGCGGATACGTCAGCGACCCGAGCGACACCGATGCGTTCGGCGACGAGGACTTCGAGTTCGGGCTCCAGCGCATCCTCGACGGCATCGAGTACCACATCGGCCGCGTCGAGGCGGGAGTGCCTGCGCCCGCGGCTGCCGTGCTCCCCCCGCAGCTCGCGCTGCCGCGCGACCAGCGCGTGCGCGACGCGGCCAAGGCGCGCCGTGAGGCCGAGAAGGCGCTGCGCGAAGCGCAGAAGCGCGAGCGCGAGGCGATCAAGCACGCCCTCGAGCGCGAGAAGAATGCCCGCGAGAAGGCCGAGCGCGGCGAAGTAGACCGCGCTCAGCGCAGGGCGGTCGTCGCCCGATCGCGCGTCGTGAGGTCACGGTGATGGGCGATCGCACGCCAGCCGTCGGCGGCGAGCAGTGCGGCGATCGCCGCCGACTGCCGCTCGCCGTGCTCGATCACGAGGACTCCTCCAGGACGGAGCAGGGCGAGCGCCCGCGTCGACAGGGCTCGCACGACGTCGAGCCCGTCGACGCCGCCGTACAGCGCGCGCTCCGGATCGTAGAGGCGCACCTCGGGATCACGCGGCATCTCGGAGAGCGGCACGTACGGCGGATTCGACGCCACGACGGCGACGCGCCCGTCGAGTTCGGGCAGCGCCGTCGCAAGGTCGCCGAAGACGAGCGTGAGGTTCGTCGCGGCGATCGCCGCGACGTTCCGGCTGGTCCACGGGAACGCCTCCGGCGAGTTCTCGACCGCCCAGACCCGCGCGTGCGGCACCTCGGTCGCGAGCGCGATCGCGATCGCGCCGGTGCCCGATCCGAGGTCGACGGCGAACGGCTCGGGCTCGGCCGCGGCGCGCAGCGCGTCGATCGCGAGCTGCGCGACCTCCTCCGTCTCGGGCCGAGGCACGAAGACGCCCGGGCCCACGGCGAGCTCGAGGGAGCGGAAGGCGGCCCGCCCCGTCAGGTGCTGCAGCGGCTCGCGTCGTGCGCGACGCTCGACGAGACCGGCGAGCGTCGCGGCATCCGCCTCATCGAGCTCGCCGCCGATCACGAGCCGCGCCTGTACTCCGCCACGCGACAGGCCGAGCACATGACCGATGAGGAGCTCTGCGTCGACGTCGGGATCGGGCACGCCTGCCGCGGCAAGTCGTGCGACCGTGTCGTCGCGGACCGCTCGCAGCGAACGCTCGCCGGGGGCCGGGCTCGTCGTATCCACGCAATGGAATGTAACGCACTCGCCCGGAACCGCCCATCGCCGTAGGCTGAGCCGGAGGACTCGCCGTCGCGCGCACCCCGTCACACGCACACCGAGAGGAAGCACCATGGCCAAGGTCTTCGACAACATCACCGAGGTCTTCGGTCGCACGCCGCTCGTGCGCCTGAACCGCGTGACCGACGGTGCGGATGCCACGGTGCTCGCGAAGCTCGAGTTCTACAACCCGTCCGCGAGCGTCAAAGACCGCCTCGGCGTCGCCATCGTCGACGCGGCCGAAGCAGCCGGCGAGCTCGGTCCGGGCGGCACGATCGTCGAGGGCACCAGCGGCAACACCGGCATCGCGCTCGCGATGGTCGGGGCCGCGCGCGGCTACCGCGTGGTCATCGCGATGCCCGAGACGATGAGCAGGGAGCGCCGCGCGCTCCTGCGCGCCTACGGCGCCGAACTCGTGCTCACGCCCGGCTCCGAGGGCATGAAGGGCGCCGTCGCGCGCGCCGAGCAGATCGTCGCAGAGACTCCCGGCGCCGTGCTCGCGAAGCAGTTCGAGAACCCGGCCAACGTCGAGATCCACCGTCGCACCACCGCCGAAGAGGTCTGGAACGACACCGACGGCGGCGTCGACATCTTCGTGTCGGGCATCGGCACGGGCGGCACGATCTCCGGCGTGGGCCAAGTGCTGAAGGAGCGCAAGCCCGAGGTGCAGATCGTCGGCGTCGAGCCGGCCGAGTCCCCCATCCTGAACGGCGGCCAGCCGGGCCCCCACAAGATCCAGGGCATCGGGGCGAACTTCGTGCCCGCGATCCTCGACCGCGACGTCTACGACGAGATCATCGACGTCAACATCGACCAAGCGGTTGCGACGGCACGCCGCCTCGGTGTCGAGGAGGGCATCCTGGGCGGCATCTCCTCGGGCGCCACGGTGTACGCCGCCGTCGAACTCGCGAAGCGCCCCGAGAACGCCGGCAAGACCATCGTGGTCATCGTCGCGAGCTACGGCGAGCGCTACCTGTCCACGGTGCTGTACGAAGGTCTGCTTGACTGAACGGGTGGGAATCCTCACCAGTCTCAGCGAAGACATCGCGACCGCTCGTTCGCACGACCCTGCGTCGAGAAGCGCGACCGAGGTGTTCCTCGCGTACTCGGGGCTGCACGCGATCTGGGGATACCGCGTCATGCATCGCGTCTGGCGCGCCGGATTCCGGCTGCCGGCACGGCTCGGGTCGCAGCTCGTGCGGTTCCTCACGGGCGTCGAGATCCACCCCGGCGCCCGCATCGGCCGGCGGTTCTTCATCGACCACGGCATGGGCGTCGTGATCGGCGAGACCGCAGTCGTCGGTGACGACGTCATGCTCTACCACGGGGTCACGCTCGGCGGAAAGGCTCCGCGGGGCGCGCCGCGCGGAGCGAAGCGGCATCCGACGCTCGAAGACGGCGTCACGGTGGGCGCGGGCGCCAAGGTGCTCGGCGATGTCACGATCGGGGCATGGAGCACGATCGGCGCGAACGCGGTCGTCACGAAGGATGCCCCCGCTCACTCGCTCATCGTCGGCATCCCGGCCACGTTCAAGCCGCTCTCGCACGAGACCGCCGACGCCGCTCGAGGCCTGCACGACTGGCACATCTGAGACGAGCGGATGCCGCGGCATCCGCTGCCGAGAGACCGCTCGCGTGCCGAGGCCGGCTCGCCTACTCGTCGCCGAGGTGCGCGAGGCGTGCCTCTTCGTCGGCCTGGATCGCGGACTCGATGATCGGGTCGAGCGCGCCGTTCATGACGGTGTCGAGGTTGTAGGCCTTGTAGCCGGTGCGGTGGTCGGCGATGCGGTTCTCGGGGAAGTTGTACGTGCGAATGCGCTCGGAGCGGTCCATCGAGCGGATCTGCGACTTGCGGGCGTCGGATGCCGCGGCCGCGAGCTCCTCCTGCTGGCGCGCGAGGATGCGGGCACGGAGCACGCGCATCGCCGCCTCGCGGTTCTGCAGCTGCGACTTCTCGTTCTGCATCGACACGACGATGCCGGTCGGCAGGTGCGTGATGCGCACTGCCGAGTCGGTCGTGTTCACCGACTGGCCGCCGGGGCCCGACGAGCGGTACACGTCGATCTTGAGGTCGTTCTGGTTGATGTCGACCTCTTCGGGTTCGTCGACCTCGGGGAAGACGAGCACGCCGGTCGTCGACGTGTGGATCCGGCCCTGCGTCTCGGTCACGGGCACGCGCTGCACGCGGTGCACGCCGCCCTCGTACTTGAGGTGCGCCCAGACGCCCTGCGACGGGTCGGTCGCGTTCGACTTGATCGCGACCTGCACGTCTTTGTAGCCGCCGAGGTCGGACTCGTTCTGATCGAGCAGCTCGACCTTCCACCCCTTGGACTGCGCGTACTGGAGGTACATCCGCAGGAGGTCGGCCGCGAAGAGGGCGCTCTCAGCGCCACCCTCGCCGCCCTTGATCTCCATGATCACGTCACGGCCGTCGTCGGGATCGCGTGGGATCAGGAGCCGCCGGAGCCGCTCCTGAGCCGTGTGCGAGCTCCTCTTCGAGGGCGGGTACCTCCGCGGCGAAGGCGTCATCCTCCTTGGCGAGCTCGCGGGCCGCGATGAGGTCGTCCTGCGCCTCGAGCCACGCCGCGTGCGCCGTGACGATCCGACTCAGCTCGGCGTAGCGCCGGTTGACCTTCTTGGCACGCGCCGCATCGGCGTGGAGCGCCGGGTCGGCGAGCTCCTCCTGCAGTTGCGCATGCTCGGCGAGCAGCGCCTGGACGGATTCGAACACGCAGGCCTCAGCGGTGGTCGGTCTCGTGCCCGTGCGAGTGCGCGGTGCCGTGGCCGTTGGCGCCGACCGGCATCGACTTCTGCATGAGCATGAGGAACTCGACGTTCGACTGGGTCTCCTTCAGGCGCCCGAGGACGGCCTCGAGGGCCTGCTGCTGCTCGAGCCCGGCGAGCGCACGACGGAGCTTCCAGGTGATCTTCACCTCGTCGGGCGAGAGGAGCATCTCTTCACGACGCGTCGACGAGGCATTCACGTCGACGGCCGGGAAGATGCGCTTGTCGGCGAGCTGGCGAGAGAGTCGGAGCTCGGAGTTTCCGGTGCCCTTGAACTCCTCGAAGATCACCTCGTCCATCTTCGACCCGGTCTCGACGAGCGCGGTCGCGAGGATGGTGAGCGAGCCGCCGTTCTCGATGTTGCGCGCCGCACCGAAGAAGCGCTTGGGCGGGTAGAGCGCCGAGGCGTCGACGCCGCCGGAGAGGATGCGACCGGATGCCGGAGCAGCGAGGTTGTACGCGCGGCCGAGGCGGGTGATCGAGTCGAGGAGCACGACGACGTCGTGACCGAGCTCGACGAGACGCTTCGCGCGCTCGATCGCGAGCTCGGCGACCGTCGTGTGGTCTTCGGCCGGTCGGTCGAAGGTCGAGGCGATGACCTCGCCCTTCACCGTGCGCTGCATGTCGGTGACCTCTTCGGGGCGCTCGTCGACGAGCACGACCATGAGGTGCACCTCGGGGTTGTTGATCGAGATGGCGTTCGCGATCTGCTGCAGCACGATCGTCTTGCCGGCCTTCGGCGGCGCGACGATGAGGCCGCGCTGGCCCTTGCCGATCGGCGCGACGAGGTCGATGATGCGCTGGGTGAGCTTCGTGGGCTCGGTCTCGAGCCGCAGGCGCTCCTGCGGGTAGAGGGGCGTGAGCTTCTGGAAGTCGACACGGGCCGCGGACTCCTCGGGCGTCTGCCCGTTCACCGAGTCGACCTTCACGAGTGCGTTGTACTTCTGGCGGCTGTTCGACTCGCCGTCGCGCGGCTGCTTGATCGAACCGACGACGGCGTCGCCCTTGCGCAGGTTGTACTTCTTGACCTGGCCGAGCGACACGTAGACGTCGCTCGGACCGGGGAGGTACCCGGTGGTGCGCACGAACGCGTAGTTGTCGAGCACGTCGAGGATGCCTGCGATCGGGATGAGCACGTCGTCATCGAGGATCTCGGGCTCGAGCTCGTCGCTCGTGCCCTGGCCACGGCGCTTGCGATCGCGGTACCGGCTGCGACGCCCGCCCTCGCCATCGACCTGCTGCTGTTGCTGCGCGACCTGACCCTGCTGGCCGCGCCCGCCCTCGGCCTGCTGCTTGGCCTTGTCGGCGTCGCCTTGGCGCTGCTGGTCGGCCTTGCCGCCCTCTTCGCCCTTGCGGCCCTGCTGCGCCTCGCCGCCGCGCTCGGGCTGCGTGCCGGCCTGGCGGCCGCCCTGCTGGCGCTCGGCGCCCTGCTTCTGGGTGTCGTCGCCGCGCTGCTCGGCGCGCTCGGCTCCGCGGCGACCGCGATTGCGGCTGCGGCCCTGGCGGGGCTCTTCGGCCGCGGCCTCTCCGTCGCCCTCTGCGGGCTGGGCGACACGGGCGCCTGCGCCGGTCGCCGCGGCGAGCTCCTCGCGCACGGCGGCGCGGGCTGCTTCACGGGCGTCGTCGGCAGCCGGCACGAGGCCGACACCGACCCCGGCGTCGCCCGCGTTGACGTGCTGCGCGGCGGCGGTCGCACTCGTCGCCCGGCGCGGCTGCCGGCCCTGGCGGGCCGGGGGCGCGCTGACCTGAGGAGCGTCGACGGCCGCAGCCGGGCTGGCTGCGGCATCCGTCAGCTGCGGCTCGTCGATGGGCGCCTGCGGCTCGTCGACGGACGCCTGCGGCTGGTCGACGAATGCCTGCGGCTCGTCGACGGTCGGTGCGGTCGGAGCATCCGCCTCGGCTGCAAGCGGCTGCTCGCTCGCCGGAGCGGCGGGCGCCTCGATGGAGTCGAAGACGAGCTCGGCCGGAGCGTGCGCCCGCCGATGCCTCCTGGTGGTTGGAGATCAACTCCACGAGGTCTCCCTTTCGGCGCTTCGACGCGCCCGCGATGCCGAGGGACGCGGCGAGCTCCTGGAGCTCGGCGACCCTGAGGGTGGAGAGGCGGGCGCGGTTCGCCACGCTGTCGGCGTGGTCGGTTGCGTTGGTCACTGGGGTATGTTCCTTTCCCCTGGCGCAAGAATTGCGGACCCAGGAGAGCTGATCGCTGGCACGAGCGATGTCATTGCGCGGTGGCGCAGACATGCGCGAGAGCGAAAGCAATAGATTGCCGGGAATTGCACGATGCGACCGGGAACGCGAACAGTGCGTTGCCTGCCGGGTGCCCTGTCAGTGTAACATCACCGAGCCGTTCGTCCCGACACGCGGCGCGGGCGTGGGGTCGCGCCGAAGTCACTGGGGCTGCCGCGGCAGTCGTCAACGCTCCGCGTCGACGACTGTCGCGCCCTTGAAGTCCACCGCGAGGGGCATGGCCTGCCACTCGGTGTCGGCCGACGCCTCGACGAGGGCGACGGCGACGGCGCGCTCGCTCGGGTCGTTCGCGAGCACGAGGATCGATGGTCCGGCACCGGAGACGACGGCCGGATGCCCCGCGGCGCGGAGCGCCCGGATCAGTCGATCGGTTTCCGGCATGGCCTGCGCTCGGTAGTGCTGGTGCAGCTTGTCCTCCGTCGCCTGGAGCAGCAGCTCGGGGCTCTGGACGAGCGCAGCGACGAGCAGCGCCGAGCGCGACACGTTGAACACCGCGTCTTCGTGCGGCACCGACTCGGGCTGGAGCGACCGGGCGAGCGCCGTCGACATCACGTGCTCGGGCACGAGCACGAGCGGCGACACGCCGCGGTGCACCATGAGCTTCTTGTGGCGCGGCCCTTCGGGCGTCACCCACGCGATCGTGAGGCCGCCGAAGAGCGCGGGCGCGACGTTGTCGGGGTGACCCTCGAGCTCGGTCCCGAGCTCGAGCAGCTGCTCGGACGTGAACTCCACGATGCCGTCGAGGAGCCCCTTGGCAGCCATGACGCCGGCGACGATCGCCGCGCCCGACGAGCCGAGGCCGCGTCCGTGGGGGATGCTGTTGTGCGCAACGAGCTTCAGCGGCGGCAGCGGCACGCCCACGCGGGCGAACGTGTGCGCGATCGCCCGCACGACGAGGTGCGACTCGTCGAGCGCCACCTCGCCGGCGCCCACGCCGTGCACCTCGACTTCGAGCCCCGGTGCATCCTTCACCTGCACTTCGAGCTCGTCGTAGCACGCGAGCGCGAGGCCGAGCGTGTCGAAGCCGGGGCCGAGATTCGCGGAGGTCGCCGGCACCTTCACGAGCACGCGACGACCCGTGAGCGAAGGCACGACGCCGACGCCCGCCGTCGCGGCTGCCCCGCTCATGGGGTGAGCCCGAGCAGGCCGGCGATCTGTGCGGTGTCGACCGGCACGACCGTCGGCTGCACGTCGGAGCCGTCGGCGTTGCGGAGCGCCCACTGGGGGTCCTTCAAGCCGTGGCCGGTGACCGTGAGCACGACGCGTGCGCCGGTGGGCACGACGCCCGCCGCGGAACGCTCGAGGAGCCCCGCGACGCTGATCGCGGAAGCGGGCTCGACGAAGATGCCGACCTCTGCCGAGAGGATGCGCTGCGCCTCGAGGATCTTGTCGTCGTCGATGGCGCCGAAGTAGCCGTCGGTCTCGTCGCGCGCCTCGAGGGCGAGCTCCCACGAGGCGGGGTTGCCGATGCGGATCGCGCTCGCGATGGTGTCGGGGTCGCGCACGATCTCGCCGCGCACGATCGGCGCCGAACCGGAAGCCTGGAAACCGAACATGCGGGGCATCCGCGTGGCGTTTCCCGCTGCGATGTCTTCACGGTACCCGCGCGTGTACGCCGTGTAGTTGCCGGCGTTGCCGACGGGGATGAAGTGGAAGTCGGGAGCGTCGCCGAGCACCTCGACCACCTCGAAGGCCGCGGTCTTCTGGCCCTCGATGCGGTCGTTGTTGACCGAGTTCACGAGGTGAACAGGGTAGTTCGCGGCGAGGTCTCGCGCGACGTCGAGGCAGTCGTCGAAATTGCCCTGCACCTGCAGGAGCCGCGCGTTGTGCGCGATGGCCTGGCTCAGCTTGCCCATCGCGATCTTGCCCTCGGGCACGAGCACGGCGGCGATGATTCCGGCGTGCGTGGCGTAGGCCGCGGCCGAGGCGGAGGTGTTTCCCGTCGAGGCGCAGATCACGACCTTCGCGCCGCGCTCGACGGCTTTCGTGACGGCCATCGTCATACCGCGGTCCTTGAAGGAGCCGGTGGGGTTCATGCCCTCGAACTTCACCCACACGTCGGCGCCCGTGCGGCGCGAGAGCGCCGGAGCCGGCAGCAGCGGGGTGCCGCCCTCGCCGAGGGTCACAATGGGCGTGGCATCCGTGACGTCGAGCCGGTGCGCGTACTCGCGGATGACTCCGCGCCACTGCCGCGAATCGATCTTGGGGGTGGTGGCCTGGATCACACTGCTCCTTCGACTCGGAGGACGGACGCGACGGATGCCACGACGGGGCTCTCTGCGAGGGCGGCGACGGTCTCGGCGAGTGCGGACTCCTTCGCCTCATGCGTCCCGATGAACAGCGTAGCCCGCTCGGAGCCCTCGTTCGCGGTCTGCTGGACCTGCTCGACCGAGACCCCGTGCTCGGCGAAGGTATGCGCGATCTTCTCGAGCACGCCGGGCTCGTCGGCGACCTCGAGCGTGATGGCATAGCGGGTCGTGATGCGACCGATCTCGAGCACGGGAAGCTCTGCGTGCGTCGACTCGACGGTGCCGGGCCCGCCGATGACATGTCGTCGCGCGATCGCCACGAGGTCGCCGAGCACCGCCGACGCGGTCTGCACTCCCCCGGCGCCGGCACCGTAGAACATCAGCGGACCCGCGGCGGATGCCTCGACGAAGACCGCGTTGTTCGCACCGTGCACCGCGGCGAGCGGATGGGACCGCGGCACGAGCGCGGGATACACGCGGGCCGACACGCCCTCCTCCCCCGTCTCAGCGTCGACGAGCCGCTCGCAGATCGCCAGGAGCTTCAAGACGTGACCCGAGCGCTTGGCCGATTCGACCTGCGCGGCCGAGACGCCCGTGATGCCCTCGCGGTGCACCGCCTCGACGGGCACGCTCGTGTGGAACGCGAGGCTCGCGAGGATCGCAGCCTTCTGCGCGGCGTCGTACCCGCCGATGTCGGCGGTGGGATCGGCCTCGGCGTAGCCGAGCTCGGTCGCGGTCGCGAGCGCGTCTTCGAGGGAGACCCCCATCGTGTCCATGCGGTCGAGGATGAAGTTCGTCGTACCGTTCACGATGCCGAGGATGCGCTCGATGCGGTCGCCGGCGAGGCTGTCGCGCAGCGGCCTGATGATCGGGATGGCGCCGCCGACAGCGGCCTCATAGGAGAGCTGCGCGCCGACCTGCTCGGCGGCGCCGAAGAGCTCGGGGCCGTGGCTCGCGAGGAGCGCCTTGTTGCCGGTGACCACGTCGGCGCCCGACGCGATCGCGGCGAGCACGAGCGTGCGCGCCGGCTCGATGCCGCCCATGAGCTCGATGACGATGTCGGAACCGATGATGAGCGCCTCGGCGTCGGTCGTGAGGAGCTCTCGCGGGAGCTCCGCATCGCGCTTCGCGTCGAGGTCGCGCACGGCGACGCCGACGAGCTCGAGAGGAGCGCCGATCCGCTGCGCGAGTTCGTCGGAGTGTTCGAGGAGGAGCCTCGCGACCTGCGACCCGACCGAGCCGGCGCCGAGCAGGCCGACCCGGATGGAACGGTACTCGATCATTCGGGGGTCCCTTCGGAGACGCCGGTCGTGACGGATGCCTCGAGGCCCACGTCACGGGCGAGCAGGTCGGCCTCGGACTCGCCGCGGACGATGACGCGGGCCGTGCCGTCGCGCACCGCGACGACCGCCGGGCGAGGCACGTGGTTGTAGTTCGAGGCGAGCGACCAGCAGTAGGCGCCGGTCGCGGGCACCGCGAGGAGGTCGCCGGGTGCGACATCACCCGGCAGGTACTCGGCGTCGACGACGATGTCGCCGGACTCGCAGTGCTTGCCCGCGACGCGCACGAGGGCGGGCGCGGCATCCGATGTTCGCGAGGCGATGCGGGCGGAGTAGTCGGCGCCGTAGAGGGCGGTTCGGACGTTGTCGCTCATGCCGCCGTCGACCGAGACGTAGTGGCGGCTGCCGCCCTCGACGGGCACGGGCTTCACGGTACCGACGGTGTAGAGGGTGACGCCTGCCGGGCCGATGATGGAGCGACCGGGTTCGAAGGCGAGCTTCGGAACGGGCACCCCGTGCTCGCGGCATCCGTTCGCGACGGCGTTCGCGATGCCCTGCGCGATCTCCTCGATCGGAGCGGGGTCGTCGGCCGAGGTGTACGCGATGCCGAAGCCGCCGCCGAGGTTCAGCTCGGGCACCGGCGCGATGCGCGCGAGCTCGGCGTGCGCGGCGAGCAGCCGCTCGGCGGACTCGGCGAAGCCCGCGGAGTCGAAGATCTGCGATCCGATGTGGCAGTGCAGGCCCAGGAAGTCGAGCGAGGCGTGCGAGCGGATGCGGGTGCCGAGCTCGACCGCACGATCGAGCGAGACGCCGAACTTCTGGTCCTCGTGGGCGGTCGCGAGGAACTCGTGCGTCGAGGCGTGCACTCCGCTGTTCACGCGGAGCCGCACGCGTTGCACGCGACCGGCGCGCGCCGCGGCATCCGCGACCCGCTCGATCTCGATCTCGCTGTCGATGATGATCGCGCCGACGCCGGCGGCGACCGCGCGCTCGATCTCGCCGACGGACTTGTTGTTGCCGTGGAACCCGAGCCGGGCGGGGTCGGCCCCCGCGGCGAGCGCGATGGCGAGTTCACCGCCGGTGCACACGTCGACCGCGAGGCCCTCGTCGGTGACCCAGCGCACGACGGCCCCCGAGAGGAACGCCTTGCCCGCGTAATAGACCGTCACCGTCGTGCCGATCGATGTCGCTGCGGCCTCGAACGCCGAGCGGGTGCGCGCTGCTCGAGCTCGCGCGTCGGACTCGTCGACGACGTAGAGGGGCGTACCGAACTCGCCCGCGAGCGACGCCGCGTCGCGTCCGGCGATGACGAGGCGACCGTCGTGGTCGCGCCCGGCGCTCGACGGCCACACCTGCGGCGGGAGGGCGTTGGCGTCGTCGGGCACGCGGAGCCAGGCGGGTACCGGTGCGGTGGATGCGACGGATGCCACGGGGAAACCTCACAGAACGGACGAATCGACGGGTCGCTCGCGGCGAGCGAACCCGGATCGGTTCCTGAAGCCTGCTGCGCGCCGGCCTTGTGGGCCGACGTATCCGCGAGTCTACCGACGGCCGGATGCCCCGCCCAATCGACGGCGGCGGCGTTCACCTACTCGCAGCTGCCGGTCTGCTGGAGGCTCGCCGAGTCGAGGGCGATGTCCTGTCCGCTGAGTTCGACCCTGGCGACGCCCGGCGTCACCGTGATGGCGTCGAGCTCGAGGCCCTGCGGCAGGCGATCGGCGATGCATACGGTGAACGGGTCGCCAATGCCGAGGCGTTCGATGATGCCCGAGACGTCGATGACGCTGCCGCCCGCACCGACCTCGACGTTCACGGGCTCGAGGAGCACCGAGTCGCCCGCCGCGGTGGGTTGAGCCGTGACCGAGTAGCTGACTTGGAAGCCGAGCAGGTCGACCTCGCCGTCGTACCCCACCGTGCCGTCGCCGAGGGTGACTCCCGAGTCGATGCCGGCCACCGAGACGAGCTGGTTGATCGAGTCCTCGTCGGCCTCGATCACCGCGTCGAGCTCGCGCACCGGCGAGGCGAGGTCGACCGGCACGCCCTGCGCGACCATGGTGACGTCGAGCGGGGCGCCGTCGACCGTGAGCTCGGGTGCGGTGAGCGTCACCTGGTCGACCGTGCCCGAGAGGTACTGCGCGATCACCGAGAAGCCGCCGATGGACACATCGACGTCGCCCTCGACCCCCTCGGGCAGGTTGCTGCGGATCTCCGCTGCGACGCGCTGCTCGGCGAGACCGCGTGCCACGACGTCGACCACGACGACAACGGCGATGAGACCGACGACGATCGCGGTGATCGTGATCCACACCCGCGCCGTGCGACTGATTCCGCGACGAGCGGGGGCTTCGGGGCGCGGCGGCTCGCGGAACCCCAGGACCTCGGTCGGTTGCGCGTCGGGGTCGACGGGCTCGATGACCTTGGTCGGCTGCGCGTCGTCATCGGGCCCGGCGGGCGACGGGGCATCCGCTCGGTCGGACTCGTCGTCCTGCTTCGCCATCGATGCCTCCGGTTGTTCGGTCAGTGGTTCACATGCGCTCGGGCGCCGAGACGCCGAGGAGGTCGAGTCCGTTGCCGATGACCTGGCCGGTCGCGTCGTTCAGCCAGAGGCGCGTGCGATTCAGGTCGCCGATCGGCTCGTCGCCGAGCGGAAGCACGCGGCAGTTGTCGTACCAGCGGTGGTAGAGGCCCGCGAGCTCCTCGATGTAGCGCGCCACGCGGTGCGGCTCCAGCAGCTCGGCCGCCTGGGCCACGATGCGCGGGAACTCCTGCAGTGCGCCGAGCAGCGCGGACTCCGTCTCGTGCGTCAGCAGCTCGGGCGCGAACGATGAGCGGTCGACGCCGACGGATGCCGCGTTGCGGTCGACGGCAACGGTGCGCGCGTGCGCGTACTGCACGTAGAAGACGGGGTTGTCGTTGGTGCGGCGGGTCAGGATGTCGGGTTCGATCGTGAGCGGCGAGTCGGCGGGATAGCGCGCGAGCGTGTAGCGGAGCGCGTCGGTGCCGAGCCAGGCCTGCAGGTCGTCGAGCTCGATGATGTTGCCGGCGCGCTTGGAGAGCTTCGCGCCGTTCACGCTCACGAGCTGGCCGATGTGCACCACGACGTCGGCGGGGTCGTCGCCCGCCGCGCCCGCGAGCGCCTTGAGTCGGTGGATGTACCCGTGGTGGTCGGCGCCGAGCAGGTAGATCTTCAGCTTGAAGCCGCGGTCGCGCTTGTCGAGGTAGTACGCGGCATCGGCGGCGAAGTAGGTGTAGACGCCGTTGGCGCGGCGGATCACGCGGTCCTTGTCGTCGCCGAAATCGGTCGTGCGCACCCACACCGCGCCGTCCTCGTCGTAGACGTGCCCCTGTGCGCGGAGCCGCTCGACGGCGGTGTCGACGTCGGACAGGCCGTCGTCGCCCTTCACCTGCAGCCGACGCTCACTCGTCCAGACGTCGAAGTGCACGTTGAACCGCTCGAGCGACGCGCGGATCTCGGCGAGCTGCAGTTCGTAGGCGATCTCGGTCGCGGTGTGCAGCGCGACGTCGTCGTCGAACTCGAGGAGGTTCGGCTCCCGCTCGAGGACGCGCGCCGCGAGGTCGGCGACATACGACCCCGGGTAGCCGCCCTCGGGCGTCGGCTCGCCCTTCGCGGCGGCGAGCACCGAGCGACCGAAGTTGTCCATCTGGTTGCCCGCGTCGTTGATGTAGTACTCGTTCGCGACGTCGGCGCCGGCGGCGCGGAGCACCCGGCTCATCGAGTCGCCGAGCGCCGCCCAGCGGGTGTGGCCGATGTGCAGCGGCCCCGTCGGGTTCGCCGAGACGAACTCGAGGTTGATGACGCTGCCCGCGAGGGAGTCACCGTGGCCGTACCGGGCGCCCGCATCGACGATCGTCTTCGCGAGTGCGCCGGCCGCCGCAGCATCGAGGCGGATGTTGATGAAGCCGGGGCCGGCGGCCTCCGCGCTCGCGACGCCGTCGATCTCGGCGAGGTGCGTCGCGAGCTCTGCCGCGATCTCGCGGGGATTCGACCCGAGCGGCTTCGCCACGCGCATCGCGATGCTCGAGGCCCAGTCGCCGTGCTCGCGCAGCTTCGGGCGCTCGAGCGTGACATCGCCCGGGGCGAGCTCGAGCGAGACCTCCGCGCCCGCCGCGCGACGTCGCTCGACGAGCGCTGTCACGAGGTCGAAGAGGGCATGCGAAAGGTCGGCGGGAGTCACTCGCAAATCCTACCCGTCGCGGTTGATAGGGTTCGTCACATGCCGCGCTCCATCCGCCTGTCCCGCTCCCGTCCCGCCGGTCTCGCACTCGTGGCCGTGGCATCCATGATGCTCCTGAGCGGATGCACCGGTGCGACGCCCGAACCGACCGCAACGGCGGCGCCGGCCGGCCCCCGCCTCCGAGACACCCGCGCCGAGCGCCGCGCCGACCGAAGTCGCTGAGGAGGCGATCCCGTTCGCCATCGCGTGCGACCAGCTGCTCACCCTCGAGCAGATGTACGCGTTCAACCCGAACTTCGGAAGCGACCCCGGGTACACGCCCTCCGCGGCAGGTGTCGTCGCGGTCGTCGACGATGCCGGCACCGCGTGCGGCTGGCTCAACCAGACGAGCGGCGACCTGATCGAGATCGGGGTGGCCACGCCGCCGCCCGGCGCGCTCGAGGAGCGCAAGAACGAAGCGGCACTCGGCTCGCAGCCCGTGCCGACCTACGGCACGCCGCCCGCCGTCGACGGCTACTTCAGCCAGGCGGGCGGCAGCGGCGAGGCGCAGGTCTTCGAAGGCCCCTACTGGATCGTCATCGAGTCCGCCGCGCTCTTCGAGCCCGGCGACGCCGAGCAGCTCGTCGCCGCGGTGCTCGCCAACCTTCCGGACGCCTGATCGGGCCGAACCATGAGGTCGGCAGAGGGGACGCCGTCATGGCTCGGGGCGGTCAACGACCGCGTCGGCCTCTCGGCGCTCCTCGACCACGGACCGCTCACGAGGAACCGCATCTGCGAACTCGTCGGCGTCTCGAAGCCGACCGCCTCGATGATGATGTCCCGCCTGATCGCCGCGGGCGCGGTCGAGGAGCGAGGCCGGGTCGCGGGCCATCCCGGACGCAGCGCCATCCTCTATGCGGCACGCATCGACCGCCCCCTCGGCGTCGCGATCGCGATCGACGCGGACGAGCTCCGCGCGAGCGTCGTCGACGCAGCCGGCAGTGCGCGCCCCGTCGTGCGATTCGATCTCCCCCGCTCGGTCGACGAGCGGTCGGCGGTGGGTGAGGTCGCGGCCGCGATCCGCGAGGCGAGTTCCGCGGCCGGCACCGACACCGAGGTCGTGCACTCCGTCTGCATCGGCACCGCCGGGTACGTCGACCCCGGCGGCGAGGGCACCCTGTTCACGGAGACCCTGCCCGGCTGGCCCGTCACCGGGCTCCGCGCGACGCTCGAGGCGGAGCTCGGCGTCGCCGTGTTCGTCGAGAACGACGTGAACCTCGCCGCGCTCGCCGAGCGGGAGTCCGGCGCGGGTGAGGGCCGTGACGTGTTCGCGCTGCTCTGGCTCGGCAACGGCGTCGGCGCTTCGTTCGATGTGGCCGGCGACCCGCACCGGGGCAGCTTCGGCGGCGCGGGCGAGATCGGCTTCCTTCCGCTCTCGGTCGAGGCCGGCACCCTCGACGCCGAGGCGAGGAGCACCCAGGATCTCGTCGGGTCGACCGGTGTGCGGAGCATGGCCCGGGCACGCGGCCTCGAGGCATCCGACTTCCGCTCGACGCTCGACGCGATCGCCGGCAGCGACGTGAGAGACGAGTTCTTCGACGCGCTCGGCGAACGTATCGCGCACATCTCGCTTCCGCTGCTCGCAACGCTCGACCCCGGATGCCTCGTGCTCGCCGGCCCGACCGCGGTCGCGGGCGGGCAGCAGCTCGCCGACGCCGTGCAGCGAGACATCCGCCGGCTCAGCCGCTGGTACCCCGAAGTGGTCGCGACGGGTGTCCACGACGACCCGGTGCTCGCGGGCGCGCAGGTCTTCCTCGCGGCGAAGGTGCGCGACGAGCTGCTCGGCACGGTCGCCCGGCTCAGCACGCCGTGAGCGGAAGCGCGCGGCCGAGGCATCCGCATCACCGGGGCGACCCGCCCCTGCCGGGCGCCCGTCGCGAAGCCCCTGCCGCGTCCGTTCGGCCGGGGCCGAGGTGGTAGTCTTTCCAACTGTGCGCCTCCGTAGCTCAGGGGATAGAGCGCCGGTTTCCGGTACCGTAGGTCGGGGGTTCGAATCCCTCCGGGGGCACGTTGCGCGGTGAAGTGTTCACATCGTCGGATGCCTCGATCCTGGAGGCAGTGATGATGACGTTCGCAGGCTGGCCCGCCGCCGCCCTCGACTTCTACGGGGGTCTCGAGGCCGACAATTCGAAGGCGTACTGGACGGCGCACAAGCACGTCTACGAGTCATCCGTCCTCGGGCCGATGGAGGCGCTGCTCGCAGACCTCGCCGACGAGTTCGGCGAGGCGAGGGTGTTCCGCCCCTACCGCGACATCCGATTCAGCGCCGACAAGTCGCCCTACAAGACCGCGATCGGCGCGACCCTCGGCGGCTCCGGCTACGTGCAGCTCTCTGCGCGCGGGTTGGGCGTCGGCGCCGGATGCCACATGATGGCCCCCGACCAGCTCGCCCGGTTCCGGGCGGCCATCGACGACGAAGCGCAGCGGCGACGCGCTCGTGACCGCCATCGCCGCGGTCGAGGGCGACGGAGTCGCGGTCAACGCGCGCGAACGCCTGAAGGGAGTGCCGCGCGGGTTCGACCCGGCGCACCCGCGAGCGGAGCTGCTGCGCCACAAGGATCTCGCGGCGTGGACGGATTGGCCCGTCGCGCCGTGGCTGCACACCGTCGAGGCGAAGGAGTACGTCGTGGGCGCGCTCCGGGCGTCGCAACCGCTCACCGACTGGCTCGACGTGCACGTCGGCCCCTCGACCGCGACGTCGCGGCGCTGACGCGTCCCTGACGCGTCGCGTCGGCTGCATGGACGCGGCCGTCGGGTCGCCCATAGACTCGAGATCGTCCATTCGGACGCTGGAAGGGCGCAGGTGCATGCAGTCGGTACGCAGTGGCTCGATTGTGCTGGCACTGATCGCGGGGACGATGGTCGCGACCGCTGCTCCAGGGGTCGCGTGGGCTGAAGATCCCGGTCTCGTTCGGCTCGTCCCCGGTGGTCGACACCGTCGGCGCGCTCGGCGACCAGACCGACGAGGTCGTCGCGGCGATCGACGCGGCCGCCGATTCCAGCGGTCGCCAGCTCTTCGTCGCCTACGTCGACGAGTTCACGAACCCCACGGCCGCCGATGCGTGGGCAGACCAGACCGCGATCGCCAACAACCTCGGCTCCGAGGACTACCTGCTCGCGGTCGCAGTCGACGGGCCGGGCCTACTTCCTCTCCGCGGCATCCGACGCCTCGCTCAGCGACGAGGAGCTCGACCGCATCAGCCTCGAGGTGATCGAGCCCGAACTGCGCGACGACGACTGGGCCGGCGCCGCGATCGCCGGAGCCGGGGCGATCGCAGGAGACTCGGGCGGCGGGGCCGGATGGGCCTGGCTCTGGTTCGTCGGAATCGCCGTGGTCGTCATCGCGATCATCGCGATCGTGCTCGCCCGCCGCAAGAAGAAGCAACAGCAGGGCGGTGCCGCCGGCCCCGGCGCTGCGCCGCAGCTCTCCCTCGACGAGCTCCGGCGCAAGGCCGGCAGCGCGCTCGTGCAGGCCGATGACGCCGTGAGGACGAGCGAGGAGGAGCTCGGCTTCGCGGTCGCCTCATACGGCGAAGAGGCGACCGCCGGCTTCCGCACGGCGCTCGACGGCGCGAAGGCGAAGGTCGCAGAGGCCTTCAGCCTGCAGCAGCGACTCGACGACGCCGAACCCGACACCGACGACGAGCGCCGCGCGTGGTACGGCGGCATCGTCCAGCTCACCGACGAAGCCGACGCGCTGCTCGACGAGCAGGCCGAGCGCTTCGACGAACTGCGCGACCTCGAACGGAACGCGCCAGCGGCACTCTCCCGCGTCGAGTCCGAAGCCGCGGCCGCGGAGGGCGGCATCGCACCGGCCGGCCAGCGGCTCACCGCGCTGCAGGCACAGTACGCCGCGACGGCACTCGCGCCGGTCGCCGACAATCCGGCACAGGCACACGCACGCATGACCTTCGCGCGCGAAGCGCTCACCGAGGCGAGCGCATCGCTCGCGCAGGGCGAAGCGGCGAAAGCCGCAGTCGACATCCGTGCCGCCGAGGAGGCGGTCGACCAGGCGCAACTGCTCTCGGCGGCCGTCGAGCGGCTCGGGGCCGACCTCGCCGCCGCCGACCAAGCGGTCGCCACGGGCGTCGCCGAACTCGATCGCGACGTGCAGGCCGCGCGCGCACTCGACGACGAGTCGACGCGGGCGCTCGCCGACCGCGTCGCGGCCGAGGCATCCGACCTGCGCAGCGCAATCGGCCAGATCGGGCGCGACCCCCTCGCCCTGCGCGCGCGGCTCGAGCAGGTCGACAGCGAGATCGACGCCGCCATCCAGGGCGCGAGGGATGCCGCGGAGCAGGCAGCTCGCGCACAGGCCCAGCTCGGCCGATCGCTCGCTGCGGCACGCGCCCAGGTGCAGGCGGCTGAGGACTACCTCGTGGCCCGCCGCGGCGCCGTCGGCGCAGAGGCGCGCACCCGGCTCGCCGAGGCCGGGCGGCTGCTCATCGACGCCGAGACGACCGCCCAGACCAATCCCGCCGGTGCGCTCGCGACCGCGCAGCGCTCCGAACAACTCGCCCGTGCGGCTCTCTCCCTCGCCCAGCAGGACGTCGGCGGCTTCGGCGGCGGCATGGGCGGCATCGGCGGCGGATACGGCGGGTCCGGCGGGCGTGGCGGCGGCGACATCTTCGGCGCGGTGCTGGGCGGGATCCTCATCAACTCCGTGCTCGGCGGCGGGGGCGGAGGCGGCGGGTTCGGCGGCTTCGGAGGCGGAGGCGGAGGCGGCTTCCGAAGCGGTGGCGGCCGTTCCCCCGGCAGCTTCGGAGGATCGGGAACGCGATCGCGACGCGGGGGCGGAGGCCGATTCTGACGCACTCGCAGCATCTTCGATCGTCGACCCGTTCCGGGTCGCTCGCCCTCGGAACACACCACCGACGGAACCGCATCGACGACTGACCGCCCGATCGAACACTGACCGCCCGATCGAACATCGACCGATCTCCGATCACCACGAAAGGAACGACCATGACAAAGCAATCCATCTTCGGACGGATCTCGCAGCTCTTGCGCGCCAACATCAACGGCCTCATCGACCAGGCCGAGGACCCCCAGCTGATGCTGGACCAGATGGTGCGCGACTTCACGAACTCGATCGCCGATGCCGAAGCCGCGATCGCGGAGACCATCGGCAACCTGCGCCTGCTCGAAGACGACCACCGCGAAGACGTGGAGGCCGCGCGCGAGTGGGGCGAGAAGGCCGTCGCGGCGAGCCGCAAGGGCGACGAGCTCCGCACGGCAGGCGACGCGTCGGGCGCCGACAAGTTCGACAACCTCGCGAAGGTGGCCCTCAGCCGCCAGATCTCGGCCGAGAACGAGGCGAAGGCGGCCGAGCCGCAGATCGCCGCGCAGACCGAGGTCGTCGACAAGCTGAAGTCGGGCCTCAACGGCATGAAGGAGAAGCTCGTTCAGCTGCAGAACAAGCGCTCCGAACTCGTCGCCCGTGCGAAGACCGCCCAGGCGCAGAAGCAGGTGCAGGACGCGGTGAAGTCGATCGACGTCCTCGACCCGACGAGCGAGATCGGCCGCTTCGAAGACAAGATCCGGCGCGAAGAGGCGGTCGTGCGCGGCCAGGCCGAGCTCGCCGCCTCGAGCCTCGATGCGCAGTTCAACGAGCTCGACGACCTCGGCGAGCTCACCGAGGTCGACGCGCGACTCGCCGCGCTGAAGGCCGGCGGGAGCTCGCAGGCCTCCATCTCGGGCTGAGCGGATGCCTCGCGGCCGTGCCGCGCGCTGAGTTCGCGCGGCACGGCCGTCCGCATGCCCGCGCCGCGCCGCGGCATCCGCATGCCCCCGCCGCGCCGCAGCATCCGCGGGGCCGCGGGCTGGCCGACACCCGCTTCGGGCACGATACTGGAACTCATGCCCGCAACCTTCGTCGTCGTGCCCCTCTGGCAGGGATCCGTCTCCTCTCGAGCGATGAGCCATGCCGATGGCGCCGACGCGATCCTCGGCGACCTGCCGTCGGCGTCGACGATCGTCGTGGACGTGCCGATCGAGGCGGGCGAGTCGCTCGGCACGGGCGTGCTCCGCTACAGCACCCTCGTGCGAGTGCGCGAGCGCACTGCGGCGGCCCTTGAACGCGTGCCCGATTGGGCCCTCACGATCGGCGGCGACTGCGGGGCATCCCTCGCCGCCGTCGCCCACGCCGTGTCGCGCACCGACGGCGACGTCGCGGTGCTCTGGCTCGATGCACACCCCGACCTGAACACCCCCGAGTCCTCGCCATCGGGCGGGTTCGGCGGCATGACGCTTCGAGCGATCGTCGGAGAGGGCGCCGAGGGGCTCGCGCTCGATGCAGCGACGCGGGTGGCGCCCGAGCGGCTCGTGCTCGGCGGCATCCGCGCGATCGACGACGAGGAGCGCCGCTTCATCGACGAGCACGGCGTGACCGTGCTCACCGTCGAGGACCTCTCCGATCCGACCGTGGTCGTGGGCGCGCTCGAGGCGACGGGCGCGTCGCGTGTGTTCGTGCACATCGACCTCGATGTGCTCGACCCCTCAGCGCTCGCCGGGCTCTCCTACCCGATGCCGTTCGGCATCAGCGCGACCGACCTCGCCGCGCTCGTCCGCGCCGTCGCCGCCCGCTTCCCGCTCGCAGGCGCCGCGATCGCCGGGTTCGCCCCGGCGTCGGCCGAGGCCGCAGACGACGACCTGCCCACGATCCTCCGCCTCGTCGGCGCGCTCACCTCGGGCGGAGCGGCCGAAGCACGCTGAGCACGGATGCCCCGAGCCGCCGTTCTGCCTAGGCTGGGGCCAGGGCGCCCGGCGAACGCCGGCGGGCCGGAGGGGACACATCATGGAACGCGAGGTGGACGTCGTCGTGATCGGCGCCGGACCGGTCGGAGAGAACGCCGCGGATCGCGCGCGTGCCGCGGGACTCGAGGTCGTGCTCGTCGAACAGGAGCTCGTCGGCGGCGAGTGCTCGTACTGGGCGTGCGTGCCGTCGAAGACCCTGCTGCGCAGTGCCGCCGCGCTGCGCGCCGCCCAACGCGTCGGCGGTGCGAGGGAGGCGGTCACGGGTGCGCTCGACGTCGCCGCCGTGCTGGCGCGACGCGACTACTGGGTCTCGGATTGGAACGATCACGGCGCAGTCGGCTGGCTCGACAGCGTCGGCATCGTGCTCGAACGCGGGCATGCCCGCCTCGACGGTGAACGGCGCGTGGTCGTCGAACGACCCGACGGCGACGAGACCACGCTCGTCGCTCGTCACGCCGTCGTCGTCGCCACCGGCTCGGACCCCGTGATCCCGCCGATCGTCGGGCTCGCCGAAGCGCGGCCGTGGACGAGCCGTGATGCGACGAGCGTGAAGCATCCGCCCGCGCGTCTCGCGATCATCGGGGGCGGCGTCGTCGCGGTCGAGATGGCGACGGTGTACGCGGGCTTCGGCACGGAGGTCACGGTGCTCGCCCGGAGCGGCCTGCTCAGTCGCTGGGAACCGTTCGCCGGGGAGGCGGTGGTGGCCGGACTGCGCGGGCTCGGGGCATCCGTGCGCCTCGGGGTGGAACCGACGCAGGTCGAGCGCAACGAGTCGAACGAGGTCGTCATCACGCTCGACGACGGCGAGGTCGTGACCGCCGACGAGGTGCTCGTGGCCACCGGCAGGAAACCGCGTTCGGGCACGCTCGGACTCGAGACCGTCGGGCTGGAGCCCGGCGCCTGGATCGAGGTCGACGACACCATGCTCGCGCGCGGCGCGACGGGCAACGACGACACGCCGTGGCTCTACGCGGTCGGCGACGTGAACCACCGGGCGCTCCTCACGCACCAGGGCAAGTACCAGGCGCGCGCGGCCGGTGACCTCGTCGCTGCACGGGCACTCGGCCGCGAAGTCCACACCGAGCCATGGGGTGCGCATGTCGCCACCGCCGACCATTCGGCCGTGCCCCAGGTCGTGTTCGCCGAGCCCGAGTGCGCTTCGGTCGGCCTCACCGCGGCCGCAGCGGAGCGCGAAGGGCGTGCGGTGCGGCTCGCCGACGTCTCGTTCGGCTCGGTGAGCGGCGCGGGCATCGTCGCCGACGGCTACGAGGGTCACGCGCGACTCGTGGTCGACGCCGCGCTCGACACGGTGATCGGCGCGACGTTCGTCGGGCAGGATGTCGCCGAGCTGCTGCAGTCGGCGACGATCGCGGTCGTCGGCGAGGTGCCGGTCGACCGGCTCTGGCATGCGGTGCCCGCCTTCCCGACGATGAGCGAGGTGTGGCTGCGACTGCTCGAGGCGCTCGGCCGACCCGATGCAGCGGACGCGGTCGACGCGGCGACCGACGCGGATGCCTCGGATGCCTCGGAGGATGCCGCGTGAGCGACCGCCCGCTCCGCATCCGCTTCACCGACTCCCCCATCAGCACTGCCGGCTACTGGTGGGCGACCCTCGTCGGCTTCATCTGGGGCTTCATCTGGAGCACCGGTCCGATCGAGCGCCGGAACGGACTCATCGTCTTCACGGGCATGCCGAAGTGGACGTTCGGCCGCGGCGGATCCTGCGTCGGCGGCTGCTACCTCACCGACAAGAACGACGGCGACCGCGTGCTCGGCCACGAGGCGGTGCACAAGGCGCAGTGGCAGAGGTACGGCATGCTCTTCCCGCTGCTCTACCTCATCGCCGGGCGCAACCCGTTGAAGAACCGGTTCGAGATCGAGGCGGGACTCGAGGCCGGCGGCTACCTGCCTACCCCTCGGCGCGGCCGAGCTTCCAGTACCCCATGAACGCGACCTGGCGCCGGTCGACGCCGAGTTCGTTCACGAGGTGGCGTCGGAGGGTTGTGATGGCGGATGCCTCGCCCGCGAGCCACGCATAGAGTCCGCCGACGTCGCCGGCCACCGGCACCTCCCACACGAGCTCGTCGTCGTCGAGTGCAGGAAGCTCGCGCGCTTCAGCCGCAGCGCCGACTGCGTCTGAAGCTGCCGCCGCGTTCGACGCGACCCACTCGTCGGCCCACTCCGTGACTGCCTGGATGAGGCGCGCGCCGTAGGCGTCGTCGGTGCGCGCGAGCCAGCGAACCTCGACGCCCGCGGGTGCCCGCACCTCGAGTGCACCGTCGCCGTCGGGCACCTCCAGGAATGCGGCGCCACGGGCGTCGGCGGGCAACTGTTCGAGGATCACGCTCATCGCGGGCACCGCCGTCTCGTCGCCCGCGATGAGCAACGTGCCGGCGCGACCGGGGTTCCATTCCCAGCCGCCCGAGGCCTCTTCGCTCGTGGCGTCGGGCGCGACGAGGAGCATCCGGTCGCCCACCTCGACCCCGCCGATCCACCGTGATGCCGGGCCATTGTCGCCGTGGGCGACGAAGTCGACGTCGAGCTCGCCCAGCCCGGGACGGGCGTCTCGGATCGTGTACGTGCGGATCGGGTTGCGGCGGTCGTCGGGAAGTGCCCGCCATTCGCTGAACCAGTCGCCGCCCCGCGGGAAGTCGTCGAACCCGCCGCCGGCGAGCGGCAGCACCACCTTGATCCGCTGGTCGGGTCCGTCCCAGCCGACGGCGCCCAGCTCTTCGGAGCGGAATGTCACGCGCACGAAGTGCGCCGACATCTGCTCGATCTCGCCGACGACGGTGTCGAAGACGCGGTATCCGGGCTTGGCCATGGTTCTCCTGTCGAGTGGGGGTCAGGCGGTGCGGCGTGCGCGCCAGAGGAGCCACACGAAGTAGGGCGCACCGACGACCGCGGTGAGCAGGCCGGCGGGCAGCTGCGCGGGGGCGATCACGGTGCGGCCGAGCGTGTCGGCGAGGCAGACGAGCAGCGCCCCGAGGAGCGCGGAGAGCGGGAGCACGAGCGCGTGACGCGCGCCGACGAGCGCGCGGGCGGCGTGCGGCGCGACGAGCCCCACGAAGCCGATGACGCCGACGGCCGAGACCGCTGTGGCGGTGAGCGCGACGCTCACGGCGAGGAGGCCGAGCCGTGCGCTGCCGAGCCGGATGCCGAGCACGCGCGGAGTGTCGTCGTCGAAGGCGAGGAGGTCGAGCTCGCGACGCGCCGATGCGAGGAACGGCACGGCCGCGAGGACGACCACGAGGAGGGGGATCACCTGCGGGAAGGTACGTCCGTAGGTCGAGCCCGACATCCACGTGAGCGCCTTGGCGGCGTTGTAGGGGTCGGTCGCGATGATGAGCATGGCGGTGATCGCACCGGTCGCCGCGGAGACGCCGAGCCCGATGAGGATGAGCCTCGTCGAGGCGAGCCCGCCGCGGAGGGCGAGGCCGAAGACGATGACGGCGGCGAGCGCGGCGCCGGCGAGTCCGCCGGTCGTGATGCCGAGGAATGTCGCGAACGGCCAGAAGGTGATGACGAGCACGGCCCCGACCCCGGCACCGCCGGTGACGCCGAGGATCGCGGGCTCGGCGAGCGGGTTGCGCGCCACCGCCTGCACGACTGCGCCGGCGAGCGCGAGCGCGGCACCGGCGAGGATCGCGGCGGCGACGCGCGGGGCGCGGGTGTTCATCACGAATTCGACGAGCGGACCGGCCTGTCCCGTGATCCAGTTGAGCACATCGCCGCCGAGCAGTTTCGCGTCGCCGAGGAGGAGCGAGACGAAGGCGAGCACGAGGAGCAGCACGGCGGATGCCACGATCACGAGCGTGCGACCACGACGCGAGAGTCCCGTGCCGACGACGAACCCGGTGCCGCTCTCCGAAGAGGCGCGGGCACGCAGCGCGAGCGCGACGAGGAACACGGCACCGAAGATCGTGGTGACGACGCCGGTGGGCACCTCGACCCCGGCCTGCCCGCCGAACGCGAGGCGGAGCAGCACATCGGCGCCGAGCACGATGACGACGCCCATGACGGCCGCGGCGGGGATGAGCAGCACATGCTTCTGCATGCCGGGCACCCGCACGGCGATGAGACGCACGATGGCGGGCGCGGCGAGCCCGACGAAGCCGATCGGGCCGGCGATGGTGACGGCCGCCGCGGAGAGGAGCACCGCGATGAGGATGCCGATGAGACGAGTGCGCCGCACGGGCACCCCGAGCACGGTCGCGGCGTCGTCGCCCAGGGCGATGAGGTCGAACCGGCGGGCGAACACGAAGAGTGCCGCGACGGCGATCACGATGATCGGCCCGAGTTGGAGCATCGGCGCCATGCCCGTCTGGGCGAGGGTTCCGTTGCCCCACGCGTAGAGACCGGTGGTGCGTTCGGGGAAGAGCAGGAGCAGCATCGTCGTGATCGCCGAGAGTGCGAGCGCGATCGCGGAGCCGGCGAGCACGAGCCGCACGGTGCCTCCGCCGCGCCCACCGCCGGCGGCGAGCGCGAGCACGACCCCGGCCGCCGCGAGGCCGCCGAGGAACGCGACTGCGCCGCCGCCCGCGACCGGAAGCACGATGCCGGACGCTGTCACCGCGACGACCGCGAGGTACGAGCCCGCATTCACCGCGAGCGTGTCGGGTGATGCGAGCACGTTGCGCGACACCGTCTGCATCACGAGCCCGGCGACCCCGAGCGCGACGCCGACCAGTACTCCGGCGGCCAGTCGCGGCATCCGCGAGGCAACGAGCACGGCGGCGGCCTGGTCGTCGGAACCGCCGCCGAGGAGTCCGAGAAGCTCGGGCACACCGACATCCGCTGAGCCCTGTGTCACGTGCACTGCGGCGAGCAGCACCGCGGCGACGACGCCGAGGGCGATGAGGAGCACGGCGCCGAGGCGCGGCCGGGAGGCCACGCCCGGCGCCGTCGGCGTCTCAGCCCGCGAGCGTGTCGACGACCGCGTCAATGTAGTCGTTCATCGAGGAGGGACCGCCGAACATCCAGATGCCGTCGGGGAGCCGGTGCACGCTTCCGCTCTGCACGAACGGGAGCGACTGCCAGACCGCGTTGCCCGCGAGTTCGTTCTGGTAGGCGTCGGCTTCGCCGTTCGTGATGTAGAGGAACTCGACGTCGCCGACGCCGGTGAGGCCTTCGACGTCGGTCGAGCCGAGTCCGTAGTCGGCGTCGCCCTCGCCCGTCCAGGCATTCTCGAGGCCGAGCTCTTCAGTGACCGCGGTGAGCAGCGCGCCCTCGGTGAATGGGCGGATCGAGACCTGGCCACCGCTCGCCCACGAGTCGCTCATCATGAACGGCGCACCCGACGAGGCCGGCCGCCTCGATCGCGGCCTCGCCTTCGGCGATCTTCTCGTCGAACCCGGCGAGCACCGCGTCGGCCTCGTCCTCCTGGCCGGTGGCGGTGGCGATGCGCTCGAAGTTCTTCTCCATCTGGCCGATCGGGTCCGACGCGTCGGCGCCGCGCACGACGAGCACGGGGGCGAACTCCTCGATCTGGGCGATCACCGACTCGGGAAGGTCGGTCGTCGTCAGCACGAGGTCGGGCGCGAGCCCGGCGATCGCGTCGACCGAGGGCTCGCCGCGCTGGCCGACGTCGGTCACGCTCTCATCGAGCGGCTCGGACTGCACCCAGTCGCCGTATCCTTCGACATCGGCGACGCCGACCGGCATGACGCCGAGCGCGACGAGATTCTCGGCGGTGTTCCACTCGAGCGCGACCACCTTCTCGGCGGGCGCCGCGAGCTCCACGTTCTCCCCGCGGTCGTCGACGACGACGATCGCGGCGTCGCCGCTCGCTGCGCCGGCGCTCTCGGTCGTGCCGCAGCCGGTGAGCAGCAGTGCGGATGCCGCGGCGACGGCGGTGAGGGCGATGGCGGGTGTTCTCATGGTGTCCTTCGATCGGCGCGCGGGCATGGGTGTCCCACGCGATGGGGGTGGAGGCGAGCCGGCGCTAGGCGACGGCGAGGTGTTCTGCGCGTTGCCGCGTGTTGTACCGGCCGATGGGGCACGTGGTGATGCAGCCGCGGTCGTCGACCTCGACCTCGACGCGGATGCCGTATGCGGAGCTCAGCACATCGCTCACGAGCACTTCGCGGGGAGTGCCGACCGCGCGGACGCGGCCGGATTCGAGGAGCACGACGCGGTCCGCGACGGCGGCGGCCTGGTCGAGGTCGTGAAGCACCACGCCGATGGTGACGCCGTGGTCGTCGGCGAGCTCGCGGATGAGATCGAGCAGTTCCACCTGGTAGCGGAGATCGAGGTACGTCGTGGGCTCGTCGAGCAGCAGAACGCCCGTGTCCTGCGCGAGGCACGAGGCGAGCCACGCCCGCTGCAGCTGCCCACCCGAGAGTCGGTCGACGGGCTGGTCGGCGAACGCTCCGACGCCCGTCAGCTCCATCGCGCGGGCGACGATCTCGGCGCCGCCCGCGTCGCCCGCGATCCAGCGACCGCGGTGCGGGTGGCGACCGAACTCGACGAGCTCGCGCACGGTGAGCCCGCTCGGCGTCGGACGGCTCTGGGCGAGCAGCGTGACTCGGCGCGCGAACTCGCGGGCGCCGAGCGTGGCGGCGTCGATCCCTCCTCCGACGAGGTCGGCCGGCTCCGTGCCCGCGGTGCCGGGGCTCATCGTGTGGCCGCCGTCGGCGGCGAGCAGCACGCGCCCGGCGTCGGGTTGGTGCAGGCGGGCGAGCGCCCGGAGGAGCGTCGACTTTCCGCTTCCGTTCGGACCGACGAGCGCGGTGACCTTGCCCGGTTCGAGGTGGATCTCCGCGCCGTGCACCACCGGGGCGCCGTTGTAGGAGAGGGTGAGGTCGAGACCGAGCATGCCTCCACTATAGGTGAGGCTTACCTAACCCCGTCAACTCGGCATGATCCGGTCTCCGGCGAACCAGATCGGCGGATGCCGCCGCTGACGCCGCACTCGACGCTCGAGCTGCGCCGCGAGGGCGAACAGCGTCGCTTCGGCGCCCGGACGCCCGATGAGCTGCACGCCCATGGGCACGCCCGCGTCGGTCTCGTCGACCGGAACGGTGATCGCCGGCAACCCGGCGACGTTCACGAACGAGGTGAACGGCGTGAACTGCACCTGCTGCGCGAAGTTCAGTTCGCCGTCCTCCTGGTCGTACCAGCCCACAGGCGCGGCGTGAGGGCGAGCGCCGGGGTGAGCACCGCGTCGAACGGTGCGAACCTGCGGATGACCCGCTCCTCGAAGCCCGCGAGCCACGCGAGCGCCTCGGCGAGCTGCCGCGCCGGAAGCGCGCGACCGCGTTCGAGGAGCCAGCGCGTCAGGGGCTCGAGCAGCGCCTCCGCCTCGCCGTCGACGGGGATCGTCGCCGCCCCGGCCTGCCAGATCGTGCGGAACGCCGGTGCGTAGTCGGGCTCGGGCGCGGGCGGCATCGCCTCGAGCCCGTGTCCCAGCGCGTCGAACGAGGCGATCGCGACCTCGAGCGCCGCACTCGCCTCGGGCGCGATGCCGATCTCATACGCCTCGTCCCACGGCGAGTCGGTCATCACGCCGAGCTGGAAACGTCCCTCGCCGCGGATCGCGGCGCCGAGGAACGGACCGTCGTCGCCCGGCGCTCGCGTCGCGAAGCGGTGCGCCGCCGGATAGCCCGTGGGCGCGATGAGTCCGTCGAGCAGGAGCGCCGCGTCGGCGACCGTGCGCGCGAGCGGGCCGGCGACGCCGAGGCCGGCGAGGCTCTCGAGCCCGGACCCGGCCGGCACCCGCCCGCGCGACGGCTTCACGCCGACGAGGCCGCATGCGGCGGCGGGGATGCGGATCGACCCGCCGCCGTCGGAGCCCGGCGCGAACGGCAGCATTCCGGATGCCACGGCTGCGGCGGCTCCGCCGCTCGAGCCCCCGGCGCCGAGCTCGAGATCCCACGGGTTCCGCGTCGGTGGCCCGGCGAGCCCCTCGGTGTAGGAGGGCAGCCCGAACTCGGGTGTCGCGGACTTGCCGAGGCTCACCGCGCCGGCCGCGTCGACCGCCCGCACGAGTTCGTCGGAGTCATCCGGAACGAAGTCCGCGAATGCGCGGGACCCGAACCGGGCGGACACCCCCGCTCGCCGGAGCAGGTCCTTGTCGGCGAGCGGCATGCCCCAGAGGGGCGCCGCCGTCGGCACGTGCTCCTCGACGAAGCGAGCGCGTTCGATCGCGGCCTCGGGCGTCACCGTCGCGAAGGCACCGATCGCACCGTCGAGGGCCTCGATGCGGTCGAGGTAGTGCCGCGCGAGCTCGACGGGCGAGACCTCCCGTCGCTGCAGCAAGCTGGTGGAGCTCGAGGGCGGTGTGCTCGTGCAACGCGGTCATTCTTCGAGCCTACGGGCGTGAACGACACCGCCGTGGGCGTGGCCAACGCCGCCATGCGCGTGAACGACGCCGCGCCGCGGCATCCGTCGGTGCTACTTCAGCGACTTCTGCAGGAGCACGGTTCCGAGCCAACGGTCGAACTTGAAGCCGACGCGGCCCATGCGACCGATCTCGACGAAGCCGAACTTCTCGTGGAGCGCGATCGAGGCCTCTGCGCCCTGATCGGCGATGACGGCGATCATCTCCTTGAGCCCGGCTGCCTTCGAGCGATCGATGAGCTCGGCGAGCAGCACGCGTCCGAGCCCCTTGCCCGGTGCCGCCGGGCCGAGGTAGATCGAGTTCTCGACGGTGAATCGGTAGGCGCGCTTCGGCTTCCACGGCGAGACGAGCGCGTAGCCGAGCAGTTGCCCGTTCGGCGACTCGGCGACGATGAACGGCATGCCGAGCCGCTCGAGGTAGGCGAACTTCGCCTTCCACTCCCGCAACGTCATGGCGTCTTCGTCGAACGTGACCGTGGAGTTCGCGACGTAGTAGTTGTAGATCTCGCGAACGGCCGGAAGGTCGGCCGCGCGCGCTTCGCGGACCGTGTACTCGAACGGCGTCTCGATGGGCGCCGGCTTCCGCAGGTGTGCCGGGAGCCGCCGCCGCTCCTGGTATTCCTCTTCGAGCATCACGCCAGATTACTCCGGCGACGTTGCGAACGGATGTCGTTGCGGCGGGACCTGCGGGGATCAGCCCGGCAGGCTCCAGTCGACGGGAGCGGCGCCCTGTTCGGCGAGCAGCGCGTTCGCCCGGCTGAACGGCCTCGAGCCGAAGAATCCGCGGGACGCCGAGAGCGGGCTCGGATGCGCCGACTCGATCACGGGGGTGTCGCCGAGGAGCGGCTTCAGGCTCTGCGCGTCGCGCCCCCAGAGGATCGCCACGAGCGGCGTGTCCGCGGGCCACGAGCGTGCGGATCGCGTGGTCGGTGACCTCCTCCCAGCCCTTGCCGCGGTGCGAGGCCGGCGCGCCGGGGCGCACGGTGAGCACGCGGTTCAGGAGCATCACGCCGTTCCGGCTCCACGGGGTGAGGTCGCCGTTCGCGGGTGTCGCGACGCCGAGGTCGTCGGCGAGCTCGCGGTAGATGTTCGGAGGCTCCGGGGCACGGGTCGCACATGCGGGTCGACGGCGAAGGCGAGGCCGATCGGATGCCCCGGCGTGGGGTACGGGTCCTGTCCGACGATGAGCACCCGCACGTCGTCGAGGGGCGCGGCGAACGCCCTGAGCACGCGGTCGCCGCTCGGCAGGTAGCCCCGCCCGGCCGCCGTCTCGGCGCGGAGGAAGTCGCCGAGCTGCGCGATGCGGGGCCCGACCGGCGCGAGCGCTCCGGCCCAGCCGGGGTCGATGATCCCGTCGGCGGCGAGCTCGTCGAGGGTTTTCGCCGGCGCCATCAGGCGCCGATCGTGGAGACCAGCACGCCACCTTCGGTGGGCAGCACGCGCCAGACGCTGCCGTTCCCCTCGACCCGGAGGCCGCCGTCGCCGACGATCAGCGCCGTGCGCTCGTCGATGCCGAGCCCGCCGGCGACGAGCCCGGATTCGACCGCGGCGACCAGGCGGGAGAGCATGCCGCGCTCGGCGACGTGCACCTCGATGGCCACGTCGACCAGGCCGATGCCGGCCTCGATCTCGAGCTCGAACCCCGGCTCGTCCGGGTCCTCCGGTGCGACGAGCACGCCGCCGATGCGCGAGCCGCTCCCGAGCGAGCCCTCCGCCGCGATCATCGCGCCGGCCGAGACGCCGAGGTAGGGCACCCCGCCGGCGACCAGCCGACGCAGCTCGCCGAACACCGGCTCGAGTCCGGCGCGCACCTCTTCGACGAGGCCGCCGCCCACGGCGATGCCGTCGATGTCGGCGATCGCGGCGAGCCCGATCGGCTCGCCGGGTCGCCCCGCGGTCAGCTGCACGTCGATCTCGTCGCCGCTGCCGGCCGCGACCAGGAGATCGGCGAGCGCCGCGGCCTTCTCCTGGGCCTCGGGGTGCAGTGAGATCACGGCGATGCGCGGCCGCGCGCGGCCTGCGGCGCCGCCCCGAGCGGCCGCCTCGGCGACGAACGGCGCGTACAGCGCGGCATCCGCGCGGGTGGTCGCGCCACCGCCCACGAGGTGCACGCTCACGCCACGCCCTCCTCGACGGCGACGGGCGGCAGCGCCGACCACGGGAACACGATCCAGTCGTCGGTGCGGCGATAGTCGAAGTCGGGCGCGAGCACGGTGTGCGACTTCGTGTACAGCGTCGCGGTGCGTACCTCTGCGCCCTCGTCGGTGAGGAGGCCGAGCACCTTCGCGAGCGTGCGCCCCGAGTCGGACACGTCGTCGACGAGGAGCACGCGCTTTCCGACGAGCGCGGGCGCGTCGAGCATCGGCGGGTGCAGCACCGGCTCGGGCAGGCGCTCGTCGATGCCGGAGTAGAACTCCACGTTGATCGAGCCGCACGCCTTGGTGCCGAGCGCGTACGCGATCGCGCCGGCGAGCAGCAGCCCGCCGCGCGCGATCGCGATCACCACGTCGGGGCGGAATCCGGCGCGGAGCACGTCGCCCGCGAGCGCACGCGCCGCGTCGCCGAACTCGTCCCAGGTGAGGATCTCACGGCGGATTCCGTCGACGCCTGCCGCGGCGTCGTTCGCATCGAAGGTCATCCCCTCAGGGTAACCGTCGGCGGGCCGTGGACCTGCCGCGGCATCCGCTCAGACCGAGCCGTCGGCGGGCGGCTCCTCGTCGCCCTGCGCCCGCGTCCTGGCGACGCGCTCGTTGATGAGCGAGATGATCGTCGCCGATGCGGTGCCGACGATGGCGACGCCGCCGGCCATGAGGAAGACCGCGTAGATCCGCCCGGGAACCGTGATCGGGACCACGTCGCCGTAGCCGACCGTCGCGACGGTGACGATGGCCCACCAGATCGCGTCGCCGAAGCTCGTGATCGTGGCCCCGGGCGCGTTGCGCTCGACGTCGAGCGTCGCGAGCGCGATGAAGTACACGAACACCACCGAATAGGCCGCAGCGTAGATCACGATGTTCGCGCGCACGGCCGAACCGCTGTGCCGTTGCAGGTAGGGCACCTCGCGCAGCAGCAGGAGCACCCGGAAGGCGCGGAACACCGGCATGAACGCCGAGAGCACATCGACGGGATGCGACCGGACGAAGGCCCATCTTGCGCCGCGCGGCGTGAGGACGATCCGCACCACGACGTCGATGACGAACACGACCCAGACGAGCACGAGGAGCCCGCCGAGCAACGCGCGCGGAACCTGGGCGAGGTCGGGCGCGAGCACAAAGACCGAGTACGCGACGATGAACAGGATGCCGAGAACGACGAGGGGAATCGTGGTGCGCCGCTCCCACGCGTCCCGTCGCGGCGCCGCTACCGCCGGGTGCACGTTCAGTCGCCGTCCGCCCGCACCTTGAGCGGCCCCTTCGCGAGCCGGTACGGCGCGGCCTGGGCGACCGGCTTCACGACGATGAGGTCGAGGTCGACGTGCCGCGGCTTCAGCACCGCGTCGACGATGACCGCGGCGATGTCCTCCGCCACGAGCGGCTCGGGAACGTCGGCGTAGACGGCATCGGCCCGCGCCCGGTCGCCGCCGAAGCGCACGAGGGCGAACTCGTCGGTCTTCACGAGGCCCGGCGCGACTTCGATGACGCGCAGCGGTTCGCCGTTGAGCTCGAGGCGCAGCACCTCGGTGAGCGCGCGCGCCGCGAACTTCGCGGCGTTGTAGCCGCCGCCGCCGACGTAGGCGACGTGCCCGGCGAGCGAGGTGATGTTCACGATGTCGGCGACGCCGCGGTCGACCGCGCCCTGCCGCAGCAGCGGCAGCAACGCGCTCGTCACGCGCTTCAGGGCGAGCACGTTGACCTCGAACATCCAGGCCCAGTCGTCGATCGCCGACGCCTCGACCGAATCGAGGCCCTTCGCGCCGCCGGCGTTGTTCACGAGCGCATGCACCGGGCCGGTGGTCGCGAGGTGGTCGCGGAGCGCGTCGACGTCGCCCTGCTTCGTGAGGTCGGCGACGAAGACGGATGCCCCGGTCTCCGCGGCGAGCTCCTGCAACCGCTCCTCGCGGCGGGCGACCCCGACCACACCCCACCCGGCCGCGCGGAGCGCGCGCACGGTCGCCGCCCCGATCCCGGAACTCGCACCCGTCACGACCGCCCGCAGCTCACCCATGCGCCCATTCTGCCGTGTAACGCGCTCCCTGAGCCGGTGGAAGGGACGACCCGCCGAGACTCGTCCGCTTCGACAAGCTCAGCGGGCTGCCCGACAATGGAGTGATGCAGACGACGCCGCACGCGACGACGACGCGACGGCGAGTGCCCCTGTGGGACAACGCGCGCTGGATCGCCATCACCCTCGTCGTGATCGGCCACGGCATCCTGCCGCTCATCGCCGAGTCCGACGGCGCCTACAGCGTCTACCTCTTCATCTACTCGTTCCACGTCGCCGTCTTCGTCACGGTGAGCGGATACTTCGCGAAGTCGGGGCCGCCGAACGCGCGGGCGCTCCGGCAGATCCTCACCGACATCGTCTTCCCGTACTTCATCTTCGAGACGATCTGGACCGTGGTCCATTGGGCGGTCGGCAGCGGCTTCGATCTCGACTACACCACGCCGTCGTGGACGCTCTGGTTCCTCATCGCCCTCGCCGTGTGGCGCATCGTGCTCCCCTACCTCGTGCTCCTTCGCTACCCGCTCCTCATCGCGATCGCGATCTCGATCGGCTCGGGCTACCTCGAGACGATCGACTCGACGCTCGCGCTGTCGCGCACGTTCGGCATGCTCCCGTTCTTCGTGTTCGGCTGGAAGCTGCGGCAATGGCAGCTGACCGGCCGCTGGCTGGAGCTCAGGGCGGCCGTCGTCTGGCGGTGGCGCGCGGGCGCCATCCTGCTCTTCGCCGCGGTGCTCGCCGTGATGCCCGCCGCGATCGAGACGTGGCGCGACCTGCGCCTGCGACGCTTCATGCTCTACGACGAGTCGTACGAGGCGATCGGCTACGACGAGCCGTGGTCGGGGGCCATCCGCCTCGTGCTCATTCTCCTGGCGATGGCGCTGACGGTCGCGTTCCTCACGCTCATGCCGCGGGGCGCGCACTGGTTCACGCCGTTCGGCACGGCGACGTTGTACATCTACCTGCTGCACACCTTCGTGCTCTACCCGTTCCGGGAGACGGGCGTCCTCGCCGGCGACCAGCCGTTCTGGGTGCTGCCCGCGATGATCCTCTTCTGCATCGGCATCTCGATCGTGCTCTCGCTGAAACCCGTGCGACGGATCTTCCGTCCGCTCGTGGAGCCGCGGGCGCGGTGGCTGTTCCGGCCGGAGCCGGCGACCGCGACCGGCACGCTCGTGCTGCCGCCCGACGCGCTGCCGCCGCCCGACGCCGCGCCGCAGGCGCCGGCCGCGCCGCAGGCGCCTCCTGCGCCCCCGGCGCCCGAGGAGCCCGACGCAACGGGACTGACGGATGCCGCGGCATCCGTTCGCTCATGACGCCGTGTGTCGGGGGTCGTTGCCGGTGCGGGCGGCCCCTCGTAACGTGGGCGGGGTTGCGGCGGGGGCCGCACACCCCACCCCGAGAAGGAGACCTCCATGAGCGAGAACGCCGCCGACTGGCGCTTCGAGACGAAGCAGGTGCACTCAGGCGCCGCGCCCGACCCGGTCACGAATGCCCGCGCCACCCCGATCTACCAGACCACGTCGTACGTGTTCAACAGCTCGCAGCACGCGCAGAACCTCTTCGCGCTCGCCGAGTTCGGCAACATCTACACGCGCATCATGAACCCGACGCAGGCCGTCGTCGAGGAGCGCCTCGCCGCGCTCGAGGGGGGCACCGGCGCCCTCCTCGTGGCCTCGGGACAGGCCGCGGAGACCTTCGCGGTGTTGAACATCGCACAGGCGGGCGACCACATCGTCTCGTCGTCGTCGATCTACGGCGGCACCTACAACCTCTTCAAGTACACGCTCGCGAAGCTCGGCATCGAGACCACCTTCGTCGAGAACCAGGACGACGCCGACGAGTGGCGCCGCGCCGTTCGTCCGAACACGAAGCTCTTCTTCGCCGAGACGATCGGCAACCCGAAGATCAACGTGCTCGACATCCGTCTGGTCTCCGACATCGCGCACGAGGCGGGCATCCCCCTGATCGTCGACAACACGATCGCGACGCCCTACCTCATCCGCCCCTTCGAGCACGGAGCCGACATCGTGCTGCACTCGGCCACGAAGTTCCTCGGCGGTCACGGCGCGGTCATCGGCGGCGTCATCGTCGACGGCGGCACGTTCGAGTGGTCGAAGAACGTGGAGAAGTTCCCCGGCCTCACCGAGCCCGACCCGTCGTACCACGGTGCGAGCTACACGGCTGCGGTCGGCGACGGGCTCGCCTACATCATCAAGGCTCGGGTGCAACTGCTCCGCGACCTCGGTTCGGCGATCGCGCCGGCGAGCGCATGGCAGCTCATCCAGGGCATCGAGACGCTCTCGCTCCGCATCGAGCGGCACGTGCAGAACGCGCAGGAGATCGCCGAGTGGCTCGACAACCACCCCGATGTCGCGCACGTGAACTACTCGGGCCTGCCCTCGAGCCCGTGGTACGCGGCGGCGAACACGTACGCTCCGAAGGGCGTCGGCGCGGTGCTCTCGTTCGAGCTCAAGGGCGGTGTCGACGCGGGCCGCGCACTCGTCGACAACCTGTCGCTGTTCTCGCACCTCGCGAACATCGGCGACGTGCGCTCGCTCGTCATCCACCCGGCGTCGACGACGCACTCGCAGCTCACCCCCGAGCAGCAGCTCACGACGGGCGTCACGCCCGGACTCGTGCGGCTCTCGGTGGGCATCGAGAACGTCGACGACCTGAAGGCCGACCTCGAGGCGGGTCTCGCGGCAGCGCGCGCCGCCACGGACGCCGCCCGAGTCTGACCGCACGCTCTCGGATGCCGCGGGCCCCTCGGGCTCGCGGCATCCGTCGTCTCCGGAGCGCTCGCCCGATTCCGGTGCAGGAGAATGGGCGGCATCCCCGCTGTGACGGGAGGATGCCGCCCATTCTCCTGCACGGCGCTCCTGCCAGCGGGCGCTGAGTGCGCTGCGCCGAGACGCACGCAGGGCGACGGTCGCGTAACAAACCGCGGCGGGGCCGGCGTGTTCGGGAGAATCGAGAGCATGGACTGGCAGACGACGGCAGACGCGATGCCCGCGAGCATCGTCTCCGAGGCGCGCGAGCAGTCGCTCGTCGGCCGGGCGCCTGCCACCGGCGCGTGGCGCGAGGGCGACCCCGCGGGCGATCGTCGGTTCGTCGGCATCGGCGACGTCCAGCTCGAGTCCGGCGCGGTCCTGCCGGGCGCGCGCATCGCGTACGAGCAGTGGGGCACCCTCTCGCCCGCACGCGACAACGCGATCCTCGTGCTGCACGCGCTCACGGGCGACAGCCACGTCATCGGCCCAGCCGGACCCGCCCATCCGAGCGCCGGGTGGTGGCCAGGCGTCGTGGGGCCGGGCCGTGCGATCGACACCGATCGGTGGTTCGTGGTCGCCCCGAACGTGCTCGGCGGATGCCAGGGCTCCACCGGTCCCGCTTCGCTCGCGCCCGACCGGGTGGAGTGGGCCACGCGGTTCCCGTTCCTCACGATCCGCGACCAGGTGCGGGCGCAGCTCGCCTTCGCCCGGGAACTCGGCATCGAGCGATTCGCGGCCGTCGTCGGCGGCTCGATGGGCGCGATGCACGTGCTCGAATGGGCGATCGAGGCACCCGACGCGGTCGAGCGCATCGCCGTGCTCGCGGCTCCGGCCGTGACATCCGCCGACCAGATCGCCCTGAACTCCGTGCAGATCGCGGCCATACGAAACGACCCGGCATTTCGAGGCGGCGACTTCTACGACGCGCCCGAGGGCGACGGGCCATCGCGCGGCCTGTCGCTCGCACGGCGCATGGCGATGCTCACCTACCGAAGTGCGGCCGAACTCAACGAGCGGTTCGAGCGCAGCTGGCAGTCCGAGCTCGATCCGCTCGGCGGCGGAGGGAGGTTCGCGATCGAGTCGTACCTCGACTTCCACGGCAACCGGTTCACGCGTCGCTTCGACGCGAACAGCTACCTCGTGCTCACCGAGGCGATGAACTCGCACGATGTCGGCCGCGGCCGCGGCGGGACATCCGCCGCCCTCGCCCGCGTCGAGGCCAAGAGCCTGGTGCTCGGCATCGACAGCGACCGCTACTTCCCGATCGTCGGACAGGAGGAGGTCGCAGCGGGGCTCCGGCACAGCGTGCACGGGCCGACGCCCGTGCTCGTCTCCTCCGAGTACGGCCATGACGCGTTCCTCATCGAGCACGAGGCCGTCGGCGCAGCCATATCCGCCCTCCTCGCTGCGTAGGCGCGCGGCGACGCCCGCTGCCGATCCGCGCCGACTCCGCTAGGGTTCGAAGGTGACGGCATCCGTTTTTCGGCTGCTCGGCCATGCGTGAGGGGGGTGTTCATGAAGCGCATCCACAAGGAGCGGGACCGGCTTCTGCGCCGACTTGCACGCGTGACCGGGCTGACGGGGGCGATCGGCGCTTTTGCGTGCCTCCTCGTTCCCGGCGCGACGTCGGGCCTCGAGCTTGCCGTCTCCGCCATCCTGAGCCTTGCCGCGTGCACCCTGGTCGTCGTGCACACCGCGAGGGGCGCCGTGCTTCCTGCCCTCGGCGTGGTCGCCTGCGCGCTCGCCCTCGTCAACGTGCTCGGCGCGGCTTCCGTGCTCGACCCTGCGACGGTGACCGCGCTCGCGATCAGCAGCGGCGTGACCGCGGCATCCGTCGCGATTCCGCTCGTCGTGCGCACCGATGGAGCGCTCATCGTGCTCGGACTCGCGGGAGCCGCGATCATCAGCGTCGGGCTCGTCGCGGTCACGGGGCATGATGTGCGCTCGGTGGCCATCGTCACGGTCGCCGGATGGGCGGCGTGCGCATCACTGGGCATCTGGCTCGATCGCGCGACCGCACGCGCATCGGCGCGCATCGACGAGGTCGGCCGGGCGCACGAGGCCGAACGCCTCGCGAGCGAGCTCGAGGCGCGCCAGCGGCAGGACGCCCGAGTGCTGCACGACACGGTGCTCGCGACGCTCAGCCTGCTCGCCCACTCCGGCGTCGGCGTCGGTGCGAGCGCGCTCCGCCAACAGGCCGGCGACGATGCCCGGCTCCTGAAGCAGCTGCGCCTCGGAGCACCGCTCGACAACGGCTTCTCCTCCGCGATCTTCTCCCCCGATTCCGACGACGACGTGCTGGGCACGACGTTCGAGTCCGTGCGCCAGCGTTTTGCGCGCATGGGTCTCGACGTCAACTGGCACGGCGTCGGCAGGCTCGCGTTGCCGACGGAGACCCTCGACGCGCTCCTCGGCGCGCTCGGCGAGTGCCTCGAGAACGTGCGCCGCCACTCCGGCGTGAACGAAGCGGATGTCACCGTCAGCGACGACGACCGCACGGTCCGCGCGATGGTGACCGACGCCGGGCACGGCTTCGAACCCGACACCGTCGACGGCGGACGTCTCGGCTACGCGGAGTCCGTCGTCGGACGGCTGAACACCGTCGGCGGTCGCGCCCGGATCTTCTCGTCGCCGGGATCCGGCACGACCGTGATGCTCGAGGTGCCGAAGCCATGAGCGCGCGGGGATCCGTCGCCCGCGGGCCGCAGTTCCGCCGCCCGAGCCGCTCGGCGCACGCCGCGGGAGATGTTCGCGAGAGTCACGGGGGCCGCAGGCTCGCCACCGGCATCACCATCGCGTCGGGCATCCTCGTGCTCGCCCACCTCGCGCACGCGGTCGCACTCGCGCCGTTCTTCCCGCCGGGAATCGGCCCGTGGGGCGCGTGGCTCGCCCTCCTCGCAGTCGTCGCGGTCGGCGCGGTCTCCCGCGCCGTGACACGACAGCTGCCCTTCTGGCTCTACGTCGTGCTCCTGGTGGGGCTCGTCGCGCCGGTCTGGCTCGACGTGTCGGCCACGGCCGGCCTCCTCTCCCTCGGGGTGACGCCGACAGCGGCCGCCGCCGCCGCCGTCGTGCTCATGCCGGTCGCGGCGATCCGCGGAACGACTGGCGTCGCTCATCGTGGCATCGACCATCGGGGTCATCCTGGCGGTGCTCGCACTCGCGCAGCTCGAGACGGCGGGCCTGAACACCGTGACCGGCCTCGCCGTCGCGGCATCCGCCGTCCTCCCGGTGGTGGTCGTGGTGCTTGCGATCCGCGGCTTCCGCCGCCTCGTGGGCCGCGAACTCGACCTCTCGCTCGTGCAGAGCACGGTCGCGACCCCGCGCTCGGCCGTGGGGATGCGGGCCTCGGAGGAGCTCGCGCAACTCGACTTCGACGCCGAGACGCTGCTCGACGACGTCGGATCGGGTCGCCTCGCGATTCCGTTGCCTGCCCAGGTCGCCGAGCGCGCAGGGTCGCTCGCCGCGCGGCTGCGAGTTCGCCTCATCGAGGGGCGAACCGATACGTGGCTGCGGCATGCCGTGACCGAGTCGGCGTATCTCAGCGAACGGGTGACCGTCGACGACCCGGCCGGCTCCGCGGGCCTGCTCTCCCAGGAGCAGCGCGATGGGCTGCTCTTCGCGCTCTGGCTCCTCGCCGGCGAACGCCAGAAGAGCGCCGCAACACCGATCTCGGTGAACGTGTTCTGCCGTGAATCCTCCGATGACGACGAGGCCGCCCCGGCGTTCACACTCTCGATTCAGGTCACCGGCGTCGCCCGCCGACATGTCGACCCCGCAACTTGGGACGCAGTCGGTAGTGTCGGGAGGCACCACGTCGTCTCGCGCAGCGATTCGTTCCGCATCGACATCGAATGCCGCGTGGACCCGGCCACGCCGGTGAATGCACCGGCCGCCCGCGCGGCGGCCCGTCCGAGGGGAAGCTGAATGGCCGATACGACTGCACCCATCCGACTCGCGATCGTCGACGACCACCGGATGCTCCTGGGGGCGCTCTCCGAGTGGCTCCGGGCCGCGGCATCCGACATCGAACTCGTCGCGGCCGTGGCGTCGTGGTCGGAGCTCCTCGCCCACCAGGCCTTCCCGGTCGACGTGGTGCTGCTCGATCTCGATCTGCGCGACAACATCCCCATCTCGCTCAAGCTCTCGATGCTGAAGTCCGCCGAGGTGCAGACGATGCTGATGAGCACGTACTCCGAGCCGGCGGTCGTGCGCGAGGCCCTCGGCGCCGGTGCGCTGGGCTATCTCGTGAAGTCCGAACCGGTCGAGAACATCATCGAGGCGATCCGGGCAGCGCGCATGGGCGAGTCGTACCTCACGCCCGAACTCGCGATCGCGTTGAGCGAGGATGCCACCGCGCCGAAGCTCTCGGCCCAGGAGCGCCGCGTCATGGCCCTCTACGGCGCGGGCCAGCCGGTGAAGGCCGTCGCGTTCCAGCTCGGCATCTCCGAAGAGACCGCGAAGAGCTACCTCAAGCGCATCCGCGAGAAGTATCGCGCGTCGGGGTTCGATGTCGGCACGAAGGTGGCGCTCCGCAAGCGGGCGATCCTCGACGGCATCCTGCTGCAGTCGGACTGAGCGGATGCCCCGGCCCCGACGCGATCCGCCGCGTCAGGGCTCGACGGACCTCCGCGTCAGGGCTCGACGGCCTCCACGCGTCAGGCTCGACGGCCTCCACCGCGCCGGTCGCGTACGGCACGGCGATGCCGCGGCGGCCGTGCGCCCGATCGAGCGCGAACGACGCGATCGCGAGCAGCGTACCCGCCATCGTGAGCACGAGTCCGATCCAGATCGGCGCGACGTACCCGAGTCCGGCGGCGATCGCGAGTCCGCCGAGCAGCGCGCCGACGCTGTTCCCGATGTTCAGCGCCGAGTGATTGAGGGCGGCGGCGATCGACTGGCTGTCGCGCGCGACATCCATGAGCCTCGCCTGTACGGTCGGCGCGAGGGCTGAGGATGCCGCGCCCACGAGGAACACGCCGGCGAACAGCCCTGCTGGACTCGCGGCGGTGAACCCGAGCAGGACGAGCGCGCCGGCGAGCACGCCGAAGAAGATGTACATCGACCGTCGCACGCTCCAGTCCGCCATGCGCCCGCCGACGAGGTTGCCGATCGTCATGCCGACGCCGAAGACGATGAGCACGACGGGGACCAGCTGCGTCGGAAGGCCGGTCACGTCGGTCGCGAGGGGGGCGATGTAGCTGTAGACCGCGAACAGTCCGCCGAAGCCGATCGCACCGATGCCGAGCGCGAACCAGACCTGGGCGCGGGTGAACGCGCGGAGCTCGCGTTTCATCGTGGCGTGCGGGTCGCCCGCCTGCCACGGCACCGCGATGAGGACCGCGATGAAGGTGAGGGCGAAGATCGCGGCGACCGTGATGTAGGCGACGCGCCAGCCGGCGGCCTGTCCGAGCCAGGTGATCGCCGGCACGCCGATCACGTTCGCGATCGTGAGCCCTGAGAGCACCAGCGCGACACCGCGGGCTCGCTTGCCTGGCCCCATGAGACTCGCTGCCACGAGTGAGGCGATCCCGAAGTAGGCGCCGTGCGGCAATGCCGCGATGAACCGGGCGACGAGCACGAGACCGAACGAGGGCAGCACCGCGGAGGCGATCGTGCCGAGCGTGAACGCCGTGAGGAGCGCGAGGAGGAGGCGCTTGCGCGGCCAACGCGCGGCGGCGGCCGCGATCGTCGGTGCGCCGACGACGACGCCGAGAGCGTACGCGGAGATGATCCATCCGGCGTTCGCGTTCGCGTCTTCAGGCGAGGTCGCATACTGGTTCGGCAGGAGGTCCTGCGCGATGTTCGGGAGCAGCCCCATCGCGACGAATTCGGTGGCGCCGATGCCGAACCCGCCGAGGGCGAGGGCGAGGAGCGCAAAACGAATACGGGCCGGCGACAACGTCGTCGGCCCGTCAGGAGAGAGGGTCACCCGGAGATTCTCGCACGGATCGAATCGATTCGACGCCTCAACGTGAGTGAACGGTGGGCGACCCCTCAGTCGGCACGCCGCGCTCGAACGGTCTCGGCGACGCCCTCGCCCGCAGACTCCCCGGAATGGGTCAGCCGTCGTTCTCGATCGCGGCCTCGAGCCGATCCACCTTCGCGTCGAGCTGACCGGTGAATCCGGGGCGGATGTCGGCCTTCAGCACGAGCGAGACGCGAGAACCGTACTCGCCGACGGCCTCCGTCGCCTGACGGATGACCTCGAAGACCTCGTCCCATTCGCCTTCGATCTCGGTGAACATCGAAGTCGTCCGGTTCGGGAGCCCCGATTCGCGAACGATCGTCACGGCCGCCGCGACGGCGTCGTGGACGGATCCGTCGGTGCGGCCCGTGCCGCTCGGCGCCAGTGAGAATGCGACCAGCATGGCTCCTCCTCGGGCGGGTCGAGTTGAGTGCGTCACGCGGCTGCGGGCGCGAGTTCCCGCCGTCTTCCAGCCTGCCACAGGGCGCGGATGCCCCACACGAGCAGCGCGATGAGGATCCCGACCTTCGCGGTGAGGAGGAGCACGAACCCGGGGTGCGCGGCGAGGAGCCATCCGTACCAGTACGGGTAGATGATCTGCGTGAGGAGCGCGACGACGGCAGCGAGGATGGCCGGCACCGCGAACCGGGCGGGCCGGAAGACGAGGCCGAGGATCACGGGCGCGGCGAGCCAGGTCGCGAACTGCGGCGAACCGACCTTGTTCGCGAGCATGAGCACGACCACGAGGCTGAGCGCGAGCGGCGGCATCAGCACGCCGAACGCCGCGCCGCGGCGCACCGCGCGGATGCCGATGAGCGCGACGGCGAGCACCCCGATCGCCATGAGCGGCGTGGTGAGGGCGGCCGCGACATCCGCTCCGGGGCCTTCGATCTGGAACGTCAGGATCTGTCGGTCGTACTCGATGTCGACGGACCTCGAGCCGGCGACGATCTGCCACAGCCAGCCGAGCGCGAGCGGCGCCTCGATCTGGAGACCCCGATCCGCCTGCTCGGCGACGAAGCCGACGGCGTTCAGCCCCGAGCCCGCCACGAGGCTCACACCGAGGATGCCGAGGCTGAGCGCGGCAGCGACCGTGAACACGTCGAACCGCTTCCGCGAGGCGATCACGAGTGCTGCGAGAAGCGCAGCGGGCCAGACCTTGACCCAGGCGCCGATCGTGAGCAGCACGGCGGCCACGCGCGGGCGCCCCGCTGCCCAGAGAAGGCCCGTGATCGCGAGGGGAACGGTGACCGCGTCGATGCGACCGAGCGCGATCGGGCCGAGGAGCGCGAGAAAGCCGAGCCACCACCACGCGGCGAGCCGACGACGGCGCGACAGTCTCATCCGTCCGAGGAGCACCGCGAACGCGAGGGCATCGAGCACCGTGACGATCGCGAGCCATGTCTGCGCGTAGAGCGCCGAGCCGAACGCGAGGGCCGCCGCCATCGGCGCGAACGCGAGAATCGGATACACCCACGGGGCATCGATGCCCATCCGGAGCCACCCCTCCGAGGCGTTCTCGGCCCAGACCCGGTACACCATGGTGACGTCGCCGAGCGGATACCCCTGTGCTGCGAAGTTCAGCCCGGCGAGACCGAGATGCACGACGGCGAAGGCCGCCCACAGCGCCCCGCGCCCGCGGAGGAGCCTGCGGACGGCGGGGAACCTGCGGCGAGCGGGGACGGATGCCTCTCGCTCAGCTGCCCGCTCGTCCGCCTCGGTCATGGCGTCGAGCCTAGCCGAGCGTCACATTCCGCCACGTGTGCCGCGGGTCCGGCTGGATCCGGAATGCTTGGTCTCACAGCAACCGGAGGCTCCCATGACCAGACGCTCCCTCGCCGCACTCCTCGTGGCGGCATCCGCGACCATCGTCCTCGCCGCGTGCGCCGGCGGCGCAAGCGGCGACGTCGGTGCATCCGAGGGCTCGGGCGGCTACGTCACCGAGGGCAAGTTCACGATCGGCACCGGCGAGCCGGCGTACTTCCCGTGGGTCCTCGACGACGACCCCTCGTCGGGCGAAGGCTTCGAGGCCGCGGTCGCGTATGCGGTGGCCGACGAACTCGGCTTCGCGCACGACGACGTCGAATGGGTGCGAACGACCTTCGACCAGGCGATCGCCCCGGGCCCGAAGGACTTCGACGTCAACCTGCAGCAGTTCTCGATCACCGAAGAGCGCGCCGCGAACGTCGACTTCTCATCGCCGTACTACGAGACGACCCAGGTGGTCATCGCCGTGGAGGGCTCGCCTGCGGCATCCGCGACTTCGATCGCCGACCTGAAGGACCTCCTCATCGGAGCGCAGACCGGCACCACGAGCTTCGACGCCATCGAACAGGTGATCGCCCCGACCGCCGGCGCGCAAGTGTTCAACACGAACGACGACGCCAAGCTCGCGCTGCAGAACGGCACCGTCGATGCGATCGTCGTCGACCTGCCGACCGCGTTCTACCTCACCGGCGTCGAGCTCGACGGCGGCACGATCGTGGGGCAGCTTCCCGCGACCAGCGACGGAGGCGACGCCTTCGGACTCGTGCTCGCCAAGGACTCCCCGCTCACGGCTGACGTCACCGCCGCGGTCGACGCACTCCGCGAGAACGGCACGCTCGACGAGCTCGCCGCGGAGTGGCTGGGCGGCGAGGGCGGCGCGCCCGTACTCGAATGACGGCGACGCTCATGGTGCCGGATGGCGCGGCATCCGCTCATCGCCGCTAGCTTCGTCTCGTGACCGACATGATCGACCAGCGCGGCAGCGCGGCGGAGCCCGAGTGGCAGCCGAGCGCGGTGGAGCAGGGCCGACGCGAGTTCCGGCGCCGACAGACCCGCCGCTCCGTGCTCGTCAGTGCGCTCTCGACGCTCGTGTTCGCGGGGCTGCTCGCGTGGGCGCTCATCGGCTCGCCCGGGTGGGCGCAGGTGCAGCAGACGTTCTTCGACCCCGAGGTCGCACTGGCCTCACTCCCCCGAATCCTCGAGGGGCTCTGGCTGAACATCCAGGTGCTCGTCTTCGCGAGTCTCGGCGTGCTCGTCGTGGCGCTGCTGCTCGCGACGCTCCGCACGCTCCGCGGCCCGGTGTTCTTCCCGCTGCGGGCCCTCGCCGCCGGGTACACCGACCTGTTCCGCGGCATCCCGCTCATCATCGTGCTCTACCTCGTGGGGTTCGGCATCCCGGGTCTCGACTTCCTCCCGCGCTTGCCCGTCGCCTTCTGGGGAACGATCGCGCTCATCCTCACCTACTCCGCCTACGTATCCGAGGTGTTCCGCGCGGGCATCGAGGCGGTGCACCCGTCGCAGCGGCTCGCCGCTCGCTCGCTCGGTCTGAGCCACGGCCAGACGATGCGCCGCGTGGTCCTGCCCCAGGCGATCCGCAAGGTGACCCCGGCGCTCATGAACGACTTCGTCGCGATGCAGAAGGACGTCGGGCTCATCTCGGTGCTCGGCGCGGTCGATGCGGTGCGCGCGGCGCAGATCGAGACGGCGCACTTCTTCAACTTCACCCCCTACGTCGTCGCCGGGCTGTTGTTCGTGCTGCTCGCATGGCCGACGATCCGGCTGACCGACTGGGTGTCCGCGCGCATGCGGGCCCGCGAGCAGGCCGGGAGCGTCGTATGAACGCGGCAGCGGGCCGTCGACGACGGATGCTCCGGCACGCGCCGCCGCCGGAGTGCTGCGACTCCGCGGCATCCGTCGCGCCTTCGGCGACCATGTCGTGCTCGACGGCATCGACCTCGACGTCGACGCGCACGAGGTCGTCGCACTCATCGGCGCGAGCGGATCGGGCAAGTCGACGCTCCTGCGCACCGTGAACCTCCTCGAACCGATCGACGACGGCGTCATCCTCCTCGCCGGCGAAGACGTGAGCGATCCGCGCGTCGACGCAGACCGTGTGCGGGCCCGCATCGGCGTGGTCTTCCAGAACTACAACCTCTTCCCGCACCTCAGCGTGCTCGACAACGTCACGCTCGCGTCACGGCTCGTGCACCGGATGTCCCGTGCCGCCGCCGAGCGGCGGGGGCTCGAGCTTCTGGGCTCGATCGGGCTCGGCGACTTCGCCCGAGCCTTCCCCGACCGGCTCTCCGGCGGACAGCAGCAACGTGCCGCGATCGTGCGGGCCATCGCGACGGAGCCCGAGCTGCTGCTCCTCGACGAGGTGACGAGCGCGCTCGACCCCGAGCTCGTCGGCGAGGTGCTCTCCCTCGTTCGTTCGCTCGCCGAGGGCGGCACGACGATCGTGATGGCGACGCACGAGATGGCGTTCGCGCGCGAGGTCGCCGATCGCGTCGTCTTCCTCGACGCGGGACGGATCATCGAGGATGCGCCGGCACGCGAGTTCTTCGAAGCGCCGCGCGAGGCGCGCACCCGCGAGTTCCTCGCTCGATTCCGCGACGCCGGCGCGTAGAGGTCGGCCGGCGGTCACCGCGCACGGCGCGTAGCCGCGCCCGCGGTCACCGGGCGAGCAGCGCCCCGATCACGCGGGGAACCGCGCCCGCGAGGTCGAGTGCCGTGACGGGCCCGCCACCGACGTCGGCGCTCGCCCGTCTCGCAGCTTCGCCGTGCACCCACGCGGCGGTCGCGGCGAGCGCGGCGAGCGCCTCGGCATCGGTCGACAGGCGCTCATGATGGGTCGCGACGAGCGCGCCGAGCATGCCGCCGAGCACATCGCCGGTTCCCGCCGTCGCGAGCCAGTGCGTCGGCGCGGTGACGGTGTGCCGAGCGCCGTCGGGGTCGCAGATGTAGGTGACGGCGCCCTTCAGGAGCACCGTGACGCCGAGTTTCCGTGCGGCCCGCTCCGCCCACCCGCCGGGATCCGCGCGCACATCCTCCACGCTCACCTGGAGCTCCCGCGAGGTGAGGAGGCGGGAGAGCTCGCGAGCATGCGGGGTGATCACGGTCGGCGCCGAGCGGCCATCGACGAGGTCGAGCGCTCCCGAGTCGATCACGACCGGAACGTGCGAGGCGAGCGCGAATTGCAGGTCGGCGAGCAGCACGAAGGTGCGATGGTCGGGATCGATGCCTGATCCGATGAGCCACGCCTGCACGCGACCGCTCCCAGCGACCGTCTCCGGGCGTTGTGCGAGCACCGCCGCTCGCGCAACGCGCGGCCCGATGTAGCGCACCATGCCGATGCCCGCCCTGTGGGCCGCCTCGACGCCGAGCACGGCCGCCCCCGGATACTCGTTCGAGCCGGTGACGACGCCGAGGACGCCGCGTGTGTACTTGTCGTCGGACGCGGCCGGCTCGATGATCCATTCGGCCGCGTCATCCGCGGTCCACTCCTGCCAGGGCCGGTCCATGTTCCAACGATAGGTTGAGGGAGATGCCTCCGACAGACCCAGCTCCGATCAGCCTCTCCCCTCGCGTCGTCGTGTTCGACTACGGCGAGGTCATCTCGCAACAGCCCACGGCGGCCGACCGCGCCCGGCTCGTCGAGCGCGCCGGCGTGGCAGCGGAGCCGTTCTGGGCCGCCTACTGGGCCCACCGCGACGGCCTCGACGGCGGCACCACCTCGATCGCCGACTACTGGCAGGCCGTCGCGCGCGACACCGGCGCGGAGTGGGGTCCGGTCGACGTGCACGAGCTCTGGGCGATCGACCACCGCGGCTGGCTCTCGGTCGACCCGGCCACGCTCGCCGTGCTGCACGCGCTCGCCGCGGGCGGCACGCGACTCGCGCTGCTCTCGAACGCCGGGGCCGACTTCTCGGGCTGGCTCCGGCACGGCTCGTTCGGGCCGCTGTTCGAGCGCGTGTTCGTGAGCGCCGAACTGCAGCTCCTGAAGCCCGATGCCGCGATCTACGAGCACGTCATCGCCGAGCTCGGCATCGAGGCATCCGACTTCCTGTTCGTCGACAACAAGTCCGAGAACGTCGAAGGTGCACGCGCGGTCGGCGGCGACGGACACGTGTTCACGGATGCCGCGTCGCTCGAGTCGTGGCTGAGATCGCTCACGTGAGCGGCGACGACGCCACCGCAACGCCCGCGCTGTTCACCCCGATCACGCTTCGCGGGCTCACCATCCGCAATCGCGTCTGGGTCCCGCCGCTGTGCCAGTACTCGGTGACCGCCCGAGACGGCGTGCCGCACGACTGGCATCTCGTGCACCTCGGCGCGATGGCCGCGGGCGGCGCCGGACTCGTCATCGGCGAGGCGACCGCGGTGAACCCCGAGGGACGCATCTCCGATCACGACACCGGACTCTGGAACGACGAACAGGCCGAGGCGTGGGCACGCATCACCCGGTTCATCCGCTCGCAGGGCGCGGCGGCGGGCATCCAGCTCGCTCATGCCGGACGCAAGGCGTCGATCTGGCCCGAGCCGCTGCGCCGGGCCGGATCGCAGCCGATCGACGACGGCGGCTGGCAGACCGTATCGGCCTCGGCGATCGCGTTCGACGGGTATCGCGAGCCCGTCGCGCTCGACGAGACCGGCATCATCCGCATCATCGACGACTTCCGCCAGGCGGCGCGCCGGGCGGTCGCCGCGGGATTCGACCTCGTCGAGGTCCACGCCGCGCACGGCTATCTCGTGCACCAGTTCCTGTCGCCGCTGTCGAACGTGCGCACCGATCGCTGGGGCGGCAGCCTCGAGAATCGCGCGCGGTTCCTGCTCGAGATCGTGCGTGCCGTCCGCGCGGAGATCGGCGAGCGGATGCCCCTGTTCGTGCGCTTCTCCGCGACCGACTGGACGCCCGGCGGCTGGGACGAGGCGCAGACCGCGATCGTCGCGGGCTGGACCGAAGACGCCGGCGCGGACTTCTTCGACGTGTCGACGGGCGGACTCGTCGCCGCTGCCGACATCCCGATCGGCCCCGGCTACCAGGCCCACTTCGCGGAGTACGTCGGCGAGCGGTCGGATGCCCCGGTGTCGGCCGTCGGCCGCATCACCAATGCGGGGCACGCCGACGACCTCGTCGCGACGGGTCGCGCCGACGCGGTCATGTTCGGCAAGGCGATGATGCGCGACCCGCACTTCGCGATGCGGGCAGCCCACGAACTCGGCGCAGGCACCGCCATGTGGCCGCGCCAGTACCTGCGCGCGCGACCCGACGTCAACGACGGCGAGTGGTGAGCCGGCGGCTCAGCGCGCGGCGGCCGCCCGGGCTGCCATCGCCTGCTCCATCATCTGCGGTGATGGCTGCGCAATCGCGATGATGTTTCCCTCGCTGTCCGTGAACCACGACCCGCGCCCGTCACCCATCTCCGCGACGCCGTTCTCGTCGGTCTTCAGTCCGGGCATGTCGTAGGAGTGAAAGGTCACGCCGTGCGTCCGGAGCGCGGTCATGTCGCGATCGAGATTGTCGGTGATGAGGTTGAGCGCCGTGTTCTTCGCGGTCCCCGCGAACTGGGTCTCGTAGACGAGCACGCCCATTCCGCCGACATCGTAGATGTCGCCGCCTTCGTCGGAACTCACGGGGTCGTGGCCGAGTACGTCGTGCCAGTACTTGCGCGAACGAGCGAGGTCGGACGCGGGGAGCACAGCCATAGCCATCATCTTCTCGAACATGATTTTTCCTCAGATCTCTAGATTCGACGTCAGTCTACGCTCCGACCGGCCGAGCGGACAGGCCGTGCCGCGTCACCCCCGACGGGTGGCGTCCTGCACCTCGCCGACGAGTTCCTCGATGATGTCCTCGAGGAAGATCACGCCGGTGGTGCGGCCGTCTTCGTCGAACGCGCGGGCGACGTGCGTGCCGAGCCGGCGCATGGTGGCGAGCGCGTCCTCGAGGTCGGTACCGGCGAAGATCGACACGAGCCGTCGCACGCGCTTCGCTGGGATGGGGTCGTCGAACTCGTCGTCGTCGAGATCGATCACGTCCTTGAGGTGCACGTATCCGACGGGCTCGCCTTCGGCGCCGAGGATCGGGTATCGGGAGAACCCGTGGCGGGCGACCGCGCGCTCCACGTCGCCGGGCGTCGCGCCGGGCGGCAGGCTCACGAGCGCGTCGAGCGGCACCGCGATGTCCTGCACCCGCTTCGTCGTGAACTCGAATGCCGCAACGAGCGTGCCGCTCGCGTCGAGCACGCCCTCGCGACGCGACTGGTCGACGATCGTCTGCACCTCCTCGAGCGTGAACGTCGAGTTCGCCTCGGTCTTCGGTTCGACGCCGAAGAGTCGCAATACGCCGTTCGCCGTCGCGTTCAGTGCCACGATGATCGGCTTGAACACGCGTGCGATGAAGACGAGCGGCGGCGCGAGCAGCAGCACGGCCCGGTCGGGAAGCGAGAACGACAGGTTCTTCGGCACCATCTCGCCGAAGACGACGTGCAGGTAGGACACGAGCACCAGCGCGATGATGAACGCGATCGTGGAGACGACCTCGGGTGACCACCCGGTGAGCTCCAACGGAACCTCGAGCAGGTGGTGGATCGCGGGCTCGGACACGTTCAGGATCAGGAGCGAGCAGATCGTGATGCCGAGCTGGCTCATCGCGAGCATGAGGGTCGCGTGTTCCATGGCCCAGAGCGCGGTCTTGGCGCTCCGCCTGCCCTGCTCGGCGAGCGGTTCGATCTGGGAGCGCCGTGCGGAGATCACCGCGAACTCGGCGCCGACGAAGAAGGCGTTCGCCACGAGCAGCACGAACAGCCAGACGATTCCGATCCAGTCGCTCATCGTGCCTCCTCCCCATCGGTCGCGGGCACGCCCGGATTCGGCACGAATCGCACACGATCGATGCGGCGTCCGTCGAGGCGTTGCACCACGAGCGTGCCGTCGGCGATCGACACCTCGTCGCCGGCCGCGGGAAGCCGCCCGAGCTTGGCCATCATGAAGCCCGCGACGGTCTCGTAGTCGCCGTTCTCGGGAACCCGGATGCCGGTGCGCTCGACGAGCTCGTCGGGGCGGAGGATGCCGGGGAAGCTCACGGTGTCGCCCTTGCGGACGATGCCCGCGCGCGTGCGGTCGTGCTCGTCGGCGACTTCGCCGACGAGCTCCTCGACGAGGTCTTCGAGCGTCGCGACGCCGGCGGTGCCGCCGTACTCGTCGACGACGACGGCCATCTGGAAGCCACGGCCCCTGAGCTCGGCGAGGAGGGCGTCGAGCTTGATCGTCTCGGGCACGCGAAGGGCGTCCGACTGCAGGCCCGACGCCGGCACCTCCGACCGCCGCTCACGCGGAACCGCGACGGCCTGCTTCACGTGCACGATCCCGACGATGTCGTCGAGGTTCTCGTCGTAGACCGGGAATCGGGAGTAGCCCGTCTGGCGGGCGAGCTCGAGCACCGCTTCGGCGGGCTCCTGGCGCTGCACGGCCGCGACCGAGGGACGCGGCGTCATGACGTCTGAGGCGTCGTGGTCGGCGAAGCGGAGCGTGCGTCCGAGGAGGGTCGCGGTGTCCTGTTCGAGCAATCCCGCGCTCGCGGAGCGGCGCACGAGCGAGGAGAGCTCTTCGGCCGAACGCGCGCCCGAGAGCTCCTCCTTCGGCTCGATGCCGATGGCGCGGAGGAGGGCGTTCGCACTGCCGTTCAGGAGGCTGACCGCAGGACGGAACACCCAGGTGAACGCCGTCTGGAACGGCATGACGAGCTTCGCGGTGGCGATCGGGAGGGCGAGTGCGAAGTTCTTGGGCACGAGCTCGCCGATGATCATCGACAGGAGCGTCGCGACGATGATCGCGGTCGTCGCACCGATGGGCCGCACGAGCGCCTCGGGGATGCCGATCGCGGCGAGGGGTGCGGCGAGCAGCGACGAGATCGCAGGCTCCATCGTGTACCCGGTGAGGAGGGTCGTGAGCGTGATGCCGAGCTGCGCGCTCGACAAGTGCGTCGAGGTGATCTTGAGCGCGGAGATCGTGAGGCCGAGCCGCGTCTCACCCTTCGCCCGTCGCGCCTCGAGGTCGGCGCGATCGAGGTTGACGAGCGAGAACTCGCTCGCAACGAACAAGCCCGTGCCGATCGTGAGGAGGAGTCCGATGCCGAGGAGTATCCACTCAGACATCACAGCCTCCCCGGAGCGGTCACGGGCGAGGGTCTATGGCCGGGCGTATTCGCAGAGGGAGGGTCATCCATGGTCGATCCAGTATATCGGCGCGGCAACGCGGCCCCCGACCGGCGACAAGGTCGTCAGACGCGTCATCCCGACCGCGCCATCGCCGTAGCCGCGGCATCCGTCACCAACTGACCGGCAGCGCCTTGCCCTCCTCGTAGCCGGCGGCCGACTGGATGCCGACGAGCGCGCGGTCGCGGAACTCCTCGAGCGTCCGTGCGCCCGCGTAGGTGAACGAGCTGCGCACGCCCGAGGTGATCATGTCGAGCAGGTCCTCGATGGAGGGACGCAACGGGTCGAGGTAGATCGACGACGACGAGATGCCCTCGGCGAAGAGCTCCTTGCGGGCGAGCTCGTAGGGTGAGAGCCGGTCGAAGCGCTCGCGCACGGCCTTCGTCGACGCCATGCCCCAGCTCTCCTTGAAGAGGCGACCGGATGCGTCGCGCTTGAGGGTGCCCGGGGCCTCGATCGTGCCGGCGAACCACGATCCGATCATGACGGATGCCGCGCCTGCGGCGAGCGCGAGCGCGACGTCGCGCGGATAGCGGACCCCGCCGTCGGCCCAGACCTTGGCACCCAGCTCGCGCGCGGCCTCCGCGGTCTCGTGCACGGCAGAGAACTGCGGACGGCCGACCGCCGTCATCATGCGGGTCGTGCACATCGCGCCGGGACCCACGCCGACCTTCAGCACGTCGGCGCCCGCCTCGACGAGGTCGCCGACCGCGTCGGCCGTCACGATGTTGCCGGCGACGATCGGCACGCCCAGACCGAGGTCGCGCACGATCGACACCGCCCTGATCATGCCCTCCTGGTGCCCGTGCGCGGTGTCGATGACGAGCATGTCGACGCCCGCGGCGACGAACGCCCGCGCCTTCGCGGCGACATCCCCGTTGATGCCGACTGCCGCGGCGACTCGGAGCCTGCCGTCACGGTCGACGTTCGGCTCGTAGATCGTGGCGCGGAGCGCGCTCCTGCGGCTGAGGGTGCCGACGACCCTCCCGTGTTCGAGCACGGGCGCGAACTCGATGCCCGCGTCGACCATGAGGTCGAACGCGCGGCGGGGCGAGTCGACGTCGTCGGCGTCGAGCGACGCGAGTCCGCCGTGCACGAGGTCGCCGAGGCGCGCGTCGGGCAGCGCCGTCGCGAGCCGGTTCGCCGCGATGCATCCGACGTATCGGCCGCGGGAGTCGTGCAGCACGATGCCGTGCCCCTCGACGGGCGGCAACGACGCGAGTGCGTCGGCGACCGTGGCATCCGGGCTGAAATCGTGCGGAGTGTCGAATCGCGGCGACTGGGCCTTCACCCAGCGGATCGCCTCGTCGAGGTCCTGCAGGTGGAGGTCTTGCGGCAGCACGCCGAGCCCGCCGCGTCGAGCCAGCGTTGCGGCGAGGCGGGGGCCGGTGATCGAGTTCATGTTCGCCGAGACGATCGGCACGGATGCCCCTGAGCCGTCGTCGGGCGCGAGCGACACGTCGAGCCGGCTCGTGACCCCCGACCGGCTGGGAACGAGGAACACGTCGGAGTAGGTGAGGTCGTGGCTCGGGGCAGTCCGGTAGAACTCCATGCGTCACACGCTACCTCCGCCGCGGGTGCCCTCGGCCCGCCCTCTGGGGTTTAGGCTTGTCTGGGTGATCGGGCATGTCGTGTGTTCGCGCACGAGACGAGTGCCGACACCATGGAATCCAGAATCAATGGAGAGAGTGGGCGAGAGGCTGTGTCGAGCCAATTGACCGGGTCGGGGTCCGACGAAGCAACGGCGGGCGAGTACGGAGCCAACGAGTGGCTCGTCGACGAGATGTACGAGAAGTTCCTCGCCGACCCTGAATCGGTCGACAAGACCTGGTGGCCGGTGCTCGAGCACTACCGCCAGGTGCGCACCGCCGGCACCGACGGGCAAACGCCGCCTCCGGCCGAGCCGGCCGCGGCATCCGCTCCGGCCTCGCCCGCGGCACCCGCCCCCACCGCGCCGCCCGCGCCCACGGCGCCCGCCTCCGCCGAGCCGGCCGCGCCCCCGGCATCCGCCCCCGTCGAGCCGGCCCCGGCCACCGCACCGATCCCCGTGATCGGCCAGGCGCCCCAGGCCCGCACCACCTCGACCAGGCCGCGCACCACCCCCGTGCCCGCCGACGTGCCGATCACGAGCCCCCAGCCCGTCGTCGCCGGAGCCCTGCGCGAAGACGAGATCATCCCGCTGAGGGGCCTGCCGAAGACGCTCGCGGCGAACATGGACCAGAGCCTCACGGTGCCCACCGCGACGAGCGTGCGCACCATCCCGGCGAAGCTCATGATCGACAACCGCATCGTGATCAACAACCACCTGCGGCGTTCCCGCGGCGGCAAGGTGTCGTTCACCCACCTCATCGGCTGGGCGATCATCCAGGCGCTCAAGGAGTTCCCGAGCCAGAACGTGTACTACGCCGAGCCCGACGGCAAGCCGAGCCTCGTGAAGCCCGCCCACATCGGCCTCGGCATCGCGATCGACATCCCGAAGCCCGACGGCACCCGCGCCCTCCTCGTGCCCGCGATCAAGCGCGCCGAGACGATGACGTTCAACGAGTACCTCACGGCCTACGAAGATCTCGTGCAGCGCGCCCGCCAGAACAAGCTCACGCCCGACGACTTCTCGGGTGCGACGATCTCGCTCACGAACCCGGGCGGCATCGGCACCGTGCACTCCGTGCCGCGCCTCATGAAGGGCCAGGGCTGCATCATCGGCGCCGGCGCCCTCGAGTACCCCGCCGAGTTCCAGGGCTCGTCCGAGAAGACGCTCGCGCACCTCGCGATCGGCAAGACCATCACGCTGACCTCGACCTACGACCACCGCGTCATCCAGGGCGCAGGGTCGGGCGAGTTCCTGAAGAAGGTGCACGAGCTCCTCATCGGGCAGCGCGGCTTCTACGAGGGCCTCTTCTCCGCGCTCCGCCTCCCCTACGAGCCGATCCGCTGGGCGCCCGACATCTCGGTCGACATCGCGAGCGCGATCGACAAGACCGCCCGCGTGCAGGAGCTCATCAACGCGTTCCGCGTGCGCGGCCACCTGATGGCCGACATCGACCCGCTCGAGTACGTGCAGCGTTCGCACCCCGACCTCGACATCGCGAGCCACGGCCTCACCTTCTGGGACCTCGACCGCGAGTTCGTCACGGGCGGCTTCGGCGACAAGCGCACGGCGCTGCTCCGCGACATCCTGGGCGTCCTGCGCGACTCGTACTGCCGCACGATCGGCATCGAGTACATGCACATCCAAGACCCGGTGCAGCGCAAGTGGATCCAGAACGAGGTCGAGCGCAGGTACGAGAAGCCCACGCACGACGAGCAGATGCGCATCCTCGGCAAGCTCAACGAAGCCGAGGCCTTCGAGACCTTCCTGCAGACGAAGTACGTCGGCCAGAAGCGCTTCAGCCTCGAGGGCGGCGAGTCCGTCATCCCGATGCTCGACGAGATCCTGCAGGGCGCCGCGAAGGAGGGCCTCGACGAGGTCGCCATCGGCATGGCGCACCGCGGACGGCTGAACGTCCTCACGAACATCGCGGGCAAGACGTACGGCCAGGTGTTCCGCGAGTTCGAGGGCGCGCAGACGAAGGGCTTCTCCGGCTCGGGCGACGTGAAGTACCACCTCGGCACCGAGGGCACGTTCACCGCCGACGACGGTCACCAGATCCCCGTTTCACTCGTCGCGAACCCCTCGCACCTCGAGGCCAACGACGGCGTGCTCGAGGGCATCGTGCGCGCCAAGCAGGACCGCAAGCCCGTCGGCACGTTCTCGACGCTGCCGATCCTCATCCACGGCGACGCCGCGATGGCGGGTCAGGGCGTGGTGGTCGAGACCATGCAGATGTCGCAGCTGCGCGGCTACCGCACGGGCGGCACGATCCACATCGTCGTGAACAACCAGGTCGGGTTCACCACCGTGCCCGGCGACGCGCGCTCGTCGATCTACGCGACGGATGTCGCGAAGACGATCCAGGCGCCGATCTTCCATGTGAACGGCGACGACCCCGAAGCCGTGGTTCGGGTCGCGGAGCTCGCGTTCCGCTACCGCCAGGAGTTCAAGCGCGACGTCGCGATCGACCTCGTCTGCTTCCGCCGCCGCGGCCACAACGAGGGCGACGACCCGTCGATGACCCAGCCGCTCATGTACAACCTCATCGAGGCCAAGCGCTCCGTGCGCAAGCTCTACACCGAGGCGCTCGTCGGTCGCGGTGACATCACCGAGGAGGAGTACGAAGACGCGCACCGCGACTTCCAGGACCGCCTCGAACGCGCCTTCGCCGAGACGCACGCCGCACAGACCGGGGCGATCCCGATCATCGGCGCGACCGATTCGCTGCGCAATGCCGAGCCGGTCGCCGGCGAACTCGAGACCACCGGCGTCTCGACCGAGGTCGTGCACGCCATCGGCGACGCGTTCAACAACAAGCCCACCGGCTTCACCGTGCACCCGAAGATCCAGCAGCTCCTCACGAAGCGCCTCGACATGAGCCGCGACGGCAAGATCGACTGGGGCTTCGGCGAACTCCTCGCGCTCGGCTCGCTCCTCCTCGAGGGCACCCCGGTGCGGCTGGCCGGGCAGGACGCCCGCCGCGGCACCTTCGTGCAGCGTCACGCGGTGCTGCACGACCGGATGAACGGGCAGGAGTGGCTGCCCCTCACGAACCTCTCCGACAACCAGGCCAAGTTCTGGATCTACGACTCGCTCCTCTCCGAGTACGCGGCGATGGGCTTCGAGTACGGCTACTCCGTCGAGCGGGCCGACGCCCTCGTGCTCTGGGAGGCGCAGTTCGGCGACTTCGCGAACGGCGCGCAGATCATCATCGACGAGTTCATCTCCTCGGCCGAGCAGAAGTGGGGCCAGCGCTCGAGCGTCGTGCTGCTCCTCCCCCATGGCTATGAGGGCCAGGGCCCCGACCACTCGAGCGCCCGCATCGAGCGATACCTGCAGCTCTGCGCCGAGAACAACATGACCGTCGCACGCCCCTCCACGCCGGCGTCGTACTTCCACCTGCTCCGCAAGCAGGCGTACCAGCGTCCGCGCCGCCCCCTCATCGTCTTCACCCCGAAGGCGATGCTCCGGCTCCGCGGTGCGACGAGCGAGGTCGCGGACTTCACGCACGGCAGGTTCGAGCCCGTCATCGACGATCCCCGCATCACCGACAAGTCGGCCGTGAAGCGCGTCGTGTTCCTCTCGGGCAAGTTCTACTACGACATCGTGGCCGAGCTCGAGAAGAACCCGAACCCCGAGATCGCGGTCGTGCGTCTCGAGCAGCTCTATCCGCTGCCCGCCGCCGAACTCAAGGCGATCGCAGCCGAGTACCCCAACGCGGAGCTCATGTGGGCCCAAGAGGAGCCCGAGAACCAGGGGGCGTGGCCGTACTTCGTCATCGAGACGAACAAGCTCGGCCCGCGCTCCGTCGCGCCGGTCGCACGCGCCGCCGCCGCGTCGCCCGCGACGGGCTCCGCCAAGCGGCACGCGGCCGAACAGGCCGAGCTCATCCGCCGCGCCACCACGCTGTAGGCACCCGAGCGACACGAAGCGAGCGGATGCCCCGGGGCATCCGCTCGCTCGTCGTTCAGCTCGCTCGTCCTACAGTGCGGCGCGCCTCAGTCGACGAGGACGCCGCGGCCCTCAGTCGACGAGGACGCCGTGCCCCGACTGGATGTCGCGGATGCGCGTCAGCACGATGAGCCGCAGCTCTTCGGGCGCGCTCTCCCTGCAGGCCCGCTGCACGACCTCGGTGATCGCGACGCCGACCCGGAGCTCGGCCTGGCAGTCCGCGCAGTTCTCGATGTGCTCACGGATGTCGGCCGCATCCTCGCGGCGCAATTCGTTGTGCAGGTACTCCTCGAGTTCGGCTTGCGCCTTCTCGCAACCGCAATCGGTCATCTTGAGCTCCTCGGCATGCTCTGCCTCCTGGTGGGTTGGGGCGCCGACTCGCCCGCCGCGAATCCCTGCTCGCGGGCGTACTCGGCGAGGGACTCGCGGAGCAACCGCCTGCCACGGTGCAGGCGACTCATCACGGTCCCGATGGGGGTGTTCATCATGTCGGCGATCTCTTGGTAGGAGAAGCCCTCGACGTCGGCGAAGTACACGGCGAGACGGAAGTCTTCAGGCAGCGCCTGCAGTGCGTCTTTCACAGCGCTGTCGGGCAGGTGGTCGATCGCCTCGACCTCGGCGGAGCGGCTCGAACGGGCGGTCGTCGACTCCGCGCCGCCGAGTTGCCAGTCCTCCAGCTCGTCGATCGTGCCCTGATAGGGCTCCCGCTGCCGCTTGCGGTAGCTGTTGATGAAGGTGTTCGTGAGGATGCGGTACAGCCACGCCTTCAGGTTGGTGCCCTGCTTGAACTGCGCGAACGCGGCGAACGCCTTCACGAAGGTCTCCTGAACGAGGTCCTGTGCGTCGGCCGGGTTCTTCGTCATGCGGAGTGCCGCCGCGTAGAGCTGGTCGATGAACGGCAGCGCCTGTTCCTCGAAGAGTTCTCCGAGCGGCCTGGCGTCGTTCGCAGACGACGTCTCGTTCGGGTTGGGATCGGTCTCGTCGGCAGTCATCACCGGCCATCCTAGATCGTCAACCGTGGCGATCGTCGGGTGTTCGAGTAGTGCAGACGACACGCGCACCAGCTCCTTCCGCATTCTTGGACGCTACTGTTGATAACCGATGCAGATTTCGAGGTATTCCGCACCAGAGTTCGATCCGTACGGCGAGGCGAGGCAGACCGAGACCGATCACGGATGGCGGGCGCCCGTCGCCGTGCGCCCGCTCAGCGCCGTGCTCGCGCTTCCGGGCTCGAAATCGCTGACGAATCGCGAACTCGTGCTCGCCGCCCTCGCCGATGCGCCGTCGACGCTCCGCGCTCCGCTCTGGTCGCGCGACAGCGAACTCATGATCGAAGGGCTCCGCTCCCTCGGCACCGGATTCGAGCGGCGGCAGGGCTCGGGCGCATTCGGCGACGACCTCCGGGTCACGCCCGCCGCGGAGCTTCTCGGCTCGACGACGATCGACTGCGGCCTCGCCGGCACCGTGATGCGCTTCCTCCCTCCCGTCGCGGCGCTCGCACTCGGGCCGACGACCTTCGACGGCGACGAGGGTGCGAGACGACGCCCGATGGCCGCCTCGATCCAAGGGCTCCGCGCACTCGGTGTCGACCTCGACGACGACCGGCGCGGCACGCTTCCCTTCACGGTGCACGGCACCGGCGGCGTCACGGGCGGCTCGCTCGAGATCGACGCCTCGGCGTCGAGCCAGTTCGTGTCGGGACTCCTGCTGTCGGCCGCGCGATTCGACCAGGGGCTCGACCTGCGCCACACCGGCGAGCGACTGCCGAGCCTGCCGCACATCGAGATGACGATCGAGACGCTGCGCGTGCGCGGCGTCGAGGTTCGAAGCCCCGAACCCGGCCGCTGGCAGGTCTCGCCCGGACCGATCCGCGCCGTCGACGTCGACATCGAGCCCGACCTCTCCAACGCGGCGCCGTTCCTCGTCGCCGCGCTCGTCGCGGGCGGCTCGGTGACGATCACCGGGTGGCCCTCCGAGACGACCCAGGTCGGCGCCCGGCTGGCCGAGCTCCTGCCCCGCTTCGGCGCCCGCGTCGAGCGCGACGGCGATCGCCTCACGGTGCACGCACCCCAGCGAGCGGCCGACGGCGGTCGCGGCATCCGCGGTGTCGACCTCGACCTCTCCGACGCCGGCGAGCTCGTGCCGAACCTCGTCGCCCTCGCCGCCCTCGCCGACGAACCGAGCACCATCACGGGCATCGGGCACATCCGCCACCACGAGACCGACCGGCTCGCCGCACTCGCGGCCGAGCTCAACGGCCTCGGCGGCCGGGTCACCGAACTCGACGACGGACTGCACATCGACCCCGTCCCGCTCGCAGCCGGACCGTGGCGCGCATATGCCGATCACCGCATGGCGACGAGCGGTGCCATCATCGGTCTCGCGGTGCCGGGCGTCGTCGTCGACGACATCGCCTCGACCGGCAAGACGCTGCCCCAGTTCACGGAGCTCTGGGAGCGGATGCTCGCATGACGTGGTGGAGCACCGACGACGACGAGGACGACGAGCCCGAGTTCGACGAGTCCGACGTCCACGTGCGACCCAACCGACGAGGCAGCCGCCCCCGCACGAAAGTGCGCCCCGAACACGCCGACGCCGTCACCGGCACGGTGCTCGGCGTCGACCGCGGGCGCTACGCCGTGCTCCTCGACGAGGGCAGCCGCGACGAGCGCGAGATCACCGCAGCGCGGGCGAGCGAACTGCGCCGCAAGTCGGTCGTCACGGGTGACCACGTCGATCTCGTCGGCGACACGAGCGGAGAGCCCGGCACCCTCGCGCGCATCGTGCGCGTCGGCGAACGGTCGACCCTCCTCCGGCGCAGCGCCGACGACACCGACGAGGTCGAACGCATCATCGTCGCGAACGCCGACCAGATGCTCATCGTCGTCGCCGCCGCGGACCCCGAGCCGCGCATTCGGCTGGTGGACCGCTACCTCGTCGCGGCGTTCGACGCCCGCATTCATCCGCTGCTCGTCATCACGAAGACCGACCTCGCGGACCCCTCGGAGTTCCTCGAGAACTTCGCGGGCCTCGATCTGCCGGTCTTCCGGTCGAGCACCGAGCGGATGCCGCTCGACGAGATCGCCGCCGCCCTCGTCGGGCACCGCACGGTGCTCGTCGGTCACTCCGGCGTCGGCAAGTCCACCCTCGTGAACGCGCTCGTGCCGGGCGCCGACCGGGCGATCGGCCGGGTCAACGTGGTGACCGGACGCGGCCGACACACCTCGTCGTCGACCGTGTCATTGCGCGTCGAGACCGACGGCGGCACCGGTTGGGTCATCGACACGCCCGGAGTGCGATCGTTCGGCCTCGGCCACGTCGATCGTGCGAACATCCTCGGCGCATTCACCGACCTCGCACGCATCGCCGAACGGTGCCCTCGCGGTTGCACACACCTCCCGGATGCCCCCGACTGCGCGATCAACGAAGCGGTCGCGGCCGGCGAGCTCGGCGAGACGGGCCGCGCACGACTCGACTCGCTGCAACGACTGCTCGGCACCTTCGCGCCGGCACCCTGAACGTCACCCCGGCGCGCGTGCGACGGCGCCGCACGAGGCATCCGGAGCGCGTTGCCAGCCGCGCTGCCTAGCATGGAACGGCATGACCGACGCACGTCTCGCCCCCGGCGACCTCGCCCCCGACTTCACGCTCACCGACCAGGACGGCACCCCGGTGACCCTCTCGTCACTGCGCGGGTCGAAGGTGGTGCTGTACTTCTACCCCGAGGCGATGACGCCCGGGTGCACGACCGAGGCGTGCGACTTCCGCGACAACCTGAACTCGTTCCGTGGCGCCGGCATTCGCGTGCTCGGCGTCTCGAAAGACGACGTGGCGAAGCTCAAGCGGTTCGCCGAGCGCGACCGGCTGAACTTCACGCTGCTCGCCGACCCCGACCTCGCAGTACAGCAGGCGTACGGCGTGTGGGGCGAGAAGGCGCTCTACGGAAAGCTCGTCGTCGGCTCGATCCGGTCGACGTTCGTCATCGGCGAAGACGGCCGCATCGAGCGGGCCTTCTACAACGTGAAGGCCACCGGGCATGTCGCCCGAGTGCGCCGCGAGCTCGGTCTCGACGGCTGACCTCGGCGCGCCGGCATCCGTTCGATCGTCTCGCTCAGGCGTCGCCGTGAGCGTGTGGTCGCGAGTACGCGACCCGCACCGGCGGCCACAGCAGCAGGCCGATCACCGTGATCGCGGGCACCAGCAGGAGCCAGCCGACATCCGGTCGCGCGAAGAGGCCCTGGAAGGCACCCACCGCGACCGAGACTTGCAGGACCTGCCACACCATCGCTGCGGCCCTCGACCACGGCGCCCGCGAGAAGGAGGCGACTGCGGTGGCGCCGACCCAGATCGCCGCGAGCACGACGAGCACGAGCAAGGCGATCGCCGCCGCGTATGACGACGGCTGCAACGCGAAGAGGTCGACGAGCAGCCAGATCGCGACCCCCGCGACCGCGACGGCCTCGAGCACGAGCACGACGCTCACGGTGACGAGTGCAGCGCGTACCCCGCCCGCGGGACGGTCTGCGGATGCCTCGCCGGCCGTCGGCTCCTGCGAGGCGTCATTGCGCCGATTCACAGCGATATCCCATGCACGGCTATTGATTCGACCTCTCCGCTATGCGACCATTTATGAGGCCGAATTGATGCTCACAGGGACGTGAGCCGATCAGTTTTGATCCTACTTCCCGAGATTCGGCTTTCCCCCTGCAGCAGCCGGATTCGGCAAGCGCAATCGTGCGCGTCTGCAATCGAAGTACACGCAAGGAGCATCTCCATGGATTGGCGCGACAAGGCAGCCTGCCTCACCGCAGACCCGGAACTCTTCTTCCCGGTCGGCAACACCGGTCCCGCCGTCGACCAGATCGAGAAGGCGAAAGCAGTCTGTGCCCGTTGCACCGTCACGGAGATCTGCCTCCAGTACGCCCTCGAGACCGGTCAGGACTCGGGCGTGTGGGGCGGCCTCAGCGAAGACGAGCGCCGCGCCCTCAAGCGCCGCGCTGCTCGCGCGCGTCGGGCGTCATGAGGCGTGGCGCGAAGCGACGCGCCACATGACGAAAGGCGGAGCAGGAGCGCTCGTGGCGCGCCAGCGCCGCGAAGCGTATCCGGCAGACCCTGAACCGGAACGCTTGCCCGCAGCCCAGCTGAGCCGCAAGCTCGACTCGTCTGAAGCAAGCTCGCCCCGCGGCATCCGCTCGCTACGCCGGCGTGATCCACCGCAGCGGCACATCGATGGTCACTTCGGTGCCGCGACCGACGACCGTATGCCAGTCGATCGTGCCCCCGAGTTCACCCTGGATGAGCGTGCGCACGATCTGCGTGCCGAGGCCCTCGCCGACCTTGCCCTCGGGCAGTCCGGAGCCGGTGTCGCGCACCTGCACCGTGAGCGCGGTCGACGAGCGGTCGGCCGTGATCTCGACGTCGCCCTCGCGACCCGCGAGTCCGTGCTCGACGGCGTTCGTGACGAGTTCGGTGAGCGCGAGCGCCAGCGGCGTCGCGTAGTCACTCGGAAGCACGCCGAACGAGCCTGAGCGCTTCGGATGCGCCGTGGTGTTGTGCGCCGACGCGACCTCGGCGACGAGCAGCAGCGCCCGGTCGAACACCTCGTCGAAGTCGACGTTCTGGGTGAGCCCCTCGGAGAGGGTGTCGTGCACGACCGCGATCGCGCCGACGCGTCGCATCGCCTGCGTCAGCGCGTCGCGGGCCTCGTCGGAGTGCGTCCTGCGCGCTTGGATGCGGAGCAGCGATGCCACCGTCTGCAGGTTGTTCTTCACCCGGTGATGGATCTCGCGGATGGTGGCATCCTTCGTGATGAGCTCCTGCTCCTGGTGCCGGAGCTCGGTCACGTCGCGGCTCAACACGATCGCACCGATGCGCTCACCGCGGTGGCGGATCGGAATCGCCCGGAGCGAGACCGTCACGCCGCGTGATTCGACATCGGTGCGCCACGGCGCCCGGCCGGTCACGACGAGCGGCAGCGACTCGTCGACGACGAGCTTGCCGCTGAGGAGCCGCGTGGTGACCTCGGCGAGCGACTCCCCCTCGAGCTCATCGTCGAAGCCCATGCGATTGAAGGCGGAGAGGGCGTTCGGGCTGGCGAAGGTGGTGGTGCCATCGACATCGAGCCTGATCAGGCCGTCGGATGCTCGGGGCGCACCGCGGCGCGGCCCGGTCGGTGCGCCGAGGTCGGGGAAATCGCCCGACGCGATCATCTGGAAGAGCTCGTCGGCGCACTCGTTGAAGGTGAGCTCCTGCCGGCTGGGCGTGCGTTGCGCGCCGAGGTTCGTATGCCGGGTGATGACCGCGACGGGCTCGGGCGCGAGTCCGGTGCCGGTCGCCGTGAGCCGCCTCATGACCGGGACGGCGCGCACTCGCGTCGGCATCTCCTCGTACCAGTCGGGCGCCGACGAATCGACGATCCGCGAGCTCGCGAATGCCTGCGTGACGAGCTCGCGCCATTGCGGCTTGATCTGCTGGCCGACGAAGTCGCGGTAGAACAGCGTCGCCGCGCTCGAGGGGCGAGCATGGGCGACCGCGACGAAGTCATCGTCGCCTGAAGGCACCCACAGCACGATGTCGGCGAACGCGAGGTCGGCGAGCAACTGGAGGTCGCCGACGAGCATGTGCAGCCAGTCGACATCGGCCTGACTGCTGCGGCCCTGGGCGAGGACGAGATCACTGAGGGTCGACACACCCCCAAGCGTAGTGCGCGGCGGCAGCTCAGCTCGCGGTGGCCCGTCGCAGCTGCGCCAGCGAGAATCCGCGGCGTTCCGCCGGTTCGGGCAGCGGCAGCAGCGAGTCGTGCACGTAGTCGCGAACCGCGGCGCGGAGCGGTGAACGCGGCGCGGCATCCCGCAGGGTACGCGCGGTGAGGATCGCAGCATCGGTCGCCTTGCCGTCGTGCGGGAGCAGCGTCGCGTCGGCGAGACCGGCGAAGCGGCGCAGCGTCTGCCGCACCTGTCCGTGTGCGTCGATGCCGAGGGCGCTCCCGCGCACCCGGTTCACGACCACGTCGATGCGCTCGGGCTCGACGAGCTCGATGAGCTCGCTATGGCCGCGAAGGAGACGGGAGAGGCCGACCGGGTCGGCGAGTCCGACGGCGACCACCCGGTCGGCTGCGGCGAGGCACGCGAAGGTGGCCGCGTTGCGTCGCGGCGCGAACTGGTCGCTCGTGATCTCCTCGTCGTGCTCGAGGCTGAATCCCGTGTCGACGACGACGTACTCGACCCAATCGCGGATCGTCGCGAGCGCGCCCGTGACGCGTTCGCGCGAGAGTTCGGGCCAACGGCTCGGACCGACCAGACCGGTGAACACGTCGAACGACGCTCGGGGCGCCGAGTAGCGCTGCACGATGCGTTCGAGCTCGGCGCGGTCGAGGGCATCGGCGCCGGCGAGCCGACACGCCGAGGCGAATCCCGGCGCCTCGTCGAGGAGCCCGAGCGACGGGGCGACGGCACCGCCGTACGGATCGGCGTCGACGAGGGCCACGGTGTGACCTGAGGCGGCGATCTCCGCGGCGAGATTGATCGCGAGCGTCGTGCGCCCGGGTGCGCCGGCAGGACCCCACACGGCGATGACGGATGCCGCGCGCGCTGCGCGCGCCTCGCGTTCTCCGAGCCGCGACGGCACCGGCACGCCCCCGCTGACGAACGCCTCGATCTCGACCCAACGCGCCGAACGATCGAGCACCTCGTGCAGACCGAGCTGTGTGGCATGCGCTCGCTCCGCGTCACTCGCGGCGAGCCCGATCAACCGGATGCCGCGCTCGTCGCACGCGGCGAGCAGCTCAGCACTCAACGTGCCGCGACCCGCGCCGACGACGACGACCTCGGGCGCGAGCACGTCGAGGCTTTCGACGAGGTCGCGCCAGCCGATCAGGCGGGCGACGACGGTGTGGCCGTGTTCGACGACGTCGGCGAGGAGACGGTCTTCGGTCGCGGGATCGAGCGCGAGGGCGAGTCTGGCCACGTCAGTCTCCGTCGGCGCGCGACGGCACGAGATCGATCGCGTCACCCGCAGCGAGCGCTTGGAGCAGTGCCGCGACCTTCTCGCGTGGGACGAGCAATTCGACCGAGACGGACTCGGACGCGACCATCCCCTCGCTCTCCACGATCCCGGCGACCTCGGCCCCGGCGACGAGCACTGTCGGAGGCTCGAAGCCGGCACGCTCGATCTGCTTCGCGGTCCAGACGTCGACGCGGGACCCGGCCCCGAGTCCGGTCGGCAATGCCCCGCGGCTCGGGACGACGACTGTCGCGAGTCCCGTGCTGTCGGCATCGTCGACGGCGGACGACGGCACCAGTTCACCAGGCCCGACGGTGCGCGTCACGACGAGTCCGCCGGGCGGAATGTCGCCCGGTCGAAGGTAGTCGGCGGTGCTGCCGCCGAGTCGCACCGAGGCGGTGGTGAGATCTCCGGCGTCGATCGATGTGCCCGACGTGAGGGTGTCGCGCGAAACGTACACCTCGGTCGCGTCATCGAGCCCCGAGATGAGGGCCCAACCGCCGAGTGTCGACGCGGCGATCAGGCCGATGCCGATGATGAGACGCGGGTCGAGTCGCAACGACCCGCGTTCGCCCCGTACTTGTCGACGTGCCATCCCTCGTGGTCCCTTCGTCGGAGCGCGTTCGCGCCGAGATCCATCGTCGCCCGAAGCCGGGAGAAGGCCTCGAAGTTATCCACACCCGGCGCGCCCCGCCGACGGCAGGTCGATAATCGAGACATGACCTCTCCAGGTTCGGGTGAAGAGATCGGCCGGTTCCTCACGATCGCCGACGCGGCTGAGATCCTCGCCGTCGACGTGGCGACCGTCGATGGACTCATCCGATCGGGTGAGTTGCCCGCCATCCGGGTCGGCAGCTCGGGCCCCTGGCGCATCGAGCGCGTACAGCTCGAAGTCTGGATCGAGCTGCAGTACGAAGACGCACGACGTCACTCGGCGTGGCACCAGGGTGAGTTCGCGAACGTGACCGAGCTCTCCGGCGCCCGTCAGGCACGCATCCGCCCCGTCGACTGAGTCGTGCCGGCGTGCGAACGACTCACTGGAACTCGATCAGCAGGACGCGTGAGAGCGGCACGATTCGGTAGCCCTGCACTTCACGCTCTCGTCGGGGCGATCCGGGTTCGTGCAGCGCAAGGTCGAGGTGATCGCGCGCGACCCGGTCGATCGTGCCGTGGACGACGCCGTCGAGCGTCGTGATGTGCACAGGCGCCCGACGGCGGCAGAGGTCGCGCAGCACGAAGGGGAGGCCGATGCGCTCGGCGAGCCGTGCGGATGACTCGGGCAGCGGTTCGAGGCTCGGATCGAGTTGCGTTCGTGAGGGCAGCACGGCCGCGATAGCTCCGATCGGCACGATGCACTGCGCTCCGCGCCGGCCGGCTTCGATGCGCTCGGCGCTCATCCAGTCGCGCCCGAACGCGAGCGGACGAAGCACGACGCTTCGGCCGCCGTGCAGCTCGATACGCACTCCCGCATCGATGTCGGCGGCGTCGGTGCGGCCCATCGCGGTCAGGCGATCACGGAGGGTCAGCCGTCCGAGTCGCAACCGCTCCTCTTCGAGGGAGAGCGCACGTTCCTCGTCTTCGTGCTCCTGGTCGATCTGCGAGGCCAGGTCGTCGAACAACTGGTCCCAGCGCATGCAGCGACGCTACCCTGCGACGGCGCGGATGCGAATGGTTTTCCACAGCAGCGGAAAACGCTTGACAGTGCTCCGGCGCGTGAATACCGTTCACTCAAGGACCCCCTGAATGTCCCCCACTCGGGGGTGATCCCTTCGCCCGATCGAGGGGTCGGCGAGCCCTCATCTCCCTGGAGCATTGATGACCGCAAGCCAAGCCATCGCCCCCAGAACGGCCGTGGTCCGAGAGTCCGCTGCCCGCTACGTCGACGACGACGAGTACTTCGGCCGCCAGCCCGCACGACGCGACGAGCTGCCCGACCCCGAGCCCCTGCTCCGAAACCTCACGCACTGCGTGATCGAGTCGCTCGCGGGCGCCCGAGACCTCGAGCAGCTCGCCCGCTGGGTCAACGACGACGTCTACCGCGGCCTCTCCAAGCGAGTCGTGCTCGCCGCACGCGCGCGTCGGGTGAAGGGCCAGTCGCCGCAGCGGCCGATATTCTCCATCGGGCGCGTCTTGGTGAGCGAGCCGGCCGACGGTGTCATCGAGGCCGTGGTCATGGTGCACCAGCGGGCGCGGTCGCGCGCCGTCGCCATCCGCCTCGAGGGATTCGACCAGCGTTGGCGTGCGAGCGCCATCGGGGTGCTCTGACGCCGATCCGGGCGGCGCGACCCACTCGTCGAGTCCTCCTCGATCGGGCCCGGTGCAGCGCTGCGCACGCACCGGGTCCCGGTCGGGATCAGCGCCCCTTGCGCTCCTGCGCACGACGCTCGGCGCGGTTCTGCGGCTGCTCCTTCTGCACTTCGCCACCCGTGCGCTGGCCGAAAGCGCCTCGAGCGGGCTCGGCCGCGGGAGCCTGTGCCTGGGCGACCGCGCGGCGGGCGCGCTGCGTCGCCGCCTGCTGCACCTGCCCGCGCTGGTTGCGCACCTCGACTCCCCCTGCATCGCTCGGCGCGGAGTAGCTCAGCTTCTCGCCGGCGGTGTCCTGTCGACCGAGTCCCCTCGCCTGGATGGTGGGGCCGACCCCGCCCTGCGGCGCGACCTCGACCTCGAGGTTGAAGAGGAAGCCCACGGTCTCCTCGCGGATCGAACCCATCATCTGCTGGAACATCGCGAAGCCCTCGCGCTGGTACTCGACGAGCGGGTCGCGCTGCGCCATGGCGCGCAGGCCGATGCCGTCTTTCAGGTAGTCCATCTCGTAGAGGTGGTCACGCCAGCGGCGGTCGATGACCGAGAGCACGACGCGGCGCTCGAGCTCTCGCATCGCCTGGCTGCCGAGCTGCTCTTCGCGGCGCCGGTAGGCGAGTTTCGCGTCGGAGAGGATCTCGCGTCGCACGAAGTCGCGGTTGACACGTCCCTTCTCGCCTGCCTCGGCGACGACCTCGTCGATCGTGATGCCGATCGGATAGAGCGTCTTCAGCTCGGTCCACAGCGCGTCGAAGTCCCACTCGTCGGGGTTGCCCTCGGCGGTGTGCACGTCGAGCACCTCGTCGATCACGTCCTCCAGGAACTTCTGCGTGCGCTCGTGCAGGTCGTCGCCCTCGAGGATGTGCCGGCGATCGCCGTAGATCGCCTCGCGCTGGCGGTTCAACACATCGTCGTACTTCAGCACGTTCTTGCGGATCTCGGCGTTGCGCGCCTCGACCTGCGATTGGGCCGAGCGGATGGCGCGGGAGACGACCTTCGACTCGATCGCGACGTCGTCGGGCACGCCCCGTGACATGAGGCTCTCGGCGGCGCCCGCGTTGAAGAGGCGCATGAGGTCGTCGGTGAGCGAGAGGTAGAAACGACTCTCGCCCGGGTCGCCCTGACGACCGGAGCGGCCGCGAAGCTGGTTGTCGATGCGTCGAGACTCGTGCCGCTCGGTACCGAGCACGTAGAGTCCGCCGGCGGCGATCACCCGCTCGGCTTCGACCGCGACTCCAGCCTTCACCGCATCGAACACGGCGTCCCACGCGGTCTCGTACTCGTCGGGAGTGTCGACCGGAGAGAGGCCCCGCTCGTGCATGTGCTGCACGGCGATGAACTCGGCGTTGCCGCCGAGCATCACGTCGGTGCCGCGACCGGCCATGTTCGTCGCCACGGTGACAGCGCCCAGACGGCCGGCCTGCGCAACGATCGCGGCTTCGCGCGCGTGGTTCTTCGCATTGAGGACCTCGTGCCGCACGCCCTTCTTCGCCAGGAGTCGAGAGAGGTACTCGCTCTTCTCGACGCTGGTCGTGCCGACGAGCACGGGCTGGCCCTTCTTGTGGCGGTCGACGATGTCGTCGACCACCTGCGCGAACTTGGCCTCCTCGTTCTTGTACACGAGGTCTGACTGGTCGATGCGGACCATCGGCTTGTTGGTGGGGATCGGCACGACACCGAGCTTGTACGTCGACATGAACTCGGCGGCCTCGGTCTCGGCCGTGCCGGTCATGCCGGAGAGCTTCGCGTAGAGGCGGAAGTAGTTCTGCAGGGTGACGGTGGCGAGCGTCTGGTTCTCGGCCTTGACCTGCACCCCTTCTTTCGCCTCGATGGCCTGGTGGATGCCCTCGTTGTAACGGCGACCGACGAGGATGCGGCCGGTGTGCTCGTCGACGATGAGCACCTCGCCGTTCATCACGACATAGTCCTTGTCACGCTTGAACAGGGAATTCGCCTTGATGGAGTTGTTGAGGAACGAGATGAGCGGTGTGTTCGCCGACTCGTAGAGGTTCTCGATGCCGAGGTAGTCCTCGACCTTCTCGATGCCGGGCTCGAGCACGCCGACGGTGCGCTTCTTCTCGTCGACCTCGAAGTCCTCGCCTGGGACCAGGCGGTTCGCGAGCCGCGCGAACTCGTTGAACCAGCGGTTCGCCTCGCCCGAGGCGGGGCCCGAGATGATCAGCGGCGTTCGCGCCTCGTCGATGAGGATCGAGTCGACCTCGTCGACGATGGCGAAGTGGTGGCCGCGCTGCACCATGTCGCTCGCCTGCCACGCCATGTTGTCGCGCAGGTAGTCGAAGCCGAACTCGTTGTTCGTGCCATAGGTGATGTCGGCGGCGTACTGCTCGCGGCGCACTGCGGGAGTCTGCCCGGCCACGATGCATCCGGTGGTCATGCCGAGCGCCCTGAAGACGCGGCCCATCAGTTCGGACTGGTAGCTCGCGAGGAAGTCGTTGACCGTGATGACGTGCACGCCACGGCTCGTGAGGGCGTTGAGGTAGGCCGCCGTCGTGGCGACGAGCGTCTTGCCCTCACCGGTCTTCATCTCGGCGATGTTGCCGAGGTGGAGCGCCGCGCCGCCCATGATCTGCACGTCGAAGTGCCGGAGGCCGAGCGTGCGACGACTCGCTTCGCGCACGGCCGCGAACGCCTCGGGCAGCAGGTCGTCGAGCGACTCGCCGTTGGAGTACCGCTCGCGAAGCTCGACGGTCTCGTGCTTCAGTTCGTCATCGGTGAGTGCCTGGAACCCGTCTTCGAGGGCGTTGACCGCCGACGCGTAGTTCTCCAGTCTCCTGAGGGTTCGGCCCTCGCCGACGCGGAGGACCTTTTCCAGAATCGAAGCCACGTATGTTCTCCTGTAGTCGTCGGGCGCCGGGTTCCGCGGGTCGAACCCCGGGCACGCTCGATGTCGCCCGTACGGACCGCCATCATAACCATGCTAGCGGTGAACGATCCGAGCGCCCTGAGCGCGCCGAACGCGCTCGGCTCGGCCGACCGGTGAGCGGACCTCAGGCTGTGGCGCGCTGCAATGGCGCGTTCGACTCGGCCGGCGCCCGCTCTTCAGCGCGGTCATCGAGACCGATGAGGCCGTAGTCCCAGCCCTTGCGGCGGTAGACGACACTCGGGCGACCGCTCTCGACGTCGATGAACAGGTAGAAGTCATGGCCGACGAGTTCCATGAAGTAGAGCGCATCGTCGACGCTCATCGGGGTGGAGGCGAACACCTTGCGTCGGATCACGACCGGGCAGTAGACCTCATCTTCGTCGGCCGCATCGGTCTCGGCGACGACGGGAATGCTCCCGGTGCGCACCTGCTCGAGCACCTCGGGCGCAGCAGCCTGCACTCCCACGTCGGAGAAGCCGAGATCGGTCGCCTCGCGCAGCGAGGTGGGGCGACGCTGTCCGCCGCGGTGCACCTTGCGGCGATCCTTCGCGCGGCGGATGCGCTCGAGCAACCGCCCGAGCGCGACGTCGAACGCCGCGTACTTGTCGGAGCCCTCTGCCTCGGCGCGGACCACGGGGCCCTTGCCGACGAGAGTGAGCTCGACGCGGTCGGAACCTGGGTTGCCGTTCTTCTCGTTGTGACGGCTGAGCTTCACGTCGAGGGAGATCGCCCGGTCGGTGAGGTGCGTGACCTTCTCCGACTTTTCGTCCGCGTAGGCGCGGAACCGATCTGTGACTCCCAGGTTTCGTCCGACGATGTTCAGTTCCATGACGACCTCCGTTCACCGGCGCGCCACCTGGTTCTGAAGGGTGGATCGACCACGCCTGTCATGCCAACGTAGCCCGCTTGTCAGTCAAAGTCACGGAGTGTTTCCCGAGAGCCTCCTGTGCCCGTCGAATGCCTGAGCGGTGTCTCGGCGAGCACCGCGACCGCACCCGTCCACGCGCCGGCCGCGGAGAGCGCGCGGGCCGCCTCAGCGAGCGTCGAGCCCGTCGTCAGCACGTCGTCGACGAGCAGGAAGCGGCGACCAGCAAGACCTCTGAGTCGCAGTGAGACCGCCCGCCGCATTCGCCCGACGCGCCTCGGCGCCGAGGCCGGCCTGGTCGGCGTGGTCGCGCGCGAGACGGAGCACCCGAGACGAGCGGATGCCGCTGCGCCCGAGCAGCACCTCCACCGGCGAGTACCCGCGCTCACGGTACGCGGCGGGCGCCGACGGGATCGTGCACACCTCGAGCGGCGTCGCGGCGGGTGCGGCGGCGAGAGCCGCGACGACGGCGGCGCGGAGCGCCCGGGCGAGCGGAGCCGCGGCATCCGTTCGCCCGCCGTCCTTGAAGGCGCCGATGACGGCGGCCGCCGGACCCGTGTATTCGAGCGCGGCCCACGCGGTGAGGCCCGCGCGTTCGACGAGTTTCGGCCTGGGCGCCAGCGCGTCGAGGCACGCGGCGCAGATGCCGCGGTCGGGCGCGCCGCACCCCGAACAGGCGACCGGCGCGAGCACGGCGAGGGCGTCTCGGAGCGCGCGATCGGCGAGGTGGCGAAACCGTTCGCTCGCCGCCCGCGGGCGTGGTGGGAGACGTTCGAAGCGGCCATCCGTGCCAGCGTCGCAGTGGTGCCCTCGTCGACGAATCGAGCGCGACGACCGATGCCGGCGACGACCGGCCTCGCCGGGGTGTGGAGGACGAGTCGGCTCAACCGGACTGCTGCGCGGCGACGAAGCGGATGCCGGGCGCTCGCACCTGCCAGCCGACCCCGCTCTGCGCGTAGAGGTCGCCACCCGAGGTCAGCACCTTGAGGTCGCGCTCGCTGTTGCCGCCGTCGAGCGCGATGCCGCCCTCGGGACCCTGCCGGGGCTCGGAGGTGCCGCCGAGCTCCTGGGTGATGACGCGCGTGCCACCGCCGGGCAGCGCGGTGAGCGAGGCGACGGTGTTCGAGTCGAGCCAGGCGACGTCGAGGGGGGTGCCCGCGACATCCGCGAGCTGGAGCGGCACGTGCCGAGCGTCTCGGGCACGCCGTCGGCGTTGCGCTGGATCGACGCCGCCACGAACTGGGTGCGTGCGCCGTCGCCGAGGAGCGCGACGATGCGCGTGCCGTCGCGCGAGACCTCGATCGCGGCGATCGAGGTGCCCGACCACGGCACGGCGATCGGCACGTCTGCTGCCGTCGGGCGCGTACCAGACGAGCTGCCCGGGCGCGTCGGCCGGAACCGACCAGACGCCACCCGAATTGTCGATCGCAGGGACCACGAGGTTCGCCCGCGGATCGAGCAGCACCGCGTCTTCATCGGCGCGAACGAGGGACACGCCGGCTGCGGAACGGACCGCGGCGGCCTCCCCGCCCGCGCCGAGTGCCGCACCGGTCGGCTGGAGGCCCTCGACCTGCGCCGAGAGGCCGGGGATCCGCTCGATCCCCTCACCCGACGCAGCGAGGTAGCCGAACGAGGTGCCGTCGTAGACCACGGACCGCGGATCGACCGGTGGGGCTTCGTCGGGCGGGTTCGCGAGGTCGGGCACGTCTTGCACGGCACCGTCGAGCGAGAGGGCGACCTCGTCGATGCTCAGCACCGACCCGAGGCTCATCTCCAGCTGCAGCTGCATGCGCTGCACGGTGACTTGGCGTGTCGACGGCGACGCCCGACAGGTTCACACTCGCCTCGCGCCCGGACACGGGCACCGAGGCCGGGCTGAGCTGCGCACCCTCGGGGAAGGCCGAGACGACCCCCGGCTCGAGCCATTCGGCGGGGCCGGCCAGCAACGCGTTCACGATGCTCGTCTGCATCGAGTCGCGGCCGGCGAACCAGCGGAGATCGGGCACGAGATAGCGGTAGTCGGGGTCGAAGAAGTAGAGCGTGTGCTCTCGGAAGACCAGTTCGAAACTCGTCTCGTCGATGAGGAGTCCGGCTGGCGCCTCGGAGATTCGCCATTCCCCGTCGACCTGGGCGAAGCGGTAGGGCAACGGGATCGGCGTGCTCGAGTCCTGCACCTCGTACTGCCCCGCGGCCCCGAGCGATGCGACGGGCGTGGCCTCCACCTGCCACGACGTGTCGTCGACCGGCTGGGCATCGCGGTCGGCGAGCACGTCGATCGTCGCACCGGCGTTCGCCTGCCATTCGTCCGGCGAAGTCGGGGCTGAGGAATTTCCGGGCGATCTGGTAGTTGCTCTGCGGGCTCTGCGCCGCATCGATGAAGCCGTCGAGGATCTCCCGCTGCGTGGCGCCCGGCCGCGGGCCCGGCACGATGATGTCGAGCTGGGGGGAATCCTGGACGGCGCCCGGCTCGATTCCCGGCGTTGACCGCGCCCGAGCTCGGGATCGCGGCGCACCCGGCCAGCACCGCCGCCGCGAACAGGGCGACGGATGCCGCGAGCACACGCCTACGCATCACGCACCCCCTCGCCCGCGGCATCCGCGAGGTCGACGGCGTCGACGACGCCCGTCGGCAGCGGGCCGGTGGCATCGACGTCGTCGGGCTCGAGCGGGAGCGGGGAGACCACCGCCGCGGCATCCGAGGTGCGTGGCAGTGTGAGCCGGAAGACGGTGCCCGCCCCGGGCTTGGACCACACGTCGAGTTCGCCGCCGTGCGCGATCGCGTCTTCGAGTGAGATCGCGAGCCCGAGGCCGGTGCCCCCGATGGTGCGGGTGCGGCTCGGGTCGCCGCGCCAGAAGCGGTCGAACACCCGGGCGGTCTGCTCCGCGGTCATGCCGAGGCCGTAGTCGCGAACCGAGAGCGCGATCGCCGATTCGTTGCTGTCGACTGCGACGACGATCGGGCGCCCCTCGCCGTGCTCGATGGCGTTGCCGAGGAGGTTCCGCACGATTCGGCGGATGCGACGCGGGTCGACGTCGGCATCGAGATGACCGCCCGGGGCGACGAGCCGGAGCTCGCTCCCGCGCCCGCGCGCGAGCTCGTGCATCGACTCGATCGCGTCGCCCGCGAGGTGCACGAGGTTCGTGGGCTCGCGCGTGAGCTCCACCGAGCCGGCGTCGTAGCGGCTGATCTCGAGGAGGTCGGCGAGGAGGGTCTCGAACCGGTCGGTCTGGGTGTGCAGCAGCTCCACCGTGCGCGAGGTGGGCCCCGGGAAGTCGTCGCGCTGCCCGTAGAGCACGTCGCCCGCGAGCCGGATCGTCGTGAGGGGAGTGCGCAGCTCGTGCGAGACATCCGACACGAAACGCTGCTGCATGACGGAGAGCTCGGCGAGTTCGCGGATGCGCGCCTGCAGGCTCTCGGCCATGCCGTTGAACGAGTCCGCGAGCGTCGCGAGCTCGTCTTCGCCCTTCGACGGCATGCGCACGCCGAGATCGCCCGACGCGAGGCGGCGGCTGGTCGCGGCGGCCGTGCGGATCGGCTCGATCACCCACCGCACGACGAGGAGCGTGATGGCGCTGAGGAGCGCGAGGAGCGCCGCGGCGCCGACGAGTCCGGTGAGCTGCATGAAGCCGAGCGTCTCCTGCGCGTCTGCGAAGTTGTAGCCGATGTAGAGCTCGTAGCGCCCCGCGCCCGCCGGCACGACGAGGTCGCTGCCCACGACGATCCCCGGATCCGTGCCGCCGTCGCCGTTCTCGAGGGCGACGGACTGCCAGAACTGCCCGCCCTCGTTCTCCTGCACGAACTGCTTGAGGTCGGGGCTGATCACGTCGCCGCCGAGCGCGGGCGCGACCGAGTCGAGTGGCGCGTTCGCGGCCGGCTCTTGGCTCGGCTCGCGGAAGTACGCGATCGCCTTGCTTCCCGAGGCGCTCTGGACGGTCTCCGCTGTCGATCTCATGAGACTCTGCAGCGACGCGCGATCGGTGGCATCGGACGAGTCGAGGATGGCCTGCGCCGTCGTCTTCGCAGTCACTCGAGGCGTCGAGCGCGTCCTCCTTCTGCGACTGGAACAGGTTCGAGGCGACGCTGAACGAGATGTAGAGGCCGATGATGAAGATCGCGAGCGACGAGAGCGCGAGCGTGATGATCACGGTGCGGAACTGCAGCGAACGTCGCCAGAGCGCGGCGACGCGGCGGGGCGCCTCGCGCCACGAACCGGCGGCGAGGCGTGTCGGGGCGTCGGTCGCAGACATCCGCTCGCCTACGTGGTGGTGCCGGCCCGGTAGCCGACGCCGCGCACGGTCATGACGATGCGCGGATTGTCGGGGTCGTGCTCGACCTTCGCGCGGAGCCGCTGCACGTGCACGTTCACGAGCCGGGTGTCGGCCTTGTAGTGGTACCCCCAGACCTGCTCGAGGAGCATCTCGCGCGTGAAGACCTGCTGCGGCTTCGAGGCGAGGGTGAGCAGGAGGTCGAACTCGAGCGGGGTGAGGTTGATGCGGGTCTCGCCTCGGCGCACCTCGTGGCCTGCCGCGTCGATCGTGAGGTCGCCGATGCCGAGCGTCTCGACGACGGGGTCGGGCGCGGGGCGCAGCCGCGTGCGGATGCGGGCGACGAGCTCCTTCGGGTTGAAGGGCTTCACCATGTAGTCGTCGGCGCCCGACTCGAGCCCCTTCACGACGTCGACCGTGTCGGTCTTCGCGGTGAGCATGATGATGGGCGTGCCGGACTCCGCACGGATGCGCCCGCAGACCTCGATGCCGTCGACTCCCGGCAGCATGAGGTCGAGGAGCACGAGATCGGGCTTGGTCTCGCGGAACGCGGTGAGCGCGCCCGTGCCGTCGGCCCAGAAGACCGGGTCGAACCCCTCGGTGCGCAGCACGATGCCGATCATCTCGGCGAGGGCCGTGTCGTCGTCGACGACGAGTACGCGTGGAGTCATCCGTTCGATTCCGTCGGTTCTTCGGGGCAGGCTGGTAGCCGGCTGATTCTCGTGGCTCAAGCGTAGTCGTTCGAAGCCGGGAGTCCGCCGGATACCGGCTGTGGACCGGCCTCGACGCTCGCGCGAAATGTGCGAGCATAAAGGACAACCCGCCCGGAAGGAGCACACGCACGTGTCTGACCACGACTGGCAGGCGCCCGGAGGCGCTCCCGCGGGCGGTTCGGTTCCGGATGCCGCGGGCACGCCCTACGGCGCCGCGCCGGGTTCCTCGCAACCAGGGGCCGCTGGAGCACCCGCCGGCCCGTACCCGGGCGCGATGCCGCCGCCGGTCGGCGTGCCCGGGCGCGTGGACGCCGCCGCCCAAGCCCGGGCTCCTCCCCCTGCGCCCGCTCGGGTTCGGCACGCTGCTCTGGGCGCCGTTCCGCGTGCTCCGACGCAATCCGGTCGCGACCTTCGGCAGCGGCCTCGTCGGTGCAGTTCGTGTCGGTGGTCGCGACGCTCGCCGTCGTCGTGCCGTTCACGTTGTTCGTGTTCTCGCGCGTCGAGGGCGCGAGCGTCGCCGACACCGACGCGATCCTCTCGGGCGCGGTGGGCGGGTTCGTGCTGCTCCTGCTCGTTCCGGTGGCGCTCTCGCTCGTGGCGAGCGCGTTCCTGCAGGGGGTCATGGTCGTCGAGGTCGCGACCGGCACCCTCGGCGAGCGACTCGGGTTCGGTGCGCTCTGGCGGCGCGCTGCGAAGCGCATCTGGCCGCTGCTCGGGTGGACGGGCATCGTCACCGGCGCCATCCTCGCCGTGATCGCCGTGTTCGTCGTGCTCATCGTGGTCGCCGCGGCCACATCGGAGGGCGCGCTCGTGGCTGCGATCCTCGCGACGCTGTTCGGGGGCCTCGGCCTCATCGCGCTCGGCGTCTGGCTCGGCACGAAGGTGTCGCTCGTGCCGAGCGTCATCGTGCTCGAGGGCGCGGGAATCGCCACAGCGGTGCGGCGCTCCTGGCAGCTCACCGACCGGTTCTTCTGGCGCACCTTCGGCACGCTGCTGCTCGTGTCGGTCATCCTGAGCTTCGCCGCCCAGGTCGTCGTGCAGCCGGTCTCGCTCGTCGGCACCGTCCTCGCGGTGATCATCGATCCGACCGGCTCGGGCGCGGCGGTCGCCATCACGATCGCGACCACGGTCGTGACACTCGTCCTCTCCCTGCTCATCGGCGCGATCACGGCGGTGGTGCAGGCCGCGCTCGTCGCCGTCATCTACATCGACTTGCGCATGCGCAAGGAGGGACTCGACCTCGAGCTCGTGCGCACTGTCGAGCTCCGCGATGCCGGCCAGCCGGTCGGCGACCCGTACCGGGCGCCGCCAGCACCTGCCGCCGGCGGCGCACCCGCCCCGTCGTGGTCTTGACGCAGTTCCGCGGTACCCCGCTCGACCCCGACGCGCCCGAGGCGCGCCGGTGGCTCGAAGACGAGCTCGTGAAGCCCGAATACCAGAACGCGCAGCCGACCGCGTTCGACCTCGCGATGCAGGCGATCCGCGACTGGTTCCTGAGTCTCTTCGAGGGCTCGTCGGGTTTGCCGGCGCCGATCGTCACCCTGCTCCTCGTCCTCCTCGTCGTCGCGGTGCTCGTGGTCGGGTTGCTGGTGTTCGGCCTGCCGCGGCTGCGGCGTCGGCGCCGCATGCCCGAACCCCTCTTCGACGACCAGGACCGACGCGACCTCGAGACGCTGCGCCGGGCCGCGGCGGCCGCTGCCGCAGCCGGCGATTGGCCGCTCGCGATCGAGGAACGGTTCAGGGCACTCGTGCGCGGCATCGTCGAGCGCGATCTCGTGCGAGTGCACCCCGGCACGACCGCGCGCGGGTTCGCGGATGCCGCGAGCCGCCCGTTCCCCGACCACCTGGCCGCGCTCCATACCGCCGCCACCGACTTCGACGGCGTGCGGTACCTCGGTCGCGCCGGCGCAGCCGACGACTACGAGCGGCTCACCGCACTCGAGGTCGAGCTCGCCGCGACCCGGCCGGCCGGCGAGGTCTCCGAGCAGGCCGAGGCGGACGCGACGGGCGCGTCCGACGCGTCGAGCGCGCCGGGCGCGTCGTCGCCGTCGGCGCGATCGGCGGGGTCGGCGCGATGATGGCCGCAGCCGAGGCATCCGTCGACCGCGGCGCGACGCCACCACAGGTCGCGGCCGATGCCGTCACCCCGACGTTCCGTGCGTTCCTGCGGAACCGCCGCGCGTGGATCGTGATCGCCGCAGCGCTCGTGCTCGGTGCGCTCGTCGTGCTCGTGATCCAGGGCGGCATCCGCCAGCCCGGAGTGCTGCTCGGCGCCGACAATCCCGCGCCCCCCGGGTCGAAGGCGCTCGTCGAGGTGCTGCGCGACCAGGGCGTCACCGTGACCGAGGCGCGCTCGTTCGACGCCGCGATGGGCGACGCCGAACGCGGGGCGACGGTCTTCCTCTTCGACGAGTCGGGCATCCTCGACGAGGCCCGACTCGCCGAGCTCGCGGGCGCCGCCGATCGTCTCGTGGTGGCCCAGCCCGGCTTCACCGCCCTCGAGGCGCTCGCGCCGGGGGTGCGCCTCGCCGGGGCGGCGAGCGGGCCGATCGACGACGTGGCGTGCGGGTTCGGCCCTGCCGAACGCGCCGGCGCGCTCTCCGACGACCAGGGCCTGCTCACGATCGACGACGCCGCAGCCGATGCCGGGTGGCAGGGCTGCTTCCGCGACGGCGAGTTCGGCTTCGCCGTCGTCACCGGCGAGAGCGAGTCGGGCGGCGAGCTCGCCTTCGTCGGCGCGACGACCGTGTTCGAGAACAGCCGCATCACCGAGCTCGGCAACGCGGCACTCGCGATCGGGCTCACCGGGGCGTCCGAGGAGCTCGTGTGGTACCTGCCGGGGCCGGGCGATGCCGCCGGCGCCGAGCCGCCGACGTTGGGCGAACTCACTCCGGGCTGGGTGAGCCCGGTCATCGTGCTGCTGATCGCCGTCGTGATCGCTGCCGGCATCTGGCGCGGCCGCCGGTTCGGCCCGCTCGTCGTCGAGCGGCTGCCCGTGCACGTGCCGGCCGGCGAGACGAGCGAGGGCCGCGCCCGCCTCTACGCGCGCAGCGCCGCACGGGTGCACGCGCTCGACCAGCTGCGCATCGGCGCGATCGGTCGCATCGGGCAAGCGCTCCGCCTGCCGCGCTCCGCCGGCGTCGACCAGGTCGCGGATGCCGCCGCGCGCGCGACCGGCCGCGACGCGGCATCCGTCACCCGCCTTCTCGTCGACGACCTCCCCTCGCACGACCGCGAACTCGTCGACCTCGCCGGCGAGCTCGCCGTGCTCGAGCAGGACGTGCGCCGAACGCTCGGCCCCGAGCCATCCGACCCCGATCGCAACGACCCCCCAGGAAGGCGACCATGACCGATCCCACTGTGCCGATCAGCGGCGTGCTCACCGACGAGGAGCTCCGCACCGCGCTGAACGGCGTGCGCACCGAGGTCGGCAAGGCGGTCGTCGGGCAGGACGGCGCGGTGACCGGGCTCATCATCGCCCTGCTCACCCGCGGTCACGTGTTGCTCGAGGGAGTGCCGGGTGTCGCGAAGACGCTGCTCGTGCGCACCCTCAGCCGCACCCTGATGCTCGAGACCCGGCGCCTGCAGTTCACGCCCGACCTCATGCCGGGCGATGTCACGGGCTCGCTCGCCTACGACCCGCGCTCGGGCGAGTTCGCGTTCCGCGAGGGGCCGGTGTTCACGAACATCCTGCTCGCCGACGAGATCAACCGCACCCCGCCGAAGACGCAGTCGGCACTGCTCGAGGCGATGGAGGAGCGCCAGGTCTCGGCCGACGGCGTGACCCGCCCCCTCCCCGACCCGTTCATGGTCGCGGCGACCCAGAACCCCATCGAGTACGAGGGCACCTACACCCTCCCCGAGGCGCAGCTCGACCGGTTCCTCCTGAAGCTCGTGCTCGACGTGCCCGAGCGCGAGGCGGAGGTCATGCTCCTGCGTCGTCACGCCGACGGCTTCGATCCGCACGACCTCGCGGCGGCGGGCGTCGAGCCGGTGCTCGGCGCGGCCGAGCTCGCCGCGGCGCGTGCAGCGGCATCCGCGGTGCGAGTCGAGGCCGACGTGCTCGGCTACCTCGTCGACCTCGCCCGCGCGACCCGACGCAGCCCCTCGATGCGGCTCGGCGTGAGCCCGCGCGGCACGACGGGCCTCCTCGCCGCCGCGAAGGCGTGGGCGTGGCTCACGGGCTACGACTCGGTCACACCCGACCACGTGCAGGCGATGCTCCTGCCGGTGTGGCGGCACCGCGTGCAGCTGCGCCCCGAAGCGGAGCTCGAGGGCGTCTCGGTCGACGCGGTGCTGCGCTCCATCGTGCAACAGGTGCAGGTGCCGCTCTGACATGACGCTCTCCGGTCGGTTCGCGCTCCTCCTCGCGCTCGGCGTCGTGCCCGTCGTCGTCGCGGGCCTCGCGGGCGCGCCGGCGGCGTGGCTCGCCCTCGTCGGCTGGCTCGCGGTCGCGGTGGGCGCCGGGGTCGTCGACCTCTCGCTCGCGGCATCCCCTCGGCGGGTCGCGCTTTCTCGCGAGCTCCCCGACCGAGTGCGGCTCGGCGAGGACGTCGCCGGCTCGCTCGCCGTGCAGAACCTCGGCCAGCGGATGCTCCGCGCCACCGTCCGCGACGGCTGGGAGCCGTCGGCCGGGCTCGCCGGGCCGAACCGTACGCCGCTCGCAGTGCCGCCGGGCGAGCGGCGACGCATCGCGCAGGAGCTCACGCCGTGGCGCCGCGGCGACCGCCGCACGGGCGAGGTGACCATCCGGTCGGCGGGGCCGCTCGGGCTGTGGTCGCGGCAGGCGACCCTCGCGGCGCCCGGCCGCATCCGCGTGCTTCCGCCGTTCCACTCCCGCGTGCACCTGCCGGCGCGACTCACGCGCCTGCGCGAGCTCGACGGGCGCACGCCGCTCCTCATCCGCGGGCAGGGCACCGAGTTCGACTCGATCCGCGAGTACGTGCGCGGCGACGACGTGCGTTCGATCGACTGGCGTGCGACGGCGCGGCACAACGATCCCGAGGCGCCCGGCAGTATGCGCCTCATGGTGCGCACCTGGCGTCCCGAGCGCGATCGCCGCATCGTGATCGTCGCCGACACCTCGCGCACCGCCGCCGCACGCATCGCCGACGAGCCGCGCCTCGACACCGCCTACGAGGCATCCCTCCTCCTCGCAGCACTCGCCACGCACGCCGGCGACCGGGTCGACTTCGTCGCCTGGGACCGACGGCTCCGCGGGCGCGTGCACGGCGCGAGCGGGCCAGAACTCCTCGCGCGCATGGTCGACACGATGGCCGGCATCGACGCGGAGCTCATCGAGGCGGACTGGGCCGCGGTGCCCGCGCAGGTGCGGGCGATCACGAGTCGGCACGCGCTCGTGGTGCTGCTCACGGCGGCGGATGCCCCGGGCACCGCGCGGGGGCTGCTCTCGGTGCTGCCGCAGCTCACGTCGCGGCACACGGTGGTCGTGGCATCCGTCACCGACCCGGGGCTCCTGGCGGCGAGCCGAGCCCGCGACGACCTCGACGACGTCTACTCCGCGGCGGCGGCCGAACGTGCGCTCCTCGACGTCGAGCGGGTGCACGCCGCGATCCGGCGGCTCGGCGCGCTCACGGTGACGGCGGCGCCGCACGAGCTGCCGCCGGCGCTCGCCGACCTCTACCTCGACCTGAAGGCCTCGGGCCGCCTCTGACGTCGCCGGCGTCATGACGTCGTGCGGCGCTCGCATCCGAATCGCCGGCGTCGGTGACGTCGTGTGCGCCGCTCGCCATCTCGAATCCGCAACATTCATGTCAGGTTGACGTCGTGCGTCGCTGCCGCTCGCTATGGTCGCAGAGGTGGCGCCGACGGGGGTGTACGCCGATTCCCCCTGTCTTCTCCACGAAAGGATTCCTCCTTGTCAGAAACGGCACCCGCCATGTCAGAACAGGCACCCACCCTGTCGGAACCGACACCCGCGGTGGCGCTCCCCTCGACCGCGCAGAAGCTCGCCGCTGAAGTCCTCGGCACGTTCATCCTCGTCTTCGGCGTCATCGGCACGGCGATCTTCGCGGCGAAGTTCCTGGGCGGCGAAGGCGGCCTCAACGTCGGCTTCCTCGGCGTCGCCCTCGCCCTCGGCCTCTCGGTCGTCGTCAGCGCGTACGCCTTCGGACCGGTCTCGGGCGGTCACTTCAACCCCGCCGTCACGTTCGGGCTCGCGGTCGCGGGGCGGTTCGCGTGGCGAGAGGTCGGCGGATACATCTCAGCGCAGCTCGTCGGAGGCATCCTCGCGACGACCCTCCTGCTCGGCGTGCTCGCGACCGGCCCGATCTTCGACACCGTCGTGTTCCGCGGCGCCTCCACCGGATTCGACGAACTCTCGCCCGGCGGATTCGGGCTGCTCTCGGTCTTCCTCCTCGAAACGATCGCGACGGCGATCCTCCTCTTCGTGATCCTCGGCGTCACCGCCGCGCGCGCGGCCGCAGGCTTCGCGCCGCTCGCGATCGGCCTCACGTTGACGGCGCTCGCGCTCGTCGCGATCCCCGTCTCGAACGCCTCGTTCAACCCAGCCCGTTCCATCGCAACGGCGATCTACGGCGGCGGCGACGCCATCCTCCAGGTCTGGGTGTCGATCGTGGCCCCGATCCTCGGCGCGATCATCGCCGGCGCGATCTACAAGGCGGTCTTCGACCGCCCGGCCGCGCTCACCGCGTAGGCGCTGGCGGGCTTCGCCCGCCTCACGATGGCGGATGTCCCACGGGGCATCCGCCATCGTCGTCGCGATGCACTGCGTTGTGCAGGAGATCGAACGATCTGCAGGACGATCGCGCACGAATCTGCCTGTGATACCGTGCGATCTCCTGCAGTCCGCGGCACCGTATTGCGCCGGCCGAGCTCAGCCCGAGGTGATGCGCGTCGCACCCGCGTCGAAGTCGACGAGGTCGCCCGTCTCGCCGGCGAGCGACGCGCGGCGACCGAGCACGAGCATGTAGGCGAGGAATCCGCCGAGCGCGAGCACGCCGATACCGATCTTCACGGGCCACGGCCACGGCGCGGGCGTCACGAACCCCTCGATGAGGCCCGAGACGAAGAGGAAGAAGATGAGCCCGATCGCCACGCTGAAGAGCGAGCGGGCGTTTTCGGCGATCGCGACGCCGCGGGGACGCGGCCCCGGCGCGACCCACGCCCAGAAGATGCGGAGCCCCGCCGCGGCCGCGACGAACACGCAGGTGAGCTCGAGCAGCCCGTGCGGGGCGATGTAGAGGAAGAACGTGTCGGCCTCGTCGTAGGCGAACATGATCGCCGCGGTGATGCCGAGGTTCTGCGCATTCTGCAGGATCACCCACGGCACCCAGACGCCGAGGATGCCGAACGCCACGCACTGGGCGGCGATCCAGGCGTTGTTCGTCCAGACCGCTCCGGCGAACGACGCGGCGGGGTTCTCGGAGTAGTAGGCCACGAAGCCCTCGTCGGCGAGCTGCCGGAACTCCTCCTCGGTGCCGAGCGTCGCGAGCACGCGAGGGTCACCGCCGATCCACCAGGCGTAGAGGGCTGCGACCACGAAGGTCGCGAGCGCGACGGCGAGGGTCAGCCAGCGCAAGCGGTAGAGCGCGGCGGGCAGGCTGACGACGGCGAAGCGCGTGAACTGCCGAAGCGGATTCTCGGGGGCGCCGGTGAACTTCAGGCGGGCACGCGCGAGCGAGACCGAGAGCCGGTCGCCGAGTGCGGTCGAGCCTGCGGTCGTCTGCACGAGCGACAGGTCGGATGCCCCGGCCTGATATCGCTCGATGAGCTCATCGGCGCCGGGGCCGTCGAGCCGGCGGGTGCCTGCGAGCGCGTCGAGGCGCTGCCAGTCGTCGTGACGGGCGGAGGCGAGAGCGTCGAGGTCCATCTGCTTGAATACTACCCATGGCCGACGCGACCACCGTTCGGAGCCGGGCTGCCCGGTTCGATGACGAAGGTGTGCTCACCGGCGAGGCGGTCGCGCTCGACGTGCGGCCCGCGAGCGCCCTCATCCGCGCGGGCGGTGCCGCGATCGATGTCCTCCTCTCGCTGCTCCTGCTCTTCGGCCTCCTGCTCGCCCTCTCGGGCCTCGGCGTCGACGCAGGCGGCGTTCGGCGCGATCACGATCGGCGGCATCGTCGCGTGCATCGTCGTGCTCCCCACCGCGGTCGAGACCGCCTCCCGCGGACGCTCGCTCGGCAAGCTCGCCCTCGGCCTCCGGGTGGTGCGCGACGACGGCGGCGCGATCGGCTTCCGGCACGCCTTCATCCGCGCGCTCACCGGCGTGGTCGAGATCTACCTGACCTTCGGCGGTCTCGCCGTGCTCGTCGGATTCCTGAACTCCTCGTCGAAACGACTCGGCGACCTGCTCGCGGGCACCCACGCGCAGGTCGAGCGGGTGCCGAAGCTGCCGTCGACGGCGTTCGGCGTGCCGCGCGAGCTCGTCGGCTGGGCCGCGATCGCCGACGTCGGGCGCCTGCCCGATCCGATCGCGCGACGGGTCGCCGCGTTCTTCGCGAACGCCGGGCACCTCGTGCCCGAGAGCCGGGCGCGCGTCGCGGCCTCACTCGCCGCCGAGGTCGCCCCCTTCGTGTCACCGCTGCCGGATGCCCCGGCCGAGCGCTTCCTCGCGGGCGTCGCCGCGCTTCGCCGCGAACGCGACCTCACCGCGCTGCGACTCGAGGGCGAACGCATCACGGCGCTCGAGCCGGTGCTCACGGCTGCGCCGAACGGATTCCCCGCGCGCTGAGCCAGGCCGGGGCATCCGACCCCTCGCGGCAAGACGCACCGAACGCAGGAATTCCCCGCCTCCATGCGGCGTGTCGTGCCTGCGCTCGAAGCCGTCTCGGCGTTTCTTCCTGCATTCAGTGCGGCGGCGGGACCCCCAGGGCCGGCGCCCGCCCTCAGTACCGGTAGTGGTCGACCTTGTACGGGCCGTCGACGGGCACGCCGATGTACGACGCCTGCTCGGGAGTGAGCTCGGTGAGCTCGACACCGAGGGCGTCGAGGTGCAGACGTGCGACCTTCTCGTCGAGATGCTTCGGCAGCACGTAGACGCCGATCGGGTAGGCGTCGGGCCTCGTCCACAGCTCGATCTGCGCGAGCACCTGGTTCGTGAACGAGTTCGACATCACGAACGACGGATGCCCCGTCGCGTTGCCGAGGTTCATGAGGCGTCCCTCGGAGAGCACGAGCACGCTGCGCCCGTTGGGCAGGCGCCACTCGTGCACCTGCGGCTTGATCTCGATCCGCTCGGCGCCTGCGAGCGACTCGAGGCCCGCCATGTCGATCTCGTTGTCGAAGTGGCCGACGTTCGCGACGATCGCGAGGTGCTTCAGCCCGAGCAGGTGCTCGAGGCGCACGACATCCTTGTTGCCGGTGCCCGTGACGAGGATGTCGATCTCGCCGATGACGGACTCGAGTCGCGAGACCTGGTAGCCGTCCATCGCCGCCTGCAGCGCGTTGATCGGGTCGATCTCGCTCACGATGACGCGCGCGCCCTGGCCGCGAAGCGCCTCGGCGGCGCCCTTGCCGACATCGCCGTAGCCCGCGACGAACGCGACCTTGCCGCCCATCAGCACGTCGGTCGCACGGTTCAGGCCGTCGGGCAGCGAGTGGCGGATGCCGTACTTGTTGTCGAACTTCGACTTCGTCACGGAGTCGTTGACATTGATCGCCGGGAAGAGCAGCTCGCCCTGCGCGTGCAGCTCGTAGAGACGGTGCACGCCGGTGGTGGTCTCCTCGGTCACGCCCTTGAGGTCAGCGGCGATGCGGGTGAAGCGGTCGGGCGTGAGCGCGAGCGAGCGGCGAAGGGTGTCGAGCACGACGCGGAACTCGTGGCTCGTGGCATCCGTCTCCTCTGGCACGACGCCGGCCGCCTCGAACTCGCGGCCGTGGTGCACGAGCAGGGTGGCGTCGCCGCCGTCGTCGAGGATCATGTTCGGACCGATCCAGTCGGCGCCCTCGGCGGCCGCCTCGGCGCTCCAGTCGAAGATGCGGTCGGTGCACCACCAGTACTCTTCGAGGGTCTCGCCCTTCCAGGCGAACACCGGCACGCCGGCCGGCGCATCGACGGTGCCCGTCGGGCCGACGACGACCGCAGCGGCGGCCTCGTCTTGCGTGGAGAAGATGTTGCAGCTCGCCCAGCGCACCTGCGCGCCGAGGGCCACGAGCGTCTCGATGAGCACCGCGGTCTGCACCGTCATGTGGAGGCTCCCGGCGATGCGGGCACCGGCGAGCGGCTTCGACTCGCCGAACTCGGCGCGGAGCGCCATGAGCCCCGGCATCTCGTTCTCGGCGAGACGGAGCTGGTGGCGGCCGGACTCGGCGAGCGCGAGATCGGCGACCTTGAACGGGAGGGCGGTGGTGACAGGGGCATCCATGCCGACCATTCTCGCAGGCTCGCACAGGATGCCGCGCGCCCTGCCCGCTGAGCCGTCGAAGCGGTGTGCGGAGCTCCCTTCGACCGGCTCAGGAGCTGCCGGATTCGGGGATCTGTCACGACACGCCGTGTTCATCGCGGCACGACCGGGGTGTCGCGTCGAATCCCCGAATCCGGCCACACAACGAAGAGGCGTCGAGGGCGTGGCTCCGGAACCGTCAGCCTCTGATGAGACCGAGCACCTCGTCGCGGATCGCGGCCATGGTGGCGGCATCCGCCCCCTCGACGTTGAGGCGCAGCAGCGGCTCGGTGTTCGACGGGCGCACGTTGAACCACCAGAACGGCTCGCTCTCGGCGGTGATGCCCGTGACGGTGAGGCCGTCGAACTCGTCGAAGTCGGCGCGGCCCGTGAACGCCTCGACGATGCGGGTGTACGCGGACGGCACGTCGTCGACGGTCGAGTTGAGCTCGCCCGACAGCGCGTAGGGCGTGAATCGTGCCGCGAGCTCGGAGAGGGGCGCCGCCTGGACCCCGAACTCGGCGAGCACGTGCATCGCGGCGAGCATGCCGTTGTCGGCGCCCCAGAAGTCGCGGAAGTAGTAGTGGGCCGAGTGCTCGCCGCCGAAGACCGCCCCGGTCTCCCTCATGCGGTCCTTGATCAGGGAGTGGCCGACACGCGTGCGCACGGCCGTGGCACCGGCCGCCTCGATCGTCTCGGGCACGAAGCGCGAGGTGATGAGGTTGTGGATGACGCTGACCTCCGCCTCCCCGATCGCGCGCACGCGGGCGATCTCGCGGAGCGCCACGATCGCGGCGACGGCGGACGGATTCACCGCACCACCCTGCTCGTCGACCACGAAGCACCGGTCGGCGTCGCCGTCGAACGCGAGGCCGAGGTCGGCGCCGTGCTCGACGACCGCGCGCTGCAGGTCGACGAGGTTCGCGGGCTCGAGCGGGTTCGCCTCGTGGTTCGGGAAGGTGCCGTCGAGTTCGAAGTAGAGCGGCACGATCTCGAGCGGCAGCGCGGGCAGCCCGGCGGCCTCGCCGAGCACCGCGGGCACCGTGAGCCCGCCCATGCCGTTGCCCGCGTCGACGACGATCTTCAACGGGCGGATGCCGCTGAGGTCGACGAGTGAGCGGAGGTACGCGGCATAGTCGGCGAGCACGTCGGTGCTCGTGATCGAACCGGTGCTCGCGGCACGGGGAATGCCCGCCTCGAGGTAGTCGCCGGCGCGGTCGCGGATCGCCGCGAGCCCGGTATCGAGGGAGATGCCCTGTGCGCCGGCGCGGGAGAACTTGATGCCGTTGTAGGCGGCGGGGTTGTGGCTCGCCGTGAACATCGCCGCCGCGGCATGCATCGAGCCCGACGCGAAGTAGCTCTCGTCGGTCGAGCAGAGGCCGATCGACACGACATCGGCGCCGCGGGCCGATGCACCGCGCGCGAACGCGGCGGCGAAGCCCGGCGAGGAGTCGCGCATGTCGTGCCCGACGACGACCTGGCCGCCGGTCGCACCCACCTCGTCGACGAACGCTGCACCGAGCGCCTCGACGGTCTCTGCGGTGAGTCCGTCGCCCACGATGCCGCGGACGTCGTAGGCCTTCACGATGGCGTCGAGGCGCGCGCGAGCGTCGGATGGTGCGGCGGGATTCATGCCTTGAAACCTACCCCACCGAGCGAGACGTGCCGCACGACCTGCCAGCCCACCGGGGCCGAGGTGCGTTCGGCGTGACGGGCGCAGAGATCGTAGCCGTGCGGCTCACGAGTGTGCGCGAGCGGGCCGAGCACGGCCATCGAGTCCGCATAGTCGAACGTCAGCGTCGCGACCGCCTCGGCGGCGCATGCGGTGCGCGAACAACGTCTCATGGCTCCACCAGAGTAGCGACGTACGCGGACATTACGATGGAGGGTATGCCCCGATCCCGTCGTGTCGCCGTGCCGCGTTCACCGAGACGACTCGCCCGCGATCGGCACGGGCGCGGCATGCGCTCGCCGGTGACCGGACCGCACCTGCCGCTGCTGCACACGCGGCTCGACGACTTCGAACTCATCGTCGCGACCACGGCGGCGTACCTCCGAGGCCTCTGGCCCGAACTCGAGGGTGTCGTGTTCGAGGTCGCCCAAGGGCCGGCCGAGGCGATCCACGGCGACCACATCGATCGGTGGAAGGTCTTCCACGACGAACGGCGCATCATCTTCTTCCGCCTGCCGATCGTGCGGTTCCTGCGCCTCCAAGAGGGCGAAGACCGCGAAGAGAAGCTCCTCGTCGAGAGCTGCGTGTTCCGTGCCATCGCGGAGTTCCTCGACAAGGACCCGTGGGAGCTCGCTCCCGGCCGCTACCGCCACCTCTGAGCGCCGATTGAGCGCCGCTTGACCGCCGACGCCGAGCCCGGGCCGTCGATCAGCGCGGCGAGACCTCGATCGGCGTGTCGAGCGGCCCCGGAGGCTGCACGCCGAATGAGGCGAGCTCCCCATCGCCCGCGAAGGAGACCGAGGCGTGCAGGCCTCCGACGCCGGCGAGGGTCGCCGACGCACGGGCATCGAGCTCTACGGATGCCGCGCCGCCGGCCGGCACCACGACCTGGCGTGCCTCGCCGTCGATGACGATGCTCGCGCCCACCTCGCTCGACCCCGGGTTCGCGAGGTGCAGTGTCGGCGACGGCCCGGGCGGTACCGCGATGATCGCGTCGTCGAGGAGCGGCAGGGTCGCGACGGTCCAGGCGAGATCGACGGATGCCGCGGCATCCGTCTCACCCGGCTCGCCCGGCTCACCCGGCTCGCCCGGCTCACCCGGCACGCCCGGCTCACCCGTCTCACCCGTCTCACCCGTGGGTGCCGGTCGTGGCCCGCGCCGCGGCGACGATCGGGCCGTCGGCGTCGAGCCGGATCGTGTAGGCACCGGCGTCGAGCGAGCCGAGCGGCACGTCGCTCACCTGGTCGGGCTGGAGCGTGACGTCGATGGTCGAGCCGCCCGCACCGGATTCCGGCACGATGCCGATGGAGACGTCGACCGCGTCCTCGCCCGGGGCGAGAAGCCGAACGGCCGGGAAGTCGTCGCCCTCCGCGTGGTCGTCGGCCGGGTCGACGCCGCCGGCCTGCGTGACGAGGAATCCCGGGATCACCTGGCTCGACACGGGGGCCGCCGTTGCGCCGGTGAGCTCGACGCCTGCTGGAGCCAGACCCTGTACGACCGAGTGCTCGAGGCTCGCGGCGATCGCGCCGCCCGTGCTCGTCACGTGCACGACGGGCGAGCGGAGGTTCGGCGCGAGTCCGGCGAGCGAGAGCACGCGCTGCGTGCCCGCCGGAACGATGATGCCGAGCGCCGACGGCGCGTCGACGGGTCCGGACTCGCCGATCACGCGCACATCAACGGTCGCCGCGACGTCCGTCGGGTTCGCGAGGAGCACGAGGGCGGTGCGGCCGAGGTCGGTCGCGCCGGCGACGAGCCACGTCTCGGCGACGGCCTCGGTGCACGCGGAGGCCGCGAATCCGGCGAGCGTCTCAGTCGAGGCGGTCTGCGGATTGTGCGCCCGCGAGCATGCCCGCGTCGACGCCGCCGGGCTCGGTCGCGATCGCGAGGGGCGTGCCGTCACTCCTCGGCGTTCGGGTTCTCCGGTGCTTCGATCGGAGTCTCGTCGATCGGAGCATCGGGAGGCTCGACCGCGGTCTCATCCGCGGCGGAACCGATCGACGACGCGGTCGTCGCGGCAGCCGCGTCGTCGGCGAGCGTCAGCAGCGGACCCGGGCACACGCGCTGCTGACGGCTCTCCGCGGGTTGCACGACAAGTGATGGCGGCGTCACGTGGTGCTCGGGCCACGGCACGAGCGCGGCGGCGGCGAGCGTCGCGGCGGCGAGCCCGACCGCGACGAGCACGGCGGCGGCGCGGCCGCCGAGACGTCTGAGGTTGCGCCTAGCGAGCATCGTCGTCCGCCTTCGGCTCGTCGGAGCCGACCGCGTCGCCGGGTGTCGGGACGGGCTCGGGTTCGGGTTCGGGTTCGGGTTCGCTCCGACTCGCCTTCGGGTTCGGCCTCCGACTCGCCTTCGGGTTTCGCCTCGGGTTCGGCTTCGGGTTCCGCCTCCGTCTCCGGCTCGGCGTCGGATTCGCCCTCCGCCTCTGGCCCGGCACCGGCCTCCGCCACCACGACCTCGGCGCCGCCGGCCGCTTCGGTCGAAGCCTCGGGTGAAGCCGTGACGGCCCCCGCCCCGTCGGCGTCACTCGCCCGCGGCCCACGCGCTCGGGCTGGCCGGCTGTCGGGTTCACGCCCCGCGCCGGTGGGGATGGACAGGAGCAGGGCGGCGCCGATCACGACGAGCTGCACGAGTGTGATGACGCCGGCGAGCCAGCCGCCCGCGCCAATCGGGATCTGCGCCGCCGGGGCATCCGGTTCGGCGGCGGCGAACCGCCAGAGCGCACCGAAGTCGGTCTCACCGACCGCGACGAGCGCCGCATTGCCGTCGAGCGCGGTGCGAGCGCGTTCGGCGGTCGCGACCGCGGCCTCGTCATCGGACGGTTCTGCCAGGAGCACGAACGAGACCCCGAATTCGCGGATCGCCGCCTCGGGGTCGAATCCGCTGCGGGAGGCCAGGTTGCCGGCGACGGTCGCGAGGTCCTCCTCGTCGGCGCTCAGCTCCTCGCGGGTCTGCGCGAGCGTGGACTGCTCGTCGAGTGTCGTTCCGGCGCCGCGCTCGAGTGTCGAGCGGATGCCGCCGCCCGGTTCCGGCTCGATGCGCAGCGTCGTGACGCGGGGATCCGTCTCCGCCTCGGCGCCGACGAAGGCGGGAAGGGTTCGCTCCGCGGCCGGAGAGACCGGCACCGACGACGTCGCGATCCCGAGCGCGGTCGGCAGCACGGCGGCGATGGTGCAGGCCGCGACGAGTGCACCGACGAGGGCGCTGCCGCGCCGCAGCGCCCCGAGCGCGACGACGGCGGCGAGGGTGAGGCCCAGCCACTCGAGGCTCAGGCCGGGTCCGGTCCAAACCGGCACGGCCTCGGGACCGACGATGGCGACCGCGACGTGCGCGGCGGCCACCGCGGTGGCGAAGCCGAGCGCCGCCACCCCGAGTGCGAGCACGGCCGAACGGATGCCAGGGGCGAGCACGGCCGCGATCGCTGCGAGCGCGAGCGGCGCGACGAGCGCGGTGAGGACGACCCGCGGGTCCACTCCGGAAGCGCCGAGGAAGTCGCTCCAATCCCCCCATGGCGACCCGGGGAACCCGAGGGCGAGCTGCCAGGTCGACGGCGCGGTGCTGCCGAGCGGTGCTCCCGGATCGGCGACGAGCGCAAGCGGAGTGCCGCGCGCGAACTGGGCGACGACGAGCGGCGCCGCGAGCACTGCGGCCGGCAGGGGCAGGGCCGCGAGCCGAGCCGCGCCTCGACCGCTCACGGCGAGTGCCACGATCCAGGCGACGATGAGCGCGGGCGCGAGACTCGGTGCCGCGGCGATGACGGCGGCGAACAGCAGCGATGCCGTCGCCGCGGCCCCCCACGATGTCGCAGCGCCGAACACGGCGAAGGCCAGCCATGCGAGCAGCACGTGCGCGATGACGGCGGCCGGCCGGCCGTCGCCGAGCGCGGTGAGGAAGCTCGGGGCGACCGCCCAGAGCGCCGCGGCGACGGCGCGAATGGAACCCCGCTCGGTGAGGCGCGATGCGGCGAACCATGCGCCGAGCGCCGCCGCGGGCACGGCGAGGAGCCAGAGCAGCACGAGTGCGAACGAGGGCGTCCAGAACACGAGAGAACCGAGCACGGCGAGGATGCCCGCGAAGGGATCGGCCGCGCCGACGAAGCCCGCGCCCACATCGCGCCAGCCGTACGCGGCGTTGCGCCAGAGCAGCCCGGGCTCGCCCGAGAGCGGGAGGATTCCACCGCCCCGGAGGCCCGACGCACCGATCAGCCACGAGAACAGGGCGACGGATGCCGCGACCGACGCGAGGAGCACCCAGCCGCCGCCCGATCCGAGGAACTGCAGCTCGTGCTGACGTCCGCGCGCCCGCGTACGGCGCGCCTCGGCCGCCTGCTGTCGACGTCGCCGCGCCTCGTCGGGCTGCATGCGGAGCGGCGCGATCGACGACCAACCCACGGTGCGTGCCGTCTTCAGGGTGCGCCGCGCCCGCGCGACGCGCATGCCGGAGAACATCGTGCCGAGCGCTGCGGAGAACTCGCCGGGGATCGCGCCGGGCGACTTCACGAGCAGCAGCCTGATCGAACGGAGGAGCGCGAGCGGCACGAACGTGATCCAGTGCACCGGCACCGCCACCGCTGGTGCGTAGACGAGACGCCGATGCAGCGCCGCGGCGCGCGCGGCACGCGCGCGCCGCCGAACGGTGCGCGCGCCTGTGCCGCCAGGCGGACCGACCAGGCCGTCGGCCGCGAACTCCACTTTCGCTTCGGGCACGACCGCGACCCGGTGGCCGGCGAGCCGGGCACGGATCGAGAAGTCGAGCGCGTCGTCGGCCGTCGGCAACCCCGGGTCGAAACCGTGAAGCGCCCGCCAGACCGTATGGCGCACGAGGATCGCCGCGGGGTCGAGGCCGAGCACGTCACTCAGTCCGTCGTGCTGTCCTTGGTCGAGCTCATCCTCGACGAGCGTGACCGCACGGCCGAGCCGCGTGATGGAACGCCCGAAGGTCGCGATGCGGTCGGGGTTGTCCCACTCCATGAGCTTCGGCCCGGCGACCGCGACCGACTTCGCGGTCTCGAGTGTCGTGAGGAGCGTCTCGAGCGCCGCGGGCTCGGGCGCCGTGTCCTCCGCGAGGAGCCAGAGCGCGTCAGCGTCGGACGTGGGAGCCTCGACCACGAGTTCGCCCGCGCGCACGGCCTCCCCGAACGAGAGACGCTGGGCCACTTCGACGATGTGCGTCGGGCTGGCGGCAGCAACCAGCTCGCGCGTCTCGGCGTCGGACTCCATGAGCACGACCACGAGCGAATCGGGTATCCGGCGTTGCGCACGGAGCGCGTCGAGAGTGCGCCGGAGGCGGTCGCCGCCGCGGTGCACGACGAGGATGGCGGTGACTCTGGGGAACATCGAAGTCAGCCTAGGCGGCTCGCCCCGCGGCATCCGGAACCGGCCGGGCGTGCCACGAAACCGGCGTCGTCACCTGGCCGTGCGGCCCGTGTGCAGCGGACGCCTGCACACGGGCCGATCGACTCAGACCGCTCGCTTGCGGAGCTTGCGGCGTTCTCGTTCGGAGAGTCCGCCCCAGATGCCGAACCGCTCGTCGTTCGCGAGCGCGTACTCGAGACACTCCGAACGCACCTCGCAACCGGTGCAGATCTTCTTCGCGTCCCTCGTCGATCCGCCCTTCTCAGGGAAGAACGCCTCAGGATCTGTCTGCGCACACAGCGCGTCGCTCTGCCATGCCAGCGGATTTCCATCGTCTGCAACCGAACGAACCCCCGGAACACCCAGCCTTACCGGATCGATGAACCAATCGTCAGGTACTCCAGAACGATATTCAGGATTGCTCATATCGTCTCCCACCCAGTTGTACCGACCTGCCCAGAAGGCCTGTCAGGACCAATTACACCGGTGTAATTCGTGAGAGTCAAGTCGCGGATCGTAAACCCTCAAGCCGCCGTGGAGGCTTCATCCCGCCCGCGACACGCCGATGGTGTTCTTCAGACGTTAACATTCCGTCACTTGGGCGACACGATCACGCGTCGGATGCCTCGCGCCGAGCCTCCCAGGCACTCGCGACCATGTCGTCGAGCGAGTGCCGCATGCGCCAGTCGAGGTCACGCGCGGCGAGCTCCCCGGAGGCGACGATCCGCGCTGGATCACCGGCCCGGCGCGGCCCGATCTCAGGGGTGAAGTCGATGCCGGTCACGCCGGCGACCGCGCGCATGATCTCGCGGACCGACACGCCGTCGCCGGAACCGAGGTTGTAGACGGGCTCGAGCGGGTCGCGCGCGTCGAGTCGCCGAGCGGCGGCGACGTGGGCCTCCGCGAGGTCGGACACGTGGACGTAGTCGCGCACGCAGGTGCCGTCGGGGGTCGGGTAGTCGTCGCCGTTGATGCGGGGGGTCCGGCCGTCGAGGAGCGCGTCGAAGACGAGGGGGAACAGGTTGTGCGGGCTCGGGTCGAAGACCTTGTTCGTGCCCGAACCGACCACGTTGAAGTACCGGAGGCTCGTGTGGCGCAGGTCCGCGGCGCGCGCCTGGTCGGCGAGCAGCCACTCGCCGATGAGCTTCGACTCGCCGTAGGGCGACTCGGGGTGCGCCTCCGTCTCCTCCGTCACGAGATCGACGTCGGGAGTGCCGTAGACGGCCGCGCTGGACGAGAACACGATCCGGTCGATGCGCTTGGCCTCCATTGCGGCGAGGAGGATCGCCGTGCCGGTCACGTTCTGCTGGTAGGTGTGCAGCGGGCGCTCGACCGACACTCCGGCGAACTTGAACCCCGCGAGGTGCACGACACCCGTGACGTTGTGTCGCTCGATGGCCGACTCGATGAGGAGGCCGTCGAGAATGGTCCCCTGCACGAACGGCGTGCCCTCGGGCATGAATTCGTGTTGTCCGGCGGAGAGATCGTCGACGACGACCGTGTCGATGCCTTGCGCGTGGAAGGCCCGCACGACGTGCGCGCCGATGTATCCCGCTCCCCCTGTGACCAGCCAGCTCATGCTTCCGCCCTCCGCCGCGGACGATCCGAGGCCACCCTGATCGTATCCGGGCGACGGCCGAGACGCTCGCGTCAGGCGGACGGGAGGTCGGCTTCAGACGTGACGGAACGGAGGCTGAGGCGGCTCAGACCTGACGAACGGGCAGGTTCTCAGCGTGCCGGTTGCGGTCGCGGATCTCGGGGCGGCCGTAGCCGTCGGTGTCGAGGCGGAGCACCGTGGCGATGACTCCCCAGACGGCGAGTCCCGCGATGATGAGGAGAACGATGATGGTCATGGCAGTAAATGTATGCCTTGCAAGATCCTGCCGAAAGTGGCAGAGTAGCCATCAAACGATCTATTTCTGCCATTCCCGGAGGCAACCGTGCTCCAGACCATCGCGTGTATCGCCGTCTCCCAGATGGCGCCGTTCGAGTTCGGCGTGATCTGCGAGGTGTTCGGCATCGATCGCAGCGACCAGGGCGGCCCGACGTTCGACTTCCACGTGGTCGCGGCAGACCCCGGCCCCATCCCGACGAAGCTCGGCTTCGATGTCGTCGTGCACGAAGACCTCGAGTTCGCCCGGCACGCCGACCTCGTCGCGGTGCCCGCCGCGCTCATCGACGAGCCCGTCGACGAGCGCGTCTCCGAGGTGCTGCGCGACGCCGTCGCACGCGGCGCGTGGGTGCTGAGCGTCTGCTCGGGTGCCTTCACGCTCGGACACGCCGGCATCCTCGACGGGCGTCGCTCCACGACGCACTGGATGTACACCGACCGCCTCGCCGAGATGTTCCCCGCCACCGAGGTCGACCCCGACGTGCTGTTCGTGCAAGACGGCAAGGTCGTCACCGGCGCGGGCACCGCCGCGGGCATCGACGCGGCCCTCCACATCGTGCGCACCGAGCTCGGTGCGAGCGCGGCCAACATCGTCGCCCGCCGCATGGTCGTGTCGCCGCAGCGCGACGGCGGCCAGTCCCAGTTCATCCAGACGCCCGTGCGGGAGTTCAACTCCGACTCGTTCGCGAAGGTCACCGAGTGGATGGTCGAGCACCTCGACCACGACCTCACCGTCGACCTGCTCGCGCGCAAGGCACTCATGTCGCCGCGCACGTTCGCGCGCCGCTTCCGCGCCGAGACCGGCACGACGCCGAACGCCTGGCTCAACCGCCAGCGACTGCTGCGCGCCCAGCAGCTCCTCGAGGAGACCTCGCTGACACTCGAAGAGATCGCGCGCGAGACGGGCTTCGGCGCGGCCGCCGTCATGCGCCACCACTTCGTCAAGGTGCTGCAGACGACTCCTACGGCCTACCGACGGCTGTTCGGCGTTCGAGTCGCGAGCTGATCAGGCGGATGCCGCGGCGAGTCCCGTCGTCGCGATCCACGCGATTCCGGGGCCGGTGATCTCGAGCGATGCTTCCTCGGGCGTGACGTAGAGCGCCGCACCGCGGGCGAGTTCCGCCGCGCCGTGTGCACCGCGCAGCTGCAGCGGGCCGCCTTCGGCGAGCACGATCGCCGGGCCGTGCAGCTCGATGCGCGCGACCTCAGCGGCGGCATCCGCACCCGGCTCGGCCCGGTACAGCACGAAGTCGGGCACGTCGGGCCGGTACGCGACGACGCCGGGCGACACCGCGACGGGCTCGAGCCTGGGCGGCGCGATCGGCGTGAAGTCGAGCACGTCGAGGAGTTCCGTGACGTCGATGTGCTTCGGCGTGAGCCCGCCGCGCAGCACGTTGTCACTCGCCGCCATGAGCTCGATGCCGAGGCCGGCGAGGTAGGCGTGGATGTTGCCGGCGGCGAGGTAGAGCGCCTCGCCTCGGTGCAGGCGCACACGGTTGAGCAGCAGCGAGATCACGACGCCGGGGTCGCCCGGGTACACCGCGGCGAGGGCTCCGACGGTCTCGAACGAGAGCGCGAACGGCGAACGACGCGCGACCTCGGATGCCGCGAGGTCGGTCACTCGCTGCGTGACCCACGCCGCCTCACCGGTGTCGCCGCCGCGGCCGTCGCGCAGCAGCCACTCGACGGTGTCGCGGAGCGGGTCGGTGCCGCCGAGCCGGGCCTCGAGCAGGTCGAGCGCGCCCGGCTCGGGCGTCTCGGACGCGGCATCCGCGGCACGCAACGTCGCGAGCACCCCCTCGACCTCATCGAGCGGCCGGAAGCCCGAGAGCGCATCGAACGTCTCGCTCACCGCGACGACGAGCTCGGGCTTGTGGAAGGGGTCGCGGTAGTTGCGGTCGTACGCCGTGACCGGCACGCCCTCGGCCTCCTCGCGCGCGAAGCCCGCCCGCGCCTGCTCGGGAGTCGGGTGCGCCTGGAGCGACAGCGGCTCGGCCGCCGCGAGGAGCTTCAGGAGGAACGGCAGTCGCGCGCCGCTCGCGGCGAACTCGGGGCCGAGTGCCGTCTCGGGATCGGCGGCGATCCACTCCGCGAGGTCGGCATGGTCGACGGATGCCTCGTCGAGAATGTATGCCGGCGATCCGGCGTGCGCCCCGAGCCACAGCTCCGCCTCGGGGCCGCCCGACAGCTCGACCCCCCGGAACTCCGCGATCGCGCTCGGGGAGCCCCACGCGTAGTCCCTCGGAGTGTTGCCGATCGCCACAAACATCCTGGATGGTCCCTTCGTCGCCTTTGGGTCCAAACTACCAACGGCTGCTTCGCCGGCGGGGCCCCGACATAGGCTCGAGACATCCGACGACGTATTGGAGCTGTCATGACCTTCGAGACTCTCGCGAGCGACTTCTACGCCTACGAGTCCCTCCTCAGCGACCCCGAGAAGGAGGCGATCACGAAGCTTCGCGCGTGGCTCGAGACCGACGTCAAGCCGATCATCGGCGGCTACTGGGATCGTGCCGAGTTCCCGATGCAGCTCGTGAAGCCGCTCGCCGAACTCGGCACATTCTCGTTCGCGTGGGACGAGACGAAGCCGTTCGAGAACTCGGCCGTGTTCCGCGGGTTCGTCGCGATGGAGCTCGCGCGCATCGACCCGTCGGTCGCCACCTTCGCCGGCGTGCAGAACGGACTCGTGACCGGCACCGTCAGCGTGTGCGGCTCGCAGGAGCAGCGCGACGAGTGGATCCCGAAGCTCGCGAGCGGCGAGGTCATCGGCGCGTTCGGCCTCACCGAGCCCCTCTCGGGCTCGGACTCGGCGCAGGGCCTGCGCACGACCGCGAAACGCGACGGCGACAACTGGGTGCTGAACGGATCGAAGCGCTGGATCGGCAACGCCACCTTCTCCGACATCACGATCATCTGGGCGAAGGACCTCGAAGACGCCCACGTCAAGGGCTTCATCGTGCCGAACTCGACGCCCGGCTACTCCGCCACGAAGATCGAGGGCAAGATCAGCCTTCGTGCGGTGCAGAACGCCGACATCACGCTCGAGAACGTCGTCGTGCCCGAGCGCCTGCGGCTCCAGAACGCGAACTCGTTCAGGGACACCGCCGCCGTACTGCGGCTCACCCGCGCCGAGGTCGCCTGGGCGGCCGTCGGCACCGCGATCGGCGCCTACGAGGCCGCCGTCAAGTACGCCGCCGATCGCGTGCAGTTCGGCAAGACCATCGGCTCGCACCAGCTCATCCAGGACCTGCTCGTGAAGTGCCTCGGCAACATCACCGCATCGCTCGGCATGGTCGTGCGCGTCTCCGAGATGCTCGACCGCGGCGAGCAGCGCGATGAGCACTCGGCGCTCGCGAAGGCGTATACGACGTCGCGCATGCGCGAGACGGTCGCCTGGGCCCGCGAGGCCGTCGGTGGCAACGGCATCGTGCTCGACTACGACGTGGCCCGCTTCTTCGCCGACGCCGAGGCGCTCTACTCCTACGAGGGCACCCGTGAGATGAACACCCTCATCGTGGGGCGCACGATCACGGGCAAGGCCGCGTTCGTCTGAGCGGATGCGCTCCGAGCCGTCGAAGGCGCGCGGCCGTCGGTCGACTGGCGCAGGCTCGCTTCGACAGGTTCAGCGAGCGAGCGCGCGATACCCTTATGGCCATGACCACCGGCCGTCGCAGCACGCTCATCGGCGCGTATGCGACGTTCGCGCTGTTCACGGTGCTCGCCGGCCAGTTCTGGCGTAACCTCCTCGGCTGGTGGGGCTTCGGCGCCGTCGCCGTGCTCGTGATCGCGGGGGCCATCGCACTGATCGTCGCGGAGCGCCCGGCATGGAGCTGGCGGCGCACCCCGAAGTCGACCATCGCGTTCCTGCTGATCGCCGTGCTGTCGATCGCGTGGTCGTTCTATCCGGGCGCCTCGGCGCTCGGGGTCGCCCTCACGCTCGTGACGACGCTCGTCGCGGTCGCACTCGTGCTCTGCCTCACCTGGACGCGATTCGTGCGCGCTCTCGGCGGCGCGATCAAGTGGATCCTCGGCCTCTCGCTCGCGTTCGAACTCTGGGTCGCCCTGTTCGTGCAGGGGCCGCTCCTGCCGAACTTCCCCGACTTCGACCCCGACGGCAACGTGCCGATGGCGTTCTACTGGTCGCGCGGGCTGCTCTTCTCCGGCGGCCCGATCGAGGGCATCGTGGCCAACCGCAACCTGCTCGGCATGATCGCGCTCCTCGGACTCATCGTGTTCGGCACGCTCCTCGCCGCGGGCAGCATGCGGCGGTCGCAGGGCATCGGCTGGCTCGTGGTCGCCGGTGCCACGATGCTCCTCACCCGCTCGGCGACGGTGATCCTCGTCGGAGTGCTCGTGCTCGTCGCGCTCGGGTTCGCGATGTGGGCACGTCGAGTCGGGCCCGACCGCCGGCGCGGCGTGTACTGGGCGGCTGCTGGCGCGCTCGTGGCATCCGTCACCCTGCTCGTCGTGTTCTGGGGATGGCTGCTCGACGTCTTCGGCAAGAGCGAGGACCTGACCGGGCGCTTCGACATCTGGAACTCCGTGATCGGGCTCGCGAGCGAACGCCCGTGGTTCGGCTGGGGCTGGGTGGGCTACTGGCAGCCATGGGTCGAGCCGTTCGACGGCCTCGCCGTGCGCAACGGCGTCGAGTACCTGCAGGCGCACAACGCCTGGCTCGACGTGTGGTTGCAGCTCGGCATCATCGGCCTCATCGCCTTCGCCTCGATCGTGATCGGCGCGCTCTGGCGCTCGTGGTTCCTCGCGGTCGACCGGCCGAGGGATGCCTCGGGGCGTCCGCTCCCCCACTCCGCCGCCGCGCTCCTGCCGCTGCTCGTGCTCGTCGCCCTCCTCGGGCAGAGCCTCGCCGAGAGCCGCATCCTCGTCGAGGGCGGCTGGGTGCTGCTCATCGCGATCGCGTGGTCGACCAAGCAGCGGCAGTGGGCCCACGAGCCGCTGCCGGCCGAGCCTCCGCCGATCCGAGCCTCGCGGATGCCTCCGCCGGAGGTCGCACGATGAGCCGAGGTCGCGCGTGCACCGCGACGTGCACGGCGCGATGACGGCCGCCGACGGCGGCGGCGGCGTGTCGCGCGTTTCGCGCATGTGGCAGGCGACGCGCGGATTCGTCGGGTCGGCGCGATTCGCACAGGCGCTGACCCTCGTGGCGGTCGGCCTCGCCTTCTCGACGAACGTCGTGCGGACCCTCATCGGCTGGCCGGGCCTCCTCGCCGCGCTCGCCGCCGTCATCGTGCTCTGCGGCGCATCGCTCGTGGCACGGTGGCGCGCGGTGGAGTGGTACGGCATCCTGCCGCTCACGATCCTCGTGTTCGTCGGCTGGTGCGCCGCGTCCGTGATCTGGAGCAGCGCGCCCGGGAGCAACGGGCCCGGGAGCACGGCCATCCGGGTGCTGTACCTCATCGCGTTCGCGTTCGTCGGCGTGTACGTCGCGCTGATGCGGGACACCATCCAGATCGTCCGCGCGTTCGGCGACGTGATGCGCGTGCTCCTGGGCGTCTCGCTCGCGCTCGAGGTGCTCTCCGGCATCCTCCTCGACGTGCCGATCGCCATCCTCGGCATCCAGGGCAATATCGCGCAGTTCGGCCCGATCCAGGGCATCTTCGGCTCGCGCAACCTGCTCGGCTTCGTCGCGCTCATCGCGCTGCTCACGTTCATCGTCGAATGGCGCACGCACATCGTGCGTCGCAGCCTCGCCATCACTTCGCTCGTGCTCGCGGGCACTCTGCATCGTGATGTCGGGCTCACCGACGACGTGGGTGGCTCTCGGAGCGGCGATCGTCGCCCTCGGCGCGCTCTACGGGCTGCGCAGGGTCGCGCCCGCGACACGCTGGCGGTGGCAGATCGCGCTGCTTGTCGTCGCCGTCGCGGTGCTCGTCACGGCGTGGATATTCCGCATCCGCATCATCGAGCTGATCGACGCCCGTGGCGAATTCGATGTGCGCCTCGAAGTGTGGCGGGAACTCTCCAGATACCTGAGCTTCAACCCCCTGCAGGGCTGGGGGTGGGTGGGTGCATGGCCGGATGCCGCGCCGTACACGTGGATCGACCTCGCCACGGGCCGCCCGCACAGCTCGGCGCTCAGCGCCTACGTCGACGTGTACTTCCAGGTCGGCGTGATCGGCGCGCTCGCGTTCATCGCACTCGTCGGCGTCGCGCTCGTGCGGGCGTGGCTGCTCGCCTCTTCGCGGCGGAGCGTCGTGTACGTGTGGCCCGCGCTCATGCTCGTCGTGATCGCGGTGACCTCGTTCGCCGAGAGCTTCGCGCTCCGCGAGGGCGGCTGGGTGCTGCTCATCGTGTGCGCGGTGAAGGCCGCACGCGACATGAGCTGGCGGGATGCGCTGGCGGCGGGGCGGCCGCCCGCGCCGGCGGTGGAGCGGATCGACGACGCGTCGGGTCCGAGCGCGGGTTAGACCGGCTGCACGAGGTCGCGCAGCACGTCTTGCGCGCCGAGCCCGAAGCGGGTGTAGCGACCGGTGCGCCACTCGCGCCAGACCGGCCCGACGCGGCGGACGCGAGGAGCAGGAAGCTGCTGCCGGGCGACCTCGTGCGCGAGTTTCTCGCGAACCGGCGCGTCGACACTTCGATCGCCGAGCGCGAGATCGGGCAGGCGTTCGGCGAGGTCGCGAGCACGTGCGAGCAGCCTCGCGTTGCGATCGGTGCGGTGCGCCCTGAGCCTGCCGACCTTGCCGCCGGCGCCGAGACGTGTTACCCCGATCTGGTTGGCGGCGTGCTGACGGTAGTCGATAAGCGGCTCGGGGATGATCGCGACCCCGCCTCCCACCGAGGCGACGATCGCGAGCCACTCGTCGTGCACCCATGAGGCCGGAAACGGTGCCGCGCGTTCCACGAGGGAGCGCGCGACCATCATCGTCGCGCCCGTGAGCACGTTGCGCTTGAGGAACTCGTCGAACGCGGCATCCGACTCGAGCCGCCGCCGCATCGCGTCGTCGACGCCGAGCGTCGCGAAGAGCGTCGAGCCGAGCGGGTTTCCCGCATCGTCGACGAGGCGGGCGTCTGAGGCCACGAGCTCCAGCCCCGGCCGCGCGGCGAAGCGGGAGACGGCGCGAGGCGATGCGGTCGGCTCGCCAGACGTCGTCCTGATCCGAGAGCGCGATGAGGTCGCCGGATGCGGCGCGGAGTGCCTGCTCGAAGTTCGCGGTCACGCCGAGCGCGACAGGGTTGCGCAACACGATGAGGGCCGGCGTCGCGGCATCCGTCGCCCGATGCTCCTCGACGACGCGTTCGACGAGTTCGACGGTGCCGTCGCCCGACGCGTCGTCGGAGAGCACGATCTCGTCGACGGGGTGGGTTTGGGCGAGGATGCTTCGCAGCTGCTCGGCCACGTAGGCGGCACCGTTGTGCGTGCCGAGCGCGACCGAGATGCGCGGGGCGTCGGGCGGCTTCTCAGCTGCGGCGACCGGCAACGTCAGCCTCGCCGCAGCCCGACGTTCAGCACGCCGAGGAACATGCCGGCCATGATCGTCTGGGCGCCCGCCAGAGCACGCCGCGTAGGGCGAAGGCCGTGAAAGGCACGAGGAGCAACGCGAGCCGGGCCCGGTGGCCGTGGCCGACGAGTCGACCCGGGTTCGAGCGTGCCGGGCGGGGCCTTCGGGAAGTCGAGTCAAAGTGTCCCTCAGATGTGCTGGCCGAGTGCGGAATACGCCGGGGTTTGGGGGCCGACGATCGATCCATAGTCTAAGAGCCTGCCGACGACCGCTGGGTCGGCATTCTCGCCGCACTTCCAAGCAGGCCCACACGTGTGCGACGATCGGGTGACGAGGGCGAGGGAGTGATGAGCCTGGAGGAACATTCGGGACCGTCTGGTTACCTGGACTGGAAGGGCTGGGGCGCGGACGGTTTCGGGGCTCTGACGCGCGGTGATGCGGATTACTTCGCCCGCGAGATGCGAGAGATAGCACGAGGGCGCCCGATACGCAAGGTCCTCGAGGTCGGCTACGGCAACGGTTCGTTCCTCGCCTATTGCCGTTCCGAGGGTTGGACCGTCACGGGAACGGAGCTCCTTCCGGAACTCGTGGACATCGCGAGGGCCGCTGGGTTCGAGGCCCACTCCGCCGACGCGATCTCGTCCCTGCCCGACGCGTCGTTCGACCTCGTCGTCGCGTTCGATGTGTTCGAGCACGTTCCCCCAGATGAGAGCGTCGCCTTCCTCGCGGAGCTGGCGTCCAAACTGGCACATGGTGGGGTGATCCTCCTCAGGTTCCCGAATGTCGACACCTGGATCGGCAACCCGTTCCAGTACGGCGACGTGACACACGTGAATGCGATCGGCGCCCTGAAGATGCAGTACTACGCGGGCAAGGTCGGGTTGGACATCCTCCGCATCCGTGGAGCGAAGCGGAGGGGATTTCGCACCTCGGTCGTCCACGGTGTCCACGCGTATACCGCAGGCGTCGCGATCAAGGCGATCGCCGGGATCTCGAAGGCGCTCTACTTCCCCGACCTTCCGGTGGTGCTGTCGTCATCTAACCTAGTCTGTACGCTCGGCAGAGTCGGGGGCGATCGCAACCGTTGAGCGGTCGCAGTCAGACGGGTTGCACGAGGTCTCGCAGGACGTCCTGCAGCCCAAGCCCGTAGCGGTCGTAACCGCCTGTCCGCCACTCACTCCACAATGGGCGGATGCGCCGCAGACGCGCGGCGGGGAGAGCGGTGCGCGCCCGCTCGTGCGCAAGCTTCGCCTCGACCGCCGCCGCGACCCCTTGACCGTCCCCGGCGATGCCTGAGAGTCGCTCGGCGAGATCGGTGGCGCGCGCGAGCAACCGCGCGTTCCGGGCCGTGCGCGGCTCTCGCAGCCTCGCGAGCTTCCCGCCGGCGCGAGCCGGCGCACTCGATCTGGTTGCCGCCGTGCTGGCGGTAGTCGATGAGCGGTTCGTCGATGAGGCTGAGCCCGCCGCCGACCGATGCGACCATCGCGAGCCACTCGTCGTGCACCCACGACTCGGGGAACGGAACGGCGCGCTCGACGAGGCGACGTGCGATCGCCATCGTCGCGCCGGTGACGACGTTGCGCCTCAGGAGCTCGTCGAACGAGCCGTCCGAGCGAAATCGGCCGAGCAGCGCCGCGTCGACCCCGAGGGTGTCGAAGAGCGTCGATCCGAGCGCGGCACCCGAGCCGTCGACCAGTCGCGCATCTGAGGCGACGAGCTCGACCTCGGGCCGCGCCGTGAACTCCCGGAGCGCACGCGCGATGCGGTCCGGTCGCCAGACGTCGTCCTGATCGGCGAGCACGACGAGATCGCCGGAAGCCGCACGGAGGGCCTGTTCGAAGTTCGCGGTGACGCCGAGTGCGGTCGGGTTGCGGAGGACCACGAGGGACGGCGTCGGAGCATCCGCCGCACGATGCTCCTCGATGAGCCCTTCGGCGAGCGCGACACTGCCGTCGCTCGACGCGTCGTCGGAGAGCACGACCTCCTGAACCGGGTGCGACTGGGTGAGGATGCTCCGCAGCTGCGGTTCGAGGAAGGCGGCGCCGTTGTGAGTCCCGAGCGCGACCGAGACCGTGGGACGGGCGGTGGTGCCTCCGGCCGTCGTCTGAGGGCATCGCGTCACCGTCCCCGGGCGATGCGGCGGGCCTCGTGGTACGCGGCCACGTGGCCCTCGACGCAGGCGTCCCAGCTGAACCGCGACACGTGCTGCACACCGAGTTCCGTCAACTCCGCGCTGCGAGCCATCGCCTCGCGGATGCCACGGGCGATATCGCCGGGGTCGAGCGGATCGAAGAACACCGCGGCGTCACCGCACACCTCGGGAATCGAGGCGGGCATTGGACGCGGCGACCGGGCAACCTGACGCCATCGCCTCGAGCGGCGGCAGCCCGAAGCCCTCGTACGTGCTCGGGGAAGACGACCACGGCGGCTCGGCGATAGAGGTCGTGCAGTTCCGCGATCGGTACGACGCCGCGGAGATTGACCCATTCCGGAACCGGCCCGAGCGCGTCGAGGTTGCCGCCGGTGAGCACCAGGCGGAGGTCGGGCTCCGTCTCGCGGAGGCGCCGCACCGCATCGAAGAGGCGCTCGTGGTTCTTGTGCGGCCACGCCCGCGCGGGGTAGAGCAGGAAGCGCTCGCGACTGCCGCGGTTCGGCGTGAACGTCTCGGCGTCGACGCCGAGCGGAACCACCCGGATGCGTTCCGGCGGGATATGCAGGTGGTGCACGATCCGGTCCCGCGCGAACTCGCTGATCGTGATCACGAGATCGGCACGCCGAGCCGGAATCTCATACGCGAATCTGCGGAAGAGCCGTTCAGCGGGTGAGAACAACTGCGGGAGATCGCGGTGCTGCACGTCGTGCAAGGTGATCACCTCCGCCTGCCGCGAGCCGACGGCCGCGGCACGGCCACCGTGAAGGGGAAATGCACCACGTCGGCATCCCGGATGAGGCGCCGGAGCCGTGCAGACGACAGCCATGCGTTCCCGATCGCACGAAGACGCCCGAACGTCGACGGGCGGGCGATGACCGAGGCAACCGCCCGCTCGCGGCCTCCCGTGAATCCCACGGCGTTCCTCGGCAGCAGCGTCTCGACGCTGACGTCGGATCGCGATGCGAGCCCGACACGAGACGCCGAGCGTAGGTTTCGCTGCCGCCCATGCCGTCGGGCACCAGCGTGAGCATCGAAAGCACCAGGCGCAGGACGGGACGTTCGGCATCGGTCTGCCCCGACCGTGTGACATTCCGTCCTTCTAGCATCCGTACAAGCTTACGAGACCGGCCCGTTCCACGCCGCGCGCACGCCAGCGGACTGTGCGGCACCCGATGCTTGGTACGCTCTCTCACTATGCCCCGCGTTCTCGTCGACCTCCTCTCCTATACCGGCACCAGGGAGGCATGGAGACCTACGCGCGAGAGCTCTACCGTGCGATCGGCGCGATGGAGTCGGACTACGAGTTCGTCGGATACGCGAGCGAAGAGGGCTACCCCCTCGATCGGAGCTGGTTCCCGGGCGAGGTCGTCGATTCCGGCATCAGCGGGGAGAATCGGTTCATCTGGGCGTACGGAGAGCTCTTCGCGGTCGCGCGGCACGCGAAGCGACTCGGCGTCGACCTGGTCCACTCGCCAGCCCCCTCGGCCCGATGCGCACCCGGATGCCGAGCGTCGTCACCATGCACGACATGCTCTACTGGAGCCACCCCGAACTGATGTCGACCGGAGCGTACACAACCCCGGTGAAGTGGATGGAGCGGCGCACTTCTCGCAATGCAACGCGGATCCTGACCATCAGCGACGAGTCGGCCTCCCAGATCGTGAAATACCTTCACTTCGACGCAGCACGCCTCGACACGGTACAGCTCGCCGGAACGCTGATCCCCGGCGTCGATCGTACTCGGGCCATGTCGGGCAGGCCGATGATCCTCGCGACGGGCAACCGCCGTCCCCACGAACTGGCCAAGCCTCATCCGCGCATTGCCGCTGATCGATCCCGCGGTGCGGCCCCGCGTCGTCGTGACCGGCAGCCACGGCGATGACCCGCTGCGGCCGCTGGTCGAGGAGCTCGGCCTGAAGGAGTGGGTCGAATTGAAGTCATGGGTGTCGACTGAGGAGATGGCGCACCTATACTCCACGGCGACCGCCATGGCGATGCCGTCGTTCTGCGACGGCTTCAGCCTCCCCGCGCTCGAAGCCATGATGGTCGGGCTCCCCGTGATGATCTCGGACATCCCGGTCTACCGCGAGGTGGCGGGCGAAGCCGCCCTCTACATCGACCCGAACGACCTCCAGTCGATCGCCGATGCGATGCGCGTCGTCGCGACGGAGCCCGCGACCCTCGCCGCCCTCGCGGCGCTTGGATTCGAGCGCTCCGCGAGGTTCTCGTGGCGGCGCACGGCCCGCGGAACACTCGACACATTCGACAAGGCGCTTGGACGAGACGCATCCGAGCGCGGTCGGCGCCGCGAACGCGGTTACCCGACTATCGAGTCGACCGTCGAACGGAGCAGATCGATCGACTCCTCGATCGGGTAGTGGTGGTTGCCGACGAACAGGCCGTCCAAGTGGATCTTGTCCGCGGCGGGGAGTTCATCGGGCACGACGGCATCCATGAACCGCATCACTGGGTTTCGGGTGAAGTTGCCGGCGACGATCGGTCGGGATTCGATGCCGCCTTCGGTGAATGCGCGGACGACGTCGGCGCGGCGACCGGCCAGCGCACCCTCCAGGACAAGGGAGAACCCGAACCAACTGCTCTCGCCGACCTCCTGCTGGATCCGAATGTGCTCGTGTCCGTCGAAGACGTCTTGGAAGTAGCGTGCGTTTGCTCGCCGACCCTCAACGAGCCGCGGGACCTTTTTGATCTGCTCGAGGCCGATGGCACCTGACATCTCGAGCGGCCGCACGTTGTAGCCCGGAAGCACGAAGCGGAACAGGTCGTCAAATGCACCGCCAGTCTTATCGTGGACGAAGTTCTCGGCAGGAAGCTCGCGCGTCCAACCATGCGCCCGCAGCGACGTCATCTCCTGGTGGAGTTGCTCGTCATCAGTGAGAATGATGCCGCCCTCCATCGTCGAGATGTGGTGCGAGAAGAACGCACTGAATGTGCCCATGAGTCCGGCGGTTCCAGCGAAGACCCCCGCGTGCTTGGCTCCGAGCGACTCGCAGTTGTCCTCGATGAGCACAAGCCCGCGCTCCTTCGCGAGGGTGGTGAGTTGCGCGAAGTCATTGGGATTGCCGAGGAGGTTGACGGCGAAGATCGCCTTCGTGCTCTGGCCGATGGCCTCGGCGGCGAGGCCGAGATCCATGTTGAGGGTGTCCACATCGATGTCCACGAACTTCAACGTCAGACCGTACTGGTGCAGCGGGTAGTATGTCGTCGCCCACGAAACGGCAGGCACGAGCACCTCGTCGCCGGGATTGAGGTCAATGCGCGGGTCGAGCACGGCAGCGGCAATCGCAATGAGATTGGCGCTCGATCCCGAGTTCACCATGACGCTGAACCGGGCTCCGAAGGCATCGGCGAACGCCTGCTCGAACTCGGCGACGAGCGGGCCCATGGTGAAACGGCCGTTGTCGACGACCCGCTGGATGGCCGCGTGCACGGCGTCGTCCCACGAGGAGGTCGCAAGAGGAAAGCCTGTTTGGGACTCGTTGGTCATTTCACTTCTCCGAGGTTGATGTCTAAAAGATAGGTCGTATACATGGCGGCCATGCCCTCGATCAATGATGTGGTCGGATTCCAACCCAAGGAACGCGCCACGCTTGAATCGAGCAGTCGCTGCTGGACACCCGACGGCTTGGACGTGTCGTACTCGAGGCGCCCCTCAAAGCCCACGACGACCTTGGCTGCCTCGTAGTAGTCGCGGATCGAGTGGTCGACTCCCACTCCGAGGTTCAGGAGCTCGGGCCAGTCGGCGATCGAATCGAACGTTGTTGCGAGCCAATCCGCGAGATCCGAGGCGAAGGTAAACTCCCGCCGTGCCATGCCGTCGCCCCAAACGGACACCGTCTCCGCTCGTGAAACCTTGGCTGCGTGCGTCTTCGCGATGGCGGCGGCGATGAGATGGGCATGGCCGAGTGCGAACGTGTCGTGGACGCCGAACAAGTTCGATGGGGCGATGACCCGGTAGGCGAAGCCGAGCTCAGCGCTCGCGTAGGCGCAGGTCTTGCCTGCGACGATCTTCGCGAGTGCGTAGCCTTCATTGGCCGACTCGAGCCTCCCGCCGAGGATGGCGCCTTCGCTGATGGGCTGATCAGCCTGTTCGGGGTAGATGGCGCCGCTCGAGACGTAGACGAACCTTTCGACGCCGAGTTCGAGCGCCGAACTGAGCACGCTGCTGTCGATAAGCACGTTGTCGAGGAGATAGCGAGTCGGGTGTGCCAACTTGTCGCCGATGCCACCGACCTTGGCAGCCGCATGGATGATGGCATCCGGCGCGATCTGGGCGAGACTGCCCGTGTCGCTGCACGGTCGGTCAGGTCGGCGTCGGAACGCGCGATGCCGACGAGGTCGTCACCAGGCCGGATCGCCGACCACGAAGCGGCGATGCTCGAACCGAGCATGCCGGCAGCACCGGTGAGGAGTACGCGCACGGATCTTACTTGCTCTGAATCTGGTCGACGTAGTGTCGACCCTCGGTCTCGAGGGCGGCGATGTCGGCGTCGACCATGATCTCCGCAAGACGCTGCGGCAGCACCTGCGGTACCCAACCGAGCAAATCCTTGGCTTTGGAGGCGTCGCCGATGAGGGAGTCGACCTCGGTCGGACGCAGGTAGCGCTCGTCGAATCGGACGTAGTTCTCCCATTCGAGACCGACCCGCTCGAACGAGGACTGCAGGAAGTCCTTCACCGTGTAAGCGGTGCCCGTCGCGAGCACGTAGTCCTCCGGGGTGTCGTGCTGCAGCATGCGCCACATGCCTTCGACGTACTCGGGGGCGTATCCCCAGTCGCGCACGGCCTCGAGGTTACCCATGTACAGCGGCATCCTGCTGGCCGGCCTGATACGTGCGACCGCGCGCGTGATCTTGCGTGTGACGAACGTGCTCGCCGCGACGCGGCGACTCGTGGTTGAACAGGATGCCGTTGCAGGCGAACAAGCCCGTAGGCCTCGCGGTAGTTGAGAGCCTGATCCAGTGCGCGTACAGCTTCGCGACGCCGTAGGGCGAGCGGGGGTAGAAGGGCGTTTCCTCGTTCTGCGGCGGTCGGGGTCGCACCGAACATCTCGTGAGCTGCTGGCTTGGTAGAAGCGGCATTCGAGACCGCTCGCACGCGACGGCCTCGAGCAGACGAATGGTGCCGAGCCCCGTGGTTCCGCGGTGTACTCGGCTCGTCGAAGCTGACGCGCACGTGCGACTGCGCGGCGAGGTTGTAGACCTCGTCGGGCTGGATTTCGTTCAGCAACGTCACTAAGCGCGAGCCGTCGCTAAGGTCGCCGAAGTGCAGGAACATGCGGTGGTTCTCCGCCTGCGGGCTGGTAGATGTGATCGATGCGCGCGGTGTTGAAGCTCGACGAACGGCGGATCAGTCCGTGGACCTCGTAGCCCTTGGCGAGAAGCAGCTCAGCCAGGTAGCTGCCGTCCTGGCCGGTGACGCCCGTGATGAGCGCCCGCTTCTGTTTGGTCTCGGTCAATTGTTGCCGTCCTGCGTTCGAATGGGAAGTGGGAAGAGATGAGCGAATCGGACATCGCCAAAACACCTGCAAGCATAGCTGAGGCTGCCGGTGCAGGCCGGGTCGGCGACGGGCTTGATACCGCACCGAGGTGACATGGGACATCATGATGCCCTTCTAGTCGAAAGTGCGACCGGCCGAGCCAATGACAACCTCTCCCGGGCGCCGCCCGGTGTGGCCACGATCGGCGTTCGTGCGCTCACGCACGGATTCCTTCTCGGCGATATGCGACGATTGGGTGTTCCGGAACTTCGACGATCAGGACCCGACGCAACAATGATCCTTGACATCATGATGCCGTTCTATGGACGCTTCGACCATTTCCGTGAAGCCGTCGAGAGCGTGCTCGCCCAGACCGATCGCAATTGGCGACTCGTCGTCGTCGACGACGTCTATCCTGACCTCAAACCCGGCATCTGGCTGCAGGGCCTGGGCGACGACCGGATCACCTACGTTCGCAACACCGAGAACCTCAGGCCGAGCCGCAACTACAACAAGTGCATCGGCCTCATGCGCGGCGAGTTCGCTGTGCTGATGGGATGCGACGACGTGATGCTGCCGAATTACGTCGATAGGGTCAAGCAGCTGATTGCGGAGCATCCGGATGCCGCGATCGTCCAGCCCGGTGTCAGCGTGATCGATGAGCACGGGGCCCGGTCGGCGCCGCTCGCCGACCGCGTGGAAGGCGGAGATACCGGTTCAGTGGACAGGGCACCCGGGCAT
>CAWJZK010000035.1:0-31498 GCA_963847285.1 uncultured Actinomycetota bacterium
CCTCCATCTACGAGGTTGCCCCGGTCGTCGAAGGCGTGGAGGGCGAGCGGCAGGGCATGAGCGTGCCCATGCTGTCGGCCTTGGCAGGAAGCTCGGGGCAGGCCAACAGGGGCGCCGTGCATTACATCCCGCTGAAGCCGGCCCCGGCCCCCGTGCCGCTCGCGCACTTCACCTATCGCGGCACCGGCAACAGGTTCGGTGGCCCGAACACCAATCTGAGCGCGGCCAACATGGTCATCCCCAATACTGGCGGCCAGAACTGGTACGTCGTCGACATGGACCTCCTGAAGGGGTTCCGTGTGGCGTATGAGGAGCAGACGACCGTGACTCAAGAGGAGCTCGACGGCTGGGTCGCCGAGCTCAACGAGCACAACACGACGCCCAACGCGCTCGGCGTTGCCACCTACACCGCCGCTCGGCCGCTGACCAACGCCCTCGTCGACGGCAAGATCACGGAAGCGCTGTACAACGAGCTGGAAGCCGAGTTCATCAAGTACGTCGAGAACCTGGACTCCGGCGCGTCGCTTCCCTACGCGAAGACCAGCACCGACGCGATCTTCACGTCGCAGAGCGGCTCCTACTCCACCCATGACATGACGGTCGGCGACTTCGACGGCGACGGCGAATACGAGATCGTCGTCAAGTGGCGCAGCACCCAGGTGGACCCGATGTACTCCGAGCCGATCTTCGGTGGCGGGAGCACCACGACCGCGCCCGAGTACATCGACGTGTACAAGCAGGACGGCACCCTGCTGTTCCGCGTCGACATGGGCTACAACGTGCGAGCGGCCAACGACCACGAGACGACCCTGTTCGCCGAGGACTTCGACGGTGACGGCAAGTCCGAGCTCATGCTCAAGACCGCTCTGGGCACTCGCGTCGGCAATTGGGACGAAGCCTCGCAGTCCGTCGTGTACCCGGACGCCGGCGTCGTCGGCGGCGAGGACGGCCTGAACTCCACGACCGACAAGTTCAAGGAGTACTTCGCCACCGGCGACGAGCAGGCCCTCGACACGTACTGGTCGCTGCTGAACAGCTTCAGCATCGCCTACCGCAGCCCGACAGCCGGAGGCGGCAACGACGGACCCAATGATCCGACGGTGAAGCGGTGGATCAAGACGTACCACGTCGGCCCGATCGGCCCGGCCAAGGACGACCAGGAGTTCTTCTCGGCCTTCGAGTGGGACGCCGATGGCGGCAAGGGCGTGCTCGTGGACAGCGAGCTGTATCCGTTCCCCTACGAGGCAAGCGTCGACGGGGAGAACTGGGCCATGACGCCCGCATCCCAGCGCGGCAACTACTCGTACCTGGCCTTCCCCGGCCCCGGCGCTGGGACTTCGGCCAGTGACTACAAGGCGCAGATCATGGCACAGTCCGAGGCGTACTGGCTCGAGCATCCCTGGAAGGCGGCCTCGTACGGCGACGCGCAGGGCAACCGCCCCAACCGCTACGTCGGTGTCGTGGCCGCCCTCGACGGCGTCAACAAGTACGCCGTCTCGCAGCGCGGCTACTACCACCGCACAACTCTCGCCGCCTTCGACATCGTGGACGGCCAGGTCAACCTCCAGGCCAGCTTCGATTCGGCCGACCCGCAGTACTGGAGCCTCGGCGGCAGCGCCTACGACTACCAGAACCGGGGCAACCACTTCACCACCTCCGCCGACCTCGACGGCGATGGATGGGACGAGGTCGTGCTGAAGGCCATGGTCCTCGGCCTGAACGCCGACAAGACCCAGATCCTGCCCAAGGTGCTCAACGGCGATGTCATGCCCACGATCGAGGGGCAGAACGGCGTCCCCCCGGTGGCGGGAGTCTTCCAGTTCGCAACCGACGAGGTCCGGAACAACCCGCTGAACGTGTGGGCCCCGCTCCGCCACGGCGACCGCAGCGCACTGCTCCCGGTCGACAAGGACGACAACATCCGAGAGTGGTCGGGCATGGAAGAGCACCTTCTGGACGATCTGCGCACAGGTGTGCATAGCGGATGGATCCCCGGCCCGGCGGGCTACGACCCGATGAAGGGCAAGCGCCTGAACGAGCAGGGTGAGGTCGTCTACGAGAACTCGCTCATCTACGGCGTGTACGCCGGAAGCGATGACGAGGGCAGCGTGGCCGGCAACTTCTCGAACCGCTGGCCGGGCGCGGAGGCCGGCTCGGCAGGCGCGACGAGGGAAGTCAGGAGCATGGTCACCGGCGAGGTCTTGACGACCACCGCCAGTGCTCGGGGCATTGCGCAGGGCCAGAACGCCATCTGGTTCGGCGGCGGCCTGACCCACATGGCGGTCAACGGCGCGACCATCAACAGCATCGACGACCTGACGTTCGCGGCCTCCTCGTATCTCGCGACGGGCCTGACGTCGACCGGCAACAAGAGCACGCCCACGCTCAAGGCCGACATGTTCGGCGACTGGCGCGAGGAGCTCATCCTGCGGGCGAGCGGGAACCGCCTGGGCATCGTCACGACGTTGTCGCCGACCGAGTACGGCATCCGCACGCTGATGCACGACCCGATGTACCGGAACGGCGTGGCCAACAAGAACACCGGCTACGACCAGATCGGGTTCGCCAGCTTCTACCTGGGCGACGAGGCGGAGCTGCCGGCGATGAGGACCGACATCTCCGTCCCGGACGGGATCGCTCCGACGGTCACGGTGAAGCCGGACTCGAAGGGCGAGGACGGGGTCTACACCAAGGTCTCGTTCGCCGTGGATGACGCCGGCAAGATCGACAAGTACACGCTGAACGGGGTGGAGCATGACCTGGCGGATCGGAAGAATGCCAACCTCAACAACATCCGACCGGGCAGGGATGGCGCCCAGCTCGGCAGCAACGAACTGAAGGTGTACGACGTGGCGGGCAACGTCACGACCGTGACCTTCACGCTGGTCGAGTGACGACAGCGATTCCGGCCGGAGGTTCGAAGTAGGTGTCGGGGAGGGTCGGTCCACACGGGCCGGCCCTCCCTTGCTGCACCGTGAGAGGCGACCTCGTCCACCGCAACCGGCCGCGGCCCTCGATCATCCGATTGGGCCACCCAGGAATCGGCGCCGCTCGCCTACGCTGGCGGAATGAGTGAATCGCCGACCCCCACCCGTTTCCGCATCCGCTGGGGCTGGTTCGTCGGATGCATCGTGCTCGGCCTCGCCGCCATCACGATCGGGTGGTTCGTGGTGCCCGCCGCTGCCGGCGCGGGCTACCTCGCCGGCGTGCTGGCCAACGTCGGGACCACGCTGCTGCTGGTGGGCATCGTGCTGCTGCTGGAGCGGCGGATCATCGACAACGCGGTGCGCGTGGTCCGCACCGCGAACGAGCAGACGAACGAGGCGATCCGCGCCCAGATTCAAGACTTCGACGACCGGGTGGCCGCCGAGTGGGCGTCCGCGACTGCCGAGAATATCGCTGAGAAGACGGCAGAGACCACGCGGCTCACCGACGAGTTCACGAAGCGCATCGTGGACGAGGCCAAGGGCGAGGAGTAGCGGACTGCTCCGGCGCTACTTCACCGCTCCCAGCGTGAGGCCTGTCCGCAGCAGCCGGTAGCTGAACACGTACACGACGAACACGGGGATCGAGGAGACGACCGCGAACGCCATCATGCTCGGCCAGTCGATGCCGAACGCCCCGGCCTGCTGGGCGATGAGCGCGCTCATCGGGTACTTGTCCGGCGACGAGCATGAACGTGATGCCGTACAGGAACTCGCCCCACGCCACCAGGAAGATGATCGAGGTGACGGTGAGGATGCCGTTGCGTGCCAGCGGAAGCCCGATCGAGAAGAACGCGCGCAGCGTCTTCGCTCCGTCGATGCGGCTCGCCTCGTCGATCGCGACGGGGATCGACGCCGAAGAACGGCCGCAGCAGCAGCACGGCCCACGGCAGCAGCATCGACGGCGTCGGCGAGGAACGAGGCCGAGATTCGTGTCGAGCAGGCCCCACTGCGCAAGCACCCAGAACAGCGGGATGAGGTTCGCCGTCTGCGGAATCATCTGAAGGATCACCAGGAGCGCGAGCACGGGCACGACGATCCGGCTTGTGACACGCGCGAGCGCGTAGGCGGCGGGGATCGCGAACGCGAGGCACACCACGGTGGTACAGACGGCGATGATCGCCGACTGGCGCAGGGAGACGCCCAGTTGCGGATCGGCGAAGGCGGCGATGTACGCGTCGAAGGTCGGCGCGAACAGCGAGCGAGGCCTGCGATGACAGCACCTCCGACTGGCTCTTGAGCGACGTGAGCACGATCCACAGCAACGGGATGCCGTACACGAGATACAGCACGAATCGGAAGGTGAACGCCACTGGCTCTCTCCGACGACGCGCAGACATCGTCACACCGCCTCCTCGTTGCGCCGCACGTCGCGGGCGTAGATCAGGGCGAAGACGATCACGACGGCCAGCGCCAGGAGGGCGGTCGCCGCGCCGCTTCCGTAATCGAGCCTCTGGAAGGCCTGCGCATAGGCCAGGTAGGGAAGGGTCGCCGACGACGTCCCCGGACCGCCCGACGTCATGACGTAGATGAAGTCGAAGCTGCGGAAGGCGTAGACGATCGTGAGCACGGTGAGCACGGTCGCCGCTGACCGTGCATGCGGGGCCAGGATGTAGCGGATGCGGTGTCGCGGGCGGGCACCGTCGACCTCCGCCGCCTCCAGGACCGGACTGATCGACGCTCAGGAGCGATGCCCGGAAGATGAGCGCGTTGAACGGGACGACGGCCCACGCATTGACGAGGGCGACCGACCACAGCGCGAACGCCGGGTCGTAGAGGAAGCCGATCCCGTCGGAGCTCAGGTGCAGTGACCGGAGCACTTCGTTCACGAGCCCGTGGTCGCCGAGCAGGAACTTCCAGATGGAGCCGTTGATGACCGGCGGCAGAGCCCAGACGAACACCATCATGCCGAGGAGGAAGGACCCGCCCGGCGTGCCCGACCACACCGACACGGCGACGGCGAAGCCGCCGATCATGCCGATGATCGTGACGATTGCGACGAAGGCGAGCGTGTTGACGACGACCTTCAGGAAGTCGGGATTGGCGAAGAGCGCCGCGTAGTTGTCGAAGCCGACGAACTCCCAGTCGCGGTTCAGCGTTGCGCCGGTGACGCCGCTCACGCTCATGCGACCGAGTTGGAGGAGCGGCCACAGTGCGAGCGCCGCCAGCAGCGCGGCGGCGGGCAACGCGAGTGACAGCCGGCGGTCGCCTGTACGGAAGGACCGTCGGCGGTCCCCTGTCCGGAAGGACCGTCGGCGCGGGGGCGCCGCCCCCGCCGGACCGAAGTCCGGCGAGGACGGCGTGCGAGGCTGGCGAGAAGCGCTCGCGAGGGGGGTTGTGGAGCCGACTGCCATGGTGGTCGTCAGCCCTTGAGGAGCGGGACCAGCTGCGTCATCAGGTCGTCGGCGAGCTGGTCGGGCGTGCCCTCGCCCGCGATCGCCTTGCTCCAGAAGTCGCCGACGAGGCCCTCGACCGCGTTGACGTTCTTCGAAGGGACCTGCGGGCTCGGCGAGGGCCGCCCCTGATCCTGCACGATTTGAGCGAACACGCTCAGGATGGGGTCATTGCTGATCTCGGAGGCGGATGCCGCGTCACTCCGGGTCGGGATGGCCCCGAAGCCCTTCAGCAGCGCCAGCTCGCCGTCCGTGGAGAAGAAGGTCTGCTCCAGGTACTCCTGGGCGAGATCCTTGTGCTGCGAGAACGCGCCGACGTTCTGGACTTCGCCGCCGAGGAGCACTCCGCCTTCGCTGGTGAGCGGCAGCGGAGCGACCCCGTACTCGAAACCGGCCTCCTGCGCCGCCGTGATCTGCCAGTTGCCGTTGACCGCGAACAGCGAAGCTCCCGACGCGAACTGCTGGAACGGGATCGTCTGATCCCACGTCGTGGCCTCCTTCGACAGGTAGCCGTTCGCCACCCAGTCCTGGAGCATCGTGTAGGTGTCTGCCATGGGCTCAGCCTGCGCGTCGCCGTAGCTGAAGCCGTCGGAGGTGAACCACGGGAAGCCCTGCCACTGGCTCTCCAGGCCCGGCTTTCCGGTGAGGGTGATGCCCTGCTTGCCGGCTGCCGCGGCCTTGGCCATGTCGGCCTCGAGCTCGTCCATCGTCGTCGGCGGAGCATCGATGCCGAGCTCGGTCATGAGGTCCTGGTTGTACCAGAGTCCGAGCAGGTTGACGAAGCCCTGCACCCCGTAGAGCGTGCCGTCGACCTTCTGCAGCGCGCCTTCGGGGAACTGGTCGGCGTCCTCGAAGTCGGAGAACCAGTCCATCGGCTCGATCGCGCCCGCCTGCGACAGGTCGTACGTGCCGGATGCGCCGAACACGAGCACGTCGGGGCCAGTCTTGGCGCCGGCGGAGGTGACCGCCTTCGTCGTCATCTGGTCGACGGGCACGTACTGGTAGTCGACAGTCACGTTCGGGTGCGTCTTCGTGAACGCGTCGGCCATCTCCTTGAGCGTGGCGACCTGGCCGTCGGTGTTGTAGTAGTGCCACACGGTGAGGTTCACCGGCCCGTCGGACGGTCCGGTGTCTCCGCCGCTGCCGGAGCAGCCGGTGAGTGCAAGCGCGACGGCGGCGCCGGCCGCAGCCAGGCCGATCATCGCCCGGGGACGAATGTGCTTCATTGCGATACGCCTCTCTGCTGATTGATCCGAGTCCTTGGTGAATTTCATCGATGAACCTCAGCCTCTACAGACTCGTGTACTTGGCATGATGCCGATCGAAAAGCATTTCGTCAAGATGGAATCGCGAAAGAACCGGCGAGCGTGTCGACCTTGACATCGGCGCGTTCACTCTCGTACCGTTCGAATCAACTTCACCGATGAAATGAGGACAGCGCCTGTGCGTCATGTGCATCCGCCCGCCGATTCCGTCGCGAGCGATCGTGTCGGAATCACCCTCGGCCCCGCCGTCGGCACGGCGTCGCCCCGCCTTTTCGGCTCGTTCGTCGAACACCTCGGCCGCGGCGTGTACGGAGGCATCTACGAGCCGGGGCATCCGTCGGCGACCTCCGAAGGCTTCCGTGGTGACGTGCTGGAGCTGGTGCGCGAGCTCGGCGTGACGGTGGTGCGCTACCCCGGCGGCAACTTCGTCTCCGGCTACGACTGGCGAGACGGCGTCGGCCCCCGCGATCGGCGTCCGCGTCGGCTCGACCTGGCCTGGAAGTCGATCGAGACGAACGAGTTCGGCACCGACGAGTTCGCCGCCTGGTGCCGCGCGGCGGGCGTCGAGCCGATGCTCGCCGCCAACCTCGGCCTCGGCGACACCGCGTCCGCGCTGCAGCTGCTCGAATACGCGAACCATCCGAACGGCACCGCATTTTCCGACGAGCGCGCGCGCAACGGTTCCCCTGATCCCCACGATGTGCGGCTGTGGTGCCTCGGCAACGAGCTGGACGGTCCCTGGCAGCTCGGGTACCGCACGGCGGAGGGCTACGCCGAGATCGCCGCCGTGACGGCATCCGCGATGCGCATGTTCGACCCGCATCTCGAACTCGTGGCGGTCGGCAGCTCGAACGCCGACATGCCGACCTTCGGCGGCGTGGGAGCAGACCGTGCTGGAGCGCACCGCTGGTCTCGTCGACTTCCTGTCGTGCCACATCTACTTCTACGAGGACGACGACCTCGGCGCGTTCCTGCGCTCGGCACGCGTGCTCGACGACTTCCTCGAGAAGGTGGATGGGGTCATCCGCCACGTCAAGGCCACCCAGCCCGGCGCGCGCGACGTCAAGATCAGCCTCGACGAATGGAATGTGTGGGACCACCGCGAGTACGGCGGGATCGCGTCGCGACCGGCGTTCGAGGTCGCTCCGCGGCTGCTCGAGGTGGACTACACCGTCGCCGACGCCGTCGTCGTCGGCTCGCTGCTGCAGAGCATCCTGGCGCACTGCGACATCGTCTCCATCGCCGCGATGGCGCAGCTGGTGAACGTGATCGGTCCGATCCGCGCCGAACCGGGAACGCCCGCCTGGCGGCAGACCATCTTCCATCCGTTCGCCGCCGCCGCGCGCAGCGCGGGTCACACCGTGCTCTCCACCCGAACAGACGCGGTCGACGGAGCCGACACGGTCGCCACCGTCACACAGAGCGCGCACGGGGCGGCGATCGAGGTGATGCTCACCAACCGTTCGCCCGAGCGGTCGGCAGACGTCGAGCTCGACCTGCGCCCGCTGGCTCCGGACGTCGTGGAATCGGCGCAGCTGCTCTGGGACCCCGACGTTCATGCCTCGAACACCGCCGACGATCGCGACCGCGTCGTCCCACGCCCCATTTCCGCCGTGCTCGACGAGGGGCGCCTGCGGGTGACACTGCCCCCCGTATCATGGGCCGCAGTCCGCCTCGCCAGCCGACTGAACGGGGGATAACGCGTGCAGAAGTCGATGCCGAGCGTCACAATGGCGGATGTCGGCGCGCTCGCCGGCGTCACCGCGCGCACCGTCTCGAACGTCCTGTCGGGCAGCATCGCGGTCCGACCGGAGACGCGCGACCGCGTGCTGCGCGCCGTCGACGAGCTCGGCTACCGGCTGAACACATCGGCGCGAAGCCTCCGCACGGGACGAACCGGCAGCATCACCCTCGCGATCCCCGACCTCGGCATCGACTACTTCAGCGACCTCGCCAGCCGAATCATGGCGGAAGCCGAGCGGCACGGCTGGGCGGTCGTGATCGAGCAGACCGGCGCACGCCGTGTCACCGAGCTCGCGATCCTTTCGGGCGCGCAGCGGCAGCATTCCGACGGTCTCATCTTCCAGCCGCACGCCCTCGGGCCCGGCGACGAGCGGCACTTGACGGACAACGACCGGCTCGTCATCCTCGGCGATCGTATCTTCCACGCACCCGTCGACCACGTGACGATGGCGAACACCGAGGCCGCTGCGATGGCGACCCGCTACCTGCTCGACCGCGGCCGGCGGCGCATCGCCGCGATCGGCTCGAACCCGCACGTGAGCACCGTCAGCGCTGCATCCCTCCGCCTCGACGGCTACCGGCACGCGCTGACCGCGGCGGGCCTCCCCGTGCGCGACGACTACATCGTCGTGGCCCAACAGTGGCACCTGCGCGACGGCGCGGCAGGCATGGCGCGGCTCCTCGCGCTTCCCGAGCCGCCTGACGCAGTGTTCTGCTTCAACGACACGCTCGCCTTCGGCGCACTGCACACACTCGCCGCCCGCGGGCTTCGGGCGCCCGACGACATTGCCGTGATCGGTTTCGACAACGTGCCGATGGCGGAGTTCTCGGTGCCGGCGCTGACGACGGTCGAGCCGGGCACGAGCGAGATCGCGAAGCACGCCGTGGATCTGCTGGCGGCGCGCGTCGAAGGGCGCGCCAGCGAGCCGACCGAGCTGTTCGCCGACTTCTCGCTCGTCGTGCGCCGCTCAGCCTGATCTTCGACCCGCTCCGCTGCGCAGCGACGCCGACGAGGTCACCGTCGCGCTATCGTCGAGCCGCGGATGACGAGCCGCACCGGCAGGTGGTGTGTGCCCTCGCCGATGTCGACCCCGTCGATCGCATCGAACACGCGCTGCGCTGCCTGCCGTCCGAGCTGCTGCAGGTTCGCGTCGATGCTTGTGAGCTCGGGACGCGAGTTGGTCGCCAGGACCTCCCAGTTGTCGTATCCGATCACGGCGAGGTCGTCGGGCACCCGGCGCCCCAAGTCGCGGGCCGTGTCGAGCACGCCGCGAGCGATCTGGTCCGACCCGCAGAAGACGGCGTCGACATCCGGATGCTGCTGCAACAGCAGCGCGGCGGCATCCCTGCCCCAGTGCTCCGTCCACATGGAGAACATCGGCTCGCCGGCGAGCTCCAGCCCGGCGTGCGCGAGCGCTGCGCGGGCGCCCGCCAGCCGATCCTGGGCGGCCGCGTACGACGGCTCGCCCGAGATGTGGGCGATGCGGGTGCGGCCACAGGCGATGAGGTGCTCCACGGCGAGGCGCCCGCCGGTGTAGTTGTCGGGGGTGAGGGAGAGGTCGTGCGGATCGTCCGACGGCGCGTAGGCGTAGACGACGGGCACGGGAAGATCCTGCCCGAGTGAGGGGCGCGGGTCGGTCTGCCGGCCCACGACGATGATGCCGTCGACACGGCGGCTGAGCAGGGCGTTGAGATGGTGCTGTTCCCGGATGGCGTCGCCCCGCGCATCGCAGAGGAACACGCTGACCCGGCCCGCGCCGAAGGCGTCCTCGGCGCCCGTGAGGATGGGGATCATGAAGCGGCCATCGAGGTCGCTCGTGAGCAGTCCAACCGTGCCCGTGCGTCCCGCGAGCAGACCGCGCGCCATCGGGTTCAGCGTGAGCGAGAGGGCGTCTGCGGCCTCGAGCACGCGCGTCCGCGTGCTCGCGGCCACATCCTCCCGGCCGTTGAGCGCTTTCGACGCGGTCGCGATCGACACGCCGGCGCGGCGCGCCACATCGCCAAGGGTCGCCGGCCTCCCCGCGCCGTCGCTGTTCGACATCTCGCCTCCGTCTTGCTGAAACGTCATCGGCACGACCTATAACGCACCGCACCCACCGACGATACCGTCGCGAAATGGATTTCGGTGTGCGAATGCCCCGCGCCCGCACGATGCGGGAGCGGGGCATTCACAGGCGGTGTTCTGAACTTCTGGGTGGCCCGCCCCAAGCCGCTGTCCCTTGAGGCGGGCCCTTGCCGGTCAGATCAGTACGTGCCCAGATCCTTCCACGGTCCGCGCGCGACGCCTGGCTTGTCATTGCGGCTGTACCACTGGGCCTGCCAGGTATGGCCGTTATAGGCCACGATCTCACCGCCGTCGTAGACAGTGGTTGCCGTCCACGCCCGGACGCCGTCTCCGGCTTCCGGCACGAGGGCACCCAATTCGGACCATGCGCCCTTGGGATCGCCCGGCACGTCGTTCCGGGAGTAGAACCCGGCCTGCCACACACGGCCGTCGTAGGCGACGGTTTCCCCGCCGTTGTAGACCCACGACGCTGTCCAAGCGCGGACACCCTCACCGGCAGACGGCACCAGCTCACCGAGCTCGGCCCATGCGCCCTTCGGATCGCCCGGCTTCTCATTCTTGGTGTTCCACCGTGCCACGTACACATGGCCCTGGTAGGTGACCTTGGCGCCGGTCTGGTAGGCGATCTTCGCATCCCACTCCGGGTGCTTCACCAGCGCGGAAACCACGCTGCCGAGAGCTGCCGTCGCCGAATCCACTGTTGCCTGGTCTGCCCCGGCGGCGTTCGCATTCTGCAGAACAGCCTCGGCATCGGAGATGGCCGGTGCCAGCGTGCTCCACGAAGAGGGCACGTAGTGCTGCTCGTCCAGAGCCTTGGCATCGTTGATGGCCTTCACCAGCGCGTCGGTAGCGACCCACTGCGCGTACAGCGTCTGGTTGCTGGCGGGCTGGGTGACCACCGCGCCGGCAGGATAGGAATCGCCTGAGCCGTCGGCTGCCGCATTCCACTCCCTGAAGACCTTGCCGCTCGGAGCGACAACGTCAGCGGGCATATCCGCCGCCACAAATTTCGCGCCCGCGAAAATCGGGCTTTGTGCCGGAGCGGTTCCCGTACCGGTGTTGAGGTCATAGGTGACGGTGTACTCAGACGCAGCCGCCTTTTCGCCGAAGACCTCCCACTCGCTGACGCCGATGCCATTGTTGTTCGGCGCGGTCTGGCGCTTGATCAGGCGCATCCGCAACATCGTGGTCGTCACCGGAGTGTCGAACTGGGCGACATTCCAGTTCGGCCGGTTTGCCCACGCGTAGTTGTCGTTGTTGCCGGATCCGGCGTCGTTCACGAAGTTGCCGTCGACGATGGCGTTGGCGTTGGTGACACCCGCGGGCCTGTGCATGGCCGTGATCCGCTTCCACGCGGAGCCATCCCAGTACTCGACATAGGCGCCACTCGGAACCTGTGTGCCGGCGGTACCAGCACCGGAGGCACTCGAGGCGTCGGTTACGAACTCGGCCCTGGTAGCGGAGACGACCATGGGTTGACCCCAGTTCAGAACGACATACACCGGATTGGATTCGATGCCGTAGGGGCTGCCCCAGTTGTTCCACGCACTCCCGGCAGCTTGGTTCTTCGTGCCGTCGGTGATGCGCAGGATTCCGTCCCAGCCACCCGCGTTGGAGTACTGCGTCAGGATGCCGGGCCTGTCGATTCCGGCGCCGGTAGCAGCGTTGTAGTACGTATCGAGGGTGTTGGTCTGCCTCCGGACGTTCGGGTCAGCGGTCAGTCTCGCGATATTGCCCTCCGCGGCCGAGTAGACCGTGTTTCGGGTGAGGTCCTGCGCCGCAGGCGGTGCAGTGATCGCGATGGTGCCTTCGCCGGACAGGTCGGGATCGAACGTGGACGTCGCCGTGACCTTCAAGCTGGTCAGGGTCTCGTCAGCGGCAACGGTAAGCCCACCGGCCGCTGTGAGCGTCGTGCCCGCCGCCTTTCCGTCCGCGTCGACCAGCGTCCAGGTGACCGTCCTGGTCGCATCAGTGAGGTTGTCGCCGTCCACAGTCGCTGCCAGAACCAGTGACTTGCCCTTCGCCGCCGACTGCGACGGGTTCACCGTCACAGCGTTCACCACAGGGGTGACCACCGTCACGGTCGCTTCGCCGAACTTCGAGTCATCCTGCTTCGACGTCGCCCTGACAGTCAGCTGTTCCAGAGCCTCATTCGCGGCAATGGTGAGCTGGCCGTCCGCAGTGAGCTTCGTGCCTGCCGCCTTGCCTTGGGCGTCTCTCAACGACCAGGTGACCTCGGTGCCGAATTCTGACTTGTCGAGGTACTGGCCCGTGACATCCGCGGTGAACGCCTGGCTGCCGGTCTTCGCAACCGACGCAGTCTCCGGGTTCGTCGTCACCTCATCGACCCTGACGTCGTAGTCACTGACTGTGAACTTCAGTGTCTTCTCCGTCTGGACTACTGGCGAGGATCCTCTCACTGCGACTGTCACCTTCGCCTCGTAGTCGCCGGCGACATCCGTTGAGACGCGGATGCTGGGCAGTGTGACATTGCCGTTCTCGATAGCGGGAGTCGCACCGGCCGGGGCACCCACGATTTCCCACTTGTAGTCGACCGGCTCCGTGCCGTTGTAGGCGGCTTGCGCCTCCAGCAGGAACGGCGTCTTCACGAAGGCCTTGTCGAGTCCAAGGGTGTTCAGGCTCGACGTGACCGTGGGAGCCGCAGCCGTCACGGTCGGATCCTGCTCGAGCACGACGAGAGAGGTGGCGCCGATCGCCTTGTCGGCAACGAGGACGTTGACCTTCCCTGTGCCGTCAGCAGCGACGACGAAGCTGGAATCGGGCTGGGGAACGCCATCGACGCTGACCCGGTAACCGCCCGGCTCCATGCCGCTGGTGAAGGTGAGCCGAGACTCGTGCGCCCCGGGCTGCATGTGCTCGAGGTCGAACTCGAGCCTGGACGCGTCGTCTGTTACGCGGGCCTCCTTGTACCTGTCGTTCAGGAACTCGACGTAGAGACTCTCGTCCAGGAAGTTGAGGCGCTTCGCGAAGCCATCACGAGGCTGCACCGTGTAGACAGCGCCGTTCTTCTCGACGAGGCCGCCGTAGGCGTACAGGCCGAACACCGGGTCGTGGCCGACCACGTCGGTGCTGATGCGCATCAGGGATCCGAAGAGCCCAAGGTCGGCTTCGCCTGAGTAGCTCTGCCAGCCGTTGTATTGTGCGCGTGCCTGCCAGCCGTCCACACCCGACTCGGAGCCTCCGTTGCCGTCATTGACGTTCTGCGAACCGAACGAGCCCTTGTAGGTGGTGTAGCGCCACGACGTCGTGCCGATCAGGCGGGACGAGATCTGACCCATGTTGATGGCGTTGAAGTTGGACAGCTTGGCGCCGTAGTTCAGGCGCTGCGCCAAGGCCTTCTCCTCAGGTGTGAACCCGCTCACGTCACCCTCGTACCGAAGGTAGTCATCCATGATCGAGCCGGCCAGAGACGCCGTGTACTGGAAGTTCCACCAGCTGTTGCCGCCGATGAATGCCGGATCAGCGTAGTGATACCACGTCGGCACCCAGCCACGCTTCGCCCTGGTTGCCATGTCGACCATCGTCAGCTTGGTCTGCGCGTCGCCGGACTTCACCAGGGTGTGGTTGGGCCGGTAGGTGACCAGCGCCTTGTCGTTGGCGTAGATGCCCTCTTCACCGGTGTTGTCGTAGACGAACTCGGAACCGTACGGGTAGCGCACGAAGGCCGAGTTGTATCCCTTGCCGGACGTCGCCGTATCGCTCGGAGCGATCCTGTTGATGACGTTCTGGGCCTCGACGTTCATGCCCTCGTCGAGCAGAGCCTCAATCAACAGGGGCGTGTTCTGCTCGCCGTAGGTGCCCTGGTCGCTCTGGCCGACCTTGACGAAGATGCTGTAGGCCATCCGCAGGTAGTCGATGCGGGATGCCCGGTACTGCATCAGGTTCGGATAGGCCTTCTCGACCTGGTACATCCCGAAGAACGCATTCCACGTCATGCTCTGTGTGAAACGTCGGCCCCCGGCTCCCGACCAGTCGAGCCCGTTGATCCCGTTGAAGACGTTCGTGATCTTGTAGCCCGATCCGTCCGCGGGGTATTCGTCGCTGCTCCTGCGGATGAAGTAGCCCTGGCCCGTCGTCGGGCTCTTGTTGTTCCACAGGAAGTCGAGCAGGTACTTCTCGACGGCCTTGACCTGCTTCTCCTTGGGGTTCAGGACGTTCTCGTACGTGATGGACAGGATGTTGTCCATGCCCCAGTCGTCCCACTGCTGCCCCAGCGAGATGGACGAGCCCTCGGTCATCCGGTCGTCGACGCCGTCGAGGTGGATGTAGGTGTCCAGGAACGCACCGTCCCAGGCGTCCTGCGGGATCGTCGGATTCTCCGGCGCGTTGTACTGCCGCTCGTCGACCATGAAGTCGGAGTGGGTGTCGGTCGTCTCGTTGAGCTCGGCCAGCACATTGAAGTCGTACTGGGTCCTCTTCTCGACCCACTTGTCGCCGACCTTCAGCTGGTAGGTCACCGGGATGCTGGTGGGGCCGATGGCGTTGAACTCGAGCCCGTAGACGAAGTGCGACTCGCCGTTCTCGTCGACGACTGCCTCGGTGGGCGGCGTGACCTTCTTGACATAGCCGGGGTTGCCTTCGGGCGTCGTCCGGGGCCCGCGTTCGTTGTTGACGCGGTTCGGGTTGCCCAGGTCGTATGGTGCAATACCATCCTTCGCAGGAATGAGTGCATCACCCCATGGGTCGTTCTCGTCGACTGTCTGGATCTGGAGCTCGACGTCCTTGATCCTGGCCGGGTCGTAGTGAAGGTCGAGCTTCGTCGGCATGTTGATCACCGGCTGGAAGCTCGGCACCGCCATGGCGTCGATCATGCCGGCCTGGTAGAGGGTCGAACGGTAGTTCTCCTCCTTCTCCTGCATGCCGTTGCCGGTGGTGTTCGGGCTGACCGTGGGCGAGTTGTCGCCCGCGCGGATCGCGTGGAACTTCAGCTGGTAGGTCTTGCGCGCGCCCGGCTCGAGAATCAGGCTCGAGGAATCGGGGCTGTACGCCGCACCGGTCAGCTGGCGGATGTTCTTCGAGTGGATGTACTGCACCTGGAGGCCGGGCTGCCACGAGTTCCCGCTCGTGCTGGTTCCGTCGGCGGTCCAGGCGCGGATCGACGACGCACTGCCGCTGGACGGACCGCGCATCGTGTTGACACTCGAGTTGAAGGTGCTGAGCCACCGGTCGACGTACTCGATCCGGGCACCGGATTCCGGCACCGGGGTCATCAGCACGAAGGCGCCCTCACCGCTCGGACGCATCGCGTACGAGTAGCCGCTGTCGAGACCGGCGAAGTACTGCGACGTCACGCGCTCGGTGTACGAGGTCGCTGTGGACGTGTACCGGTCGTTCCACGGCATCGGCAGGCCGATGTCGCCGAACTCGATCACCTTGTCGCTCTTGTTCTCGACGGCGATCTCCCACAGCAGGGACCCGTCGTCGGTGTCGGTCGAGAACTTGGAGGTCGCGTCGAAGCCGCGCATGACGGTGCCCACCTCACGGGTGGGGGCCGGCCCGCTGCCATCGACGGGGCCGCCGATGAACTTCGTGGTGACCGAGTCCCCATCCGCCGTCCGGCGGACGTACTGGTCCATGGCGCCGCCCAGCGTCGCGTTCAACGCGGTGGTCGAGCCGCCCTGGGCAAGGGTCCGGTTGGTGTCCTGCTCGACGAACGGCTGGCTCTCGAGACCGTCCACCGTGTCGGCGCTGCGGGTGGCGAAGATCAGCTCGCCCATCCACTCGTGGAATGCATTCGAGCCTCTGCCGCCTTCGTCGACGGGCAGCACGAAGTTCGGGCTCGCGTCGTAGGTCACGGCGCCGTCGGAGTTCCGGGTGTACGTCGTGGCATTGTTCTCGATCCGCAGGTCCTTGATGTTGCCAAGCTCGCCGACATTCAGATAGAAGTTGTCGTTGCGGATCTCGTCGCCGACGCCGACGGTCACGTCGACGGTGCTGTTGGAAGAGCTCGACGCGGTGTCGGCGGCGTTGTTCTTGTTCGTCACGTCGAACCGGATCGTGGTCAGCGGCCGCGAACCGACGCCGAGATTGAGCGCCGCGGTCCCCTGCTTGCGGGCTGCCACCGTGTAGTCCGGATCGACGGCCTTCGTCGCCTGCTCTCCGATGAGCTGCAACGCGGCGGCTTCCGTGACGTTCTTCGGCATCCCGACGTAGTCGATGGTCTGGCGGTTCAGGCTCGCCAGCGCGACGGCTGCGGTGGTGTCAGCGGCATATGCCGCCTGACCCGTGATCGGTACAAGCGAAACTGCCAACACTGATGCAATGACGATGGCTAAAAGCCGCCGTGGAACGTGCGTTCTCTCCATTACTGCGCCTCCTCAGGCTGTGGGATCTCGGCGAAAAGCTGCCCATCGGCAATCTGGCGGTTCTCCCGCCATCGCGCAGGCAACCAGACCCGCATCGCCCCCGGGGCTCGGTTTCCCCAGGTGGCGAACGGGATGGCGGTGACGTGGAAGACCGATGTGGAGACGGCCTCCCCATTCACGCCGTGAAGCGGTTCCTCAGAGGCCATCGCGCAAGGAAGGCAAGGAAGAGTGAGCGTGCCATCGGCACCGCTGCCGATGCCCTCATCGGTCAGCACGAGCTGGACTCCACATTGAGTTCCTCTCCAAAAAGGATCGAAATGCCTTTCGGGATTGTGGCACGCGCGATCACCGCGCATCAAGCGGCGTTACTGAACCGTGATAATTGCCTTTTCGGAAACTTTTCGTAACGTTTCAGCTGTCGCCAGATCCCATGGTCGCTCTGATACGCGTACGCGTACGCGCACGTAAACGGCACTCGCCGTTGGCCTCTCGCCGAAACACCATCGACGCCCGACGGCGATGACCAACCCCAGAAACGACAAAACCCCCTCCCGAAGGAGGGGGAATCCGTCGTCGACGTCACGACATCGGTAACGATGTCTCGACACATCACAAGAATCACAAAGCGGAGACGGAGGGATTTGAACCCTCGGTCCCCTTACGGGGACTCCACCTTAGCAGGGTGGTGCACTCGACCGGACTATGCGACGTCTCCTCGTGAGCGCCGAGGCGCACACGCGAGAGCCATCATAACCCGCGGATGCCGCAGAAGACGATTCGGGCGCAGGCTGCTACTGGTCGTCGAGCGTTCGGCCGGCAGAGCATCGCGTCTCCGCTGCCGTCTGCCCAGTGACGTCGCTCGGCAGCGCCTCGACGGTCGGGGCGGGAGCGGCTGCAGGATCGGCCGGCGCGGCGGGATCTACGGGAGCCGCCGGATCAGCCGGAGCTGCCGGATCAGCAGGCAGCCGCCGGATCAGCGGGCGCCGCCTCGATCGCGTTCGGGTCTCCGGTGGAGGCGAACGACGCCGCCTGCGCGTCGGGGTCGAAGATGACCGGGAGGTCCTGCTGGAGTGCGGTGTTCACGAGCTTGGCCGAGCTCGTCGGCGCGACGGCGCCGCCGCCTGCGACGTAGCCGGTCGGGTACTGGATGAATGCAAGCTTCGCAAGATCGATGTCCTTCATCGCCTTCGCAATGGAGACCATCATCGTCGGATCGGCCAGCTTGTCGGAGAGCTGCATGTTGGCGAGCGCGGCCTTCGCGATCGAGTAGAGCTTCACCGGATCGCTGAGCGTGCCGCTCGACTGCAGCGTGCGTGCGAGCGCGGAGAGGAAGACCTGCTGGTTCGAGATTCGGCCGAGGTCGCTTCCGTCGCCGACGCCGTGCCGCGTGCGGAGGAATTGCAGGGCATCGCCATCCCTGAAAGCGTGTGGTTGCCGGCGTCGAGGTAAGGTGCCGGTGTAGTCGTCTTCAATCGGGTCGGCGACGCAGACCTCGACCCCACCGACCGCCTCGGAGAGCCCTGCGACGCCCATGAACTGCACGACGCCGGCGAACGGGATCGTGACGCCCGTGAGCTGCTCGACCGTCTGCACCACGCACGCCATGCCGCCGTACGAGAGCACGGAGTTGATCTTCACGTCGTACTGCTCGTAGAGCGGGTCGCCAGTGGGGTCCTCGGGGTCCGCGCATTCGGGCACGTCGACGAGCATGTCGCGCGGGAAGCTGATGACCGAGGCGTTCGAGTGATCCTGGGAGATATGAAGGAGCATCGTGACGTCGTTGAGGACCGCGGTCTCCTCGTCGGGGTCGCCGAAGGCCTCACCCTGGCCCTGGCGGCTGTCGCTGCCGATGAGAAGCAGGTTGACCCCGCCCTCCATCGCACCGACGTCGGGCACGCCCTCGAGCACGTCTTCATTGCCGAGCGTGATCGTGGGCTGCACCGACTTCGCGAGGTCCCACGCCGCATAGGCCGCGACCGACACACCCGAGACGAGGGTCACTGCCACGACGGATGCCACGATCTTCCCCGCTGTCTTCCACGGGTGGTGCCGCTTCAAGCGGCCATGACGGGCCACGGAGGGAGTCTTCGCTGCACGACGCGAGCTCTGACGCAACTCTTCGTTCACCGGGGTCCTCTCATGTCATCGGATCGCGCGGAGGGCGTGGGATTCGAACCCACGAGGCATTGCTGCCCACTGGTTTTCAAGACCAGCTCCATCGGCCGCTCGGACAGCCCTCCTCACCCGTGCGATGCCGCGGTGGAACCGCGCTCATCGTGCAGGCAGGCCCCGATTCTAGCCGAATCGTATTCCAACGACCCTCGCAGTCCTCCCTGAAAGGGTCCTGAGGCGCGCACACCGTCGTCCGTCGGCGTGTCGTCAGCCCCCGCTCGAGCTGGAGCAGCGCACTTCGGCCGCGGTTTGTCCCGTGACGTCATCGGGCAGCGGTTCGACCGGCGTCAGCGGTGCGAGCGGGACTGCCGGCGTCGCGGTCGCATCCGGCCCCGCCGGGGTCTCGCCCTCGACGCCGTCGACAGGCGGGGGCGCCGGTGCGGCGGGATCGGCGACCGTGCCGAACTCGGAGTCCGCATTCGCGGCCGGATCGAGCTGCACTGGAAGGTCGGCCTGCAGGGCGGCGTTGACCAAGTCCGCCGACTCAGCGGGCACGACGGCAGAGAAGTTGTCGGTGTATCCGGTCGGATACTGCACGAACGCGACCTTCGACAGGTCGATGTCCTGCAGCGCCTTCGCGATCGAGATCAGCCGTGCCGGATCCTGGAGGCCCGAACTGAGCTGCATGTTGGAGGTGACGGCCTTCGCGATCGAGTACAGCTTGACCGGGTCGCTCAGCGTGCCGCCGCTCTGCACCGTGCGCATGAGCGAGGCGAGGAACGTCTGCTGGTTCGAGATGCGCCCGAGGTCGCTCCCGTCGCCCACGCCGTGCCGCGCGCGCAGGAACGCCAGCGCCTCGTACCCCGAGATGCTGTGCGTACCGGCGTCGAGGTGAAGGCCGGAGTAGTCGTCGTCGACTCGGTCCGCGAGGCAGACCTCGACGCCCCCGACCGCCGTCGCGAGCGCAGCGACGCCGTCGAACTCGACGATGCCGCCGACGGGGATCTCGACCCCCGTGAGCTGCTCGATCGTCGTCGCGACGCACCCGAAACCGCCGTGCTTGAGCACGGTGTTGAGCTTCACATCCTCCATGGCCGAGAGCGGCTCACCCTCGGAGTCATTCGGGTTGGGACACTCCGGCACCGACACGAGCATGTCGCGAGGGAAGCTCACGACCTCGACGTGCGAGTGGTCCTGCGAGATGTGCAGCAGCATCGTGACGTCGTTGAGCACGGCGGACTCCTCATCGGGGTCTCCGAACGCGCCGCTTTCGGGCCGCTTGTCGCTGCCGACCAGGAGCAGGCTCAGCCCGCCCTCCATCGCACCGATGTCGGGGACGTCGTCGAGCATCGCCTCGTTCTCGAGCTCCAACGTGGGCTTCAGGGAGCTCACGAGGTCGATCGCCGCGTAGGTTGCGATGCCGGCCCCGCTCACGGCGATCACCGCGATGACGGATGCCGCGAGCTTCAGGTACGTCGGCAGGGGGCCGCGCCGGGGCATCCGCCCGTGCCTCGGCACCGGGGCAGTCTCGACCGTCGCGCCTTGCTCAGCTTGTCCGCTCAACGGAACCCCCTCGCTGGGCCGATCCTACCCGCGGACCCTTCGAGCGGCTCGGGTCGTCAGGGAAGCGAGTCGAGCACCCCGGCGAGGCCGGCCTCGTCGATGGAACCGCCGAGCTCGCGCGCGGCGCGCTTCACCTCGTCGGGAGCCTGCCCCATCGCGATCGAGCGACCCGCGGCGCCAGCCCAGGCGAACATCTCGAGGTCGTTGCGGCCGTCGCCCACAGCGAGCACGCGGTCGTTCGGCACGTCGAGCCAGCCGCGCACCCGCTCGAGCGCGGTCGCCTTGTTGACGCCGTCGGGAGCGATGTCGAGCCACGCCGTCCAGCCGATGGCGTAGCTCACGTGATGCAGGCCCATGCGATCGACGATCTCGAAGAACTCATCGAGCCCGTGTTGGAGCGAGGTCACGACGACACGCGTGGCGCGCTGGTCGAGGAGCTCTTCGAACGCGACCTCGCGCGAGTTGTCGAGGTTCCACTCCATCATTCCGGTCGTGTAGAGGCGGTGGCCGTCGGGCAGTTCGACCAGGAACTTGCCCTCGGGGAGGAACGAACGGATCCGCTCCAGCACCGCGGTCGGGTCGAACGTCTCGACGTGGGCGCGCGTGTAACCGCCGTCGGCAGTTTCATCGCGCCGCATCGTGATGGCGCCATTCGAGCAGACGACGTATTCGGGGTTCAGACCGAGTCGCTCGAGCACCGGCGCGGCCGACGCCCACGAACGCCCTGTCGCGAGCGTCACGAAGTGACCGCGATCGCGAGCGGATGCCACGGCGTCGGCCACGACCGGGTCGATCGACTCGTCTTCGTGCATGATCGTGCCGTCGACGTCGAGGGCGACGAACCACGGCTCGCGCTCGGTCGCTGATCTCGTCGAGCTCGCGCAGCGAACTCCCCGTGGCGCTCGCTCGTTGAGCTCGTCGCAGCGAACTCCCCGTGGGGGTTCCCTTCGACCGGCTCGGGGAACGCGACGCCCGCGTCGTTCATTGCGCCGTGGGCTCGAGCACCTCGAGCCCGCCGAGGTACCGCCGGAGGGCTTCGGGCACGACGACCGAGCCGTCGGCCTGCTGGTGCGTCTCGAGGATCGCGACGATCCACCGGGTGGTGGCGAGGGTGCCGTTCAGCGTCGCGACCGGTGCGGTCTTTCCGCTCTCGGTGCGGTAGCGGATGTCGAGGCGTCGCGCCTGGAACGTCGTGCAGTTCGACGTGGAGGTGAGCTCGCGGTACGCCTCCTGCGTCGGCACCCACGCCTCGACGTCGTACTTGCGCGCGGCGCTCGACCCGAGGTCGCCCGCGGCGGTGTCGATCACGCGATAGGCGAGACCGAGGCTCTGCAGCATGTCCTCCTGCCAGCTGAGCAGGCGCTCGTGCTCGTCCTCGGCGTCGGCCGGGTCGATGTAGCTGAACATCTCGAGCTTGTTGAACTGGTGCACGCGGATGATGCCGCGCGTGTCCTTGCCGTGACTGCCGGCCTCGCGGCGATAGCACGTCGACCAGCCCGCATAGCGGATCGGTCCGTTCGACACGTCGAGGATCTCGTCGGCATGGTACCCGGCGAGCGCGACCTCGCTCGTGCCGGTCAGGTAGAGCTCGTCGTCGGGCAGGTAGTAGATGTCTTCGGCGTGAGCGCCGAGGAATCCGGTGCCCTGCATGATCTCGGGGCGCACGAGCGTGGGAGTGATGAGCGGCGTGAAGCCCGCGGCGAGAGCCCGGTCGAGCCCCATGCTCATGATGGCGAGCTCGAGGCGGGCGCCGACGCCCTTCAAGTAGGAGAAGCGAGCACCGGAGACCTTCGCGCCGCGCTGCATGTCGATCGCATCGAGGAGCTCGCCGATCTCGAGGTGGTCGCGCGGCTCGAACCCGAATGCCGGAATCTCGCCGACCTCGCGGAGCACGACGTAGTCGTCTTCGCCACCGGCGGGCACACCGTCGATCACGACGTTCCCGAGGCGCTGCACGGCCAGGATGAACTCCGACTCGGCGTCGTTCGCCTGCTGGTTCGCGTCTTTCACGCGGGCGGCCAACTGCTGCGCCTCGGCCACGAGAGCGCTCTTCGCCTCTTTCGGCGCCCGGGCGACCTGCTTGCCGAACGCGTTCTGCTCGGCGCGGAGCGACTCGAACACCGTGAGAGCGGCGCGGCGAGCGGAATCGGCTTCGACCGCCTCGTCGACGAAGGCCACGGACTCGCCGCGGAGCCCCTGCGAACGCTTGATCAGGTCGGGGTTCTCGCGAAGCAGCACGGGGTCGATCACGCGAGCCAGTCTAGCCGGGGCGATCGCGCCGGGCTCGGCCGGAGCATCCGCTCCCTGAGCCGGTCGAAGGGCGCCGCGCACCTCCTTCCCTTCGACAGGCTCAGGGAACCGTTCCGGGGCGCTCGCCGCGTCGATGCAATACCGTTGGCTGCGTGGTGGGGGTTCAGGAGCAGGGGTCGACGGATGCTGCGCAGCCGCGCCGGCGCGCGGCCGTGATCTTCAATCCCACGAAGCAGGGCGTCGACGAGCTCCGCACCGCGGTCGCGCAAGCGGAGGCCCGGCAATTCTTCGCTCCCTCGCTCTGGATCGAGACGGCCGCCGACGACCCCGGCAAGGGCATGGCGCGCGAGGCCATCGAGGCCGGCGTCGACCTCGTGATCGCCGCGGGCGGCGACGGCACCGTTCGCTCGGTCGCCGGGACCTTGCGCGGCACGGGCGTGCCCCTCGGCCTCGTGCCGATCGGCACCGGCAACCTCTTCGCGCGCAATCTCGACATTCCCGTGAACGACCAGGCCGACGCGGTCGTGCTCGCGTTCTCGGGCTACGACCACGCCGTCGACGTCCTCGTGGCCGACATCACCCGAGCCGACGGGCAGACCGAGTCGCACGTGTCACTCGTGATGTCCGGCATCGGCATCGACGCGACGATGATCTCGAACACGAACCCGCAGCTGAAGAAGGCCGTCGGCTGGCTCGCGTACGTCGACGCCGGGCTCCGCGCGATTCCGGCGTCGAAGCCGTACCGCGCGACGCACCGCATCGACGGCGGTCGGCACCATCGGGGCCGCGTCTCGAGCATCCTCGTCGCGAACCTCGGCTACCTGCCCGGCAATCTCGAACTCATCCCCGATGCCGAGATCGACGACGGCAAGCTCGACGTCGTCGTGCTGCAACCCCGCAACATCCTCGGCTGGCTCTTCATCTGGCGAAAGGTCGCATGGGAGAACCGGGTGCTCCGCAAGTCGGCGCTCGGCCGCCAGTACCTCGACCTCACCGGCGGCAGCAAGCGGACCGAGATCGTCTACCTCCGGGGCCGCTCGGTCGACATCGAGATCGAAGGCGAGCCCGAGGAGTTCGAGATCGACGGCGACGAGTTCGGCTCGGTCGTCTCTGCGCGATTCCGGGTCGACCCGGCGGCGCTCATCGTGCGCGTCGCGCGCTGAGGTCGGCGCGGTTGATCGCGTGTCGAGCGCCGAGCAGGACGATGCCGAGCACCGACCCGAGGCCCGCCAGCGCGAGCGGGCCGACGGTCGAGGTCGTGAACCCCGACAGGGCCATCTCGAAGATCTGCTCCTCGCTCGGCGTGCCGGAGTAGCCCATGTTCGATGCTCCCGCCATCTGGCTGATCAGCCAGATCAGGACGACCCCCGCGGCGATGCTGATCACGATCAGCGCAACCACGGCAGGAACTCGCCAGATCTCGCCGACGGACGTCGTGGGCGCCTCGTGAGGGTCGCGGTCTCGCCGCGCAGAATGGTCGAGTTGGCGAGCACCGGCCAGCGTCGTGACCAGCACCAGGCCGACGGCGCCGACCTGCATGAACCCCGGAGCAAGCGACCACACGAGTTGCCGGAACACCGTGTCGCCACTGGTGTAGCCGGTGTAGTACAGCGGATCGGAATACACCGCCCACGTCCACCAGGCTCCGACGGCGAACAGGGCCCCGGTGAGCACCCACCCGGCGATGAACCAGGGCCGCACGTGCACGTCGTCGGGTTCGTCCACCGACGCGGTCTGCGCGGTCTGAGCGTCGGGAGGGGTCGCCGGAGTGGCGGGTGGCGCGGCTTTCTCGTCGTCGAACTCCCTCGGAGGCTGCCCGCTTGATCCGATGCGATTGAAGGCCACTCGGTCGGCAGCCGCGGCACGATCCACGGCGCTCTGAATGAACTCGACGGCGTCGTCGAGCCGCGTCTCCGCGGCGGGAGCCGACGGCCGCGATCGGACCGGCCTCGAGACCTGGCCCTCGGCCGCGGCATCCGAGTGCTCGTAGCCGCGCTGATAGCGCGGATCGAACCTCGGGTCGATGCCGGTCGCGGTGCCCTCGTTCACGCCTGCTCCTCAGGTCGGAGCTCGCCAGTCGGTCGGGCGGCGCTCCTCGTGCGAGACGCCGACTGACGCTCGGCAGAGCCGACGACGAGGATGCCGAGCAGTGACGCGACCGTCATCATGGCGGCCGGCGCGGGCAACAGGTTGACGATGCGCGAGAGTCGCAGCTGCCAGAGCTGCTCCTCGCTGGGCAAACCCGACCAACTGATGTTCCCCACGTCGTCGACCATGACGCCGAGCGCCCATGCAGTGGCGATGAACCCGAGGATCGCAAGCGCGGCGAGCGCGACCAGCGCCGGGTTGGATGCGAACCGGATCACGCCTCGGCCTCCTCATCGCTTCGCGCCGCAGCCGCATGGACATGCCGAACACCGGTCCACACGAGCATGCCGACGAGGGCGAGCACCCCGCCCTGGACCATCGCGGGCGCGATTGTCCAGCCCGCGTACTGGAGCAAGCGATCGCTCTCGGCCGTCGGCCCGGAGTAGTTCTCACTCATGAGCGAAGCCCAGAACAGGGCCACGCCGACGGCGAGGACCACGGTCGACACGACCCACGCGGCGATGAACCACGGGTCTCCGCGTTCGGAATCCGCGGGCTCCTCTTCGAGGAGCAACGCATCGATCGGCGAATCGGCCTCTGTTGCGGGCATCGTGATGGAGGCGTCCTCGGGTGCGGCACCGACTGCCGACAACGCCACGGCCGTCGGCCGCACGGGCCGAGGGGTCGGCGCGACATCCGAGTCCCATTGCGACACCGGATTTCCCGCGTAGCCGCGCTGATAGCGCGGATCGAACCGCGGGTCGATGCTCGTCGTTGAGCCGTCGGCCATTCGTGCTCCCTCGTTCGCATGGTTGCGGGTCAGTCGGGGGCGACCGCTTCGCGGTGCCGCCGGCTCACCCGCCCGGTTCCGAACACCGGCGAAGCGGAATCTCCGGCGACGACGAACGGATTCCCAGAATAGCCAGCGCCGGGCTGCCGCTTCAACGGCTCAGGCGAGGTCGGGTTCGCCGCTCAAGAGACCCCGCAGCCAGTCGCGGGCCTCGATGAAGATGCCGTCGTCGTACTTCGAGTGGTACGCGACCTCTTGCCGATCGGCGCGCGGGTACGAGCCGAGGAAGATCACGTTCGGGCTCGTGCGGCGGAGGCCGAGCAGGGCGTCGGCGACGCGCTCGTCGGCGATGTGCCCGTCGAGGTCGACGACGAATCGGTAGCGGCCGAGCGAGTCGCCGATCGGGCGCGACTCGAGCAGCGAGAGGTTCACGCCCCGGGTCGAGAACTGTTCGAGCATCGCGAGCAGCGAGCCCGGCTCGTCGTCGGGGAGCTCGACGATCAGGCTCGTCTTGTCGGCCCCCGTCGGATCGGGCAGGACCCGCGAGCGACTCACGAGCACGAAGCGGGTGACCGCGTTGGGGTTGTCGCCGATGTCGCGGGCGAGCACGTCGACATCGAGGTGCTCGGTGATGCCGGGTGGTGCGACCGCGGCATCCGCATTGCTGTCGGCGTCGAACAGCGAGGACGCGGCCTGCACGTTGCTCGACGACGGGATGTGCCCGTGGTCGGGCAGCTGCCGCTCGAGCCAGCCGCGCGACTGCGAATACGCGACCGGATGCGCGTTCACGACCCGCACGTCGGCGAGCGCGGTGCCCGGGCGGGCGACGAGCACGAAGTTCACCGGCACGAGGTACTCGCCAAGGATGCGCAGGCCGGGCACCGTCGCGAGCGCATCCTGCGTGGCGGAGACGCCGCCTTCGATCGAGTTCTCGATCGCGATCATCGCCGCGGTCGAACGCCCGTGCGTGACATCCGCGAGCGCCTCGCCGACGTTGTTCACCGAGCGCCAGTGCTTGCCGGATGCCTCGGGCACCTGCTTGAGCGCGGCCTCGGTGAAGGTGCCGGCCGGCCCCAGGTAGGAGTACGTCTCCTCGGGGGGTGTGGGCGCGGCATCCGTCATGCCCGCCAGCCTAGTTGCCTCCTACGTCGCCCCCGCGGCGTTACCGGTTCAGGGGATTTGGGCGACACGCCGTGGTCAGCGCGCATTGCCCCGGCGTGTCGCTCAAATCCCCTGAACGGGCAGTATGCGCTGGGGCGATGGGGTGCTGGGGCGCCGAGCGGCTAGCGTCGAAGCATCCGCACTGCACGATCGTGAGGAGGCGCTCATGACGACGCTTGACGAAAGAGGGCCGGGGCTGCGCGGCGCCGAGCGGCCTCCGGTGCCGACCGACGACGAGCGCCGGGTCGCGCTCCGCCGCATGAAGCGCGTCGCGGCCGGGCTGCTCCTCGTCGCCGCGGTGGTGTTCGCCGTGTCGTTCGCGTTGCAGGACGAGATCCCGTGGCTCGGCTATGTGCGGGCGGCGGCGGAGGGCGCGATGGTCGGCGCGATCGCCGACTGGTTCGCGGTGACCGCGTTGTTCCGGCATCCGCTCGGCATCCCGATCCCCCACACGGCGATCATCCCGAACCGCAAGGACGAGATCGGGGCGAGCCTCGGCGCTTTCGTCGAGAACGAGTTCCTCTCCGACGACGTCGTGCTCGGCAAGCTCCGCTCGATCGGCATCGCCCGGCGGCTCGGGGGCTGGCTCGCGACGCCCGCGAATGCCGAGCGGCTCACCGCCGAGGCATCCGTCGCCGCCCGCGGTGTGCTCACGCTGCTCGGCGACGACGACGTCGAAGACGTCATCGAGCGGCTCGCCAGGCGTCACCTCTTCGAGCCCGAATGGGCTCCGGCGATCGGGCGGGTCGGCGCCCGGCTCGTCGCCGCCGACCAGCAGCGCGCCGCGATCGACGTCGTGCTCGATCGGGCCGAGGCGTGGCTCGCGGAGCACCCCGAGGCGTTCGAGACGATGGTCTCCGACCGGCTGCCGCGATGGATGCCGAGCTTCGTCGACCGGCTCGTCGACGATCGCGCCTACCGCGAGGTGCTCGCGTTCGTGCGGGCTGTGCGTGCCGACCCGGGGCATCCGTTGCGCCTCGCGATCGACCGCTACCTCGCCGAGCTCGCCGAGGCGCTGCAGGACGACCCCGCCATGATCGCGCGCGTCGAGACCCTCAAGGCCGACCTTCTCGCGAGCCCCAGGCTGCGCGAGTTCGCCGGCGAGGCGTGGGCGAGCGTGAAGGAGTCGCTCGAGGCGGCCCTCGCCGACCCGGCGAGCGAGCTGCGCAAAGGCCTGCGGGCTGCCGTCATCGAGGTGGGCTCCCGGCTCGTCGCCGACGAGGTGCTCGCCGCGAAGGTCGATGCATGGGTCACGGATGCCGCGGCGTACGTCGTGCGCAGCTACCGCCACGAGATCGCCGGCGTCATCACCGAGACCGTCGAGCGGTGGGATCCGCGGGAGACGACCGAGAAGATAGAGCTGCAGGTGGGCCGCGACCTGCAGTTCATCCGCATCAACGGCACGGTCGTCGGCGCGCTCGCCGGGCTCCTGATCTTCACCGTCGCGACCGGGGTGCACGCCTCGTCGTGATCCGCGTACCGCGGTGCCAGACTGGTCGCATGCACGAGCGAGCGGGAACCCCGGCGGCCGAATCCGACCTCATCGACGTGGAAGCCCTGGTCAGGGCATATTACGAACGCAAACCGGATGCCTCGGTGCCCGAGCAGCGCGTCGTGTTCGGCACCTCGGGGCATCGCGGCTCCTCGCTCACGACGAGCTTCAACGTCGACCACATCCTCGCGATCACGCAGGCGATCGTCGAGTACCGCACATCGCAGGGCACCACGGGCCCGCTGTTCATCGGCGCCGACACGCATGCCCTGAGCGCGCCGGCGCAGACGACCGCCCTCGACGTCCTCGTCGGCAACGAGGTGCGCGTGCTCGCCGACGCGTTCGACGACTACGTGCCCACACCAGCGATCTCGCACGCGATCCTGAAGTGGAACAACGATCCCGAGCGCCGCGCCGAGGGTGAAGCCGACGGCATCGTGATCACCCCGTCGCACAATCCACCGTCGGATGGCGGGTTCAAGTACAACCCGCCGCACGGGGGTCCCGCCGATTCCGACGCCACGAGCTGGATCGCGAACCGGGCGAACGAGCTCATCGCGGGCGATCTCGTCGGGGTGAAGCAGGCCGAGCCGAGCGGCGTGGAGACCTACGACTTCCGCGGGAACTACGTCGCCGACCTCGAGAACATCATCGACTTCGACGCGATCCGCGAGACGGGCATCCGCATCGGCGCCGACCCGCTCGGCGGGGCATCCGTCTCGTACTGGGATGCGATCCGCGACCGGTACCGCATCGATCTCACCGTCGTGAACGAGGTCGTCGACCCGACCTGGTCGTTCATGACGCTCGATTGGGACGGCAAGATCCGCATGGACCCGTCGAGTCCCTCGGCGATGGCGTCGGTGCTCGGGCACGCCGACGAGTTCGACATCCTCACCGGCAACGACGCCGACGCCGACCGCCATGGCATCGTCACTCCCGACGGCGGGCTCATGAACCCCAACCACTACCTCGCGGTCGCGATCGAGTATCTCTTCGGGCACCGCGGCGGCTGGCGGTCGGATGCCGCGGTCGGCAAGACCCTCGTCTCGAGCCGGATGATCGACCGGGTCGCCGCGTCGCTCGGGCGGCGGCTCTGGGAGGTGCCGGTCGGGTTCAAGTGGTTCGTGCCCGGACTCATCGACGGCTCCGTCGGATTCGGCGGCGAAGAGAGCGCCGGCGCCTCGTTCCTGCGGTTCGACGGCACCGTGTGGACGACCGACAAAGACGGCATCCTGCTGGCCCTGCTGGCCTCCGAGATCCGCGCGGTCACCGGCAAGTCGCCGTCGGAGCTGTATCGCGGCCTCGTCGAGCGGTTCGGCGACCCCGCCTACGAGCGCACGGATGCCGCAGCATCCCCTGCCCAGAAGGCCGCCTTGAGCCGGCTCGATGGCGACGCGATCACTGCGACCGAGCTCGCGGGCGAGCCGATCACCGCGAAGCTCTCGCGGGCGCCCGGAAACGACGCGGCGATCGGCGGAGTGAAGGTCGAGACGGCCGACGCGTGGTTCGCGGCGAGGCCCAGCGGCACCGAAGACGTCTACAAGATCTACGCCGAGTCGTTCGAGGGTCCCGAGCACCTGAAGGCCGTGCAGGCCGAGGCGCAGCGCATCGTGAGCGCCGCACTCGGCGATGCGGGCTGAGCGGGTTACCTGGTCGGGGTGAGCATGTCGCTGAACGCGCTGAGCCGGTTACCTGATCGCGCTGAGCTCGTTCCTTGAACGCGCTGAGCCGGTTACCGGATCGCGCTGAGCCCGTCGCTGAACGCGCTGAGCCGGTTACCTCAGCGAGAAGTACGAGACCGAGCCGCCGCCCGTGGCGAGCGCGGTGTCGACGTCCCAGTAGTCGATGTCCTTCGTGTGGCCGCCGACCCACACCTTCGTGCCGGCGTCGCTGTGCTCGACGCGCGTCACGACCGCGGTGTGGTCGCGGTCGCCCGAGTTGTTCCAGTCGAACTGCGCGATGTCGCCGACCTTCACGAGATTGCGCTGCGAATCGTCGAGCGCCGTCGCGCGGTCGGTGCGGGTGGCGAGGTAGTCGCGGAGCGCGGTCGAGCTCGCCCAGCTCGGCGACTTCGCGCCGGTCGCACCGTCGAAGTACCAGCCGCCGTCCATCGCCCAACCGCGGGCGACGAGCGACTGGCTCACGAAGTTCGCGCAGTCGTTCCCGGGGATGACGGGGTACGCCGCCGAGTTGTAACCGCTCCAGTAGGCGAGCACGTAGGCGACCTGCGCATCGATGCCGGGATCCCTCGTGTAGGTGAGGCTGAGGGTGCGTGGAATGGCGACGGGAGTCGTGCGGGCGTAGGGCTCCTTCATGCCGGTGAGCGCGATTTCGAGTGGCTGAACCGGGGAGGCGCCCGCGGTGACCGCGCCCGTCGGCGTCTCGATGTCGACGGGTGCGCCCGCGGCATCCGTGAACTGCACCGGGACGTCGCCGAGCGCGGTGTCGGCGACGGCGGGAACCGCGAAGGTGACCTGGTCGTCCTCGGCCGCGACGATGGGTGCGGGGGTGCCGCCCACGGTGACCGAGGCCACCTCGTGGAGCTGTTCGCCCGTGACCGTGATCTGCGTACCGCCCGTGAAGGGCGCCGCCGCAACCGAGAGGTCGCTCGTCACGGTGGGCGTGCCGTCGGGCGCTGCCGCCGGCGTGATCGTGTCGCCCGCGGCGGCGGCGACGTCGATGGTCTTCGTGTCCGTGCTGGTCTCGGCCGTTGCGGCCGCGCGACCGCCATGCGCCATTCCCGCGATGGCCCCGAACGCGCTCACGCCCATCATCGCAGCGACGGATCCGACGGCGACGGTGCGCCGGAACGCGATGCCCGAGCCACGGCGGTTGCGGGCACGTTCGGCGCGGTGGCGCGGCCGCCGGTCCGTCCGCGGCTGGGTGCGCTCGGCGGCTTCTGCGCGCTCGGACGCATCTGCGCGCTCGAGGCGTTCGGCGGCGGCGGGAGCTTCGGCGCGCTCGAGGGGTTCCGCGGTGGCGGGGGCTTCGGCGCCCTCTGATGCATCGGCGCGCTCAAGAGCCCCGGTGAACGCAAGCACGTCTGCTGAAGCAGCATCGGGGCGGGGTGCGGGTTCGCGGAAGGTGGAGCGACGGAGGACGCGAGATTCGGGAAGTTCAGGCAGTTCAGGCAGGTCAGAAGTCTGTGGCACAGCGAGGGGATTCCGTGTCGGCATTTGAGGGGACACGACAGCCCATCACGCGAGTTTGTGAGGATCCCTCCCAAACCCTGTGAAGAGGGTGGGAGAGCGCTCACACGGTGG
>CAWJZK010000036.1:0-55037 GCA_963847285.1 uncultured Actinomycetota bacterium
GGCCGGAGCACCGCTCCGTGGCATCCGTCGCCCGACGACCGGGCGCGATAATGGCTGGATGACGGAATCAGACGAGGTCGACCGGATCGTCGACGACTGGGAGCGCGAGCGACCCGACCTCGATTTCGCCCCGCTGCAGGTGCTGTCGCGGGTGGCTCGGCTCTCGAAGCACCTCGACCGCGCGCGGCGCCACGCGTTCGCGAGCGCGGAGCTCGAGGCATCCGAGTTCGACGTGCTCTCGGCCCTCCGCCGGGCGGGTGCGCCCTACCGGCTCTCCCCCAAGCAGCTCCTGCAGCAGACCCTCGTCTCGAGCGGCACCATGACCAATCGCATCGACCGGCTCGTCGAGCGCGGCCTGGTGAGGCGTCAGACCGACCCGAACGACGGCCGCGGCATCCTCGTCGAGATGAGCGCGGCCGGGCTCACCCGAGTGGACTCCGCGATCACGCGACTCGTCGACGCGGAGGCGGAGCTGCTCGGGAGCTTGCCCGCCGCCGAGCAGAAGCGGCTCGCGGCGCTGCTGCGGAAGCTCAGCCTCGGGTTCGACTGAGGGGCGGCGTCGGGCGTCGGCCGTGTCCGACTGAGCGGCGGCCGGCTGGCGCGCTCGGGTACTGTGCGGAAGCAACGACTCTGAAGGTGAGCTCATGAGCATTGCATTCCTGTTGACCACACTTGTGGTGGTCGCGACTCCCGGCACTGGTGCGGTCTATTCGATCGCTGCTGGGCTGTCTCGCGGGACGAAGGCCGGCATCGTCGCCGCTTTCGGTTGCACGCTCGGGGTGATCCCTCACATGATCGCCGCGATCACGGGTCTTGCCGCGATTTTGAACGCCTCGGCGGTCGCGTTCCAGACGATCAAATGGCTGGGTGTCGCGTACCTGCTGTTCTTGGCCTGGCAGACGCTCCGCGAGAGGTCCGCGATCCAGGTCGATGACGACGCCGCACCAGTGTCGTTCTGGCGAGTCATCCGAACCGCGGTGCTCATCAATCTCCTGAACCCAAAGCTGACGATCTTCTTCTTCGCGTTCCTGCCTCAGTTCGTTCCGGCCGGCGAGGTGAACGGCACCTGGCACATGGTCGGGCTCAGCCTCGTCTTCATGGCTCTCACCTTCATCGTGTTCGCACTTTACGGGGTGTTCGCCGCGACGATGCGGAACCAGGTCATCAGCCGGCCCAAGGTGATGACGTGGCTGCGCCGCACCTTCGCCGCAACCTATGTTCTCCTCGCCGGTCGACTTGCCCTGGAAAGCCGTTAGCGGATGCGGTTCAGCCATTCCGCGCAGCTCCTGGTTGAGTTCCCACAGCTGTCCGTGACCACGTTGATGCTCAGCGATGTGACCGCCGACGCGGACACGACGGCGACCGCCCGGCCGTTCCTTGAGCGGGCTTCCATGCGACTGAGCGAGCGGCCGGAGAGTGAGTTTCCGGAGATCGCCGCGTGGCGGCGCGCATTCAGTCAGATGGGACTCAAGCCCACCCAATACCGGTGCGCGTCAGAGGCTCTGCTGCGCCGGTACAAGAAGGATGGCGCGTTGCCCTCAATCCATCCACTCGTGGACCTGTGTAACGCCGTCTCGCTCGCCTACGCCATCCCGATTGCCGTGTTCGACCTCGACCAGGTGGGAGGAGATCTCGGGGTGCGTCACGCGGAGGGCACCGAGACCTATGCCACGTTCGGCGGCGACACCGAGACCCCGGACCCCGGCGAAGTGATCTTTGTGGATGATGCCGGCAACGCGCACTCGCGTCGCTGGACGAACCGTCAAAGCGCGCTCTCCGCGATCCGCCCCACTACCCGCACAGCCCTCATCGTCAGCGAAGCGATGCACGACACCGGCACCCAAGACGTCAACAGCCTCGGCGCCGAGTTGGCTGGCGCCCTGGCCGCTCATTGGCCCACGCAGATGAAGTGACGAGGCCGAAGCTCATCGCTCGGCGGTCGCCGGGTTCTCTGACACCAGTGTGAGATGCCTAGTATCTTTCTTCGAATCTCTTTCCACATATTGCCTTCTGTACTCGTCACTTCATTCGATTCGTTGGTAGAATGGGAGCATGCGCAGCGCACTCGCCGGTACCCCATCGGGGCTCTCGGGGCGCTCAGCCACCGCGATCGACGACGACGAGCGCAGCCCCTATGCGATGGCGCAAGACGGCCTCGCCGAGCTGATCGAGGCGTCGGTGCAGGCGCAGCGCGTCGAGGCGATGAACGCGGCGATGCGTGTCGACCTGATCTTCCTCACCGTGAGCTACGCGCTTCGCAGCGAGGAGGCGTTCGTCGCACCGTCGCTCTCACCGCAGCGCCGTCGGGAGATGGCGCATCGCAGTGTCACGTCCGAACTCGCGACAGCGCTCCACGTGCCCGAGCGCACGATGGAGCGTCAGATCGACGAGGCGTGGGCGCTGTCCACGACGCTCCCGGCCACGCTCGCTGGCGCTGCGCGCCGGTTCGATCAGCATTCAGCACGCCCGCGTCATCGTCGACGAGACGACCGAACTCGGCGACGCCCCGGGGCTCCGCGGTCGCCTCGAAGAGCAGCTTGCACGCGTCGCTACGACGACCACCGCCGCCACGCTGCGCCGCAAGGCCCGCGCGTTGCGCGAGGAGCTCGGCGCTGAGACCCTCGCCGAACGTCATCGCGCCGCACACGAACAACGGCGCATCGAGCTCGAGCCGGCTCGCGACGGCATGGCGTGGCTGCACGCCTTCCTTCCGGCGGTCGACGCGTCGCTCATCAAGGACCGCCTTGATCGGGTTGCTCGCGAAGGCCACGACGACACCGAAGCCCGCGATCGGCGTGCTCACGGCGACGACGTGAGCGCTGATCAGATCCGCGCCGACGCCGCGCGCGACCTGTTGCTCTTCGGCACGCTTGATTCCGAGTCCGCATTCGCAGCGGCCGTCGATCGTGTACGCCCCAGTGTTCACGTGACCGTGCCGGTCCTCACGCTGATGGGCGCGTCCGGCGAGCCCGCGCAGCTCGAAGGCTATGGGCCGATCGACGACGACAGCGCCCGCCGCCTCGCCGCGCAGGCACCGTCGTTCATGCGCATTCTCACCCACCCGGTCTCGGGCACGGTGCTCGACGTCGATCGCACGAGCTATCGGCCGCCGGCCGACCTGAAGCGGTGGCTCCAGGTGCGCGATGCAACGTGCCGATTTCCCGGGTGCAATCGACGTGCCGGCGGCTGCGAGATCGACCACACCCTCGACTGGGACGACGACGGTCGCACCGCTTTCGACAACCTCGCCCATCTCTGCACGCTGCACCACCACCTCAAGCACGAGACGTCGTGGTCGGTGCGGCATCAGCCCGGCGGCGTGCTCGAGTGGAACTCGCCGGCCGGTCGCACGCACCTCACACATCCGGCCGGCAGAATCGCGGGCGGCACCGACTCGACGGGTCCGGCCGGTCGCGATCCCGGCGGTCGCCGCTCGTCGGCGGATCGAGATCACGCCGACGCCGCTGCCGCGAAGCTTCGCCGCCGGGCGGTGCCGAGTTCCCCGAATCACCGCCGTCGGTCAAAGCCGAGTTCCCCGAATCACCGCCGTTCTGAGTCATCGGCACCGCGCCGTCACGCAGAGTCGACGGATGGCTCACACAGACTCGTCAGACGGCACTGACGCGTACCCGCCGTCGTTGCTCACTACAGCCGCGGCACCGGTCACGGCTTCTGCGACGTCACCCTTCCAGCGCCTCGGAAACTTCGAGCCAGCGAGTCTCGATGCCGGCGACGGATGCCTCGAGCGCGCGCACCTCGTCACCGAGCACGCCGAGTCCGACGTAGTCGCTCTGGTCGTGGAGGGCGAGACGCTCGTGCACTGCGGCGATCTCGGCCTGGAGCTTCTCGAGCCTGCGATCGATCGACGAGAGCTCCTTCTCGGCGGCGCGGCGGTCGGCACCGGTCAACGCCGCAGCGGGCGCGCTCCCCGAGCTTGTCGAAGGACCTGTCGGAACCCGTGATCCGCTCGCTTCGACGGGCTCAGCGAGCGCGCTCTTCCTCAGCTCGAGATACTGCTCCACGCCGCGGGGCAGATCCCGCAGGTGTCCGTCGAGGATCGCGAACTGCCGGTCGGTGACCCGCTCGATGAGGTATCGGTCGTGGCTCACGACGAGGAGGGTGCCGGGCCATGAGTCGAGGAGATCCTCGATCGCGGCGAGCATGTCGGTGTCGAGGTCGTTCGTCGGCTCGTCGAGGATCAGCACGTTCGGTTCCTCGAGCAGGATCAGGAGGAGCTGGAGGCGCCGCTTCTGCCCGCCCGAGAGGTTCTTCACGGGCGTCGAGAGCTGCTCGTTCGAGAAGCCGAGGCGTTCGAGGAGCTGGCCGGGGGTGAGCTCCTTGTCGCCGACGGCATAGCTCGTGCGCTGCTCGGCGATCACGGCGCTCACGCGCTGGTCGGCCCACTCCGTGAGCTCGGCGAGCTCTTGGCTGAGGGTCGCGATGCGCACGGTCTTGCCGCGCTTCACGCGTCCGGTCGTCGGCTGCACCGCGCCCGTCACGAGACCGAGCAGCGTCGACTTGCCGGCCCCGTTCACGCCGAGGATGCCGGTGCGCTCGCCCGGCGCGATGCGCCACTCGAGTTCGTGCAGCACCGTGTGGGTCGCCGGGGCGTCGGTCGAGGCATCCGCCACCGGCCACTGCTCTCGAGCGGGATAGACGACCGATGACGTCGATGAGGTCGACGACGTCCTTGCCGAGCCGCGAGACCGCGAGCCGGCTGAGTTCGACCGGGTTGCGCACGGGCGGCTCGTTCTCGATGAGCTGGTTCGCCGCCTCGATGCGGAACTTCGGCTTCGAGGTGCGGGCCGGGGCGCCGCGGCGAAGCCACGCGAGCTCTTTGCGCATCAGGTTCTGCCGCTTCGACTCGGATGCCGCGGCCATTCGATCGCGCTCGACGCGCTGCAGCACGTACGCCGCGTAGCCGCCCTCGAAGGGCTCGACCACGCCGTCGTGCACCTCCCACGTGTCGGTGCACACCTCGTCGAGGAACCAGCGATCGTGGGTCACCACGACGAGCGCACCGGCGTTCGTCGCCCAACGGGCCTTCACGTGTCCCGCGAGCCAGGCGATGCCCTCGACGTCGAGGTGGTTGGTCGGCTCGTCGAGGAACACCACGTCCCAATCGCCGACGAGGAGCGCCGCGAGGCCGACGCGGCGGCGCTGGCCACCCGAGAGGCTCGCGATCTGCGCCAGCCACGGGACATCCGCCAGCAGCCCGCCGATGACGTCGCGCACCCTCGCGTCGCCCGCCCACACGTGCTCCTCGATGCCGCCGACGACGGCTTCGGCCACGGTCATGCCGGGGTCCACCACGTCGGTCTGGTCGAGCATGCCGATGCGGATGCCGCGACGCAGCGTCACCCGCCCGCCGTCGGGCTCGATTCGCCCGGCCAGCAGCTTCAGCAGCGTCGACTTGCCGTCGCCGTTGCGGCCCACGACGCCGATGCGGTCGCCCTCGTCGAGGCCGAGGGTGACCTCGTCGAAGACGGTGCGCGTCGGGTATTCGAGGTGCAAGCGCTCGGCGCCGAGGAGGTGTGCCATGTCTCAACGAGCCTAGCCGCCGCGCCTGCTCCCCGAGCTCGTCGAACGGAGCAGGCCCGCTTCGACAGGCTCAGCGAGCCTCGTCAGCCGTACGCGTCTGCTCGCGAGCTCGTCGAAGGGAGCCGGCCCGCTTCGGCAGGCTCAGCGAGCCATCGTCAGCCGTGCATGACGCGCGCTCCGTGCACGGGGCCGTGCACATGCACGGCGTTCAGTCGCGCCGCCGACAGCGCCACCTGCAGCTCGATCGCCGAATCGGAGTCGTCGACGAGGAACGCGACCGTGGGACCCGATCCAGAGACGAGTCCCGCGAGAGCGCCATGCGATTCGCCGAGCTCGAGGATTCCGCCGAGGCCGGGAGCGAGCCCGAGCGCCGCCGCCTGCAGGTCGTTGTGCAACGCGTCGGCGAGGAGGCGAGGGTCGCCCGCGCGGAGCGCCTGCAGCACGGCGGTGTCGACGACGGGCGAGCCCCCGGCCGGCGCGAGCGTGGATGGATCCTCGCGGCGCCGGTCGAGCTCGCTGTAGACGCCGGGCGTCGAAAGCCCGAACTCGGCGACCGCGAGCACCCAGTGGAACGAACCGGTTGCGAGCGCGGGGCTCAGGCGGTCGCCGCGCCCCGTGCCGATCGCGGTGCCGCCCGAGAGGGCGAACGGCACGTCGGCGCCGAGCTTCGCGGCGAGCGCGTGCAGCTCCTCCTTCGGTAGCGCCGTGCCCCAGAGCGCGTCGCACGCGACGAGGGTGGCCGCGGCATCCGCCGACCCGCCGCCCATGCCGCCCGCGATGGGGACGTGCTTGTCGATCTCGAGATGCACGCCTCCGGGCACCCCGGCGGTTCGAGCGAGGAGCTTGGCCGCCTTGAGCGCGAGGTTCGAGCCGCCGACGGGCAGGCCCGAGGTGTCGACGCTGCCACCGAAGACGACGCTGAACTCGTCGTCGGGCCAGGCGCGCACGTCTTCGTAGAGCGACACCGCCTGGTACGCGGTCGCCACGTCATGGTAGCCGTCGGATTGCACCGCGCCGACACGCATGAAGAGGTTGATCTTGCCGGGCGCCCGAACGTGCACTGCCTCGTCGGTCGCGGCGATCGTCATGGCTCCACGCTAACCGACTGCCTGCAGCCAGCCGCGCATCCGCGCCTTCACCTCGGCGAGCCGCGAATCGTCGGGCATCCTGCCCCACGTGAGCCCGATCGACGACCGGCCGCCGTCCCGATCGCTCCCGGAGGCGAGCACGAACTCGCCGCCTTCGAGGGGGAACCGCGCGGTCGGATGCTTCGCCTGGACGTTGAGCGCGAGGGGCTCGACGTCGAGCTCGCGGGTGACGACCTCCGCGAGCGCGCGCAGCGCCGCCTGCTTCTCGAGCGCGACCGTGCGGGTGACGCTCGCCTCATACGTGCCGTCCTGGCGCTGTCCGGGCTGCCGGATGCCGCGGGCCTGCTCGTAGGCGACCGTCACGCCCTGCGACCACCACGGGTCGACGCCCTGCTCGACGGCGAGCCAGGTCGCGATCGCCCGATGCTTCCAGGTCGCCGCACCGGCGGCGTCGAGGAGGGCGAACCACTCCTCGCGCTCCTTGCCCGTCGCCGCACGGACGGCGTCGTCGCCGACCCCCTCGGCATTGCTCCCCACCGGCTCGGCCATGGTGTCACCGTACCGCCGCGCTGCGGGCGATGGCGAGGAACTCGCCGACCCGCAGCTGCTCGCCGCGCTCCTCGGGATCGACGCCCGCAGCGGTCAGCACCTCCGCCGCCGCGGCCGAGCCGCCGAGCACGCCCGACAACGCCTGGCGCAGCATCTTGCGGCGCTGCTGGAACGCCGCGTCGACGATCGCGAACGTCGCCCGCCGCTCCTTCTCGGTGCCGGGCTCGGCGGTGCGCTCGAACCCCACGAGCACCGAGTCCACGTTGGGCACCGGCCAGAACACCATGCGCGACACCTGGCCGGCGGTGCGCCAACGCCCGTACCAGGCCGCCTTCACGCTCGGCGCGCCGTACACCTTCGAGCCCGGATCGGCGGCGAGCCGGTGCCCGACCTCGGCCTGCACCATCACGATGCCCGAGTCGAGCGACGGGAAGTGTTCGAGCAGGTGCAGCAGCACGGGCACCGACACGTTGTACGGCAGGTTGGCGACGAGCCGCCGGGGAACACCGGGCAGCTCGACCACCTGCAGTGCATCGGCGTGCACGACCGAGATCTCGGTGCCGGGTTGCATGACCTTCACGGTGTGGGGCAGCTGGCTGGCCAGGCGCCGGTCGATCTCCACGGCGATGACGGATGCACCGGCCTCGAGCAGCCCGAGCGTCAGCGAGCCCAGCCCCGGCCCGATCTCGAGCACGGTCTCGCCGCGCTGCACGCCGGCGATCTGCACGATGCGACGCACGGTGTTGCCGTCGTGCACGAAGTTCTGGCCGAGCTTCTTCGTGGGCGTCACGTCGAGGAGCTCGGCGAGGTCGCGGATCTCGGCAGGGCCGAGCAGGCGCGACACACTGCCACCGCCCACGGCCTCATGCCGATGCGCGTTCACGCCCCGCTCCGTCACGCAATCCCCCCACGGACCTCATCTTGCCACGACCCGTAGACCCGCACCGTGTTCGACGCAAGCTGGGCGCAGAACTCGTCGAGGTCGACCCCCAGAACCCCAGCCATGAATCGCACGGTGTGCGGCACGAGGTACGGCGCGTTCGGCCGGCCGCGGACCGGCTCGGGCGTGAGGTACGGGGCATCCGTCTCGACGAGCAGACGATCGAGCGGCGCGACCCTGAGTGCCTCCCGCAATGGCCCGGCATTCTTGAACGTGACGTTGCCGGCGAAGGAGAGGTACCAGCCCTCGTCGGCGGCGAGCCGTGCGAGCTCTTCGCCGCCCGAGAAGCAGTGGAAGACCGTTCGGTCGGGCGCGCCGACCCGGCGGAGCGTGTCGACGACCTCGTCGTGCGCGTCGCGATCGTGGATCTGCAGGGCGAGCCCATGCCGTTTCGCGATGCCGAGGTGCGCCTCGAACGAGCGGAACTGCGCGTCGCGTCCGTCGTGGCCGGTGCGGTAGAAATCGAGACCGGTCTCACCGATCGCCCGCACGCGCGGTCGTGCGGCGAGCTCGTCGATCACGGCGAGCGCGTCGTCGAGGGCGCCGGATGCCTCGAGCTCGGGCGCCTCGTTCGGGTGCAGGGCGACCGCGGCGAGGAGCCGTGGCTCACGTTCGGCGACGTCGGCCGACCAGCGGCTCGTCGCGACATCCGTGCCCACTTGCACCGCACCCACGACGCCGACGGATGCCGCGCGCTCGAGGTGCTCGTGCACGGGCAGTCCGACGGTCCCTGAGCTTGTCGAAGGGCCGTCGGCGATCTCGAGGTGCGTGTGGTTGTCGTACACGCCGACCGCCAGCGGCTCGGGCGCTGGCGGGTACGGGACGGCGCGTCCGCCGTCGGAGCGCGCGCGGAGGTGCTCGGGCCCGTCGACAGGCTCAGGGACCGACCCCGTCACTCAGCGACCTCGACGCGCGGGAAAAGTGCCGCCAGGGGCGCGACCCGCTCGCCGAGCGCCCACTCGGGGGCGCGATCGATGCGTTGCTCCTGCACGGTGCCGGGTGCACCGAGGGAGATCCAGAGCTTGGCCGTCGCCTCCGGCAGCACCGGCGAGAGCAGCACGGCGAGCGTGCCGAGGCCGTGGTACGCCGTCGCGAGCACGGTCTCGAGGCGTTCTCGCTGGGCCGGGTCCTTCGCGAGGGACCACGGCTCCTCGACCGTGAGGTAGCCGTTCAGGGCGTCGACGAGCTCCCACGCGGCGCCGATCGCCTCGTGGATGGCGAGCCGGCCGATCGCCTGCCACGAGGCATCCGTCGCCCGCTGCTCGATGACACCGATCTCACGATCGGCGGCGGAGCGTTCGCCGGCGGCCGGCACGACACCGTCGCAGTACCGCGTGATCATCGCGATGACGCGCGAGGCGAGGTTGCCGAAGCCGTTCGCGAGCTCGGCCTGGTAGCGGGCCGCGAGATCTTCCCATGAGAACGAGCCGTCTTGACCGAACGCGATGGCGCGCAGGAAGTAGTAGCGGAACGCGTCGGAGCCGAACGTCTCGGTGATCTGCTCGGGCGCGATGCCGGTGAGCTTCGACTTCGACATCTTCTCGCCGCCGACGAGGAGCCAGCCGTGGCCGAAGACGCCCTTCGGCACTTCGAGGCCCGCGGCCATGAGCATGGCCGGCCAGATGACCGCGTGGAAGCGCAGGATGTCCTTTCCGATGAGGTGTTGCGCCGGCCAGCGCCTCGCGAACTCCTCGTCGTCCTGCCCGTAGCCGACGGCGGTGATGTAGTTGAGCAGCGCGTCGAACCACACGTAGACGACGTGGGACTCGTCCCACGGCACCTTCACGCCCCAGTCGAACGTGGAGCGGGAGATCGAGAGGTCGGCGAGGCCCTGCCTCACGAACGAGACCGCTTCGTTGCGCGCCGACTCGGGCTGCACGAAGTCGGGCCGCTCCTCGTAGAGCGCGAGCAGCCTGTCGGCGAAGGCCGACATGCGGAAGAAGTAGTTCTTCTCGTGCAGGAGCTCGACGGGCTTCGAGTGGATGGCGCAGACGAGCTGCCCCTCGTACTCCCCGGTGCCCTGCACGAGTTCTGACTGCTGCTTGTACTCCTCGCAGCCCACGCAGTAGTAGCCCTCGTACTCGCCGGTGTAGATGTGTCCGTCGTCGTAGAGCTTCTGCAGGAACTTCTGCACGTTCGCCTCGTGCCGCTCCTCGGTCGTGCGGATGAAGTCGTCGTTCGCGATGTCGACCGTCTCGAGGAGCGGCACCCACGCCTCGTCGACGAGCTTGTCGGCCCACTCCTTCGGCGTCACGCCGTTCGCGGTCGCGGTGCGCAGGATCTTCTGGCCGTGCTCGTCGGTGCCGGTCAGCATCCACGTGTCGTCGCCCGCCTGGCGGTGCCAGCGCGCGAGCACGTCGGCGGCCACCTCGGTGTACGCGTGCCCGATGTGGGGCACGTCGTTCACATAGAAAATGGGCGTCGTGATATAGAACGAGGAGGCGTCGGCCATGCGCTCAATCCTATGGGCGGGCGGATGCCGCTGCCGCTTGGTTACGCGCGGCCGAGTCGGGCCCGCGGGGCTCGCGCCCCGACCTCACTCGCCCGCGGGCGCTTCCTGGACTTGCGGCTGGACTTGCGCCTCCTCGACTTCCGGCTGCTCGACTCCCGCGTCCGCCTTGCGGGCGCGCTCCTCACGTTCCTCGCGGTGCCGACGGCGCACACTCCCGTCGCCGATCGCAGACGGGATCGCCTCCTCCGCGTCGAGGTGCGCGTGCGGGGTCGCCACGCCGAGCGTCAGGTCCTGTTCCTTCATGATGTGCGCACGCACTCGCTGCGCCGGATAGTCGACGACCCGCAGACCGAGCACGATCTTGCCCGGCGCCTCGCGACGGTCGAGCGCGCGATAGGCGTCGGCCACGGAGTCGAGCGGGAACACGTCGGCGATCGGCAGGCGCGCCCGCCGCGCGGCGACGAGCGCCGCGACTCGGCCGAGCGCCACGACGTCGCCCGCGTAGAGCTTCACGGCTTCCTGCTCGTCGACGGCGTCCCAGTCCATGATCGTGAGGATGCGCGATCGCGTCACACCGAGGGCGATCGCCTCGGCAGCCTGGCCGCCGAGGAAGTCGAGGAACGCCGTGACGGGGCCGGTCGTGAGCTCGCGTACCCGATCGGCGAGCTCGGGACCGTACGCCGTCGGGATCACTCCGAACTGCCGGAGGAAGTCGAAGCGCATCTCCGCGCTCGTGCCGACGACGGTCGCGCCGCGCATGCGGGCGAACTGGGCGGCGAGGCATCCGACGCCGCCGGCCGCCGCGGTCACGACGATGGTGTCGTTCGGGCCGAGGGCGAGTCCCTCGACGGCGGTCCAGGCCGTCGTGCCCGCGACGTAGAGCGAGCCGGCCACCTCCCAGGAGAGCGCCGGGGGCTTCGGCAGCAATTGGCCCTCCGGCACCACGACGTGCGTCGCCTGCGCCCCACGCTCGACGAACCCCATGACCTCGTCGCCACGCGAGAACCGGGCGGCCTCGGGCCCGACCGCGATGACGACCCCTGCGAGGTCGCGACCCTGCGGCGATGGGAACTCGACGGGCCACCGCTCAGGGTGAGCGCCCCGCCTGATCGCGCTCTCGACGGGGTTCAGGCCGGCGGAGAACACCTCGACGAGCACCTCGCCGGCGCCCGGATCGGGCGTCGGCACCTCGACGACCTCGAGCACCTCGGGCCCGCCGAATCTGGAGAACCGGACTGCGTGACCCATGCCGCACCTCCACACCGTCGCGCTACTGCCATTCTCCGCCTGTCGGCAGCGAAACGACAGCGTGGTCAGGATCGCTTGCGTGCTTCGAGCGCCGCCTCGTAGAGCTCGCGCGTGCCCATGCGCTACCGATCGCGACGGGACGCGAGTGCCGCCTCGTAGAGCTCGCGCTTGCCCATGCCGCTCTCGGCGGCCACGAGGGCCGCGGCATCCTTCAAGCGGGTTCCGGATGCCGCGAGCGCGAGCACCCGTTCGAGCGACCCAGCGGCATCCGCCTGCTGTTCCGGCGCGCCGCCGACGACCACGCAGATCTCCCCGCGGACCCCGGCAGCAGCCCACTCCGCGAGCTCGCCGAGCGGGCCGCGCCGCACCTCCTCGTGCAACTTCGTGAGCTCGCGGCAGACCGCGGCCGGCCGGTCGGCGCCGAACGCCTCGGCGAGCGCGTCGAGACTCGCGGCGAGCCTCGACGGCCCCTCGAAGAACACGAGCGTCCGGCGATCGCCGGCGAGTTCGGCAAGCCGGCGACTGCGCTCCCCCGCCTTCCGCGGCAGGAACCCCTCGAATGCGAACCGGTCGGTCGGCAGGCCCGAGACGGCGAGCGCGGTGACGACCGCCGACGGACCGGGGATCGCCGTGACCTCGACTCCCGCAGCGGCCGCCGCGGCCACGAGCGGGAAGCCGGGATCGGAGACGGTCGGCATCCCCGCGTCGCTCAAGACGAGGAGGTCGCTGTTGCGCGCGAGCTCCACCAGTTCGGCGGCCTTCTGCCGTTCGTTGTGCTCGTGCAGCGCGATGAGCCGCGGACGGTTCGCGATGCCGAGGCCCGCGAGCAGGCGCTGGGTGACCCGGGTGTCCTCGGATGCCACGACCGTCGCGTGCTCGAGCGCCTCGCGCAGTCTCGTCGAGGCGTCACCGAGGTTGCCGATGGGCGTCGCCGCGAGGATGATCATGCGTTCAGTCTGGCATCCGGGTGCGCGAGGCCTCCGTCGCGGGGCAACCGCCCGCGACGTCTCGGCCTCACGGTATGAGTCGTTAGGGTTGGCGCATGGAAGTGGAGCCGGACACCGCTGCGGCGCGCGACAAGCGCGTGGCGGGCGCAGACGTGCTCGACGACGAGCGCGTGGCGGCGGCATCCGTCGTCGATGGCGACGCACACGCGGCATCCGCTCCCGACCACGAGTCGTCCGAGGAGCCGCGCGGCACGAGGCTCGACGCGTGGTGGGCGCGTGTGCTCTCGACCCCGCGGCGGCGCGCCCTCTGGTACTGGGGCGGCCCGGCGCTCGTGGTCCTGATCGCCGCGGTGCTGCGATTCTGGAATCTCGGCCACCCGCAGACGATCGTGTTCGACGAGACGTACTACGTGAAGGACGCGTGGACGCTCCTGCAGAACGGCTACGAATCCGCCTGGCCCGAGGGTGCCGACACCGACTTCGCGAACGGCGACGGCGGCATCTTCCGCGACGACCCCACGTACGTCGTGCATCCCCCGCTCGGCAAGTGGATGATCTCGCTCGGAATGGCCGCCTTCGGCATGGGCGACGCGTTCTGGTGGCGTGCGAGCACGGCGCTCGCCGGGACGCTCGCGGTGCTCCTGGTCATCCTCGTCGCGCGACGCCTCTTCGCGTCGACGCTGCTCGCGGTCGTCGCTGGACTCCTCTTCGCCGTCGACGGGAACGCGATCGTGATGTCGCGGGTGGCGATCCTCGACAACTGGCTCATGTTCTTCACGCTGCTCGCGTTCTGGTTCGTGCTGCTCGACCGGGACCGAACACGTCGAGATCTCGAGGCCCGCCTCGGAACCGCCCGAGCCGCCGGGCGGGAACCGCACTACGGCCCGGCGCTCTGGGCGCGCCCGTGGGTCATCGCCGCCGGCGCCGCGCTCGGCGCTGCGTGCGCCGTGAAGTGGTCGGGCATCTACTTCCTCGCCGCGTTCGGCCTCTACCTCGTCGCCGTCGACGTGTTCGCGAGGCGCCGCGCCGGACTGCCGTTCTGGCTGACGGGCGCCCTGCTCAAGCAGGCTCCTGCCACCTTCGTGCTGCTCGTGCCCGTCGCGCTCGTCGTCTACCTCGCCTCGTGGACCGGCTGGTTCGTCACCGACGGCGGCTACTACCGGCACTGGGCCGAAGAGGCGGCCAACACGGCGACCGGGTGGTTCTCGTGGGTGCCGCTCTCGCTGCAGAGCCTCTGGCATTACCACGAGTCCGCATACGGGTACCACATCGGCGCGCACAGCCCGCATCCGTGGCAGTCGAATCCGCTCACGTGGCTCCTCATGATCCGTCCGACGAACATGTTCTTCGACGACGGCTCGGGCGGATGCGGCGCCGACACCTGCTGGTCGTCGATCATCGAGGTGGGCAACCCGCTCATCTGGTGGGCGGCGGCCGCGGCATCCGGCTACCTCGTGTACCGGCTCGTGCGGTACCGCGAGTGGCAGGTCGGCGCGATCCTGCTGGGGCTCGCGGCCGGGTACCTGCCGTGGATCCTGTACCTGAACCGCACGGTGTTCCAGTTCTACTCGATCGCCTTCGAGCCGTACACGGTGCTCGCGCTCGTCTTCGTGATCGGGTTGATCCTCGGCCGGCGCGATGATCCGCGGTGGCGCCGCAGGCGCGGCATCGCGATCGTCGCCATCTTCCTCGGGTTCGTGGTGCTGGTGTCCGCGTTCTTCTACCCGATCTGGACGGGGATGCCGGTCACGCCGCTGTTCCGCCAGCTGCACTTCTGGCTGCCGAGCTGGGCGGCGTGAGCCGTCGGCGAGCGTGGGGCAATGCGTGAGCGGATGCCTGGGCTGCTCCTCGCGGCATCCGCAGCCCTCGTCGCGTGGCTCACGCACCTGGTCGTACCGGCCGTGCCGCTCCTCACCGCGGCGGTCGCCCTCGGCATCGTCGTCGGTCAGATCCCAGGGCTCCGCCCGGCCCTCGGCGGTGCCCTCGCGCCTGGCCTCCGTTTTGCGGCGCGAAGCCTTCTGCGCGCCGGCATCGTGCTGCTCGGCCTGAAGCTCAGCCTCGTCGACATCGCCGGGCTCGGCTGGGCGGCGATCCTCACGACGATCGCCGTCGTGGTGATCACGTTCGTCGGCACGCTCGGCCTCGGCCGGGCGCTCGGGCTTCCCGGGCACCAGCCGATCCTCGTCGCGAGCGGATTCTCGATCTGCGGCGCCTCGGCGATCGGTGCGATGGGCGCGGCGGTGCGGGCGCGCGACGAGGAGCAGGCGGTGCCCGTCGCGCTCGTGACGCTGTGCGGCACCCTCGCCATCGCGGTGCTGCCCGCGCTGTGGCATCCGCTCGGTCTCTCGACGGCCCAGTTCGGGCACTGGGTGGGCGCGGGCGTTCACGACGTCGGCCAGGTCGTCGCGACGGCGCAGATCGCGGGCACCACGGCGCTCGCCGTGGCCGTCGTCGTGAAGCTGACGCGCGTGCTGATGCTCGCCCCGATGGTTGCGATCACGGCGGCTGTCGAACGGCGACGGGCGACGGATGCCGCAGGCCCCCGCCCCGCGATCGTGCCCCTCTTCGTGGCGGGCTTCCTCGCCGCGGTGCTCCTCAACACCTTCGTGCCGCTGCCCGAATGGCTCATCACCGGGGCGGACTGGGTGCAGACGGCCCTGCTCGCAACGGCGCTGTTCGCACTCGGCGCGTCGATCCGCTTCGCGGAGCTCGCCCGCACGGGGTGGCGGGCGCTCGTGGTCGGACTGACCTCGTGGGTGCTCGTCGCGGCGCTCGCCTACGGGGCGGTGCTGGTCAGCTGAGCGGTCGTTTCCTCGACCGATCAGGCGCCATCCGCGTAGCCTGAGGGCGTGCCGCGAATGACCGTGAACACGATCGAGCTCTACTACGAGGTGCGAGGCGCGGGGTTCCCGATCCTCGGCATCCACGGCACGCCGAGCTCCGCGGTCATGTGGGAGAACGCTGCCGCCGTGCTCGGCCTCCACGGACGATGCATCACCTACGACCGGCGGGGGTTCTTCCGCAGCGACCGGGCCGCCGGGTTCGACACCGTGGATCTCGGCGATCACGTCGACGACGCCGCCGGCCTGCTCGAAGCGCTCGACGCGACGCCCGCGATCGTCATCGGGCGCAGCACCGGTGGTCTGATCGCGCTGGAACTGGCACGGCGCCGGCCCGATCTCGTTCGTGCGCTGGTGCTGCTCGAGCCCGCGGTGTTCACGATCGATCCTGAGGCGGCATCCTGGGGGGCCCTCATCCGGGACCGGACGCTGCGGGCGGGCGCCGCGAAGCCGGAAGCCGCCGCGGAGACCGCCATCCGGGTCGCGCTCGGCGACTCCACCTGGGCGTCGTTTCCGCCGGAGCTCCGCCAGGAGTACTCAGCAACGAGCCGAGGGAGTGCTCGCCGAGCTGCGCGGCAAGGGTCTCGACCTCAGCGCCGGCCCGCGCCGGTTCACGCGGGACGAGCTCGCCGCGATCGAGATGCCGGTCCTGGTCGTCTCGGCCCAGGAATCGCCCGCGCCCCTGCGTCGCGTGGCCGACCGGCTCTCTGCTCGCCTTCCCGACGTGCGCATGGCACGCGTAGCCGGCGGCCACTTCATCGATCCCGCGGCACCGCCCGTGCTGGCGTTCATCGATCGATACGCCGCGACGGCAAGCTGACGCGGCACCCCGCTACGGCGTTTCTCCGAACCGTTCGAGGCAGACAGCCGTGCTCAGGTGCTCGATGCCGCAGCGATGCCGGCGATGGTGTCGTTCAGCATCCTGTCGAAATCTTCAGGACTCTGCTGCGCGGTGAGTCCTTCGAGGAGCGCCCGGGAGAAGCTGGCGATGACGCCGTTGTTTCTGGCCAAGCGTTCGTTCGCCGCCTCCCTGCTGTATCCGCCCGAGAGCGCGGCCACCCGGAGCACGTTGGGATGCTCGACCAGTGGGCGGTAGAGATTGTCGGTATCCGGCAGGGTCAGCTTCAACATGACCTTGTGGGCGGCATCGAGCTTGGCGACTTCAGTGAGAAGCGCTTCCTTCAAGAGATCCTCCGCTTCACCCTTGCGAGGGCTGTGGATGTCGATCTCGATCTCGACGATGGGCACCAGCCCGGCCGCGAGCACCTGTTGCGCGACGGAGAACTGCTGCTCGACCACCTGCTGCATGCCCAGACCGGGCAGCGTGATGAATGAACGCATCTTCGTTCCGAAGACGCCGTTGTCGATGGCGCGGCCGAGAAGTGAATCGAGGTTCGGGATCGGCTTCATCGTCTGGGCGCCGTCGGTGCTGGTGGACAGCCCCGCGTCGATCTTGAGGAAGGGCACGCTCCCCTTGACGCTCCACAGGTAGTCGGCGGACGGGCGACCGCCGATCTGGCGGTCCATCGTGCCCTCGAACATGATCGTTCCGATGACTCTGGCTCCGTCGAAGCTGGGACTGGTGATGACCCGGGTTCGCATCTCATGCACCCGGTCGAACATCTCCGCATCGGTCGAGTACGCGTCATCGGGGATGCCGTACCGACGCAGCGCCTGTGGAGTGCTCCCGCCGCTCTGGTCGAGCGCGGCGATGAAGCCGGCACCGGTGCCGATCTTCTCCATCTGTTCGGTGTTCATCGTGCCCCCCAGCCGAAGTCCCAGCTCGAGCTTACGTCGAGATTCAGGGCGCGTCAGACCACGAGCACGAGCTTGCCGCGCACCGCACCGGATTCGAACCGGGCCACCGCCTCAGCGGCTCGCTCGAGCGGGAACACCTCGTCGACGACCGGTCGCACTTCGCCGGCGTCGATGCGGCGTGCGAGGTCGGCGAGGTCGTCGCCGCTGCGCCGCGCGGCGAGCGGGCGGAGCCGCTGCGGTACGAACGGCGAGAGCACGGATGCCGCGGCGATGCGCCCGAGCGGCCCGAGCACCGTGCCACCGCGGCCCGACGAGAGCACGAGCGTGCCGTTTCGCCGGAGAGCACGACGCACACGGCCGAGGGGATGATCGGCGACCAGGTCGAAGATCACGTCGTACTCGCCCTCTCGTGTCGTGAAGTCCTCGACCGCGTAGTCGACGACGTGGTCGGCTCCGATCGCACGCACGTGGTCGGCCTTCGACCCCCGGCCCACGCCGGTCACCTCCGCACCCATCGCCTTCGCGAGCTGCACCGCGAAGCCGCCGACTCCACCCGACGCACCGTTCACGAGTACCCGCTGTCCGGGCCCGACGCGGGCAAGCCGCAGGCCCTGCAGTGCCGTGACGCCCGAAACGACCACGGCGGCGGCGTGGACGGCATCCACGCTCGTCGGGCGAGCCGCCACGAAACGCTCGGGCACCGTGACGAACTCGGCGAATCCGCTCTGGTCCGATTCCCCGAACACGGCGTCGCCGACGCGGAACCGGGTGACGGCCGCGCCGATGGCCTCGACCACGCCCGCGACGTCGCGCCCGAGCACCGCCTGCTTCGGGCGCCGGAGGCCGTACACGAGCCGCACCATGCGCGGCTCGCCGTGCAGCAGCAGCACGTCACCCATGCTGATGGCGACCGCGGCCACGCGGATGAGCACCTCGTCGTCAGCCGGCACCGGCGCCTCGACTTCGACGGGGGCGAGGACCTCGGGTCCGCCATAGCCGCTGCGGGCGATCGCCCTCACGACCCAGCCCTGATCTCGGAGTGAACAGCCCTGATCTCGGAGTGAACAGGGCGCAGAATCATGCTTCCGCCCTTGTGCCCCGAGTCGACGATGCGATACCCCTCTGCGATCTGCTCGAGCGGCACCTCACGTTCGATCGGCGGCCGAACTCGCCTGCCGCGGCGAGCGCCGCAAGGGTCTCCAAGTCGGGCACCTTGTCGGCGTCCTTGCGCAGGCCCGTGAACATGATCACGGCCCGTTTGCGCCCGAGCCGCGACGTGAGCTGCTGGAACATGATCGCCCACGACGGCACGGTCGTGAGGTAGACGCCCCCTGGCACCAGCACGCGTCGCGCACGGCGGAAGGTGCTCTTGCCGACGGCGTCGAAGAACACGTCGAACGCGGTGTCGCCGCGGGTGACGTCTTCGCGGGTGTGGTCGATGACGTGGTCGGCACCGAGTCCCGAGACGAGCTCGATGTGCGCCGGCCCGCAGACCGCCGTCACCTCGGCGCCGAAGTGCTTGGCGAGCTGCACGGCTGCCGCTCCGACACTCCCGGATGCGCCGTTCACGAGCACGTGATCGCCCGCGCTCACGTGCCCGCCGTCGCGCAGGAAGGGCAGCGCGGTCAGCGCGCCGTCGCAGATCGCCGCGGCATCCGTCATACCGACCGCGTCGGGCAGCGGCACGATCGCACCCGACTCGCCGATGACGAGCAGGTCGGCGTGGGCACCGGATGCGGTGCCCGTGGCCCCGTACACCCGGTCGCCGACCGCGAACCGCGTGACCCCGGGGCCGACGGCGTCGACGACGCCAGCGAAGTCCGAGCCGAGCACCGGCTGCCGCGGCGCCCGGAACCCGAAGGCGAGGCGCGCGAACCATGGCGTTCCCGAGCGCGCGGCGCTGTCGGATGAACCGATCGACACCGCATGCACGCGCACGCGCACCTCGCCTGCGCTGAGGGGCGGATCGGGCCGTTCGACGATGCCCACGACCTCGGGCGGACCGTATCGTTCGTACACTGCAGCTCTCATGATGCCGTCTCCTCACGGTCGGGGTACTGGAACACGTCGTCGAGCGGGACCCCGAACACCCGCGCGATCTGGAAGGCCATCTCGAGCGAGGGCGAGTAGCGGCCCTGCTCGATCGCGATGACGGTCTGGCGGGTCACGCCGATGCGTTCGGCGAGCGCCGCCTGCGTCATCTCGCCGTGGCGGAAGCGCAATGCGCGGATGTCGTTCGTGACGTTCGTCGGCTTCACCACGTCGGGACCCCCCGGCGGTAGGCGATGACCTGCGTGACGCTCGAGAGGATCGCTGACAGCACGAAGCCCAGGTAGATGACATTGGCGATCCAGAAGTATCCGCCCTCGGAGAGTGCGAGCACCAGGGCGCCGAGCGCCCCGGCCACGAGGAACCAGTTGCCGACGCGTTCGCCGAGCCGGCCGATCTCCTTGTCGCGGACGTCGCCGCGTGTGCTGCCGCTCGGAACCACGATCTCGACGATGATGCGCAGCACGATCGCCGCGACGATGGCGCCGCCGATCGTCCAGAGCGCGGCTGACACGTAGTCGATGTCGTCGACCGGAGTACCGCTCAGGAGTTGCGGGAGCACGAGGAACAGGTACACCGCGTACCCCGTGACCGAGACGACGAGGTAGACCCACGTGCCCTTCTCTTCGTATGACATGCTCACTCCCGATGTAAAAAACCTTTGACACGTTCAAAGGTAAAGCATTCTTGACATGTCGTCAAGCATTCTTGACAACTGCTCCGATCACTGGCGGAGACGGGCGTGCGGCGATGACACTGAGCGGATGAAGCGGATGAATCTCGGCCCGGCTGTTGCCGCGCGTCGACGACGGCGTGAGCCGAACGGCCGATTCCGTCTAGTGACTGCCGTCGACGAGCTTCAGGCCGACGACGCAGCCGACGAGCCCGACGATGAGCGCGAGCTTCACCCACGAGACATCCGTGTCGCCCGTGATCATCGCCCAGATCACCGTGAGCGCCGCGCCGATACCGACCCAGACCGCGTAGGCCGTGCCGGTCGAGATGTCGCGCATCGCCCACGCGAGGCCGCCCATGCTGAGCGCGAGCGCGCCGAAGAAGATCACCGTCGGCCAGAGCTTCGTGAAGCCCTCGGACTTGCCGAGCGCGGTGGCCCAGACGGCCTCGAGCACGCCGGAGACGATGAGGATGACCCATGCCATGACTGTTCACTCCCGTGGCCAGTCTTGTCGCGTTCCGGGTACTGATCCCTCGTCCGGGGCCGCAGGTCGGCGGCCTCGTTCGAAGATAGCAACGGGGCCTGTGCAGGTTCTGTGCAGCTGCGCTCCGGTGCAGCGCCTCCGGTGAGCGGATGCCGCGGCATCCGCCCATCTCACTCGACCCTGGTCACTCGACCCGAGCGACCTCGGCGAAGTGCTCGACCACCGGGAACGGGTCGTAGAAGTGGTGGAGCATCGCCTTCCACTCCGCGTACTCGGGCGCACCGCGGAACCCGATCTCGTGCGCCTCGACACCCTCCCACTCCACCAGCAGCAGGTAGGCGCTCGGCGACTCGATGCCCCGCGAGAGCGTGAGGCCGATGAAGCCCGGCATGCCGGCGATGATCGGCTTCGCCTCGGCGAACGCCGCCTCGAATTCGGCCTCGCGGCCGGGAACGATCGGCAGGAGCGCGTGTTCGAGGATCATCGCTTCACCGTAGCGCGACGCGACGACGGGCATCCAGCGATACGGATGCTCCGTGTCTGCCTGTTTTCATGCGGAACCTGCCAGTTCGGCCCGTTCTCGGGTCGCCTTCCAGCGGGAGGAGGCACGATGAACCCATGCCATTCGACGACACCGCCGCTCTCATCGTGATCGACGTACAGCAGGGCTTCGACGATCCTGTGTGGGGGCCGCGCAACAACCCCGACGCCGAATCGAACATCGGCCGGCTCGTCGAAACCTGGGCGGGTGCCGCACGCCCGATCGTGCTCGTGCGCCACGAATCGGTCTCGCCCGGTTCGCCGCTCGCGGCCGGCTCCCCCGGAAACGCCCTGAAGGACGTCGTCGCGGATGCCCCGCACGACCTCTTCGTCACGAAGCGGGTGAACTCGGCGTTCTACGGCGAGCCCGACCTGCACGGATGGCTCGCGGCTCGCGGCATCCGTCAGCTCGTGATCTGCGGAATCCAGACGAACATGTGCGTCGAAACGACTGCGCGGATGGCCGGCAACCTCGGCTACGAGGTCACCGTGCCGCTCGACGCGACGCACACCTTCGACCTCGAGGGCCCCGGCGGCCTACGCCTCACCGCCGATGAACTCGCCCGCGGCACCGCGGTGAACCTCGCCGGCGGCGGATTCGCCGAGATCACGTCGACCGACGAGGTGGTCGGCGCTTCGGCGGCTGCCTGACGCGCTACCGCCGGGGCTTCGGGGGTGGCAAATCTCTGTCGCCCGTGCCCGCCGTCGTTGCAGTGGTGGACGATTGGCGCGGCCGGGCCTCGCGGCAGGGCCGCGCGTCCTTGACTCGGACGGACTCGAATCCCTACGCTCCAAACAAGTCCGCGGGAAAGCCCATTCCGGAGCGATCCCGGGGACTCGTGTCGTCTCCGACGGCATGTCGACCTCGAAGGGGAGTCTCAGATGACCGTTGTCACGAAGCCGCCGAATCGCCGCCGTCGCACTACCGTCCTCGCTGCCGCAGCAGCCCTTGCTGTCGCCATCCCGCTGACCGCGGGCGCGCCCGCCCTGGCCGACGCGAACTTCCCATCGCCCAACGGCAACACCAACATCGCCAGCATCGTCACCTATGACGACCTCATCGCCGAGCTGGATCGGATCGAGCGGACCTCGCGTTTCGGCGTCGACGTCTCCACGCTCGCCGAGGTCGGCACCGAGGTCTCCACCTCGGAGCAGGGCCGCGACCTGTACGTCGCGACCGTCGGCGAGGGGCCCGAGGCGGTCTGGCTGCAGGGTCGGATCCACGGGAACGAGCCGTACGGCACCGAGTCGCTGCTGGCCGTCCTGAAGGATCTCGGCAACAACGGCTCCCCCGACTGGGACGCTGCTCCGGGAGACGTACACGTTCCACGTCATCCCGATGTACAACCCCGACGGGTCGGAGGCGAACATCCGCCAGACGATCCTGCAGGACGGCTCGGAGGCCCGGATCGACCTGAACCGCGACTGGGGCGAGGGCAAGTTCGTTGCCGCTGAATCCGAGGCGTACTACGAGTACTGGACGATGGTCGACCCGGCGTTCGCGATCGACATCCACCACCAGGGGCTCAAGGAGGAGTACGGCACGGGTGACGACGTGACGCTGTCGCTCGGCATCTCGCTGGCTCCCGGCGGACCCACCCTTCCCGGCCTCGAGGGAGGCGCCTACGACGTCCTGACCCGGCAGATGCATGTCTACGTGTACGACGAGCTCGCCAAGTACGGCAGCATCAACATGGACCGTTACCAGGTCGGCGGCAGCCTCGAGATCGACATCAAGGGCGGCGTCGTCTCGGCGATGATGCTCGGATTCGATTACAAGGGCCTCAACCCCGAGCACCACAGCAACCCGGCGATCTTCTTCGAGACGAGCGGCAACACGAGCGACGGCAGCCTCGGACAGAAGGCCCGCGGCAAGTCGATCCAGCAGAACGTGCTCGCGATGAAGGAACTGCTGCTCGGCATGGCCACCGGCGAGGTGCAGCAGGAGGACCCGGCACGCTGGGAGGAGATCCCGCACGCGCCGGTCACCGGCTACCAGACCGACGACGGCGTCATCCCGCTTCCCTGAGCGCGGCCGATCGCTGCGAACCACGTGCGGCGGCTGGACTCCCGGCGACACCGGGAGTCCAGCCGCCGTTTCGCGTCGGACCTCGGTCGTTCCCTCGCGTGGCAGGCATGCGAGACCGGCTGAGCCGTGGCATCCGCGACACGTTGCACTCCGTTACAGCGCGATCCTCCCGCGCCAACGCGGCAGGGCTAGCGTGAACGGCATGGCAGACCGCGAATACGGCTTCAAGACCCGCGCCATCCACGCGGGCAACATCCCCGACCAGGTCACGGGCGCCCGCGCGCTGCCGATCTACCAGACCACCGCGTTCGTGTTCGACGACACGGCGGATGCCGCGGCGCGCTTCGCACTGCAGAAGTACGGCAACATCTATTCGCGGCTCGCGAACCCCACGGTCGCGAGCTTCGAAGAGCGCGTCGCGAGCCTCGAGGGCGGGCTCGGCGCCGTCGCCACCGCGTCGGGCCTCAGCGCGCAGTACATCACCTTCGCGAGCCTTGCCGGCACCGGCGACCATATCGTCGCCTCCGCGAACCTCTACGGCGGCTCCATCACCCAGCTGGATGTCACGCTCCGCCGCTTCGGCATCGAGACGACGTTCGTGCGCTCCGCCGACGCCGCCGACTACGCGGCCGCGATCACCGATCGCACGAAGGCGCTCTTCGTCGAGACGATCGCGAACCCGTCGGGCGAGATCGCCGACCTCGAGGCGCTCGCCGACGTGGCGCACGCCCACGGGATCCCGTTCATCGTCGACTCCACGATCCCGACGCCGTACCTGAATCGCCCGATCGAGTGGGGCGCCGACATCGTCACGCACTCGGCGACGAAGTTCCTCGGCGGCCACGGCACCACGCTCGGCGGCGTCGTCGTCGAGTCGGGGCGATTCCACTGGCACTCCGAGAAGTTCCCGCTCTTCGGCCAGCCGGTGCCGAGCTACGGCGGACTCGAGTGGTCGGGCAACTTCGGCGAGTACGCCTTCCTCACCCGCCTCCGCGCCGAGCAACTGCGCGACATCGGTCCCACCCTGGCGCCGCACTCGGCGTTCCTGCTCGCGCAGGGTGTCGAGACCCTGCCGTACCGCATCCAGGCGCACGTCGACAACGCTCGCGCGGTCGCCGAGTGGCTCGACGAGGATCCCCGCATCGAGCGGGTCTTCTGGGCGGGCCTGCCCGAACACCCGCACCACGAACGTGCGCAGAAGTACCTCCCGAAGGGCCCCGGCTCGGTCTTCAGCTTCGAGGTGAAGGGCGGACGCGCGGCGGGCCAGGCGCTCATCGAATCCGTGAACCTCGCGAGCCACCTCGCGAACATCGGCGACGCGAAGACGCTCATCATCCACCCGGCGTCGACGACGCACGCGCAGCTCACCGAGCAGCAGCTCGTCGACGCGGGCGTGCTTCCCGGCGTCGTGCGGATTAGCGTGGGCATCGAAGACGTTGAAGACATCATCGACGACCTCGACCAGGCCCTCACGACGGCGACAGGAGCAGCACGATGACGACGGATGCCACGGCCGGCCTCGCTGCGAAGACGGATGCCTCGGCATCCGCTGCTGCCGGAGCCGCCGACCTCGAGACCGTGCGGCTCGTCAACGGCCTCTCCTGCGAGCTGCCCGCGAACTCCCCGCTCGCGAAGCTGCTGCACTCGCAGCGCACGTGGACCGGCCCCGACGCCAAGCAGCGCCTCGCGATCCTCCGCGCCGCGAAGTCGATCGCGATCGTCGGCGCCTCGCCGAACCCGGCGCGCTCGAGCTTCTTCGTGGGTACGTACCTCCAGCAGTCGAGCGACTACCGCCTGTACTTCGTGAACCCGAACGCCACCGAGATCCTCGGCCAGCCGGCGTATCCGAACCTCGCGGCGCTGCCCGAGGTGCCCGACATCGTCGTGGTGTTCCGCCGCGGCAGCGACATCCCGAGCGTGATCGACGACGTCGTCGCGGTCGGCGCGAAGACCATCTGGGTGCAGCTCGGCATCTGGAACCAGGACGCCGCCTACGACGGTGAGGCGAGGGGCCTCACCGTCGTCATGGACCGCTGCATCAAGGTCGAGCACGCCCGGTTCCATGGCGGCCTGCACCTGCTCGGGTTCGACACCGGCCAGATCACGAGTCGCAAGACGCTGCGCTGAGCACCGTGAGCACGTGAGCACCTGAGCGCCTGAGCGGATGCGCCGGGGCCTGCGCCTGAGGCATCCGTCATCTCGATCCGCGCCGTCAGGCCTTCCGCATGTACGCCCGCACCGTGAGCGGCGCGAACACCGTGACGACCGCGATCGAGGCGAGCAGCGCGAACCACACCTCGATGCCGCCGAGGCCGGTCATCGTGAGGTCGCGCGCCGCCGTGACGAGGTGCGACACCGGGTTCAGCGCCACGAACCACGCGAGCCAGTCGGGGAGCGTGGCGGCCGGCACGAATGCGTTCGACAGGAACGTCAGCGGGAACAGGATCATGAGCGAGATGCCCTGCACCGCCGCGGCCGATCGGGCGATGACGCCGAAGAAGGCGAAGATCCAGCTGAGCGACCACGCGCACACGATCACGAGCACGGTCGCGAGCAGCACACCCGAGAGACCGCCGGCGGGGCGATAGCCCATGGCGAACGCCGTCGCGAAGGTCACGAGCGAGGCGATCGCGTAGCGTACGGTGTCGGCCAGCAGCGCCCCCGCGAGCGGCGCGACGCGAGCGATCGGCAGCGAACGGAACCGGTCGAACACTCCCTTCGCCATGTCCTCCCGGAGCTGCACCCCGGTGACGATCGACGTCATGATGACGGTCTGCACGAGGATGCCCGGCACGATGAACGGCAGGTAGTCCTCCGGCGTGCCGGCGATCGCGCCGCCGAAGACGTACGTGAACATGACGGTCAGCAGGATCGGCTGGAACGTCACGTCGAACAGCTGCTCCGGCGTGCGCTTGATCTTCAGGAGTCCGCGCCACGCCATGGCAGACGAGTTCGAGAGGGTCTGGCCGAGGCTCACGGTGTTCTTGAGCGCGCGCTCGGCTCCCGGAGTGATGACGGCGGTCATGGCCGGCTTCCTTCGAGGCTGTGGCCGGTGGGGTCGATGGCGGATGCCGCGGCATCCGTTTCGGCGTCGGTGTCGTCGTCGCGTCGTCGGCGACGCCGTGGCCGGTCAGGGTGAGGAACACCTCGTCGAGTGTCGGCTTCTGCACGCTCATCTCACCCAGGCGGATGCCCGCCTCCCGCAGTGTGACGAGCAACTCGGCGACCCGATCGGCGTCGTGCAGCGGAACGGAGATGCGCCCGGCCTCGGGCGACGTCGTCGGCCGGGTGCCCAGTATGCGCTCGACCGCGATCGTCGCGTCGCCGAGGTCGGCGGCGTCGGCGAGCCTGAGGTGAAGGCTGGATTCGCCGACCGACGCCTTCAGGTCGTCGGTGGTGCCTTCAGCGACGACCCGCCCGTGATCGATGACCGCGACGCGGTCGGCGAGCTGGTCGGCCTCGTCGAGGTACTGCGTGGTGAGCAGCACCGTCGAGCCGGTGGCCACGAGCCGCCGGATCGTCGCCCACATCTGGGCACGGGTGCGGGGGTCGAGCCCGGTGGTGGGCTCATCGAGGAAGATGAGGGGCGGCTGCGCGATGAGGCTCGCGGCGAGGTCGAGGCGTCGCCGCATGCCGCCGGAGTACTGCGCGATCGGCTTCTTCGCGGCATCCGCGAGCCCGAACTCCTCGAGGAGCTCGGCCGCCTTGCGCTTCGCGTCGCGGCGACCGAGGCCCAGGAGGCGCGAGAACAGCACGAGGTTCTCGACGCCCGAGAGCGCCTCGTCGACGGATGCCTGCTGGCCGGTGAGCCCGATCAGCTGTCGCACGACCTGCGGCTCTCGCACGACGTCGTGGCCGAAGATGCGCGCACTGCCCGCGTCGGGCTTCGCGAGGGTGGCGAGCATCGAGATCGTCGTCGTCTTGCCTGCGCCGTTCGGCCCGAGCACGCCGTATACGGAGCCGGTGGCGACGCGGAGGTCGACGCCGTCGACCGCGCACGTGGGGCCGAAGGACTTCACGAGACCGTCGGCCTCGACGGCCCAGCCGGTGTCAGCGGTTGTCATGACCGTGTCCTCAGAGTCGTTCGAGCCGGGCGATGAGCTCCCGGCGATCGACGCCCGCGTAGGCGAGCGCGCGAGGGACAGTGCCGAGGTCGGCACGCAGGACGCCGACGAGTGCGTCGGTGACGGCGAGTCGCTCGCGCTCGGCGCGGCCACGGCTGCGGTGCGCCCTGAAGTCGGCGCGCCGCAGCGCCTCGCGCACCGTCGCCCCCCAGCCGGGTCGCGACTGCCGCGTCGCGGTGAGTCGCGCCTCGGCGATGGGCTCGATGCCGGCCGCACGCAGCGAGCGCTCGCGTTCGCCGCTGAGGGCGGCGTCCACGCCGCCGTGGTCGAGGCCGAACTCGGCGAGCGTCCGCCCCGCGACATCGTGCCCGGCCGAGATCGCGAGGAGCAAGTGCTCGGCCTCGACGCTGGGCGCGCCGCGGCGGATCGCCTCGTCGATCGCGCTGATGATGACCTTCTTCAGGGTGATGTCGAGTGCGTCGTCGTCCAGCCTGTCAGCCATTTCGCCTCCTCAGTTCGATGCCCGCTGATTCGAGTCGGCGGTGGTGCTTCTTGTGCACCGCCTGCCGGGTGACGCCGAGCGCTTCGGCGACCTGGCTCCAGCTCCAGCCGGCGCGCATCGCGCGCTCGACGGCCGCGTCTTCGAGACGGTCGGCGAGCTCGCGCAGTGCGACGACGGCGGCGAGGTCGTCTGCCTCGGCTCCGGTGGGTTCCGGGATGTGCGGGGTCATGTAAGCAACTTATGTTGCTTATTCGGATTTGTCAACCGAAGTTGCTTAGCTCCGCCGACGGCGGAGACTCAGGCGGCGGATGCCTCGGCCGGGCGTCCGTACGCGAGCATGAGGAAACTCGACCCGTCGGGCCGTTCGAACGTGAACTCGCGCTCGTGCAGCCGTTCGAATCCCAGGCGGTCGTAGAGCCGCTGCGCGGCGACCATGTCGGAGCCCGTGTTCAGCACGACGCGCTCGAGCCCCCGGATCCTGGCGAGTCGCAGCACATGCTCCACGAGAACTTCCCCGATGCCGCGCCGACGAGCCTCTGCCGCGACCCCGAGGAAACGGAAGTCGAGTTCGCCGCCGCGCGCGAGCGGTGAGATCGCGCCGCCCGCCCTGGGCGTCGAGGCGGTGCCGAGCAATGCACCGGTCGCGGCATCCGTCGCCACCCACACCTGGTGGTCGCGGGCGCGCTCGGCGACCGCGGCGATCGAGAGACGGTACTCGTCGCTGAGCTCGAAGTCGGCGGCGTAGGCCGATTCGACGAGCGCCGAGACGATGTCGGCCTCGTCGGGCCGCATGAGCCGCACGCGCACGTCGGCGCGCTGCTGGAGCGGGAAGCGGTAGACGCACGAATCCACATCGCCCGCCGAGACACGCGCGTCACGCGAAGGGTCGCGCATGAATCCGAGTCGCTCGTAGAGCGCCTGGGCGCGCGTATTGCGCGCACCCGTGTCGAGCACGAGCGCGTCGGCGCCCCACCCGAGCGCGGTCTCGAGACTCGCACGCATGAGCGCTTCGCCGAGGCGTGCGCCCTGCACCCCCGGATCGACCGCGAGCAGACGGATCTCGGCCTCGCCGGGCACCGCCACGCGCGAGTACGGGGTCGCCGCGCGGAGCACGCTCGCGGTGCCGACGACATGTCCGTCGCGGCGGGCGACGAGTACGGTTCCGGATGCCGCACGGCCGCCGGTGTCGCGTTCGAACGCGAGCCGCTCGGCACTCTTCGGGAGGTGACCGTACGGGCCGGCGGCGAAGGCACGTTCGATGAGGTCGGCCTCGGCAGCGGCCTCGTCGGGCTTCACGGCGCTGATTTCGGGCATGGCAAGAGGAGAGGTGTGCGTCATGGGAATCCCTTCCAGCGTACGCGGCCCGCACCGCCTGCCGCCTGTGTGCGCGCCGAGCACTCGTGGCGCACGATTCTGCGACGGCACGCCGGATGCGTGCGCGAGACGCGACGTAGCCTTGAAGCGTGACAGCGTTCGTCTCAGCCCTCGATCTCTTCTCGATCGGGATCGGCCCATCGAGTTCGCACACCGTCGGCCCGATGCGGGCCGCGCGTGCGTTCGCCGAGCGACTCTCAGACGACGACGTGCTCGACCGCGTGACGCGCGTCACCTGCTCGCTGTACGGCTCGCTCGGCGCCACCGGGCTCGGCCATGGCACCCCCGACGCGGTCGTCGCGGGTCTGGCCGGCCTCCGACCCGACGACTGCGACCCCGACGAGGTACGCGGCGCCTGGACGCGTCTCGGCGACGCCGGCGCCGAGGTGCGCATCGCGGGCACCCACCCGATCGTCATGGCGACGTCCGACGTCAGCCTCGAGCCCCGCACGCGCCTGCCCGGCCACCCCAACGCGATGACCCTCCAGGCGTGGGGCGACGATGCGGCGCTGCCGCTCGCCGAGGAGACCTACTACTCCGTCGGCGGCGGGTTCATCCGCCGCGAGGGCGATGCGCCCGAGCAGTCCGAGGCGCTGCGGCATCCGCTCCCCTACTCCAACGCAGCCGAGCTCCTCGACCTCTGCGACGCGCACGGCTTCTCGCTGTGCGACGTCGCACGCTCCAACGAGGTCGCCGTGCACGGCGAGGAGGGCATCGACGCCGGACTCGACGCGATCTGGGCCGCGATGGCCGTGTGCGTCGAGCGGGGCCTCGCGACCGAAGGCAGGCTGCCGGGCGGCCTCGGCGTGAAGCGCCGCGCTCCCGAGGTGCGCCGCCGTCTCGACGAGTACGACCGCGACGAGCACCTCAGCGACGCCCACCACCGTGACACGTCGACCGAGTGGCTGCACGCCTTCGCGCTCGCCGTGAACGAGGAGAACGCCTCGGGCGGCCGCGTGGTGACGGCGCCGACGAATGGCGCGGCGGGCATCATCCCGGCCGTCGGGCACTACTACCTGCGGTTCGTGCCCGGAGCGGATGCCGCCGGCATCCGTCGCTTCCTCCTCACCGCCGCGGCGATCGCCTCCCTCGTGAAGAAGAACGCCTCGATCTCGGGCGCCGAGGGCGGCTGCCAGGCCGAGGTCGGCTCCGCGTGCGCAATGGCGGCCGGCGCGCTCTGCGCCGTACTCGGCGGCACTCCGCGGCAGATCGAGAACGCGGCCGAGATCGCCATGGAGCACCACCTCGGCCTCACCTGCGACCCGGTCGGCGGGCTCGTGCAGGTGCCGTGCATCGAGCGGAACGCGATCGCGGCGTCGACGGCAGTGTCCGCCGCCCGGCTCGCCCTCCACGGCGACGGAACGCACCTCGTCTCGCTCGACACCGTCATCGAGACGATGCGCCAGACCGGCCTCGACATGATGACGAAATACAAGGAGACGAGCGAGGGCGGTCTCGCGGTCAACGTCATCGAGTGCTGAGCGCAGGCGGCGCCGTCAGCAGGCGCAGCTGATGACGCCGTCGGCGACGGCACCGCCGGCGAGGCCTTCGGCCGTCACGTTCGTGAGCGCATCCGTCGCGAGTTGCGCCGGACCTTCGGCCGTGTCGTACGCGAAGCCCTCGCGCGCCCAGTACTCGAACCCGCCGAGCATCTCCTTGACCGGGTAGCCGAGCCGCGCGAACTCGAGGGCGGCGCGTGTCGCGCCGTTGCATCCGGGCCCCCAGCAATACACGACGACGGGAGTGCCGGCCGGGATCCTCGCCTCCGCCTCGGCGGCGATGCGCCGACTCGGCAGGTGGATGGCGCCAGGCACATGGCCCTGCCTCCACGCCGCGTCGCTGCGCGTGTCGACGAGGACGAACCCCGGCTCGGCCGCGGCGAGCGCGGCCGCGACGTCGGAGACGTCCGATTCGAATCCGAGGCGGCCGCGGAAGTGCGCGATCGCCGCATCGCGGTCGGCGACGTGCTCGAAGAGCGCGGGGGCGGCGGTCGCGGTGGGGATCGTGGTTCGGATCGTCTCGGTCATGGCATCACCCTGCCACCGCGAAGCACGTGTATGACGGTGAAATCACGCCGTCGTCGCGCGACATCCGGCCACCGTTCCCCGCCGGAGCAGCACGGCCTAGCCTGAACGCATGAATATCGGCGAGATCTTCATACTGCTCGGCGGTTCGCTCGCGGTCACCGCGTTCGCACGATGGAGAGGGTTGCCGGCACCGCTCCTCGTGATGGGCGTCGCCTTCGTCGTTTCGGTGCTCCCGTTCGTGCCCGAGATCGATGTCGACGGCGAGCTGGTGCTCGCACTCGTGCTGCCGCCCCTGCTCTACTCCTCCGCACTCGAGGTGACCTATCTCGACTTCCGGCGGAGCTTCCGTCAGATCCGCCGCCTCGGCATCGGGCTGCCGATCGCGACGGCAGCGATCGTGGGGCTCGTCGTCTGGCTCATCGCACCCTCGCTCGGCTTGGGCGTGGCGCTGCTCATCGGTGCGATCGTCGCGCCGTCCGACGCGGTCTCGGCGGCTGCCGTGGGCCGTCGCCTCGGTCTGCCGCGCCGTGTGATGACGGTGCTCTCGGGCGAGAGCCTCGTGAACGACGCGACCTCGATCACGTTGTTCCGCACCCTCTCGGCCATCGTGGCGGGCGCGACCGTGACCTGGTTCGACGGCATCATGTCCTTCCTCATCGCCGTCGTCGTCGGCACCGGTCTCGGTCTCCTGATCGGCTGGCTCGTCACCCTCGTGCGAATACGGCTCGACGACGCGGCGGTACTCGGCACGCTCGGGCTCCTCGTGCCGTTCGCGACGTATGCGATCGCCGAGCGGCTGGGCGGCTCGGGCGTGCTCGCCGTCGTGACCGCCGGCATCCTCATCGGCTACAACGCCCCGCGCACGAGCTACGCGACGAGGCAGCAGGAGCGGCCGCTCTGGCAGTCCGTCGACCTGCTCCTCGAGGGCTTCGTCTTCGGCCTCATCGGCCTGCAGCTGAGTCCCGCGTTCCGAGACGTGCTCAGCAGTGCGCTCGGCGTCGGCACGATCGTCGCGCTCGCCCTCGCGGTGCTCGGCACGGTGATCGTCGTCCGCATCGCCTGGGTCGTCGGCGGGTATGCCGTGTCGCGTCGCATCAGCGCGTGGCTGGCACCGCTGCGCGCGCGCCGCAAGCGGGCGTCCCGCGTCGAGCCGAAGCTCGCGGCCAAGGAGCTCGCGGTGATCTCGTGGGCGGGCATGCGCGGGGTCGTGACGCTCGCGACGGCCACTGCGATCCCCACGATCCCCGGCGACCCGACCGCGGAGAGCACGGTGTTCCTGATCGCGTTCGTCGTCACGGTCGGCACCCTGCTGCTGCAGTCGACGACGCTGCCACTCATCATCACCCGCCTGGGGGTCGCCGCCGACGACGAGCGCGAGCAGGACCGGCGTGAGATCCAAGCCGTGCTCCGCCGCAGCGCCAAGGCCGGCCGCGCCTACCTCGACAGCCGGCGCGAGGAGTGGCGACAACGCTACGGCGCCGATCGAACGGATCCCGTCGTCGATCGCTTCGAGCGGTACGTGGCAACCGATGCGCAGCGCGGCGAGGCGCTGGTGACGGGAGCCGCAAGCGGCGATCCGGCGGTGAGCACCGAGTTCGCCGACGTCTCACGCGGCTGGATCGAGGCGCGTCGGCAGGTCGTGCTGCGGGAGCGCGACGCGGGCCACCTGAACGAGGAGGTCATGCGCGAACTGCTCTTCGCACTCGACGCCGAGGAGCTCGCGCTCGACTCGCGTTCGGCCCTTCGCGCGGACGCGCGCGGCGAGGAGCCCTGAGCCGAGCGCCACGCGGCGCGGCGCCCGAGTCGCGGCCCGGCGCGCGCGTCGCCCGAGTCGCTGCCGAAGCGCGCGGCTCAGGCCGGCGCGAAGAAGGCGGTCGCTGCGGCGCCGAGCGCGGCGAGGTCGTCGACATGGGCGAGCTCGCGCGCCGAGTGCATCGAGAGCAGCGGTGCGCCGACATCGACCGTGCGAATACCGAGCCGCGTGGCAGCGAGCGGCCCGATCGTCGAGCCGCAGGGAATGGCGTTGTTCGACACGAACGGCTGCGTCGGCACGCCCGCCTGTCGACAGACGCCGGCCCAGAGCGCGGCGCCCGCGGCATCGCTCGAGTAGCGCTGGTTCGCGTTCAGCTTCAGCAGCGGCCCGCCGCCGAGCACCGGCCGGTTCGCCGGGTCGTGACGCTCGGGATAGTTCGGGTGCACGGCGTGCCCGGCATCCGACGAGAGGATCCAGGATGCCGCGAACGCGCGCCGCCGCTCGATCTCGCCGGCGCCGAGACCGCCCGCCACGCGCACGAGCACGTCTTCGAGCACCGGACCGCTCGCACCGGAACGCGATTCCGACCCGAGCTCCTCGTGGTCGAAGGCGACGAGCACGCTGACGTGTGCCGCGTCGTCATGCGCTGCGAGCAGCGCGCTGAGACCGGCGTACACCGAGCTCAGGTTGTCCATGCGGCCCGAGGCGAAGAACGCATCGTCGAGGCCGAATCGTCTGGGCGCCTGCGTGTCTGCGACGAGCACGTCGTGACCGGCGATCGCGTCGGCCGGCAGGCCGACCGAGGCGGCGAGGACGGCGAGGATGTCCCCGCCGGCGGCGGCGCCCCAGATCGGCTGCATGTGCCGCTGCTTGTCGAGGGTGAGTCCCTTGCTCACCTCGCGGTCGAGGTGGATCGCGAGCTGCGGGATGCGCAGCATCGGTCCGGTTCGCACGAGATGTTCGACGCCGTCGACGGTGACGATGCGGCCGGCGAGCTCGAGCTCGCGGTCGAGCCACGAGTTCAGGAGCGGACCGCCGTAGACCTCGACGCCCGCCTGCAGCAATCCTTCGCTGCTCGACGTCGCGTGCGGTTTCAGCTTGAACGACGGCGAATCCGTGTGGGCGCCGAGGATCCGGAACGGGGTCGTCGCGCCGGCGGACTCGGGCTGCACCCACGCGATGACGGCGCCGTCGCGCACCACGACCCGGCGGCCCGGCGTCGCCGGCCACTCGTCACGTTCGTCGAGGCGCTCGAACCCGGCCGCCTCGAGCCGGCGTGCCACTTCTGCGGCGGCATGGTACGACGATGGGGAGGCTTGGACGAATGCGGCGAAGTCGCTGACGTAGGCGTCGGTATCGAGGGCGGGCACCATCCCATCCAACACTGCTCGAGCGGCCCGCGCGACCCGGCGTGCCCGGCCGATCGCGGACTCAGGCGAAACGCACGGACGCCTGGAGGCGCGAACGCACCTCCATCACCTCCGTGCCGCCGAGCTGCGCGGCTCCCGGCAGGCCCTCGCGCACCGCGCTCATCAGCCGTGACCGTCGCACGAGCGCGACGACGGCGCCACGGTGGGTGCCGCCGAGTTCGAGGGGCTCGGCCGCGTGCTCATCGGGTACCACGATGAGCAGCGCCGTCGGCTTCACGCGCGCCGCCCGGCCGATCGCCTTCGCGCGCGCAGCGACCGCGCGGATCGGCCGTTCGCCGCCGAGCACTTCGCCCACGAGCTCGCCGCGCTTCATCGCCACCGGGCCGCCCCAGTCCTCGGACTGGATCGCGAAGAGTCCCGTGGGACCCAGCACGAGGTGATCGAGCTTCGGCGGAAGGCCGTGGCCCGCGGCATCCGTCGCGAGATCGTGCCAGATGGTGTACGCGATCCCGAGCGTCGCGAGGGAGCGTGCGGTCGCCTCCTCAGCCAGCGCGTCGGCGAGCACGTGACGGATGTCGCGGGGTGCACTCTGCACGAGGGCCGCGTCGTAGGGGTCGGGGAGAGCGACACCGCGACCCACCCATTCGCGGATGAGCGCCAGGTAGCGCTCGCGCGTGAGTCCTCCGGGGTGACCATAGGAACGCGCGAGGGGACGCGAGTCGCGACGTGGTGCGGGTGCGGTCGGAGCCCACGCTTCGCGGGTCGGCGTCGGCACGCCGCTGCGCACACCGCGGTCGAACGCCGCGCGCGCGGCGGGCGTGCCGACGAGCTCCCACGCGCGCTGCACAGCGTGGAATCTGGTGGCGTCGCCGCCGGTGTCGGGGTGGGCCGCGCGGAGGGCGCGGCGGTAGGCGAGGCGCAGGGCCGCGGCATCCGCGTCGAACGGCACGCCGAGCACCTCGTACGGTGAGACGGAGAGCGGACTTTCGGGCATGGGCTCGCTTTCGATATGCGACCACGAGAATACCCCCGCAGCCTTGGTATTCGCCGGATCGTGGCGCTCCCGGATGCGGCGCATCCCCGGCGCTAGACTCCGACCGGGGCCCGGCGCGGGCCGTCCGTGAGGGGGTCCGTCATGTTCGTCGACGTCAACTACTGGGCCGTGGTGCTCGCCACGATCTCCACGATGATCGTCGGTTCGATCTGGTACACCCCCAGGGTCTTCGGCAACTACTGGATGCGCGTCGCGAAGGTCGACGACTCGGGCGAGCGAGGCGCTGCGGCCCCGATCGTCGTGACCCTCTTCGTGAGCTTCATCTCAGCGTGGGTGTTCGCCATCGCGACGCAGGTCGCATGGATGGCGTTCGGCGGCAATTACCTCCTTGCCGCCATCACGACGGGACTCGTGCTCTGGGCCGGCTTCACCGCAGCCCGGTTCATCACCCACGACGTCTTCGAGGGGCGTCCCGCCGGCCTCACGATCCTGAACATCGGACACGAGCTCGTCACCGTGCTCGTCATGGCGCTCATCATCGGAGTGTGGCCGCCCGCGGGCACGGTCTAGGCAACGACCTTCGGCGAGCGGATGCCGCGTGCCGCTCGTCACCCGGCGAAGCGCAGCAGCCCGTCGTCGATGAGGGCGCGCACCGCGGGGAGCAGCTCGGCCGCGAGCGCCGGCTCATCGACCTCGAGCAGCTCGGCGAGCGCCCCGATGATCGCGCCGACGGCGAGCTCACCGTCGCAGGCGCCCACGAGCGCCGCGAGCCCGGTATCGAGGGTGATCGCGCGGCCGAACCCGCCGCCCTGCCGCAGGAGCATCGCCGTCGGGTCGTCGTCGCCCGGCCAGTAGTGGCGTTCCTCGGTGACGTCGCCCGCGACGACGAGCCGCACCGCTGCGAGTTCGGCGTCGTCGAGGCCCGCCTCGAGATCCCGTGCGGCGAGGCACTCCGCGAGATGGGCTCCGAGCCCCGCCTCGTTCTCGCCGAGCGGTCCGTGCAGCCGTTCGAGGCGCGACAGCCGCGGCAGCGCCGGCGTCGGCGTCGGCGTCGGCGCCTCGCGGGAGAGCGGATGCCGCGGCATCCGCTCGGCGCAGCAGCACGTAGCCGAACCCCACCTCGCGCACGCCGCGCGCAGCGAAGTCGTCGAGCCACGCGTCGTAGAGCCGGTCGAACTCCGGCGTGCCGGGGCGGGTGCCGCCGTCGCGGATCCACGTCTCCGCGTACCGCGTCACATGCAGCACCTCGCGTTCGACGACCCAGTGGTCGAGCGCCTCCGCCCAAGCCCGTACCCGGTCGAACGCGTCGCCGCGTTCGCGGTACTCCCAGTTGCCGAGCAGTTGGGCGACCCCGCCAGGCTCGAGGTGATCGGCGGCGCCGCGGATCACCGCTTCGACGAGTGCATCGCCGACCATGCCGCCGTCGCGGTACTCGTACGCGGGCACCCCGTCGCTTCGGGGCGTGATGACGAACGGCGGGTTCGACACGATCCGGTCGAACCGTTCACCCGCAACCGGTTCGAAGAGGCTGCCGAGCCGGAACTCCACGCCCGCGATGCCGTTCAGTTCGACGTTCAGCCGGGCGATCGCGAGCGCGCGCTCCGAGATGTCGGTCGCGACGACCCGCTCGGCGAACCGGGACGCGTGCATGGCCTGGATGCCGCACCCCGTGCCGAGGTCGAGCACCCGCCCGGCGGGCGTCGGCAGCATGAGCCCCGAGAGCGTCGTCGACGCGCCGCCGATGCCGAGCACGTGCTGCTCGTCCAGAGCGTGGCCGAGGGCGAGTTCGCCGAGGTCCGAGAGGATCCACCATTCGTCGGAACCGCGGGCGTCGGTGAACGCATACGGCCTGAGGTCGAGGAGCGCTCGGACGGCAGCCTCCTCCCCGTCGAGCGGCGCCGCGGGTCCGAGCAGCCCGAGCTCCGCCGCGCCCTCCACCCCGAGCGCCGGCAGGGCATGCTCGGCCTCGACGCGCGGCACGGGGAGGCCCAGCACGAAGAGCTCCGCGAGCGTCGCCAGGTCGGCGGATGCCCCGTGCGCGGCGCGGCGCGCGTCGAGCACGCGGCGCGCAGGCACCCGCTCGCCGCGATGCAGGGCCGCCGCGGCATCCGCTCCCCACAGCGACTGCAGCGCTGCGACGGTGAACCGGGCCGCCGACAGGTCGTCACGGAGCCGGGCGAGCAATCCGCGCGTCGGGGCGTCGAGGGCGCGCACAGTCGCCGCGTCGGTGGCGGGCCGGGTGTTCACCCGTCCATTCAAGCGCACGCACCCGCGCGCACTGCGGCGCGGGACGGCCACACGAGGGACATCCGCCCACCATTCAGGCAGCCGGATGCGGCGCGCCACACGCCGATCGTCACGCCGCCGTCACCTTGCGTACACGTCGGGCTGCGTCGTGTAACCCTACCGTCACACGGTGCACGTAGCGTTGGATACGATCGAATGAGCGAGGGGAGGCGCGAAATGGCCGAGGCGACGACGATCGAACGGCTGCGGCAAGACGCGCGCGACGAGCTCAGCGCGCTCATCGAATTGCGCTGCCGGCTCGGCGAAGATCCCTGGGTGTTCCTGCCCGAGCTGCCGTCGGTCGACGAGCAGGTCGTCGCGACGCTCCGTGAGGAGCGGCTCCACTCCGAGCGGTGGAGCCCGGCGCGTTCGCGGGCGTATCACCCCGCTGCCCGCGAAGGTGACGCGGCTCGCTTCGAGTACGAGCTCCTGCGCGAGATCGCGCTCGATCACCCCGAGCTCAGCGCTGCCGTCTGGTCGGTCCTCGATCGAGTGCCGTCACCCTGGTGACGCGCTGCACTCGCACCCAGACGGGGTTCACGCGTCGCCGACCTTCACGCGTGCGCGTCGCCGCACGAGCACTGCCACACCTCGCCAGCCGATGAGGAATGCCGCGAGCGTCAGCGCAGCGACGATCACGAACGCCAGTTCGACCCCCTGTCCGCTCACTGCACGCAGCAGCATGCCGCCGCCCACGGTCACCGCCCAGATCACGACCGCGGTCGGCCAGATGGAGAGCGGATGCCGCCACGCGCGTGACACCAGCCAGCCGGCCGCGAGTGCCGCGACGAACGGCCACGCGGTGCCCGCGATGCCGGCGGGATCGAGCGCCTCCGCGTGACTGCTGCGGCCGATCAGCACGAACACGATCACGGCGGCCACGTCGAGGAGTGCGGCCGTGACGACCGTGCTCGTGCGGCGGGATTCGGTCATGATTCCATCGTAAAGACCCGGGCGACTCGCATTCACCGGTCGCCGACGAGGGCCTCGAGTGCGTGGGCGTCGGTGACGGGCAGCGCGCAGACGAACGTGCGGCATCGGTACGCGGCAGGACGCCCCCCGGCTGCACCGCGCCCCTCGAACAGCTCGAATCCCGCCGCGGCGAAGGCTCGCGACTGCGATTCGCCGACCACGATGGTGACGGATGCCTCGTGCCGCCGCGTCGCCGCGAGGAGGGCCGCACGCCGCGCGGCCTCGGCGGCGTCGACACCGGCATCCCCCGCATCCGGCATCACGGTGACGAGCTGCACGACCGGCGCCGCGATGCGCGACATCAGCTGCAATGCTCCGCCGAATGCGAGCGGGCGCTCGAGCGCGATGCCCGCGACCGACCGCATCGCCGCCTCCGCCGCCTCGCGGTAGTGTTCGCCGGCTCCGAGGAGGTACAGCCGCCACGCGGCATCCGCGCACGAGGTGATCGCCGACGGCGTCGCTCCCTCGGCCGGGTCGGTGGGGAGTGCGAGCCCGCGAGCCGCGAGCACCGGATCCGCACCGCCCGGCGCCGCGAACACCGCACCGGCCGCGGTGGGATCCCCACCGTCGCGCGCAGCACTCATCGCGGCATCGATGAGCCCGCGAGCGGCCACGGCATAGCCGACCTCCCCGGTTGCGCCGGCGAGGTGCAGGAGTCCACCGGCGAGCATGCCGGTGTCCTCGAGCGTCGCGGCCGCCGCCGAGACCGCTCCGTCGAGCGAGGAGCGCACCAGATGATCGCCGTCTGCGACGTGATGCTCCAGCAGGAAGTCGGCCGCCCGGCGCGCCGAATCGAGCAGCGCGGCGTCATCGAACACGAATGCCGCGTGCGCGAGTGCGCCGATCGCGAGACCGTTCCACCCCGTGAGGACCTTCGAGTCGAGTGCAGGCGGCTCGAGCCGCTCGCGTCCGGCAGCGTCGCGCCGATAATAGCCGCCCTCGCTCCGCGCGCCGTCGATGACGCTCTCGGAGTCCTGCGCACTCGCGAAACCGCCCGGGGGCAGCTGCATCCGGCCGGTCAGGAATCCAGCGACTCCCAGTGCGAGCGCTCGTACCCGTTCGGTGTCGGCCGCTGACCGCGCGAGGTCGACCGCGACGTCGAGGAGCAGCGCGTTGTCGGTCAGCATGCGCTCGTAGTGCGGTTCGCTCCAATCGGCACGGGTCGCATAGCGGAAGAACCCTCCGTCGACCGGGTCGCGAAGCGGTGAGGCTCCCATGAGCTCGAAGGTGCGGCGTGCGAGCTCGCGTCCGGGTTCGCCGGATGCCGCGAGGAACCCGAGCACCGGCGCGACCGGGAACTTCGGCGCACGTCCGAAGCCGCCGTGCACGCGGTCCTCGTCGTGCGCGAGCACACCGACCGCCTGTTGAAGCGCTGCCACCGTCGGCAGCGACCCCGAAGTGTCGGCTGCGGATGCCGCCGCGAGTGCCGCGGAGATAGCCTCCGCCGTCTCGTCGAGCTGTTCGCGACGCTCGCGCCAGGCTTCTCCGACGGCGCCGAGCAGCTGCGAGAACGAGGGGATGTCCCGGATCGGCTGCGGCGGGAAGTAGGTGCCCGCGTAGAAGGCACGCCCATCGGAGGTCGCGAACACGGTGAGGGGCCAACCGAGCTCTTGAGTGAAGGCGGATGCCGCGGCGAGGTAGCTCGCGTCGACGTCGGGATGCTCCTCGCGGTCGACCTTGATCGCGATGAACCCTTCGTTCAGCACACGGGCGACCTCGGGATCGCTGAAGCTCTCGCGTGCCATCACGTGGCACCAGTGGCAGGTCGCGTATCCGATCGACACGAGCACCGGCACGTCGCGCTCCCGCGCGGCGGCGAACGCCGCCTCGCCCCAGGGGTACCAGTCGACGGGGTTCGCAGCATGTGCCCGCAAGTACGGACTCGTGGCATCCACGAGACGATTGCCCATCACTCCAGACTACGGCCGCCTCGGCGCGGTAATCCGGCCATTCTCGGGACGGTCGACGAACCCGAGCGAGCGGCCGGTCGAAACGAAGACCGACCGGTTAAACCAAAGAGAGCCGCCCAACCTTGGGCGGCTCTCTTCGAATGGATGTCCGGCGGTGTCCTACTCTCCCACAGGGTCGCCCCTGCAGTACCATCGGCGCTGCGAGTCTTAGCTTCCGGGTTCGGAATGTGTCCGGGCGTTTCCCTCGCGCTATGGCCGCCGAAACTCGTGCCACACCGCACGGCCCCCGGGCGGGTGCCCGGGGTGGGTGTGTGGTCTCGGTGTCCGCACCGCCCCCGGTGTTGCGTGGGGTGGTGCGGGGTCGTCTGTGTTGTGTTGTGTGTTGGGTTTCCGTCTGTTGGGAACCACAGAGTGGACGCGAGCAATCTTTGGGCCACGCACACGGCCTTTCGATGAATGTTCTTCAAACGTGTGTGCGTGTAGTGATTGTCAAGTTATCGGCTTATTAGTACCGGTCAGCTGCGACAGTCGTTAGTCCTGTCTTCCACATCCGGCCTATCAACCCAGTCGTCTGGCTGGGAGCCTCTCCCCCGAAGGGATGGAAATCTCATCTCGAGGCCGGCTTCCCGCTTAGATGCTTTCAGCGGTTATCCATCCCGAACGTAGCTAACCAGCGGTGCTCCTGGCGGAACAACTGGCACACCAGAGGTTCGTCCAACCCGGTCCTCTCGTACTAGGGTCAGATCCTCTCAAATTTCCTACGCGCGCAGCGGATAGGGACCGAACTGTCTCACGACGTTCTAAACCCAGCTCGCGTACCGCTTTAATGGGCGAACAGCCCAACCCTTGGGACCTACTCCAGCCCCAGGATGCGACGAGCCGACATCGAGGTGCCAAACCATGCCGTCGATATGGACTCTTGGGCAAGATCAGCCTGTTATCCCCGAGGTACCTTTTATCCGTTGAGCGACAGCGCTTCCACAAGCCACTGCCGGATCACTAGTCCCGACTTTCGTCCCTGCTCGACCTGTCAGTCTCACAGTCAAGCTCCCTTGTGCACTTACACTCGCCACCTGATTGCCAACCAGGTTGAGGGAACCTTTGGGCGCCTCCGTTACTCTTTGGGAGGCAACCGCCCCAGTTAAACTACCCACCAGGCACTGTCCCTGAACCGGATCACGGTTCGAAGTTAGATATCCAGAGTGACCAGAGTGGTATTTCAACAATGACTCCACCGACACTAGCGTGCCAGCTTCACAGTCTCCCACCTATCCTACACAAGCCACACCGAACACCAATACCAAGCTGTAGTAAAGGTCACGGGGTCTTTCCGTCCTGCTGCGCGTAACGAGCATCTTTACTCGTAATGCAATTTCGCCGAGTTCGCGGTTGAGACAGCTGGGAAGTCGTTACGCCATTCGTGCAGGTCGGAACTTACCCGACAAGGAATTTCGCTACCTTAGGATGGTTATAGTTACCACCGCCGTTTACTGGGGCTTAAATTCTCAGCTTCGCCTTGCGGCTAACCGGTCCTCTTAACCTTCCAGCACCGGGCAGGCGTCAGTCCGTATACATCGTCTTGCGACTTGGCACGGACCTGTGTTTTTAGTAAACAGTCGCTTCCCACTGGTCTCTGCGGCCACTCCACGCTTCCCCAGGCAAGCTGGTTCACGCTTCGGGCCCCCCTTCTCCCGAAGTTACGGGGGCATTTTGCCGAGTTCCTTAACCACGATTCTCTCGATCTCCTCGGTATTCTCTACCTGACCACCTGAGTCGGTTTGGGGTACGGGCGGCTCGAACCTCGCGTCGATGCTTTTCTCGGCAGCATAGGATCACCAACTTTTCATCCGCATCGCGTCTCAGCCTTCGTGAGCGACGGATTTGCCTATCGCTCGGCCTACACGCTTGCCCCGGGACTACCATCGCCCGGGATCGGCTACCTTCCTGCGTCACACCTGTTACTACGCTCACCGCCTCGACCTGGGGTCGCACGCTCCACCAGCCGGTGTCCCCGAAGGGACGATGACTGGCTTCGGATGCTTAGCACTATCGGATTGGTGTGGGCGGTTCTTCGCCGGTACGGGAATATCAACCCGTTGTCCATCGACTACGCCTGTCGGCCTCGCCTTAGGTCCCGACTTACCCAGGGCAGATTAGCTTGACCCTGGAACCCTTGGTCTTCCGGAGGACGGGTTTCTCACCCGTCTTTCGCTACTCATGCCTGCATTCTCACTCGTGTGGCCTCCACGGCTGGTTTCCACCGCCGCTTCGCTGGCCACACGACGCTCTCCTACCCATCAACACGGCTGGACCACGAAGGCCTACCACAAATGTCAATGCCACAACTTCGGTGGCGTGCTTGAGCCCCGTTACATTGTCGGCGCGGAATCACTTGACCAGTGAGCTATTACGCACTCTTTCAAGGGTGGCTGCTTCTAAGCCAACCTCCTGGTTGTCTGTGCAACTCCACATCCTTTCCCACTTAGCACGCGCTTAGGGACCTTAGTTGGTGGTCTGGGTTGTTTCCCTCTCGACGATGAAGCTTATCCCCCACCGTCTCACTGCTGCGCTCTCACTTACCGGCATTCGGAGTTTGGCTGACGTCAGTAACCTTTTAGGGCCCATCGGCCATCCAGTAGCTCTACCTCCGGCAAGAAACACGCAACGCTGCACCTAAATGCATTTCGGAGAGAACCAGCTATCACGAAGTTTGATTGGCCTTTCACCCCTATCCACAGCTCATCCCCTCCATTTTCAACTGAAGTGGGTTCGGTCCTCCACGACGTCTTACCGTCGCTTCAACCTGGCCATGGATAGATCACTTCGCTTCGGGTCTAGGACCTGCGACTGAATCGCCCTATTCAGACTCGCTTTCGCTACGGCTACCCCACACGGGTTAACCTCGCCACAGATCACTAACTCGCAGGCTCATTCTTCAAAAGGCACGCCGTCACAACTACAAGGCTGCTCCGACGGTTTGTAAGCAAACGGTTTCAGGTACTATTTCACTCCCCTCCCGGGGTACTTTTCACCTTTCCCTCACGGTACTTGTCCGCTATCGGTCATCTGGGAGTATTTAGGCTTATCAGGTGGTCCTGACAGATTCACACGGGATTTCTCGGGCCCCGTGCTACTTGGGATCCCTCTCCGGGCCGCCAGGCATTTCGACTACGGGACTCACACCCACTCCGGTCCGGCTTTCAATCCGGTTCGTCTATACCCGACGCGTCACCGTGACTGTCCGGCAGAACAGTCCGAAAGGTCCCACAACCCCGACCATGCAACCCCTGCCGGGTCTCACACATGGCTCGGTTTAGCCTCATCCGCGTTCGCTCGCCACTACTAACGGAATCACGGTTGTTTTCTCTTCCTGTGGGTACTGAGATGTTTCACTTCCCCACGTTCCCTCTACCCGCCCTATATATTCAGGCGGGAGTCACCAGGTCACCACGAAGGGCCTGGCGGGGTTTCCCCATTCGGAAATCCTCGGATCACAGCTCGTTTATCAGCTCCCCGAGGCTTATCGCAGATTACGACGTCCTTCTTCGGCTCCAGATGCCAAGGCATCCACCGTTTGCTCTTAAAAACTTGAAAATCACATGAGATCGAATCGTGCAACACCACCCCGAAAGGCAATGCTGCGAAATTGACCAGTGAACACGCCAAACAACACCCCCGAAAGGATGCTCATTGGCGATTCACCTATTGTGAAACAAGACCCCTGTGCTTATTCAACACACGGGCCCGTTTCTAAGATGCTCGCGTCCACTATGTAGTTCTCAACAGACGGCCAGAACCCCCACACCCACCAGTCAAACCGGTCTCGGTGAAGGCCTGAGAAAAACCATCACCCCCACACCCCGAAGGGCGCAGGGTTGTCCGGTCCCTCAGGACCCAACAGCGTGCACGCACCAACCCGGCCGGCCCACCCCGTTCCAACCCACCGAAGCGGGCGTACTAGACGCGAACCATTCACGTTGATGCCTATGTCAATGTTCCACCCATGAGCAACCAGCGGGCCACAAAGGACCCGATCCGGTCTGCACTGCAGACCCCCGAAGGATGTCGAGTTGCTCCTTAGAAAGGAGGTGATCCAGCCGCACCTTCCGGTACGGCTACCTTGTTACGACTTAGTCCTAATCACCGATCCCACCTTCGACAGCTCCCTCCTTGCGGTTAGGCCACTGGCTTCGGGTGTTACCGACTTTCATGACTTGACGGGCGGTGTGTACAAGGCCCGGGAACGTATTCACCGCAGCGTTGCTGATCTGCGATTACTAGCGACTCCGACTTCATGAGGTCGAGTTGCAGACCTCAATCCGAACTGAGACCGGCTTTTTGGGATTCGCTCCGCCTTACGACATCGCAGCCCTTTGTACCGGCCATTGTAGCATGCGTGAAGCCCAAGACATAAGGGGCATGATGATTTGACGTCATCCCCACCTTCCTCCGAGTTGACCCCGGCAGTCTCATATGAGTTCCCACCATCACGTGCTGGCAACATACGACGAGGGTTGCGCTCGTTGCGGGACTTAACCCAACATCTCACGACACGAGCTGACGACAACCATGCACCACCTGTAACCGAGTGTCCAAAGAGTTCCACATTTCTGCGGCGTTCTCGGTCATGTCAAGCCTTGGTAAGGTTCTTCGCGTTGCATCGAATTAATCCGCATGCTCCGCCGCTTGTGCGGGCCCCCGTCAATTCCTTTGAGTTTTAGCCTTGCGGCCGTACTCCCCAGGCGGGGCGCTTAATGCGTTAGCTACGACACGGAAACCGTGGAAAGGTCCCCACATCTAGCGCCCAACGTTTACGGCGTGGACTACCAGGGTATCTAATCCTGTTCGCTCCCCACGCTTTCGCTCCTCAGCGTCAGTTACGGCCCAGAGAACTGCCTTCGCCATCGGTGTTCCTCCTGATATCTGCGCATTCCACCGCTACACCAGGAATTCCATTCTCCCCTACCGCACTCCAGTCTGCCCGTACCCACTGCAGACCCGAGGTTGAGCCTCGGGATTTCACAGCAGACGTGACAAACCGCCTACGAGCTCTTTACGCCCAATAATTCCGGACAACGCTCGCACCCTACGTATTACCGCGGCTGCTGGCACGTAGTTAGCCGGTGCTTTTTCTGCAAGTACCGTCAAGCCCAAAGGCCCTTCTTCCTTACTAAAAGAGGTTTACAACCCGAAGGCCGTCATCCCTCACGCGGCGTTGCTGCATCAGGCTTGCGCCCATTGTGCAATATTCCCCACTGCTGCCTCCCGTAGGAGTCTGGGCCGTGTCTCAGTCCCAGTGTGGCCGGTCACCCTCTCAGGCCGGCTACCCGTCGACGCCTTGGTGAGCCATTACCTCACCAACAAGCTGATAGGCCGCGAGTCCATCCCAAACCAAAAAATCTTTCCACCCAAAACCATGCGGTCCCAGGTCCTATCCGGTATTAGCTCCGATTTCTCGGGGTTATCCCAGAGTCCAGGGCAGGTTACTCACGTGTTACTCACCCGTTCGCCACTAATCCAAGGAGCAAGCTCCCCTTCATCGTTCGACTTGCATGTGTTAAGCACGCCGCCAGCGTTCGTCCTGAGCCAGGATCAAACTCTCCAAAAAAACTGGTTCAACCCACCCCCGAAAGAGCAGGCCAAGAGTTAATCTCTGACCGAGAACAATCATTACTGACTGTCCATCAATCCAAAGGAATCCTCCCCCACCAAAAGGAGGGACAGGGTTCAAAAATTGGCATTGAACATAGTGCACGCTGTTGAGTTCTCAAGGAACGGACGCACCCGAGTTTCGGCCTCGCAGCCAGCCCTCAGGGCAACCTCTCTACTGTACCACTTCTCGAGCCCGTATCCAACCGACCGGCTGGAGCTTCAGGCCGTGTTCACAGCCCGGATCACCGGCTCGAAAGCCTGCGATCACAGAGAACGTGGAGTAGTCATCCTAGGCGTTCGAGCCGCGCCCGGCAAGGGTGCGTTCGAACCGATTGGATGGCCCCGCTTGAGGCCGGCGAGCGCGTGCCTCAGCACTCTCGCTCCGCCGCACCTTTGGGGTGACGAGGGATTACTTTACGCACGGCTCGTCATCCGTGCCAAAACGGTGTCGCATCCCGGGCGTGTCGCTCACGTTCGTGAGCGAGACATGGGCGCGCGGCATCCGCAAGCCCCCGTTCCGTACCGGCATCCCGGTCAGTTCACCTCGTCGGGATGCGAGCTGACGCGCCCCTCGCGCTCGAGCGAGCTGATGGCCTGCATCTCGGCCTCGCCGAGCTCGAAGTCGAACACGTCGAAGTTCTCGGCCATGCGAGCGCGGTGATTCGACTTCGGGAAGACGATGTAGCCGCGCTGGAGGTGCCAGCGGATGACGACCTGCGCGGGCGACTTGCCGTGGGCAGCCGCGGCATCCGTCACCTCGGGCATTTCCAGGAGCGGGTACTTGCCCTGGCCGAGCGGACCCCACGCCTCGATCGCGATGCCGTGCTCTTCGGCGAACGCCGTTGTCGCCGGCTGCTGGTGTGCCGGATGCAACTCGATCTGATCGACGGCGGGCACGACCTCGGTCTCGGCCAGCACTCGCTGCAGGTGCGGCACGAGGAAGTTCGAGACTCCGATCGAGCGCACCCGTCCGGAATCTCGGAGCGACTCGAACGCGCGCCACGTCTCGACGTAGCGATCCTGCCCCGGTGCCGGCCAGTGGATCAGGTACAGGTCGACGTAGTCGAGGCCCAGCCGCTCGATGCTGGCATCGAAGGCGTCGAACACGGACTGCGTGCCCTGATCGTTGTTCCAGAGCTTCGTCGTGATGAAGAGCTCCTCGCGGGGGATGCCGGACTTGGCGATCGCCGCGCCGACGCCCGTCTCGTTGCCGTAGATGCGTGCGGTGTCGATGTGCCGATAGCCGATCTCGAGCGCGTCGGTGACGATGCGCTCGGTCTCCTTCGGGTCGACCCTGAACACGCCGAACCCGAGCTGCGGAATCGAGTGGCCGTCGTTGAGCTGGATGCGGGGAACGAGCGAGTCTGTCATGGTTCCATCCCACCACGGATGCCCCGGGGCGGCTGCTCCCCGGGGCATCCGTTCACCGTCATCGGTACCTGCGACCCTCGTCACGACGGAACAGCAGGAGCGCGGCGACGAAGGTGACGACCGTCCAGACGAGCACCCCGACCCACGCCCACCACACCAGGTCGCCGCCCTCGACGGCCCAGATCACGAGCTCGCGCGCCTGCCGCGACGGCGTGAACGCCGAGATCGCGTTCAGCCAGTCCGCGAAGAGCACCGGGGGCAGGAACAGCCCGCCGATGAACGCCAAGGCGAACATGACGACCTGCACGACGGCGATCGCGGCCTTCGACGACATCGAGTACCCGATCGCGATGCCGATGAACATGAACGGCAACGCCGATATTGCGAGCGCGACCATGCCGGCGAGGATGCGCGGCGGCGATGCTTCGGCGGCGGTCAGCAGGCCGCCGGCGACGATCACCGGGATGATCGCGAGCAGCCCCATCGCGCCGGTTGAGAACACGTGCGCGAGTATCCGCGCCACCCCGGGAGCGGGAAGGGTGCGCAGGTACGGGTCCCAGGGTTTCTCCCGGTTCTCCGAGATGGTGAGGCCGAAGCTGAAGAGCGCATTCGACATCACCGCGAACACCGAGAGGGAGATCACGGCCTGCGTCGCGAACACGGGGTCGTCGGCCACCGTGCGGTTGGGCACGACGAAGAACACGAGTGCGAGCGTGGGAAACGCGAGGGATCCGATCAGCGCGATCGGGATGCGCGCCGTCTCGATGAGGTTGTACTTCGCGTGGGTGAGCGTGAGGGCGACTGTGCCGGTCATCGAACGACCTCCAGGTCTCGTGCGGTGGGATCGGTCAGGGTCAGGAACGCCTCCTCGAGCGTGGCGCCGCGGACGACGAGTCCTTCGAACGGGATGTCGCGCCGAACGAGTTCGCGGACGAACGCGTCGGAGTCGCGCGTCGACACGACGAGCGCGCCGTCGTCTTCGACGGCCACGTGCGCGACATCCGGGAGCCGCCGAACGGCGTCGTCGTCGCTCGTGGCCAGGCGCACGCGGCCGAGGCCGACCCGCCGGAGGACGTCGGGCAGCGGCGCATCCGCGATGAGGCGACCGGATGCCACGACGACGACTCGCTCGGCGAGCGCTTCGATCTCCTCGAGGTAATGGCTCGTGACCACGACGGTCGACCCCGCCGCGTGCTGGCGTCGCAGCGCGTCCCAGAGGCTGCGCCGCGCGTCGACGTCGAGGCCGGTCGTCGGTTCGTCGAGCAGAACGAGACGGGGGCGTCCGACGAACGCCAGGGCGACGCTGAGTCGGCGCCGCTGCCCGCCCGAGAGCGACCCGGTCTGTCGGCGCAGCAGGTCGGTCAGGCCGAACTCCTCGCTCAGCTCCGCGGTGGTGCGCCGATCATCGAAGTGGGCGCCCACGAGGTCGATCACCTCGCGTACCGTGAGCGTCGGCGGCAGGGCGGACTCCTGCGGGGTGGTGCCGAGTGCTCGGCGGTTGCGCCAGTCGAGCGGCGAACCTCCGAACAGCTGCACCGTGCCGGCGCTCGGCCGACGCTGCCCGGTCAGGAGCGTGAGCAACGTCGTCTTTCCCGCGCCGTTCGGCCCGAGCAGGCCGAGCATCTCGCCGGCGCCGATGTCGAGGCTGACGTCGTCGAGCGCGACGACGTCGCCGAAGGTCCGCGAGACGCCGTCGAGGCGGGCGAGCGGAGCGGTGGTCATGGTGTACCTCCCAGGAAGGATCGGAGTGTTTCGGTGTAGTCCTCGAACGCGCGGCGGCCGGCGCGGGTGAGCGCGAGGTAGGTCACCGGCGTACGGCCGGTGAACGTCTTGGCGACCTCGACGTACTCCGCCTCCTCGAGCTTGCGGAGGTGGGTCGAGAGATTGCCGGCCGTCATCTCGAGCAGGTCCTGCAATCGCGGGAAGGTGATGCTCTCCCCCGGAGCGAGGGTGGCCAGTGTCGCGGTGATCCGGAGCCGCGCCTGCGCGTGGATGACCGGATCCAGCTCAGCCATCTCGGTGACCGCCTCGTGCCGAACGCCGGTCGCCGAACGCGTACAGCGCGACGACGATCGCGCCGACGATGAAGACCCCGCCGCCGGCGACCGCGAACACGAGGTAGTGGGTGGGATATCCGAAGAACGGCGCGACTGCCGCGACGAGCACGATCCACGCCCCCATCGCGACCGCGGCGCGCGCCTGCCAGAGGGCGCCTGCGATGAGGTACATGATGCCGACGAACATGCTGATGGCGCTGGGGTAGTAGAAGCTGGAGAGCTCGGGCGGCATCCCGTTGCGCACCAGCGCGCTGCCGAGCGCGAAGATGCCGACGAGTCCCACCGGCCAGGTGAGGCCGTAGACCACGCCGGTGAATGCGGCCGCGGGCGTCGTGCGGATGCCGCGGCCGCTGAGCGTGCCGAGGACGGCCGCGACGGCGATCGCCGCCACCATCAACACGATGAAGCAGACCACCGCCACGGGCAGCGGCACCGCGAAGGCCGGGCGCGCGCCGTCGATGCCCCAGAGCAGGCCGAAGCCGACGAGCCAGGCGATGCCCCAGGCTCCGAGGATCGCGGGCACGTATCCGGCCATCCGGCGGCTGACGGTGCGCTGCTGCTGCTCGAGGAGGTCGAGCATCGCCGCCGGATCGAGGGCGTCGTCGTCGTCGGGATGGGGCTGCGAGGTCATGATGCTCCGATCGCGTCGGGGAGGAACAGCAGGACGACCGCGGGCGCGGTCATGATGAGATTCACGAGGAAGTGGGCCACGACAACCGGCATGAGGCGCCCCTGCCGATGCACGATGATCCCCGACAGGGCGCCCCACACGGTGAATGCGCAGACGTAGACGACGACCGCGTCCACCGTCGGCGCGAAGAACGCGTGCTGCAGGCCGAATGCGACCGCCGAGATCGCGATCGCGGCGGCGACCGGCAGGCGCGAGGCGAGCCCGCGTTGGGCGTACCCGCGGTAGACGAGTTCCTCCGCGGGCGCGTTCAGCGGCGCGAACGAGACCACCGCCACGACCGCGAGCACGGCGAGCACGGCCCCGGGCATCGCCGGCACGCCGGCCGGGTCGAAGAAGACCGTCTCGAAGCGCTCGAACATCGCGGCACCGTGCAGCGCCCACATCACCGCCATGATCGTGAGCACGAACGGCAGGTAGAGCACCATCGAGCCAGAGCAGGCCCCAGAGGACGTCGCGGCCGAATCGCGCGCGCTCGAATCCGAGGAGCCCGCGGACCGTGCCGCCGGACCGATGCACCAGGTGCCGGACGAGCAGGAGGCTCGCGACGTTCACCGGCAGGAGGGCGACCGTGGCGAAGAGCGGACCGGGCGGGAACGGCACGGCGACGCCTGCCGCGGCGAGCAGCAGCCACGTGGCGAGGGTCGCCGCGCCGACGAGTGCGAGCCGGGTGACGAGGAGGGCGAGCGCGGACCTCGCGGGCCACGAGGAGGCCCCGGCGGGGCCCGCGACGGCGGCTGCGGCATCCGGCTCGGAAGATCCCGGTCGCACGCCGCCGGCGACTCGCTGCTGTGCTGACTCGCTCGTGGACATGAGTACTTTGTATCGCAAAGTGGTCTTCGACCGCAAGAGGTCTGCGCAGGTCGATGGTCGGCGATCGACGAGGATGAGCCGTCGTACGATGGAGGGCTGTGCTTCCCACGATCACCTATCCCGCCGAGCTGCCCGTCTCCGGGCAGCGCGAGGAGATCGCGCGCGCCCTGCGGGACCACCAGGTCGTGATCGTCGCCGGTGCGACGGGTTCAGGCAAGACGACGCAGCTGCCGAAGATCTGCCTCGAGCTCGGCCGCGAGTCGATCGCGCACACCCAGCCGAGGCGCATCGCGGCACGCACGATCGCCGAGCGCATCTCCGAGGAGCTCGGCGTCGAGCTCGGCGGACTCGTCGGCTACCAGGTGCGGTTCACCGACCGGGTGAGCGACGCGACGCGCATCAAGGTGATGACCGACGGCATCCTCCTGAACGAGATCCACCGCGATCGCGAGCTCCGTCGCTACGACACGATCATCATCGACGAGGCGCACGAGCGCAGCCTCAACGTCGACTTCCTGCTCGGCTACCTCAAGCGCCTCCTCCCCCGCCGCCCCGACCTCAAGGTCATCGTCACGAGCGCGACGATCGACCCCGAGAGCTTCGCGAGGCACTTCGCGGATGCCTCGGGGGTGCCCGCTCCCGTCATCGAGGTGTCGGGGCGCACCTACCCCGTCGAGATCCGGTACCGTCCGCTCGTCGCCGAGACGGGCCCTTCGACGGGCTCAGGGACCGATGCCGAAGACGCCGACGACGAGGGCGCGGCGGCCGACGACAAGGACGTGCAGCGGGGCATCCTCGCGGCCCTCGACGAGCTCGAGCGCGAGTCATCCGGCGACGTCCTCGTCTTCCTCTCGGGTGAGAGCGAGATCCGCGACGCCGAGGCGGCGGTGCGGGCGCACTACGGGGCTTCGACAGGCTCAGCCCGCAGAGGCGGCGAGACCGAAGTGCTGCCGCTCTACGGTCGGCTCTCGTCGGCCGACCAGCACAAGGTCTTCGAGCCGTCGAAGGTCGCGGGGCTGAAGCGACGCGTCGTGCTCGCGACGAACGTCGCCGAGACGAGCCTCACCGTTCCGGGCATCCGGTACGTCGTCGATGCCGGCACCGCGCGCATCAGCCGGTACTCGGTGCGCTCGAAGGTGCAGCGGCTGCCGATCGAGGCGATCTCGCAGGCCTCGGCCAACCAGCGCTCGGGCCGTTCGGGGCGCACGAGCGACGGCATCGCCGTCCGCCTCTTCTCGGAGGCGGACTACGAGCGGCGGCCCGAGTTCACCGATCCCGAGATCCTGCGCACGAACCTCGCCGCCGTCATCCTGCAGATGGCCTCGCTCGGGCTCGGCGCGATCGAGGAGTTCCCGTTCCTCACCCCGCCCGACAGCCGCGGCATCCGCGACGGCCTCGAACTGCTTCGGGAACTGGGCGCGCTCGATGACTCTTCGACGGGCTCGGGGACCGGCACCGACGGCCCCCAGCTCACGCGCGTCGGCCGCCAGCTCTCCCGCCTGCCGATCGAACCCCGATTCGCGCGGATGGTGCTCGAGTCGAAGGCGCAGGGCGTCTCGCGCGAGGTGCTCGCGATCGTCGCGGGGCTCACGATCCAGGACCCCCGCGAGCGACCGCTCGAGAAGCGGGAACAGGCCGACGGGTTCCACGCGCGGTTCGTCGACCCGACGAGCGACTTCCTGAGCCTCCTGAACCTCTGGAACCACCTCGAGGAGCGACAGCGGGAGCTCTCTGGCAGTGCCTTCCGCCGGATGTGCAAGGCCGAGTTCCTGAACTACCTGCGGGTGCGCGAGTGGCAGGACCTCTACCGCCAACTCGTGCGCCTCGCGAAGCCGCTGGGCCTTGCAGTGTCGTCTTCCACTGGCGCGCAGACGGCCGGCGAGCCGAACCCCGACGGCATCCACCGCGCCCTGCTCGCCGGGCTCCTCTCGCACATCGGGCTGCGCGACGAACGTTCCCAGAGCTCGTCGAAGGGAGCGCCCGCTTCGACAGGCTCAGCGAGCACCCGCGGGCGCCGACCCGCTGCCGAATTCCTCGGCGCCCGCAACACCCGGTTCGTCGTCTTCCCCGGCTCGGCACTCGCGAAGAAGCCGCCCGCGGCGCTGATGAGCGCCGAGCTCGTGGAGACGAGCCGGCTGTTCGCGCGCACGAACGCGGCGATCGACCCGGCGTGGGCCGAACAGCTCGCGGGCCCGCTCGCCAAGCGCAGCTACAGCGAGCCGCGCTGGGAGCGGCGTCAGGGCGCGGCCGTCGCCGACGAGAAGGTCACGCTCTTCGGCGTTCCGATCGTGGCCAAGCGCCGCATCCAGCTCTCGCGCATCGACCCCGCGCTCGCGCGCGAGCTCTTCATCCGGCACGCCCTCGTCGAGGAGGATTGGGACACCGGCCGCCTCGACAAGCGGCTGTTCGCGTTCCTCAGGAAGAACCGTGCGCTCCGCCGCGAGCTCGGCGAAGTCGAGGAGCGCACGCGTCGCCGCGACATCCTGGTGGGCGACGAGGTCGTCGTCGCGTTCTACGAGGCGAGGCTGCCGGCGGATGTCTCCGACACGCGCGCCTTCGAGCGCTGGTGGCGTGGCGAGCATCGAACCCGTCCCGAACTGCTTTCGATGACCGCCGCCGACCTCGTGGGCGACGCCGCCGAGACGGCCCGCGACGACGGCTTCCCCGATCGCTGGCGCCAGGGCGACCAGACGCTCTCGCTCGGGTACCGCTTCGAGCCAGGAGCCGAGGACGATGGCGTCACCGTGCGAGTGCCGCTGGTGCTGCTGCCTCGGCTCACGCCGGAAGGCTTCGACTGGCAGGTGCCCGGGCTCCGCGACGAGCTCATCACCGCGATGCTGCGCACCCTGCCGAAGGTGCTGCGCCGGCAGGTCGTGCCGGCCGCCGAATGGGCGGCGAAGATCTCGGCCGAGCTGCCGGTCGGCCCCGAGACGGGTGCGGAGCGCGAGCCGTTCGCCGCCGTCGTCGGCCGGGCGATCCGCCGCCTCACCTTCGCGCCGGTCGATCCGTCCGACTTCGACCTCGACCGCGTGCCGCCGCACCTCCGCATGACCTTCCGTGCCGTCGACGAGCGCGGCCGAGCGCTCGGCGCGTCGAAGGACCTCGGCGAGCTGCAGGCGCGGCTCGCGGGACAGACGCGGGATGCGGTCGCCAAGGCGGTCGCCGGTCGGCGACAGCCCCCTGAGCCTGGCGAACGGGGGAGGACCGAGGAGCGCCCTTCGACGGGGCTCCCTTCGACAGGCTCAGGGGGCAGTGGTGCGGCCGGGTTCGCCGAACGCAGCGGCGTCACGGCGTGGGAGTGGGACGAGATCCCGGCGCACCTCGACACGCGACAGGGCGGCAACGTCATCCGCGCGTATCCGGCGCTCGTCGACGAGGGCGCCTCGGTCGGGTTGCGACTCGTCGCGACCGCTGAGGAGCGCGATCGGACGTCGCGCCGGGGCATCCGTCGGCTGCTCGTGAACGCCACGCCGTCACCGGTCGCCTACGTGCAGGAGCACCTCTCGAACGAGGAGAAGCTGCAACTCGCGGCGAGCGCGTACCCGAACACCCGGGCTCTGCTCGACGATTGCCTCGCGGCGTGCGTCGACGCCGAGCTCCGCGCCCGGCACCCCGATGGACTCCTCCGCACCCGCGCCGAGTTCGAGGCGGTGCGCGATGCGGTCGCGGCGGGCATCATGGAGCGGATGTTCGAGACGGTCTCGCTCGTCGCGCGGATCCTGAGAGCCGCTCGCGACGCGGACCGCGCGATCTCGAAGGCGTCGAGCATCCAGCTGATGGCGGCGCTCGGCGACGCACGAACGCAGCTCGAAGGCCTCGTGCCCGCTGGATTCGTCTCCTCGACCGGCTTGGAGCGGCTCCGGCACCTGCCGCGCTACCTGGAGGCGATCGCCCTGCGGGTGCGGAAGCTCGTGGAGAACCCGGGCCGCGACCGCCAGGCGATGAATCAGCTCGAAGGCTCGATCACCGCGTTCGAGGCCGCCGGTGGCCGGATCCCGATCGACCCCGAGGCGCCCGAAGGACTCGTCAGGGTGCGATGGATGCTCGAAGAGCTCAGGGTCGG
>CAWJZK010000037.1:0-22856 GCA_963847285.1 uncultured Actinomycetota bacterium
ACGGGGATCGTGTTGCGAAGAAGCCGTACGGCGATCGTGACGTGAAGCGCCCCTACGGTGACCGCGACGCGAAGAAGCCGTATGCAGATCGCGACGCCAAGCGTCCCTACGCCAGTCGTGACGCGAAGAAGCCGTACGGCGATCGTGATGCGAAGAAGCCGTATGGTGACCGTGGTCGCGAAGAAGCCGTACGGCGACCGTGATGCGAAGAAGCCGTACGGCGATCGTGATGCGAAGAAGCCGTATGGCGACCGTGACGCGAAGAAGCCCGTACGGTGACCGTGACGCGAAGAAGCCGTATGGCGATCGCGATGCGAAGAAGCCCTATGGCGATCGTGATGCGAAGAAGCCGTATGGCGATCGTGATGCGAAGAAGCCGTATGGCGACCGTGACGCGAAGAAGCCCTACGGCGATCGCGATGCGAAGAAGCCGTACGGTGGCCGAGACGCGAAGCGCCCCTATGGTGGAGCGCCTGGCGGCGACCGCCGCGGCCCCGTGCGTACCGGCGGACGGCCCGACTCGTACAGTCGTGACAGCGAGGAACCCCGTGCGACGCACGGTGCTCCGAGTCTCGCAGTGCGGCCGCGCCACGACGACCCCGAGATCCCCGAGGGCATCGAGCCACGAGACCTCGACAAGGTCGCTCGTGCCGAGCTCAAGACGCTGAGCCGGGAGAATGCCGACATGGTCGCGATGCACCTCGTCGCGGCATCCCAGTTGCTCGACGAGTATCCCGAGCTCGCCCACCGCCACGCCACGTCCGCTGCGCGCCGCGCCGGACGCGTGGCCGTCGTGCGGGAGACGCTCGCGATCACCGCCTACGCCACGGGCGACTTCGCGCTCGCGCTCCGTGAGCTCCGAACGTACCGACGTATCTCGGGAAGCAACGACGAGCTGCCCCTCATGGTCGACAGCGAGCGCGGTGTCGGGCGCCCCGACCGCGCCCTCGAGGTCGGTCGCGCGGTCGACCGTGCCGAACTGCCCCCTGCCGTGCAGGTGGGGCTCGCGATCGCGATGTCGGGCGCACGCCTCGACCTCGAACAGCCCGAGCTCGCGCTCGCGGAGCTCGAGATCCCGCAGCTCGACCCCGATCGTGCCTTCTCCTACAGCCCGGCGCTGTTCTCGGCGTATGCGGAGGTGCTCGAAGAACTCGGGCGCGACGCCGAAGCCGCCGACTGGCGCTCGCGTGCCGCGCGCGCTGAAGCGGCGCTCGGCGGCCCCGCTGAATCCGAGGTCGTCGAGATCTTCGACGTCGAAGTTGCGGGCGATGAGCCTGCGACGTCAGAGGTGCACGGAGTCGTGGCATCCGACGAGCCCGAAGTCGTGGCATCCGACGAACCGATCGATGACCCGGGCGCCGTGCTCGAGGACGATGTCGCCGCAGTGCTCGCCGAGGGCGAGTCGCTCGAGGCCGAGACGGAAGAGGGCACGGCCGATGGGGCTGTTCGGCGCGAGGACTGAGGCGGAGACGCCGCTCGCGGGTGTCGACGCCGTGTTCGCCGATCTCGACGGAGTCGTCTACGCGGGTGCGAACGCGATCCCCGGGGCGGTGGAGAGTCTCAACCGCGTGAAAGCCGGCCGCTCGGTCGGATACATCACGAACAACGCGTCGCGGAGCGATGCATCCGTCGCCCATCACCTCTCCGAGCTGGGGCTCGATGTCGCGCCGAGCGACGTCGTGACGTCGCCCCAGGCCGCCATGAGCCTGCTCGACGAGCAGGTCGAGCCAGGGGCGCTCGTGCTCGTCGTCGGCGGCGAGGGGATCGTCACCGAACTCGAGAAGCGCGGCTATCGCGTCACACGCTCAGCGGATGATGCACCCGACGCCGTCGTGCAGGGCTTCACGCCCGAGGTCGGGTGGCGCGACCTCGCCGAGGCCGCGTTCGCGCTGAACGCGCACGGCGCAACGGACGCCGGGGCATCCGGGATTCCGTGGATCGCCACCAACATGGACTGGACGATTCCCGTCGCACGCGGCATCGCGCCCGGCAACGGCACGCTCGTCTCTGCCGTGCACACCGCCGTCGGCCGGTTCCCGCTCGTCGCGGGCAAACCCGAGACGCCCATCTTCGAGGAGGCGCGCCGCCGGTTCGGCGCCGAACACCCGCTCGTCGTCGGCGACCGGCTCGACACCGACATCCTCGGTGCGAACCGGGCCGGGATGTCGAGCGCGATCGTGCTCACGGGCATCGACCGCGCCAAGCAACTGCTCGCAGCGGATGCCTCGAGCAGGCCCGACTTCATCCTCGCCGACCTCGGCGGGCTGCACGAGCCCTACCCGGTCGCGGAGCATGTGCGCGGCGGGGCGATGCGCGTCGGCCGCGCGCGTGTGCGTGTCGACGGCAACCGTGTCGTGATCGTCGACGAGGGCGACGGCGGGCTCGACCTGCTGCGCGCGGCGTGCACGGCGATCTGGCGAGCGGGCACGCCGATCCACGCGCTCGACGTGCCGCCTCGGCTCTACGCGTGAGCCGAAGCAGGTGCGGATCCGCGTGCGGAACCCGCGTGCGGAACCATGACGGGCCGGGGCCTTCGCGACGGCCCGTCGCCCGATCGGGGTAGCGTGGTCGCGTGAGCACTGAGCAGGAGCACGACGACGTGTCCGAGGCGACGAACACGGCACTCCACGAGATCGAGTCGCAGCCGCTCGAGGAGCGGGCCGCGGCCTATCAGACGCTCTCCGAGCAACTTCGCGCCGAGCTCGAACACTCCGACCCGTCGCGCGCTGCCGACTGACGCATGGCCGACCAGCGACTCGATGCCGCCCTCGCCGCGCGCGGACTCGCTCGCTCGCGGACGCACGCCGCGTCGCTCGTCGCGGCCGGCGTCGTGACGGTCGATGGGCGGCCAGCGGTCAAGCCCTCCTCGAAGGTGGGCGAGCAGGCGCGACTCGAGGTCGCGGCATCCGATCACTATGTGAGTCGCGCCGCGCACAAGCTCATCGCCGCCCTCGACGGCTTCGAGGTCGATCCCGCGGGGCGGGTCGTGCTCGACGCCGGCGCGTCCACCGGCGGGTTCAGCCAGGTGCTGCTCGAACGTGGGGCGCGCACGGTGCTCGCGGTCGACGTCGGGCATGGCCAGCTCGCTCCAGACCTCGTCGGGGCTCGAGGGCTCGTGCTCGTCGAAGGCTGCAACGTTCGCGGTCTCGACGCTGCCGCTCTCGCAGCGCTCACGGGCGTCGACGAGCAGCCCTCGCTCGTCACCGCCGATCTCTCGTTCATCTCGCTGACGACGGTGCTGCCGGCGCTCCGCGCGAGCGCCACCGACGACGCCGACTTCGTGCTGCTCGTGAAGCCGCAGTTCGAGGTCGGCCGTGGGGGAGTGCGTGAGGGGGTCGTGCGCGACGCGACCCTGCGTTCCGAGGCGATCGCCAACGTGCTCTGGGCGGCGTTCGACCTCGGACTCGGCACCGCCGGCGTCTTGTCCTCCCCAATCGCCGGCAGTCATGGCAACCTCGAGTACCTCGTGCATCTCAGCGCCGCGATCGGCGTGAATCCGACAGAATGGATGGGTCGGCTCGACGGACTGGCAGGAGGCGCGAACGCGTGAACGACGCACGGCACTTCCTCGTGGTCTCCCACACCGGCCGGCCGGCAGCCCTCGAGGCGACGGGGGAGGTGTGCACCCAGCTGCTCGCGGCGGGAGCCGTCCCGGTCATCGTCGCCGAGCACTGGGACGACGTGCGCGCCTTCGTGCCCGAGCTCAACGGCGGCGTCGAGCGATTCGAAGACACCGACTCCTCGCTCATCGAACTCGTGATCGTGCTCGGCGGCGACGGCACGATCCTGCGCGCGGCCGAGATCATGCGCCACTTCCCGGTGCCGCTCCTCGGCGTCAACCTCGGCCACGTCGGCTTTCTCGCCGAGAGCGAGCGCGACGACCTCGGCTACACGGTCGCGCGCGCGCTCGCCCGCGACTACGTCGTCGAGGAACGCATGACGCTCGCCGTTCGGGCGAAGGTCGGCGAAGAGGTGGTCTACGAGAGCTGGGCGCTCAACGAGGCGACCGTCGAGAAAGCCGAGCGCGAGCGGATGCTCGAGGTCGTCATCGAGGTCGACCAACGGCCGCTCTCGTCCTTCGGCTGCGATGGCGTCGTCATATCGACGCCGACGGGGTCCACTGCCTACTCGTTCTCCGCCGGAGGGCCAGTGGTGTGGCCGAGCCTCGAAGCGCTGCTCCTCGTGCCGCTCAGCGCACACGCCCTGTTCGCGCGCCCGCTCGTGGTCGGTGCCGACTCGTCGCTCGCCGTCGAGATCCTGCAGCGCACCGAGGCATCCGCGGTCATCTGGTGCGACGGGCGCCGCACCTTCAACCTGCCGCCCGGCGCGCGTGTCGTCGTGCGCAAGTCGCCCACACCGGTGCGGCTCGCGCGCCTGCACGAGGCGCCGTTCACCGACCGCCTCGTGAACAAGTTCCAGCTCCCCGTCACGGGGTGGCGAGGGCCGGTGGGTCGTGATTGAGGGCTGCGATGATTGAAGGCCTGCGTTGATTGAGGGCTGCGTTGATTGAGGAGCTCGGCATCCGCGACCTCGGCGTGATCGCCGAGGCGACGCTGCCCCTCGGGGCGGGGTTCACCGCGGTCACCGGCGAGACCGGTGCGGGCAAGACCATGGTCGTCACGGCGCTCGGCCTGCTGCTCGGCGCCCGCGCCGATGCCGGCACAGTGCGTTCCGGCGCCAAGCAGGCGTGGGTCGAAGGCCGTTGGCTCGTGCCCGACGATGGGGCGATCGCCGAACGCGTCGCCGACACGGGCGGCGAGATCGAGTCGGGTGAGCTGTTGCTCGGCCGATCCGTGTCCGCCGAGGGGCGCAGCCGCGCCGTGATCGGCGGCCGGAGCGCGCCGGTCGGCGTGCTCGGCGACCTCGGCGACGAACTCGTGGTCGTCCACGGCCAGGCCGACCAGCAACGCCTCCGGTCGGCGGTCGCGCAGCGCGAGGCGCTCGACCGGTTCGCCGGGCCGAGGCTGCAACGCGCGCTCGAGGAGTACCAGGCCGCGTTCACCGAGTGGCGCACGGATGCCGCAGAGCTCGTGCGGCTCCGCGATGCGCACGATGCCCGCGCGCGCGAGGCCGCGGAGCTCCGCGCCGATCTCGACGCGATCGAGGAGGCCGACCCGCAAGCCGGCGAAGACGTCGAGCTGCAGGAACGGGCCGACCGTCTGGGGAACCTCGAGGAGCTCCGTCTCGCGGCGGCGCAGGCGCGCGGGCTCGTCTCGGCCGATGAGGTCGTCGACGACACCCCCGACGCCGTCGCGCTCGTCGAGGCGGCCCGCCGCCACCTCGAGCGCGTCGTCGCCCATGACGCCGCGCTCGCGCCGATCACCGAGACGCTCACGAACGCGGGGTTCCTCCTCGCCGACGCCGCCGCCGACCTCGCCGGGTACCTCGCCGGGCTCGACGCCGACGGCGCACGCGAGCTCGAGATCGTGCAGGAGCGTCGCGCTCTCCTCGCCGCGCTCATCCGGCGTCACGGCGGCACGCTCGACGAGGTGCTCGCGTTCCGGAGCACCGGTGGGCTGAGACTCGTCGAGCTCGACGGCGACGATGAGCGCATCGTCGAACTCGACGCGTCGGTCGCCGCCCTCGCGGCCGACGTCGACCGTCTCGCGTCCCGGCTCACCGAACTCCGCACCGAGGCCGCGGGCCGCCTCGCCGAGGCCGTCACCATCGAGCTCTCCGCCCTCGCGATGCCGGATGCAGCGCTCACCGTCACGGTCGACCCGACGCTCGAACCCGCGGCACACGGTCGCGACCAGGTCGCGATCCTGCTGCGCCCGCATCCCGGTACCGAGCCGCGATCGGTGTCGCGCGGGGCATCCGGCGGCGAACTCTCGAGGGTGATGCTCGCGATCGAGGTGGTCATCGCCGGCAGCGACCCCGTTCCGACCTTCGTGTTCGACGAAGTCGACGCCGGAGTCGGCGGCGCTGCCGCGATCGAGATCGGGCGCCGGCTCGCGAGGCTCGCCGAACGATCGCAGGTGATCGTGGTCACTCATCTCGCACAGGTGGCCGCGTTCGCTACGAACCACCTGAGCGTCGTGAAGGGAACCGACGGGCAGGTCACGGCGTCGAGCGTGCGGCAGCTCGCCGGAGTGGAACGGGAGGCCGAGATGGCGCGGTTGCTCTCAGGACTCACCGACTCCGCGAGCGGGCTCGCACATGCGCGGGAGCTCTTGGAGATCGCGGCGGAGCGCGCGGCGTGACGCCACCCGCTGACGGCTTCGGCTGAGATGGAAGCGCTGACGGCCTCGGTTGAGGCGGAATCGGAGCTTCGGCAGAGGCGGAATCGGAGCGATTCCGAAGGATGAGGGGGAGCGCGTGCGGCATGTCGGTTCGAACGACCGGGAACGTGGCTTAGACTTAAAGCCCGTGGTGGATGAACGCGGTAGAGCTCTTTCGAGCACAGACATTTCGAACCCTGAGCCTTTCAACGGCGAGACCAAGCACATTTTCGTGACGGGTGGTGTCGTTTCTTCGTTGGGCAAGGGACTCACGGCGGCGAGCCTGGGAAATCTGCTGACGGCCAGGGGCCTTCGGGTGGTCATGCAGAAGCTCGATCCCTACCTGAACGTCGATCCCGGAACGATGAATCCCTTCCAGCACGGCGAGGTCTTCGTGACCGACGACGGCGCCGAGACCGATCTCGACATCGGTCACTACGAACGGTTCCTCGACATCAACCTGAGCCAGGCGGCGAACGTCACCACCGGCCAGATCTACTCCACGGTCATCGCCAAGGAGCGTCGCGGCGAGTACCTCGGCGACACCGTGCAGGTGATCCCGCACATCACCGATGAGATCAAGCGGCGCATGCGACTGCAGGCCACCGAGACGCCGAAGCCCGACGTCATCATCACCGAGATCGGCGGCACCGTCGGCGACATCGAGTCGCAGCCGTTCATCGAGTCGGCCCGCCAGGTGCGCCACGAACTCGGGCGCAAGAACGTGTTCTTCGTGCATGTCTCCCTCGTGCCGTTCATGGGAGCGTCGGGCGAGCAGAAGACCAAGCCCACGCAGCACTCGGTCGCCGCGCTGCGATCGATCGGCATCCAGCCCGACGCGCTCGTCCTGCGCAGCGACCGGCCCGTCACGGAGTCGAACAAGCGCAAGATCGCGCTCATGTGCGATGTCGACGAAGCGGCCGTGGTGAACGCAGTCGATGTGCCGTCGATCTACGAGATCCCCACCATGCTGCACGAGCAGGGGCTCGACGCCTACATCATCGAGACCCTGGGGCTCGATGGGCGGGCCGCCGACGTCGACTGGTCGGGTTGGCGCGAGCTGCTCGACGTCGTGCACGACCCGAAGCACGAGATCACGATCGGCCTCGTCGGCAAGTACATCGACCTGCCCGACGCGTACCTCTCGGTCACCGAGGCGCTCCGCGCGGGCGGATTCGCGAACGATACCAAAGTCAACATCGAATGGATCCCGTCCGACGAATGCCGTACCCCCGAGGGCGCCCAGCGGCACCTCGCGGGCCTCGACGGCATCTGCGTGCCCGGTGGGTTCGGTGTACGCGGCATCGAGGGCAAGCTCGGCGCCCTCCGCTTCGCGCGGGAGAACGGCATTCCCGCGCTCGGCCTGTGCCTCGGCCTGCAGTGCATGGTGATCGAGTACTCGCGAAACGTCGCGGGCCTGCCGGGCGCGTCGTCGAGCGAGTTCGACCCCGACACCCAGTACCCCGTCATCGCAACGATGGAGGAACAGGTCGAGATCATCGCGGGCGGAGACCTGGGCGGCACGATGCGGCTCGGGCTCTACCCCGCGAAGCTCGCCGAAGGCTCCATCGCGGCTGAGCTCTATGGAGCGACCGAGGTGTCCGAGCGTCACCGTCACCGCTACGAGGTGAACAACTCCTACCGCGAACGCCTCGCCGCGGCGGGTCTGTCGTTCTCGGGGATGTCGCCCGACCGCCACCTCGTCGAGTTCGTCGAGCTGCCGCGCGACGTGCACCCGTTCTACGTGGGCACCCAGGCTCACCCCGAGCTGCGGAGCCGCCCGAACGACCCGCACCCGCTGTTCCGTGGGCTCGTCGGTGCGGCGCTCGAGCGCCAGCAGGCGAGCCTGCTGTTCGACGTCAGCCATGGCTGACGCCATCGGCACGGCGGCCGGCGAGCGGGTCGAGCCGCTCGCCGACGAACCCTTCGAGGCGCCGGTCGTCGAAAGCGAACGGGTGTACAAGGGTCGCGTCTGGGACCTCCGACGCGACATCGTCACGCTCCGCGGCGAGCGCTTCGTGCGCGAATACACGGACCACAGCGGTGCCGTCGGCGTGCTCGCGCTCGACGAGAACGACCGCGCCCTCCTGATCAGGCAGTACCGGCATCCGGTGCGCATGCGCGATTGGGAGATCCCGGCGGGCCTGCTCGACGTCGCCGGTGAGGACCCGCTCGCGGCGGCGCAGCGCGAACTCGGCGAAGAAGCCGACCTCGTGGCATCCGACTGGGCCGTGCTCGCCGACTTCGCGACGTCGCCGGGCGGCAGCAACGAGGTGATCCGCGTCTACCTCGCGCGTGGGGTCGCCGCCACCCCCAAGGCGTTCGCGCGCAAGGCCGAGGAGGCCGACATCGAGGCCCGGTGGGTGCCGCTCGACGAGTGCGTCGAGGCGGTGCTCGCTCGGCGCATCTCCAACGCGCCGCTCTCGATCGCAGTGCTCGCGGCCGTCGCCGCCAGGTCCCGCGGCTGGCAGACCCTCGGGGCGGCCGATTCCCCGTGGCCCAGCCGGTCGGCGGCGCGCGGGGAGCCCTCGGCGCCATGACCTCCCGCGGGTCGGTCGACGAGTACCTGCGGCACCTCTCCGTCGAACGCGGCCTCGCGAAGAACACGATCTCGTCGTATCGACGTGACCTCGCCATCTACGCCGACTGGCTCACAGCACGAGGCTTCGCCGGGCCGGGCGCCGTCAGCGAGCAGGACCTCGCCGACTTCGTGCGCTTCCTCGGCGCCGAGCGCGAGCCCACCCTCGCCACGGCTTCGATCGCTCGGGTGCTCTCGGCGGTGCGGGGCCTGCACCGCTTCCTCGCCGAAGAGGGCGTGATCGCGGCGGATGTCTCGCGCGACCTCCGCCCGCCGAAGCTGCCGATGCGCCTCCCGAAGGCGATCCCGGTCGAAGACGTCGAGGCGCTCATCGCGGCGGCCGGAGGCGAGGAGCCCGTCGACCTCCGCGACGCCGCGCTGCTCGAAGTGCTCTACGCGACGGGCGCGCGGGTCTCCGAGGCGGTGTCGCTGAACGTCGACGATCTCGTCGATGAAGAGGTCGTGCGGCTCTTCGGCAAGGGCGGCAAGCAGCGGGTCGTGCCGCTCGGCAGCTATGCGCGTCGCGCCGTCGACGCGTACCTCGTGCGTGCACGGCCGCTGCTCTCGGCGCGCGGTTCCGCGACGCCCGCGCTCTTCCTGGGCGTCAGGGGCAAGCGGATGTCGCGGCAGGCCGCGTGGGAGGCGATTCATGGCGCCGCCGAGCGCGCCGGCATCGCGGCATCCGTCTCCCCGCACACCCTGCGCCACTCGTTCGCCACCCACCTGCTCGAAGGAGGGGCCGACGTGCGCGTCGTGCAGGAGCTCCTCGGCCATTCCTCGGTCGCGACGACGCAGATCTACACGCTCGTCACAGCCGACACACTCCGGGAGATGTACACGGCAGCCCACCCGCGTGCTCGCTAGAATCGACCAAGCACACGCCCGGCGCAGGAGAGAGTGGACACGTGACGCACCAGACGCACGACCCGGCGGACGGAATCGCTTCGCTGGAGCCGGAGCTCGGTCCCACAGGTCGCCCGCATCAAGAGTTCCCCGATCCCGTGCCGCTCACCTCGCACGGTCCCGCCCGCATCATCGCCCTCTGCAACCAGAAGGGCGGCGTCGGCAAGACGACGACCACGATCAATCTCGGGGCGACACTCGCCGAGTACGGCCGGCGGGTGCTCGCGGTCGACTTCGATCCGCAGGGCGCGCTCTCGGCTGGGCTCGGCGTGCCGACCCACGACGTGCCCACGGTCTACGACCTGCTGCTGTCGCGTCAGCTCGACCCGAGCGACGTGATCCAGGCGACGGGCGTCGAGAACCTCGACGTGATCCCCGCGAACATCGACCTCTCGGCCGCTGAGGTGCACCTCGTCACCGAGGTCGCCCGCGAGCAGATCCTCGCCGGCGTGCTGCGCCGCGTAGCGCCCAATTACGACGTGATCCTCATCGACTGCCAGCCCTCGCTCGGTCTCCTCACCGTGAACGCGCTCACCGCGAGCCACGGCGTGGTCATCCCGCTCGAGTGCGAGTACTTCGCGCTGCGCGGCGTCGCGCTCCTCATCGAGACGATCGACAAGGTGCGAGACCGGCTGAACCCGGCGATCGAACTCGACGGCATCCTGGCGACGATGTACGACGCGCGCACGCTGCACTCGCGCGAAGTGCTCGAACGAGTCGTCGACGCGTTCGGCGACAAGGTGCTCGAGACGGTGATCACGCGCACCGTGAAGTTCCCCGACGCCACGGTCGCCGCGACGCCGATCACCGAGTTCGCCCCAGAGCACCAGGCGTCGAGAGCGTACCGGCAGCTCGCGAGGGAGCTGGTGTTCCGTGGCGCGGTCGCCTGAGGCCGAACCCTCTTCCGAGGCGCGCGCACCCGGCGCGACGGTGCCGATCGAGGGCGGTGCGGCCGAGGCATCCGCCGCCGGGTTCCGGGTCGCGCTCACGAACTTCGAGGGCCCGTTCGATCTCCTGCTCTCGCTCATCGCCAAGCACGAGCTCGACATCACCGAGGTGTCGCTGTCCGCGGTCACCGACGAGTTCATCTCGTACTTGCGCGGGCTCGACTCTCACGAGGAGCTCGACCGCGCAACAGAGTTCCTCGTCGTCGCGGCGACCCTGCTCGACCTGAAGGTCGCCGGACTCCTGCCGCAGGGCGAGCTCGTCGACGCCGAAGACGTCGCGCTCCTCGAGGCGCGTGACCTCCTGTTCGCGCGGCTCCTGCAGTACCGCGCCTTCAAGGAGGCGTCGCAGTGGTTCGCGTCGCACCTCGAAGCGGAGTCCTACCGGCATCCACGCAGTGTCAGGCTCGAGCAACGATTCCGCCGGCGCGTTCCCGAACTCGTGTGGACGCTCTCCGCCGAGGACTTCGCGGCGCTCGCGACGCTCGCGCTCACGCCCCGTGAGATCCCCGTCGTCGGTCTCGACCACCTGCACGCACCGCTCGTGTCGATCCGGGAGCAGGCCGCGCACGTCGTCGCGGTGCTGCGGCGCGGCGACCCCGTGACGTTCCGCCAGCTCATCGCCGGCGTCGCACAGCGAGGGGTCGTGGTCGCGCGGTTCCTCGCCGTGCTCGAGCTGTACCGCCACTCGGCGATCGGGTTCGAGCAGGTCGAACCGCTCGGCGAGCTGACCCTGCGCTGGGCGGGAGAGCACTGGTCCGACGACAACCTCGAGAGCCTGGGGGCCGACTATGACCACGCATGAGACGGATGCCGCGGCGCGCGCAGTGACCGAGCAGACGGTACCGAGCATGACGGTCACCGAGCATGACGGTCCCGAACTGTCGATCGCGACGCCGCTCGACGTGCCCGGCCAGCCGCGCCTCGACCTCGACCGCGCGCTCGAGGCGATCCTCTTCATCGCCGACGAGCCGCAGAGCGTCGTGCATCTCGCGGCGGCGGTCGCGCGTCCGGTGGCGGAGGTGCGGGCGGCGATCGCGCGGCTTCGCGCGGACTACGACGGCACGGGCACGTCGGGAGAGCCGCGAACGGATGTCACCGAGCAGACCCGGGAGCGGGGCATCCGTCGCGGCTTCGAACTGCGCGAGGTCGGCGGCGGCTGGCGGTTCTACGTGCGCGCCGAGTACGACGCCCTCGTCGCGGACTTCGTGCTCACGCAGTCGTCGACCCGCCTCTCGCAGGCGGCCCTCGAGACGTTGTCGGTGATCGCGTACAAGCAGCCGATCTCGCGATCGCAGATCGCGTCGATCCGTGCAGTGAACGTCGACACGGTCGTGCGCACCCTGCTCGGTCGCGGGCTCGTCAGCGAGGTCGACACCGACCCCGAGACGGGCGCGATCCTCTACGGCACCACCGAGCTGTTGCTCACGAACCTCGGCATCAACTCGCTCGACGAACTGCCGCACATCTCGCCGTTGCTCGACGACGGCCAGGAGGGATTCGATCTTGACCACCGATGACGGCCGCGGCGACAGCACCGATGACGGCGCCGGCGACGCCACCGATGACGGCCGCGCGACGCCGACGCCACCGAGCGCGGGAGCAGCTCCGGCACCGCGTCGACCGAGGGCGTGCGCCTGCAGAAGGTGCTCGCCGCCGCAGGCGTCGCGAGCCGCCGCGTCGTGGAGAACTACATCGTCGAAGGCCGCATCGAGGTGAACGGCCGCATCGTCACCGAACTCGGACGCCGCATCGATCCCGCCACCGACCTCGTCTCCGTCGACGGCGTCGCGGTGCAACTCGACCCGGCCAAGCGGTATTACATGCTGAACAAGCCGCGCGGCGTGGTGTCGACGATGCGCGACGAGCAGGGCCGACCCGACCTCACCAGGTTCACCGAAGAGCTCGAGGATCGGGTGTTCAACGTCGGCCGACTCGACGCCGAGACGAGCGGACTCCTGATCCTCACGAACGACGGCGAGCTCGCGCATGTGCTGGCTCATCCCTCGTTCGGCGTCTCGAAGACCTACATCGCGAAGGTGAAGGGTCGCGTCACGCCTCAGGTCGTGCAGCGGTTGAAGAACGGGGTCGAACTCGACGACGGGCCGATCACGGCCGACAGTGCACGCATCCTGCAGCAGCAGGCCGACGACCGCCATTCGATGGTGGAGCTCACCCTGCACTCGGGCCGCAACCGCATCGTGCGCCGGATGCTCGACGCGGTGGGGCATCCCGTCGTCGATCTCGTGCGTCGCAGCTTCGGGCCGCTGAACCTCGGGACCCTCCGATCGGGCCAGATGCGCGAGTTGACTAAAGTGGAACTCGGCCAGCTGCTCACGATCTCCCGCGCCGCGGACGCTGGCCGGGAGGGGAACGACACGTGACCGAATCACGCCTGACCGGGCCGGTTCGCGTCGTCGGCGTCGGCCTGCTCGGTGCCAGCATCGGCCTCGGCCTTCGTGCGAAGGGCATCGACGTCATCCTCGCCGACGCGTCGCCCACGCACCTTGCGATTGCCGTCGATTACGGTGCCGGGCGCCCCGCAGAGCCGGGTGACCGACCGCAGCTCATCGTCGTCTGCGTGCCGCCGGATGTCACGGCAGACGTCGTGGCGGCCGAGCTCGAGGCGTTCCCGAATGCGATCGTGGCGGATGTCGCGAGCGTGAAGCTCGCCGTCTACGACGACCTGAGGGCGCGCGGCGCCGATCTCTCGCGCTACCTCGGCACCCACCCGATGGCCGGGCGCGAGCGCGGCGGGCCCATGGCGGGCCGCGCCGACCTCTTCGTCGGTCGCCCGTGGGTCGTGGCGGCGCACGGCGGCATGTCATACCAAGACGCCGCGGCGATCGACGACCTCATCCTCGACCTCGGCGCGACGCTCGTAGAGCTCACGCCCGAGCAGCACGACGCGGCCGTCGCGCTCGTCTCACACGTGCCGCAAGTGGTGTCGAGCCTCATGGCACGCCGGCTCATCGACGCCCCGCACGCCTCGGTGAACCTCGCGGGCCAGGGGCTGCGCGACGTCACGCGCGTCGCCGCGAGCGACCCCGAGCTGTGGGTGCAGATCCTCGGGCAGAACGCGGCCCCCGTCGCCGAGATCCTCCAGCGCTACCGCGACGACCTCGACCGGTTCATCGATGCCCTCGACAACATGGATGCCCCCGGCGCACGTCGACGCGTCGCCGAAGAGCTCTTCGGCGGCACCACCGGTGTCGAGCGCCTACCCGGCAAGCACGGCGTCGACCGCCGCTACTCGAGTCTCATCGTCATGGTCGACGACAGGCCCGGCCAGCTCGCCCGCCTCTTCAGCGATGTCGGCGACGCCGGGGCGAACATCGAAGACCTCCGCCTCGAGCACTCGCCGGGCGCCCAGGTCGGCCTCGCCGAGATCTCAGTGCTTCCCGAGGTGCTCGAGCGTCTCACCGACGAGCTGGCCGCACGCGGCTGGCGGATTGCAGGTTGAACCGTGTCACCCGTGTTCCCGTTCGTGGTCGCCGTCGACGGACCCGCCGGAAGCGGCAAGTCGAGCGTGTCGAAGGAGGTGGCCCGCCGGTTCGGCTTCGGCTTCCTCGACACGGGGGCGGCCTATCGCGCGCTCGCGTGGCACGTCGAGGCGTCCGGCATCGACACGGATGACGCGGCATCCGTCGTCTCGAGCCTCTCGACGTTCGAGTACCGCATCGGTACCAACCCCGCTGGCTACGCAGTGCACGTCGGCGATGTCGACGTGACGGCTGCAATCCGCGACCCTGAGATCTCTGCGGTTGTGAGCCGCGTCGCGCGCGTGCGCGAGGTGCGCGCGCACCTCATCGAGTTGTTCCGGAGCATCATCGCGGCGGAGCCGGCGCCTGGCATCGTCGTCGAGGGCCGCGACATCACGACGGTGGTAGCACCGGATGCCCCGGTGCGGATCCTTCTCACCGCGTCTGAGGACGTTAGAATAGCGAGGCGCTCGGCGGAGCTCGTCGGCGATTCGGCGCAGGATACGGGCGAGCAGCTCCATCGGCGCGATGAGGCGGACTCCAAGGTCGTCGACTTCATGACCGCCGCCGAGGGTGTGATCACGGTGGACTCCACGGATCTCGACTTCGAACAGACCGTCGATGCCGTGATCGGCGTGATCCGGGCTGCGCAGCCCGAGGCGGTGCGCTAGCGCCGCGACGGGTGAGAGCCCGGCGCATCCAGACTTCAGAGGAGACACCATGACCGACCAGAGCGAAGATTTCGACGCTCCCGACGACGACCTCGCGGAACGTCTCGCCGACGTCGACGACGAGCTCGCCGAACAGCGGGCGGCAGCCCTCCGCTCAGGGCTCTCCGACTACCAGCTCGACGACGACGACCTCGAGGTGCTCGAGATCTCCGAGGAGGGCGAGGAGGGCATCCGCTACCTGCCGGCGCTCCCGGTCATCGCGATCGTCGGCCGCCCGAACGTCGGCAAGTCCGCGCTCGTGAACCGCATTCTCGGTCGCCGCGAGGCTGTGGTCGAAGACACCCCCGGCGTCACCCGCGACCGGGTCTCGTACAAGGGGGAGTACCTCGACCGTCGATTCACCCTCGTCGACACAGGCGGCTGGGAGCCCGACGCGAAGGGCATCGACGCGTCGGTGGCCGCACAGGCCGAGGTCGCGATCGATCTCGCAGACGTGGTGCTGTTCGTCGTCGACGCCATCGTGGGCGCCACCGCCACCGATGAGCATGTGGTGCGCTTGCTCCGCAAGGCGAACAAGCCGGTGTTCCTGCTCGCGAACAAGGTCGACGACACGCGTCAGGAGCCCGAGGCCGCCGCGCTCTGGAACCTCGGCCTCGGCGAGCCCTACCCTGTCTCGGCCCTCCACGGCCGCGGTGTCGCCGACATGCTCGAAGAGGTCTTCAAGGTCCTGCCCGAGATCTCGGCTGTGGCCAAGCAGGAGGTCGGCGGTCCGCGCCGGGTCGCGATCCTCGGCCGCCCGAACGTCGGCAAGTCGAGCCTGCTCAACAAGGCTGCCGGCGAGGAGCGCGTCGTCGTGCACGATCTCGCCGGTACGACCCGCGACCCCGTCGACGAGCAGATCGAGCTCGGCGGCAAGGTGTGGCGTTTCGTCGACACCGCCGGCATCCGCCGTCGGGTGCACCTCCAGCAGGGCGCCGACTTCTATGCGTCCCTCCGCACCCAGGCCGCGCTCGAGAAGGCCGAGGTCGCTGTCGTCATGCTCGACGTCTCGCAGCCGATCTCCGAGCAGGACGTGCGCATCATCGACCTCGTGCTCGAGTCGGGCCGTGCGCTCGTGCTCGCGTACAACAAGTGGGACCTCCTCGACGACGAACGTCGACGCTACCTCGAACGCGAGATCGAGCAGGACCTGCACCACGTGGCGTGGGCTCCGCGGGTGAACATCTCGGCGCGCACCGGCCGTCATCTCGAGAAGCTCGTGCCCGCCCTCGAGACGGCGCTCGAGTCGTGGGACACCCGCATCCCCACCGGCAAGTTCAACGCGTTCCTCACCGAGCTCACCCAGGAGCACCCGCACCCGGTGCGCGGCGGCAAGCAGCCCCGCATCCTGTTCGGCACGCAGGCGGCGAGCCGCCCACCGACATTCGTGCTCTTCACGACCGGATTCCTCGACCCCGGCTACCGTCGGTTCATCCAGCGCCGCCTTCGCGAGATCTACGGCTTCGAGGGGTCGCCGATCGTCATCAACATGCGCGTGCGCGAGCGTCGCGAGCGGGCGAAGTAGACCCGCGAATCCCGCGCCGGGTGGCACCGGCCATCGAACGTCGGTGCGGCGCGACGTAAACTCACAAGTGGGGGATCGATTCGCGACGCAGGCGGGAGGGCGGCGTTGAGATGAGCCGGTCGGATGCCGCGTTCCACGAGGCCGGCGCAGCGGTCGTCGCCGGGCTGACCGCGTACGCCGGTCAGCTGGGCGAGGGGTTGCAGGCGGCGGTCGCCGACGAGCCCGACGCGGTGCATCAGGCGCGGATCCTCGTGCGGCGGCTTCGCAGCGCCCTCGCCGCCTACCGACGGTTGTTCGACGTCGCGACCGTACGCCGCCTGCGCTCGGCGCTCTCGGAGTTGGGCGACGAGCTCGGCGAGGTCCGCGACGTCGAGGTTCGGATGCGGCACGCTGAAGATCAGGTCGACAGCGACGTGCCCAAGGAGGTGCGGGAGCGACTGATCCATGACGAGCAGAAGCGCTATCGTTCCGAACGCGAGAGGCTCGTCACCTACCTTGCCGATGTCGACGACGTATCGGAGCGGCTCGCCGAATTCTTGGCGCATCCACCGTTCTCGCCGCCGGCGGACGAACCGGCGCGAGCCGAACTCGCCCGGTTGCTGCGAAAGGAGGCCAAGCGGGTGCGAAAGGCCGAGGATGCCGCGGTGGGCGACCTCGAGTCCCTGCACCGGCTGCGGCGCGCTGCACGGCGGTTGCGTTACGCGTGCGAGGCCGTCTCGTCACCGCCGGTCGAGGTCTTCGGCAAGGAGGTCGGCGATGTCGCCGACGCCGCGCACACGGTGCAGGAGCTGCTCGGCGACCACCGTGACGAGTTGCTGTTCGCCCTCCAAGTGCGACGCGAGGGCGCGGCCGCTCGCGAAGCAGGCGAGCAGGGCGACGGGTACTCCACGGTCGCCGCCGACGCCTTCTACGCCGCTGCGTCGCGTCTCGAGGAACTGCCCGTGGCGCTGAGCACATTCCGCAAGCGCGCTCGAGCGTTCGCGTCGCTCGGCTGAGGCTTCTCTGGACCAGAACGCGCGCTCACGCGGGTGAGGCCGGCTCAGGCGGGCGAGGCCGTGCTGAAGCGCCCCGCGGCGACCGCGGCGCGGAAGGCGCGGTAATCGTCGAGCGACTGCTCAGCATACGCAAGCGACCACTCTGTCACCGCTTCGTCGAACGTGGTGCCGTTGCCGAGATAGCCGGCGACGAACGCCGCTTCGGGACTCTGCGCGTGTGCGCGTGCGAGCTGGTGGGCGCAGGCCTGTGACGTAGTCGCTGAACGCTCGGATATCGAGCTCGGCGATTTCGACTGGAAGCGTTCATGTCGCGAAACTGTCGGACGTAGAAGCTGTGCCCGTCGTCGTTCAGGTAGCCGAGGAATGGGTCGGATGCCGCCTGCAGGATGCGCTGGTACGAGACGACGCGGTAGCCATGGTGCGTGCGGGCCAACTCGCGGTCGAGGGCCGAGGCGGGGTGGAACGAGAGGCCGCCGAACTCGTGGAACACGGATCGGCGGGCTTCCTTGACCTGCAGCACCAACGGCTCACCGCTCGGGCCTGTGAGCACGATGATGAAGCATCGGGTGCCGACGCTGCCGACCCCGACGACCCGGAAGGCGACATCGGTGGGCGTGTATTGCGAGAGGAGCAGCGAGATGTCGGGTGCGACGGTCGCGCGGTAGAGGTCGACGAGTTCCGTGAGCCGGGTCTCGTAGTCGGCGTCGACGTGCGTCAGGGTCGGCGGCTGCTCGCGGAGGCGGTGGGTGCCGTCGTCGCCGAGCTCCATGATCCGGGCGAACTCGCGTGCCGAAGTGCGCTTGCGCGCCCGCTCGATCGTGCGGTTGACGACGTCGGCACCCTCCGGCCCGACGGGGAAGCGGTCGGCGGCTTCGGCACGAACGTAGTACCGCTCGAGGGCGCCGAGCGAGAGGAAGGAATCGAGGCCGCGGCGGTAGCCGCGGGCGGCCTCGAGCGTGGCTGCCCGGACGTCGGTCTCCTCGAACTCGTTCGACTGCGCTGCGATGACGACACTCGTGAGCAGGCGTTTGACATCCCATTCCCAGGGCGCGAACGCCGCCTCGTCGAAGTCGTTGAGGTCGAACACGATGTCGCGTGATGGTGACGCGAAGAGCCCGAAGTTCGCGAGGTGCGCGTCACCGCTCGTGACAACGCGGCGGCCCGTGTGAGCGCCGTGCGCGAGGTCCGCGGCTTGGAGGGCAGCGGTGCCGCGATAGAACGCGAACGGGCTCTCCTCCATCCGTCGCATTCGCAACGGTACGAGCTCGGGCACACGGACCGCGTTCTGGCGATCGATGATGCCAAGGGGATCACGGTCGGGGGCCGGCGTGTATTCCGCGTGGCTCGCGCGCGGGAGGGACCTCCGTGCGCTGCGACCCGCTGCGCGTCGATCGGCCTGGGTCACGACGTCGCTGTGATCGAATCGCAGCCGACCCGCTGTTTCGCTCATGTCTCCGCCCCACCCGTCGACCTGTGTGCCACAGCGTAGCCGGAAGAACGGCGATGACGTCCGACGACGTGACCACGGCCGAGCTTGCGGGTCCGAGCCTCGCGGTGAGCCGGAGGTTCGGGTTCAAGCCCCGCTACTCACTGAGCCGCAGCTGCATGACGGCGCGGTCGGCCTTCGGCCGGGCGACCTCGGCGAAGCCGGCGGACTCGAACATCGAGACCGTGCCGTGGAAGAGATCGGCTGCGGGCGTCTTCGTGCGCAGGGTCGGGTCGACCGCGTAGGACTCGACGATGCGGGCGCCGTTCGCGCGCGCGAACTCGACGGCCGCCTCGGTGAGCACGCGGCCGATGCCGCGGCGGCGATGGGCACGGGGCACGACGAAGCACGTCACCGACCAGACGTCGGGGTCGTCGAAGTCGGGATTCGGCGTGCCGTCGGCGATGATACGGCTCGCACGCAGGCGTATGAGGTCGGCTCGGGGCTCGACCGCGCACCAGCCGACGGGGGTCTCGCCGTCATAGGCGAGCAGGCCACGACCGGCCCCGGGTGCCCGCAGCTGGGACTCGAGGCGCTCGCGAAGTGCCTCGTCGCCGACGCTGCGCCAATCGCTGCCTGGAATCTTGTACCACTGGCACCAGCAGTGGGCGGGGTCGCCCCGCGTTCCGAACACGGCCTCGACGTCGTCGAATGGAGCGTCGCGCGCGGGGACGACACGGAAGATGTTCGTGTCGAGATCGTCGGTCACCTCGGTGTGCATAGACCACACGTTAGCCGTGACATCCGACATTCGAGCCCGTCAGTGAGGGACGGCATGACATATCGTGAAGCACGGTAACAATGTAGTACCATCAGGATATGCCCCCCGAGATCACCGTGCTCGACCGGCTCATCGAGGTGAGCGAACTGTTCCAGAAGGACATGGCGCGCGCCTTCGAGGGCACGCCCCTCACGCCGTCGCGCATTCGCGTGCTCTGGGAGCTCGCAGCGACCGGTCCGTCGACGCAGCACGCGCTCGCGACCCGCCTCGAGGTGAGCCCGCGCAACATCACCGGGCTCGTCGACGCGCTCGAGGCCGTCGGGTACGTCATCCGATCGCCCCACCCGAGTGACCGGCGTTCGACGATCGTGTCGCTCGGAGCATCCGCTCAGCGAGATGATGCGCGAGATGCAGCATGAGCACGAGGAGCTCTCGGCCGAGCTGATCGGCGCCGTCGACGTCGCCGATCGTGATGCGCTCATGCGCGGCATCGACGCGATCGCGACGCGCCTCCGTGAGCTCATCGCGGCCGATGAGGCCGAGCGCGAGGCCGAGCGCAACGCAGGAGTCGGCGCATGAGCGTCGAGACGACGACTCGCCCCGAGGCATCCGTCTGGCGCCGCGTCGGTCGCTTCGCGAAGCGCGCCCTGAAGCTCGAACTCAGCATCTATGCGAGCATCGGCCGCTTCATCAGTCGCCGCCCGGCCATTCCGCGTGGCGCTGCCGGCTTCAGCTACCACAAGCCGGTGCTCACGATCCTCATCATCTTCATCGTGCTGTCGGCGGTCGAGATCCCGATCTTCGACCTCATCGTGCACCGCTGGCCGGCAGTGCGCATCCCGTTCCTGATCCTCGGCATCTGGGGACTCACGTGGATGTTCGGGCTGCTCTGCGCGTATCTCATGCGCCCGCACACCGTGGGCCCCGACGGCATCCGCGTGCGTCACGGCCTCGAGACCGACGTCGCGCTCAGCTGGGACGACATCGCCTCGGTCGCGCGCAACCTGCGGGTCGACGAGCCCAAGTCGCCGAAGATCGAGGAGACGGATGCCTCGCGCACGCTGCTGCTGCGCATCGCCAACGAGACCGACATCGAGATCGAGCTCGAGCGCCCGACCGTCGTGCGACTGCCGGGTGGCGGCGCCAACGGCGGCGAGCAGACCATCACCGCGGTGCGCATCTGGGTCGACGACCCGAAGACGTTCATGGACGAGGTGCGGAAGTACCTCTGACGCGGGCACTGACAGCCCGGCAGCCCTTCAGCCCGGCCGCCCCTACAGCCCTCGCAGATGACGGATGTTCGACCGTGCCATCGCCACCGCCTCGCCGGAGCCGCCGTGCAGCACGGTCTTCGACATCGCGAGGGCGAAGCCCTTCACCTGCTCGCCGGTGATCGCCGGCGGCAGCGAGAGCGCGCGCGGGTCGGTGACGATGTCGAGCAGTGCGGGGCCCTCGTGGGCGAAGGCGGAGGCGACGGCGTCCTTCAGTGCGTGCGGGTCGTCGACCCGCTCGGCGTGGAATCCGATCGCCTCGGCGATGCCTGCGAAATCGACGTCCGGCACGTCGGTGCCGAACGAAGGGAAGCCGTCGACGAGCATCTCGAGCTTCACGAGGCCGAGCGTCGAGTTGTTGAAGACGAACACCTTGACAGGCAGCTTGTAGGCCACCGCGGTGATGAGCTCGCCGAGCAGCATCGAAAGCCCGCCGTCACCGGCGATCGCGACGACCTGCCGGCCCGGATAGGCAAACTGCGCGCCGAGTGCTTGGGGGAGTGCGTTCGCCATCGAGCCGTGGATGAGCGAGCCGATGATGCGCCGCTCCGGTGTCGGCGTGATGTAGCGTGCCTGCCACACATTGCCCATCCCGGTGTCGGCAGTGAAGATCGCGTCGTCGGCAGCTGCCTCGTCGATGAGCGTGATCGCGTACTCGGGATGGATCGGCGTGACGCTCGAGACATCCGTGTACGTGCCGACCACGGTCTCGAGGAGCTTCTCGTGCTTCTTCAGCATGCGGTCGAGGAACGCGCCGTCGGTCTTCGGCGCCACGAGCTCGGTGAGGCGCGCGAGGGTGGCGCGCACGTCGCCGTGCACGGGGTGCGCGACACTCACGCGATGGCCGAGGTGCGAGGCATCCGCGTCGATCTGGCCGATGACCACCTTGCCCGGGTCGGGCAGGAACTGCGTGTAGGGGAAGTCGGTGCCGATGAGAAGCAGTAGGTCTGCGTCGTGGATGCCCGCGTTCGCGGCGCCGTAGCCGAGCAGGCCCGTCATGCCGATGTCGTAGGGGTTGTCGTACTGGATCCACTGCTTGCCGCGCAGCGTGTGCCCCACCGGTGCCTGGAGCAACTCTGCGAACGCGACGACTTCGTCATGGGCGCCCTCGACGCCCGCGCCTGCGAAGATCGCGACCGTCTTGGCCGTGTCGATCGCCACCGCAAGGCGCTGCACGTCGGCCTCGGCGGGCACGAGCGTCGATGGCTCGGTGAGCACGAGCGACGGGAACGAAGCGGATGCCTCGAACTCCGCGACATCCCCTGGCATCACGACCACCGACACGCCGGGCCCGGCGATCGCGTGCCGCAGCGCGGTGTTCACGACGTGCGGCGACTGTGCGGCCGTCGAGACCATCTCGCAGTAGTTCGAGCACTCCACGAACAGGCGCTCGGGATGCGTCTCCTGGAAGTAGCCCGACCCGATCTGCGCGCTCGGGATGTGGCTCGCGATCGCGAGCACCGGCGCCTTCGAGCGGTGCGCGTCGAAGAGGCCGTTGATCAGGTGCAGGTTGCCCGGCCCACAGCTTCCGGCGCACACCGCGAGCTTGCCCGTGAGCTGCGCCTCGGCTGCGGCCATGAACGCGGCGCCCTCCTCGTGCCGAACGTGGATCCAGTCGATGCCGCCCTCCGCCGACCCGCCGCTGCGCCTGACCGCATCGACGATCGGATTCAGCGAATCCCCGACGATGCCGTAGATGTGACTCACTCCCGCATCGACGAGCTGGGCGATGAACTGGTCGGCGATGGTGCGTGCCATGGTGTTCCCCCTCAGAACGGCCCTGCGTGGTCCAGTCTTGCCCTGATGGTGCTCGAGGTCGAGGGTTGTGCGTCGCGCTTGTGGCGCCTTCGGAAGAAGCCTCGCGGATGCCTCGCGGATGCCTGCGACGCCTGCAGGTGCACGAGCACGCCCTCGAATCCCGCTATGATGGTCAAGTTGTCTTCGGCGAATGCCGATGGCATCGGGCTGTGGCGCAGCTTGGTAGCGCACTTGACTGGGGGTCAAGGGGTCGCAGGTTCAA
>CAWJZK010000038.1:0-250592 GCA_963847285.1 uncultured Actinomycetota bacterium
TGGCCTTGTCGTTGATCGCCTTGGCGTAGCGGACCGGCAGCTTGGTCCGGTTGCAAAGCTCGAAGCCGTCCGCGGCCCGGCGCCGGCCGCCGCGGCGAGCGCGGCGGCAAACGCGACACATGCAATCGACCGGAGCATCGCGGCCTCCGCGGCGGCTGTCAGCCTTGCTTCCCCATGCGGTGCAGCTTGACCGCGGCGTAGACCGCTTCGCTCGCCGGCGTCGGCACGCCAAGCTCGCGGCCGAGCGACACCACCTTGCCGGTAAGCCAATCGAGCTCAAGCCGGTTGCCGGCCTCGAGATCGTGCAGCATCGACGCCTTCATGCCGGGCGGGGCGTTGTCGGAGAACACCATGCGGTCGTCGACCCAGTCGTCGGGCACTCTCGCGCCGGACTTCTGTCCGACCTTGAGGCATTCCTCCATCAGCTTCTTGTAGAACGCGCGCGTGTCGGGATCGGTCAGCACCTTGCCGATCGGCAGCCGTGTCGCGCAGTTCACGCCGGCCATCGAGGACAGGAAGATGAACTTCTGCCAGCGCTCGCAGTTCATGTCGTCCTGCGGCTGGATGTCGATGTGGGCAGCCTTCGCCGCCTCGACGAACGCCGCGAGCCTGGCGTCAGGCGCGCCGTCAATGCGGCCGCAGCGCATGATCGCGAACTTCGAGGTGTGGCTGACGACGCCCGGCGCGCGACAGCACGGTCGCGATATAGGCGGTGCCGGCGACGGTTTGCTCCTTGCCGAGAATCGGCGAGACCCGTTCGGTGCTATCAACACCGTTCTGCAGCGTGATGACGCGGGTGTTCGGGCCGACCAGCGGGCGGGCGAGCTCGGCCGCCTTCTCGGTGTCCCAGAGCTTGACCGCGAACAGCACGATGTCGACCGGCCCGACCTCTTTGGGGTCGTCCGTCGCGGTGACATTCTTCAAATGCAAATCACCGTGCACGCTCTCGATCTTCAGTCCGTCCTTGCGGATGCGCATCGAGGTGGGCGCGCCGCGCGATGAAGTGAACGTCATGGCCGGCCGCCGCCAACCGCCCGCCGAAATAGCCGCCGACCGCCCCGGCCGCCATCGCCGCAATGCGCATCAGAATTCCACCCGTGTCGATTGTCTCGTTTTCGCTGCACGCTTCTAGCGAACACAGGGGCATCAGGTCCAGTCAGGCGCGTGGCGGACAGGCATGCGGCGGCAAGCGGCGCGCGGGGCTTATGATCTATTGCGGTTATCCGCTATCGTTGCGGAAACCGTGCGTTTCTCGAACGAGGGCGGCATGCGCAGAAGCATCCACGGGAGTGGCGCTCTGGATCGGGATCGGCGGCGTTCCGGCCGGCGTCGCGCATGCGCAGGACTATCCCAGCCAGCAGATCCGGATCGTGGTGTCGGCCTCGCCGGGCGGACCGAACGACACGATCGCACGGCTTGCGTCGCAGACGCTGTCCAAGCTCGGGCAGCCGGCGATCGTGGAGAACCGCGCCGGCGCGGGCGGGGCGCTCGCTGCGCGCGAGGTCGCGGCGGCCAAGCCCGACGGCCACACGCTGATGGTCGGCAACACCTCTACGCTGGCCGTGATCCCGACCATGACGGCCAATGCCGGCTACGATCCCGAGCGGAGCTTCGCGCCGGTCGCGTTCTGGGAGAGCTATCAGCTGCTCGTGGTGCACCCCTCGCAGCCGTGGCACTCGGTCAAGGAGCTGGTCGACTACGCCCGGGCCAATCCCGGAAAACTCACCTACGCGCACACCGGGCCGGGCGGCGCGCCGCATCTGTCGAGCGCGCTGTTCATGGCGCGCATGGGGATCAACCTCGTGCCGGTGCCGTATCGCAGCGGCGGCGAGCTTGCGACCGCCGTGTTGAGCCAGGCGGTCGACGTGTCGATCGGCGACATCGCGGCGATGCTGCCGCTGGTGCGCGACAACAAGCTGCGCGCGCTCGCCGTCACCAGCCGGGCGCGCACGCCGCTCGCGCCGGACCTGCCGACCATGATCGAGGCCGGCGTTCCGGATTTCGAGATGACGACGTTCTTCGGCATCGTCGCGCCGGCGGGTACGCCCGAGCCGATCGTCCGCACCATCAACGCGGCGCTCAACGAAGGGCTGCGCTCGCCGGAGGCGCGGGCGATGATTGCGCGGCTTGGCGCGATCGCAAATCCCGGCTCGCCCGCGGACTTTGCGGCGTTCATCGCGTCGAAGCGGGGCTGCGGCGGCCGCGAAGGCCGCCGGTGTCAGGCTCGATTGAAAGGAATAGGGAGTTGGGAATGCGGAAAGTGCCGGTTCTGATTGTCGGCGGCGGACCTGTCGGCTTGGCGCTTGCGGCCGAGCTCGGCTGGCGCGGCATCGCCTGCATGATGATCGAGCAGGGCGACGGCTCGATCGTCACGCCCAAGATGAACGAAGTGAATGTTCGCAGCATGGAGTTCTGCCGGACGGATCGCCACGAACGCCTGCAATCGTCCGTTCCCGACCGACCATCCGCGCGATGCGGTGTTCGTCACCAGCCTCGCGGGCTACGAACTCGGCCGTTTGCCGCGGCCCGCGCGGATGGGGCAGAACCCCGATCCGTGGAGCCCGATGCGGCTGCAGACCTGCTCGCAGATGTGGTTCGACCCGATCCTGCAGCGCTTCGCGCGCAGCTTTCCGCATGTCGTGCTGCGCTATCGCACGCGGCTGGGGTCTTTCGAGGACACCAGCGCGGGTGTCACCGCCGAACTGGTCGATCTCGAAACCGGCACGCGCGAGCGCATCGTCGCGGACTACCTCGTCGGCTGCGACGGCGCGACCAGCGCGATCCGTCAGTCGCTCGGCATCGATCTGGTCGGGCAGGGCGCGCTCGGCCACCCGCTGCATCTGTTCTTCAAGGCGCCGAACCTGCTGGAGCGCTGCGGAAAGGAACTCGGCTCGTTCTTCTTGCACATCGACCGCGACGGGCTGGTGGGCCAACGTGCGCGTCATCGATCCGGTGAACGGCATGTGGCGCCTGATGGTGCTCGACAGCGACGGCAAGCAGACGCCGCAGACCATCGATCCGCGAGGCGCCGCTGCGCCGCGCGGTCGGCAAGGACATCGACGTCGAATGGATGGCCGTCAGCGTCTGGACGCGGCGCAGCCTGGTCGCCGAGCGCTATTCGAAGGCCCGGGTGTTCCTCGCCGGCGACGCCGTGCATCAGCTTTCGCCGACCGGCGCGCTCGGCATGAACACCGGGCTTGGCGACGCGGTCGACCTCGGCTGGAAGCTTGCGGGCGCGCTTGAGGGCTGGTGGAGAAGCGCTGCTCGAAAGCTACAACGCCGAGCGGCAGCCGATCGGCCTGCGCAACATCACCAAGACCGCGGGCTTCTTCAAGGCGCACCAGACCTTCCACGAAGGCTTCGGCTCGATCGAAGACGACACCGAGCAGGGCCGCGCGCTGCGCGAGCGGCTCGGGCCTGCGCTGGTGCGCGAGGTCGGGGCCATGTTCCGCACCATCGGCTTGCAGATCGGCTACCGCTACGAGGGCTCGCCGATTTGCGTTCCAGACGGAACGCCGGAGCCGCCGGACGAGCCGGAGAGTTTTGTCGCCTCGGCGCGGCCCGGTGCACGGGCGCCGCACGCGATGCTCGCGGACGGACGTTCGACGCTCGATCTTTACGGTCGCGGCTTCGTGCTGCTGCGGCTCGGCACGGACGCGCCGGACGGCGCGGCGTTCGAGAAGGCGGCGAGGGCGAACGGCGTGCCGCTCGAAGACCGTCACGCTGAACGAGCCGGATGTGACGGGCGCTCTACGAGCGCCGGCTGGTGCTGGTGCGGCCGGACGGGCATGTCGCCTGGCGCGGCGATTTCGATGCCGGCGGATCCCGCGGCGATCATCGACACGGTGCGGGGCGTTCGTGTCACCGCGTCGGCGGCGGTCGCGTAGCTCTCAAGTAGCTCTCGCTCCGTCATCCTGAGCGTAGCTCTCAAGCAGCTCTCAATCCGTCATCCTGAGGTGTGCGCGTTGCGCGCCTCGAAGGATGTTACGGCACGGCGGCTCTTCCGGGCCGCCATCCTTCGAGGCCCGGCTACGCCGGGCACCTCAGGATGACGGGGATAGAGTGTCGAGCAACCTCTAGTTCGACAAGCGGACTCTAGTTCGAGGTGATCCCCGCCGCCTTGATCAGCCTGGCGTTGGATTCGATCTCCGCGCGCACGAAGGCATCGTACTCCGCCGGCTTGAGCGGCATCGGATCGGCGCCAAGCTGCTTCACCCGCTCCTTGATCGTCGGATCGTTCAGCGCCTTCTCGATCTCGGCGTGCAGGCGCTGCACGATCTCCTTCGGCGTCGCGGCCGGCGCGAAGACGCCAATCCAGAACGTGTATTCGGAGTTTGGAAAGCCGGCCTCGAGCGTCGTCGGGATTGTCGGCAGGGTGTCGTCGCGCGTCAGGCTCGACAGCGCGAGCCCGTCCAGCTGCTTGGCCTGGATCAGCGGCACAACCGACGGCAGCGGTGAGAAGTAGAAATCGATACGTCCGCCGAGCACCTCGCGCACCGCTTCCGGCGCGCCCTTGAACGGCACATGCACGGCTTCAAAACCGGCACTCAGGCGGAAGCGCTCGGCGTTGAGATGGGTCGCAGCGCCGATGCCGCCCGAGCCGTAGGTGAGCGAGCCCGGCTTTTCTTTTCCTTTGGCGACCATGTCCTGCACGCTTTTGAAGCGGCCGGTGGGCGTCACCAGGACATTGGGAAACTGGCCGAGCGGAATGACGCCGGAAAAGTCGCGCAGCGTGTCGAACGACAGCCGGCCGGCGAAGGTCGTCGGCACGATCGACTGGATCGAGGAATTGACGAGCAGCGTGTAGCCGTCGGGGTCGGCCTTCGCGGCCATCGCCATGCCGAGCGTGCCGCCCGCTCCCGGCCGCGCTTCGATCACGAAGCTCTGGCCGATCTGCTTGCCGACCTGCTCGAACACCGGCCGGGAAATCGTGTCGAGCGAACTGCCCGGCGGAAACGGCAGGATCAGCTTGATCGGCTGGCGCGTCGGCCAGGCCTGCGCGAGCGCGCTGTCGGCGAGTGCGAGCAACAGTACGGTCGATGCCAGAATGGCGCGGAGGCGCATGGCGTTCCCTTCCCTGGAATTTGCCCTGAAATTTGCCGCACATTGCCAGGGCGTCCCCGAAAAGCAACAGGCCCGGCGAATGGCCGGGCCTGCGCAATCGTCGCAGCGATTGTTTGTCAGTAGATGCTCGAACCCCAACGGCCGTGGCGCACCGGATAGCCTACATAGGTGGGCACCTCTGCGCGCGGCTGCTGCGCGTAGGTGTTCTGTGCCTCTTCGCGCGGCGCGTAACGCTGTTGGCGCGGCGCCTGGTAGGCCGCTTCCACCGGCGCACGGCGGCCGGTGTCGGGCAGCACCACGACCTTGGTGCCGAGGGTCACGCGATTGTAGAGGTCGACCACGTCCTCGTTGGTGAGACGGATGCAGCCCGATGACACCTTCTGGCCGATCGTCGACGGCTGGTTGGTGCCGTGGATGCGATAGATCGACGAGCCGAGGTACATCGCGCGTGCGCCGAGCGGGTTGCCCGCGCCGCCGGCCATGAAGCGCGGCAAGTACGGCTGGCGCTGGATCATCTCCACCGGTGGATGCCAGTCCGGCCACTCGGCCTTGCGGCCGACGGTCTGGGTGCCCGACCAGGTGAAGCCTTCGCGGCCGACGCCGATGCCGTAGCGGACCGCGCGGCCGTTGCCGAGCACGTAATAGAGATAGGTGTTCGGCGTATCGATGATGATCGTGCCGGCGGCCTCGCGGCCGTTATAGGCGACGATCTGCCGGCGCAAATGCGCGGGAATTTCGGCGGCGGACTGGTCCGCCTCGGTCGCCTCGTACGGCGGCAGGGCGCGCTCCATTGGGGCGACCTGCTGAAAGATCGAGCGCGAAAAATCGCGCGGCTCGGTCATGGCGAAAGGCTGCGCCATGGCTGAGGTGCTGCACAGCAAGCTGACTGCGAACGCGGCGCCGGCCACGTGCAGAGTTGCCACACGCAGAGTGCGAAGCTGAATCGGTCATGATGTGTAACTCCCGACAGAAACACCGTTGCATCCCCAACGAGCGAGCGGCTCAGTAGGTTCCGTAAGGTTCCAGGCGCACGCATTCGTGATGTCCGCCAAAAGCCGACGCCGGCCGGGAGCGTCGCTCCCCGGCCGGCGTCGCTCGCGTCGCTTGAAAGGATCAGGTTTTTAAAAATACTGCTGAAAAGTCTGGAACGATTTGGTGGTTCGAACTGAGAAACCGGCGTTTCAATCTTAGCTTCCGATGTCGCGGAGCGGGTTCGACGACACCGTTGGCGGCGCTCCGCAGCGAAACGAGGTCGCTGCTCGCGCAACCGGGGCAGAGACGGTCCGGTTGTCGCGGACTGGGGCCGCCACAGTGCGCTGGCCGCTCATCGGCAGCACGATCACCTTGGTGTTGAGCTTCACGCGGCTGTAGAGGTCGGTCACGTCGTCGTTGGTCATCCGGATGCAGCCCGAGGAGACGCGCTGGCCGATGGTGTGCGGCTCGTTGGTGCCGTGGATGCGATAGAGCGTGCCGCAGAGATACATGGCGCGGGCGCCGAGCGGGTTGCCGGGGCCACCGGCCATGAAGCGCGGCAGGTCGGGCTGGCGCTGCAGCATCTCGGGCGGCGGCGTCCAATCCGGCCACTCGGCCTTCTGGTCGACGGTCTTGGTGCCGGCCCAGGTGAAGCCTTCGCGGCCGACGCCGATGCCGTAGCGCATCGCGGGGCCGTTGCCGATCACGAGGTAGAGGTAGGTGTTCGGGGTGTCGACGATGATCGTGCCGGGCGCTTCGTTGCTGGCGTAGTTGACGACCTGGTACCGGTCTGTAAGCAAATGCCACGTGCGCTCACTGATGCGTCGCCCGCACGCTGGCCTGCCGAGGAGCGCCCACCTAGTGTGGAACGCATGGGCGATCCCCGATTCGAACTCGACGGTGACGAGGTGAACGCTCGGCTGCTGCCCGACCACGGCACGAACGGGGGCTACTCGCTCGTCGTCGAGGGAACGACGCAATCGCACGTCAATCCGCTCGATCCCCTCGACCTCCAGCTCGAGTACACGCGACTCGTCGCGGGGGTCGTCGACGGATGCCGCGAGTCCGGGCGCGCCATCCGCGTCCTGCACCTCGGGGCCGGCGCGCTCACCCTCGCCCGCTACGTGGCCGCCACGCGGCCGGGGTCGGTGCAGCACGTCGTCGAACTCCACCGCGAGCTGTTCGACTTCGTGCTCGATGTGCTGCCGCTCGACGAGGGCACCGAGCTGACGGTCGAGTTCGACGATGGCCGCGCAGCAGTCGAGCGCTCCGCACGCACCGGCGGCGGCTACGACCTCGCGATCGTCGACGTGTTCTCGGGGAGCGTCTCGCCTCGCCACATGTCGACGGTCGAGTTCTTCACGGAGCTCGGCCGGTTGCTCGCGCCCGACGGCATCATCATCGTCAACACCCTCGCGACGGCCGAGCTCGGCATGAGCCGTGAGGTGGGCGCCACCCTCGCCTCGATTCGACGCGAGGTCGTCGCGCTGACCGCGCCCCCGGTCGTGGCGGGCGCAAGCCTTGGCAACGTCGTGCTCGTCGCCTCCGATTCGCCGATGCCCGTCGACGAGATCCTCCGTCGTGCCGACACGGGACCGCGGCCAATCGGACTCCTCCGCGACGAGGCGTTCGCGGCGTTCGTCGGCGACGCACCGGTGCGTCGCGACCGCGACGGCGCCCGCTGAGGCGCGCGCGCCGAGAACGACCGGCTCTTGGAGATGGCAACGAACCGAGACACGCCGCTTCTCAAGACAGGCAGCGGCGCGGTCGACTGAACGGGGTTCAGCGCCCGAGGAGCTTCTGCAGTGCGGCGAGTTCCTCTTCGCTGGGGCCGGCCTTCGGCGCACTGCCGCCGGCGAGGCCGAATCCCGACCCGGCGGGAGCACCCTGACCGGTCGGCATCGCGCCCGAGGCGATCGCCGCGTTCTCGGCCGCGCGCTTTGCTGGATTGCCGGAACGCGAACCCGATGCCTTCTTGGCCTTGGCCGGGCGCTTGCCCGCGCCGAACCCGGCACCCGGGATGGGACCCATTCCCGGGATCTGCGGCATACCGCCGCGAGCGACCGTCTTCATCATCTTCGCGGCCTGCTCGAAGCGTTGGACGAGCTGGTTCACGTCGGTCACCGTCATGCCGGAGCCCTTGGCGATGCGAAGGCGCCTCGATCCGTTCAGGAGCCTGGCGTTCTGACGCTCGGCGGGCGTCATCGACTGGATGATCGCCTCGGTGCGCACGATCTCGCGCTCGTCGAAGTTCTCGAGCTGCTGCTTCATGCCGCCGCCGCCCGGCAGCATGCCGAGCATCTTCTTGATCGAGCCGGCTCCGCGCAGCTGTTGCATCTGCGCGAGGAAGTCCTCGAGGGTGAACTGCTCCTTCGCGATCTTCTCGGCGACCTTCATCGCCTCCTCCTCGTCGAAGGCTTCCTGGGCCTGTTCGATGAGGGTGAGGATGTCGCCGAGGTCGAGGATGCGGCTCGCCATGCGGTCGGGGTGGAACGGCTCGAAGTCGTCGAGGCTCTCACCGGTCGACGCGAAGATGATCGGGCGCCCGGTGACCGATGCCACCGAGAGCGCGGCGCCGCCGCGCGCGTCGCCGTCGAGCTTCGACAGCACGACACCCGTGAAGTCGACGCCCTCCTGGAAGGCCTTCGCGGTCGTCACGGCGTCTTGGCCGATCATGGCGTCGATGACGAAGAGCACCTCGTCGGGGTTCGTCGCCCTGCGGATGTTCGCGGCCTGCTTCATCATCTCGGCGTCGACGCCGAGGCGGCCCGCGGTATCGATGATGACGACGTCGTGGTGAGCGCGCTCGGCCTGCTTCACGGCGTCTTTCGCGACCTTCACGGGGTCGCCGACCCCGTTGCCCGGCTCGGGCGCGAAGACCGGAACGCCGGCCTGCGAGCCGACGATCTGGAGCTGGTTCACGGCGTTCGGTCGCTGGAGGTCGGCTGCGACGAGGATCGGGGTGTGACCATCTTTCACGAGCCACTTCGCGAGCTTGCCCGCGAGGGTCGTCTTGCCGGCGCCCTGGAGACCCGCGAGCATGATCACGGTCGGCGGGTTCTTCGCGAACTGGAGGCGCCGCTGCTGCCCGCCGAGGATCGCGACGAGCTCCTCGTTCACGATCTGCACGACCTGCTGGGCAGGATTCAGCGCCCGGTTGACCTCGTCGCCGAGTGCACGCTCGCGCACCCTCGCCGTGAACTGCTTGACCACGTCGAGCGAGACGTCGGCGTCGAGCAGCGCTCGGCGGATCTCGCGAACGGTGCCGTCGACGTCGGACGCCGAGAGCTTGCCCTTGGTGCGAAGATTCTTGAAGGTCTCTGCGAGGCGGTCAGACAGGGTTCCGAAGGTAGCCATGGTGCTGACAATTGTAGGCGAGCGAACTGGGCCACCGGGTCGGGTCGCTCTCAGGCATCGAAGCGCACGTCGACGATCTCCCGGCCGATGTCGATCGAGGCCACGAGGCGCGCGTCGGTGTCTTCTGGAGCGAGGCCGTACTCGAACTCCGCGAACACCTCGCCGTCGCCGTCGGCGTCGGGGCGGAGGTCGACGCGCACGAGACTGAGCGAGCGGAGCGCGTCGATCTGGCGATCGCCGGACTCGCGCGTGATGGCGGCGTCGGCGGCATCCGCTTGCTCACCATCGAGCACAGCGGCCAGGAAGTTCGTGACCGGTCCGCGGCCGTCGAGCTCATCCACGAAGACGTTTCGCAGCTCGTCGTCGACGTGCTCGAGCTCGCCGACCATCGTGGCCGCGGCGTCGAGCGCGGCGGTCGAGACGAGGTCGGCATCGGCGTGGAGGACGATCTCGACGTCCTGGTCGCCGTACTCCTTGCGCTCGCTCCAGTAGTCGCCGATGAGGCCGAAGTAGTCGTGTTCGATCGACATGTCCGCCCCTACCCGACGAGTTTCTGCGCGAAGACGTGCGGCGTGAAGCCCGTGAGGTCGCCGATGCCCTCACCCTGGCCGATGAGCTTGATCGGCAGGCCCGTCTTCTCCTGCACGGCGAGCACGAAGCCGCCCTTCGCGCTGCCGTCGAGCTTCGTGAGCACGAGTCCGGTGACGCCGCCGTGCTCGATGAACGCCTCGGCCTGCGCGAGTCCGTTCTGGCCGGTCGTCGCGTCGAGCACGAGCAGCACCTCGCTGATCGGCGCCTGCTTCTCGACGACGCGCTTGATCTTGCCGAGCTCGTCCATGAGCCCGCCCTTCGTGTGCAGGCGGCCGGCCGTGTCGATGATCACGATCTCGGTGCCGTCCTGCTTCGCCTTCTCGACGGTCTGGAAGGCGACGGATGCCGGGTCCTGGCCTTCGCGCTCGGGGCGCACGATGCCCACGCCGGCGCGCTCGGCCCACGTCGCGAGCTGGTCGACCGCCGCCGCGCGGAACGTGTCGGCGGCGCCGACGACCACGCTCCGGTCGTAGCTGCGCAGGAACCGCGCGAACTTGCCGATCGTCGTCGTCTTGCCGACGCCGTTCACGCCGACGACGAGCACGACCGCCGGACGTTCGGTGAGCTTCAGCGTCGGGTCGTACTTCGCGAGCCGTTCCTCGATGAGCTCGCGGAGCATCCGCTGCACGTCTCGCGGGTCGGTGGTCTTGTACCGATCGACCTGCGCCTTGATCGCGTCGACGATCTCCTCGGTGACCGACGGACCGAAGTCCGCCCGGATGAGCGCCGACTCGAGGTCGTCCCACGTGTCCTCGTCGATCGTCTTCGCGCCGAAGACCCCGCGAAGGGCCGCGCCGAGCGACCAGGATGCGCGTTCTGCCATGGCTCCAGCCTAGAGCGCGCCCCGGTACACCGGTCCCACCGTCGCGCGCAAGGGGTTGCCGCGAGGGGACGGTGACGGGAAGCCTCGAGACAACAGAAGGAGTGCGCATGACGACCGTGGGATTCCACGCCTCGCACGAACAACTTCCCCCCAGCCGCCTGCTCGCCGATGTGAAACACGCCGAGCAGGCCGGCTTCGACGCGGCGATGTGCAGCGACCACCTGGAACCCTGGAGCGTCCGCCAAGGCCACTCCGGCTACGCGTGGAGCTGGCTCGCCGCCGCGCTCGAGGCGACCCGGTTCTCGCTCGGCGTCGTCACCGCGCCCGGACAGCGATACCACCCGGCGATCGCCGCCCAGAAGATCGCGACCCTCGCCGAGATGTTCCCGGGGAGGTTCTGGGCGGCCATCGGCAGCGGCGAGGCGGTCAACGAGCACGTGACGGGCGACCCGTGGCCCGAGAAGGAGGAACGCGACGAGCGGCTCCGCGAGACGATCGACGTGATGCGCCGCCTCCTCGGCGGTGAGCAGGTGACGGTCGACGGCCTCGTCCGGGTCGATCGCGCGCGCATCTGGAGCCTGCCCGAGGTGCCGGCGCCGCTGTTCGCGGCCGCGGTGAGCACCGAGACCGCACGCGAGGTCGCGACCTGGGCCGACGGCGTGATCACGGTCGACCAGCCTCGCGAGGCGCTTCGCGAATTCATGGATGCGTACCGCGACGCGGGCGGCCGTGGCCCCATCGCCGTGCAGGTGCACCTCAGCTGGGCGCCGACCCACGAGGAGGCCCTCGCGATCGCTCACGACCAGTGGCGCCAGGGCGTGATTCCCGCGCATCTCGCCTGGGAGCTCGACTCCCCCGAGTCGTTCGACGACCGCACCGCCGACACCACCCCTGAGCAGGTCGCCGAGACCCTGCAGGTCTCCTCCGACCCGGGCCGGCACCTCGACCACCTCGCCGGCATCGCCGCGCTCGGCGTCGACCGGATCTTCCTCCACCACGTCGGCACCGAGCAGGACGCGTTCATCGACACGTTCGGCGAGCGCGTGCTCCCCGCCCTGCAGGAGGTCGGCCGATGAAGATCACGGACCGGAGCGACCTGTGGTGGAAGACGGCCGTCGTCTACTGCCTCGACGTCGAGACGTACATGGACTGGAACGACGACGGCTTCGGCGACTTCGAAGGGCTCGCGCACCGGCTCGATCACCTCGCCGAGCTCGGGGTGACGTGCATCTGGCTCATGCCGTTCCAACCGACCCCCGATCGTGACGACGGATACGACATCACCGACTTCACGGGCGTCGATCCCCGGCTCGGGTCGCTCGGCGATGTCGCGGAGTTCACCCGCACGGCACGCGATCGCGGCATGCGGGTGATCATCGACTTCGTCATGAACCACACCTCCGACAAGCATCCGTGGTTCCGCTCCGCCCGGCGGAGCCGCACGGCGCCGTTTCGCGATTTCTACGTCTGGCGCGACGAACCGCCGGCCAAGCCCGCGAAGAGCGTGTTCCCAGGCGAGGAGAACAGTGTCTGGGAGCTCGACGAACGCACGGGCCAGTACTACCTGCACAGCTTCTACCGGTACCAACCCGACCTGAACATCGCGAACCCCGCCGTGCGCGACGAGATCGCGAAGACCATCGGCTATTGGCTCGAGCTCGGCATCTCGGGGTTCCGGGTCGACGCGGTGCCGTTCCTCATCGAGCCGCCCGAGGGCGTCGACATCGGCGACCCGCACGAGTTCCTCCGAGACATCCGACGATTCCTGCAACGACGTTCGAGCGAGGCTGTGCTCCTCGGCGAGGTGAATCTGCCGTACGACCAGCAGGTCGACTTCTTCGGCCGTGCGGGCAACCCGCCGGAGCTCACGATGCAGTTCGACTTCCTCGGGATGCAGGCGCTCTACCTCTCGCTCGCGAGGGAGGATGCCCGGCCGCTCGCCGAGAGTCTCGCGAAGCGGCCCGAGCTCGAACCCGAGGCGCAGTGGGCGACCTTCGTGCGCAATCACGACGAGCTCACCCTCGACAAGCTGAGCGACGCCGAGCGCGAGGAGGTCTTCGACGCGTTCGCCCCTGAGGAGTGGATGCGCGTCTACGGGCGCGGCATCGCACGGCGCCTGCCGCCGATGCTCGACGGCGACCCCCGCCGCATCCGCTTGGTCTACAGCCTGCTGTTCTCCCTGCCGGGCACGCCCGTGCTGTTCTACGGCGAGGAGATCGGCATGGGCGAGAACCGCGACGAGGGCGGCCGGATGACGGTGCGCACCCCCATGCAGTGGACGGATGGGCCGAACGGCGGCTTCTCCAGGGCCGCGCCCCGGAAAGCTCGTCGCGCAGCCCCCGTCCGACGGCTACTCGCCGGAGCACGTGAACGTCGAGGCGCAGATGCACGACCCCGACTCCCTGCTGAACGTCATCCGCAGCTTCGCGGCGCGCTACCGAAGCTCGCCCGAGATCGGCTGGGGGCGCCTGGAACTGCTGCCGAGCGGGCAGGACGCGGTGCTCGCGCACCGCATCAGTGCCGACGTCGGTCAATTCGTGGCGGTGCACAACTTCGCGCCGACACCGACGATCGTGTCGCTCGAGCTCGGCGAGGTGGCACCGGGTTCGAAACTGTCCGACCTGTTCGCCGTCGAGACGTTCGACCTCGACGAGCACGGGCGCATCGAGGTGCAGCTCGACGCCTACGGCTACCGCTGGTTCCGGGTCGTCGACCCCGGCGACCGGCGGCTCACCTGAGCGGGCGGCCCAGGTGGCGGCGTCGCCTCATCGGGTCTGCCGGATACGCTCGACGGCGCTGACGCGCCGCTCCGCTCCTGCTGCCGCCTTTCGCGCCCTGCCGCGTCGCGTTCCGCGCCGCGCCGGGGCGCGCGCTCAGCTCGCTTTCGCCTCGCGCTCCTCGCGAACGCGCTGGCCGACGACCGCGGAGACGCCGTCTTGACGCATCGAGACGCCGTAGAGGGCATCGGCGATCTCCATCGTGCGCTTCTGGTGCGTGATCACGATGAGCTGGCTCGAATCGCGGAGGTCTTCGAGCGTCGAGAGGAGCCGCCCGAGGTTGGCGTCGTCGAGGGCGGCCTCGACCTCGTCCAGGATGTAGAACGGGCTCGGTCGGGCCTTGAAGATCGCGATGAGGAGGGCGACGGCGGCGAGCGACCGTTCACCGCCCGAGAGCAGCGACAGGCGCTCGATCTTCTTGCCCGCCGGTTTCACGCTCACCTCGATGCCGGTGGTGAGCAGGTCTTCGGGGTCGGTGAGCGAGATGCTGCCCGCCCCACCGGGGAAGAGCACCGGGAAGACCTCGGCGAACGCCGCCCTCGTGTCTTCGAAGGCGCTGCGGAAGATCGACTCCATCTTGCCGTCGATCTCCTCGATGATCGTGAGGAGGTCCTTGCGGGTGTTCGCGAGGTCCGTGAGCTGCTCGGCCAGGAACTGATGGCGCTGCTCGAGCGCCGCGAACTCCTCGAGGGCGAGCGGGTTCACGCGGCCGAGCTGAGCGAGCTTCCGCTCGGCCACGGCGAGGCGGCGCTGCTGCTCCTCGCGCCGGAACGGGCGGGGCTCGTCGCCCTCCTCCTCGGCCGGGATCTCCTGGTCGGGGCCGTACTCGGCGATGAGCACCTGCTCGGTGAGGCCGAGCTCGGACTCCGCCCGCTCCACGAGGCCGCCGACGTGGAGCTTCTTCTCGTAGATGCGCAGCTCGAGGCCGTGCACGTCCTCGGTGACCACGTGCAGTCGCTCGCGCACCGCGGCCTCCTCGCGCCGTACCGCTTGCAGCTCCTCGTTGCGGCTGGCCCGCTCCGCCTCGGCGCGCCCGAGGGCGACGCGGGCCTCGGCGACGGATGCGTCGACCGAGGAGAGCGCGCCGGGCAACGCCTCGGCGACCCGCGTGGCCGCCTCGAGTTGGGCGCGGCGGATCACGGCGCGCCGCGCGGCCTCGGCCGAGGCGCGTCGTTCGGCCTCGAACTGGGCCTCCATCGCTCGGATGCGCGCCTCCTCGGCCCGCACGCGTTCCTTCGCCGTCTCGAGTCGCAGCTTCGCCTCGACCTCGGCCTCCCGGGCCGACTCGAGCGCCGCAAGCGCGCCGTCGCGCGCCTCGGTCTCGAGCACCGGCCGCGGTGTCGCGCGCGCCGCCTCGACTGCGGTCTTCGCCTCCCCCGCCGCGATTTCGGCCTCGGCGACGCGCTCTTCGGCGTTCGACGCGGCCTGTCGCAGGCGTTCCGAGTCGGCTTCGGCGGCCTCGGCCTGGACGCGTGCGCCGTTCAGTCGTTCGGTGCGCCGGGCGAGCTGCGCATCGAACTCGCGGAGCGCGGCGAGCGCGAGCTTGGCCTGCTCCTTCGAGTGCTCGACGATCTGGCGCTGCTCGGCGAGCTCGAATCGACTGCGCTCGATCCCGCCGCGCACCTCGTCGAGCCGGGAGGCGGCACGATCGCGCTCGGCGATGAGCTCGATACGGCTCTGCTGCTGCCCCGATCCCCCGCGGACCACGAAGCGGCCGACGACCGTGCCGTCCTTGGTGATCACGGTGACCGGTTCGGTGATCTTCGCGAGCGCGGGCTCGGCGGCGCGCGCAGCGCCGAGATCGTCGGCGATCAGCACCTCGGCGAGCAGGCCCAGCACGCCTGCGGGCGCGGTGACGACGTCGGATGCCGCGAGCAGCCCATCGATCGACGGCGCCGTTCGGGGCGACCGTCCGGCGTCGGCGATCGCGAGCGCGACCCGTCCGAGCGCACCCGACTCGGCGTGCTCGAGCGCGCGGTATGCCGCTGCACGATCGTCGACGAGCACGGCGTCGCTCAAGGAGCCGAGTGCGGCGGCGATCGCGGGTTCGTACCCTGGCTCGACGTGCAGGGCCTCCGCGAGGAGCCCGCGCACGCCCTTCACGCCGGCCGAGACGAGTGCGGCCGACCCGTCCTTCTGGTCGAGTGCGAGCGAGAGCGCCTGGGTGCGCGCCGCGAGCGCGCCCTGTTCCCGCTCGCGGGCGTGCAGTTCCTCGCGGATGCGCTCGATCTCCGCCTCTGCTTCGAACAGGGCGGCCTGGGCGAGTTCGTATGCTTCGTCGAGATCGGTCTCGGCGGTCTCGCCACTGTCGGCGTCCGCCTCGGCGTCGGCAAGCGCCGCGGCGGCTTTCGCCCGCCGGTCCGAAGAGGAATCGAGCGCGTTCATGTGGCGCAGCACCTCGCCGCGCACGGCGGCGAGCTTGGACGCCGCCGAGTCGGCCTGTCCGGCGAGCTTCGAGAGCTCGAGGTCGTACGCCGCGACGAGGGCGCTCTGGTGCGCGATCCCCTCGTCGACGGTGTCGAGTTCGGCGCGCGCGCGAACGGTTTCCTCACGCGCGTCGTCGAGTGCCGCGGCGGCGGCATCGACGGTCGAACGGATGTCGCCGAGCTCGGTCACCGCGCCGTCGATCATGGCGCGGGTGACGCTCGGTGCGGCATCCGTCTGCTCGGATGCGCTGGCCAGCAGGGTGATGCGCTGGCGCGCGAGCGAGTCGAGGGAGCGGAGACTGGCCTGCGCCTGCTCGAGCGCGAAGCTCGTGGATCGGGCCCGGTCGACTTCGTCGCCGACTTGCGCCGCCTCGATCCGGGCGATCTTCGCCTGGTGCTGATCGAGCTCGTCTTGGAGGACGAGTCGCTCGGCGTGCCGCTCGTGCTCGCTCCGTCCATGGGCCTCGAGTGCGCGTCGGAGCCCGACGACCTCGTCGGCGAGGAGTCGTGCACGCGCATCGCGCACCACCGCGGCGATCGTCGCCGCCTCGCGAGCGACCTCGGCTTGCCGGCCGAGCGGCTTCAGCTGGCGGCGGATCTCACCGGCGAGATCGGAGAGCCGGGTGAGATTGGCCTGCATGGCTTCGAGCTTGCGGAGCGTCTTCTCCTTGCGCCGGCGATGCTTCAGGATGCCCGCGGCCTCCTCGATGAACCCGCGGCGGTCTTCGGGCGTGGCCCGGAGCACCTGGTCGAGTTGGCCCTGCCCGACGATGACGTGCATCTCACGCCCGAGCCCGGAGTCGCTCAGGAGCTCCTGGACGTCGAGGAGCCGGCAGATCTCGCCATTGATCGCGTACTCGCTCGTGCCGTTGCGGAACAGGGTGCGCGAGATCGTCACCTCGCTGTACTCGATCGGCAGCGCGCCATCGGAGTTGTCGATCGTGAGGCTCACCTCCGCGCGACCGAGCGGGCCGCGCGTGGAGGTGCCGGCGAAGATGACGTCCTCCATCTTGCCGCCGCGGAGCGTCTTCGCCCCCTGTTCGCCCATCACCCACGCGAGCGCGTCGACGACGTTGGACTTGCCGGAGCCGTTGGGGCCGACGATGCAGGTGACGCCCGGCTCGAAGGCGAACGTCGTCGGCTGCGCGAAGGACTTGAATCCCTTCAGCGTCAGGCTCTTGAGGTACACGTCACACCCTTCCGACTCGCGAGCGCGCTGCCGACGAGCGTAGTCGAGGATCGCGCCGCATCCCGTCGCCCTCGCCGCCGATGGGCGATCACGGTTGCCGCCGAAACAGTGCACCGATAGTCTGATCGGCTGCCCGCGCCGAAGCGGGCCGGAGAGTGCAGTGCATTACATGAACGTCGACATCCGCCCGATCCCCGTGCCCGCTTCGCTCGGAACCCCCGATTCCGTCGAATTCGAGGCGTTCGCGGCGTTCGCCGAGGCGCTCGAGGTCGAAGTGCACGGCAATGACGAGATCAGCTTCGGGGCCGACGAGCTGCTCGTGTTCTACGGCGATGAGCGGTACAGAATGCGACGTGCATTCGGCGCGTGGGACAGTGATCGGTTGGTCGGAGTTGCGAGCGTGCTCTGGGAGCTCGATTCCGACGCGACCACCGCGTTCTCGACGATCCTCGGGGTCTCGCCGAAGCTGCGACGCCGGGGCATCGGCAGCCGACTGCTCGCAGAACTCGAGCGCACCGCTCACGATGCGGGCAGGCCCAACGCTCGTGCTGCGCGCCGACCACCGCATCGACGACGGCGAGCCGGGGGCCACGCGGCTTCGCGCTCCGCAGGGCGACGCGAGCATCGCCGCAGACGAGCCGGCCGCCCGCTTCGCGCAGGCCCACGGGTACACGCTCGGCCAACTCGACCGGATGAGCGCGATGCCGGTCACGGGCCGAGCTGGAGGAGTTCCGCGAGCGCCTCGCGCGGCACGAGGCGTCCTCGCCCGGCTATCGGCTCGTGACCTGGCACGATCGCAGCACCCGAGGAACTGATCGACGCCATGGCCCACGCGCGCGAACGGATGTCGGTCGACGCGCCGAGCGGCGGCATCGACTACGAGCAGGAGACCTGGGACGCCGACCGGATCCGCGCCGAGGAGCGGGACGCACTCGAGGCCGGTCGCCGCACGATCATCACGGCCGCGATCACCGACGACGGCACAGTGACCGGGTACACCCAGTTCGCGCTCGCGCCGCGCAAGCGGGTCGCGTTCCAAGACGACACACTCGTGCTCGCCGACCACCGTGGCCACGGGCTCGGCATGCGCATGAAACTCGCGAACCTCGTCGAACTCGGTCACGCCGCCCCCGATCGCGATCGCGTCATCACGTGGAACGCGGACGAGAACGCGCACATGCTCGCGATCAACTTCGCGCTCGGATTCGCACCGGTCGCGGTCAATTCGGCCTGGCAGAAGGGCTGACCAGGGAAAGCGATGATGACCGTGGACATCCGTCCGGTGCCCGTGCCGAGCACCCTCGGCACGCCGGAGGCCGCGGAGCTCGAGGCGTGCGCGGCGCTCGGTTTCCGACTCGAACGGGCCAACTGGGGTCACGACGACTTCGCAGAGACCGCGGCCGAGCTGCTCGCCCTGCAGCACAACGACACCCATCGCGGGCACGCGCTGTACGGCGCATGGGAGGGCGACACGATGGTCGGCCGGAGCAGCATCGGCTGGGAGCGCGACGCCGGGAGCCGCCACCGTCGAGCTCACCCTCGGCGTGCTCCCGTCGCACCGCCGTCAGGGCATCGGCTCGATGCTGCTCGCGGCCGCAGAGGAGTTCGCTCGCGACCTCGGCCGCTCGACCGTCGTCGCATACTCCGATCACCCCGACCCTGAGGGCGCACCTGGCGACGGGCCGATGCTGCGCGCGCCCGACGGGGATGCCCTGCTGCCGGCATCGGCTCCCGCGGCCGGTTTCGCCGCGGCGCACGGCTATTCGCTCGCGCAGCTCGAACGAGTGAGCAGCCTCACCGTGGGCGGCCGCGTCGACGAGTTCCGCAGTGAACTCGAGTCGCGCACCGCTCTGGCGACCGCAAGCGGCTACCGGCTCGAGCTCTGGACCGATCGCACCCCCGGCGACCTCGTCGACGCATACGCGGTGGCTCGCGAGCGGATGGTGCTCGACGTTCCGGCAGGCGGCGTCACGATCGACGAGGAGCGCTGGGATGCCGCTCGCGTGCGCGAGCGCGAGTCCGAGTCGATCGACGGCGGCATGACCCTGCTGGTGGCGGCGGCGGTGACCCCCGGCGGTGACGTCGCGGGGTACACCGAGCTCGAATTGCCGCTCGGACGCGAGATCGCCTATCAGTACGACACCCTCGTCGTCGGCCCGCACCGGGGGCACCGCCTCGGCATGCTCGTGAAGCTCGCGAACCTCGTGCGGCTCGCGGAGATCCGCCCCCGATCGCGGCGTCGTCTACACGTGGAACGCCGACGAGAACGAGCACATGCTCGCGATCAACATCGCACTCGGATTCCGCCGGTGCGGACTCGAGGCGATCTGGCAGCGCCCGGGCGACGACGTCAGCGGGTGAGCGCCGGTCGCGGCATCCGGAGCCGCTGGCACCTCGGGCAGCGGTGCGACGAGCGGTTCATGAAGGGCTCGCGCACCATCGGAGTTCCGCACCGCGGGCACGGGAGGCCGGCCCGACCGTACGCGTTCAGGGAGTGGGCGAAGTACCCCGATGCGCCGTTCACGTTCACGTACTGCGCGTCGAAGCTCGTGCCTCCCTCGGCGAGCGCCTTGCCGAGCACGTCTCGCACGGCCGCGAGGAGGTCGCGCGACCGTCGACGGCTGATCGACGATGCCGGCTGCTCCCCGTGCAACCGCACCGCCCACAGCGCCTCGTCGGCGTAGATGTTGCCGACACCGCTCACGACGCCCTGGTCGAGGAGCACCCGCTTCACGCCGCTCGCGCGACGCGACGAGTGCTCCGACGAACGCCTCGTCGGAGAACGCCGGGTCGAGCGGGTCCCTCGCGATATGGGCGACCTGGGTGGGAATCGACCGCTGCCACTGCCCCGCGACGTCGCCCGAGAACCCGGCGACCTCCCCGTCGGCGGTCGGAACCAGACGGTCGACCGCGAGCGAGCCGAAGGTGCGCTGGTCGAGGAAGTCGATGCGGTACTCGCCGTGATCGGGATGCTCGAGGTGCACCCGCACGCGCGCATGACGATCGTCGCCATCATGGTCGGGGGTGCGCAGCAGCAACTGCCCGCTCATGCCGAGGTGACCGACGATCGCGCGGCCGCTCGTCAGCGGCATCCACAGGAACTTGCCGCGTCGTACGGCCGCCTCGATGCGCGTGCCGGTGACGAGGGCTTCGAAGTCGCCGGATGCCGCATCGTGCCGCGTGAGCGCGCGCGCGTCGAGCACCTCGACCGACGAGACCGTGGCACCGGTCACCGCCGGTGCCAGTCCGGCCCGCACGACCTCGACCTCGGGAAGCTCGGGCATGTCAGCGCGGGTTCAGGAGCGTCCACGCCTCGAGCGCCGCGGCCATCTCGGCCTGCTTCTTGCTCGATCCCTCGCCGGATGCCTCGACGAGGTCGCCGACCGTGACGGTGGCGACGAAGTGCTTGTTGTGGTCGGGGCCGCTCTCGGTCACGGCGTACAGCGGCGCGGTGGACCCGCGGCGCGCGGCGATCTCCTGAAGGCTCGTCTTCGGGTCCATCGCGGCGCCGAACCGATCGGGGTCCTGCATCAGGGGTGCCACGAGGCGCAGCACGAGGTCGGTCGCGGCGTCACCGCCGGCGTCGAGGTAGACCGCACCGATGATCGCCTCGACGGTGTCGGCGAGGATCGAGGGCTTGTCGGCGCCGCCGGTCAAGGTCTCGCCACGGCCGAGGCGGATGAACGGACCGATTCCGATCGACCGACCGACCTCTGCGAGGGCGACACTCGAGACGAGGCTCGCGCGACGCTTCGCGAGCTCACCCTCGTCGAGGCCGGGGTGGTCGCGGAAGAGCTTCACCGTGACGGCCTGCCCGAGAATCGAGTCGCCGAGGAACTCGAGGCGCTCGTTGGTGGGAATGCCGCCGTTCTCGTACGCGAACGACCGGTGCGTGAGCGCGAGGAGCAGCAGGGCGGGATCCATCTCGACCTGCAGTGTGCGCTGCAGGTCGTCGAGGGTTCGATCCCCGTGAGCTGTGGGCTCAGACCCCGCGTGCCCCGTGGGAGTCACGACCGGTCGATCGGGCGTCTCGGGCCGACTAGACGTCGGCGACCTTGCGGCCCTTGTACTCGAGGAAGAGCGGGGTGCCCGCCGAGTCCTCGACGACCTTCGCGCGGTGCGGCAGGCTGTAGGTGACCTTGCCGTTCTCGACGGTCTTGACGAGCGTGGGGAGCTCGGCCTTCCACTGCGCACGGCGCATGTGGGTCCGGGCGCGTGACTTCTTCCGCTTCGGAACAGCCATGACTATCTCTCTCTCTGCTGATCGGCGTCGGATTCGGCATCCGGGCCGTTGTCTTCGGAAGCCTGGAACCCGGCGAGCGCGGCCCAGCGAGGGTCGCGGTGCTCAGGGGTGACGAGTTCCGGATGATCGGCCAGTCGGAGCCCGGTCTCTGGGTCGAGACCCGGGCAATCCGGTCGGCACACCGGCTGGAACGGCAGTGCCAGCACCACCGCATCGCGGATGAGCGGTTCAAGATCCACGTGGTCGTCTTGAACCTCATACTCGATGGCTTCCCCAGAATGATACGCGAAAAGCTCCTGGAACTCGACTTGGACGGGCAGGGCGATGTCGATGAGGCATCGCCCGCATTCGCCCTCGGCCACCGCGTCGACCTCCGCGGTCACGAGGATCCCCTCGTGCACCGACTCCAGCCGGGCGTCGAGATCGAGCGCTGCGCCGGTCCGCACGGCGACGAGGCTCTCGCCCATGTGCTCGCCGACATCGACGGTGAGTCGGTGCTCGCGCATGTCACCCGGACGGTTGATGAGATCGCGCACGTTCAGACTGAACGGCGAATGCTTGGTGGCCACGATCGACGATTCTACGCGTCGGCGCGTCGACGTTCGCCGAACACGCTCCGCGCCCGATCGAACAGCGACCGCGGAGCGAGCACGGCCCGTGCGCGTTCGACGGGTCGGGCGTCCTCAGCGAGCGCGGCTCTCGTGAGCGCAAGCTCGCCGAGGAGTCGCGGGTCGGCCGGGCCTTGAACGACGCGGCCGTAGCGCTCACGCTCGACGGCATCGCGGAGTGCGATGAGGGCGTTGCGGTGTTCCTCGACCGCGAACGCGGGTCGCTCCGCCAGGTGGGCGGCGAGGGCGCGCGGCGTCTCTGCGGCGTCGCCGCCCGAATCGAGGTCTCTCGCCGACGCGACGAGCTCGTCCCACGCGGCATCGGCCGGCCCTTCGCCTCGCCTGACGCGGCGGCGCCTCGTCAGCCGTTGCCCTGCACGGAGCGCGGCGGGCACGAGCAGCAGTGCGATCGCGAAGATCGCCAGCAGGCCGCCGCGGAACCACCACACCCCGGCGCCGAGCGCCTGGTCGGTCGGCTGCCCGAGGCCGCGGTCGGGATCCAGCTCAGGACGACCGCCGGCGCCGGGTGTCGTCGGTGCGACGCTCGGGATCGGAGCCGCGGCGGCGTCACCCGCGCCCGGCCGCGAATACGCCGGCACGCTGCCGCGGCCCGGCGTCGGTTCGAACGGCACCCAGCCGACGCCCTCGAAGTACAGCTCGGGCCACGAGTGCAGGTCGTGGGAGTCGACCTCCACGCGCTGCACGCCGTTGACCCGCTCCTGGGTCGGCGTTCCCTGCGTGTAGCCGATGGAGATGCGCGAGGGGATCCCGGCGTCGCGGGCGAGCACCGCCATCGTCGAGGCGAAGTGCACGCAGTACCCCGACTTCGTCTCGAGGAATTGCGCGATGACGTCGAATCCGCCACCGTCGTACCCGTCGGCGACGGGCGCCTCCGTCGAGTAGTCGAACTCGGTGGAACGGAGGAAGAACTGGATCGCGACGGCCGCGTCGTACGGCGTTGCCGCTCCGGCTGTGACGGCGGCCGCGGTCTCGCCGATGATCGCGGGCATGTCCTCGGGCAGCTCGAGGAACGGCGCGAGATCCTCGGATGTCTCGCTCCCGGCTTCACGCAACTGCGCGACAGTGGGCTCGACCTCGAGTCTCGTGGCCCGGTAGCGCTGCCCGCCCGTGTTGGTGTCGACGCTGCGCACCGTGAGCGACCCGTCGTCCCAGAACCACGAACCGTTCAGCCCTTCGATGCGGGCCGTGGGGTATGGCACCGGAAGCCACGTCGTGCGCACCTCGTCGACGACGATGTCGATCGGATGCTCCGACGTCGCGACCTCGTCTGACAACCCGTCGGGTCGCGGCAGCAGGTCGACGGTGTTGTCGCCGTCGACGGCCGTCTGGGTCGCGCTCCACACTTCGCCCTCGAAGCGGTCGAGCGTGAGCAGGGTGAAGTACGGGCGGTCGGCGTCGCGGGCGAGGTAGTGGAACGCCGGACGTGCCTCGGGCCGCCGCAGGTCGCGGCCGAGATCGATGAACGGGCTCACGCCGCGGGCGAACAGCGTGCCCTGACCGGGCGAACCGAGCAGAAGGCTCGTCGAGATGCTCGGCGTCGAGGCGGCGAGTATCGACGCGGTGAGCAGTCCGACGGCCGCGAGACCGAGCGAGGCGCCCAGCGTCGAGGCGATGGGCACCCGTCTCGGCGGTACGACGGTGGCCGCGTCATCGCCCTCGGCCCCTGCCGCAAGCCTCGCCCGCCGTCGCACCCGCACGTCGACGCGGAGCAGCAGCAGGTACGCGGCCGCCGTCAGGACGAGCCCCGGCACCTCGGCGCCCGCCTCGATGATGAACCCGGGCACGAGGAGCGGCACGAGCGCCGGCGCCGCGGCGAGCGCCGGCATGCGCAGGGTCTGCACCAGGATGTCGGTGAGCACGGCGAGTATGCCGACACCGAAGGCGAGGGCGAAGGTGAGCGGCGGCACGGGGATCGCCGGCACGGACTGCTGCTCGATCGTACGGGCCGCACCCGTGAGGAGCTCGCCGAAGGCCTCGAAGGTGCCCCCGGTGGGGATGATGAGCGCGATGCTCGTTCCGCCGCCGAAGACGAGGGTCAGGAGCAGCAGCAAGACGACGAGCTCGAGCACGGGCACGAGCGACGGCGGCGTGCGGAGCGCGCGCAGTCCCAGCCCCGAGAAGAGGATGCCCCCGGCGATGAATGCGCAGAGCCACCACCAGCCGCTCCCGGCGATGAGGGGGCCGAGCGCCATGGTCGCGACGACGAGGAACAGGAACGACGCGCCCGTGAGCGCGAGCCGCTGAGCTCGTGAGAGAGGGACGGGGTCAGGGTGCATCCGGCGCCCCCTCGTCGCTCACGATGGGTGAACTCGCCTGCGAGGGAGAGGTGAATCTCGTGCGGGCTCTCGCGGCGGTGCCCGACCACGCGGTGCCGATCTCTGCCGCACGACGCACGCGCACGACGCGCCAGTCGGCGTGCTCGAGCGCATCGATGATCCGTGACTTGACACCGTCGGTGACGAAGGCGACGGCCGGCTCGAACGTCGGCCGAAGCGCGACCAGGGTGCGTGCATCCTGCTCGTCGGGGTCGACGAGCACCGCGAAGCCCGGCATGCGCGCCTCACGCGCCCTCGGCATCGTCTCGGCCTCAGCGCCCGCCGAGGCCGCCCCGTGGCCCGACGGCCGGGGCGGATCGTCGAGCCGGGCGAGGTCTTCGAGGAGCATGCGGTCACCGCCGGGCATCCGGTATCCGGCACCCGAACCCGCCGACAGCGCACCGCGTTCGGGATCGGCGACACGATCGCAGCGCAGCCGGAACCCGTGCTCGAGCAGGTGCACGCCGATCGAGGCGGCGACCTCGACGCCGAGCTCGAAGCCCATGTGCACGCCCTCGTCGCCGTCGCGCCGAAGCGAGGACATGCGTGCCCGCCCCGCGAGCGTCGTGTCGAGGATGATCCTCGCCTCGGGGTCGCCGCGCTGCTCCTCTTCACGCACCATGAGCTCACCACGTCGAGCGGTGGCCGCCCAGTTCACGCGGCGGAGCGGGTCGCCGTACCGGTATTCGCGGGCGATGAGCTCGTCGGAGTTCGGGTGCGCGTGGCGCTGCAGGCCGTGCAGCACCCCGTCGACGCTCGCCGCGGAGCCGAGCGCGGCCTCGAGCGGTGTCACGCGGGGGGTCACCACGACCTCGTGCCCCGTGCCGACGTCGCGATCGATGCGCGCGAGCCCGAACGGGTCGGCGATGCCGATGCGAAGAGGTCCGATCTGAAAGACGCCGCGCCGGGGCGTGCGGAGCCGGTACTCGAGGCGCACGGTGTCGTCGCCCGAAGGCAGCACCCCTTCGTATGGGCCCAATGCGGGCAGCACCGCCTCGGGCGGAGCCGTGAGCGAGCCGGGCACCCCGTCACGCCAGTGCGCACCGTCGAAGGTGCGGCGCGCCCGGTTCTGCACGGTGAGCGAGACCCTGGTCGACCCGCCCGCTTCGACGACGGGAGGTCCGAACTGGCGCATCACGGACAGCCTCGGGGTGCGCCACTGCACGAAGAGCGCCGTGACGATCGGCATCGCGATGCCGACGAAGGCGAGCAGCAGGATGTCGCGAAGGTCGAACCACAGCGACACTATGAGCAGCACGACACCGACCGCCACGAGCGCGCCGCCGCGCCCGGTGAGCCGCGGCCACGTCGCGGCCCGAGCGGAGCGCGGGCGTGTCATCGGTCAGGCCCTTCGCGCGCTGCCCACCGGAACGGGCGTCTCCCCCACGACTCGGCGCACGATGGCGTCGATGAGCGGCCCGCTGTCCCGGTCGTGTGCACCGATCGCCCGGCTCGTGGGCACGAGCCGGTGCGCGAGCACCGGCACGGCGAGCGCATCGACATCGTCGGGCAGCACGAAGTCCCGGCCGTGCATCGCGGCATGCGCCTTGGCCGCGCGAATGAGCTGGAGTGTCGCACGGGGACTCGCACCGAGCCTGAGTTGGCGATCTTCGCGGGTGGCCCGCGCCAGGTCGACTGCATACTCCTTCACCGGCTGGGACGTGAACACATGCTGCACGGCGCCGATCATGCCGCGGAGTTCGGTGAGGTTCACGACCGCCTCGAGAGCTTCGAGCGGGCTCGACGTCTCGCGCGTCGCGAGCATCGCGAGCTCGTCGGCGGGAGCCGGGTAACCCATCGAGATGCGCGCCATGAACCGGTCGCGCTGCGCCTCGGGCAGCGGGTAGGTGCCCTCCATCTCGATCGGGTTCTGCGTCGCGATGACCGTGAACGGCGGTTCGAGGAGGTAGGTCGTGCCATCGGCCGTCACCTGGCGCTCCTCCATGCACTCGAGGAGGGCCGATTGCGTCTTCGGGCTCGCGCGGTTGATCTCGTCGCCGATCACGAGGTTCGCGAAGACGGGGCCGCGCTTGAACTCGAACTGCCGGCTCGACTGGTCGAACACGGAGACGCCGGTGACGTCGCTCGGCAGGAGGTCGGGCGTGAACTGGATGCGGCTGACACTCGCGTCGACCGAGCGCGCGAGCGCTTTCGCGAGCATCGTCTTGCCGACGCCGGGCACGTCTTCGATGAGCAGGTGGCCCTCGGCGAGGAGCACCGTGAGCGCTGCGGTGACCGCCTCGCGCTTGCCCGCGATGACCGCCTCGACGTTCTGCACGATGTCTGCGGCGAGCGATCCGACCTCGTCGATTCCCATCGTGGGCGGCGCGCTCACGCCGCTCGGCCCGTGCACCGTGGTCGCTGCTTCAGTCATTGGGTCATCGCCGCCTGGAGGTAGTCGGCGACCACGGGCGGCACATAGGGTGCCACGTCGCCGCCGAGGGCGGCAACCTGCCGCACGAGTGAACTGGATACATGAGCGTTGCCGGGGTCGGGGAGCAGGAACACCGTCTCGACGCCGGCGAGATGACGGTTCACGATCGCCATCGGCGTCTCGTATGCGACGTCGAGCTGCGACCGGATGCCCTTCACGAGCACGGATGCCCCGACGTCGGTGCAGTAATCGACGAGGAGGCCCATGGTCCACGAGGCCACGACGATGCGCCCCGCGATGCCCGCATCGCCGATCGACCGCTCGATGAGCGCGACGCGCTGCGAGATCGGCAGGAGCGCCGACTTGTCGGGGTTGTGCACGACGACGACGTGCAGCTCGTCGTAGAGCCCCGCGGCCCGTTCGATGACGTCGAGATGGCCGCGCGTAACGGGGTCGAACGATCCTGGGACGACGGCGATCCGCTGCATACGCAACAGCGTAGTGCGCGGATGCCCCGCGGGAGGTGCTCGTTGAGAGTCTCAGCCCTTGCTCAGGTACCCGCTCGTCTCCTCGTCGAGGCGGCGACGCACGGCCGCGGCGAGCGCCGGGTGCCCGACGAGCCCGGGATCGCTCGCGAGCATCTCCTCGGCGAGCGCTCTGGCGTCGGCGATCACGTCGCCGTCGCGTGCGACGCGGAGCAGCCGGAGCGAGGAGCGGCCGCCTGACTGGTTCGCGCCGAGCACGTCGCCCTCCTGCCGGAGCTCGAGGTCGACGCGGGCGAGCTCGAATCCGTCGAGCGTCGCCGCGACCGCCTCGACGCGCTCCAACGCGACCGAGCCGACCGGCGCGGACGTGACGAGGAGGCAGAGGCCGGGCACCGACCCGCGCCCGACCCGCCCGCGCAGCTGGTGCAGCTGCGAGACCCCGAACCGGTCGGCATCGACGACCACCATGGCGCTCGCGTTCGGCACGTCGACGCCCACTTCGATCACGGTCGTGGCGACGAGCACGTCGAGCTCGCCCGCCGCGAAGGCGCGCATCGTGCGGTCCTTCTCGTCGGCGCTCATGCGACCGTGCAGCGCCGCGATGCGCGCGTCGGCGAATCGCGGATGCGCGTCGAGCTCGGCGAGCACCGAGGCGACGGATGCCGCGGGGCCGGTGACCTCCGTCTCATCGGGCGCATCTTCGCCGTCGTCTTCGGCGACACGCGGCTCGATGGTGGGGCACACGACGAACGCCTGCCGCCCCTTCGCGATCTCCTCGGCGAGCCGCTCCCAGACGCGCGGTCGCCAGCCGGGGCGGATCGCGAGCGGCACGACCTGCGACGCGATGCCCGCCCGTCCGGCCGGCAGCTCGCGGATGGTCGACACGTCGAGGTCGCCGAAGACGGTCATCGCGACCGTGCGCGGGATCGGGGTGGCGGTGAGCACGAGCACGTGCGGCGGATGCTGCCCCTTGAGCCGGAGCGCCTCGCGCTGCTCGACCCCGAAGCGATGCTGCTCGTCGACCACCACGAGGCCGAGATCGGCGAACGAGACCGCCTCGCCGATGAGCGCGTGCGTGCCGATCACGATGCGGGACTGACCTGCCGCCGCCCTGAGCAGCGCCTTCTTGCGTTCGGCGACGGTGAGCTGGCCGGTCAGGAGCGTCGGCATGAGCTCGGCCGAGAGCTCGGGACCGAGCATTCGCGCGATCGAGCGCACGTGCTGGCCGGCGAGCACCTCGGTCGGGGCGAGCAGCGCCGACTGGCCGCCGGAGTCGGCGACGGCCAGCATCGCCCGAAGGGCGACGACCGTCTTGCCCGAACCCACCTCGCCCTGGATGAGCCGGTTCATCGGCACGGGATGCGCGAGATCGTCGGCGATCTCTGCGCCCACCTCGCGCTGGTCGCCCGTGAGCTCGAACGGCACGGCGGCGTCGAAGCGCTCCAGTGCGCCGCCGGGAGTCGGATGCCGCGCGGTGGTCGTGTGCGCGCGCAACTCCGCGCGCCGCTCGAGGAGCGCGGTCTGCAGCACGAACGCCTCGGTGAACCGCAGGGTGCGGCGCGCGGACTTCCAGTCGGACTCGCGCGCCGGGCGGTGCACGGACTCGAGCGCCTCACGCTGCCCGAGCAGCGTGCGCCCCTCGCGCACCGCGCGCGGCACCGGGTCGTCGACCGGGCCGAGCCCGTCGAGGAGCAGCGCGATCGACTTCGCGAGCTGCCAGCTCGCGAGCGCGCCGGTCGCCGGGTAGATGGGAATCGGCGCCTCGGCCCAGCGCTTGGCCGCGGCGTCGCCGGCCGTGAGCGTCTCGGCCTCGTCGAAGAGCTCGTAGTCGGGGTGCGCGAGCTGCCGCAGACCCTTGTAGTCGCCCACCTTGCCCGCGAAGATTCCCCGCGCGCCGGGCTTCAGCTCGCGCGCCCGCCATGCCTGGTTGAAGAACGTGAGCGTCAGGATGCCCGTGCCGTCGGAGATCTTCGCCTCGAGGATCTTGCCGCGGCGGGCGCGCATGTCGCGCTCGCGCACCTCGAGCACCTCGGCGACGATCGTGACGTTCTCGTCGAGCGGCAGCGAGGCGAGCGCGGTGAGCTCGCCGCGCATGGCGTACCGGCGCGGGTAGTGCGCGAGCAGCTCGCCGACGGTGATGTAGCCGAAGGCGCGCTGCACCGCCTGCGCCGTGCGACCGCCGAGCGCACCCGCGAGCTTCGTGTCGAGCGAGAACGCGCCGGCGTGCACGGCGGCGCTGTGGGCACCGCCCACGCCCGCGGCATCCGCTGCGTCTGCCGTCATTCCTCGATCGTAGGCTCCGCCGCCGTCAGCGCCGCGAGTTCCGACTGCACGTACGGGTCGTCGGGCCGCGCGGCGGCGAGGGTCGACTGAAGTTCACGCGCCTCGTCGTTCCGGCCCAGCGTGCGCAGGCACCTGGCGACCGACCAACGGGCGACATGCTGTTGCTCGGCGGTGCCGTACGCGTCGGCGACCTCGACGGCCTGCTCGAACTGGCGGAGCGCCGCTTCGGCGCGGCCACCGTCGTGCATCGTCCAGCCGAGGTTGTTGTGCAGCGCCACGCCCCAGCGCAGCACCCGAGGGTCGCGCACGCCGGCGAGCACGTCGAAGCCCTCTGCGGCCCACTCCTCCTCGTGCCCGGCGTCGTTCAGGGCGAGCATGTGCAGCGCGTCGAGCACGAGGAACGGCGAGCCCGCGAGCGCCGCCTCGCGCACGCCGCGGGTGAGCTCGGGCACGGCCTCGGCGGGGCGTCGGGCGGATGCCTCGAGCCGCCCCCGCTCGATGGCCACCCGCGCCCGGAGCTCGGCGGCCTCCGCCGCGGGCGCACCGGTCTCGGCGACCGCTTCGGCCTCGGCGGCGACGGAGTCGAGCACCGCCGTCGCCTCTTCGCCCCGGCCCTGGATGCCGAGCGCGCGGGCGAGCTGGGTCGACATCACGGCGCGCACATGGGCGGAGTGCTGATCGTCGTCGACGGCCTCCCGGAACCGTTCCTCGCTGCCGGCGGGATCGCTGAAATCCCACAGCCGGTCGATCATCTGTTGTTCGCTGCCCCGATGGTGGGACGGTTCGGCAAGTACCTGGTCGGTCGAGTCATCCACCGTTCCATCATGGCAGCGCCCGGCGGGCGTCGATATGCTGCGGGGAGCATGACCCGCATCATCGCCGGATTCGCCGGCTCCCTCACGATCCAGGTGCCCCGCTCCGGCACGCGTCCGACGAGCGACCGGGTGCGGGAGGCGATCTTCTCCGCGCTCGATGCGCGCGACGCGATCCGACACGCGAGCGTCGTCGACCTCTACGCGGGGTCCGGCGCGCTCGGCCTCGAAGCCGCGAGCCGCGGCGCCGCAGAGGTCGTGCTCGTCGAGCGGGCGAAGCCCGCCGCCGACGTGTGCAGGCGCAACGCCGACGCGGTGCAGCGAGCCGCCCGCGGTCACGTCCCCGTGCGGATCCGGGTCGTCATGCGAACCGTTGCGGCATACCTCGAGGGCGCGGCCGGCGGCATCGACCTCGCCTTCATCGACCCGCCGTACGAGCTCGGCGAAGAGGCGCTCGCCCGCGACCTCGAGTTGCTCGCACCGCTCCTCGCCGCCGACGCGATCGTCGTCGTCGAGCGGAGCTCGCGCTCGCCCGAGCCCGTGTGGCCCGCGGGCATCGAGCTCGATCGCCGCCGCGACTACGGCGAAACGACGCTCTGGTGGTCGGGCGCCACCGCGGATCAGCCCGTGCGGCCGTCCCAGCCCGAGTAGGGATCCCAGCCGAGCGCGTCGATCGCCTGTCCGTCGACGCGCAGCACTCCCGATTCCGCGGTCACTCGCCCGATCGGCTCGAACGGCTCGGGCACGGCAGCGCCCGGCGGAAACGTCGCGAGGAGGCCGTGGTCTTCGGCACCGGCGAGCGCGAGCCGCACGTCGGGGCCGAGTGCCGGGCCGTCGAAGTCGATGCCGACGCCGCTCGCGTCGGCGATGCGGCGGGCATCCCGCGCGAGCCCGTCGGACACGTCGAGCATCGCCGTCGCACCCGCGAGCGCGGCGGTGACACCCGCGGCGACGGGTGGCTCGGGCGCGAGCTGGGCGCGTACGAGCTCGGGATGCCGCGAGCGCACGCTGCGGGCGAGGGCGGCATCGGGCTCCCCCGCCGCATCGGTGGCCTCGGCGAACAGCAACGCGAGGCCGCGTGCGGCGTCTCCGCGCGCTCCGGCGTGCGCGACGACATCGCCCACGCGTGCGCCCGACCTGAGCACCGGGGCGCGTCCCTCGAGGTCGCCGAACGCGGTCACGGCGATGGTCAGCACCGTCGACGCAGACAGGTCGCCGCCGACCACGCCGGCACCGGGCGCGAGCGCTTCGAGCCCCTCGCGGAGCCCGTCGGCGATGCCTTCGAGGACCGCGACCTCCGTCGTGGGAGGGGCGGCGATCGCGACGACGAGCGCTGTGGGCCGCGCTCCCATCGCGGCGATGTCGGTGAGATTCGTGGCGGCCGCCTTCCAGCCGAGTTCGAACGGCGTCGACCATGCGAGGCGGAAGTCGGGCCCGTTCACCATGAAGTCGGTGGTGACGACGAAGCGGCCGTCGGCGGCGGCCACGATCGCCGCATCGTCGCCGGCGCCGAGGAGCGCGGCGGCACCGGGGCGGAGCCGCGGGAGGATGCGTGCGAGCACCGCGTCTTCGCCGAGTTCGCCGATGGTCACGGGGGGTGCCGCGGCATCCGCTCGCTCAGGCGCTTCCATGCCTCTCACGGTATCCTGAACCGGATGCCTCACCCAGTCGTGCCCGCGCCGCGCCTCGGGCGCATCCGTTCTCTCGTCACCGCCATCTCGGCCGTCGCCGGCGTCCTCGTGCTCGCCGGCTGCAGTCAGGCGGTGCCCCTCGATCCCGCCCCGATGGCGACCGATCCCGAGTGCGCCGCCGTCGTCGTGCGGCTGCCCGACGTGATCGCGCAGGACACCGACGCCGAACAGCCCAAGCGCGAGACGAACGCGCAGGGCACCGGCGCCTGGGGCTCACCCGCCTCGGTCGTGCTGCGATGCGGCGCGAACCCGCCCGGGCCGACGACGCAGCGCTGCGTGAGCGTCGACGGCGTCGACTGGATCATCGACGAGTCGGATGCCCCGCGCTACCTGTTCACGACGTACGGACGCACGCCCGCCGTCGAGGTGCTCGTCGACAACGACGTCGTCTCGGGCACGACCGCGATCACCGACCTCTCCGCGGCCGTGTCGGTGATCCCTGCAGACGGCGCCTGCACCTCGGTCGACGACGCCATCGAGTAGGGCGACGCCATCGAGTGGGGCGACGCCATCGAGTAGGCGCGCCCGTCAGCAGTTGGGCCGGCAGGCGCGCTGGGAGAGCGCATCGGTGAGCACCGCACTCAGGTCTTCCGGACGCGCTGCGGAGTATGCGGCGCCGCCCGTCGCCTCGGCGATCTTGCGCATCGAGTCGATGTCGGTGTCGGGTCCGATGCCGACGAGCACGACCGGGACGGGCCTGGCGGGGTCGTCCATGGCTGCGAGGTCGGCGAGGAGCTGCTCCCCCGAGATGCCGTTCTCGTCTTCGTTGCGTCCGTCGGTGAGCAACAGCACCGAGTTGACCTTCTCGGGGTCATAGCTCTCGCGTACGCTCTGCACGGCCGCGAGAGTGGTGTCGTAGAGCCCGGTCCCGCCGCCGAGCCGCGCCGGCAGCGAAGCGATGATGTCGTTCACCAGCTGCTTGTGCGCGTCGTTGGAGAGACTGTCGATGGGCGCGAGGCTTTCCCAGTCCTGGGCACCGACACGCACGGTCGAGAACCCCCAGATGCCGAGGTCGACCTCACGGGAGAACTGGCCGAGCGCGCTCGACGCCGCCTGCTGCAGCACATCGATGCGTCGCTGCCCCGAGATCGTGGGCTCCTCCATCGAGCCAGAGAGGTCGATGACCGTCAGGATGCGCGAGCGAAGGCTGACGACTCCCCAGGTGCGGAGGATCGCGACCTGCCGGCCTGCCTCCGAGGAGCTCACCTCGATCGGCGTGTCGATCACGCCGTCCTGTTCGAGCGCGCCGCCACCGATGCCGTTGCGGAATCCGTCGGTCGCGAACCGATCGCTCGCCTCCCAGAGTGCGATCTTCAGGGCGTTGAGTTCCCTGGCCCGGTTCTCGAGAGCGATGTGCTCGGGGTCGCGCTCACCGCCGTCGGCGACGATGTTCTTGGCGAGCTCCGACTCGTCGAGCAGCCGCAGGAACGGATAGCTGAGCGCGAGGCTGCCGTCGCTCGGGTAGAGCGCGACCATCTGCTCGGCGCCCTCCTTGCGGTTGTGCAGCGCGATCTGCTGTTCACTGGCGATGGCAACCGTCTCGGGGGTGCTCACGCTCAGTGCTGCGAAGGCCGCCTCGGCGTCGGCAGGCACTTCCTCGTTCAGCGCGATCATCGCTTCCTGGAACTGTCTCGGCTGGGTGATGTCCGCCCTGCTCTGCAGCGACTGCAGCGCGTTCAGGCTGGCCGACGAGGCCTCGGGGTTGGGAAGCAGCGCCGGGAACTGGGCGGTCAGGAGCGCCTTCCAGCTGATGTCCCGAGCGGTGATCTCCGACGCATGGGCGACGGGTGCTGCGAAGACGACCGGGCTGCTCGCGATCGACCGCTCGAGTGCGACGTTCGGAACCGGCCGGCCGAGCGATCTCGCCATGCTCGACATGCGCACGAGCCAGACGGGCGAGTCGGGGATCCAGGCGTCGACCTCCGAGGCGTTACCCGAGGCGAGCACGGCCGCGGTGTCGGCGGACTCCTGTGCGAGCACCTCGGTACGCGAGCACGCCTGTTCACTCGCGTCGTACTCGGCGGCGACCGCCTGCACCGTCGCCGCGATCGCCGGGTCGGCGACCACGGAGAGCTCGATGGGTTCCACGCACTCGAACGCGGGCTCGAACCACGCGTCGAAGCCGCCCGCGGCCCAGGCGACACCGGCGACGCCCACGCCGCCGATGAGGGCAGCGACCGCGACGGCCGAGACGATGACGGTGGTGGTGCGGCGGCGCCGCTTCCGACTCTGCTCTCGCTGCTCTCTCTCGCTTCGACGACTCACTCGTGCTCCATTGCTCGTCGGTGAGCAATCTCGGTCACCGCACTCGGGAACGCCGCGATGTTCCTCAGGGGGGTGGAACAGGGTGGGGGTGCCGCGGCGTGTTGGTAAGCAAACATTACATTCGAGACGCCCCCCAATGCACGTCCCCCGTCGTCGAGGGGCTCGTGATTGCCATCCCCGATCGCCGAAGACCGCCGAGTCACTGGCAAAACGACGCCGGATATCGGACGAGCGACTACCGGCTGCCGCGGGCGTGGCCGGCGTCGATCAGCTCGGCGATGAGCTCGGGATAGCTGAGGCCCGATTGCAACCAGCACGTCGGGAACATCGAGATCGGCGTGAAGCCCGGCATCGTGTTGAGCTCGTTGACCACGAACCCCTCACCCGTGAGGAACACGTCGACGCGCGCGAGCCCCTCGCCCCCGATCGCCTCGAACGCGCGCCGGGCGATGCGCTGCAGCTCGAAGAGCTCGCCGTCGCCGAGGTCTGCCGGGCAGATGAGCTCCACGCCGGGAGCGTCGAGATACTTCGCGTCGAAGTCGTAGAACTCACGGCCGGTGACGACGACCTCGCCGGCGACGCTCACGCGAACGGATGCCCCGCCGCCGCCCAGCACGCCGCACTCGATCTCACGGCCGACCACGGCGGCCTCGACGAGCACGGTGCGGTCTTCCGCGAACGCGACCTCGAGCGCCGCGTCGAGCATCGACCAGTCGCTCACCTTGGTGACGCCGACCGACGAGCCGGCCCGCGCCGGCTTGACGAAGACCGGCAGGCCGAGGCCCCTCGTGCGGCGCTCCCAGAGCTCGCGGTCCTCGCTCAACGCGGCACGGGTCAATGTCACCCACGGTGCCACGGCGATGCCGGCCCCCTCGAGCACGGTCTTCGTGAAGTGCTTGTCCATTCCGATCGCGGAGGCCAGCACGCCGTTGCCGACGTAGGGCAGGCCGATGAGCTCCAGGAGGCCCTGGATCGTGCCGTCTTCGCCGAACCGCCCGTGCAGGATGGGGAAGACCACGTCGACGTCGCCGAGCGAACGCTCGCCCGCGGCATCCGTCACCCGCAGCTCTCGCGACGCAGCACTCTCAGGCCAGCGCACGCGCGTGCCGTTGTCGGCGACTTCGGGCAGGTGCGCCGGATCGAGCGCGAACCGATCGGGGTCGTCGGACTCCAGCACGTAGGCGCCATCGTGGGTGATCCCGACGGGGATCACCTCGTACCGGTTACGGTCGATCGCCCGGAGCACCCCGCCCGCCGTGGCGCAGCTGATCGAGTGCTCGCTTGAACGCCCGCCGAACAGCAGAACCACCCTGAGCTTGTCCATCGATCGTCCTTTCGCCTTGCGGCTCGTCATCGGTCGTGAGGTGGGGCGCGATGTCCTTCGGGTCGAGGGTGCCCGCGAGCACCTGTCGCACCTGCTCGACGATGGGCATCGCCACGCCCTTCGCCCGGGCGAGTTCGAGGATCGGCCCGACCGATGCGAGGCCCTCGGTGGTCTGCTGCATCTGAATCACCACATCGTTGAGGTGATACCCCTGGCCGAGCAGGCGCCCCGCGGTGTTGTTGCGCGACAGCGGCGACTGGCTCGTCGCGATGAGGTCGCCGAGACCCGCGAGGCCCGCGAGCGTCTCGGGGTGCGCGCCGTAGGCGACCGCGAAATCGGTCATCTCGACGAGACCCCGCGTGATGATCGACGCCTTCGTGTTCTCGCCGTAGCCGACGCCGTCGACGATGCCGATCGCGACGGCGATGAGGTTCTTCAGCACGCCGCCGAACTCCGTGCCGATCACGTCGGTGTTCACGAACGAGCGGAAGTAGCGGTTGCGGGCGACGGATGCCACGGACTGCGCCGTCTCGAGGCTCGTCGACGACACGACCGCCGCCGTCGGCTGCTCCTTCGCGATCTCGAGCGCGAGGTTCGGACCGGAGACGACCGCGATCTGGGACTGGTCGATCGACAGCACCTCCCCGATCACCTCGCTCATGCGGAGGCCGGTCGACTTCTCGACGCCCTTCATGAGCGAGATGACGGTCGCGGCCGCGTGCAGGTGCGGCGCGACGATCTTCAGGTTCTCGCGCAACGACTGGCTCGGCACCGACACGTAGACCTGTTCGGCACCGGCGAGCGCGAGATCGAGGCGACTCGTCGCGCGAAGGCCCAGCGGCAGGTTCACCCCCGGCAGGTAGTCGCTGTTGCGCTTCGCCTCCTGGATCTCGCGCGCGAGCTCGGGACGCCGCGCCCACATGACCACGTCGGCCCCGCCATCGGCGAGGACCTTCGCGAAGGTCGTGCCCCAGCTGCCCGCTCCCAGCACAGCGACCCGCTTGCCGTGGCCCCTGCGGGCCGGACTCCTACTCTTCAAGGCGACCGGTCTCCTTCTGGCCGTGCGCCGTGGGGTCCCAGCGCGCGGCAGGCGCGGGTTCGGCGCGCACTTCGGACAGGAGCGCGGCGATCGCGTCCATGAGTTCCGCCGTGGCCTTGAGGAGCATCGACTGGTCGAGGGGCTTGCCGCGGTACGCGCTGAGGTCCAGCGGCTCGCCGATGATGACGTCGATCGTCTTTCGCGGGAAGAGGCTGACCTTCTTTCCGTAGCGCGGCAGGAGCGCCTGGGTGCCCCAGTGCGCGGCGGGGATGATCGGGATGTCGCGCTCGAGCGCGATGCGCACGGCGCCCGTCTTGCCGCGCATGGGCCACAGGTCGGGGTCGCGAGTGAGCGATCCCTCGGGATAGACGACGACCATCCGCCCCTTCGCGACGAGGTCCTCGGCGGCGCGCAGCGCCGCGTGGCTGCTCTTGCTCCCGGCGCGCTCGACCGGGATCTGGCCCGATGTGCGAAGCAACCACCCGAGCACCGGGTTCTTGAACAGCGACGCCTTCGCGAGGAAGCGCGGCGCGCGCCCGAGCTTCCAGCTGACGACCCCCATGACGAGCGGGTCGATCTCGCTGTAGTGATTGGGCGCGAGCACGAAGGCGCCCGCCTGCGGCATCCGCTCGCGGTGATGGAAGCGGAAATGTACCGCGAGGTTCATGATGGGCAGGGCGATGCCGGCGAGGACCCAGAAGAACGAGGGGCGGCGGGTCTCCGAACGGGCCTTCACGGCAGTGTGGGGAGACGAGTCGTCGAGTGGCACTCCCCCATTATGCTTCGAGTTCGAAGTCCGCCCCGAGCAGCTCGAGCTTGGTGATGAAGTTCTCGTAGCCTCGCGCGATGATCCCGACGTTCGAGACCGTCGAACGTCCGTCGGCCGTGAGCGCCGCGATGAGGTGGCTGAAGCCGCCGCGGAGGTCGGGCACCTCGATGTCGGCGCCGACCAGTTGGACCGGGCCCGAGATCACCGCGGAGTGCTTGAAGTTGCGCTGGCCGAAGCGGCACGGGCGACCGGTGAGGCACTCCTTGTGCACCTCGATCGACGCGCCCATCTCGACGAGCGCGTCGACGAAGCCGAACCGCTGCTCGTAGACGGTCTCGTGCACGATCGAGACGCCGTTCGCCTTCGTCAGCGCGACGACGAGCGGCTGCTGCCAGTCGGTCATGAAGCCCGGATGCACGTCGGTCTCGATGATGGCACTGCTGAGCTCGCCTCCGGGGTGGAAGAAGCGGATGCCGTCCTCCTGGATCTCGAAGTCGCCGCCGACCTTGCGGAAGACATTGAGGAACGTGAGCAGGTCTGCCTGCTTCGCGCCGCCCACGAAGATGTCGCCTTCGGTCGCGAGCGCTGCGGCCGCCCAGCTCGCCGCCTCGTTGCGGTCCGTGATGGCCCGATGCGTGTACCCGTCGAGCTTCTCGACGCCCTCGATGCGGATGACCCGATCGGTGTCGACCGTGATGATCGCACCCATCTTCTGCAGGATGTTGACGAGATCCATGATCTCGGGCTCGATCGCCGCGCCCTTGAGCTCGGTGATGCCGTCGGCCAGCACGGCGGTGAGCAGCACCTGCTCGGTCGCGCCCACGCTCGGGTACGGCAGCTCGACCTTGGCGCCGTGGAGTCCGTTGGGGGCCGACATCCGGATGCCGCTCGGCAGCTTCTCGACGATCGCGCCGAAGTTGCGGAGCACCTCGAGGTGGAAGTCGATCGGGCGGTCGCCGATGCGGCAGCCGCCGAGGTCGGGGATGAACGCCTCGCCGAGTCGGTGCAGGAGCGGCCCGCAGAAGAGGATCGGGATGCGGCTGGAGCCCGCGTGCGCGTCGATGTCGGCGATGTGCGCCGACTCGACGGCCGAGGGGTCGAGGATGAGTTCGCCCTCGTCGACGCCTTGCGTGACGCTCACGCCGTGCACCTCGAGGAGGCCCCGCACGATGCGCACGTCACTGATGTTCGGGACATCCTTCAGCACGCTGGGGGTGTCGCCGAGGATGGCCGCGACCATCGCCTTCGTGACGAGGTTCTTCGCGCCCTTCAGCTCGATTCGGCCGCGGAGCGGCTTGCCACCGTTGATCGTGATCTTGTCGACGTTCAGTCCGACTGCTGTTCCATGGTTCTTGGCATCCTGCCCGAGTGTGTTCACAGACTCCCTGATTCTGCCGGCTCCCGGATGGGGAGCGTTTTCGGCCGCCACGCTTCTCGATGCGATTCGTACTCGGCGATGGCCCCTTCGTCCCGGAGGGTGAGGCCGATGTCGTCGAGCCCCTCGAGAAGCCTCCACCGAGTGTAGTCGTCGATGTCGAACGGCACGGTGAGCGCTCCTGCGCTCACCGTACGCTCAACCAGATCCACGGTGACGGCTATTCCCGGCTCGGATTCGATCGCCTCCCAGAGGCGCTCGACATCCTCGTAGGCGACCTGTGCCGCGAGCAGTCCCTGCTTGCCCGAGTTGCCACGGAAGATGTCGCCGAATCGCGAGCTGATGACGACGTCGAAGCCGTAATCGCGGAGTGCCCAGACGGCATGCTCGCGACTCGAACCCGTGCCGAAGTCGGGGCCGGCGACGAGCACCTTCGCGCCTGCGTACTCGGGGCGGTTCAGGATGAACTCGGGGTCTTGACGCCACGCGTGGAAGAGCGCGTCGTCGAACCCGGTCTTCGTGACCCGCTTCAGGAACACGGCGGGGATGATCTGGTCGGTGTCGACGTTCGAGCGGCGGAACGGGACTGCGACCCCGGTGACCGTCGTGACCTTCTCCATCAGGCGTCCTGCCCTTCGCGCTCGAGCTGCAGATCCCATGGACTCGACAGCGTTCCGCGGATCGCCGTGGCAGCGGCGACGAGGGGCGACACGAGGTGCGTGCGACCGCCCTTGCCCTGCCTGCCCTCGAAGTTGCGGTTCGACGTCGAGGCGCAGCGTTCGCCGGGGGCGAGCTGGTCGGGATTCATGCCGAGGCACATCGAACACCCCGCGAAGCGCCATTCGGCACCGAAGTCGGTGATGACCTTGTCGAGTCCCTCGGCCTCCGCCTCGAGTCGCACGCGGGCGGAGCCCGGGACGACCATGACCCGCACGCCCTCGGCCTTCTGCTTGCCCTTGATGATCGAGGCGAACGCGCGCAGGTCTTCGATGCGGCTGTTCGTGCAGGAGCCCATGAAGACGGCGTCGACGCGGATGTCCTTCAGCGGCGTTCCCGGTTCGAGGTCCATGTACTCGAGCGCCCGCTCGGCGGAGGCGCGCTCGTGCTGGTCGTCGATCGTCGCCGGATCGGGCACACTGTCGCTCAGCGACACACCCTGGCCGGGGTTCGTGCCCCACGTGACGAAGGGCTCGAGGGTGTCGGCGTCGATGGACACCTCGGCGTCGAACGCGGCCCCGTCGTCGGTCGCCAGTGAGCGCCAGTACGCGACGGCGGTGTCCCAGTCGGCGCCTCGCGGAGCGTGCGCGCGGCCTTCGAGGTACGCGAACGTCGTGTCATCCGGTGCCACCATGCCGGCCCTGGCACCTGCTTCGATCGACATGTTGCAGATCGTCATGCGGCCGTCCATGGAGAGCGCGCGGATGGCGCTGCCACGGTATTCCAGCACGTAGCCCTGCCCGCCGCCGGTGCCGATCTTCGCGATGACGGCGAGGATGATGTCCTTCGCGGTGACGCCGGGCCGAAGCGCGCCCTCGACGTTGATCGCCATGGTCTTGAACGGCTTCAACGGCAGCGTCTGCGTGGCGAGCACGTGCTCGACCTCGCTCGTGCCGATGCCGAACGCCATCGCCCCGAACGCGCCGTGCGTCGAGGTGTGCGAGTCGCCGCAGACGACGGTGATGCCGGGCTGCGTCAGGCCGAGCTGCGGGCCGACGACGTGCACGATGCCCTGATCCTTGTCGCCCAGCGAATGCAGGCGAATGCCGAACTCCGCGGCGTTGCGCCGCAGCGTCTCGATCTGGGTGCGGCTCGTCGGATCGGCGATCGGCTTGTCGATGTCGAGTGTCGGCGTGTTGTGGTCTTCAGTCGCGATCGTGAGGTCGGGGCGGCGCACCGGCCGGCCGGCCGCACGCAGGCCGTCGAACGCCTGCGGGCTCGTGACCTCGTGCACGAGGTGAAGGTCGATGTAGATGAGGTCGGGAGTGCCGTCTTCGCCCTTCTTCACCAGATGGGCGTTCCAGACCTTCTCGGCGAGGGTGCGCGGAGAATCACCCGCGGGGATGGTGCTGCTGATGGGTGCTGCGTTCATGCGTTCGTCTTCCTCAGGATTCAGGGATCAGCCGACGACGGACTCCGCGACGGGGACGGCCTAGAACGAGGCCCCGCCGCGGCACCGAAGAAGAAGTCGTGGAGCGCGCACGCGTTCAGGCTACACCGTGTGTCTGGGCACCCGATCCAGCCGCACGGCGAATTCGCCGAGCAGCACAGTGGCGCCGTTCGGCACTTCTGCAGCACGCCCGGGCTCGAGCTCGTGCGCTTCGCCGGCCGCTGTGAGGAGGCGGGTGCCGTTCGTCGAGTGCAGGTCGGTGATCACGACACGATCGTCGACGACCTCGACGAGGACGTGGGTCTTCGACACGGATCGCGCGGGATCCTGGAGCGATATCGTGGCCGCCTCCGGGCGAGAGGCGTCACGCGCCGGGTCGCGGCCGAGCACCACAGGACGCACCAGGAGCACCTCGAGTGGTCCGGGGCCGGTGAGGCGCCATGCGCCGTCGGCGGGTCGGGCGCCGGGCGTCGCGATCCGCGCGCCCGACGCCGGCGGTGGGACGGGCGGTCGCACGACACCCGGGAAGGGCACGACGCCCGGCGGAGGCGAGAAGACCGGCAGCGCGCGCGGCGGCGTGTCTCGCACCGTGCGATCGGGGTCGTCGTTCGGCGGCGCCGCCGGAATCAACCCCGGCGGCGGGACGATGAAGTCCGGCGAATCCACGCGACCACTCTAGCGACGGGAACGGACGCGATAGCGGCTGATGAATCTGCGAACCCGACCCGCGGCCCGGGCGACGGCACCGGTCGCGGCATCCACCACACTCCATCGTTCCTCGACGACGGCGTCGCTCACCGGGGCACCCCCGAACACGTCCCGGTCGATCGTCATCGCAAGCGTCGAGAGGCGCACGGGCGATGGCGGCGCGGTCGAAGCGTGCCCGGCGGCCGACGGCCTGCCCGCCAGCCCCTGCTCCGCGAGCTGGCGCTCGAGCGCTCGCGCAGATTGCAGTCGGGTGCCCTGCGCCGGAGGCTCGAAGCCGAGCTCCGCGTAGCGGTCGACGAGCTCCTCCCACGCGCCGGCGGACCTGCGATCGTTCGCCCCGCTGCGCCGGCGCCGGCGTCGCGCACCCTTCACGAGCGCGACCACGAGCATCGGGAGGAACACGATGATCGCGGGGATGCCCACGGCCGCGGCCGTCACCCACACCCAACCGGGAATCGCGAACGGCTGGTCGCGGTCGTCGTCGGAGTCGTCGATCTCGACGCTCGTGAGGAGCTGCTCCTCGTCGTGCTCCGCGCGCGGAGGCTGGCGCACCTGCGGTTGCGGTTCCGACTTCGGCTTGGGGGTCTGCTCCTGCGGCACGTCGACCTGATCGGGCGTCGGACGGAAGGACACCCAGCCCACGCCGTCGAATGGCACCTCGACCCACGCGGAGACGTCGGCGCCCACCACCTCGACCGTGTCGTCGCCTTCGCCGACCTCGGGCGCGAAGCCCATCACCACACGCGCAGGGTAGCCGAGGTGTCGCGCCATGAGCGCCATCGCCGAGGCGTACTGCTCCTCGTCGCCCACCATCTGGGTGCGGGTGAAGAGCTCGATGATGCGGTCTGCGCCGTGGCCTGCCCGAGACGGCACGGTGTCGGAGGCGAGTCCGTGGCTCAGGAACCCGTTCGTCTTCAGTGCCGTCTCGATCGCCCGGAGCTGCTCGATCGGGCTCGTCGCATCGCCGACGTATTCGTCGGCCTTCGCCGCGACGACGTCAGGCAGGTTCTCGACAGCGGGCATGGCGAGGTTCGCAACGGGCGTGTCGAGAAGCTCGTCGGTCTCGGGCTCGACCTGCACGCGCGCGTCGAGCGAGAACCGAGCGCCCTCGCCGATGCCGCTCGTGAGCACCGCGGTGCCGGCTGAAGGGTTGTACCGGAGGTCGCCGGCTCGAGTACTCGTGTCGTCGTCGCGCAGCTGGACGGCTTCGCCGTAGCCCACGGACGGCAGCCAGACGTCGTCGTAGCCGACGACCTCGACGTCGATGCGGCGATCGCTGCCGAGGGTCGCCAGCGGCGGCTTCGGAAGTCTTCTCACCGACGATCGCGATACCCGCCGCCGTCGGGGCCGACGTCATCGGGTCCGGCGACGTTCCAGAGGCGACCCGTGTACGAGTCCATGGCGGCGAGTCGGATGACGTCGCCCGGTTCGAGCCCGCTCACCTCGAAGAGCGGCGTCTCAGCGAGGTCCTTGGTGTAGTTCCGGTAGCCGGACAACGGGCTCGGGAACTCGAGCGGGTCGAACGGCGGCACGACCTCGTCTCGCAGCACGAAGCGGTCGGGCGCGACCGGGGCGAGGGCGAGTCCGGCGACCGCGCCGATCGCCATCGCACCGGCGACGACGACCGCGGTGCCGACGACCTTCTGGCGGCGCAGGCGGATCGCGCCGTCACCGCTCGACTCGACCGACGCTCCGCGACGCCAGGCGATCCAGACGAGGGCGATCACCGCGAACGCCACACCGCGGACGCCGGCGAGGTAGGCCTCGTCGGTACCGAGCAGGATGCCCGACAGGTACAGGATCACGGGACCGATCAACAGGACGCTGCAGCGCAGCACGGTGCGCCGTTTCGGCAGCCACCGCGTGACGAGGAGGGTGCCGACGAGTGCGACGAGCCACGCGGCGAAGTACGGCACGACGGCGATGTAGTACGGGGCCTCCACGGGGGCGCCGATCGTGACGATGTCGGCCCAGCCGTAGACCGGCGCCGACGGCGAGCCCGGTGAGCGACTCGAGCGTCGGAAGCACGGTGAACAGCGCGGCATCCGGCATCGTCGCGGGCGTGCCGAAGAGGAAATAGGCGGCCATCGCGACGAGCACGGTCGTCACCGCGCCGAGCCGCAAGGCCGCGCCGGCGACGGCCGCGAGCGTGCCGACCGCGAGCCCGGCGAACGCGGCGACCAGGAAGTTCAGGTCGCCGAACGCGGTCTCGTATCCGACGATGCCGAGCAGCGAGAGCAGGTCGAGCACGAGGATGTCGCTGACGACGGTGCGCGGCAGTGCGGGTCATGGGCGCACCCTCGGCGCACGAGGACGCGGGCAGCTCGGCGAGTTCGCCGACCGTGACGATCGTGGTGCCGGCGATCCGCGTGATGCGTGACGCTGCGCCGAGTTCGATGCGGAACGCGATCGTCTCGGTGTCGGGTCCGAAGAGGGTCTCGATCGAACGGACGTCGGCGATCGGCAGGCGCGAGCCGACCGCGGCGATGACGACGCTCGGCGTCGGCAGGCGTTTGGTCGCGTCGCGCACGAAGTCGCGGAGGGTCGGGAACGCGCGGCGCGAGGCCTCGATGCGGGATGTGTCGTCGAGGAGCGCGGACGGTGTCGCCGTGCGGAGCGGCGAGTCCCTCGGTCACGACCGCGAGCCGGGTCGCGTCCCGGATCACCTGCACGCCGATCGACGCGAGCACCGACACCGCGAGTTCGAACTCGTCGTCGGATGCATAGTGCTCACGCTCGGTCGACTGCACGAGGATGAGCTGCGAGCGCCGCGTCTCCTCGTACTGGCGCACCATCAGCTGGCCGGTGCGCGCGGACGTGCGCCAGTGCACGTTCCGAAGGGCATCGCCCGGCTCGTAGGCGCGGAGTGCGTGGAACGAGATGTCGTTGTTCGTGATGGTCTTCGTGACCTCGCCCTCGAGGTCGCGCACGAGGCCGGCGCGCCGACGGCTTCAACCGCGCGGTCACGGGGTGCACGAAGAGCTCGACGGGGTCGGTCCAGCGCACGGTGCGCCGCAGCAGCCCGAGCTGGTCGCCGCGCACCGATGATCGCCGGTCCGGCGACGATGACGGCGCGCCGGTTCGTGGGCACGGCGAAGAGCTCCTCGTGCTCGCCGCCCGGCGGAAGCGCCGGCACGACGAACTCGGCGAGGCCCGCGCCGACCGGCAGCTCGAGCCGCGACGGCGTCGACACCTGGGCGCCCGCGTTCTCGACGAGCAGTCGCCCGAGGGCGCGCTCCCCCGCCACGACCCTCGCCGGCTGCAGCTCCACGTCGACGCGGTAGTGCATGCGCCCGAACACGAAGACGATCGACACGAGCAGGGCAGCGAGCAGGGTGAACCCGAGGAAGGCGAACTCGATCCAGCCGAATCCCCACGCGGCGGCGAGGGCGATGATCGAACCGCCGAGCACGAGCCAGCCGGCCGTCGACACGACACGCGTCACGCGGACTCGCGAACTCCGCGACCGCGCGCACGGCTGACGCGAGACGCCCGCCGAGCGAGCGAGCGGATGCCGCGAGCGAGCGACGCACCGCCCGTATCGCGAAACCCGTCTGCGAGGGCGCCGCCTCGTCTCGTGCCGCCTCGCTCATGCCGCCCGGTACGCGGGCGGTGCCAGCTCGACGAGCACGCGTTCGACGATGTCCTCGGCGGTGACGCCCGCGAACTCCGACTCGGGGTCGACGATGATGCGGTGCGCGAGCACGGCCACGGCGAGGTCGCGCACGTCGTCGGGCGTCACGTAGGTGCGCCCGTGCGCGATCGCCCAGGTCTTCACGGTGCGCGCGAGCGCGAGCGCGCCGCGCATGCTGACGCCGAGGGCGGAGTCCTGGTGTTCGCGGGTCGCGGCGACGATCTGGTTGAGGTACGAGAGCACCGGGCGTCCACGAACACCTCGGACGCGAGCTGGGCCATCGTGGTGACCGAGCTCGACGCGATGATCGGCGAGACCTTCGACGCGCGGGCGCGGTTGGCTGCGTCGAGGAGGAGCGTGACCGCGGTGTCGTGGTCGGGGTAGCCGAGGGAGGTCTTGATGAGGAACCGGTCGAGCTGCGCCTCGGGCAGCGAGTAGGTGCCCGCCTGCTCCACCGGGTTCTGCGTCGCGATCACCATGAAGGGCGAGCCGACGTCGTAGCTCACGCCGTCGACCGTGACCTTGCCCTCCTCCATGACCTCGAGGAGCGCCGACTGCGTCTTCGGGCTCGCGCGGTTGATCTCGTCGGCGAGCACGATCGAGGCGAAGATCGGGCCCCGGTGGAACTCGAAGACGCCCTTGCCCTGGTCGTAGATCGTGACGCCGGTGACATCCGACGGCAGCAGGTCGGGGGTGAACTGAATGCGCGAGTTCGTGCCGTCGAGGGTGTTCGCGAGCGCCTTGGCGAGCACGGTCTTGCCGGTGCCCGGGACAGTCCTCGAGCAGCACGTGTCCGTCGGACGAGGAGTGCCATCGAGCACGAGTCGGATGACCTCGCGCTTGCCGAGGATCGCCTGGTCGATGTTGTCGACGAGCTTGCTGAAGGCGTCGGGGAACCAGTGCGCCTGCTCGGTGTCACTGCCATGTCACGTCCTGTTCCTAGTTCCAGTTCTGATGCGCGCTCTCGACGCCGTTGACCGTCGCCCGACGTCCGGCGTATCCGCAGAACCGCCCTCGGCCGAGAGCTGCCGGTCAACGCGCCGCGTCCGTCGCCGCCCACGGTGATTGAAGCGGTGCGCCAGTACTCCCCATCGCAGTAGGTCGTGAGCTGGTAGGTGCCCGGGTTGAACCTGCGACGTCGACGTTGTAGTACCAGCAGTCGCCGCTCGTGCAGCCGGACTGGCCAGCCGCCGACGCGCCCTTGCTGAGGCTCACCTGCGGCGGCGGCTTCGTCGGTGTCGCCGTGTTGGATTGCTCCCACGCGCCGCACCCGGCGTCGTTGCACGCTCGCACGTGGAAGCTGTACGGCGTGCCGACCGTGCCGCTGGCGGCCCTCGACTGCGCGGCAGTCGTGCCGTCTGGCCGAACTGTTGAGCGTGAACTGCCACTCGTAGTGCCTGATCGCGCTGCCGTTGGCCGACGATGCGCCCCACGTCATGCTCATCGAGCCCGACCCGTCGCCCGAGGCCGAGAGATTCGCGTACGACGGAGCGGTCGGCACGCCGAACGGCGTCACCGCGTCGCTCGGCGGTGACGCCGCCGACGTTGCCGATCTCGTTCGTCGCCGTCACGGTGAACGTGTAGGCCGTGCCGTTCGAGAGCCCGTCGATCGTCTGCGGCGACCCGGCCGCTTCACGCCGAACGTCTTGCTGCCGCCCGTCCACGTCACGGTGTACCCCGTGATCGGCGAGTTGTTCGTCGCCGGCGCGCTCCACTGCACCGTCGCCGCGCGATCGCCGTCGCGACGGCCGACGGCTTGCGCGGGCGCGTCGGGCACGTCCCGCACGATGACCGTCACCCGGCCCTGCACCTCGCGAGCCGGGTCCTTCGTGGCGTCCTGGACGCGGTAGACGATGCTCAGCGTCGCCGGTGAACGACGGCCCCGTGCGTCGCCGTGATGCCGGTCGCGGTGAAGCTCACGCTCGCCGTGCTGACCCGACCGACGCCTGGTCGATCTCGGCGCCGATGACCCTGAACGGCGTGCTCGGGGAACGGGTTGACGTCGTTGTCGAGCACGGGGATCTGGAGCGATCTGCTCGCGCTTCATGTCGATCGGGCCGTCGTCGCGCGCCTGCGTCTTCGGCCGCGACGAGGACACGACCTCGACCTCGATCGAGCCCGGGACCGAGAACTCCTTGTAGTCGACCGAGAAGGCGAGGGTCGTCCTCGTGCCGGGCTGCACGCCGAGCGGCGCGCTCACCGACAGGATGCTCCCGCCGATGCCGCCTGTGATGTCCGACGGTCTGCCCGCTGAGTCCGTTGTAGGAGAGCTCCTGCAGGACCTTGTCGTTCGGGTGTCCGCTCGACTGGCGCAGGTCGACCTCGTGCGGCTGCTCGCCGGCCTCGACCTGGATCGCGCGCGGGGTGAACGTCGGCGGCACGTCCTCGAAGTTCGGGTCGCCGACCGTCACCGGGATCGTGAGCACGCCTTCCGTCCCTCGGGGTCGTCGGCACTCACGCCGTCGGTGACCTCGAAGGTGACGGCGGCCTGGCCGCGGAAGTCCTGAGCGGGGGTGAAGGTGAGCTGCTTCGACGTCCCGCATCGGCGGGGCGCCGTCGCTGTTGGTCGCGTTCGCCGTGAGGATCGCGCGGGATTGCCCGACGGCACGATGACGATGTCGGCGACATTCCACGAGATCTCGCCGTTCATCCGCACGATCTGCGGCCCGAGCTCGGCGAGGTACGGGGGCGGGAAGATCGGCTCCTCGTCCTCGCCTGCATCGGCGCCGGCCTTCGGGGGCACGATGATGAACGCCATCGCCGAGAGCTCGTCGACCTCGTTCGTCAGCCGGTAGGCGATCGCCTGCCGCTCGTCGGTGGGGGTGACCTTGACGCTGCCGTCGGAGCTCACCTCGGCGTGCTCGGCGTTCGGGCCCTCGACGGTCACGAGCGAGGTCCTCGACGAGCCCGCCGGGATTCTGCGCGTCCTTGAGCGGATCGACCGTCACCGTCTGCTCGTCGACGATCTGCTTCGGCTCGACGACCTGGTCGTTCGCCGTGGGCGGCTCGATCTTCGCGTCGTTCGCGACGAGCACCTGGATGAACGCGCCGTCGGCACCGCCGTGACCGTTCGTGATCTCGTAACGCACCGAGCTGCCGCCCTCGGCCTCGGGGGCGGTGACCACGACACGGTTGTTCTTCACCTCGGCCTTGAGGCCCTCGCCCACTTCGGGCAGCTTCGTCTGCACCTTGATCGGGTAGCCGCTCGGATCGGAGTCGTTGGCGAGCACGTCGATGGCCGCTGTGCGTCCCGGCCGCAGTTCGACGACATCGTCGACGGCGTTCGGCGGCAGGGCCGCGACCGGCCTCGGGATGACGCCGATGCGGATCGTGCCGACGGCCGACGACCCCGATGTGTCGGCGACCTCGTACGTGAAGGTGTCGGTGCCCGCCGCCCCCGGGTACGCCTCGTAGCTGAGATGCGTGCTTCCGATGTCGACGATGCGCCCGAGCGAGGGAGGTGTCGTGATGCCGACGAGTGAGACGGAGTCGCCGTCGGGATCGATGCCGTCGAGCGGGACGTCGATCTTCACGGCGGTGCCCTCGAAGGTGCGCGAGGTAAGCGGCATCGGCAGCGGCGCCCGGTTCGAGTCCGCGTCGGGCGCGGTCACGGTGAATCGCACCGACGCCGTCGTCGACTGCTCGAAGTCGTCGGAGACCCGGTAGACGACCCGGTACACGCCGGGCTCCGCCGGCGCCTGATAGCGCACGGTGTCGTCGTTCACGAACACGAGGCCGCCGGCTTCAGCCGTCTCGGCGAGCTCGCGGTCGAGCGTGAGCGGGGAGGCATCCGGGTGGTAGTCGTTCTCGAGCACGCGCACTGTCGCGATGTCGCCTGCGCGCACCGTCACGGCGTCGTCGACGGCGACCGGCGGCTGGTGCTTCACGAGCGGCGGCACCGGAACGACGGTGACGGTCGTGGTCGAGGTCGCCAGCCCGTCGGACAGGGTGTACTCGAACTGCAACTGCTGCGTGAGCGCCTCGGATGCGGTGATGCGGGCCACGGTGTTGGTCAGCACCTCGACCGAGAGCAGATCGCCCGCCGCCGACGTGTCGACCGACTGCACCGCGAGCACGCGGCCGCTCGGTGACACGTCGTTCGCGAGCACCGGCACCGTCGCCGGTTCACCCGGGCGGAGGTACGCGGTGTCCCTCACCGCGATCGGCGGCGGCGATTCGCCGGGCACCTCCTTCACGTCGACCCGGATCAGGCCGACGCTCGCCGCAGCTCCGGCGCCCAGGTTGTACAGGAAGATGTGGGTGCCGACCTCGGACGATGAGAACGCGATCGCACCGCGCTCGAGGTTCGGGGTGACGGATGCCGCAGCCGGTGCATCTTCGACGCCGAGCAGCACGAGCGGTTCGCCCGTCGGGCTCAGGTCGTTGACGAGCGGCTCGATGAGCACGGTCTCGCCGGCGAACACCTCGGCGAAGTCGGGAGTGCCCACCGGGTTCAGCGAACCCGCTGCCTTCACGTCGACCGTGAGCACACCCGTGGCCGTGAGCGTGCCGTCGGAGACGACGAACTGCACCTCCTTCACGCCGAGCTCGCCGGTCCGGTGCTCGAACGTGACGAACCCATCGGGCGCGAAGCGCACCGAGTCGCCACTGACGGGCGACGCGTTCACGAGGAAGAGGTCGTCGCCGTCTGGGTCGATCCAGTCGCTCAGCACGTTGTAGCCGAGGGATTTGCCCTGCTCGACGCTGATCGCGCCCTCGCGGACCGCGACCGGAGCGGAGTTCTCCTCGGCTGGCCGCACTGTCACGTCGACATGTGCCTGGGCGACGCCGAGGCGACCATCGTCGGCGGTGTATTGGAACGACACGGTGCCTGCAGCATCCGACGCGGGCGTGAACTGCAGCGCACGACCGCCGTCGATGAGCTCGATCCGCCCGGCCTGCTCGGAGATCTCGCTCACGGCGGCGATCGTGAGCACGTCACCGTCGGGGTCGGTGTCGTTCTCGAGCACCTCGAGGATGGTGGTTCGGCCGGGGCGGACGCCGAAGGTGTCGTCGCGCGCCGTCGGCGGGCGGTTCGTCTCGCTGCGTTCGGCGAGCGTGTCCTCGAAGGTCTGCTGCGACGCCTTCTCGTCGCCCTCCTCGGCGTCGGACTCGTCGGGCGGCGTCACCTCGTCCCAGTTGTCGACGAGCCGGAGGTTCGAGTCGACGAGCCACACGTTGCCGTTCGAGAGGTTGTTGAGCGCGATCACGTTGCGGTTCACCCGGAACTCGAGCTGCGACCCCTTCGTTGGCTGCTCGATCGACTGCGACGACGGCTCCTCGCCCGTGCACGCGTGCAGGTAGCGCGCGGCGCCTGCCCACGCGCCGTGCATGCACCCGTCGAGGCGTACGGGGCGCGACACCTCGTCGGCGGACGCCACCGGTGAATCGATGTCGGCCGCGATGAACTCGGACTCGCCACCGTCGAGCGGCACGTCGAGCAGCCCGTCGCCCGTCGCGAGGAGCACGGACTCGTCGTCGGCGCCGACCTGCTGCAGCTTGAGCGCAGGCTCGGGGAGCTTCCTCGCCTCGCCGCGGATGATCACGGTGTTCGCCTCGGTGTCGAGCACGATCGGTTCGTCGCCGACGACGCTCAGCTGGTGCTCACCGAACTCCGGCAGGTCGCGCACCTCGGGCTGCGCACCCGGTGTCGCGAATCGGACGATCGCGTGTTCGTCGGGCGAACTCGCGTACACGACGCCGTCGTGAGAGACCGCGACCTTCGCGCCCTCGCCGAGCTTCGCATTCGGTTCGGTGTCGGCCGGATTCAGCCGGAGCTCTCCGGCAGCGTTCGTCACCCAGAGGTCGCCGTCGGGCGAGAGGATCGCGAGGACGTCGCCGCCGTGGGCGACCTCGGAGCCCGGCGGAACCTCGATGCGCTGCCCGAGGGTCGTGAACGCCGGGTCTACGCGTTCCACCGTGCCGACACTCTCGTCGTAGAGGAAGACGTCGTCGCCGTCCTGCAGCACGTCGAACGCATTCGACGCCGTGCTCACGGCCGCGTTCAGCTCCTCGATCTGGCGATTCAGCCGCCCGGCGAGCAGCTCCTTGCCGTTCGTCACCCAGACCTCGCGAGCCTCGAGGTCGACATCGGTGACCGGGAAACCCTGGTGGAGCACCGCGAAGGTGAGCGGCACGCCCGCGAGCAACGAGATGGCAACGGTGGTGGCTGCGGCCTTGCGCGTGCGGACCCAGGAGCTGAAGGTTCCCACCCGCAAATCCCTCCAGTCTCGTACGCCGACATGGCCTTCGGTGCCGAGGCCGTACCCCCACACCGGGGTACACGGTAACACGATGTGCGACCGCGCCGACATGGGGAGGGCTGCCCCACGACTCAGTCGTTCGCCCGGTTCTCGTGGTTCGTTCGCTCGGCGTTCAGCAGCGCGAGGTCGTCGACGCTCACCAGCCGTGTTGCGACGGCGTACTCGACGAGTCGCGCTCGCCGATTCGTGGCGAGCTTGCCACGCCCGCCGCGCAGGCCGTCGACCCCGATTCGATCGAGCTTCTCGCACACGTTGTCGAGCTTGCGATTGAACGTCGTCATGCTCCAGCCGAGCCGGGCGGCGGCCTGGGCGGAGGTCGGCACGTCGGCGCGCCCGGCGGAGGGCTGCGCGAGGAGGTTCTCGGCGAGCGCGACGACGAGCTGGCGCTGACTCGTCGTGAGGGTGACCGGCATGATCGTCGTGCCGCCGTCGGCCGGGGTCGCCGTCAGGGAGGTGTTGTAGAAGTCCTCCTCGGCGTGCACGGTGAAGTCGTAGGTCGTCGCGCCCGCGCTGAACATCACGTGAACGGTCTGGAAGACGAGCGGGAGCTTCGCGCCGGGAGCGACCCAGGCCTGCACACTGCCGGTCGCGTCGGAGACCGTCGCCGAGAGCAGCTGTCCGACGTTGGAGAGCCACCAGAGCCCGAACTCCGATGACAGCGTGAGGAACGTGCGATGCAGGTAGGGGTTGTCATCGATCGTGAGGTCGGACTCGCGCCCGATCGTGAACGGCGCGCCCACCTCCACGGTGTACCACTCGCCGCAGTACTCGACGCGCAGGGGTCTCACGGTGTGCAACCCCTGCTCGGTTCGGAGACCTTGCTCCCCCGCTGCACCTGGACGTCGATGCAGATCGTGGAGCCGGGGGTGACGCCGTCGACGGTGATCGTCGAGCCCAGCGCGACCTGCGGGTCGCCCGATCCGTCGGCGCGACTCCAGCGGTAGCGGTCGCCCTCCTCGGCTCCCGTGTGGGAGACCTCGAACGCGACCGTGGTTCCGTCGGCGTTCGCGACGCCGGTCGACACAACCGGCGCGGGCACCGTCCCGCCCACCACCGCGTCGTCGGGCGAGGCGCGCTCGGTCTGCACTGCTTGGGGCGAGGCGATCGTGCCCGAGAGGGCGATCGCCGACGCCCGCGACCGCGAGGATGACCGCCCCCGCCACGATGCCGATGACCAGGCCGACTCGGCCCCGCCTCGGCGCGGTCACGGCCGGCCCGACGGATGACGCGGCATCCGCGCCGTGGACTGCCGGTCGCGTCAGCACGACCGTGTGTTCGGAGTCGCGCCGAGCGTCGGGCACGCGCTCCGGTGTTCCACCTCAGAGTGTCGCCGCCCGGACGGCGCACGGATCCGGTGCGGCGGACCACCGTGGCGTCGTCGTCGATCGCCGTCGGCGCGATCGGCGATCGCAGGGCTCCCCTTCGAGGCGCTCCCCACGAGAGGCGGCTGGGCGATGACCTGCAGTGGTGCACGAGCGCGGGTCGCGTCGTCATCGACGACCGGCGCCGAGATCAGTTCGGGAACGCGCGGCGCCTGCGCCTCGACCGTGCGCACCGAGCGCGCGCGCGTGGCATCCGCGTCGCCCTCGTCGTTCGTCTCGGAGCCCGGTCGTTCACTGGCGAGGTTCGGCACCTCGATCGTCGTGGCCGCGTACCCGAGCTCGAGTTCGACCCGCTGGAGTGCCCGGGCGAACTCGACGGCGCTCTGGTAGCGATCGTCGCGGCTGGTCGCCATGCCCTTGGCCAGCACCGCCGACAGGCTCCGCGGCACGTCGTCGCGGTCGATCGGGGTGATCGCGCCGCGCTCGATGCGGCCGATGAGGTCGAGCGAACCGTTCGAGCGGCCGGGGATCTCGAACGGCGTGCGGCCCGCGAGCAGCGTGTGCACGGTCGCCGCGAGGGAGAACACGTCGCTTCGGGTGTCTGGCTTGGGGTCGTCCTCGAACATCTCCGCGGGCGACCACGGCACGCTCATGCCGACCGCCGACCGGCCCGACGTGGTGGCAGAGCCCTCGTCGGGCGCGGTGACCGTGTGCACGGGCAGTTCGCCCTCGAGATTCGAGGAGATGCCGAAGTCGGTGAGCGCGGGCCAGCCGTAGTCGTTCGTCAGCACGTTCGCCGGCTTGATGTCGCGATGCAGGATGCCGGCGGCGTGCGCCGTGGCGATGGCCCCGGCGAGGCGAACGCCGGTGCGGAGCGCGTCTGCCACGGCGAAGCGCTCTCGCTTGTAGCGCTCGGCGAGGCTCGGACCGGAGCAGTACTCCATGACGAAGTACGGCCGGCCGTCGGCGGAGACGTCGGCATGGAAGATCGTGACGATGAACGGATGTGCCGAGAGCTGCGCCATGAGGTTCGCCTCGGCGACGAACTGCGCCCGCGTGTCACGACCGAGCCCCTCGGCGAGCAGCACCTTGACGGCGACCTTTCGGCGCGGCAGTCGCTGCTCGTAGAGGAACACGTCGGCGAAGCCGCCCGAGCCGAGGAGGCCCAGCGACGAGTAGCCCGGCAGGTCGGGGGCCGGGGACGGAGCGCGACGCATCAGTCGGCCACCACCTGGATCGTCCATCCGCCGCCGAAGTCGATCACCGTTCCGGCGAGCACAGGCGTGGGCTCGCCGGCTCGCAGCTTGACCGGCGCCTTGCCGGGCTGCGCGACGTGCGTGCCGTTGCGGGAGTGCAGATCGGTGACGACGACGGTGTCGGCCTCGAGCGCGAGGCGCACGTGGCTGCGGGAGATGTCGGGGTCGCCGAGTCCGATCGTGACGAGCCGCGGGATGCGACCGCCCGAGATCTTGCTGACACTCGGCGCGCGCCCGAGCACGACCTCGTGGCCGATCGGTTCGAGAGATCCGTCAGGCAGTCGGATGCTGACCATCGATGCTGCGGATGCCCCGGACGCGCCGTTCGCGGGCGTCGCCGTGGTGACGCGGGCGGCGCGCTCGGCACGGAGGCGTCGGATGTCGACACTCGCGACCGTCATGCCGTCGTGGTCGCCGTCGAGCTCCGCGACGGGAGCCAGTGCCGGGGCGAGCTGTGCGCTCGCACCGTGCAGGCGTCTGGATGCTCGCGATGGTCTCCTCAGCGGGAACGATCGTCTGCTCGGCCGGGGCGCGCGGCGCCAGGTTGGCGGCGGCGGCACGGACGGGTGGGGACGGGGGGGGGCGGCCGGCGGCGTCGCGGTCGATGGGGCGGCCAGGGTCGGTGGCTGCGGAACGGCGTCGGGGTCGCACTCGCGGTCGATGGCGCGGCCGGGATCGACTCGACTGCCGATGGCTCGACGGCCGTCGAGTGTGCGCGCGCCGAGTCGGGTGCGACGGGCTCCACATCGTCGGAACTGATCGCGAGCGCGGCGACGACGGCCTCGACGACCGGAAGCGGCTCGCCGGGCAGCGTGTCGACCCCCTCGACCTCAACGGTCACGGCGGAGGCGTCGTCGACGACGCGCTCGACCCAGGTCGAGACTCCCGCGCCGTGGATCTCGGCGGCTCCCGACCGTGCGACGATCGGGCCGCGAACGACGATGCGGGCGGCAGAAGCATCGCGGTCTCGCACGACGAGTGCGAACGGCGGGGTTGCGGCCAGTCCACTCGCGGTGAGGCGGTCGAGCACCTGCGATGTCGGGTCGGCGTCGATGAGTGCCGGCCAGAGGGCAGCGAGGTCGCTCGCGGCCGCCTTCGGGACGAGGAGGATCACGCGGCCCCGGATTCCGGCGAACCAGGCCCCCTCGGGGTCACGTCGATACGTCGCCATCTTCGCCTTTCCCGGTTCGCGGTCGGGTGTCTTCGACGGGATGCGAGGTGTGCCCATCCCGGTCGCGAGTCGTCTCGTCGTCGTCGCCGCCGGACCCGAGCTCGGACTCCACGACGACGGCCGTCACGTTGTCACGGCCGCCATTCGCGAGCGCCGCCTCGACGAGCTCCCCGGCGAGCCCGGCCGCGTGCCCGGTGTCGCCCGCGAGGATGCGTGCGAGCGTCGGCTCGTCGACCTCTTTCGAGAGTCCGTCGGAGCAGATGAGGAACACCTGCCTGCCAACGGCCGGAATCAGCCAGATGTCGGCGTCGACGAACTCGTCGGCGCCGAGCGCCCGCGTGATGACGTTGCGCTCTGGGTGCCGCTCGGCCTCGTCGGCGCGGATGAGGCCGGCGTCGACGAGTTCCTGCACGGCGGAGTGGTCGACGCTCAGCTGCTCGAGGGTGCGGCCGTCCCAGGTGTAGATGCGGGAGTCGCCGACGTTGAATGCCATCCAGTGGAACCCTGCCCCGTCGCCCGCGTCGACGAGGGCGATCCCGGCGAGCGTGGTGCCCGCGACCGCGGTGCCCTCCTCGCCCTCCTCGCTCAGCGCGCGAACCGCGTCATTCGACGTGTGGATCGCGTCGAGCACCTGTTCGGGCGACGACGGCACCCCCGCTTCGAGGTGACGTCGGAAGGTCTCGACCACTGTTCGGCTCGCGGCATCCCCGCGGGCGTGGCCGCCCATGCCGTCGGCGACGAGATAGACGGGAGCCTCGACGAGGAAGGCGTCTTCGTTCACGCTGCGTACACGCCCGACATCGGTTTGCGCGCTGTGCGCGATGAGCGCCGCGCCGCGCGTCAGGGCGACGACGCCCTCGCCATCAGCAGACACGTTCCTCCTCGATCGGGAGGTCGCGGGCGCCCGCCCGGCAGTCGCTCCCGGCGACGCTCATCAACGCTAGCAACTCCGGGCCGATCGTGCGGAAGCCGTGGGACGGCCTCAGCGCTCGGGTGTGCGCGTGTGCTCATCCTCGGTGAAGTGCGGCACCTCGTCCATCAGCCTCTGTCCGCGACGCTTCGAGTCCACGCGGGCCTTCACGAGGCTCGCGATCGTCGCAACGGCCATCGCCCCGACGATCACGGCGAGCGACGTCCAGGTCGAGATCTCGGGCGCCCACTCGACCGGCTCACCGCCGTTGATGAACGGCAGATCGTTCTCGTGCAAGGCGTGCAGCACGAGCTTCACGCCGATGAACGCCAGGATGAACGCGATGCCGTACTTCAAGTACTCGAGGCGCTCGAGGAGGCCGCCGAGCAGGAAGTAGAGCTGGCGGAGACCCATGAGCGCGAACACGTTCGCGGTGAACACGATGAATGCGCTCTGCGTGATGCCGAAGATCGCGGGGATCGAGTCGAGCGCGAAGAGGAGGTCGGTCGTGCCGATCGCGACGAACACGATGAGCATCGGCGTGAAGAACCGCTTGCCGTCGATCGTGGTGCGCACCTTCACCCCGTCGTACTCGTCGGTGAGGCGCACGCGCTTGCGGAGCATCCGCACGATGAAGGTCTCGGACTCGTCGTCTTCATGGCTGTTGCGCACCTGCTGGATCGCGGTCCAGACGAGCCACGCCCCGAAGATGTAGAAGATCCAGCTGAAGTTCTCGATGAGCTGGGCGCCGAGCAGGATGAAGATGCCGCGCAGCACGAGCGCGATGATGATGCCCACCATCAGCACCTCCTGCTGCAGTTTCCGCGGCACAGCGAACCTCGCCATGATGATCACGAACACGAACAGGTTGTCGATCGAGAGGCTGTACTCGGTGAGCCAGCCGGCGAGGAACTGCCCCGCGTGCTCGGCGTCGCCGAGGAGGTACATGAGGCCGGCGAAGATGAGTGCGAGCACCACGTAGAAGACGACCCAGAGGGCCGATTCCTTGAGCGAGGGCACGTGCGGGCGCTTCAGAACGAGAAGCAGGTCGCCGACGAGGATGAGGGTCAGGACGACGAGCGAACCGACTTCGAACCAGAGCGGGAGTTGGAGCACGAGGTGCCTTTCGGGGATTCGGGGATGGCGGAATCCGAAAGTCTCTCCCGGTGCTGCCGCAGCAGCTTCCACGCCCGGAGCGGCTTCAATGGCGCTCGTATTGACGATCGTGGTCCGAGGCGGATGCCTCGCGGGATACTCCCCTTCGCTTGCCCGAGTCTAGCCGAACCCGCGCCCCAGAACTCGAACCCACGGATCCGAGGAGAGACATTCGCGGTGCCGCCGCCGAATCGGACTGGAACACGTCCTGCGCTGACGCGCGTGGCCGCCGAGTCGAATGGCACGGCAGCCAGCTGAGTCCCGGAAACGCCGAATGCCCTCGCAAAAGCGAAGGCATTCGAAAGCTGTCGGATGTTTCAACGTGACCCCAGCGGGATTTGAACCCGCGCTGCCGCCGTGAGAGGGCGGTGTCCTAGGCCGCTAAACGATGGGGCCGAATCGACAACTTGAAGAGTATGACACAGCCGGAGGGTCGCCGCAAAATCAGGGTCACCTCGCCATCGACCACCCGATCAGGCGAATACCGACAGCGCGCCGGGCACGATCTCGACCTCGACGGGAAGCGCGCCGATGCGCTCTCCGTCGGCGTACGCGACGATGTCGTCGGCCTCGATCCGCACCTGCCGAGCCTGCAGGAACTCGACCGCGGGGTGGTCGGTGTGCTCCCCCGCGAACACCTTCGGGAACACCGCGATGAGGCCGGCCCTCGACAGCGGATGCACGATGAAGACGTCGAACAGCCCGTCGGCGAGGTCGGCGTGCGGCACGATGCGCATGCCGCCGCCGAACGAGGAGTTGTTCGCGACGGAGATGAGCATCGCCCGCTGCTCGCGGCGCACCCCGTCGATCGTGAGCGTGTAGGTGCGGGGCCGGAAGGTCGCGAGCTCGCGCACGAGGGCGAGGGTGTATCGGCTCGGCCCTTGCGGCCGGGTCATCCGGTTCGCGCGTTCGCTCACGACGGCGTCGAACCCCGCTGACAGCACGGAGGCGAACCAGGTGCTGAGCGGGCCATGGCGGATGACACCGGCATCGATCGCACGCGGCGGCCGCCCGAGCGCCGCGACGAGCGCGTCCGCGCCCGCCGCCGGATCGTCATGCGGCAGCCCGAGCCCGCGGGCGAAGTCGTTGCCGGTGCCCGCCGCCACGATTCCGAGCGGTACCGAGGTGCCGGCCAGGACGTTCACGCCGAGCGAGACCATGCCGTCTCCACCGACGACGACGAGACCGTCAGTGCCCTGCCCGATCGCGGACTCGGTCTCGCGGCGCAGGAGCTCGAAGTTCGCCTCCCGGAGCATCGACACCTCGTAGCCCTCGCGCACCAGGCGCTCCACGACGACCGGTCCGACCGCTCGATTGCGGCCGAACGACGCCGCAGGATTCACGGCGACGAGGAGGCGCCTTCGGGCTCGGTCCATCCTGCGATTCTGGCAGCAGACGCCCTTGCGCGCCGACCACGTGCGGTGTTGGCTCGGACCATGCGCATCACGAAACTCGAACACGCCGCACTCGTCGTCGAGGAGTCCGGCGAGAAGCTCTGCATCGACCCCGGCAACTTCACGAGACCGATCACCGAGTCGGCGGGAACCGTGGCCGTCGTCATCACGCACGAGCACGCCGACCACTGGACGCCCGAGCAGCTCGGCCGAATCGTCGAGGCCAATCCCGACGTCCGCATCTTCGGGCCGGCCGGCGTCGCGGCGGCCGCGACCGGCTTCCCTGTCGAGACCGTCGCCGCCCGCGACGCCGTGGAGGTCGGTCCGTTCCGACTCCGCTTCTTCGGCGGCAAGCACGCGGTGATGCACCCATCGATCCCCGTCGTCGACAATCTGGGCGTGCTCGTGAACGGAGCGCTCTACTACGGGGGCGACTCGCTCACCGTGCCCGAGGGCGTCTCCGTCGAGGTTCTCGCAGCTCCCGTCGGGGCACCGTGGATGAAGATGTCGGAGGCGATGGACTACGTCATGGCGATCGCGCCGCGGCGCGCGTTCCCGACGCACGAGGCCATGCTGTCGGAGGTCGGCAAGACCCTCTGGAACGCACGGCTCGCGGGGGTCGTCGAGCAGGGCGGGGGCGAGTTCATCCCGCTCGAGCCCGGTGATTCGATCGACGTCTGATCAGGTCACCCCGGGATGGGCCAATCCCACCACGGCGGTTCCTGTTCGGGTTCCACCGGCCCCGGATCCACCGGCGGCGCGGATCCACCGGCTCCGGTTCCACCGGGCCCGGATCGACCGGCGCGGGCTCAGGTTCCGCCGGGCCCGGATCGACCGGCCCCGGATCCTCCGGCTCGGGTTCAGCCGGGTCCGGTTCGTCCTGCGCCGGCGGCTGGTCGCCGGGGCCCCCCTCCGGCGCCGCCACGGTGAACGGGTCTCCGCCGTACTTCGCGGCCGCGACCGACATCACCATCGGCCACATGCGGTGCCGTGCGGTCGCCGCCGAGCCGCTGAAGAACGAGCGGCCGCGCTGGTTGGCTTGGCCGTTCACGCTCACGACCGCCGCCACCGTGGCGACCTTCGAGCTCGCCCCGGCCATCCACGTGTCCTTCGCGCCGTCGGTCGTGCCGGTCTTGCCGATGAGCGGCACGTGAGGTGATGTCTTCTGGTTGGATTCCTGCGCCGTGCCGTTCGTCATCACGAGTTGCAGGGCGTAGTGCATGGCCGCGGCGACCTCCGGCGTCACCGCCTGCGTGCAGGTCGACGCCGGCGGCGTGATCTCGTTGCCGTCATGGTCGGTGATCCGATCGATGGCGATCGGAGTGCAGGCGAGGCCGTTGTTCGCGATGCCGGCGAAGGCGACCGCCAGGCTGAGCGGCGCGATCTCGTTCGTGCCGATCACGCTCGTCGGGTTCTGCTCGAGGGGATTGCCGTCGGCCCGGTGCATCCCGAACGCCTCAGCCGTCTTGCGGATGCCGCACAGGTCGAGATGCTTGGCCATGCCGACGAACCCGGTGTTGATGGAGCCGATCGTCGACTCGAGGGCCGAGTAGTTGGCGCCAGGCTCGCCTGCGTCGTTCCGCGGGTTCCATTTCAGGGGAGTCGTGTCCCAAGGACCGACACAACTGTCGTTGAAGACTCCCCAGTTCGCCTTCCGCCGAGAGTCGACTCGTTCGTTGAGCGAGTGTCCCTCGTTCAACCATTGGGCGAGCGTGAAGATCTTGTACGTCGACCCGGGCTGGAATCCGCTCGAGCCGCCGTGCGAGTAGTCGGTGTTGTAGTTGATGCCGGTGAACTGCGGGCCGCCCTGGAGCACCGCGGGATCCTGGCTGTACTCCTTGTTCTGCGCCATCGCGAGCACGCGCCCCGTGCCGACCTCCACGCTCGAGATCACGCCGCCCACGTCCCACCCGGGGTAGGTCATCGGCACGTTCGAGGCGATCGCGTCGACGGCCGCGTTCTGCAGGTCGGGGTCGAGCGTCGTATACACCTCGTATCCGCCGCGACGGAAGTTGAGCATGCGCGTCTCTTCGTCTTCTCCGAAGATCGGGTCCGTCTGCAGGATGTTCTTCACGTAGTCGCAGAAGTACGCGCTCGTGGCTGCGGTCTGGCATCCGGTACTCGGCTCCTGGATCATCGGCTGCACCGGCGTGGCCATCGCCTCGTCGAACTCCGCCTGCGTGATCTTCCTCTCGTCGAGCATGCTGGTGAGGATGTAGTTGCGACGGGCGGTGTTGGCCGCGTACCCGTTCGCCACGCCATTGGTCTCGCTCGCGGGCCGGTCGAGCTGGAACTTGACCGGATTGTTGACGATGGCCATGAGCGACGAGGCCTGCGCGAGCGTCAGGTTCGCGGCGCTCGTGCTGTAGTAGTAGTTCGCCGCCGCCTCGATCCCATAGACGGTGCCGCCGAAGCCCGCGATGTTGAGGTAGCCGAGCAGGATCTCGTTCTTGGTGTAACGCTTCTCGACACCGATCGCGAGCCGCATCTCCTTGAGTTTGCGATCGATGGTCGTCTCGGTCACCGCGTCGTAGCATCCGCTCCGTGTTTCTTCGTCGACCGCCTCCCGCTCGCACTCCTGGATGCGCACGTTCTTGACGTACTGCTGGGCGATCGAGGAACCGCCTTGCGTCTCCCGGCCGGTCGCGGTCGTGACCGCCGCACGCATCGTGCCCTGCAGGTCGATCCCGCCGTGCTCGTAGAAGCGAGGATCCTCGCCGGCTACTGCGCCGTCCTTCACGTACTGGCTGATGGCGTCCCAACCGACTTCGACGCGATTCTGGTCGTAGAACGACGCGAGCAGCACCGGCGTGCCGTCGGACGCCGTCGCATAGATGTTGCTCTTCTCGGCCAGTTCGCCGATCTCGAGGTAGCCCGGCAGGTTGTCGAACATGCCGATCGTGCCGGATGTCGCGAGGCCGACGGTTGCGATGGCCGGCGTGACAGCGGCGACCGCGAGCATCGCGGCACCGGTGCTCGCGGCGACGAGGCCGACCAGGCCGCCGATGACGCCGACGGGCGTGCGGGTCTCTGTGAAGTCACGATTCCGCTTGTTGCGGGGAACCATGGACCCACCCCCCATGCCGACGTGTCCGCGAATCACGATGGAGCCCGTTCAGCAGGCTCCAACCGGTGCCGTCGTTCAATGCAATCGCAGCGCGGCTCGCTTGTCCAGCGCATTTGCGATCGGGCACGGATCAGCGCACAAAAAAACCCCCGGTGGACCGGGGGTTTCACAGCTGGGGTACCTGGACTCGAACCAAGAACAACGGTACCAGAAACCGCCGTGTTGCCAATTACACCATACCCCAATGGCCTGGAACCGAAGCCCCGGGCCGACATGTAACTCTAGCTTACGGGCCCACGCCGTCCAAACTGAGCGAGCCCGGCGGGTCGGGCTCAGAGCGGGCCGATCAGGTCGCGGTTCACGGTGGCCGCGACCTGCGCGCCCTCCCCCGCCGCGACGATGAGTTGCTCGGGTCCGGGCGGCGTCGCATCGCCCGCCGCGTAGACGCCGGGCACGTTCGTTCGCCCTCGCGGGTCGACCCGCACGAGGCCATCGGCGTCGAGATCGAGGGTGACCCCGTCGATGGCGGTGATCGCCGCCCGCCAGGCCGGGCGCACGAATCCACCGGAGCGTTCGTCGAACGAGCCGTCGGCGAATCGCACCCCCGTCATGCGGCCCTCGGCGCCCTCGACGTCGGCGATCGGGCGGCGATCGACGCGGATGCCGCGGGCGGCGAGCGCGGCTTCGTCGGCCTCGGTCACGACGCCCACGCCGTTGGTGCAGACGAGCAGCCGGCCGGTCCACTGCGAGATGAGCAGGGCACGCTCGGCGAGATCGTCGGATTCGCCGATGAGCACGAGCGGCGCGTCGGAGTTCTCGTACGCGTCGCACTCGATGCAGCTGTGCAGTTGCGTGCCGTACCACGCTCGGATCGACGGCAGGGCGGGCAACGTCTCCACGAGTCCGGCCGCGAGCACGACGGTGCGCGCCGTCACGTCCAGCGGGGCCGCACCCCGCACTCCCCGGCCGGTCAGCCGGAACCCACCGTCGGCGAGGTTCGAGATGGCGTCGACGGATGCCGCGTGGAACCGCGCCTCGGCGTATCCCTCGAACTCCTCGCGGCCGAGCCTCCGCAGCTCGAGCGGCGGCACGCCGTCGCGAGTGAGGAAGCCGTGGGAGGCGAGCGTCGCCGCGTTGCGCGGGCGGTTCGAGTCGATCAGGAGGGTGGTGCGGCGCGCGCGCACGAGGTTGAGGGCGGCCGAGAGGCCGGCGGGGCCGGCGCCGATGACGGCGACGTCGACGTCGAGCGGCGGCGCCGAGGCATCCGTCGCCGTCTCGACCGCCGCTTCGCTCATGCCAACAGCGCCTCGAGCCGGTCGATGCGGTCGATGAGTCGATCTTGCCGAGGATCTGCATCGACTCGAAGAGCGGCGGCGAGACCCGGCGACCCGAGATCGCGGTGCGCACCGGGCCGAACGCGACGCGCGGCTTCAGGCCGAGGCCGTCGACGAGGGCGCCGCGGAGCGCCTCCTCGATCTGATCGTGGACCCAGGCCTCGGCGGGCAGCCGGTCGAGGACCTCGCGCGCCGCGGCGAGCACGACGGCCGCGTCAGCGGGGAGCGCGCCGACGGCGGACTCGTCGAACTCGAGCCCCGCGGCATCCGTGAACAGGAAGCCCATCATGCCGGGCGCCTCGCCGAGCAGGGCGATGCGCTCCTGCACGAGCGGGGCCGCCTCGTCGAGCACCGCCTCCTCACCGGGCGTGATCGGCGTGGAGACGTCGCCCGCCGCCTGCAGGTAGGGCACCGTGCGGGCGGCGAAGTCGGCGACATCGAGCTGGCGGATGTGATCGCCGTTGATCGCCTCGGCCTTCTTCAGGTCGAAGCGGGCGGGGTTCGGATTGACGTTCACGACATCGAACGCCGCCACGAGCTCGTCTCGGCTGAACACGTCGCGGTCGGCCGAGAATCCCCAGCCGAGGAGGGCCAGGTAGTTCACGAGGCCCTCGGGAATGAAGCCGCGCTCGCGGTGGTGGAACAGGTTCGACTCGGGGTCGCGCTTGGAGAGCTTCTTGTTGCCCTCGCCCATCACATAGGGCAGGTGGCCGAAGCGCGGCACGAAGGTGGTCACGCCGATGTCGATGAGCGCGTGGTAGAGCGCGATCTGGCGGGGGGTGGACGAGAGCAGGTCTTCGCCGCGCAGCACGTGCGTGATGCCCATGAGCGCGTCGTCGACGGGGTTCACGAGCGTGTAGAGCGGGGCACCGTTCGGGCGCACGACGACGAAGTCGGTGGTGTTGCCCGCCGGGAAGGAGATCTCGCCGCGAACGAGGTCGTCGAAGCCGAGGTCGACGTCGGGCACGCGGAGCCGCAGGGCGGGCTCACGGCCCTCGGCGCGGAACGCGGCTCGCTGCTCATCGGTCAGGTCACGGTCGAAGTTGTCGTATCCGAGCTGCTTCGGCCGGCCGGATGCCTCGTTGCGCGCGTCGATCTCCTCGGCAGTCGAGTAGCTCTCGTACACGTGGCCGGCGGCCTTGAGTCGCTCGACGACGACGGCGTAGATGCCGCCGCGCTGCGACTGCCGGTAGGGCTCGTGCGGTCCGCCGATGCCGACGCCCTCATCCCAGTCGAGCCCGAGCCACGTGAGCGCGTCGATGAGCTGCTCGTAGCTCTCTTCACTGTCGCGCGCGGCATCGGTGTCTTCGACGCGGAAGACGAACGTGCCGCCGGTGTGCCGTGCGTACGCCCAGTTGAACAGGGCGGTGCGCACGAGGCCGACGTGCGGCGTGCCGGTGGGCGAGGGGCAGAAGCGCACGCGGACGTCGGTGCCGGTGGCCTGCGTGATGGGGTGGGCTGTCTCAGACATACGGCTCAATGCTATCGAGGGGCGAGCGACTCCAGCGCGGCGATCGCCGCCCCGACGGCGGGCACCCGGTCGGCGCCGCGTGCGGTCACGAGGTGCAGCGAGCGCACGTCGGCGCGGGCGGTGGGCCGCGTGACGATGCCGGGCTGGCTCGGTGACGCGGCGAGCGCGAGGGCCGGGAGCAGCGCCACTCCGAGGCCCTGTGCGACCATGCCCTCGACCGCCACGAAGTTGTCGGTCTCGAACGCGATGCGGGGCGTGAAGCCCGCGGCGCCCGCGAGCTCGAGCAGGTGGCCGCGGCAGCGGGGGCATCCGGCGATCCAGGGCTCGCCTTCGAGCGCCTCGAGATCGACGAAATCGGATGCCGCCGCCGCATGCCCAGCCGGGAGCACGAGCCGCATCGGCTCCTCGCCGTAGGCGCGCACGTCGAGCCCGCGCGCGCTCGCGCGGTGCGGATCGTCGCGGTCGCCGGGGTAGCTGAACGTGATCGCGACGTCGGCGCGGTCGGCGCGGACCGCCGCGACGGCCTCGGGTGGTTCGGCCTCGACGTAGGTGACGGCGATTCCCGGATGCGCCCCGGCGAGCGCCGCGATGACCCGCGGCACGAGCGTGGCCGACGCCGAGGGGAAGGCGACCAGGCGCACCCGCCCGGCACGGAGGCCCCGGATCTCGGCGAGCTCGCCCGCCGCGGCTTCGAGGGCCGTCGCGACGGCGTTCGCGTGCCGCGCGAGCACCTTCCCCGACTGGGTGAGGCGGATGCCACGGCCGACGCGGTCGACGAGCGCGATGCCGGTGCGCTCCTCGAATCGCCGGAGTTGCTGGCTGAGGGCGGGTTGGCTGTACCCGAGCGCATCGGCGGCGGCGGTGAGCGTGCCGTGTTCCGCGATCTGCCGCACGACCCGAACGGTCTGCAGATCGAGTGCGGCGGCGAGGGCGTCGATCGAGGCATCCGACATGCCCTGAATCATAACCAGAGGGCACGTGTTTCATCAGACACCTGCCCTTGTCGAATGAATCACCCCGATCGAGACTGGACGCATGCACCCCGCCCACGAGCATTTCGCCGCCGGCCGCGGCTACCTCGCCGCGTGCACCCTCGGGCTCCCCGCCGACGTCACGCGCGAGGCGGTGCGCCGCGATCTCGAGCGGTGGTCGGCGGGCGAGGCGAGTGCGGCCGAGTACTCGGCGGCGCTGGAGCGCGCGCGAGCACATGCCGCTCGACTGCTCGGCACGAGCCCCGATCGCATCGCCACCGGGTCGCAAGTGTCGGTGTTCGCGGGGGTCGCCGCGGCATCCGCTCCCGTCGGCGCCGAGGTGCTCTGCGTCGACGGCGACTTCTCCTCGATCGTCGCGCCGTTCCTCGCACGCGGCGACCTGCGGGTCCGGCATGTGCCGCTCTCCGCTCTGGCCGATGCGGTGAGCGCATCGACGTGGATGGTCTCGTATTCGCTCGTCCAGTCGGCGACCGGCGCGGTGGCGGATGCCGCGGCGGTCACCTCTGCCGCCCGCGACGCCGGTGCGCTGAGCCTCGTCGACACGACGCAGGCGACCGGATGGATGCCGACGACCGACCTCGATGCCGACTTCGTCGTCTGCCACGCGTACAAATGGCTGTCGGCGCCCCGCGGTGCCGCGTTCGCGGCGATCTCCCCACGCGTGCTCGAAGAACTCGTGCCCCTTGTCGCCGGGTGGTACTCGGGCTCCGACCCGTGGGCGTCCTGCTACGGGCCGGCGCTGTACCTCGCCGACGACGCGAGCCGCTTCGACGTGTCGCCCGCGTGGCACGCCTGGGTCGGCGCCGAAGCCGCGCTCGAGTTCGCGGCGACGCTCGACATGGAGGCCGTTCGGCGCCACGATGTCGCGCTGGCGAACGAGTTCTGCGCGCGGCTCGGGCTCGAGGCATCCGACAGTGCGATCGTCACGTGGCCGGATGAAGACGGCGCCGCACTCGCGGCGCTCGGTGCGGCGGGCGTCGTGGCATCGGGCCGCGCGGGGCGGGCACGGGTGGCGTTCCATCTCTGGAACGACGATGAGGATGTCGCGCTCGCGGCGGCGGCGCTCGGGCGGTGACGCTCGGTTCGGGCGCGTCGATGCCCGTCAGGCGGTGCGCACCGGATTCGACAGCGTGCCGAGACCCGAGACGGTGATCTCCACCGTGTCGCCGGCGACGATCGGGCCGACGCCGGCCGGGGTGCCGGTGAGGATCACGTCGCCGGGCAGCAGCGTGAACACCGCCGACGCGTACGCGATGATCGCCGGAATGGAGTGCACCATATCGGCGAACCGCCCCTCCTGCCGTCGTTCGCCGTTCACGATGGTCTCGATCGTGCCGTGCTCGAGGTCGAGCTCGGTGTCGATGACCGGTCCGAGCGGGCAGAACGTGTCGAAGCCCTTCGCGCGCGTCCACTGGCCGTCGCGGCGCTGCAGGTCACGAGCCGTCACGTCGTTGGCGATCGTGTAGCCGAACACGACGGCCGCGGCATCCGCTTCGGCGACATGCTTCGCGATGCGGCCGATGACGACCGCGAGTTCACCCTCGTGCTCGACCCGCTCGCTCAGCGCAGGGAGCACGATCGCGTCGTCGGGGCCGATGACCGAGGTGTTCGGCTTGAGGAACAGCAGCGGTTCGGCGGGCGCCTCGCCGCCCATCTCGGCGGCGTGATCACGATAGTTCTTGCCGACGGCGACGATCTTCGACCGAGGGATCACCGGCGCGAGAAGCTTCACCTCGGCGAGCGGCACACGCTCGCCCGTCGGCTCGAAACCGGCGAACATCGGGTCGGCCCTCAGCACGACGAGCTCGTGCTCCTCCTCGTCGACGATGCCGAAGGCGATGGTGTCGTCGTGTGAGAAGCGCGCGATCTTCATGTTTTCAGCCTATCGGCGGGGCATCCGCGATCCGGCGCTCACGCGCGCGGGCATCCGCGAGCCGGCGCTCACGCTCGCCGAGACGCTCGTGCATCCGCGATCCGGCGCTCAGGCGCTTGCCGAGACGCTCGTGCCACTCACGCGTCGAGGCGGGTCAGCCAGCCGTGGCGGTCCTCGATGCGCCCGTACTGGATGCCGGTGAGCTCCTCGCGGAGCGACAGCGCGAGCTCGCTCGCCGCGCCACCCGCGTGCACGATCTCGAAGTCCTCGGCGAGCAGGCGCCCGATCGGCGTGATGACCGCGGCGGTGCCGCACGCGAAGGCGCCGACGATGTCACCGGATGCCGCGCCCTCACGCCACTCGCTGAGCGTCACCTTGCGGCTTTCGACCGCGTGACCGCGGTCCTTCGCGAGCTGCAGCACCGAGTCGCGGGTGATCCCCTCGAGGATCGAGTCCGACTCGGGGGTCACGAGCGTGCCGTCTCGGTACACGAGCACGATGTTCATGCCGCCGAGCTCCTCGAGGTACGTGCCCTCTTCGAGGAAGAGCACCTGCTGGCATCCGTGCTCGGCCGCCTCCGCCTGCGGAAGGAGGCTCGAAGCGTAGTTGCCGCCGGTCTTCGCCGCGCCCATGCCGCCCTTGCCGGCGCGCGCGTACTTCGTCGACAGCCAGATCGACACGGGCTGTACGCCGCCATGGAAGTAGGCGCCGGCCGGGCTCGCGATGACGTAGTACGCGATCTTCTTCGCGGGCCGCACACCGAGGAACGCCTCTTTGGCGAACATGAACGGGCGCAGGTACAGGCTCGTCTCGGGCGCGCTCGGCACCCAGTCGGCGTCGACGGCGATGAGCTGCTTCAGCGACTCGATGAAGATCTCGCTCGGCAGCTCGGGCAGGGCGAGGCGCACGGCCGAGCGCTGCATGCGCGCTGCGTTCTCGTACGGACGGAAGGTCCAGACGGAGCCGTCGGCGTGGCGGTAGGCCTTCAGGCCCTCGAAGACCTCCTGCGCGTAGTGGAAGACCGCGGCCGCCGGTTCGAGCGCGATCGGGCCGTAGGGCGAGACGCGCGGGCGATGCCAGCCGCCCTTCTCCGACCAGCACACGTCGACCATGTGATCGGTGAAGTGCTTGCCGAATCCGGGATCCGCGAGGATCTCCTCGCGCTCGGAAGGGGTCTTCGCCGCCTCATTGCGGGTGACCTGCCAGATGAGCCCTGAGGCGGAAGGGGCCTGGAGCGGGAGGTTGATCGTCATGATGTGTGTCCTTCGATGCGCTGATTCAGTCGAGTGCGCCGATGCGGGCGGCGATCGCGTCGCCGACCTCGATGGTCGAGCGTCGCGTGTCGCCGCGGTCGGCGATGTCGTCGACGACCGCCCGATCGACCTTCGCCGCGGCATCCGCGAGCCCGAGGTGGCGGAGCATGAGTGCGACGGAGAGGATCGCGGCAGTCGGGTCGGCGATGCCCTTCCCGGCGATGTCGGGTGCTGAGCCGTGCACCGGCTCGAACATGCTCGGGAACCGGCCGTCGGGGTTGATGTTGCCCGAGGCCGCCAGTCCGATGCCGCCGCTGATCGCGCCGGCCAGATCGGTGAGGATGTCGCCGAAGAGGTTGTCCGTGACGATGACATCGAATCTAGCAGGCTCGGTCACGAGGAAGATCGTCGCGGCGTCGACGTGCAGGTAATCGACGGTCACCTCGGGGAACTCGGCCGCGACCCGGTCGACCGTGCGCTTCCAGAGCGAGCCGGCGAAGACGAGCACGTTCGTCTTGTGCACGAGCGTCAGCCGCCTGCGAGGGCGAGCGGATGCCGCGGCGAACGCGTACCGCACGACGCGTTCGACCCCGTAGCCGGTGTTCACGGAGACCTCGTTCGCCACCTCGTGGGGCGTTCCGACCCGGATCGCGCCGCCGTTGCCGACGTAGGGACCCTCGGTGCCCTCGCGCACGACGACGAAGTCGACATCGCCCGGATTCGTGAGCGGGCTCACGACACCCGGGTAGAGCACCGACGGGCGGAGGTTCACGTAGTGGTCGAGCTCGAACCGGAGCTTCAGGAGGAGGCCGCGTTCGATGTTCGCGCCGACGAGACGGGGGTCGCCGGGTACGCCGCCGACGGCGCCGAGCAGGATCGCGTCGTGCCCCTTGATCGCGTCGAGGTCGTCGTCGGTCAGCACATCGCCGGTCTCGAGGTAGCGCGTCGCGCCGAGCGAGAACGGCGTCTGCTCGAACACGACGTCGGTGGCCGCGGCCGCCGCGTCGAGCGCTCTCAATGCCTCGCCGACGACTTCGGGACCGATGCCGTCACCCGGAATCACCGCGATCCTGACCGTGTCTGCCATCGATTCTCCTTCGTGCGCCAACCCTCCCAGCGTACTGTCCGCACGAGTGGCCGCTCGATAGAGTGGGCTTCAGGATCAGGTCTCCGCCTCATCGAACAGCGGCGTCGCAAGCCGCCGGAGAAAGCAGGAACCCACATGAGTCTCGGTTTCGGTATCGCGCTCGTCGTCATCGGTGCGATCCTCGCGTTCGCGGTCACCTTCACCGTGACTTGGATCAACCTCCAGTTGGTCGGCTACATCCTGATGGCGGCGGGTTTGGTCGTCATCGTGTTCGGCATCATCTTCATGGTTCGCCGTCGTCGCACGGTCGCGACGACGCGCACGACGGTCGACCCGGCGACGGGCGAGCGTGTCACTCGCAACGAGCAGTCGTCGCCCGAAGACTGACGCGCCGGCGGCATCCGAAGACTGACGCGCCCGGCGGCATCCGCTACTCGGTGATGTCGACCTCGACGAAGAGGTTCGCGTCGATCGCCTCGCGCACGCGCTCGAGCACGTCGGCGGGTACCGGCGAGTCGACGGTGAGCACGCTGAGCGCCGGGCCACCCGCTTCGCGCCGGGCGATCTGCATGCCGGCGATGTTGATGCCGGCCTCGCCGAACTCCCGGCCGTAGATCGCGACGATGCCCGGGCGGTCGGTGTACTCCATGATGATGTGCGTCGTCGCGATCGGCACCTCGATCTCGTAGCCGTTCACGCCGACGAGCTTCTCGATCTGCTTGGGGCCGGTGAGCGTACCGGCGACCGACACCTGGGTACCGTCGGCGAGGGCGCCGCTCACCGTGATGACGTTGCGGTACTCGGGCGACTCCGCCGAGGTGATGAGGCGCACGTCGATGCCGCGCTGCTCGGCGAGGAGCGGCGCGTTCACGTACGACACGGTCTCGCTCACGACGCTCGTGAAGACGCCTTTCAGCGCGGCGAGCTTCAGCACGCTCACGTCGAAGTCGACGAGCTCGCCCCGCACCTCGACGTCGATGTTCGTGAGCCGGCCCTGCGCGAGTCCCGAGAAGAGCTGGCCGAGCTTCTCGACGAGCGGGATGCCCGGACGCACGTAGGGGTCGATGACACCGCCCGCGACGTTCACCGCGTCGGGCACAAGTTCGCCGGCGAGCGCGAGGCGCACGGACTTCGCCACCGAGACGCCCGCCTTCTCTTGAGCCTCGTCGGTCGAGGCGCCGAGATGCGGTGTGACGACGATGTTGGGCAGCCCGAGCAGCGGCGACTCATGCGGCGGCTCCGAGACGAACACATCGACCGCGGCACCCGCGATCGTGTGGTTCACGAGCGCGTCGTGCAACGCATCCTCGTCGATGAGGCCGCCGCGGGCGACGTTCACGACGTAGGCCGTGCGCTTCATGCGTGCGAGCTGCTCGGCACCGATCATGCCGGTCGTCTCGGGAGTCTTGGGCATGTGGATCGTGATGAAGTCGCTGCGCTCGAGCAACTCGTCGAGGCTCACCGTCTGCACCCCGAGCTGCTGCGCCCGTGCGGCGGTGATGTACGGGTCGTAGGCGATGACCTCGGTGCCGAACGCCTGAAGCCGCGCGGCGATGAGCGCGCCGATGCGCCCGAGCCCGATGATGCCGACGGTCTTCTCGTAGAGCTCCACGCCCGTGTAGGCGGAGCGCTTCCACTCCCCCTGCGCGAGCGCGGCGTGCGCAGCCGGGATGTGACGGGCGAGGCTCAGGATGTGCCCGACGGTGAGCTCCGCCGCGGAGATGATGTTCGACGTCGGCGCGTTCACGACCATGACGCCGGCCGCGGTCGCCGCCTTCACGTCGATGTTGTCGAGGCCGACGCCCGCGCGGGCGATGACCTTCAGCACCGGCGCAGCCGCGATGACCTCGGCGTCGACCTTCGTCGCCGAGCGAACGAGGATCGCGTCGGCGTCGTGCAGCTCTGCGAGCAGTGCCGGGCGGTCGGTACCGTCGACGTTGCGGATCTCGAAGTCGGGCCCCAGGGCATCGACGGTGGCAGGCGAGAGTTCTTCGGCGATCAGCACGACCGGCTTTGACACGAACGATTCCTTCGGGGCGATGCGCGCGCACGGAGCCGCGACTTGCGGTGAGGATGCGCCACACGCCGTCGGGGCGCCTACCCGCTCACTCTAGTGGAGCGACAGTATGGGCCTTCACTGTGTGACGCCGGACTCGGGCAGGTCGAAACCGCCGACATCGAAGAGCGCCGCGACGTCGGCCGTCAGCACCTGCACGAGCGCATACCCGACCAGGAAGAGCATGACCGATGCCATCGGGTTGCGTCGCCGGCCGATCCAGAACGCCGCCGCATAGACGACGAGCGGTGCCGCGATCGCCACGATGAGCAGGGCGATCCCGCTCGCCGTGAATGCGATGTCGAGCTCGCCCGCGTAGATGTTCAGGCCGACCAGATTGCCGACCGCCTCCCACACGTCGTAGGCATAGAAGATGCCGAAGGCGACGGCGATCACGGCGGCAAGCCAGGGCGGGGTCGCCGGACGCGTTGCAGCCGCGTCGTCGATCGCGGCGCCTTCGCCCGGAACGGATGCCTCGGTCACTTCAGCCTCGCAACAGGAAGGGGACGGGAATGAGGAGCACCGCACCCGCGACGAGCCAGGCGATTCGCGCTCGCCGCCGACCTGAGGCGAGCCAGAGCACGGTGCCGAACCAGAGCGCGGCCGCGGAGACGGCGAACCATCGGCCGAGGCCGTACATGAACTGGGCGACGGGATCGGCGAGGAACGGAGCCGGAGTGGTCGCGACGATGAGCCAGCCGATCGAGTAGAGCAGGTAGACGCCGCCGAGCACGCCGAGCACGACGAGCTCGACCGAGCCGGTCTGCGACGAGGTGACGGATGCCGCCGGCCCCGCGGCCCCGTCAGCGGCCTCGTCGGCACGCCCGGCGTCGGCGCGGTCGCGGTCGGCACCGTCGGTCTCGGCGCGCCGCCGGCACCGTCGCGGCACCGTCGCCGTCAACACTGTCGTCGGCAGCGGCACGAGGCTCGACGGGATTGCCGACGGTCTTCCAGCCGGGCGCGAGCGTCGGGTCGTCGTCGCCCTCCCAGCGCAGGGCGTCGTCGTCGGAGTCGCGCGTCATGCTCCCACCCTAGCGAGCAGGCACACCCCACCCGCGGCGCCTCATCAGCTCAGGGTCGCGCGGCCAGGGGCGACGTTGGAAGCCGCACGGCGGGTGTCTCACCGCACCGCTCCCCCGGCCGCGATGACCGCCGCCGTCACGAGCGCCGCGTCGGTCTCGTCGAAGCCGTCGACGCCCCCGCCGGGACCACTCGGCCCCCCACGCTCGGCATGCCCGCGCGCCGACAGGTGCACCGCGTCGACCCCGGCCACCTTGAGCGCCACGATGTCGGCGACGCGCACACCGCCGCCCGCCATGATCTCGAGCTCGCCGCGTGTCGCGGCCGCCATCGCGCTCAGCACCCCGAGCCCGGCACGACAATCGGATGCCCCGCCCGACGTGAGCACGCGCCGGACGCCGTGTTCCGCGAGTGCCGCGACCGCGGCGAGCGGGTCGGCCGCCGCGTCGACCGCCCGGTGCACGGTGACGTCGAGGTCGCCGGCGGCGGCCCGGAAACGCTCGATCGCGGGAAGGTCGAGCGCACCGGCATCCGTCAATGCACCGATGACCACGCCGTCGGCGCCGAGCGATCGCGCGAAGCGGATGTCCCGCTCGATCTGCGCCAGCTCGTCGCCGTCGTAGACGAATCCGCCGCCCCGTGGTCGCACGAGCACGTGCACGAAGCCGGCCGCGGAAACGGTGGCGGCCGCCGCGACCGCCGCCTCGATGAGGCCCGCAGAGGGGGTGAGCCCGCCGCTGCCCAGCGCCTGACAGAGCTCGACGCGCACCGCGCCGGCCTCGAGGGCGACGCGGACGCCCGCGACGTCCTGCACGGCGATCTCGACGGGAAGACTCGGGGCGACCATTCTCGACAGGCTACCGGCACGCGCCGGTCATCGCGGATCGACGTGACAACCTCGGTCGCGACGAGCTTCTCGTACTGGAACGCGACCTGCACCCTGAAGTCATCGTCGGCCGGGGTGTATCGGTGTTGCAGCCCGTCGGCGATGATGCGCCACGGCCGCGAGTTCGACGCGCTCGTCTCCGTGCCGTCATCGGGCCGGAACTGCTCATAGTCGTATGGATGGCTCGCGCGCGCGTCGAGTGTGCCCGAGATCGTGTCGACCGAGATGGTGCCGCCGCCGAGGTCGAGCTGCAGCAGCCGCTGGAAGCCCGTGGCCCGTTCGCCCGAATGCGTGCGGAACTCCTGGTAGTCGGCGAGGAGCTCGACCACGGTGTGGCCCGGCACTCCGCCGGCGTGCTCGGTGACGATCTTGCCGAGTCCGTGGAAGTGGTCCGAGAGCACCGCGACGACGTTGCGGTTCGGGGCGATCACGCGCTCCCACAGCTCGCCGCCGCGCGAGAGCCAGGGCGAACCGATCGAGCGGCGCTCCGCTGAGCGACCTACCCGCCGCCCGGCGTGCCACCGGCTGCGCGAAGCCGCGAAGCCGCGAAGCCGAGCTTCGGGCGCCGGCTTCGCGACGGTCAGCGCCCCTGGAGCCGGAGGCGTTGCTGTAGCTGGGCGATCTCCCACGCCGGAGGTGGTGCAGGCCGCGCGCGTGTTCTCGACGTACGGCGGCGCTCTCCGCGGAGAGGTGGTGCAGGCCGCGGGGATCGTTATCGCTCGGATCCGAACGTGTCTCACCCGGCGACGGGGACGGAGTCGGAGGCGAAGTGGGCACGCGCTGACGGACGATGTGACGGCCACGGGGATCATCGTCGCTCGGGACGAACCGGAATGCGCCCTGCCCGGCGTCGACGACCGACTCCTGGGTGTCGGGCCCCTTTGCGACGTCGGAGACCGCGCAGCCGGCGAAGGTCACCGCAAGCGCGGCAGCGCACGCCGCGGCGGTGAGGCGAATGGAGATGGTTGCGGTGTTCATGTTCCCACCGTGCGCCGACGCGGTATGCAGCCGCGTCGACGGTCGGTATGCGAACGGTATGCGCCGGAGCCCGCCTTCGTTGACAGCGCGGCGCCCGGGCGAAGAATGCGGAACATGAGCGTGTGGGTCCTCGGCCCGCTGCTCACCGATGGCGGGCCGCTCAGCCCGAGAGAACGGTCGGTCCTCTCGGCGCTCATCCTCCGAGCCGGTTTCCCTGTGTCAGCCGATGAACTCGCCGACGCGGTCTGGGGTGACGAGCCGCCGGGTACCTGGCCGAAGCAGCTCCAGGCGTCGATCGGCCGCCTGCGCCGCGCATCCTCGGTGCACGCACGATCGCGACCGGCGCCGGCGGCTACACGATCACCCTCGACCCGGATTCGGTCGACGCGCGCCGATTCGACCGCCTCGTGGATGCCGCGCGTTCGCAGGCGGCCGACGGCGACCCCGCGCGCGCCGCGGACGCGCTCGACCGCGCACTCGACCTCTGGCGAGGCGCACCCTATCCCGACCTGCCCGAGTGGCCGCCTGCCGTCGTCGAATCAGAGCGGCTCGCCGAGGTGCGCGTGCAGGCCGACGAGCTCCGACTCGGTACCCGGCTCGCGCTCGGCGAGCACGAGTCGGCCATCGCGCGGTGCAGAGCGCCTCGTGCGTGAGCAGCCCCTTCGCGAACAACGATGGGCGCTCCTCGCGACCGCCCTGTACCGTAGCGGGCGGCAAGCCGATGCGCTCGCTGCGATCAGGTCGGCGCGGGAACGGCTCGCCGACGAGCTCGGCATCGAGCTCGGCGAGGAACTCCGGCGGCTCGAGACTCGCGATCCTGCGGCATGACGCTGAGCTCGAGCGCCGGTGAGCCGCCCGCCACGCCGAGCGACGTCTGCCCGTACCGCGGCCTCACGCCGTTCGGCGTCGACGACGAGGACGAATTCTTCGGACGCGACGACGACATCGACGCCGCACTCGGCCGACTCGCGCGTTCGCCCTTCCTCGCGGTGACCGGGGCATCGGGCAGCGGCAAATCGTCGCTCGTCCGTGCGGGACTCGTGCCGGTCCTCCGACGGCGTGGCGGATCGCGTCGTGATCCTCACTCCGTCGAGCGGGCTCGGCGCGGCGATCAGGGAGCGATACTCCGGGCCGCGGGGAGCGCAGGTCGTCGTCGTCGACCAGTTCGAGGAGCTGTTCCACGCCGGGGTCGCGGCGCCCGAGGTGGACGACGCCGGGCGCGCAGTCGCCGACGCGATCGAGCACGGGGCATCCGTCATCCTCGTCGTGCGCTCCGACTTCCTCGACGAGTGCGCCGCCCAGCCCGAACTCGGAGCGGCTCTTCGCGCAGGGCGTGCACCTCGTGCGGTCCGATGGCGCCCGACTCCCTGCGCGACGCGATCGAGCATCCCGCGCGGCGCGCCGGCCTGCGCCTCGAGCCCGGCCTCACCGAACTGATCCTGCGGGATGCCACGGGCGGAAGCGGGTCGCTCCCCCACGTGTCGCACGCCCTCGTCGAGACCTGGCTGCGACGCGAGGGCGGCACGCTGACCGTGGCCGGCTACGAGGCATCCGGAGGCATCTCGGGCGCGATCGCACAGTCCGCGGACCGCCTCTACCAGTCGCTCGACGCGACCCAGCGGGATGCTGTGCCGGTCCACGCTTGCACGGCTGGTCGCGCTCGCCGCCGACGGCAGCCCGGTGCGGCGCAGAGTCCCGTCGCGCGCGCTGCCGAGCCGATGCCGCCCACGACGAGGTGCTTGTCGCTCCTCGCCGATGCGCGTCTCGTGAGCACCGAGGCGGATTCCGTTGCTGTCGCCCATGAGTCGCTCGCGATCGCGTGGCCGCGCCTGCACGCCTGGCTCGAGGAGGATGCCGAGAGCTCGCGAACGCTCGCGACCCTGTCCGAACGCTGCCGGAGACTTGGGATGCCGACGGCCGCCCTGAGGAGGACCTCTACCGTGGGGCACGCCTGCAGGCGGCACGCGAATGGCGGGATGCCGCGCCGCGCGATCTCACCGGCACCGAGTCCGAGTTCCTCGCGGCCTCCTCCGCCCGCGAGACGAGCGAACAGGAGGCGCTCGCCGAGCGTGCACGTCACGACCGTCGTCAGAACCGGCGACTCCGCGGCATCCTCGTCAGTGGCGGCCGGCTTGATCGTGCTGCTCGTCGGCGCCGGCTCGGTAGCAGTGGTGGCATCGGGCGAAGCAGGCGAACGCAGCGTGACTCCGCGAAGATCGAGGCGCTGGTGAGCACCGCGCTCGCGATCCGCGCCTCCGAGCGGGACGTCTCGGCCCTGCTCGCCGCGGAGGCGTACCGACGCTGGCCCGACGATCCGCGCACCCGCGCCGGTCTCATAGGGGTGCTCCAGTCGGCGGGCGGCTTCCTCGGGCACGCCTTCATCCACGGAATTCGAGGAGTTCGCGGGTGAGTTCTACGCCGCCGGTTCAGTAATCCCCGGACACGGATGACGCGCTCATGCTCGACCAGCGACGGGAACGCGGGCGTCTTCGACCTCGCAGACGGGCAAGCGCGACCCGGGAGTTCGACCTCCGGCTGAGCACCGAGACCTTTCTGGGGCCGTGGCCGATCGTCGAGCGTGAGCGCCGACGGCGCGACCGCCGCCGTGCTCTGGTCGGTCGGCGGTGAGCGCGAGCGGGTTCACGCTCGTACGGGACGATCGGTGGCCTCGCGCTCGTCGTCGTCGACGTCGCGTCGGGCGCGCCTCCTCCTCGGCCCGGAGCGCCTCGAGACGGGCGCGGGTGCGCTCGCCGTGCCGCGACGACGGCGGTGCCGTGGCGGTCGCAGACCTCGAACGACGGGCGCGTCGCGATCTTCTACGACGCCGCGACCGGCGCAGCCACGCGGATCGTCGACGAACGTCCGGTCGCAATCGACAGCGGACAGCGTCGCCGCGGCCGTCGCGTTCACGCCGACCGGGCAGCTCCTGGTCGCGGTCGTCTCGACGATACGTTGTCGATCGATCGACCCGGCCACAGGCGGGATCCTGCGCACGCACGAGATGCCCGAGGACTCGGCGAACGTCGCGATCGCCGTGACGACCGACGGGACTGATCGTCACAAGCGGCGACCGGGCGATCGCTGCAGTCGACGGCGTCCACCGGCGTCGTCGTGTGGTCGGACGAGGCGATCGAGGCGTCGTAGCCTCGGCAGTGCGTGCACGTGGCTCGCCATCTCGGAGCCGATCGGCACGGTGTACTGCGGTGGTCACTGGGGCCACGTCGTCGAGACGTGACCTCGACAGCGGCGTGGCGACGGGTCGCGCGATCGACGCCCTTGCTCGGCGCGACGGGTCCGGTCGCGGTGTCACGGAGTCCGGCACCCGACTCGTGACGATCGGCGGAGCGCTCCGCCGCGTTCTCGAGCTGGCGAGCTCGACGGCAGCGGCTGCTGTGGAGCGCCTCATCGCACGGGGCATGGAAATGCAAGGCGGGTACTCGCCGATGCGGGTAGCACGGATACTCGTCGCCGACCGCCGCGCCGACCGGCTCACCAACGGAGGTCTTCGACGACGTGTCCGGGTCTGGGACGTCCGGACCGATCGCGAGACGGCGCGAACGATCGAGGGCCCGATCGAGCGACCCGCGACTGGGCAGGCGAAGACCGCATCGTGGCCTTCTTCGCCGACGCCGAGGCATTCCAGGTGGTCGACGTCGATGACGCGTGCGATCGTCGGCGACCGCTGCCGGCGACGACGCTCGACGTCTGGACGACTCTCGCCGGAACACGACTGCACGTCGCCGATCGAAGGCGGAGAGGTCTGGACGTATCGACACGGCGACCGGCGAGCGGATCGGAACCGACTCTCGAGTACGACGGACTGGCCTCCTCTGGCTCTACCGCGACGCCTGACGGCTCGAAGCTGGCGCTGACCGTCGCGCGGATCGAATCGTGGCTGCTGAACACGTCTCGATCGTCGACGCCGAGACGGGTTCCGTGATCACGTCCGAGCGACTCCCGGCCGCGCCGGTCGCGATGCTGACGCAGACTCCGAGTTCATCGGGCCGTACGACAACCGGATCACCCGCTACGCGATCGACTCGATGGAGCCGATCGGCACGCTTCCGGGAACTGCCGGCGGACTCGGCGTCCCTCCATGTGAGCGACGACGGGCGCACCCTGCTCGCGAGCGTCGCGGACGAAACGGCGGTGTTGTACCGACTTGCCGAGCGGGGTACGGCTGGGCGACCCGCTGCGTTCCGAGGGCGAATGGGCTCGGACTCCGACCCGACGGGGAGAAGTCGCCCGTCGGCGTCCCGGACGGCATCCTGCTGTGGGACCTGGACCCAGGCCGTCACTTCGAAGCGGTGTGCCGCATCGCCGGCCGCGACCTCACCGATGGCGAGTGGGCGACCTACCTCGCCGACTTGGGCGAGCCGCGCAGTACCTGCAAGCTCGACTGACGACTGCCGGTCGCGACGGCGAACGCGAGCGGCGGAGCCGACACGAAGCCGGCCCCGCCGCGCGGGTGATAGGTGACGTGCGCGCTAGCGCGCGACCTCGCCGTCGACGTAGTCGTCGTCGTTCGACGTGTTCCACGCGAAGAGCTTGCGGAGCTCGCGACCGGTCGCCTCGATCGGGTGCGCCTCGCCCTTCGCGCGGAGCGCGAGGAACTCGGGGGCACCGGCATCCTGGTCGGCGATGAACCGCGCAGCGAACGCGCCCGACTGGATGTCGGCGAGCACGGCCTGCATGTTCTCCTTGACGTGCGGGTCGATGACGCGCGGGCCCGAGACGTAGTCGCCGTACTCGGCGGTGTCGGAGACCGACCAGCGCTGCTTGGCGATGCCGCCCTCCCACATGAGGTCGACGATGAGCTTCAGCTCGTGCAGCACCTCGAAGTAGGCGACCTCGGGCTGGTAGCCGGCCTCGGTGAGCGTCTCGAAACCGTACTGCACGAGCTGCGAGACGCCGCCGCAGAGCACCGCCTGCTCGCCGAAGAGATCGGTCTCGGTCTCTTCGGTGAAGGTGGTCTTGATGCCGCCGGCGCGGAGGCCGCCGATCGCCTTCGCATAGCTCAGCACGAGCGGCCAGGCCGTGCCCGAGGCATCCTTCTCGACGGCGACGATGACGGGAACGCCGCGGCCCGCCTCGAACTCGCGGCGAACGGTGTGGCCGGGGCCCTTGGGGGCGACCATGACGACGTCGACGCCCTCGGGCGCCTCGATGTAGCCGAAGCGGATGTTGAAGCCGTGACCGAAGACGAGGGTCTTGCCTTCGGCGAGGTTGTCCTTGATCGACTCGGCGTAGATGTGGCGCTGGTACTGGTCGGGAGCGAGGACGACGATGACGTCGGCCTCGGCGGCGGCATCCGCGACGCTCTTCACCTCGAAGCCGGCTTCTTCGGCCTTGGGCTTCGACTTCGAGTCCTCCTTCAGGCCGACGACGACCTCGACGCCCGAGTCGCGGAGGTTCTGCGCGTGCGCGTGGCCCTGTGAACCGTAGCCGATCACGGCGACCTTCTTGCCCTGGATGAGCGAGAGGTCGGCGTCCTTGTCGTAGTAGATCTCAGCCATGTGCTGTTCTTTCTCCTTGTGTCCGGGCCCTGAGCTTGTCGAAGGGACTCGTTCGTGCAGTGCTCCCTTCGACAAGCTCAGGGAGCGGACTCTCAGTTCTTGAAGACGCGCTCGGTGATGGACTTGCCGCCACGGCCGATCGCGAGGAGGCCCGACTGGGCGATCTCCTTGATGCCGTAGGGCTCGAGCACCCTGAGGAACGCGGTGGTCTTGCCCGAGTCTCCCGTGACCTCGATCACGAGCGCGTCGGTCGAGACGTCGACGACACGCGCCCGGAAGAGGTTCACCGCCTCGAGCACCTGCGAGCGCGTCGTGTTGTCGACCCGCACCTTGACGAGCAGGTGCTCGCGGTGCACCGACTGCGTCGGGTCGAGCTCGACGATCTTGATGACGTTGATGAGCTTGTTGAGCTGCTTCGTCACCTGCTCGAGCGGGAGCTCCTCGACATCGACGACGACCGTGATGCGCGAGAGCCCGTCGATCTCGGAGTGGCCGACCGCGAGGCTCTCGATGTTGAAGCCGCGCCTGGCGAACAGCCCGGCCACGCGCGTCAAGAGGCCCGGTTTGTCTTCGACGAGGAGGGAGAGCACGTGTGTCGACATGGTCAGTCCTCCTCGCTGAATGCCGGCGAGTGATCGCGGGCGTACTGGATGTAGCTGTTCGAGACGCCCTGCGGCACCATCGGCCACACCATGGCGTCGGCTGAGACGACGAAGTCGATGACCACCGGGCGGTCGTTCGTCTCGAGCGCGAGCTTGATCGCTGCGTCGACCTCCTCCTCCTTCGTGACGCGGATGCCGAGGGCTCCGTAGGCCTCGGCGAGCGTGACGAAGTCGGGCACGCGAGCGGTGCCGTGACCCGTGTTCAGGTCGGTGCTCGAGTACCGGCCGTCGTAGAAGAGCGTCTGCCACTGGCGCACCATGCCGAGCGAGGAGTTGTTGATGATCGCGACCTTGATCGGGATCTCGTTCAACGTGCAGGTCGCGAGCTCCTGGTTGGTCATCTGGAAGCATCCGTCGCCGTCGATCGCCCAGACCACGCGGTCGGGCTCGGCGACCTTCGCGCCCATCGCCGCGGGCACCGCGTAGCCCATGGTGCCGGCGCCGCCGGAGTTCAGCCAGGAATTCGGCCGCTCGTACTTGATGAACTGCGCCGCCCACATCTGGTGCTGGCCGACGCCCGCGGCGTAGACGCCCTCAGGACCGGTCAGTTCGCCGATGCGCTGGATCACGTACTGCGGTGCGAGGAGCCCGTCGGACGGCTGCGTGAAGCCGAGCGGAAACTCCGACCTGAGACCGTCGAGCGTCGCCCACCATTCGTCGAGGTCGGGAGTCGTGGCCACGGTCGCATGGCGGTATGCGGCGAGGAGGTCGACGAGCACGTCCTTCAGGTCGCCCACGATGGGCACATCGGCCGTGCGGATCTTCGAGATCTCGGCCGGGTCGATGTCGACGTGCACGACCTTCGCATTCGGCGCGAAGAGCGGGGCCCTGCCGGTCACGCGGTCGTCGAACCGCGCCCCGAGGGCGACGAGGAGGTCGGCCTCCTGCAACGCGATGACCGCGGGCACCGTGCCGTGCATGCCGGGCATGCCGAGGTGCTGCCGGTGCGAGTCGGGGAACGCGCCACGGGCCATGAGGGTGGTCACGACCGGGACGTTCGTCGCCTCGGCGAGCGCGAGCAGCTCTTCTGAGGCGCGAGAACGGATGACCCCGCCACCGACGTACAGCACCGGCCGCTTCGCCTCGGCGAGCAGCTGTGCCGCGGCGGCGACCTGCTTGCCGTGCGCCTTCATGATCGGGCGGTAGCCCGGCAGCTCGACCTTCGGCGGCCAGCGGAAGGTGAACTTCGCCTGCTGGGCGTCTTTCGTGATGTCGACGAGCACCGGTCCGGGGCGGCCGGTGGTGGCGATGTGGTACGCCGCAGCGATGGTGGCTGGGATCTCGGCGGGGTCCTTGACGAGGAATGAGTGCTTCGTGATGGGCATCGTGATGCCGACGATGTCGGCCTCCTGGAAGGCATCCGTGCCCATCAGGTTCGAGAACACCTGGCCGGTGATCGCGAGGATCGGCACCGAGTCCATGTGCGCGTCGGCGATGGCGGTGACGAGGTTCGTGGCACCGGGCCCGCTCGTCGCGATCGCGACGCCGAGCCTGCCGGACGAGGACGCATAGCCCTCGGCCGCGTGACCGGCGCCCTGCTCGTGGCGCACGAGGATGTGGCGGAGCTTGCGGCTGTCGAGCAGCGGGTCGTAGACGGGGAGGATCGCGCCGCCGGGCAGCCCGAAGACGTCGGTGATGCCGAGCATCTCGAGTGAGCGGACGACCCCCTCGGCGCCGGTGATCTCCACCGGTGCGCCGGGCGGCGCGGGAGCGGGCGATGGCACGGGGGCGGATTCCGTGGTCATTCGGTTCCTGTTCTGTGCGGCGAGGTGTGCGGGAAGCGCAGCACTCAGCCCGTCGTGGCGCCTTCGGCGGCGGAACGCACGAGCTTCGAATACTTCGCGAGGACGCCACGGGTATAGCGCGGGGAAAGCGGAGCCCAGCCATCGCGGCGGGCAGCCAGCTCGGCGGCGTCGACCAGTAGATCGATTGTGCGAGCTGCGATATCGACCCGTATGAGATCACCATCGCGCACGAATGCAATCGGACCTGCGTCGACTGCTTCGGGTGCCAGATGGCCGATGCAGAGGCCGGTTGTGCCGCCTGAGAATCGACCGTCCGTCAAGAGTAATACATCTTTTCCGAGTCCAGCGCCCTTGATGGCGGCGGTGATGGCGAGCATCTCCCGCATGCCGGGCCCGCCCTTCGGCCCTTCGTAGCGGATCACGACGACGTCGCCGTGCTTGATCGTGCCCTCGGTGAGCGCGTCCATCGCGGCTCGCTCGCGCTCGAAGACGCGGGCGGGTCCTTCGAAGGTCGCGGCGTCGAAGCCGGCGGTCTTCACGACCGCGCCCTCGGGCGCGAGCGACCCGTGCAGGATGGTGAGCCCGCCGGTCTTGTGGATCGGGTTGTCGAGTGTGCGGAGCACCTCGCCGTCGAGCGGCGGGATGTTCATCTCGGCGAGATTCTCGGCGAGCGTCTTGCCGGTGACCGTCAGGGCGTCGCCGTGCATGAGACCTGCGTCGAGGAGTGCCTTCATGAGCACCGGGAGGCCGCCGCGGCGGTCGACGTCGTTCATGACGTACTTGCCGAACGGCTTCAGGTCGCCCACGTGCGGCACCTTCGAGCCGATGCGGTTGAAGTCGTCGAGCGTCAGGTCGACCTCGGCCTCGTTCGCGATCGCGAGAAGGTGCAGCACGATGTTGGTGGAGCCGCCGAGCGCCATGCCGACCGCGATCGCGTTCTCGAAGGCCTGCTTCGTGAGGATCTGACGCGCGGTGATGCCCTGCTTCAAGAGGTTCACGACGGCTTCGCCCGAACGGTGCGCGTAGTAGTCGCGGCGCCGGTCGGCGGATGCGGGTGACGCAGACCCCGGGAGCGAGAGTCCGAGCGCTTCGGCGACCGAGGCCATCGTGTTCGCGGTGTACATGCCGCCGCAGGCTCCTTCGCCCGGTGCGAAGGCGCACTCGATGCGGTGCGCGTCTTCGGCGCTCATGGTGCCCGCCTTCACCGCGCCGACGGCCTCGAACGAGTCGATGATCGTGATGTCCTTCTCGGTGCCATCGGACAGTCGCACCCAGCCGGGTGCGATCGATCCGGCGTAGAGGAAGACGGATGCCAGGTCGAGGCGCGCGGCCGCCATGAGCATGCCCGGGATGGACTTGTCGCAGCCGGCGAGGAGCACCGAGCCGTCGAGGCGCTCGGCCTGCATGACGACCTCGACGGAGTCGGCGATCACCTCGCGCGAGACGAGCGAGAAGTGCATGCCCTCGTGACCCATCGAGATGCCGTCGGACACGGACACCGTGCCGAACTGCAGCGGGTACCCGCCGCCGCCGTGCACGCCCTCTTTCGCGGCCTGCGCGAGGCGGGCGAGCGAGAGGTTGCACGGAGTGATCTCGTTCCACGAGCTCGCGATGCCGATCTGCGGCTTGTCCCAGTCGGCGTCGCCCATGCCGACGGCGCGGAGCATCCCTCGGCTGGTCGTGGCCTCGATGCCATCGGTGACGGTGCGACTACGCGGCTTTGGATCGAACTCCGGCATGAAACGAGTCTATGGCCAGCGCGTGGACCCGCTGCGCGCCGTATCGCGGTCGTCGGCGAGGTGCTCGAGCAGCTCGGCGACATCGTCTGGGCTGCGCACCCGGAACGCCGCGAGCGACTTGCCCTGCCCGACCTTCACCCCGACGTCCTCGGACTCGAGCGCCGCGAACGCGTCTTCGTCGGTGACGTCGTCGCCGACGTAGAGCACCGCGCTCGCCCCGACGTGCTGGCGCAGGCGGGTCAGGGCCTCGCCCTTGTCGCTCGGACGCACCGAGAACTCGACCACGCCCTTTCCGCCGCGCACGGTGAGCTCGGGGATCTCCGCCTCCACCCGCTCCCGCGCGACGCGCTGGAGCTCCGCTGCAGCCTTCGCGGGGACCTTTCGGGTGTGCAGCGCGAGCCCCGCCGGCTTCCACTCGACCCAGGCGCCCTCGACACCGGACGCGACCTCTTCGAGGATGCGGGTGAGGTGCTCGAGGGCTGCCAGTTCGGCATCGCGCAGGTCGATCGTCACCCCGCCGGTGTCGAGCTGCAGCTCGACGCCGTGCGAGCCGCTCAGCAGCGTGCCCTGCGGCGGGTCGGCGACCTCGCGGAGGCTCTCGAGCGCGCGACCCGACACGATCGCCACGCGAGTGTCGTCGGCCGTCGCGAGCCGCTCGATCGCCGAACGGGCACGATTCGTCGCGCGAGCGTCTTCTGGCCGGTCGACGAGCGGCGCGAGCGTGCCGTCGAAGTCGAGCGCCACGAGCAGCCGCTCGGAGGTCGCGATGCGGGCGATCGCCGCGTCGAGCCCATCGGGGATCCCTGGTGCGATGATGCCGGCGCCCGTCAGCGTCTTCAGGAACGTCGCCGACCAGTTGGCGACGTCGTTCACGCGCACCCGCCTGCGGAGGGCTCGCATGCGCCGGACGCGTTCACGGCGCGGCATCACGACCGCCTCGACGATCGCGTCCTTCAGTCCCTCGATGTCGTGCGGGTTCACGAGCATGGCCTGGCGGAGTTCGTCGGATGCCCCGGTGAACTCGCTGAGCACGAGCACGCCGTTCTCGTCGAACCGGCACGCCACGTACTCCTTCGCGACGAGGTTCATGCCGTCGCGGAGCGCCGTCACGAGCATGACGTCTGCGGCGAGGTAGAGCGCCACCATCTCTTCTCGGGGATAGCCGTGGTGGAGGTAGGCGATGGCCTGGTGCCCGAGGGTCGAGTAGTCGCCGTTCAGCCGCCCGACCATGAGCTCGATCTCGTCGCGCAGCTGCCGGTAGGTCTCCACGCGTTCGCGCGACGGGCTCGCGACCTGCACGAGCGTCGCCTGCTGCACCGTGATGCGTCCGTCGCGCAGCAGTTCGCCGTACGCCTTCAGCCGGTGCCGGATGCCCTTCGTGTAGTCGAGCCGATCGACGCCGAGCATGATCGTCTCGGGGTCGCCGAGGCTCTCCCGGATCTCGCGCGCCCTCGCCTGCACCTCGGGACGCCGGGCGATCTCCTCGAAGCCCGCCGCGTCGATCGAGATCGGGAAGTGCCGGGCAACGACGCGGCGCACGTCGCCGCCGGAGTCGGGAACGTCGATCACGCTGCCGCGCGTGGCGTAGCCGAAGAGCCGGCGCACCGCACGGGTGAAGTTGCCGGCGTCGGCCGCACGCTGGAAGCCGATGACGTCGGCGCCGAGCAGCCCGTCGATGACCTGTCGGCGCCACGGCAGCTGCGAGTAGATGCCGTAGGCAGGGAACGGGATGTGGTTGAAGAACCCGATGACGAGGTCGGGGCGACTCTCACGGAGCATCCGCGGCACCAATTGCAGCTGGTAGTCCTGCACCCAGACGACCGCGCCCGTCGACGCCGCGCGTGCCGCGGCTTCAGCGAAGCGACGGTTCACTCGCACGTAGGCGTCCCACCACTCGCGGTGGAACGACGGCGGCGCGATCACGTCGTGGTAGAGCGGCCACAGCGTGTCGTTCGAGAAGCCCTCGTAGTACTCCTCGAGCTCGGATTCCGAGAGCGGCACCGGGATGATCGAGATGCCGTCGTGCTCGAAGGGGTCGAACTCGCGATCGGCGACGCCCGCCCAGCCGACCCACGCGCCGTCGGTGGCTTGCATCACCGGCTCGAGGGCCGTGACGAGTCCGCCGGGCGAGCTCTTCCAGCGCGTCTCGCCGCCGGGGCCCTCGTCGTAGTCGACCGGCAGGCGGTTCGAGACCACGATCATGTCGTAGGCGGCATCAACGTAGAGGTCGTCGCGTGACGGCTCAGGGGCGTGCATGTGACGGATGTCCCTCCTCGGGCTTCTTTCAGGCTAACAGTCCGGCCACCTCTCGTTCAGGTGCCGAGGGTTAGACTGCGAGCCTGATGATCCGTGTCGGCATGAGTACTACTTGCGTCTACCCACTCGAACCCGAGCAGGCCTTCCGTCTCGCCAAGCTCGCCGGGTTCGACGGCATCGAGATCATGGTCACGCAGGAGGAGCTGACCCAGGATCCCCGGCACCTCCTCGACTTGTCGCGGCGCTATGCGCTGCCGATCATCTCGATCCACGCCCCCGTGCTCCTGCTCACGCATTTCGTCTGGGGGCGTGACCCTCGCGTGAAGCTCGCGCGCACCGCCCAACTCGCGCGGGCCGTCGGCGCCGACACCGTGGTGGTGCATCCGCCGTTCCGTTGGCAGTCGAGTTACGCGTCGAACTTCCTTGCGATCGTGCGCGAACTCTCCGCCCAGTACGGCGTCGAGATCGCGGTCGAGAACATGTTCCCGTGGCGCGCAGCGGGCAGGAACCTGAAGGCCTATGCGCCCGGCTGGGATACGCGCCTCATGGATTGCGACGCCGTGACCCTCGACTTCTCGCACGCGGCGCTCTCGGGCGTCAGCAGCCTCGAGTTCGCGAACGACCTCGCCGGCCGGCTCCGGCACGTGCACCTCTGCGACGGATCGGGCGCGATCGGCGAGGGGCAGATCTTCGACGAGCACCTGCTGCCCGGTCACGGCCGCGAACCGGTCGCCGAGGTGCTCGAGCTGCTCACGGAACGCGGGTGGGACGGCGCGATCGTCGCCGAGGTGAACACCCGCAGGGCGAAGACCGAGCGCGAACGGCTGGAGCTCCTTCGCGAGACGCTCGAGTTCGCCCGCACGCACACCGAGCACAAGCGCCGCCGCCGCACGGTGACGCGTTCGCGTCGCGCACTCGACGCGCTCCTGCCGGGCCGCCGGCACTAGGCGGCGACCCGGTTCCCTGAGCCTGTCGAAGGGAACCCGTGCTCCGCTTCGACAGGCTCAGCGGACCCTAGCCGAGCGCGGCCGCCGCGAATCCGATCGAGCGGATGCCCCGCCGCCGACCCACGACGACGGCCGTGCCGATCACGCCGATGAGCCCGAACAGCGCCACGACGCCGGCAGCTGTCGCGACCGCTCCCCCGCCGGCGCCCGCGACGATCAGCTGCATGCCCTGCACGGCCCACGTGAGCGGGAGGAACGGACTGATCGCCTGGAACGGACCGCTCAGCACCTCGACCGGATAGAGTCCGCCGGATGCCGCGAGTTGCAGTGCCACGAGCACGAGCGAGATGAGCATGCCCGCCCGCCCGAGCCACACCGTGAAGAACGCGTGGAGCGCGGTGAACGCGAGGGCGAGGAGCGCCGAGAACGCGAGCGTCTGCGGCAGGAGGCTCCACGCGACACCGAGGGCCCCGTGCAGGAGCAGCACGACGGTGACCGCCTGCGCGAGGGCGAGGAGGCCGGCGCGGGCGAGCGTGCGCCAGACGAGTCCGCCGGTCGACGCGGTGCTGCGGAGCGCTTCGCGCCCGAACGGGCGGAACACGAGGAACATCGCCATCGCGCCGAACCACAGGCTGATCGGCACGAAGAGCATGCCGATGACCTCACCGGTCGAGCCGATCTGGTGGTCGCGTGCGGTGTTGACCGTCACCGGCTGGGCGACCACATCGGCGGTCGCCGCCGGGTCGATGTCGGTGAGGGCCTTCGCGTTTTCGGCACCCGAGGTGAGGCCGGTCGCGAGGGTGTCGGCGCCGCTCGCGAGCTGCGTGGCGCCGCTCGCGGCATCCGCTGCTCCCGTCTGCAGCGAGCCGAGGCCGCCCGCGAGTCCGTCGAGGCCCGAGGCGATGCCGTTCGCGCCGTCGCGGATGCCGCCCGAGCCCGCCGCGACCTGTGCGGCGCCGCTCGAGAGCTGGCTGATGCCGCCCTGGATGCCGTCGATGCCCGTGCGGGTGCCCGCGGCCAACTGCTGACCGGAGGTCGCGATCGCCTCGAGCCCGCCGAGCGTGCCCTGGATCTGGCCGACGAGGTCCGTGATCTGGGGCGCGAGGTCGGGTTGGTCGATCGCCAACTGGTTGAGCTGCGCGATGAGCGGGGTCGCGGCCGACTCGACCTGCGTCGCTCCGCCGCTGATCCCGCCGACGTACTGGTCCCAGCCGGCCGAGAGCGCATCGAGCTGTGCGGCCTTCGCATCGAGGTCGGCGAGCTCCGCCCGCGATCCCGTCGACACCCTGCGTGTACTGCGTCACGCCCGCGGCGTACGTGGAGGCTCCGTTCGCGGCATCCGTCGCCCCCGACGCCGCCGAGGCGACGCCGGTCGACAGCGTGCCGAGGCCGCCGGCGAGCGAGCCCACACCCGAGGAGAGCTGCGTCGCGCCGTCGGCCGCATCGCCGAGCGAGCCGCCCATGGTCGCGAGGTTCGTGTAGAACCCCTCGAGGTACTGGGTCGTGAGCTCGCGGCCGAACGCGGTCGTCATCGCGTCGCCGACCGACTGGGCGACGGAACCGGCGAGGTAGCCGTGCGCGTCGTCGGTGCGGATGTCGAGGTTCGCCTTCGTCGGCGTGTCACCCGAGAGCGAGGTCACCGACGCCGAGAAGTCGGCGGGGATCGTGAGCACCGCATAGGCGTCGCCCGAGGCGAGGAGGTTCGCGGCTTCCTCGTCGTTGGAGATCGTCCACGAGAACCCGGCGTTGTCGGGATTCGTGAGCTCGGTGACCAGCTGGCGCCCGGCGAGCACGGGCTGCTCGGTGCCGTCGGGCTGGGCCAGGTTGACCATCTGGTCGTCGTTCACGACGACCGCCGGGATCGACTCGAGGTTCTCGCCCGCGCCGCCGAGCGCGCCCGAGACGAGTCCCGCGACGGCGAGCGGCACGGCGATGACGGCGGCCACGAGCACGCCGTAGCGCACGCGGCGCTGGGCGGGGGTCGAGCCGAACAGTCGGGAGAGTCGAGTGCTCATCGGAGTGCCTCCTCAGTGGCAGAGACGGGTTCGAGGGTACGGATGCCGCGTGCGGCGAGTTCTGGCGAGGCGTCGGGCGTCACGGCCGACGCCCCGAGCCCGACGATCACCGTGACCGTGGCCGGCACGAGCCGGGCCATCGCCCGCCAGAGCTCGCCGCTCCCGGCGCCGGGGTCGTCGTCGAGGTCGATCGTGACGACCTTCGGCCGCTCCGCGAGGGCCGCGGCGATCGCGACGAGCGTGCGCGCCTCGACGCCGAGCGATGCGAGCGGCGTGTCGACCGTGAAGCGCGGGCCGTCCTCGCCGTGGCCGGCCGCGTCCGCCGCGCGCTCGGTCCACGTGCGGACGAGCGCGTTCGACGGCCCGAACCGGTACCACGACCGGGTGGCGTCGAGACGGCCGGCGATGAGTTCGCCGACGGTCCGGCCGTCGGAGGCATCCGTCGACACCTCGGCGATCGCGACCCGGCGCATCACCTCGCCCGCACCCGACGGAAGCGGCACGCCGAGCACGGCGACGCGGCCGTCGACCGGGGCGAGCCGCCCGGCGAGCGTCGCGGCAACGACCCGGCGGTCCACCGGCTCGCCCTTCACGACGAGCACTCCGCCGACGGGCACCTCGACCGAGAGCGGACCGATCGGGCGCTCGGGCAGGCCGAAGACGGCTCCCTCCGCGTTCACCGCGGCGGGCCGCGCGGCCGCCCAGGCCTTCTGGTCGAGGTGGGCGCGCAGGCCCTCGCCCTCGATGTCGATGTCGGGAAGGCGTCTGGCGAGCCACTTCGGCAGCCACCAGGCGGCCTTGCCCGCGAGCGCCATCGCGGCCGGCACGAGCGTCATGCGCACGAGGAAGGCGTCGAAGGCGACACCGATGGCGAGCGCGAACGCGATGCCCTTGATCACCCCCGACCCCTCTGGCACGAAGGCGAAGAAGACGAAGAACATGATGAGCGCGGCTGCCGTGACGACGCGGGCCGCGTGCTGGAAGCCGTGCACGATGGCCTTGCGCGGCTCCCCTGCCGGATTCTGTTTGAGCGAGCGGACATACTCCTCGCGCATGCCCGAGACGAGGAACACCTCGTAGTCCATGGCGAGGCCGAACAGCACCGCCATCAAGAGGATCGGCAGGAAGCTCAGGATCGGGCCGGGCTGCACGTGCAGGAGGTCGGCGAACCAGCCCCACTGGAAGATCGCGACCGTGACGCCGATGGCGCCGAAGGCCGAGAGCAGGAATCCGAGCGCGGCCTTGATCGGCACGAACACCGAGCGGAAGACCATGAGGAGCAGCACGATCGAGAGTCCGACGACGATGAGCGCGAACGGCACGAGCGCGTCGCTCAGGCGGTTCGAGATGTCGATCGCGACGGCGGTGTAGCCGGTCACGGCGATCGGCGTGCCGAAGTCGGCCGCGATCGACGGCTCGAGCTCGCGGATCTGCTCCACGAGGGCTTTCGTCTCGGGGGCGTCGGGGGCGCTCTCGGGGATCACCTGGATGATCGCCGTGTCGGCGGTCTGGTTGGGCAGGCCGTCGCCGACGTAGGCGACATCGTCGAGCGTGGCGATGCGGGCGCCGATCGCGTCGAGATCGCCGAAGATGTCGGTCGTCTGCGTGATGTCGACCGTCACGATGAGCGGGCCGTTGTAGCCGGGCCCGAACCCGTTCTCGATCATGTCGTACGCTTCGAGCTGAGTGGACCCCGCGGGTTCCGACGCCCCGCTCGGCAGGTTCAGGTCGAGGCTCGCCGCGGGGATCGCGGCGGCGCCGAGCAGGCCCACCACGAGCACGACGAAGACGACCGGGGCCTTCAGCACGAGGTCGACCCAGCGGCGCCCGAGGGTGCGCTTGCCGCCGTCGTCAGCCGCGTTGGCGCGCCGGTGCGCGCGGCTGCCCGGCTTCGGCACGAGCCGTTTTCCGAACACGCCGAGCAGCGCCGGCAGCAGGGTGACCGCGGCCGCCACGGCGATGAACACCGCGAAGGCGGCGCCGACACCCATGACGCTGAGGAAGGGGATGCCGACGACGAGCAGGCCGAGCAGCGCGATGATCACGGTGAGGCCGGCGAAGACGACCGCACTGCCCGCTGTGGCGACCGCCTCCGCGGCGGACTCTTCGGGATCTCGCCCGCGGGCGAGCTGGGTGCGATGCCGGGAGAGGATGAACAGCGCGTAGTCGATGCCGACCGCGAGGCCGATCATCACGGCGAGCATCGGCGCGGTGCTCGACACCGTCGTGAAGGCGGCGACGAGCGAGATGCCGCCGAACGCGGCGCCCACCCCGACGAGCGCGGTGAGCAGCGGCATCCCGGCCGCGAGGAGCGAGCCGAACGTGATGATGAGCACCACCGCCGCGAAGAGCACGCCGAACACCTCGGTGATCGTGAGGCCGAAGCTCGTCTCCTGGAACACCTCTCCGCCGAACGCCACGGTGAGCCCCGCGTCGCGGCCGATGTCGCCGGTGGCGGTGACGGCGTCGATGGATGCGTCCGTGACATCCGCCGTCGGGCCGTCGAACTGCACCTGGATGTAGGCCGTGCGCCCGTCTTCGGAGACCTGGTTTCCGGCGTACTGATCGAAGGGCCCGAGCACGCTCGCGACGCCGTCGACCTGTTCGAGCTGGGTCTCCATCGCTCCGATCGCGTCGGAGTAGGACGCGTCATCGACGGATGCCCCGTCGGGCGCTTCGACGACGGCCTTCGCCGACGCTCCGGCCGACTCGGGGAAGACCGCGGCGAGCTGGTCGATCGCCGCCTGCGACTCGGTGCCCGGGATCGCGAAGGACTCCTGGAGCTGGCCGCCGAGGCCGATGCCCGCGCCGAGGAGCGCGCCGAGCGCGAGCACCCACGCGGTGATGACATACCAGGCCCGCCGATAGGCGAAGCGTCCGATTCGGTGGAGGAGGAGCGCCATGACGTGGGCCTATCGTTCGGCCCGGCGGTCGGCCGGGAGCAGCAGTTCGGAGAGCACGCTGATGAGGGCGTCGCGCACCTCGAGGTCGTCGACCTGCCGGTCGCCTTCGAGGAAGGTCGCGCCCGCGACGAGGGTGTAGGTCGCGCCCGCGAGCGCCACGCCGAAGCGCATCTGCTCGGCCACCGAGGCATCGTCGGCCGAGATCGAGTCGGCGAGCCTCCGGATCGCGACGTTGGCGCGTTCGATGACCGGGAGGCCGCGGAGCGACTGCGCCTGGTTCACGAAGGTGTGCACGGCGAGCCGGTTGCCCAGGAGGAAGTCGACGAATCGCTCGATGAACACGGCACGGGCCTCGGCCGTACGCCCGCCGGCGACGAAGTCGCCGAGCAACGTCTCGAGGCGGTCGATCGCCGGGCCGATGGCGGCCTCGAGCAGCGCCTCCTTCGACGAGAAGTGGTAGAGCACGCTGGACTTCGAGTACCCCGCGTGGTCGGCGATCTGCTGCAGCGAACTCGCCGCGAAGCCGACGGTCGCGAATTGCTCGATAGCGGCCTGGCGGAGCTCCTCGCTCGCACGAACGCGCGACGGGGCCGGGACATCGGTGGGCATGCCCTCGACGGTACTTGACCGATCGGTCAGCTTCTGCACGATCGGTCAGATTCACGGATGACTCCCAGCGGTTGTTCATCGCGCGGTAGCGTTGCGGACATGCGCAAGTACCTCTTCAGCGGTGCAGTGATCAGCGCCGTCTTCAGCGGCATCGCGGTCGTTCGTGCGACCACCGCCGGCCCGCGCGACTGGCGCCTGCTGCTCATGTGGGTGTCGTGGGCGGCGAGCCTGGCCATCGCGATCGGCACCGTCGCCGAAGAGACGAAGCGCCCAGAGCTCGGCGAATAGCCGAGCAGGGTCTCGGCGAATAGCCGAGCAGGGTCGCGGCGCGCGGCGTGTCATTCGCGTTCCGTACTGCCGTGCCCGAAACTGGGACGAACGACCCGAACCACGAAGCACCCATTGAGAGGGCCACCGATGTTCCGCCGCTGGCGCCGCGCACGACTTGCCGCCCAGGCCTCCGCCCATGTCGCCGCAACGACGCCGCGCCCTTCCGCGGCCGACCTGCGCGGCGAGCACATCTTCGAGCTCCTGAACGCGAGGCTCTCCGAGTTCATCGGGCCCGGCGGAGGGTGGTCGCTCGTGCGCCGCACCGATGGCGACACCGATCGCATCTTCCACGCGATGCTCACCCACCAGATCGCCGCCGAGCTCACGCGTGCGATCCTCGACGAGCGCGAATCGGTCGCCGTCGTGGTTCCCGCCGGCGAGGAATCGATGGTGCTCGGCTGGGAGCCCGCACCGCTCGTCGTGTGGGCCGACCCGGTCGCCGCACCGGCCCGATCCTTCGCCGATGAGGCCAGGATCGAGTCCGAGCCCGCCGCGTTGCCGACGATCGGCGCGAGCACGCACCTCGAGACGCGCGCGGCCTGACGTCCTCGCGGCACGTGGGCGCGCGGCATCCGCGGTCCAAAATCGACCGTCGATTCTTGTACGGCCGCATCGCGAACCGGCTTCCGCCCGACTCGTAGCGTGAAACGCGAGGGCACTTCGCCCCGCCGCCACGACTCGAGGGGTTCCCATGACCGCCGCCCAGACTCCCGCACGCCGCGCCGTCCGCTCTTCGGCGCGGGATCTCGCGCAGATCGCCGTGTTCGCCGCCCTCATCGCGGCGCTCACGTCTGCCCGGCGCGATCCCGATCGGCGATCGGGGTGCCGATCACCCTGCAGACCCTCGGCGTCATGCTCGCCGGTGCGATCCTCGGCGCACGGAAGGGCACCCTCGCGGTGGTCGTCTACGTCGTGCTCGGCCTCGCCGGCCTCCCCATCCTCGCGGGCGGAGCCGGCGGCCTCGGCGTGCTCGTCGGCCCGAGCGGCGGCTACCTCCTCGGCTTCATCCCCGGCGCGTTCGTGATCGGATGGCTCGCCGAACGGCTCACCCCGCGGCTGAAGTTCTGGACACTCCTCATCGCGACCGTCTCGGGCGGCATCGTCGTCGTCCACGTCGTCGGAGTGCCCTGGCTCGCTGCGGCGACCGGGATGCCGCTCGGCGCGGCGTTCGTGGTCGGGAGCCTTCCGTTCCTCTCGGCGACGTCATCAAGGCTGATCGTCCGGCGCTCGTGGCCGCCGTGCACCGCGCCTGGCCCGGCCTCATCAGCGCGAGGTCGTGGCCGTGGCGGCGGCGTGCCGCAGAGGGATCCGGCGCGGCATGAACGACTGGCTCCGCGGCTCGAGCGACGACGTGGCCCTCGCGTTCGGCGGCGGCGTCGTGCGCTACGGCGAGCTCTCACGGGCGGTCGACGCCGCGACGCTGCCTTCGGGCGACGGGCCGGTCGGATGCCCCGCCGGCGCCGATGCCGTGGCGCTCGTCACGACCGTGCTCGCCGCACTCGAGCGCGGCCGCCCCGTGCTCGTCGGCGCCACGCAAGCCGAGGCCGACCGGATCGGCGATCGCCTGCCCGCCGGCACGGAGCTCGCGGTGCTCACGTCGGGGTCGTCGGATCCGTCGGGCACGCCGCGCGTCGTCGCCCGCACGAGCGCGTCCTGGCTCGCGTCGGCCGCCCCGCTGGCCGCGATCACCGGACTCGACGCCCGCGACCGGATCGCCGTCACCGGACCGCTGCACGTGTCCATGCACCTCTACGCCGCGCTGCATGCGCTGTGGCTCGGGGCATCCGTCGGCGACGCGCTCGCGGGCGCAACCGCGATGCATGCGACGCCGACGCGGCTCTCGCGGGTGCTCGACGACCCGGCCTGCCCGCCTGCAGCTGTCGTGGCGGGGGCAGCGATGAGCGCGTCGCTGCGGTCGCGGGCCGCCGAACGCGGCATCGGGGTCACCGAGTACTACGGCGCTGCAGAGCTGTCGTTCGTTCTCGCCGGGCCCGGCGGCGAGCTGACCGCGTTCCCCGGCGTCGAGGTCGACCTGCGCCTCGGCCCTATGGGCGACGAGCTCTGGGCGAGATCACCGTATCTCGCGATCGGGGTGGTCGGCGGCGGAATGCTGCGACGCGATGACGCGGGCTTCGCCACCGTCGGCGACCTCGCCGAGCGCATGGCCTCGGGTTTCGTGCGCGTCCTCGGCCGTGGCGATGCGGCGATCACGACGGCAGGGGCCACCGTGCTCGCCGAGGAGGTCGAGGCGAGCATCGCCGCCCTGCCGGGCGTCGCCGCAGCCGCCGTTCTGGGGCAACCGCACGAGCTCCTCGGCGAGCGGGTGGTCGCGGTCGTCGAGCTCGCCGATGGCGTGGCGCTCGAGCGGGTCGTGACGGCTGCCCGCTCCGCACTCTCGTCGCTGGAGCTCCCCCGGCACTGGTTCGTGCGTGCGATCCCGCGCACCGCCTCGGGCAAGGTCGCCCGCGGGATGCTTCGCGACGAGCTCACCGCCGGCACACTCGGCGACGCGTACCCCGCGGGCTTCGAGAGGAGCCGCTCATGACCTCCTCCCCCGTGATCGTCGCCGCACGACGCACCGCCATCGGCACTGCCGGCCGCACGTTCGCCACGTACACCGTCGACGCCCTCGCGGCGTCGGTGCTCGCCGAGGTCGCGCGGACGGTGACGGCGGCAGGAGTCGCGATCGACGACGTCGTGCTCGGCAACTGCATGGGCCCGGGCGGCGACATCGCTCGGGTCGCAGCCCTCCGCGCCGGCCTCGGCGAGGACGTGCCTGGCGTCACCGTCGACCGGCAGTGCGGCTCGGGCCTCGACGCCGTCGCCCAGGCCGCTTCCCGCGTGCGGGCCGAGGACGCGCTCCTCGTGATCGCCGGCGGCGCCGAGTCGGCGTCCACGGCGCCGCACCGCTCGTGGCCCGTCACGGGCGATCGGTACGCGCGCGCCCCATTCGCGCCCCTCGGTTTCCCCGATCCCGACATGGGGCCCGCCGCCGACCATCTCGCCGCAGTGCGCGGCATCTCACGGGCCCGACAGGACGCGTGGGCGGCGAGGTCGCACGCGCGGGCGTCGGCGGCGCAATCGGCCGGAGTGTATGACGCCGAGATCGTCGCCGTCGACGACGTGATCCACGACGACCGCCCGCGCTCCACGATGGACCTCGCGCGGCTGGCGCGCTTCGTGCCCGCGTTCGCCGACGATGCTGCGACGGATGCCCCGACGCCGGCGCCGCGCGCCGCGGCATCCGGTCGCGGCACCGTCACCGCCGGCAACTCGTGCGGGTTCTCCGACGGTGCCGCGGCGATGGCCGTGACCACTGAGGCGGTCGCGCGCGCGATCGGCCTGCCCGCTCTCCGCGTGCGCGCCGCCGCGGTCGCGGCCGGCGACCCGGCGCTCCCCGGCCTCGGCGCCGCGCCCGCCGCACGCGCCGCACTCGCGCGCGCGGGCATGACCGCCGCAGACCTCGGATTCGTCGAGATCACCGAGGCGTTCGCCGCGCAGGTGCTCGCCGTCAGCGACGAGCTCGGCCTCGACGAGGACCTCATCTCGGCCGACGGCGGGGCGATCGCGCTCGGGCACCCGTGGGGGGCATCCGGTGCCGTGCTGCTCGTGCGGCTCGCGGCACGGATGGCCGCAGCCGACGACGCGCGCCCGGGGCTCGCCGCATGCTCGATCGGCGGCGGACAGGGCGTCGCCATGATCGTGGAGCGGGTGCAATGAGCGAGATCGTCTTTCACCAGGTAAGCCACGACTTCGGCGCCGAGCGAGTCGTCGACGATGTCTCGCTCGTGCTGCGCGAGCGTCGCGTCGGCATCGTCGGCGCCAACGGCTCGGGCAAGTCGACCCTCGCGCGCATGGTCAACGGGCTCGTCACGCCGACAGCCGGCCGCGTCGAGGTCGACGGGCTCGACGTCGCCCGGCAGGGTCGCGAGGTACGACGCCGCGTCGGCTTCGTGTTCACCGACGCCGACAACCAGATCGTGATGCCCACCGTGCGCGAGGATGTCGCGTTCACATTGCGCCGCCACAAGCTCGAGAAAGCGGATGCCGCGGCGCGCGTCGATGCCGCACTCGAACGCCTGGGGCTCACCGACCTCGCCGACCGCCCGGCGCACCGCCTCTCGGGCGGGCAGAAGCAGCTGCTCGCCATCGCGTCGGTGCTCGTCGCGGAGCCGGCGATCGTCGTCGCGGACGAGCCCACGACCCTGCTCGACGCGCGCAACGCACGGCGGATCGCCGAGCACTTCGAGGCGCTCGACCAGCAGCTCATCGTGGTCAGCCATCAGCTCGAGCTGCTCGAGTCGTTCGATCGTGTCATCGTCATGGATGCCGGACGCATCGTCGCCGATGACGTGCCGAGCGCCGCGCTCGACGCGTACCGGGCGCTGATCGGGTGAGGTCGCGACCATGATCGGCGTCTTCCATCCCGGCACCTCGATCGTGCACCGTGCACCGGCGCTCGTGAAGCTCGCCGCGCTCGCCACCTTCGTCACGGCGATCGCGCTCATCGGGTCGCTCGCGTGGCTCGGCGCGGCATCCGTGCTGGTGGTCGTACTGTTCGCCGTCGCGAGGGTGCCGTTGGCGCTCGCCTGGAGGCAGGTCGTGCCGATCCTCTGGGTCCTCGCGTTCGCTGCGCCTTTGCAGGTGCTCTTCGGCGGGTGGGAAACGGCTGCGGTGATGGCGATGCGGCTCGTGATCGCTCGTCGCAATCGCGGCGCTCTATACGCTCACGACGCCGGTGCTCGCGACCCTCGACGCGATGCAGGCGTTGCTGCGACCGTTCCACCGGTGGGTCGACTCCGACCGGGTCGCGCTCGCGCTCGCGCTCACGATCCGTTGCGTGCCGCTCCTCGCCGACCTCGTGCGGGAGGTGCTCGAGGCGCGCAAGGCGCGCGGTGCCGAGGGCTCGGTCCTGGCGCTCGCGGTGCCGGTGATCGTGCGGTCGCTGCGCACGGCGGAGCACTCGGCGAGGCGCTCACGCGCGGGGCTTCGACGACTGAGGCGTCGCGCTGCTCGCGACGCTGCTGAGCGGAGCCACCGGCCGCGGCGAAGGCCGGCCGACTGCGCCGTCCGAACAATGAAAGAGCCCCGATCCTGGCGAGAGGATCGAGGCTGTTCCGTGCACCCCCAGGGACTTGAACCCTGAACCCACTGATTAAGAGTCAGTTGCTCTGCCGATTGAGCTAGAGGTGCGTGATTCGGGATGCTTCTCACAACCTGAACCGAGGGACCACGTTATCAGGAGAGAGGGTCGCGCGCCAATCGCAACGAGCGCGGCGCGGCGCCGAGACAGCCGTCGAGACGGCCGCCGACGCATCCGCCGCACCGCCGATAGCCTGAAGGACGTGACCGCCTACGCCTCCGACCTCGCGCTCGCCCTCGAACTCGCCGACCTCGCCGATACCGTGTCGCTCGCGCGGTTCCGCGCCGTCGACCTCGACGTGCAGACGAAACCCGACCGCTCCCCCGTCACCGAAGCCGATCTCGCGGTCGAACGCACGATCCGCGACCGCCTCGCCGAGGCCCGCCCCGCCGACGGCGTCTTCGGCGAGGAGTTCGGCATCGCGGGCGACGCGCACCGCCAGTGGATCATCGACCCGATCGACGGCACCGCGAACTTCCTGCGCGGCGTCCCGGTCTGGGGCACGCTCATCGCACTCGCCGTCGACGGGGTGCCGGTCGTCGGCGTCGCCTCCTCACCGGCGATGGGCCGTCGCTGGTGGGCCGCGACCGGCTTGGGCGCCTGGACGCGCTCGTCGGCAGCCGAGCTCGGCGCGAGCGAGGGCGGAGCGGATGCCGCATCCGCCCCGATCCCGGGCGCCCGGCGATTGCGCGTCTCGGGGGTCGCGACGCTCGCCGACGCATCCCTCAGCTTCCAGAGCCTCGCGCAGTGGCGCGAGGCCGGATACCTCGACCGATTGCTCGCGCTCGCCGAGCAGGTGTGGCGCGATCGCGCCTACGGCGACCTCTGGTCGTACATGCTGCTCGCCGAGGGACTCATCGACATCACCGGCGAGTTCGGCGTACAGCCCTACGACCTCGCGGCGATCGTCCCGATCGTCGAAGAAGCCGGCGGGCGGTTCACCTCGGTGACGGGCGAACCGGGGCCGTGGCACGGCAATGCGCTCGCGACGAACGGCGTCCTGCACGGCGCCGTGCTCGACGCGCTCGCCGACCGCGCCGACCGCGCCGACCACACCGACGCGAGCTGACTCGCCGTGGAGATCTGCATCTTCACCGAGCCGCAGCAGGGCGCGAGCTACGACGACCAGCTCGCGCAGGCGAGCGCCACCGAGCGGCTCGGCTTCGACGGATGGTTCCGCTCCGATCACTACCTCGCGATGGGCGCAAGCGACGGACTGCCGGGTCCGACGGATGCCTGGACCACCCTCGCAGGGCTCGCACGCGAGACCCGCCGCATCCGGCTCGGCACGCTCGTCTCCTCGGCGACCTTCCGGCATCCGGCGATCCTCGCGATCCAGGTCGCCCAGGTGGATGCGATGTCGGCCGGCCGCGTCGAGCTCGGCCTCGGAACCGGCTGGTTCGCCGAGGAGCATGCCGCGCTACGGCATTCCGTTCCCTGCGAAGCGGTTCGGGCTGCTCGAGGAGCAGCTCGAGGTCGTCACAGGCCTCTGGTCCACGCCGATCGGCGAGCACTACGACTTCGCCGGCGAGCACTACACTCTCGAGCACGCGCCGGCGCTGCCGAAGCCGGTGCAGGAACGGGTGCCCGTGATCATCGGCGGCGCCGGCCCGCGCCGCACGCCCGCGCTCGCCGCGCGATTCGCCGGCGAGTTCAACCTCGGCTTCCGCTCGGAGGACGCGATCGCTGAGGCTTTCGACGGAGTGCGCCGTGCGTGCGACGACATCGGACGCGATCCGGCCTCCCTCAGGACATCGGTCGCACTGCCGACCGTGGTGGCGACGAACGACTCCGACTACCTTCGACGGCTCGCCGCGATCGGAGCCGACCCCGACACCTTCGCCGAGATCAATGTCGCCGGCTCGCCCGACGCCGCCGTCGAGAAGCTCGCCCGACTGCGCGATCTCGGTGCCGACCGGGTGTATCTGCAGCTCGTCGACCTGCGTGACCTCGATCACCTCGAGCTCATCGCCGCCGAGGTGCTCCCGGCGCTCGACTGACTCGCGACTCGCGCGAGCCCTCGGCGTCCCGATAGGCTGTCGCCGAATCAAACGGAGAAGCGGGGCCCTACCTGCCCGCGCCGCAGCATGTATTCATCGATACCGAACCTTCACCGATCCCGAACCGAGAGGCTTCCGTCTTGTCCCCTGCCCCCCGCCGCGCGCTCACGCGCGCCCTCATCGCCCTGGCCGCAGTCGCGGTCGCGCTTCCGCTCACCGGATGCAGCATGGTCGGCAACATCCTGTCCGGCGGTGCCGCGCCGCAACCCGAACGAGACGAGACCAGCCAGGAGATCGTCGAGGAGGGCCAAGCCGATGTCTTCGCCCTGCGCGTCGGCGACTGCCTGAACGAGGTCACCGAAGAGCTCGTCTCCGAGGTTCCCGTCGTGCCGTGCGACCAGCCGCACGACGAGGAGATCTACTTCGACTTCACCATCGACGGCGAGGAGTACCCCGGCGACGACGTGATCCAGACCGAGGCCGACACCCGCTGCGATGCCGAGTTCGACGCATTCGTCGGGCTCGCCTACGAGACGTCGACCCTCGACTTCTACCCGTACCGCCCCTCAGAGGAGAGCTGGACCCAGCTCGACGATCGCGTCGTCTCGTGCGTGATCTACGACCCCGCAGGTCAGGTCACCGGCACGCTCGCCGGCGCCGCGTACTGATCGAACCGGATGCCGCGTGGCGCGCGCCGAACGCGCGCCACGCGGCATCCGTGCGTCTACGGCCTGCCGCCGCCGCTGGAGTCGTCACCCCGGCGCCTGCTCAGACCGGCGCCTCGACGAGTCCGCCGCCGGTTCGCGCGTCGGCCCACATGTCGACGCCGGCGTCGACCGCGAACCGGTCGATCTCGGCGAGCTCGTCGGTGGTGAAGTCGAGGTGATCGAGGGCGGCGACGTTCTCCTCGAGCTGGGCGACGTGACTCGCCCCGATGACGAGGCTCGTCACGCGCTCGTCGCGGAGCGCCCACGCGAGCGCGAGCTGCGCGAGCGACTGCTCGCGGCGCTTCGCGATCGCGTCGAGTCCGCGGATGTGGTCGAGCGTCTGCTGCGACAGCATCGAGCGTTCGAGCGTCCCCTGGGTCGCCGCGCGCGAACCCTCGGGGATGCCGCCGAGGTACTTGCCGGTCAGCATGCCCTGCGCGAGCGCCGTGAACCCGATGACACCGAAGCCGAGGTCGCCTGCGGCGTCGAGGAGGCCGTCGGTCTCGATCCAGCGGTTCAGCATCGAGTACGACGGCTGGTGGATCCGAAGCGGAGTGCCGAGCTCGGTGAGGATCCCGGCGATCTCGCGGGCGGCTTGCGCGCCGTACGACGAGATGCCCACGTAGAGTGCCTTTCCCGACCGCACGGCGCGATCGAGCGCCATGGCGGTCTCCTCGAGGGGCGTGCCGGTGTCGGGCCGGTGCGAGTAGAAGATGTCGACGTAGTCGAGCCCGAGCCGCCCGAGCGATTGATCGAGCGAGGCGAGCAGGTACTTGCGGCTGCCGCCGACCCCGTATGGGCCCGGCCACATGTCCCAGCCGGCCTTCGAGGAGATCACGAGCTCGTCACGGTACGGAGCGAGGTCGGTAGCGAGGAGCCGGCCGAAGTTCGTCTCGGCGGAGCCGTAGGGCGGACCGTAGTTGTTCGCGAGGTCGAAGTGCGTGATGCCGAGGTCGAACGCGCGGCGAACGATCTCACGTTGGACGTCGAGCGGCCGGTCGTCGCCGAAGTTCTGCCAGAGGCCCACCGAGAGCAGCGGCAACTGCAGTCCGGAGCGGCCGGTGTGGCGATACTTCATGCGGTCATAGCGGTGGTGGTCGGCGAGATACGTCACGTGGTCATCCTGTTCCCACGAGCCGACAGCTGCAAGCCGAGCCGACAGCCCCGTCGGCGCTACGGATCCTCAGTGTGCGACAACGGCCGATGGTGGAGATGGGGGGAATTGAACCCCCGTCCATCGCTGTGATTCCACGCCTTCTCCGGGCGCAGCCTGTGCAGGCGTTCTGCTCGGCTCCGACCTTTGCCACAGGCGCCTAGGTCGACGAGCCCAGCCTGAAGAAAGTCCCGCACGTCGCTCAGGCGACGACGCGCAGCAAGTTCCCTAGATGACGCCAGCGACCGGGGCGGGAACAGACCCGGGCTGACGGACTATCGGGCTCGCTTATGCAGCGAGGGCGAAGTCAGTGCGCTTTGAATTGGCACTTATTGTTTTTCAGAGATCGTTAACGAGATAACCCTGAATCCTCGGCCCGCTTCTCGTGGGTTCGCAGGCGATGTCGAAACCGATCATCCCCATGTCACGCCATGCACTGAACGAGTTCATTGCTCGGCGGGCCGTTATCGCACACTGTGGAGTTTTCAATGAGCCAGAGCCCAAACCCGGGCGCCGATCGTTGAACTGACCAGTGCCCGGCCCTACAGTCTAGAACAGGCGCGGCCGCTCCGCCATTCCCGAGCGGATGACCCCGGAGGTCCATGTGGCAACCGTCATCGCCGTACGCGGCAACGCCGAAGAGCGCATCGAGCCCGAGCTCGGCGCGGTCTCGCTGTCGGTCGGCTCCTCGGGGCCCGAACGGGACGCGACGCTCGCCCGCACCACCGACGCGCGCGAGCGGCTCATCGCCGAGATCCGCGGGCTCGAAGCATCCGGAGCCCTCGACACGTGGTCGGCTGCGGAGCTGCGCGTCTGGTCGCACCGGCCGTGGAACGCCGAAGGAAAGCAGCTGCCGGTCGTCCATCAGGCGAGCGCCGACGTCGAGGTCGTCTTCACCGACCTCGAGCGCCTCGGCGAATGGGTGAGCGCGATCTCGCTCGGCGAGCAGGTCACGGTCGGCGGCATCGAATGGCGGTTGACGGATGCCACGCGCAAGCGCGTACAGGAGCTCGCCCAGCGGTCGGCGGTGGCCGACGTGGTGGCGAAGGCTGCCGTCTACGCGTCGGCGCTCGGGCTCGGCAAGCCGACCCCGGTCGAGCTCGCCGACACCGGCCTCCTCACGACGCAACCCGTGCCGCCGGGCGGCGGCGAGCTGATGTTCGCGACGCGGGCTTCGGCCGACGTTTCGGGTGGCGGGGCCTCGTCGCAGTTCACGCCGGCGAAGCTCGTGATCGCGGCATCCGTCGACGCCCGGTTCTCGGCCGAACCGGCCTGACTGGGCTGCTCGGCACGGTTCGCGGCCGAGCCGGCCTGACGGGACGGCTCAGCTCGGGTCGATGAGGAGCGCCTCGAGGGCGGCGAGCTCGCCCAGGCTGAGCCCCGAGGCGAGCAGGTACTCGCGGGTCGATCCGTGCGCGCGCTCGATCGTCTCGATCACCCCTTCGACCGCCTCGCGCGGGCTGCCGCCCATGAGCGTGCGAAGTTCGGGGGTATCGGGCACGCCGTAGCGGCCGATGAGCGAGACCATGTCTTCGAGCCACTCCCCCGCGAGGTTCGCCTCGGTCGACGAGTAGTCGGCGATGACGGCCTCGCGGTCGACCCCGACGGCGAGGAGCGCGAGTGCGACGACGATGCCGGTGCGGTCTTTGCCTGCGGTGCAGTGCACGACGACACTGCGTTCTCCGGCGCTCGCGATCTCGCGCAGCGCTGCGACGACGACGGAGGCGTGCTGGGTGACGATGCGGTGGTACAGCGCGTCGAGCGAGATGCCCGCCGCACCCTGCGATGCACCCGAGCCCTCGAACACGGGCAGGCTCAGAACCTCGACGTCGAGCCCATCGAGGTCGTCGGGCATGACCGCAGCCTCGTTCTTGTCGCGCAGGTCGATGATGATGCCGACGCCGAGCTCGCGAAGAACGGCCCGACCATCGTCGCCGAGCTGGTGCAACCCGTCGGACCGGAAGAGCACGCCGCTCCGCACGGTACCGGTGGGCGCCGGCAAGCCGCCGACGTCGCGGAAGTTGTAGGTGCCGGGAACCGGGATGCGGGTCGAGGTCTCCATCGCGACGAGCCTACCCCTGCGCGCCGACACCTCGGCTGAGAGCCCGCGCACGCCGTCACCGGCTGGCCACGTCGCCGAGACGTGGCCAGCCCTCTCTCGACGCGCTACCCGTAAACGGTTTGCCTCACGGGTGCACCTGCGACCCGAGGCCGACATCAAGTCGCCGCGACTGAAGCACATGAAGTGTGGTGCTGTACGTGATCCCTTTGACGTCGACGGCCGCGAGCACGCCGGTGTACTTGTCGATGACTCGCTCTGCCGCGACCGCGGTGACGGCGCCGAGATAGTGATCGACTCCGCCCACGCGTTGACTCCGTACTTGACGAAGTACGGCGTCGGGTCGACCGTGCCCAGTGCGTCCTGGGCGAACTCGATGATGTCGGCCACGTAACGCTGGTGAAGCTCGATGTCGGCACGGTTACCGAGTCGCCCATTGTGCCCGCCGACATAGTGGGTCCACGGGTAGTCAAGGGCCTTCGCGGGTGCATCGATATATCCAGGGACGTCTTCGGTGAGGTTGAGGTTGTAGATCACCGCCCATCCTGGATTGACGATGTCGACGAGCATCAACGTGTCGTGATCCGGGAAATGGATGAAGATGTTGTCGGGCGAGTGGTTGGGGCCATGGAAGGCGAGCTCGACTCGCTCCCCGCCCACTTCCAGCGTGTAGGTGTCGCGGAACGTCACCTCGGGTGCAGGCCGCGTCGGGTCGTTGTCGCGCAGCAGGAGTCGACGCGTCTCCTCGTGTCCGATGCGAACCACGTCGTCGCCGAAGAGGTTCGACGCGCCGGCATGATCCGCGTGGTGGTGGGAGTAGACGAGATGAGTGACCCGATTGCTCGCACCCTCCAAGGCTGCGGTTTCATCGATCGCTCGCTGAATATTGTGACCGATCGTCGGTGGCGCATCGAAGAGTACAACGCCGCTCTTCGTGAGAAGGAACGCCGACTGGTACGTACTGTCGGTGATCCAGAACAAGTTCCGCTCTACACGGCCGACGTGATATCCCTGCTCGTTGAGCGATGGCCCCAGGGCTGAAGACGGGATCGCAGCGTAGTCCGGAAGTTCGAGCGGTTCGAGGTTGTTCATGATGTCCCTTCGTTTATTTGCTTCTGCAAGCAATTAAAGTAACTTCCTCCCCCGGTGCTCTATTCCTCCTTTCGCAGATCGAGTCCTCCTTTCACAGATCGAGTCAGCGCTGGAGCTCTCGCCCTCCAGCGATTGAAAGGGTTTGTCCATTCACGTGGGTGTTGGCCGACGACGCGAGGTAGGCAACGGCGGTCGCGACGTCTGCCGCGACGCTTACTCGACCCGTAGGAGTGGAGTCGGCTTCTCGGCGTGCGACTTCACTCAAGGACGGAATCTCGCCTGCCTTCTCCGTCAGCGTGAATCCAGGACGCACGATATTGGTGAAGATCCCGTGCCGTGCTTCCCGAACGGAAAGAACGTGCGCTATCGACTCGAGTGCACCCTTCGCAGCCGCGTACGCCACGTCGCCGCGGGTGGGCTGCGCGACGATGTCGCTGGAAATGATGACGATTCGTCCCCAGTGCGCGGATCGCATGCCGGGCAGAACACTCTCGACCAGCCGGTACGTACCGACCACATTCTCGTTCATCGACGTCGCGAGGCTGTCGCTCTCGATGGCTGAACGCTGCGGCCAAGCGACAGCGTTGGCGATCAGGACTTCGATCGGTCCGAACTCGGCTTCGGTTGCCCGCACCGCGCGGCCGACGCTTTCAGGATCACGTTGGTCCAGCTGAACACTGATCGCCTCCCCGCCGAGCGCGAGAATCTCCGCGACGGTGGCCTCGGCCCCCTGCTGATTGCGGAGCCAGGTCACCACGACGCGCGCGCCCTCTCGTGACAAGCTCATCGCGATCGCGCGACCGATGCCCCGAGAGCCTCCGCTGACGAGTGCCACGCGCTGAGAAAGCCCGGTGTCCATGGAGTCCTCGATTCAATAGGCCGGGGTCGGGGCAGACTCACTCCGGGTGACTGGAGCGAGGGAGGGACTCGCAGCCATGGAATCGGGCTTGCCGAGTCTCTGGACCACGCTCTCGAGCAATCCAGCCAGGTTTTCGCGCTCATCGGTCGGCAGATGATCGAACAGCAACCGCCGGGCCTGACTCACCTGAATCGGATAGGCGCGCTCGAACTGCTCGCGCCCCAAAGGGGTGATCACAGCCACGTTGCTTCGTGCATCCTCTTCGTCGCGGCTCTTCTCGGCCCAGCCGCGGTCGAGCATTTCGGAAACGACTCGAGTGATGCGACTGGGCGAGAGGCCTGTCGCTGCTGCCAGGTCGCTCATGCGAAGGCCCTCGTCGCCGGCTTCCGCCAGATGCAGTAAGCCCGCGAACTCCGTCAGGGAGAGGTGCACGGTGCGTTGCAGTTCGTCGTCGAGGCTGCGCGGAAGCACCGTGGCGATACGGATCAAGGCGCGCCACACGCGGTCCTCGTCGGATGCGAATCGGCTGTCAGGCATGTTCGAATTCTAACTTGCTTGACTAAGCAAGTAAATGGATGGACAGGTACAAACGAATTCGCCGCCACCTACCGCGGTGCTGCCATCGCCCGAGCCGTCACCATCTGGCTCGAAGCTCTCGGAACGGCCTAGTCGCCGAGGTTCCGCCGGCTCGACATCGCGCGGTCGGCCTCGCGCTTGTCTTGACGCTCGCGCAGCGCCTGCCGCTTGTCGTACTCGCGCTTGCCCTTCGCGACCGCGATCTCGACCTTGGCGCGGCCGTCGGCGAAGTAGATCTGCAGCGGAACGAGGGTGTAGCCGCCCTCTTTCGTCTTGTGGCTGATCTTCACGATCTCCTGCTTGTGCAGCAGGAGCTTGCGCTTGCGCCGCGGCGCGTGGTTGTTCCAGGTGCCCTCGGTGTACTCGGGGATGTGCACGGCGTCGAGCCACATCTCGCCGCCGTCGATGAACGCGTAGCCGTCGACGAGCGACGCGCGGCCCTCGCGCAGCGACTTCACCTCGGTGCCGGTCAGCACGATGCCCGCCTCGTAGGTGTCCTCGATCGTGTAGTCGTGGCGCGCCTTGCGATTGGTCGCCACGACCTTCTGACCGCGTTCCCTGGGCACGAGCGGCTCCTTGCTTGCTTGATTCGATGACGGATGCTACCGGCACGCGGCCGGCGCAGCCGTTCAGTCTAACGGATGGCGGGGCATCCGTTCGCCGCACTAGACCTTCAGGTACCGGGAGATCGCGAAGTTCGCCGAGAACGCGGCGAGCACCACGCCGACGACGAGCAGGATCGGCACGACGATGAGTGCGTCGTTCACGTCGACGAACGTGAATCAGAGTGTCGCCGAGGTAGCCCTGCACGAAGAAGTGCACGATCGCACGATCGCACCGCCCGCCAGCAGCGAGCCGATGAGGGCGGCGAACACGCCCTCGAGCACGAACGGGGTCTGGATGAACCGGTTCGACGCTCCGACCAGCCGCATGATGCCGAGCTCCCGCCGTCGCGAGAAGGCGGAGAGGCGGATCGTCGTGGCGATCAGCAGCGCGGCCGCGACGAGCATGAGCGCGGCGATCGCGATGGCCGTGTAGCTGGCCGCGTTCAGCACCGCGAAGATCTGGTCGAGGTAGCGGCGTTGGTCGACGACCCCTCGACGCCCGGCATGCCGGCGAGGCTCTCGACGAGCACGGCCGATTGCGACGGGTCGATGAGGTTCACCCAGAAGGTCTGGTTGAGCTGGTCGGGGGTGACGTAGTCGGCGACCGGGTTGCCCTCGAACTGCTTCTGGAAGTTCTCGTACGCCTGGTCGTGGTCTTCGAAGTAGAACTTGTCGATGAACGGGCGAGAGCGTCGGAGCTCGAGCTGCTCCTCGATCGCCGCGATCTGCTCCTCGGTCGCCTCGCCGCCGGCGCAGTTCGGCGGGTCGAGATCGCGGTGCAGATGTAGACGGCGACCTGGGCGCGGTCGTACCAGTAGTTCTTCATCTGCGCGATCTGCATCTGCATGAGCACGGCGGTGCCCACGAAGGTGAGCGAGATGAAGGTGACGAGCACGACGGAGACCACCATCGAGGCGTTGCGGCGGAGGCCGTTCGCCGCCTCGCCGAGGACGAGACCGATTCTCATTTGGTCGGCCCCACTTCCTGCTCTTCGTCGCCTTTCCGGGGGCCGCCCGGCGCCCTGAGTCCGAGCTGCTCGGCGAGCGTCGAGGTGGGCGGATGCCTCGGGCGCTTCGCGCCCTGCGCGCCCGCGCGGCGGCGGCGTCGGGGGTCACGCGGCACGGACGCGGTCGCGGCGGCGGTGATCGCCGCCGCGGCATCCGTCACCTCATCGCGCACCTCGGGCTCGACGTAGAGCGGGGGCGCCTCGCGCAGGACGTCGGCGTGACCTTGGGTGCGGCCGCCGTCATCGGTTCCCGGGTCGGCTCGGCGCCGCTCTCGGCTCCGCGCTCGGCGTTCGGTCTGCGGCTGCGGTCTCGCCGCCGGGCTCCGGCAGCGACGCGCCGTAGCCGGCGCGGCGCTCGTCGCGCACGATCTGGCCGGCCGAGAGCTCGATCACGCGGCGCTTCATCTGGTCGACGATGCCGGCCTCGTGCGTGGCCATGACGACGGTGGTGCCGCTGGCGTTGATGCGCTCGAGCAGCGTCATGATGCCGGCGCTCGTCACCGGGTCGAGGTTGCCGGTCGGCTCGTCGGCGAGGAGGATCTGCGGCTTGTTCACGATGGCGCGGGCGATGGCGACACGCTGCTGCTCACCGCCGGAGAGCTCGTGCGGCAGCCGCTTGCCCTTGCCGTCGAGGCCGACCATCTTGAGCGTGTCGGGCACGGCCTCCTGGATGAAGCCGCGCGACTTGCCGATCACCTGGAGCGTGAACGCGACGTTCTCGTAGACGGTCTTGTTCGGCAGCAGCCGGAAGTCCTGGAACACGACGCCGAGGTTGCGGCGGAAGTAGGGCACCTTGCGGTTCGAGATCGAGCCGAGGTCCTGGCCGAGCACGTGGATCTTGCCCGTGCGTGGGCTTCTCCTCCTTGAGGATCAGCCGCAGGCAGCTCGACTTGCCCGAGCCCGAGGCGCCGACGAGGAAGACGAATTCGCCGCGCAGGATCTCGAGGTCGATGTCGTTCAGCGCCGGCCTCGCTTGTGCCCGGGTACTTCTTGGTGACGGAGTCGAAGCGAATCATCGCCTTCGAGCCTAGGCAGCGTCCGGTGAATCAGTGCAGCGACGCGCCCTTCGCTCAGGCTCGGGTCCGTCGCCGCTACTGCACCTTCTGCTTGCGCCACCGGATGCCGGCGGCGATGAAGCCGTCGAGGTCGCCGTCGAAGACGTGGCTCGGGTTGCCGACCTCGTAGTCGGTGCGCAGGTCTTTGACCATCTGGTACGGCGCGAGCACGTAGGAGCGCATCTGGTCGCCCCAGCTCGCGGTGATGTTGCCGGCGAGCTCCTTCTTCTGCGCCGCCTCCTGCTCCTTCTGCAGCAGCAGCAGGCGCGACTGCAGCACGCGCATGGCGGCGGCGCGGTTCTGGATCTGGCTCTTCTCGTTCTGCATCGAGACGACGGTGCCGGTGGGGAGGTGGGTGATGCGCACGGCGGAGTCGGTGGTGTTGACCGACTGGCCGCCGGGGCCGCTCGAGCGGAAGACGTCGACGCGGATGTCGTTCTCGGGGATCTCGATCGCCTCGGCCTCCTCGATGAGCGGGATGACCTCGACGGCGGCGAAGCTCGTCTGGCGCTTGCCGGCCGCGCCGAACGGGCTCATGCGCACGAGGCGGTGCGTGCCGGCCTCGACGCTCAGCGTGCCGAAGGCGTAGGGCGCGTCGATCTCGAAGGTCGCCGACTTGATGCCGGCCTCTTCGGCGTAGCTCGTGTCCATGACGGTCGCGGGGTAGTTGTGCTTCTCGGCCCAGCGCAGGTACATGCGCATGAGCATCTCGGCGAAGTCGGCGGCGTCGACGCCGCCGGCGCCGGCGCGGATCGTGATGACGGCGGGGCGGGCGTCCCACTCGCCGTCGAGCAGGGTCTGCACCTCGAGGTCGCCGATCACCTTCTGCAGGGCGGCGAGCTCGGCGCGGGCCTCGGCGGCGCGTCTCTTCGTCGCCCATCTCGTTGGCGAGCTCGATGAGCACCTCGAGGTCGTCGAGTCGCGAGTCGATGCTCTTCACCCGGGCGAGCTCGGACTGGCGGTGGCTGAGCGCGCTCGTCACCTTCTGGGCGTTCGCGGTGTCGTCCCAGAGGTCGGGCGCGCCGGCCTCCTCGCAGAGCCGCGCGATCTCGGCCTTGAGGGCGTCGACGTCGACGACGGCGCGGATGTCGCCGAAGGTGGAGCGCAGCGCGGCGATCTCCTGCGAGAGGTCAAGATCCAACATGGCTTCTCCAGCCTACGCGAGTCGCCCGGCCCGGCGGACGCGGCATCCCTCGCCCGGATGTGACCGGCGCGGCCCGGGTGTACCGTCGAATCGATGACCGACACGACGCCACCGTTCTCGTGGCGCTCGATCATCCTCCCGGTCTACCTGCCGACCCTGCTCTTCTCGCTCGGCGAGGGCGCGATGATCCCGGTCATCCCGCGTCGTCGCGACCGACCGCGGCGCCTCGCTCGCGCTCGCCGGCCTCATCGCCGCGATGCTCATGGTCGGCGAGCTCGTCGGCGACCTGCCGGCCGGATGGCTCGTGGCGCGCATCGGCGAACGCAACGCGATGATCGGGGCGTCGCTGCTCGCGGTCATCGGCGTGCTGATCGCCCTCGTCTCCCCCACGATGGCCGCGCTCGGCATCGGCGTCTTCCTGCTCGGGCCTCGCGACCGCCGTGTTCGGGCTCGCCCGGCACGCGTTCCTCACGAGCTACGTGCCGGTGCGCACGCGGGCGCGGGCGCTCTCGACGCTCGGCGGGGTGTTCCGCGCCGGCTGGGCCGTCGGGCCCGTTCGTCGCCGCCGCCATCATCGCGTGGACCGGTCGAGCCGAGGCCGTCTTCTGGGTGCTCGTCGCGGCGTGCTTCGCGGTCGTCGTGCGTGCTGCTGCTGCTGCCCGACCCCGAGCGGGTGTTCGGCGCGGCCCGGCTCGCGCGCGGGCATCCGCGCGTCGGGCGAACCGGCTCGACGGAGGGCGAGGCGCGAAGCGGACCGCGTCGCCGGCGTGTTCCGGGCGATCGGCACGCACCGCGGGGTGCTCGCCCGCATCGGCACGGGCGTCGGCCTGCTCGCCGCGATGCGCGCGAGCCGCATGGTCATCCTGCCGCTCTGGGCGGTGTCGATCGGCATGCCCGCCGAGCAGGCGGCGCTCGTGATCGGCATCTCGGCGGCGGTCGACTTCGCCCTCTTCTACGTGAGCGGCCAGGTCATGGACCGCTTCGGCCGGCTCTGGAGCGCGATCCCGGGCCTCGTGGGGCTCGCGCTCGGGCACTTCGTCCTCGCGTTCACGCACGACTCTGCCGGCCAACGTGCTGTGGTTCACGTGTCGCCGTGCTCGTGCTCGGCGTCGCGAACGGCATCACGAGCGGCATCATCATGACGCTCGGCGCCGACCTCGCACCGAAGGCGAACCCCGCGCCGTTCCTCGGCGCGTTCCGCACGATCGGCGACACCGGCGGCGCCGCGGCGCCGCTCGCGATCGCGGCGATCACGAGCTCGCGTCGATCATGGCGGCGAACGCGCCGATCGGCGTGCTCGGCCTCGTGGGTGCCGCGATGCTGTGGCGCTACGTGCCCCGGTACGTGCCGCGGCGTCGGCGGCGCTGAGAGGCTCGCCCTCGTCAGAACGAGGCGACGACGAGGATACAGCTGGGAGACGAACACGAAGCCGCCGACGATGAGCGCGCGATCCACAACCAGCCGGCCCGGCGTCGGGTCGCGCTGCAGCTCGCGCCGCGCAAGACCCCGAGCACGACGCCGCGCCCGAGAGCACGAGCAGCGAGACGGCGTCGGGATCGAGGAGCGAGGCCGCGGCGAACACGACCGCGATGATCGCGATCCAGGGGATGCGCCGTGCCGCGCCGCTCGACCGCCGGCTCCGCGTGGCCCTGCTCATCGCCCGTTGACCTTCTCGATCGCCATCACGAGGATGACCCGGTCGGCCTTGTCGGCGGGCGCCTGCTCGGTCGGGTCGCCGTAGCGCTGCCCGAGGTGCACGTAGATCGCGCCCTCGGGGTCGGGGATCGCCTCGATGAGCCGGCCGCGCACCTCGACGTACTTGAGCGGGTTCTCGGGGTCGATCATCTCGAGCGTCATGCGCGGGTCGGCCTGGAGGTTGCGGAACTTCGCGCGCTTCGTCGTGTGCGTGAAGCGGATCGTCCGTCTCGGGGTCGAACTCGAACCACATCGGGTTCACCTGCACGCTGCCGTTCGGTCGCACGGTGCCGAGGTGGCCGAACACGGGCGCGGAGAGGATGCGGGCGAAGTGGTCGCTGAGCTCGATCGTCATGACTCCAGTCAATCGCACGCCGTCGCGCCCGGCGGGCCCATCCGGAGGGCCAAGCTCGGTCCGGACACAGATTTTTGGCGATTCCGCCGACCTATGGTGGTGAAGATGACCAATCCGTTCTTCGCGCCGAGCACGCTGCCGTACGCGCTGCCGCCGTTCGCCGAGATCCGCGACGAGCATTTCGAGCCGGCCTTCGAGACGCGGCATGGCCGAGCAGCGCGCCGAGGTCGAGGCGATCCTCGCGAATCCGCGAGACACGCCGACGTTCGAGAACACGCTGGTGCCGCTCGAGCGGAGCGGCCAGCTGCTCGAGCGGGTGGCGAGGGTGTTCTTCAACAAGAGCTCGGCCGACTCGAACGACGTCACCAACGAGCTCGAGGAGAAGCTCGCCCCGGTGCTCTCCGCCCACCACGACGCGATCGCGCTGGACTCCCGCCTGTTCGCGCGCATCGACGCCGTGCACGACCACGCTCGACGAGCCCGACCTCGACGCCGAGCAGCGCTACCTCGTCGAGCGCTGGCACATCGAGCTGACCCTCGCCGGCGCCGGACTCGACGACGACGCAGAAGGATCGCCTGCGCGACCTCAACCAGCGGCTCTCGACCCTGACCACCAAGTTCGAGAAGAACCTGCTCGCCGACACCAACGAGCTCGCCGTGCTGGTCGACGACGCCGCCGAGCTCGACGGCCTCGACCCCGGCGAGCTGTCGGCGGCGCGCGAGGCCGCGAAGGCCCGCGACCTCGACGGCTACCTGGTGACGCTCGTGCTGCCCACCGGCCATCCGTACCTCGCCTCGCTGACGCGGCACGACATCCGGGATCGCATCCTGACGGCGTCGCGCTCCCGCGGGTCGCGCGGAGGCAAGTTCGACAACTCGCGAGCTGCTGCTCGAGATCGTCCGGCTGCGGGCCGAGCGGGCGCAGCTGCTCGGGTTCGCGAACCACGCGGCGGTGGTGACCGCGGATGAGACGGCCGGGTCCCCGGAAGCGGTCGCCGCGATGCTGGGTCGGCTCGCACCGGCCGCGGCCCGGAACGCGATCGCGGAGGAGGTCGACCTGCAGAGGGTCAGCCGCGAGGAGGAGGTGGCGGCCGCGGACTGGGCGTACTGGACCGAGAAGGTGCGGCAGGCGAAGTACGACGTCGACACGGCGGCGCTGCGCCCGTACTTCGAGGCCGAGCGGGTGCTGCAGGACGGCGTCTTCTTCGCCGCCGAGCAGCTCTACGGCGTCCGGTTCACGGAGCGCCCCGACCTCGTCGCCGTACCACCCGGACGCCCGCGTCTTCGAGGTGACCGACGAGGACGGGTCGCCGGTCGGCCTGTACGTGCTCGACCTCTACACCCGCGACTCGAAGCGCGGCGGCGCCTGGATGGACTCCCTCGTCACCCAGTCGCGCCTGCTCGACCACCCGGTCGTCGTCGTCAACAACCTCAACGTGCCGAAGCCGGCCGAGGGGCAGCCGACGCTGCTGACCTTCGACGAGGTCTCGACGTTCTTCCACGAGTTCGGGCACGCGCTGCACGGCCTGTTCGCGCGGGTCACCTACCCGAAGCTGGCCGGCACGAACGTGTACCGCGACTTCGTCGAGTTCCCGAGCCAGGTCAACGAGATGTGGATGCTCTGGCCCGAGGTGCTCGACAACTACGCCCGCCACCACGAGACCGGCGAGCCGCTCGACCGCGCGATCGTCGAGCGGATCCGCGCCTCCGAGCAGTTCAACCAGGGGTTCGCGACGAGCGAGTACCTGGCCGCCGCCCTGCTCGACCAGGCCTGGCACACGCTCACCGTCGAGCACGCCGCCCGGGTCACCGACGTCGCCGCGTTCGAGGCGAAGGCCCTCGAGAGCGGCCGGACTCGCCAATCCGGTGGTGCCGACCCGCTACTCGAGCACCTACTTCGCGCACGTCTTCGCGGGCGGGTACGACGCGGGCTACTACTCCTACATCTGGAGCGAGGTGCTCGACGCCGACACCGTCGAATGGTTCAAGGAGAACGGCGGTCTCACCCGGGAGAACGGCGACCGGTTCCGGCGCTTCGTGCTGGGGGTCGGCGGCTCGAAGGACCCGCTCGAGGCCTACCGCGAGTTCCGCGGACGCGACGCCGTCATCCAGCCGCTTCTGGTCCGCCGCGGCCTGAACTCACGCGACGAGCCTGCGTTGCGCTGAGCGGCGCGCGGCTCGGCGCGGCGGCGCGGCGCTGCACGGCTGCGTCGCGCCGAGCGGCACGCGCAACTCGCGGCTCAGTGGAACACCGACCGCGCGGTCGCCGTGACCTCGATCGGCACCGAGACCGGGAGCAGCTCGGTGTGGATGGGTGCGTACCAGACCGCGCGAACGGTGACGGTCGCACTCTGCCCATCGTCGGATGCCGCGCGCACGAGTTCGACGCCGTGCAGACTGTGCACGGCATCGCCGAGATACTCCCCCGCGGCCTGTCGAACGTCACCGGTGTCGAGTTCGAGCGCGAGTCGGTCGCCGTCGACCTGGACGGTGTCGAGGCTCCACGCCTCGGCGGCGGCGAGTGCAGCGCCGTCGGCAAGGGTGAAGAGTCGCTTGCGCTCGAGGTACAGCGAAGTCGCCGATACGACGACGAGCACGATCGACAGCCCGAGGAAGCAGTAGAAGATCGTGAGGAGGAGCGTCGAGCCCTCGTCGTCGCCCGCCAGGCGCGACCGGATCAGTCGTCTCAACGCCCGCTCCCGGCGAAGCGGGAGACGGTCTGCGTCGCGCTCGCCTCGAGTGGCACGCTCCCGACGCGGTCGAGCGAGAGGAAGTCGGGAACGAGCGGCAACGTGACGCGAGCGGTGACCGAGACCCGCACCCTCGTGCCCGGGTCGAGGCAGGTCGCCGCGTCGCAGTCGATGGAGACGGATGCCTCGCCGGCGTCGACCCCGTAGTCGGCGAGCGTCACCCGCACGGCGCGGTCGACCGCGGCATCCGCTGCTGCCCTGTCGCTCGCCTGCACGGCGACACGCGCGGCCTGCCGTGCGGCGCCTTCGACGGCGAGTGCACCGCCCTGGATGGCCGCGACGGCGAGCACGAGGTAGACGAGCGGTACGAGCAGGATGATGCCCACGGTCAGGAACTCGAGCGAAGCCGAGCCGCGTTCACTCGAGATGCTCGACCGCCGCATGCCCGGTCACCTCCAATCCGTGCTCGACGCCGAGGAGACCGATCACGGGAAGCGTCGCACGAACGGTGACGGCGATCACCGGCACGCCGCCGATCGACGAGCGTGACGCGCGCACGTCTTGGGCGTACTCCGCCGAGATCGCGGCATCGATGAGGTCCCGGGTGCGCTCGACTCCCTCGCCCTCGCTCGATCCGGCGAGCGCCGCGTACCTCGCGCCCTCGGCGGCGGCGTCGAGCACCGTGTTCCGCACGTGCAGCGCGAGCGCGAGCTGCATGACCGCGAGCGCGAGGACCGTGAGGAGGATCCCGACGAGCGTGAACTCGACGACCGCGGATCCCCCTTCTTCGCGCGCGAGCGCGACGAGCCGGCGGGGAGCGATCGCGTCGACTCAGAACCCCAGCACGCGGCTGATCGCCTGGTCGAAGACGGCCGAGAGCGCGGGACCGGCGAGTCCCCAGATCAGGATCACGAGACCCGCAGTCATGAGCGTGATGAGCACCCAGCCGGGCACGTCGCCGCGCTCGTCGCCGAGCCGCTCGCTGATCCACGTTCGCATGGGTATTCCTTTCGTCGGTGCACGTGGCCGTGCGGTCGGAGGAGGCGAGGGCGGGCATCAGAAGCCCGTCTGCAGGACGAGGTATCCGGGGAACAGCGCGAACGCGACCGTGACCGGAAGGATCAAGAAGATCAGCGGCACGAGCATCGCGATCTCTTTGCGACCGGCGAGCTCGATGATGGTGCGCTTCGCCTCCTCGCGAGCGTCGCCGGCCTGGGAGCGCAGCACTCCGGCGAGCGGCGCGCCCCGCTCGAGCGCGCCGAGCACCTGGTCGAGCGCGCGCGAGAGCGCGGGGTGATCGAGCCCATCGCGCAGTTCGGCGAGCGCCTGGCTGAGCGGCACACCGGTGCCGACGGATGCCACGACACCGGCGAACTCTCGCGGAAGCTCGCCCGAACCGGTGCGCGCGACGCGGCGGATCGCATCGAGCATGCCCTCGCCGGCCGTCAGACTGAGGGTGAGGAACTCGAGCACGGTCGGAAGTTCGGCGGAGATGTGCGCAAGGCGTCGGCGAGCGCGACGCTGCAGGAGCCAGTCGCGCACGACTGCGCCGAGTGCGGCGGCGATGATCGGCATCGCCAGTCGCACGACGGTCGGCAGCGACCCGAACGCCGGCGAGAGCACGGCGAGCGCCGAGGCGATCGCGAACGCTCCGGCGGCCCAGGCGAGTTGTTCGCCGCGGAACCGCTCGACGCTCGAGGCCGACCCGGCCTGCCGCAACCGACGGGCGATGATCTCGTTGCCGCCGAGCCACCCCGAGAGCGTCGTGCGGAGCCCACGGGCGGCCGGGCCGACGACGAACCCGAGCACCGGTGTCGGATCTGCGGTGCGTCTGGCGAGCAGTGCGCGAGCCTCGGCCGAGATGTCGGAGACATAGGGAGCCACCCGCTCGACGAGTCGCGGACGGCCGACTCGCGGCACCGCCGAGACGATGAGCCAGAGTCCGAGTCCGAGCACGGCGCCGAGCAGCACACCGAGGGCGGCCGTTGCGGTCAGTGGAACCATCGGCGCTCCTCGGGCAGGCGACCGAGCATGACCATCGCCTGATACGCGACGACGCTCACGACGACCCCGCCGATGATGAGCGCGGTGCCCGCCGGCGAGTCATAGGCGACGATCGTCTCGTGCCGCGACGCCAGCACCAGGAGCAGGAGCCACGGCGCCGCGACGCCGAGTCGAGCCGCGTTGCGGATCCACGACTGGCGTGCAACCACTTCGGCGCGCAGCGCGGCGTCTTCACGGAGGTAGCCCGAGAGACCTCTCAGCACCGCGGTCACGTCGCTGCCGCCGACCTCCCGCGCCATGCGCAGCGTCTCGAGGATGCGATCGGAGACGGGATCGGCGAGCGTCGCCTTCAACCGATCGAGGCACACCGAGAAATTGCCGGTGCGCCGGTAGTCGGCCTCGAATGCCGCGAACGCGCTTCGGGTGGAGGCCGGACCGAGTTCGGCGAGTGCGCCGACGCTCTCGGGCAACGACATGCCGGCTCGTACCGACGCGACGAGGTGATCGACGACATCGGGCCAGACCGCGCGATTCGCTGCCCGGCGCCGAGACGCCCGAGCCCGCACGAGCAGCGGCACGAGTGCGGCCCCGAGCAGCGCGGCGACGACGGTGAGCACCGGGATCGCGAAGACGGCGTGCGCGAGTGCGCCGGCCACCACCCCGAGGAACACCGCGACGACGACGACCGCGGCGATCGGCACGCTCGCAAGACCGGCGAGCGTGAGCTCGTCACGGATGCGCCCGATCGAGGTCGAGCCGGTCGGACTCCGCCGCGGCCTTCGGGCGTGCCGGCCACATGAGCGGCGACAGCGCGAGGAGCACCCCGAGGCCGAGGAGCGCGCCGAGCACGAGGCTCATGCCCGTGCCTCGGCGAGCACGATGTCGGGATCGAGGCCCGCGGCGCGGAACTTCTCGAGCCGGGCCGGACGCCGACCGGTCGGCGTGAGCACGCCGTCGCGCACGACGAAGATCGGGTCGGAGTCGACGGATGCCCCGGTGCATCCGCCCGTCGGCGCCGCGATCTCGACGACGCGGCGCATGCCGTCGCGATCGATCGCGAGGTGCACGACGAGGTCGATGCAGCTGGCGACCGTGGGCACGACGAAGGAGGAGTCGATGTTGCGACCGGCGAGCAGCGGCAGCGTGCAGAGCTTCGCGAGGGCGTCGCGCGCCGAGTTCGCGTGGATCGTGCACATGCCGGGAAGGCCCGAGTTGAGCGCGATGAGGAGGTCGAGGCTCTCGGCCTCGCGCACCTCGCCGACGATGAGCCGATCGGGGCGCATGCGCAGCGCCTCCTTGATGAGCCGGCGGAGCGTGATCTCGCCGGTGCCCTCGAGGCTCGGCTGCCGGCACTGCAGCGCGACGAGGTCGCGCACGTCGAGGTCGAGCTCGAAGGTCTCCTCCACGGTCACGACGCGCTCGCCCGTGCGCGCCGCCGACATGAGGGCGTTCAGCATCGTGGTCTTGCCGGTGTGCGTCGCCCCCGAGACGAGGATGTTCGCGCCGGCGAGCACGCTCATGCGGAGGAACTCCGATGCGCGTATCGGCAGCGAGCCGAGCTCGACGAGCTGCGGCAGCGAGCGGATGCGGCGCTGGAACTTGCGGATGTTCACGGCCCAGTGCGAGCGGGCGACGTCGGGGATCGCGACGTGCAGCCGCGATCCGTCGGGCAGCGACGCGTCGACGAAGGGCGACGAGAGGTCGACGCGCCGACCCGAGTGCTGGAGCATCCGCTCGACGAGTTCGCGCACCTCGCGATCGGAGAGCACCACCGTCGTGAGCTCGGCGACACCGTCACGTGCGATGAACACGCGCGTGGGCGCGTTGATCCAGATCTCCTCGACCTCGGGGTCGTCGAAGAACGGCTGCAGCGGCCCGTACCCCGTGATCGACGCGACGACCTCGCGCGCGGTGCCGTGCTCGTCACCGAGCTGCGCGTGCGCGCCGGCGAGTGCGCGCTCGCTGTAGCGGCGAACCTCCTCGCGTGCGTACCGCGCCGCGACCACATCGTCGCCCGCGAGATCGACGCCCTCGCGAAGCACCCGGGTGCGCACTCGCTCGGCGATGGTGCGCACGGGGTCGGTCATGGCACCATCTTGCGGTGCAGCGGATGCCTCGACGCGAAGTTATCCACAACGACGGCGTGTGCACCGACCGGTCGCGTCTCGTGCGCTCTCGCCCTCACTAGACTCGCGACACCCCGATGAAGAGGAATCCATGAGCACGAACATCGCCGACGCCGACCTCCACGCCGCACTCGCGAAGCGCGACCTCGTCGTCGATCTGGCTCGCGCCGCGTGCGTGCTGCTCGTCGTGGTGATCCACCTGCTCATGATCGGCGTCGGGTTCGGAGCCGACGGGCAGATCGTCGCCTCGCGCCCGCTCGAGGCGCAGCCGTGGTTCGCGGCCGCGACCTGGGTCGGCCAGATCATGCCGCTGTTCTTCGCACTCGGCGGCTTCACGGCCCTCACCGCATGGCAGAGCCTTCGGCGCAAGGGCGGCGACTCGACCGACTTCGTGCGAGGTCGGGTGCTCCGCCTCGCCCGACCCGCACTGCCGCTGTTCGTCTTCTTCGCGGTGGCGCTCGGGGTGGCGACCGCGATCGGGGTCGATCCCGCCCTGCTCGACACGGTGGCGACCGGCGTCGGCTCTCCCCTCTGGTTCCTCGCCGCCTTCCTGCTCGCACAGTCGTTCGCCCCGGTGATGCTCCGCTTCCACTCCGCCGCCCCGGCCCGCACGATGGTGGTGCTCTTCGCGGGCGCCGTGCTCGTCGACGCCGCACGCATCGCGACCGGCGTCGTGGAGCTCGGTCTCGCCAACCTCGTCTTCGTGTGGTTCTTCGTGCAGCAGCTCGGATTCTGGTACGCCGACGGCTGGTTCCGTGCGCGCCGACCGTGGCAGCTCATCGCTCTCGCTGCGCTCGCCTTCGCCGCGATCGGCGGCCTCGTCGGTGCCGGGTGGTACTCGGCCGACATGCTCGTGAACCTCAACCCGCCGACGGTGCCGCTCGCGCTGCTCGGCATCGCTCAGGTGGCGCTGCTCACGCTGTTCCACCGCCCGCTCGCGGCTCTCATGCGACGTCGCACGATGCAGCGAGCGGTCTTCCTGTTCGGCAGCCGCGCGATGACGGTCTACCTCTGGCACCTGCCCGTCATCGTCGCGGTGGCGGGACTCGGTCTGCTCCTGCCGTTCCCCGTACCCGAGCCGGCGAGCGCGGCGTGGTGGGCGACCCGGCCGATCGTGTTCGTGATCGTGCTTGTCGTCGTGCTCCTCCTCGCCATGCCGCTCGCCCGCTTCGAGACGGCCTCCACCGCCATTCCGGCGGGCATGCGGCGACCGGATGCCACGCGCACCTGGATCGCGGCGTTGCTCACGTTCCTCCCCGCCTTCGCGGTCATGCAGTGGTTCCTCGACCTGCCGATCGCCGTCGTGGGCAGCGCCGCCCTCGCGGCATCCGTGCTGCTGCTTCGACCGACTCGCGTGCCGCGGGCTACCGCGCAGGAATCATCGCGACTCGCCGCTCGCGAGTAGCCCGGCCCGACCCGCGGACGAGGCGCTATCGCGGCCGCGGTCGCAACTCGCCGCTCGCGAGTAGCCCGGCCCGACCACGCGGCGCCGCTCCCTCACACGATCGCGTGGCCGTACCGGAACATGTTCGCAGGGTCGTAGCTCGCCTTGGCCGCGTGCAGCCGTTCGAAGATCTCGGGTGGCCATGCACGCGCCCGATCGGCGGCGTCGCCTGGCTTGCCATGGAAGTTGACCATGGTGAAGCCGGTCGAATACGGCCGCATGGCCGCGAGCAGCGTCTGCATGTAGCCGGGCACGAGCTCGGCAACCGGCGGCGCCATGAGCCCGATGGCCAACAGGGAGAGCTTCGCGTCACGTCCGCTGACCGCATCCACCGTTTCGGGCTTCCGGGCCAGCGCGCCCCCGAGCGGTCGAATCTCGATCATCAGGATCGGGCAGTCCACGCCCGGGCCCGCGACCTCGAGCAGCGCCGCCTGGGCATCCTCGTCGAAGTCCTGGAGGAGCGCGCCCGCCTCCAGGTAGGGCAGCGGGTCCGGCGGATCCATGTGCACCATGTCGATGTCCGCGTAGCTCATGGGCGCCGCCATGTCCATGATGGGTGTCGAGACGGCTCTCATCGGCGCCAACAGGCGTTCTGCTTCATCCGCCGGCCCCAAGTGGGCGAATCGCAGGTGAACGACGAACTGACCGCGAAGGGGCTCAGGGACGAACTCGGCGTCGGGCGGCCGCAGCAGGGAGACGGATGGAGCGGATGCGTCGGGCAGCGTCGGCCACCAGTCGCGGAACGCGGTCAGCACCTCCGCGGCATCCGTTCCCGGGTAGATGATCCCGCCGCCGTAGAAGTCGCCGATCGGAAGGAGGTCGAAGGACATCGAGGTCACGATGGCGAAGTTGCCCTTGCCGCCCCGCATCAGCGAGAACAGCTCGGGGTCGTTGTCCGCGTCGATCTGCCGCAGGAGGCCGTCAGCCTCGACCGCCTCGAAGCTGCGAACATGGTCGGCCGCGAAGCCGTACGCGCGGCCGAGCACGGGGAAGCCGCCCCCGAGGGTGTAGCCGACGATACCGACATCGGAGGAGGAGCCGTTGAGCCCGACGAGCCCCTGCGGGACGCTGGCTGCGAGGAGCGTCTTCCACTTCACGCCGGCGCCCACCCGCGCGGTGCGAGCGTCGCTGTCGATGTCGACGTCCTGCATGCGGCGAGTGGTGATGAGCAGACCGCCGACGATCGGCTCCATGGCGCCGTGGCCGGTGGCCTGGACTGCGACACCCATCCCCTCGGTCGCTGCCCACTTCACCGCCTCGACGACGTCGCCTGCGCTTGCGCGCCGACCACGACGTCGGGTTGGTGGGCGACGGCGACGTTGAAGGCGAAGACCTCCTCGCCGAAATCGGGATCCTCCGGAGTGAGTACGGGACCGCTGATGCGCTCCCTCAATGCGGTGACCTGCGACGCTGCGAGCATGAGTGTCCCCCTTCGGTGAGCGGGCGCAGTCACTCGGTTGGCTGCGCGCGGACGACCCGAAGAGATCCCCCATGGCTCACGAGCTACACCTTAGACCCGTGTTCCCAGCGCGAGAAGAGGGAGCAGGACTCGGGTCGCGGAGCGTGATCCCGTCCCTGCTTGGTACGGTCGCGTCGAGTGCGGCTGCGGACTAGCGTGTGAACGTGTCCGCTCTTGCGACTGACGCACGGACCGCTCACGCCGACGGCGTGCAGCGCCTTCTCGAGAGCTATCGGGCGGTGCCCGCGTCGGATTCGGTCCGGTTGGCCAAGTCCACCTCGAACCTGTTCCGGACGCGCGCGAAGACGAATGCCCCGGGCCTCGACACGTCGGGACTGACGGGAGTCATCGCGGTCGATCCCGAGGCGCGGACGGCCGACGTCGCCGGCATGTGCACCTACGAGGACCTCGTCGCCGCGACCCTTCCCCACGGGTTGGCGCCGCTCGTGGTGCCGCAACTGAAGACCATCACCCTCGGCGGCGCGGTCACCGGCGTCGGCATCGAGTCGGCATCGTTCCGCAACGGCCTGCCGCACGAGTCGGTGCTGGAGCTCGACATCCTCACCGGCGCCGGGGAGGTGCTCACGGCCTCGCCCGGCGAGCACTCCGATCTGTATCGCGCCTTCCCCAACTCCTACGGCACGCTCGGTTACGCGGTGCGCCTCCGCATCGAGCTGGAGCCGGTCGAACCGTTCGTCGCACTCACGCACCTGCGGTTCCACTCGCTCACCGACCTCGTCGCCGAGATGGACCGCATCATCGAAACCGGCCGGCTCGACGGGGTCGGCGTCGACTACCTCGACGGCGTCGTGTTCAGCGCCGACGAGAGTTACCTGTGCGTCGGCGTGAAGACGGCGGCATCCGGCCCCGTCAGCGACTACACCCGCCAGCGGATCTACTACCGCTCCATCCAGCATGATGACGGAGTGAAGCATGACCGCCTCACCATCCACGACTACTTGTGGCGGTGGGATACGGACTGGTTCTGGTGCTCCGAGGCATTCGGCGCGCAGCATCCGCTGATCCGCCCACTCTGGCCGCGGCGGTACCGGCGGAGCAGCTCCTACTGGAAGCTGATGAAGCTCGAGCGGCGATTCGACATCGGCGATCGCCTCGAGAGGCTCAAGGGCCGTCCGCCGCGCGAACGCGTGATCCAGGACGTCGAGGTGCCGATCGAGCGCTGCGTCGAGTTCCTGGACTGGTTCCTTGCCACCGTGCCGATCCAGCCGATCTGGCTGTGCCCGTTGCGGTTGCGGGACGACGACCGCTGGCCGCTCTACCCGATCCCGCCGGACCGGACCTACGTCAACGTCGGCTTCTGGTCGACGGTGCCGGTCGGAGCGACCGAGGGCGAGACGAATCGGCGGATCGAGCGGATGGTCGGCGACCTCGACGGACACAAGTCGCTCTACTCCGAAGCGTTCTACTCGCCGGAAGAGTTCGACGAGCTCTACGGCGGGGAGACGTACCGGGCGGTGAAGCGGCGATACGACCCCGATTCACGTCTCCTCGACCTCTATGCGAAGGCGGTGCAACGACGATGACGACGTTCAAGGAACGCACGCCGGAAACGGCGGGCGAGGCGGAAACGGCGGGCCAGCCGGAAACGCCGGAACCAGCGCGGAGACGCCGGAACCGCTGGAAAAGGCGGAGACGGCCGGAACGGCGCAACAGGCGGGGAAGCTCACCCTCGCCGAGATCCTGGAGATCTTCACCGCCGGACAGCTCCCGTTGAAGTTCACCGCCTACGACGGGAGCTCGGCGGGACCGCAGGACGCCACGCTCGGGTTGGATCTGAAGACGCCGCGCGGGACGACGTATCTCGCCACCGCCCGCGGCGATCTCGGCCTGGCCCGCGCCTACATCTCGGGTGACCTCCAGCCGTACGGCGTTCACCCCGGCGATCCCTATGAGCTGCTCAAGGCGCTGGCCGTCAACATGGAGTTCAAGTGGCCACCGCCGCGGGTGCTCGCGAACGTGATCCGCTCCATCGGCTTCGATCACCTGCGGCCGATCGCCCCGCCGCCGCAGGAGGTGCAGCCCCGCTGGCGCCGCATCGCCGACGGGACTGCGGCACAGCAAGACCCGGGACGCCGAAGCGATCCACCACCACTACGACGTCTCGAACACCTTCTTCGAGTGGGTGCTCGGGCCGTCGATGACCTACACGTGCGCGTGCTATCCGCGCCCGACGCATCGCTGGACGAGGCGCAGGAGAACAAGTACCGGCTGGTGTTCGAGAAGCTTCGGCTGAAGCCGGGCGATCGGCTGCTCGACGTCGGGTGCGGATGGGGCGGCATGGTGCTCTACGCCGCCCGCCGCGGTGTCAAGGCCGTCGGCGTGACGCTGTCAGCCGAGCAGGCTTCGTGGGGGCAGCGGGCCGTCGCCGAGCAGGGTCTGACCGATGTGGCCGAGGTCCGTCACGGCGACTACCGCGACATCGCCGAGACCGGCTTCGACGCGGTGTCCTCGATCGGGCTGACCGAGCACATCGGAGTGCACAACTACCCGTCGTACTTCGGCTTCCTGAAGTCCAGGATGCGCACCGGCGCGCTGCTGCTCAATCACTGCATCACCCGGCCCGACAACCGAACCAGGCCGTCGACCCGCGGTTTCATCGACCGCTACGTCTTCCCCGACGGGGAGCTCACCGGCTCGGGTCGCATCATCAGCGAAGCTCAGGACGTCGGCCTGGAGGTGCTCCACGAGGAGAACCTGCGCCAGCACTACGCGATGACACTGCGCGACTGGTGCGCCAACCTCGTCGCGCACTGGGATGAGGCCGTCGCCGAGGTGGGGCTTCCCACCGCGAAGGTGTGGGGTCTGTACATGGCTGGATCACGGCTCGGCTTCGAGAGCAACGGGATCCAATTGCACCAGGTGCTGGCGGTCAAGCCCGATGACCGCGGTGGCGTCGGCGACCTGCCGCTGCGGCCGTGGTGGACTCCGTAGCCTGCGTCGAAACTCGCCCGCGTCGAACGGCTCAGCCTGCGTCGGGCTTCACCGTAAGCCACGGTTCGCGCCAGCCGCCGTGCTCCGCGACGAGCGCGTCGGCGTCGTCCGGTCCCCACGATCCGGGCGCGTACGGGCGCACCGGCGGAGGGTTGTCGAGGAGCGGCTGCATGATCCGCCATGCCGCCTCGACCGTGTCCTGTCGGCTGAAGCGGGGCCGGCGGCCCTCGATCGCGGCGTGCAGGAGGACTTCGTAGGGGGTCGGTCCCTCGCCGCCATTGGTTGCGAACTCCAGGTCGAGCTCGACGGAGCTGGGCTTCGGGGCATCCGCTCGCTGTGCATTCAGGACGATGCGCACACCCGTCGAGGGGTCGAGCCTGATCACGAGCTGATCGGGTTGACTGCTCGACGTCACGCAGACCGAAGCCGAGTTTCGGCGACGGCTTGAAGACGAGCCGCACCTCGGTCTCGGTCATCGGCAGAAGCTTCCCGGTGCGGATGAAGAACGGGACCCCCGACCAGCGCCAATTCTCGATCTCGAGCTGCAGGGCACAGAACGTCTCAGTGGTGGAGTCAGCGGCGACTCCGTCGATCTCGCGATAGCCGTCGTACTGGCCGCGCACGTACCGTTGCGGATCCGCTTCGACGGTCGAGCGGAAGAGCGCGGTCTGCACGTCCTTGATCGTGTCGAGGTCTCCGTGCGACGGCGCCTCCATTGCGACGGCTGCGAACAGCTGCATCAGGTGGTTGACGACGACGTCGCGCAGGGCGCCGACCGGATCGTAGAAGTGTCCGCGGTCGGCGACGCCGAAGTCCTCGGCCATGGTGATCTGCACGCAGTCGACGTAGTTGCGGTTCCAGACCGGCTCGAGCATCGTGTTCGCGAAGCGCAGGTAGAGGATCTCCTCGAGGCCCATCTTGCCGAGGAAGTGATCGATCCTGATAGATCTGCGACTCGTCCACGTACCGGTGCAGCTCGGCCGCGAGGGCCCGCGCCGACGGGAGGTCGTGGCCGAACGGCTTCTCGATGACGACGCGCCCGTGCTCGGTGAGGCCGGCGTTCGAGAGACCCTTCACGACCGTCGCGAACAGGCTCGGCGGGATCTCGAGGTAGAACACCGGAGTCTTCGCACTGCTGATCGCCGCACCCACCCGTTCGTAGGTGGCGTCGTCGGCGAAGTCGCCCTGCACGTAGCTGAGCCGGGCGGCGAAGCGTTCGAAGACCGCGTCGTCGAGCGGTTCCCCGGTGGCGGCGATCGACGTGCGAGCGCGATCGATGAGCTGATCGATCGTCCAGTCATCCACGGCGACGCCGACGATCGGGCACTCCAGCAGACCGCGCTGTTCCAGCCGATAGAGTGACAGGAAGGTCATCACCCTCGCCAAGTCGCCTGTGATGCCGAAGACCACCAGGACATCGCCGCTCGAGTCGTGTGCCGCGGCACTCGCGTTCTCTGCCACGGTCTGCTCCCTGGTCTCGTGTCGTATCGGTGCGTGTCCGTGAATGCAGGCGAGGTTGTGCCGACTATGGCGCGCGGCGGCCCTTGCTCAACACCGGATCCACGACTCCTGACCCATGGTCGAGCTGATAGTCGAGGTTCACGGCGGCGTTGATGAGGGCCAGGTGGCTGAAGGCCTGCGGGAAGTTGCCGAGCTGCTCACCGGTGAGCCCGATCTCCTCGGCATAGAGCCCGAGGTGATTCGCGTAGGTCAGCATCTTCTCGAAGGTGAGCTGAGCCTCGTCGAGGTATCCCGAGCGTGCGAGCGCATCGACGTACCAGAACGAGCAGAGGGTGAAGGTGCCTTCGGAGCCCCTGAGTCCGTCGGGAGAAGCACTCGGGTTGTACCGGTAGACGAGGCTGTCGGACACGAGCTCCTTGTCCATCTCGTTGAGCGTCGAGAGCCACATCGGATCGCGAGGGACGACGAATCCCATGAGCGGCATCAGGAGCAGCGATGCATCGAGCACGTCGGTGTCGTAGTGCTGCACGAACGCTCCCCGCTCGGGGTGCCATCCTTTCGCCATGACCTGCTCGTAGATCGCGTCGCGTTGCTCCCTCCAGCGCATGATCGAGGCCGGTCGACCGCGCAATGCCGCGAGCCGGATGCCGCGGTCCAGTGCGACCCAGCACATGAATCGGCCGTAGGTGAAGTTCTGTCGGCCGCCACGCGTCTCCCAGATGCCCTCCTCGGGGGTGTCCCAGTTGTCGCACACCCAATCGAGCATGTCCCTGACCTTGGTCCAGGCGGCATGCGGGAGCTGCAGGCCGTGGGTGTCCGCGAGGTGGATCGAGTCCATGGCCTCGCCGTAGATGTCGAGCTGAAGCTGGTCCGCGGCGCCGTTGCCGACACGCACGGGGGTCGATCCCCGGTACCCCGCGAAGTGGTCGAGCGTCTCCTCGACGAGGTCGGACGAGCCGTCGACGCGGTACATGATCTTCAGGGGGCCCGAGCCGGTGCCGACGCTCTCGTCGATGCGATCGTTCAGCCACGACCCGAACGCCGCCGCTTCGTCCGTGTAGCCGAGGCCGAGCAGGGCGTACACGGAGAACGACGCGTCGCGGATCCACGTGAAGCGGTAGTCCCAGTTCCGCTCGCCGCCGACCTGCTCCGGAAGGGCGGCGGTCGGGGCGGCCACGAGCGCACCGGTCGGCGCGTAGGTCATCAGCTTGAGCGTCATCGCGGATCGGGCGACCATCTCCCGCCAGCGTCCTTTGTACGTGGAGCGGTTGTTCCAGTCCCGCCAGTAGCGCCTGGTCTCGACGAACATCGCGGTCAGCTCGTCCTGGGAGATCTTGCGCGGCGTGGCCCCACCGGACTCGAGCATGACCCCGGTCATCTCGCCGGCGTTGAGCGTGCCCGTGATACGCAATCCGTCGCCGGCCCGTTCGACCCGCCCGGCCCGCTCGGTGCCGTGGAGCACCGGTTCGCCGACGCGATGCAGGGTCAGCGACACGTCATCGGAGACGAACCTGACGCCGTCGCCGTCGGAGGCCTCGATCGTGTGCGGCTTGCGGCCGTAGTCGAATCGGGGCTGGACCTCCGCGATCGAAGGTCATCGTCCCCCGCACCACGCGGAGCATTCGCACCAGTCGGTGGCGGTCGGTCGCCTCGCCGTCGGCGATGGGCATGAAATCGGTCACCTCTCCGACACCGGCCTCCGTCATGAAGCGGGTGACGAGCATGGCGGTGTTCGGCAGGTACAGCTGGCGGGTCACATACTCGTCCGTTGAGGGACGGACGCTGCAGAACCCGCCGTGCTCGCTGTCGAGCAACGACGCGAACACACTCGGCGAGTCGAATCGCGGGCAAGCAGAACCAGTCGATCGTGCCGTTCGTGTCCACCAATGCGGCGGTCTGCAGGTCGCCGATCAGTCCGTGGTCTGCGATGTTCGGATAGGTGTCAACCATGTGCGCTGCCCCCCAGTCGTGCGACCATCGTGGCACGGCACTCTCCTGGCCGCTAGGCCAATGGGCCGACTGCCCGATTCCGGGCGACGAGATCCGACCGCCTAGACTGATCGGGCACTCGCGGGAGTGGTGAAATCGGCAGACACGCAGGATTTAGGTTCCTGTGCCTTCGGGCGTGTGGGTTCAAGTCCCACCTTCCGCACTCGGGGCATTCAGGAACATTTCGCCGCGACTCCGCGGCGTCGGGCTCGGGGGCGTCAGATCCGCGGCGGCCCCGCGCGCCTCGGACTGGAGCACATCGACCTCTACTACCTGCACCAGTCCACGTTCACCGACGTGCCCTACGAGGAGGCAGTCGAGACCCTGGCTGGGATGAAGGCCGACGGGCTCATCCGCAACATCGGCCTGTCCAACCTCAGCGTCGACCAGCTGCGCGCCGCGATGAGCATCACGGACATCGCCGCCGTCACGGCGCACTACACCGTCTCCGTCCGCCTCGGCGCCGCCGTGCGCGCGGTGGCGGAGGAGCACGGCATCGTGTTCTCGCCCTGGCACCCCGGCGCGATCCCGCGCGGGGACGAGGGCATCCCGTTCCACGCGGTCATCGACCCGATCGCCGCCGCGCACGACGCCACCCCGCAGCAGATCGCTTTGGCCTGGCAGCTTCACCGCACCCCCAACGCGCTGCCGATTCCCGGCACGACGAGCGTGCAGCACTTGAAGGAGAACCTGGCCGCCGCACGCATCCAGCTCACCGGCGAGGAGGTCGCCGCGATCACCGCCGCAGCCGGTCGCGGGCATAGTCGGCGACGCGGTCGCCGGGCACGCCCCAGTCGGCCTCGAGCCACCACGTGACGCCGGCGTCGGCCCACGGCTTCACGATCGCGGCATCCGCTGCGGCATCCGTTCCGCTCGTCGTGCCCTCTTGGGTGATGTCGAACGGCCGGTCGGCGAGACCCGCCGCCGCACGCTCGGCGCGGATCCACGCGATCGCCTCGGCGGCGATCTCGGGAGTGTAGGTGCGCTGCTGCTCGAGGGGGTCGACCCCGTCGGCCGTCGGCGGCGCGTAGTTCGGGATCCACCCGTCGTAGCGCACGACGCGGCGCATCGAGCGCATGCGCGGCCAGACGCCGACGACCCAGGTCGGGATGCGCGGCTGCTGCGCGGTGGTCGGCGGCAGCATCGTGTCGGTGCGCTTCGCCCGGTAGTGCTCGCCCTCGTACTCGAACGGCTCGGCGCGCCAGAGGTGCTGCATGAGCTCGAGGCCCTCGTCGAGGAGTTGGGCCCGCACCTTGCGGCCCGGGTCGCCCTCGAAGATCCAGAACCGGGGTTCGTACTGCTCTGGCACGCCGAGCCCTACGGAGAGGATGACCCGGCCGCCCGAGAGCCGGTCGACCGTCATCGTCTGACCCGCGAGCTCCCACGGACGCCGCCTCGGCACGGGCGTGAGCATCGTGCCCAGCCGGATGCGCTCGGTCACCATTGCGGCCGCTGCGAGCGTGGCCCACGGATCGGTCGCCCAGATGCCCTCCCAGACGAAGAAGGCATCCCACCCGGAGGCTTCGGCGAGCGGCGCGAGCTCGACCGCGACCTCGGGGTCGTTGCCGGGGAAGATGAACCCGTACTTCATGCGGTCGACGCTAGCCCCGACCGCCGACAGCGGGCGACCGCCGACGCGGCGACCGCCGACCGCGGGCCAGCGCGACCGCCAACGGCCCAAGCGGCCGGGCGCCGGGTCAGCGCATCGGCACCGGGGCATCCCACTCGATCTCGTGGTTGTACAGCCAGTCGTTGCGCGTGTCGTCGCGGGCCTTCTTCAGGAACAGCGGCAGCATCGCGTCGCGGATCGCGATGCCGAGCCGCGACTTCGTGACGCGCTTCTGCTTGTTGATCGCCCGGGCGTAGCCGACGACCGCTTCGGCCCGCGGCTGGCGCAGCCGCTGGTACTCGGCGAACGCGGCCGTGTGGTCGGGTGCGTCACGCAGGCACCGCGCGAGCGTGATCGCGTCTTCGAGGGCGAGGGATGCCCCCTGCCCCGCGCTCGGCGACGTGGCGTGCACCGCGTCGCCGACGGCGACGACCCGCCCCCGGCTCCAGTGCGGCACGTGCCCGAGGTCGTCGATCGGGTAGCCGCCGACCTCGCCCGTGGCGTGCTCGAGGATCTGCGGCACGGGGTACGGGTCGTCGGCATGCAGCTCGCGCAGTCGCGCCAGCCACTCCGAGGCGGGCACCGAGCGGAGCGCCGCCCGGTCGACGACCGGTTGGGTGATGTTCGCGAACCAGTAGACCTCGCCGCCCTCGCGCACGAGGTAGCCGAAGAAGGAGCGACGGCCGAACACGAAGTGCTGGGTCTCGGGGGTCGGCGCGAGCCCCGGCACGTGGGCGAAGCCGCCGAGGCCGACGAGTCCGCTCGGCGCGGGCGACGGGGCATCCGCATCGATGTGACGGCGCGTCGGTGAACCGACGCCGTCGGCGCCGATGAGGAGGTCGCCGGTGGCGGTGCGGCCGTCGGCGAAGATCGCGCGCACCGAGGCATCCGTCTCCTCGATGCGTTCGAGACGGGCGCCGAAGGCGAACGGGATGCCGGCCGCCTGCGCAGCCTCGCGCAACACCCGGTGCAGGATGCCCCGGCGCACGACCACGCTGCCGCGCTCGGGCTGACCGGCCGGGCCGTTCGGCACGGTGCCGAGCTCCTTGCCCGTGCTCGACCACATGACCATGTTCGGCGAACGGTGCCCCTCGGCGACGAGCCGCTCGCGGAGGCCGAGCTGCTCGAGCACGGCCAGCCCGTTCGTCGCGACGTTGAGGAAGAGACCGGCGTAGGCGTCGGGTTCGGGTGCCGCCTCGAAGATCTCGACGTCCCACCCGGCGCGCTGCAGGAAGAGGGCCGCGGCGGGGCCGGCGACGCCGCCTCCGATGACGATGGCGCGTGACATGCTTGCTCCTTCAGTAGACTGTGGGTGCGAGACTCTCGATTTCGGAGTCTCTCGATAGTAGAGAGAGTACGTCAGCGATGTCCGAGCCGTCAACCCGGGAGCAGGAGATCGAGCGCGCCGGCGAGGTGATGCGCGAGTTCATGGCCCGCGCCGTGCTCTTCCAAGACGCCGTGGCGAAGTGGGGCGGCCTGAACGGCACCGACCTCCAGGTGCGCGAGCCTGCTCATGAGCGAAGGACCGGCGACCCCCGGCGAGCTCGCCGAGCGCACGGGCCTCACCGCGGGCGGCGCGATCACGACCGCGATCGACCGCCTCGAGCGCGCCGGGTTCGTCTCGCGCGATCGCGACCCGAACGACCGCCGCCGGGTCATCGTGACCGCCGAGCCCGAGGCCATCATCGGCCGCTTCGGCGAGGTCTACGGGCGCGTCGGCGCCAGGTGGAACGCCTACCTCGAGACCCTGAGCGACGAGCAGCTCGTCTTCGCCAACGACCTCATCGCGAAGGCGGCCGAGGTGAACCGCGACGAGATCGAGCGACTGCGCCGCCGCTGAACCTCGATCCGTTCACGTGCCGGCTCTATCCCGCCGCGCCCCCTGCGCCTAGTATGCGAGGTAACCCTTACCTAACCTCGAAGGCCACGCCATGACGATCGCTCCCCCAGCCGCCCCGCCGCGCTCCGCCGAGCCCGTCGATGTCGCCGCGCTCGTGCGCGAAGCATCCGCCGGCGACCACCGTGCCGCCGAGACCCGGGGCTTCATCACGGCGCTCATGGGCGGCGAGCTCTCCCTCGCCGAGTACACGCGGTACCTCGCGCAGCTCGCGTGGGTGTACGAGGCGCTCGAGCAACGCGTGGGCCACGCCGACGACCCCGCCGTCTTCGACCCGGCGCTCGCCCGGATGGCAGCGATCGAGGGCGACCTCGCGGCGCTCGAGGCATCCGACTGGCGCGAGACGCACCCGCCGCTGCCGGCGACCGCCGCGTACGCGGCGCACCTCCGGGCGATCGCCGACGACGACGTGCGCTACCTCGCGCACCACTACACCCGCTACCTCGGCGACCTGTCGGGCGGCCAGGCGATCGCGAGGCTCGTCGCCCGCCACTACGGCGCGACGCCCGAGCAACTCGGGTTCTACCGCTTCGAGATCGCCGACGACGGCATCGTGCGCTACAAGCGCCATTACCGTGACGGCATGAATGCGCTCGCCCTCTCGCCCGGCGAGGTCGACGTGCTCATCGCCGAGGTGCGCGAGTCGTTCCGCATGAACAGCGCGATCTTCGAGGCGCTCGCCGAGGAGCACTGAGCGAGCGGATGCCGCGTGGCGCGTCATCCTCCGGGATGATTCGGGGTCCTCGCCCAGTCACGCGGGGCATCGGCTCGGTAGACTTCGAGGACCGCACGCCGCCTGCTGACCCGGCATTCGCCGTGTCCGACGACGACAGGAGCTCCCGCCAGTGATCCACACCGCACTCATCCCCTGGCTCGACCCCGAGCTCATCATCAACTCGGCGGGGCCGTGGGCGCTCGCGGTGATCTGTTTCATCGTCTTCGCCGAGACCGGCCTGCTCGTGGGCTTCCTGCTGCCGGGCGACACCCTGCTCGTGATCGCGGGCATCCTCACGTTCGGCGGGGTGATCCAGATCGACATCTGGTGGGTCTGTCTCGCGATCGCGGCCGCCGCATTCCTCGGCGGCGAGGTCGGCTACCTCATCGGCCACAGGTTCGGCCCGAGGATCTTCGAACGCAAGGAATCGGGTCTCTTCAGCCGCGAGAACGTCGAGCGCACCAACGCCTTCTTCACCCGCTTCGGCGCGCTCGCCGTGATCCTCGCGCGCTTCGTGCCGATCGTGCGAACGTTCGCCCCGGTCGCCGCCGGCGTCGGACACATGGACTACCGGAAGTACTCGCTGTACAACGCGATCGGCGCGCTCATCTGGGGCGCCGGACTCACGTACTTCGGGTTCCTGCTCGGCTACATCCCCCCGGTCGCCACGTTCGTGCAGGAGTACATCGACGTCATCCTCATCGGCGCCGTCGTGCTGACGCTGATCCCCACGCTCTGGCACTACTTCCAGTCGTCGCGCAAGGCGAAGAGGGCCAAGGCGGCAGGTCAAGACGTCGAGACCGACTCCGTCGAGGCCCAGCAGCTCGTGCTCGACCCCGAGGTCTTCGAGCACGGCCCCGAGCAAGACCGCCGATAGGGCTCCTCCCGCGCCTCGCCGGCGGCGCTACACTCGGCGGCATGAGCTTCCTCTACGAGGAGAAAGCTTCACGATCCCCGTACGTCGACGTCGTCTGGCAGACCGTGGACCAGACCGACGGCACGTACCTTGCGGCCGCCGATGCGTGCTGGGACCTGATCTTCACGACCTCGCCGACGACATCGCGGGTGCTCCTGAGCGGACCGTCGTCGCGGCCGACGCCCGTGCCCTACCGTGCCGGCAACCGCAACGTCGGCGTGCGCTTCACGCAGGGCACCTACTTCACCCACGTCGAGCCGCACTCGATGTGCGACCGCACCATCCCGCTCCCCATGACCGACCCGGGTGCCTTCGAGCTCGCCGACCGGAGCTGGCCGATGCCCGGCTATGCCGACGTCGACGACCTCATCGACGCGTTCGACGCCGACGGGCTCCTCGACCATGATCCGGTCATCGAGGCCGCGCTTCGCGGCACGGCGCCATCGGTGTCGCGGCGATCGGTGCAGCGGCACTTCACGCGCATCACCGGCCTCAGCCTCCAGCACGTGCGCCAGATCTCGCGGGCACGCGAGGCGGTCGCGCGCCTGCGCACCGGCGAGGCGATCGCCGTGGTCGCCTACGAACTCGGGTACGCCGACCAGTCGCACCTCACCCGCGACGTGAAGCGCCTCACGGGCTACACGCCCGGCGAGTCGAAGCGGCGCGACGAGCCCGTCTGAGCGCTGCGGACCTGTCGCTCCGGTTCAAGACGGCGACCGCGGCATCCGATTCACTCGACAGCGTCGCACCTTCGAGACCGTCGCACCTTCACGACAGTCGCACTTTCGAGACAACGGAGCCGTCATGGACATCAGGCCCTACACGATCGCGATCCCCGACGCCGACCTCGTCGACCTGCACGAGCGGCTCGACCGCACCCGCTGGCCGGCCGCCCTCACCGACGGGTGGGAGCGCGGCACGCCGGTGAGCTACGCCCAGCGGCTCGCGCGGTACTGGCGGAACGAGTACAACTGGCGAGCCGAGGAGGCCGCGCTCAACCGCCTGCCGCAGTTCCTCGCCGAGGTCGACGGGCAGCCGATCCACGGCCTGCACGTGCGCTCGACGCATCCTGAAGCCGTGCCGCTCCTGATGTGCCACGGCTACCCGACCTCGTTCGCCGAGTTCGCGGGCGTCGCGGCGGCCCTTGCGGAGCCACAGGCGACGGGGGCGGATGCCGCGGCGCCCGCCTTCCACGTCGTCGTGCCGTCGATCCCGGGCTTCGGGCTCTCGACCCCCCTCGCGGCGCACGGGTGGGACATCGCCCGCACCGCGCAGGCGTTCGACCGGATCATGACCGAGTTCGGCTACGACCGGTACGCCGTCTTCGGCGAGGATGTCGGCGCCGGCATCTCGGAGCAGCTCTGCCTCGACGCCGGCGATCGGGTGATCGCGTCGCTCGCCGCGACCGACGCCGGCGTCATCGCGACCGAGTACACCCCGCCCACCGATCACCTGAGCGACGAGGAGCACGAACGGCACGAGCGTCTGAAGGCGGCGCGCGCCGAGGAGTTCGGGTACCTGCAGATCCAGTCGACGCGTCCGCTCAGCGTTGCGTACGGGCTCACCGACTCACCGGTGGCACAGCTCACGTGGATCGTCGAGAAGTTCAACGAGTGGACCGACCCCGCCCGCCGCACGCCCGAAGACGCGGTCGACCTCGACGCGCTGCTCACGATCGTGACCGTCTCGTGGTTCGGCCGGGCCGGCGACGGCGCCGCCAACCTGCTCTACGAGACGATGCACGCCGAGGGCGCGTGGGGGCGCAGCCACGACCGGCCGCAGGGCATCACGGCGTTCGGCGACGAGCCGCTCATGCGGCGCATCCTCGATCGCGACGACCATCTCGCGTTCTGGAGCGAGCATCCGTACGGCGGACACTTCCCCGCGATGGAGGCGCCGAACGACCTCGTCGGCGACCTGCGAGCGTTCTTCGCGCGGGTGCTGACGGTCTGATTCCGCGCGCGCCGCGGCGGCGGCGACGCGGCGGCGCACGTTCAGGCGGTGACCTCCGTTCAGCGGTGCTGCGGCTGCTCGTGCTCGGCGCGCCCCGCCGGCTCGAGCTGGAAGGTCGAGTGCGCGACGTCGAAGTGGTCGCTGAGGCATCCGCCAGCTCGTCGAGCAGTTCGCCGGTGCGGCCCCTGGCGAACACCTCGGGCTCCACCTCGACATGCGCGCTGAAGACCGGCGAACCCGACGTGATCGCCCAGACGTGCACGTCGTGCACGGCCACCACGCCCGTCGTGCGCAGGATGTGCGCACGGATCTCGGCGACATCCGTGTCGGCCGGCGCCGATTCGCTGAGCACCCGCATGACGTCGCGCAGGAGCGAGACCGCGCGCGGCAGGATGAGGGCGGCGATCACGAGGGAGGCGATGGCGTCGGCGGCGTTGAACCCCGTGAACAGGATGACGAGTGACGCGGCGATGACCAGCACCGATCCGATCGTGTCGCCGAGCACTTCGAGGTAGGCGCCGCGCAAGTTGATGGAGTCCTTCGCGCCGCCGCGAACCACGAGCAGCGCGGCGAAGTTCGCGACGAGCCCCACGACCGCGACGATCAGCATCGGGCAGACCCAGCACCTCGGGCGCCTCGCCCTCCGCACCGGCCGCGAGCCGCCCGATCGCACTGATCGTGACGGAGACAGCGACGACGATGAGGATGACGCCGTTCAGGAGCGCCCCGAGCACCTCGGCGCGCCGGAAACCGAAGGTGTGGCGGTCGGTTGCGGGCCGCGCCGCGACGATGGCCGCGACGAGTGCGACGACGAGGCCGAGCAGATCGCTCGCCATGTGCCCGGAATCGGCCAGCAGGGCGAGCGAGCCGCTCAGGAGGGCACCGATCACCTGAACGACGAGGAAGGCGCCGATGATCGCGATCGCGATCCACAGGCGGGTTCGGTTCGCGGTCCCTGCGTGGTCGTGCGAGTGTGCCATGTCCTCTCAAGCGTAGGCCGGAAATCGCCGGTCGGTCCGAGATGGGAATGAGTCGCGTTCTCAGCGCCCGCGATGGATGCGACCGGCAGCGGATGCCTCAGCCGAGCCCCGTGCGGAACCCCTCGCGCCAGCTCGGCCACGCCGGCTCCCACCCGAGTTCCCGCTTCGCCTTCGCGTTCGACGAGCCGCGCACCTGCGTCATCATGGAGACGCCGTGCTCGCCGATGAGCGGCATCGCGACCCACGCAGGAACGTGCATCGGCGCCTTGGCGCCGATGATGCGAGCGAGCTCCGGCAGCCATTCGGAGACCGGTGCCGGGTCGTCGTCGACGATGTTGTAGAGGCCCGGCGCGCCGCGGGTGACCGCCAGCGGCGGCGGCGGATGCCGCGTCGTCGACGTGGCAGAACGACCACACACCGGTGCCTCCGCCGACGACCGGAAGCTTCCGCGCCTTGACCATCTCGATGACCTCGCCGCCGCTCCCGATGGCGTTGCCCGGCCCGTACAGTGCGCCGTAGCGGAGCGCGAGCCCGCCGGCATCCGTCGTCGCTGCTCGACGTAGCGGATCGCGGCGAGCGTCTCGCGCGATTCCTTCGTCGGGTTCGGGTCGAACGGGTCCTCCTCGGTCTTCACCGGCCCGCCCGTGCGCTCGCTCGGCCACCCCGCGTAGCTCTGCGCGATGAAGCGCCCGACACCTGCCTCGGCGGCCGCCGCGAGCAGGTGGTCGGTGCCGCGCGTGCGCAGCGCGTTCGTCGCGGCGAAGCTCTCGTCGAAGTGCTTCAGGTCGCCGACCTGCCCGCTGAGGGCGGTGAGCTGGTGCACGATCACGTCGGGGCGCGCGTCGAGCACCGCAGCGGCGCACGGATGCCGCGTCGAGCCCGTCCATGACGACGCCCTTCGCGCCCGCCCGCTCGAGTTCGCCGAAATGCGCCTCGCTCCGTGACGTGCCGACCACCTCGTGGCCGGCGGCCACGAGCAGCGGCACCATTCTCGTTCCGATGGCGCCCGTGGCGCCGGCGATGAACACTCTCATGTCGTGGTTCCCTTCTCTCATCCTCTACGACGAGCGAACTCGTCGATCTGTGACGGACTCGTCGGAGGCGTGTGTGACATGCTCGAACTATGTCCGGGCATCGCGCGACCCAGGAGGAGTTGCGACCACTCATGTTCTCGATCGCCTACCGCATGCTCGGCAGCGTGGTCGAGGCGGAAGACGTCGTGCAGGAGGCGCATCTGCGCCTCGAGGAGCGGGCTCGCGGGCCTCACATCGAGAACCCCGAGGCGTACGCTTCGACGGTCACCACCCGGCTCGCGATCGACGCCCTGCGCTCGGCACGCCGGCAACGCGAGGTCTACGTCGGCCCATGGATGCCGGAGCCGTTCCCCGACGACGACGCTCGACCCGGCACACCGGGTCGAGCGCGACGAGACGCTCTCGTTCGCGTTCCTCGCCGTGCTCGAGCGGCTCGGCCCGGTCGAACGCGCGGTCTTCCTGCTTCGTGAGGTGTTCGCCTACGACTACGCGCGATCGCGGGATCGTCGAGCGCGACGAGGCCGCGTGCCGGCAGATCCTCCACCGCGCGAAGGCTCGCATCGCCGACGGTCGCCCGCGATTCGACGGAGCGGACCGATCGCGACGCGCCCTCGCGGACGCGTTCTTCGCGGCGTCGAGGCGGGCGATGTCGACCGGCTGGTCGACGTCGCTCGCCGATGACGTCGTGTTCTACGGCGACGGTGGCGGCGGGCACCGGCGATACGGGAGCCGCTCCGCGGGCGGTCGCAGTCGCCCGCTTCCTCGCGCGGGCTCGTCCGCCGCGGCGACCGCATGGGGGTGCGCTTCGAGCGCATGCGCGTGAACGGGGACCGGCGCTTCGGGTGCGCGGCGCCCGACGGCGCCATCCTCAGCGTGCTCGTGGTGCACTTCGACGCCGGCGCAGCGCAGACCGTCGCGAACCAGCTGAATCCCGAGAAGCTCGTGCACCTCGGCCCGGTCGGCGACTTCTACGCGCTCATGGGCGCGAGCGACGCCGAGGCCTGAGGCGTTTCAGTCCACCGCGCCTGCTACACGCCGCCGCCCCGCCAGGACGCGTTCGAGCTCGGGGAGGAGCGCGGCGAAGGCGCGAGCGCGGTGGCTGTGCGCGTTCTTCACCTCGGGGGCGAGCTCGGCCGAGCCGACACCTCGAGGCCCTCGGGCACGAAGATCGGGTCGTAGCCGAAGCCGTGCGACGCCCGCGGCTCGTCGACGCGATGCGCCCGGCCAGTCACCGGTCGCCGCGAACTCGTGCCGCTCGCCGTATCGACGCGGGCACGACGAGCGCGATCGTGCAGTGGAAGTCGGCGCCGCGATGCGGATCGCGGATGTCGCTCAGCTGGGCGAGCAGCAGCTCGCACGTTCGCCTGCGTCGCCCGCCCCGGGCCCGGCCCAGCGCGCCGAGAAGATGCCGGGCGAACCACCCATCACGTCGACCACGATGCCGGAGTCGTCGGCGAGGGCGATGCGCCCGGTGTGCGTCGCGGCGGTGCGCGCCTTGATGAACGCGTTCTCGGCGAAGTGAGCCGTCTTCGACGGGCTCGGGTCCGTCGTACGGCGAGCACGACGGCCTCCGGCATCCGCTCGCCGATGATGCGCTGGAACTCGCGCACCTTGTGGGGTTGTGGCTCGCGAGCACGAATTCGAGGTTCATGCTCCGGCGGTCTCCGTCGCCGTGGCGAGCACCGCCTGCTGAATACGCGTGAGCTCGGCGGTGCCGGCGAGCGCGAGGTCGAGCAGCGAGTCGAGCTCGCGGCGGTCGAACGGTGCACCCTCGGCGGTGCCCTGCACCTCGACGAAGAGGCCGCGACCGGTCGCGACGACGTTCATGTCGGTCTCGGCGCGCACGTCCTCGACGTAGGCGAGGTCGAGCATGGGCGTGCCGTCGACGATGCCGACCGAGATGGCCGAGACCGTGTCGATGAGCGGCTTCGCGCGCTGGCCGATGAACTTCTGCTCTCGCGCCCACTCGATCGCATCGGCGAGGGCGACGTAGGCACCCGTGATCGCGGCGGTGCGCGTGCCGCCATCGGCCTGCAGCACGTCGCAGTCGATCTGGATCGTGTTCTCACCGAGGCCCTTGGTGTCGACGACTGCGCGCAGGCTGCGGCCGATGAGCCGGCTGATCTCGTGCGTGCGACCGCCGATGCGCCCCTTCACCGACTCCCGATCATTGCGGGTGTTCGTCGAGCGCGGCAGCATCGCGTACTCGGCGGTGACCCAGCCGCGGCCCTTGCCGTTCATCCAGCGCGGCACGCCGTTCGTGAACGACGCGGTGCAGAGTACCTTCGTGCGTCCGAACGAGATCAAGGCGCTGCCCTCGGCGTGGTCGCTCCAGCCGCGTTCGATGGTCACCTCTCGCAATTGCTCGGCGGTGCGCCCGTCGGCGCGAACGAGATCGGGTGCGGCGGATGCCTCGGTCATGGGTTCTCCTGTCGAAGGTGCTGGAGGTCGGGCAGGGTGACGGCGCCCGTCTCGACGAGCTCGACGCTCGGGATCTCGGGGGCGATCAGTCGGTGGGCGAGGTCGAGGAAGGCGCTCGTGGAGTGGCCCGTGGCCTCGTAACGATAGCTGGGCGGCGTCTCGGCGCGGCGCTCCATGCCGTTCGAGACCAGCACGCGATACACGTCGTTCGCCGTCTCGACGTCGCTCGAGACGAGCGACACTGCTTCGCCCATGACGTAGGAGATCGCGCCCTTGAGGAACGGATAGTGCGTGCAGCCGAGCACGAGCGTGTCGATGCGCGCCTGCTTCAGCGGCGCGAGGTACTCCTCGGCGACGGCGAAGAGCTCGTCGCCCGACGTCACGCCCTCCTCGACGAACTCGACGAATCGGGGGCACGCCTGCGAGAACAGCTCGAGGTGCGGGGCCGCGGCGAACGCGTCGTCGTAGGCGCGGGAGGCGATCGTCCCAGCGGTGCCGATCACGCCCACCCGGCCGCTCCTGGTCGTCGCGACCGCACGGCGCACGGCCGGCTGGATCACCTCGACGACCGGCACCTCGTAGCGTTCGCGCGCATCACGCAGCATCGCCGACGACGCCGTGTTGCACGCGATCACGAGCATCTTGACCCCTTGCGCGACGAGGTCGTCGAGCACCGCGAGCGCGTAGCCGCGGACATCCGCGATCTTCTTCGGACCGTACGGCGAGTGTTCGAGGTCACCCACGTAGAGGATCGACTCGTTCGGCAATTGGTCCTTCACCGCCCGGGCCACGGTGAGCCCGCCGACCCCGGAGTCGAAGATCCCGATCGGTGCATCCGTCACGACATGCAAGCGTAGCGCCCCCTCCCGTGCGCTTCCCCCTCGCTAGGCTGACCCTTGTGACCGGGTCTGCTGCGCTCTTCACCGACCGATACGAGCTGACGATGGTCGATGCCGCCCTGCTCGACGGTACCGCTCACCGCGAGAGCCTCTTCGAGGCGTTCGCCAGGCGCCTGCCCAACGGACGTCGATACGGCGTCGTCGCGGGCACCGGGCGCCTGCTCGAGCTCATCGGCAGGTTTCGCTTCGAAGACGCCGAACTCGAGTGGCTGCGGGAGAACGAGGTCGTGCGACCGGCAACGCTCGAGTGGCTCGCCGACTACCGCTTCACGGGCGACATCTGGGGGTACCGCGAGGGCGAGGCGTATTTCCCGGGCTCCCCCCTCGTCACGATCCAGGCGTCGTTCGCCGAAGCGGTCATGCTCGAGACGCTTGTGCTGTCGACCCTGAACTACGACTCCTCGGTGGCGAGCGCCGCCGCTCGCATGGTCTCCGTCGCACTCGGCCGACCGATCGCCGAGATGGGCTCGCGTCGCACGAGCGAGCGGGCGGCCATCGCCGCGGCGCGCGCTGCGTACATCGCCGGGTTCGAGGCGACGTCGAATCTCGAGGCCGGACGCACCTGGGGCATCCCCACGATGGGTACCGCCGCGCACGCATTCACGCTGCTGCACGACAGCGAGGAGGACGCGTTCCGCGCGCAGGTCGAGGCGTTCGGGCCGAAGACGACCCTTCTCGTCGACACGTACGACATTCGCCGGGGCGTCGAACTCGCCGTGAAGGTCGCGGGCACCGAGCTCGGAGCGGTGCGGATCGATTCCGGGGACCTGCCGACCGTCGTCACGGCGGTGCGCGAACAGCTCGACGCGCTCGGCGCGGTCGACACGAGGATCACCGTGACGAGCGATCTCGACGAGTTCACGATCGCGGGCCTCTCGGGCGCTCCGGTGGATTCCTACGGTGTCGGTACTGCCGTCGTGACCGGATCGGGAGCACCCGCCGCCGGCATGGTCTACAAGCTCGTCGCGCGTCGCGACGACGCGGGCGAGTGGGTCGACGTGGCGAAGGCGTCGACGCAGAAGCTGAACGTCGGCGGACGCAAGAATGCGGCGCGACGGCTCGACTCCACGCGCACCGCGCGCGAAGAGCTCGTCTTCGTCGGCGACGGGCCCGAGGGCGCGATCGAGTTCGAATCCGGCGACCGCCTCCGCCCCCTCATGGCGCAGCTCATGTCGAACGGCGAGGCCGACGCTGCGTTCCTCGGTCACGCGGGCACTGAGGCCGCGCGCGCACATCGAGCCGAGGTCATGCAGGAGCTGCCCATCGAGGCGTTCCGGCTGGGTCGCGGTGAGCCGGTCATCCCGACGACATATCGCTGACCTCGCAGCTCCAGCGCTACTCGGACTTCAGGCGCGCGTAGATCTCCTTGCAGGTGGGGCAGACGGGGAACTTCTCGGGGTCGCGGCCCGGCGTCCATTTCTTGCCGCAGAGCGCCCGCACCGGCTTGCCGGTGATCGCGGACTCGAGGATCTGCTCCTTCTTCACGTAGTGCGAGAAGCGCTCATGATCGCCGGGCTCGATCGCCTCCTCTTCGAGGAGTTTCTCGAGCTCGCGATCGAGGACCGAGGTGCCACCGCCGGGGCTGTCGGGGTCGGCGATGCTCACGCGCACGGAGTGGATCATGGGTTCAAGTCTACGCGCGGATCACGCCCTCAGGCCTCAGGCGCGGACGGCGGCAGCGAGGATCTCGGGGCCGCGATGATCGAACACCCGACCTCCGAGCCACACGCCGGCGGCGAGCACGAGGAGTCCGAGGCCGACGCCCGCCGCGAATGACGCCGCATGCCATGCAGGGTCGACGAACAATCCGAGCCAGCCGAAGATCAGCGCCGGCAGTGCGATGAGCACGGAGCCGAACATCGTGATGGTCTGGACGAGCGCCGTGATCGCGCCGGTCGACTGCGGCTGCTGGAACGGGCTGTCGCCGGGCTTCACTGCCGGGTACGGGAATCGCGCGGAGGCGATCGAGCCGACGCCGAGTCCGGCGAGCAGGAGCGCGGTGCTCACGCCGACCAGCGACGGCAGGAGGCTCCAGTCGTCGAGCACGAACACGGTGACCGCACTCCCGAGGCCGATCACCAGCACGCCGGCGACCAGGATCGGAATGAGGCGGCCCGCCCGATCGGCTGCGCCGCGCACGCCCGACGCGACGTGCAGCCAGATCGCCGTCGAGTCGAATGCGGTGTCGTTGTGCAGGCTCCAGCCGAGCAAGAGGCACACGAGCGGCACCGGAATGAGCGCGAGATAGAAGTCGGGCACCCCTGCGAGCGAGAGCGCCACGACGACGACGACCGGCGCGATCGGCACCATCACGAGCGAGACCCAGTATCTGGCGTCGCGGAACCAGTAGGTGAAGCTGCGCGCCGCGACGGCACCGGTCGCGCCGCTGGGCAACCGATCGAACCAACCGAGTCCGCGATAGCTCTTGGCGGATGCCTCGCGGCCCGGTGTCACGAGCATCTTGGCGACGAGCGCCTGCCAGGCGAACCAGACGAGCCCGAGCGTCACGTCGGCGATCAGGAGCTTCAGGATCGCCGGGCCCCAGTCGCCCGCTGCGGCGTCGCCCGGGATCGCGAACACCGCACCGAGGGGGGTCCAGCCGAGGACTCCCGCGATCGACTCGAGCACCTGAAGGCCCGAGTTCTCCCAGTCGAGCGCGACGAGCCCGATGACGAGCGGCGACACCAACACGATGAGGAGCAGCCCGAGCGCACCCGTGAACTCACGTGCCCGCCGCGTCGCGAGCAGAAAAGCGGCGAGCGCCGTCGACACTCGCGCGAGCAGGATGCAGGTGGCGAGAGCCAGCACGGCCGCGATGATGGCGAGGAACGTCTCACCGGGGCCCCTGGACCACGTGACGACAGTCCCGAGCAGCACGATCGCGAGCGCGAGCGCCGGGATGCCGACGAACGCCGAGACGGCGAGGCCGAATGCGAGCGTGTGATCGCGCACGCCGAACAGCGCGAAGCGGCGCGGATCCATCGTGTCGTCGACGCCGAAGATCAGCGGGAAGACGATGAAGCCCACCACCGTGGCAGACCCGGCGACGATGAGCACGTCGCGGACGAGGTCGACGTCGGCGACGAATCGAAGGCCCACGAGCGTTGCGAAGAGGAGCACGGCGAACCCGAGCCCGTAGACGAGCCCGACGACGATGCCGACGACCTGCCAGGGGCTCCGCCGAAAGATGTTGCCGAGCAGTCGCAGTTTCAGTCGGAGAAACTGTGCAACCATTCCATGCCTTCCGCAGCCTTGCGTCCGCCCGCGAGCTCGACGAACCGATCCTCGAGGGTCTGGCCGGCTCGCACCTCGTCGAGCGTGCCGGCGGCGAGCACGCGCCCACCGACGATGATCGCCGCCGAGTCGCAGACGCGCTCGATGAGGTCCATGCCGTGGCTCGAGAGCACGACGGTGCCGCCACCCGCGACATATCGCTCGAGGATCTCGGTGAGGTTCGCCGCCGACACCGGGTCGACCGACTCGAACGGCTCGTCGAGCACGAGGATGCGTGGCGAGTGGATCATGGCGCAGGCCAGCGCGACCTTCTTCGTCATACCGGCCGAGTAGTCGGCGACGAGGCGGTCGATCGCGTCTTCGAGCCCGAAGGCGGCGATGAGGTCGGCGCTGCGTTCACGCACCGTGCGGCTGTCGAGGCCGCGCAACACCCCCGAGTAGAAGAGCAGCTGGGCGCCCGTGAGCCGATCGAAGAGCCGCAGGCGATCGGGCAGGACGCCGGTGATGCGCTTCGCCGCCCGGGGGTTCGCCCAGACGTCGATGTCGTTGACGTGCACGGTACCCGCGTCGGGACGGAGGAGCCCCGTGACCATCGACAGCGTCGTGGTCTTCCCGGCGCCGTTCGGGCCGACGATGCCGAAGAATGAGCCGGCCCTCACGTCGAGCGAGATGCCGTCGACCGCGGTGTTGTCGCCGAAGCGCTTCACGAGCCCGCCGATCGCGAGCACACGCGGCGCATCTGCGGGCGGCGCGGCGCGGGCCGCGCGCACGATGCGCTTCTTCCGGGTCGGGGCCTTCTGCGGTACGGCGATGATCGCGACGGCCCGGTCCGCGACTCCGGATGCCTCGGACGGCGCCTCCTCGATCACCGCGGCCTCAGCCTCGGTCGCCGGCGCGTCGGCTTCGGCCACCTCGGGCGCGGCCACCTCGGGCGCGATCACTTCAGCCGCCGGCACCTCGGCCACCTCGGGCGCGATGACCTCGTTCACGATCGTCGCAGACACGATCGCCTCGGCGACAGGCGCCTCGGGCACACTCGCCTCGGCCTCGACCACTTCGGCCACCGTCGCCGGCGTACTCGCCTCTGCCACGGTCGCTTCAGCCACCGTCGGCTCGGTCGCAATCGTCATCGTGACACTCGCCTCGCGCTCGGTCGCCTCAGCGACCGTCGGCGCGGTCGCAATCGTCATGGCGACCGGCGCCTCGAGCACATTCACCTCAGCCGCGGCGCCCTCAGTCGCGGCCGCTTCAGGCGCGTTCGCCTCGGGCGCACCGACCTCGGGCACCCTCACGTCTGCTGCTTTGGCGGCGGCCACACTCGCGGCCAGCGCAGCAGCGGCCGCGGCAGCGGCCCCACGGCGCGGCGGGCGCTCGCGAGTCTCCTCGTCGATCTCCGAGTGCACCGCGACTGGGTCCGACGGCTGGCCGCTCCGCCGCGACCGGCGGTTCGGAGACCGCTGCGGCGAGCGCCTCGCCTGAGGGCTTCCGAGGCGTGCGCTCGACCTCGGTCGTCTCGGTGGTGAGGGAGGCCGCGACTCGCTGGGCCTGCCGCTGCGCGCTCGCCGCCGCTGTGGCGCGGCTGCGCGTGGTGGACGTGCTCACGGCGCCCTTCTCAGCCGACGATCGCGGCGTGCGGGTCGACTTCGCGGCCGCGCCGCGTGCCGTTGCGGCATCCGCTGACGCAGCACGCGACGCCGCGGTACGCTTCGAGGGTGCGGGCTGCTGCGTCTCACCATCTGCCGCGGTCGTCGCCGCGGTCGTGGATTGGGTGCGCGCCGCCGACTTCGATGCGGTGCCCTTGGCTTGACCCGACCTCGAAGCGGCCGGCTTGCCGGCGCCCGTCTTCGCGGCGCTCGTCTTCGCGGCTGTCTTCTTCGCGCCGCCGGACTTCGCGCCGCCGGACTTCGCAGTGGTCGGCTTCGCCTGAGCGGCCGGCTTCGCGTCGGCACCCGAATCGGGCGCGGGTTCGTCGCTCGCCGCCGGTGGCTTGGCCGCGGCAGATCGCGCCGGACGGCTCGACCTGCCCGCCGCCGGGCCCGTCGAGGATCCCCGCTCGGATACCCCCGTGTCGGTGCCTCCAGCAGCTTCGTCGTCTTGGTCTGAACGCGAAACGGAAGTCACGCAGCCAACCTACCAACGACCCCCGCCGGAGCGCTCATCCGTGGCGTCATGCGGCGCGTCTGCAAGCTGGGGATTTCCTGAACGTCGCATCACGATCCCACTACGACCACTCCGCCTCATGGCGGGTTGAAGGCGCGTCCCGATATCCTGATGAGCGGCATGACGGCGTGTCCAAATGTGAACTTCCGGGTGAAGCGCAGGCGAATTCTCGGCGACGAGGGTTGCGCTACGAGGCATCCGAACCACCGAAGGAGATGCAGTGACCACCCAGATCGTGATTCTCGCAGCCGGCATCGGGAGCCGGCTCGGGCGATCCCTCCCCAAGCCGCTTACCGAACTCAGCGACGGCCGCACGATCATGCGCCAGCAGTTCGACAACATCGAGCACGCGTTCGGTGACAACGCCACCGTCACGATCGTCGTCGGCTACAAGCTCGAGCACATCATCGAGGCGTTCCCGCACGCGTCCTTCGTCTACAACGAGGAGTACGACCAGACGAACACCTCGAAGAGCCTCATGCGCGCCCTCGCGGCCTCGCAGTCGGGCGGCGTGCTCTGGATGAACGGCGACGTCGTCTTCGATCCCCGCATCCTCGACCGGGCGCTCCCGCTCATCGCGCGCGACCAGTCGTTCGTCACGGTCAACACCTCGAAGGTCTCCGACGAAGAGGTGAAGTACACCACGAGCGCCGAGGGCTACATCAAGGAGCTCTCCAAGAGCGTCAGGGGCGCGCCTCGGCGAAGCCGTCGGCATCAACTACATCTCGCGCCGCGACAAGGCGACGCTGCTCGGCCACCTCGCGCGCGTCGGCGACCAGGACTACTTCGAGCGCGGCCTCGAGCTCGCGATCGAGAAGAACGGCATGCTCGTCGAGCCGATGGACATCTCCGACCTCTACGCGGTCGAGGTCGACTTCGCCGAAGACCTGGAGCGTGCGAACCACTTCGTGTGATCGCAGCACCACAGCAGTAGCACCACAGCAGTGAAGAGCGGATGCCTCGTGGCATCCGCTCTTCGCTGTGCGGGGTTCGATCGTCGCGAGCGCGCTCAGCCGACCCCGCGCGCAACGCCCGCACGGGTGAGCCGCGCCGCGATGACGCGGCCGATCCACGTGAACAGGGCCGGGCTGCCCGCGTAGAGCGGCAGCGCGATCGCCCAGGCCCACCACGCGAAGTGCTCGCCGCCGAGGGCGATGAACACGCCGACGGCGATCACGAGACCGGCGACGACGGCGGCGACGTAGTAGAGCCAGGGGTCCCAGCGCCGGTAGCGCGTGACGAGGAACGGCAGCTCGAGGAGCGCACCGACGAGGAGGCCGGTGCCGATGAAGCGCAGCAGCCAGTGCGGTGCGAACGCGGCGCCGACGAGTCCGGCGATGAGCCCGGTGAGCACGGCCACGCCGGGGCGCTTCAGCAGTGCGAGCGCGATGACGCTCGGCAGGAAGTGGCTGCCGATGGTGATGCCGTAGAAGATCGGCCCGACCGCCGCCATGAACAGGGCGAAATACCCGGATGCCGCAGCCACCGCTCCCCCGCCGACGCCGATCGCGGCGCAACTCAAGATCACGCGGGTACTGGTGCGATGCACGATGCTCCTTCTGGCGGCTCGGCACGCGCCGTGGCCCTCCCATCAAATCTACCGTCGCACGCCATCTACGATGAGAGGCGTGATGAGCACGGTTCCTGTCGCGTACGGCGACGCGCATCCGCTGCAGCGGACGCCATGGGCTCGCTATCGCCATTCGCTGTGGCTGCTCACCACCCGCGATCTCAAGGTGCGCTACTCGACGTCGGCACTCGGCTACGTCTGGTCGATGCTCGACCCGCTCGTGATGGCGGGCATCTACTGGTTCGTCTTCACGCAGGTGTTCGAGCGTCCGGTGGGCACCGAGCCGTACATCGTCTTCCTGCTGTCGGCGCTGCTGCCGTGGATGTGGTTCACCGGCGCGGTCTCGGATTCGACGCGGGCCTTCCTGAAAGACGCGAAGCTCGTGCGTTCGACGAAGATCCCGCGCACGATCTGGGTGAATCGCATCGTGCTCTCGAAGGGCATCGAGTTCCTGCTGGCGCTGCCCGGTGCTCGCGCTCTTCGCGGTGGTCTTCGGGGCGACCGTCGGCTGGGAGCTCGTGCTCTTCCCGCTCGCGATCCTCCTGCAGACGATCCTCACGGCGGGCGTCGCGCTCATCGTCGCTCCGCTCGTCGTGTTCTTCCGCGACCTCGAGCGGGCCGTGAAGCTCGTGCTCCGCTTCCTGTTCTACGCCTCCCCGATCATCTACGGCGTCACGAACCTGCCCGAACAGCTTCACGTGTGGGCCGCGTTCAACCCGCTCACGGGGATCTTCGGGCTCTACCGGTCGGCGTTCTTCCCCTCCGAGCTCGATTGGTTCAACGTGGCGATCGCGGCCGTCATGTCGGTCGTGCTGCTCGCCGTCGGATTGCTCGTCTTCCGCGCGTCCGTGCGCCAGGTGCTGAAGGAGATCTGATGTCGGATGCCGCCACCGCCGTCTCCTCGGCTGCGCCGCCCGCGATCCGCACCGACGGGCTCGGCATCCGTTTCCGGCGCAACCGGCGGGGCCGCCGCTCGTTCAAGGACCTGCTCGCCGGACGCCGCCGCCGCACGCGACCCGGGGAGTTCTGGGCCCTCCGGAACGTGTCGATCGAGGTGCGCCCGGGCGAGTCGATCGGTGTCGTCGGCCGCAACGGCCAGGGCAAGTCGACGCTCCTGAAGCTCGTGGCCGGCGTCATGATCGCCGACGAGGGCACGGTCGAGGTGACGGGCGGCGTCGCCCCGCTCATCGAGATCACCGGCGGATTCGTCGACGATCTCACCGTGCGCGACAACGTCTACCTCACGGCGGGCCTGCACGGCATGACGGGGCCGCAGATCGACGCGAGGTTCGAGGAGATCATCGAGTTCGCCGACATCGGCGACTTTCTCGACACGCCCTACAAGCACCTCTCGAGCGGCATGAAGGTGCGCATCGCGTTCGCCGTGATCTCGCAGCTCGAGGAGCCGATCATGCTCGTCGACGAGGTGCTCGCGGTCGGCGACAAGGCGTTCCGCGAGAAGTGCTACCGCCGCATCGAGGAGCTCCTCGCGGGCGGGCGCACCCTCTTCTTCGTGTCGCACAACGAACGCGATCTCCGCCGCTTCTGCACTCGGGGGCTCTACCTCGACAAGGGTGCGCTCGTGCTCGACGGTCCGATCGACGACGTGCTCGACCGGTACAACGCGGACTACGGCCCCACCTAGCAGACGCTCAACCGGACCGCAGCGCCTGGCGAGCCCGACGCAGGGCGCGACCCGCAGCAGCGCACCGGTCGGTTCGATCGCATTCTCGATCTCGAGCATCGCGATGCCGGCGTCGACGAGCATGCGCTCGCCCAGGGACTCCAGATGGGCCTCGAGTTGCTTCGAACACCGGCGCGCTTGAACCTTCGTCTCGGCGCGAGCACGATTCGCGAGCAGCGCAACCCCCACGTGACATCCGGCGCATTCCCCACCGGTGCGTCTAGGATCTACGAACCATGACCGAACGTGTGCACCGGATCACCTCGATGGGAGCGGATGCTCCGAACGAAGATCGCCCCGACGCAGGCGCCGCAGCAGGCGGTGCCCCCGAGCAGCCCCGCGCGTACGGCATGGAGCGCGGCATCGACCGGGTGCTCTCGATCCAGCGGCCCATCGTCGTGATGCACCTCCGCGGCATCCGTCGCAGGTTTCCCGGCGCGACCCCCGAGCAGATCGTGCGCATTCTCGAACGTCGCTATCTCGCCGCGGTGACAACCGGCGGCGCGGCCGTCGGCGCGACCGCGGTCATCCCGGGCATCGGCACCGGCGTGACCCTTGCGCTCTCGGGAGTCGAGACGGCCGGATTCCTCGAGGCGACCGCCTTGTTCGCGCAGTCCGTCGCCGAAGTGCACGGCATCGCCGTCGAGAATCCCGACCGTGCACGGGCGCTGGTGATGACCCTCATGCTCGGCAAGGAGGGCGTGGACCTCGTGCGCCAGTTCGCCGGTCAGGCGAGTGGCACGGGAGTCGCCCGAAACGCCTACTGGGGCGAGCTCATCACGAACACCCTTCCGAAGGCGATCATGGGCACCGTCGCCGACGGGCTCCGGAAGATCTTCATCAAGCAGTTCGCCGTGCGCGGCGGCGCGAGCATCATCGGCAAGGCGATCCCGTTCGGCATCGGCGCGGCGATCGGCGGAGCCGGCAACCACGTGCTGGGGCGGCGGGTGCTGCGGCAGGCGCGGCTCGCATTCGGGCAGGCGCCGGCCGCACTTCCGGCAGAGCTCGAACCCGGCGATTCCCTGCTGCGCATCACGGGCACGCGGATGTCCCGGGCCGGCGCGGCCGTCGGCGGTGTCGCGCTCACGGCGGGCCGGGGCATCCAGTCCGCGGGCCGCAAGGCGGGTCGGGTCGTCGTGCGGCGCCGCAGCGCGGAGCCCGAGGCCGAAGCCGAGATCGACGTCAGCGACGCTCGGGATACGGATGCCGCGGCATCCGTCGAACCCGCCGCGCCGCGCCGCCCGCGACCCCGACCGCACCGAGCCCGCGGCGCCCGACCGCACCGAGCCCGCGGCACCCGACCGCACCGAGTTCGATCCCGACCGCGACGACGCCGCGTCCTGACGTTCAGGCGCGGAGCGACTCGTCTTCCTCGTCGTCGGGCTCCTCGCCCACGAACTCGTCGACCTCGCCGTCGGCGGAGTGCAGTTCCGCGAACCGCTCCCACTCGACCATCAGGTGGTCGATCGCCGCGTGGAAGCGCGCGGTGGAGACTCCGGGGGTGGTGTCGCCGAAGTACCGCTCGACCCAGACGCCGAGGCGGGCGAGCGCGGCCTCATCGTGGGTGACCTCGTCGACGCGGGCGACCATGGTGTCGGCATCCGACGCGTCGAGCCATTCGCAGGCCTGCAGGTAGCCGCCGGTGTCGATCTGCGCCTCGGGGTTCACCGGACGCGTGATGAGGAGGGGCTTGCCCGCCGCGAGGCGGTCGTAGACCATCGCGGAGATGTCGACGATCGCGACATCCGCCGCCGCCAGCTGCCAGCCGAGCGCCGGGCCGTCGTCGAAGACATGCTGCGCCGACGGATCGGCGGCGTTCGCCGCGGCGATCGCGGCGATGATCGCGCCATTCGCGGCGCCGTACTCGTGGTCGACGACACCGGAGCGAGGGTGCGGCCGGTAGATCACGCGGTGGCGGCCGGTCGCGAGGAGTCCCCGCACGAGCTCGACGCCGTGCGAGACGATCGAGCCGTAGGCCGCGGCTCCGCGATCGCCCTCCCAGGTCGGCGCGTAGAGCACGACCTCGCGCTCGTCGGGGGTGTACGGCAACGGAGCGCCGTCGAGGTAGTGATCGGCCTGGGGCCGCCCGATCGGGATCGCCCGCTTGTCGAAGTCGTAGTCCCAGAGCACCTTGTCGAGCCGCGCCCGCGCTGCGTCGCCCGCGATCAGGGCGTAGTCGTAGGCCTTGAACTGGTTCGTGGTCATGTACATCTTGTCGGACTCGCCGTGGTTGATGAACACGTGCCAGCGGCGGCCGTAGCGCATCATCTGGAAGTTCTTCGCGTTCTGATTCACGTAGAGGATGACGTGCAGGTCCTGCTCGTGGACGACGCGCTCGAGATCGGCGACCGTGCGCACGTAGGCGACGGGCAGCGCGGACTCCTCGAGCAGGTTGAGCGCGGTACCCGAGGCACGGCTGAGGAGGAGCACGGGATGCCGCTTCGAGAGCTCGAGGAGCGGCGCGTACCACTGCCGCAGCTGGTAGAGGTTGACCCTGCCGTCGGCGAAGTACACGCCGACGCGGAACCGGTGGGGTTCGAGCGGCTGCTGTTCGGCGAGCCTCACGCCGAGGGCGCGTTGGGCTCGCCTGGACGACATGATGTCCTTGGCCAGCTTGACGGCACGACGCGCATCTCTCCTCAGTCCCACCGTCCAAGGCTAGCGAGGGCCGGCAGCGCGGATGCCGCGTGGCGCGCCATCGGCAGCGACCGAGAGGCGATCGTTACTGCTCAGACCACGGGCGGGCGTCCGGCGAGGGTCATCCGCCACACCGTGCGCCACCGCATCGGCCGCCGCTCCCCCGGGTTCTCGCGCCAACCGGCACGCCACCCGCCGAACCACGCTCGGAGCGCCGCGGGGTTCCGCAGCCATCGCAGCACCTGGATCACCGTCCACGAGCCGACGTAGAGCGGCACGAGCACGGCGGGGAGGTTGCGGCGCGCGAGCCACACGCGATTCCTCGCGTTCAGACGGTAGTAGTACGCGTGCCTGGCCGGGTCGATCACCGGATGCCCCGCCTCGAGGTCGCCGGCGTACCACGCGACGTGTCCCGTGTCCCACACCCGCCAGGCGAGCTCGATGCCCTCGTGCGCGTAGAAGAACGGATCGGCCCAGCCGCCCGTCTGCTCGAACACGGCGCGCGGCATGAGCACGGCGCCCTCCCAGCACGAGAAGACGTTGCTCGAGTGGGCGGGGTCGCCCTTGCGGATCCGCGGGATCCAGCGGCGCGGCGAGACGAGACCGGCCGGGTCGATCACCCGTGGCTGGATGAGCCCGAGCTCGGGTCGCTCGGCGAGCTTGCGGCATCCGTCGGCGAGGAATGCGTCGCTCGGCAGGAACGCGTCGTCGTCGAGGAAGAAGAGCACCTCGCCCGACACGAGCGGCACGCCGCGGTTGCGCCCGGCCGGAATGCCGAGGTTCTCGGGCAGGTGCAGGGTCTTGACCCCTGCGGGCAGGGGCGGCTCGGCCGTCGCGGGGTCCCATCCGTTGCCGACGCACACGACCTCGGTCACGACCTCCGTCTGGTCGAGGATGCTTCGGATGCCGCGCGCGAGGTCGTCGGGCCGGTTGCCCATCGTGAGCACGACCACGGCGACGTGCGGGACATCGCTCGCTGAGCCCGTCGAAGCGCGCGAGCGAGTCAGGCGCGGACACGACGAGACGCCATGATCGTGACGAAGTGCCCGATCAGCGACAGCAGCGCGAGCGGCAGCAGTGCGGCGAGGACGACGCGGTCGACCAACGGCTGCCCGGCGAAGAGGCCCACGAGCGCGGCGGCGAACGCGATGAGCGTGAGTTCGACCGAGTGGTACAGGCGGTGGAACGGCAGGAATCGGGCGGCCTTGCGCAGGCGCGCGACGAGCCCGCCGCGCGGGGCCGTCTCGCCGGGCGTGTCGGTGAGCTTGGGCAGACCCGCGTTGGCACGCGCAACGTGCACCATGTCGTTGAGCGCCTTGTTCAGCACGATGACGAGGGCGAGGAGCGCCGCGATCGTGGTCCAGAGGAAGTCGGCCGGGAACTCCAGCGGGTACGCCGCCGCACGGATGCCGAGCGCGAGTGGGATGAGCGCCTCGGTCGTGTAGTGGCCGACCTTGTCGAGGAAGACTCCCGCGGGTGACGACGTGCGCCGCCAGCGCGCCACCTCGCCGTCGCAGCAGTCGATGAGCATCTGCAGCTGGCCGAGCACGACGGCGAGCAGCGCGCCCCAGATGCCGGGAATCAGGAGCGCGGCGGCCGTCGACCAGCCGACGAGGATCATGAGGCCCGTGACGCCGTTGGCCGAGATCGACGTCTTCAAGAGCAGCCACGTGAGGTATGGCGAGAACCGGCGGAGGTAGAGCGACGCCGTCCAGTGCTCGGCGTTGCGGCGCCCGCGCACCTCGGGCGGCTGGGTGACCTCGCGGAGCTCGGCGATGCTCGAGGGCCTCGTGGTGACCGGACCGGTCTGTGACATCCGCGTCACCTCCCCGTGTGCCTGGCGATGTTGCGCGTCAGCGAGAGGTAGCCGAGCACGAAGCCGATTCCCCAGAAGACGTGTATGCAGGGCAAGACTACGAGAAACCAGGCGGCCACACCCGCGCCGCGCCCGCGGGCGTATGCGAGCGTGGCGGCGGCGACGAAGAGGAGGTACACCGCGGGCACCGCGAAGCCGAAGAGCAGCCACGGCGCTGCGCCCATTGCCGCCTGCACGATGCCGAGGATGCCGAGGACGAGTCCTACGAGGACGCCGAGCACCATGAGCGGCGGGATGAAGTAACGGATGCCGGTCGCCGACGGGAAGCGCCGTGCGAGCTCCCCGCGCCAGAGGCCCGTGGAGAACATCTGGCGTGCGAGGCGCTCGAGCGTGGAGCGCGGACGGTAGGTGACGCCGAGTTCGGGGGTGAACCACACCGTGCCGCCCGACTCACGGAGCCGACGGTTCAGCTCCCAGTCCTGGCCGCGCTTGATGGTCTCGTCGAAGAGGCCCACACGATGGAGTGCCGAACGGCGGAACACCCCGAGGTAGACCGTTTCGACCGGTCCCTCCGCACCGCCGATGTGGAATGCGGAGCCGCCGAGTCCGACCTTCGTCGTGTACGCGAGCGCGACCGCCCGTTCGAACGCGGTCTCGCCCCTGGCGTCCATGATGCCGCCGACGTTGTCGGCCCCGGTGCGCTCGAGGGTCTCGACGGCGATGCGTGCGTAATGCGGCGGCAGCATCGAGTGGGAGTCGACGCGCACGACGACGGGATGCCGCGCAGCCCTGATGCCGATATTGAGCCCTGCCGGCGTCGAGCCGACCTCGTTGTCGAGCAGACGCACGCGGTCGTCGCGGTCGGCGAGATCGGCGACGAGCTCGTTCGTGCCGTCGATCGACGGACCGAGGGCGATGAGGACCTCGACCGGCCCCGCGTAGTCCTGCGCGAGGATCGATTCGACCGCGGCCCGCACATGGGTCACGTCGTTGAGCACGGGCATGACGTAGGAGACGCCGAGGGGCGGCGACGATGTCGCCTCAGGGTGTTGCTCGGGCATGGTCCTCACTCGCGCTCGGGTCGATCGAGCCTACCAGCCACGTTCGATGCGACCCCGACGGGCAGACGAACGCGACGGGGCCGGATCGTTTCCGATCCGGCCCCGCCATACGTCTCGCTGTTGACTCGATCAGCCCTCGAAGGTGCCGACCGTGACCTCGATGGTCTGCGACTGGCCGTCGCGCGTGTAGGTGAGGTCGGTCGACGCACCACCGGGCAGTGCCCGGACCTGCGCGGTGAGGTCGGTCTGGTCGGTGATCGGCACGCCGTTGAAGGAGGTGACGACGTCGCCGGACTGGAGGCCTGCCGCAGCCGCAGCACCGTCGGGGGTCACCTCGGAGATGAGGGCCCCGACCGTCTCGCTCTCGCCTGAGGTCTCAGCCGAGGTGACCGTCGCGCCGAGCAGGCCGTGCGTGGCCGAGCCGTCGGCGATGATGTCCTCCGCGATGCGCGCGGCGAGGTTCGAGGGGATCGCGAACCCGACGCCGATGTTGCCCGCCTCGGCCGTGGCGCCGCCCGCCCCGAGGATGGCGACGTTCACGCCGATGAGCTTGCCGTCGGAGTCGAGGAGGGCGCCGCCCGAGTTGCCGGGGTTGATCGCGGCATCCGTCTGGATGACCGGAAGGGTCACCTGACCCGATGACGCGCTCGGCTGCTGCGGCTCGCTGCCGTCGGGGTTGGGCAGGTCGAAGAAGAACGGCGTGTCGGAACCGTCGCCCTGGTCGCCGCCCTGCCCGCTGTCGCCCTGCCCTGAGTCGGGAGTCGTGGGCGCCGCCGAGGAGGCGACGTCGATCGAGCGGTTCAACGCGCTCACGATGCCGTCGGTGACGGTCCCCGAGAGGCCGAGCGGTGCGCCGATCGCGATCGCGGTGTCGCCGACGTTGAGGTCGTCGGAGTCTGCGAACTCCATCGAGGTGAGGCCCGAGGCATCCACGAGCTTGATGACCGCGAGGTCGGAGAGCGGGTCGGTGCCGACGAGCTCGGCGTCGTAGAGGTGGCCGTCGTTCGTCTTCACCTGGATCGTCGGGCTTGCGGTCGCGCCGTCGAGGGTCACGACGTGGGTGTTCGTCAGCACGTAGCCGTCGTCGGAGAGGATGACGCCGGAGCCCGTGCCGCCACCCTGTTCGCCGGTCACCGAGATGGTGACCACGCTCGGGCTCGCCTTCGCGGCGACGGCGGTGATCTGGTTCACCGACTCGGTGTCGTTGACGACGATGTTCTGTGTGGAGCCGGCGGTGTTGTTCGTCGCCGGCGACTGGTTGCTCGTGACGAGTGCGGTGATGCCCGCGCCCGAGGCGCCGCCGATGAGGGCTCCGGCGACGAGCGCGGCGGCGATGCCGAGACCGACCCGGCGCGACTTCGGCCCATCCGCGGGTGCACCCTCAGCGGGAACGCCGGCGAGCGGCACGGTCGGCTGGGTCGCGTGCTGGGGCTGGGGGCCGCCGAACGCCGGCGGGACCTGGCCCGACAGGGGCGTGGTCGGCGCGGTCCGGTGGGCGTACTGCGCCGCGTGGTAGGGCTGCGGGGCCTGGCCGGGCTCGTAGACGACACCGGTCGCGGGGGCCGGGGCGGCCGGGGCGGGCTCAGCGGTGGCTGCCGCCGGAGTCGTGGTCGGTGCTGCCGGTTCGGGCGCGGCAGCCGCGACGGGCGCGGTGGTCTCGGATGCGGCGGCGGGCGTCGCGGCGGGCGTCGTCGGCGTCGCGGTCGTCTCGGCCTGCGCGCCGGTTCCGGCGTCGGTGTTCTGGGTGACGTCGCCCTCGCGGGCCTTCCCCGTGGGGCCGTCAGTGGTGTCGGTCATGTCTGCTCCTTCCAAAGCCATGCCAGCATCCCGCCGCAAGCTGTGTGCTGGATCGGCGAAGTCTATGATCCTGCTATTCCCGAGCAGTGATTCATCCGAACCCGGATGACCCCGGCCGACGGCGCCGCCCGCCAGCGTACTCGCCGCACCCTCGCGTACGGTGAGAAGCGTGAGCGACTTCTCCCCCGCCCCCGATCTCCGCCCGTGGCAGCGTACCGCGGCGGGCGCGGGACTCCTCGCCGCCGACGGCACGATCGGCGCGACGATCTTCGCCGAGATGAGCGCGCTCGCGCTTCGTACGGGTGCGATCAACCTCGGCCAGGGCTTTCCCGACGAAGACGGACCCGCCGAGGTGCTCGATGCCGCGCGCCAGGCGATCGCCGATGGCGTGAACCAGTATCCGCCCGGCATCGGCGACCCCGTGCTCCGCGAGGCGATCGCGGCGCATCAGCGGCGGTTCTACGGCATCGACGTCGACGCGGCATCCGAAGTGCTCGTGACCGCCGGTGCCACCGAGGCGCTTGCGGCGACCCTGCTCGCCCTCGTCGACGCGGGCGACGAGGTCGTCACATTCGAGCCCTACTACGACGCGTACGCGGCGCTCGTCGCGCGCGCCGGCGGCGTGCATCGCACCGTGCCGCTGCACTGGTCTGATCAGCACGGGCCCGACTGGCGGCCCGACCCCGACGAACTCCGGGCCGCGGTCACCGACCGCACCCGGATCATCCTCGTGAACTCGCCGCACAATCCGACCGGCACCGTACTCGACACCGACACGCTCACGCTCATCGTCGAGCTCGCGACCCGCCACGACGCGATCATCGTGACCGACGAGGTGTACGAGCACCTCACGTTCGGCGCGCGGCACGTCCCGATCGCGACGCTGCCCGGCGCCCGCGAGCGCACGATCTCGATCTCGTCGGGCGGCAAGACGTTCAGCACGACCGGGTGGAAGATCGGTTGGGTGACCGCACCGGCGCATCTCGTCACGAGCGTGCTCGCGGTGAAGCAGTACCTCACGTTCGTGAACGGCGCCCCGTTCCAGCCCGCGATCGCCGTGGGTCTCGGACTGCCCGATGCGGTGTTCACGGATGCCGCGGCATCCCTCCGCACGAAGCGCGACGTGCTCGCGACCGGCCTCACTGCGGCCGGCTTCACCGTGTCGCTTCCCGAGGCCGGCTACTTCATCGTGGCGGATGCCGCGCCCCTCGGGTACGACGATGGCGCCACACTGTGCCGACAGCTTCCCGAGCGCGCCGGTGTCGTCGCCGTGCCGGTCTCCGCGTTCGTGCACCCCGACCGCCAGGGCGCGTACCGGAGTCTCGTGCGCTTCGCGTTCTGCAAGCGGCTCGAGGTGCTCGAAGAGGCGTCGGCGCGGCTCGCCGCCCTCAGCGACGTCCCGGAGGCTCTCGAAGGGCGGTGACCCCGAACCGTCGCAGGGCGAGCGCCGGGTTCACGCGGCGGACGGCGTCGATGCGCTCGCGGGAGACCCAGGCGATCGCGACATCCGTCGTCTCGCCGATCGTCGCGATCTCGACGCCCATGGGGTCGACGATCATGCTGTTGCCCGCCCCGACCGGCGGCGCGTGGTCTGCGGCCGCGATGTACATCGTGTTCTCGAGCGCGCGCGCCGTCGTGAGTACGCGCCAGTGCGCCTCCTTCAGGGGGCCGCGCACCCACTCGGCCGGCATGCACACGACATCGGCGCCTGCGTCGACGATTCGACGCGTCACCTCGGGGAATCGCAGCGTCGTAGCAGGTCTGCAGGCCGAAGCGGATGCCGCCTGCCTCGAACGTCTCGGGCTCGGCGATCTCGCCCGGCGCGACCCAGTCGGACTCGCGCTGTCCGAACGCGTCGTAGAGGTGGAGCTTGCGATACGTGGCGACGACGCCCTCGCGCGGCGCGACGGCGACCACCGTGTTCGCGACGCGCCGCTCACCCTCGATGCGCTCGATCAGCCCGGCGACGAGGTGGATGCCGAGCCGGTCTGCGATCGCGGCGAGCTCTTGCGTGAACGGGCCGCCGACGGGTTCGGATGCCGCGAGCCAGCCTTCGCCCGGTTCGGGCGTGAAGTAGCTCGAGTACTCGGGAAAGACCACGAGTCTTGCGCCCCTCGAGGCCGCGAGCTCCGCGAGGCGTGCGATCTCGGCGCGATTCTTCGCCGCGTCATCGCCGGGCGCGAACTGCGCGACGGCGATCGCGAAGGCGGGCATCGGGGTCGCGTCGGCCATGCCGTCAGCGTAGTCCGACTGCCGTGTCGATCACTCGACGACGCAGGGCAGGGACTTGACTCCGAGGAATCGGCCCTCGAACTCCATGATCTCGATGTCGTACGGGTACCCCGGATCAACGGTGTACACGCCGCCGTCGGCGTACCACCAGTCCCATTCGCCGATTTAGATGTCGCAGCCGGGCCAGTACTCGCCCAGTGCCACGATGGTCGGCTCCGGATCGGGCAGCCGAGGCCAACCCGGCGCGAGGCCGGGTGCGGTGACCGGCGATCCAACGGTGCCGGTGCCTCCAGGCGCCGAAGCGGCTCGAGCGGCCGCGTCTGCGGCGCCGGCGGCCGCAGCAGCAGCAGCAGCAGCAGCGGCAGCAGCCGCGGCGACGTTGGACTCGTGCGACGCCATGACGCGGTCGGCGGTCGCACGCACTGCCGCGAATGCCGACGCGACATCGTGCTCATCGGTTCCGATCGCGCGCACCGTGGAGATCGCGACCTCCATGCGCTCCTCGAGCTGCTGATCGGCCGACGCATTGGCGGCGATCACGCTCTCGGCCTTCGCGGCGACGGCGCCCGCGAACACGACGACAGCCGCGACGAGCTCATCGCGGCGTGCTGCGATCGCGCCGATGTCGCGGCCCGAGGTCGCCGCGTCGAGCGACGCGACCGCAGCCGAGAGTGCAGAGGCATCAGCTGTCGTCGCGAGATCGCCGACCTCGGCCGCCGCGCCGCGCGCGGCCTCGACGAGCGCCGCCGTCTCGCTGCGCGCAGACTCGACGGCGGCCTCCCATCGTGCAGCGGCGCGCTCGCGGGCTTCGGCGCGCGCGGCGGCAGCGGCCACCGCTTCCTCCTCCGCGCGCGCGATGTACCCCTGCGCGGTGGCACTCCCCAGCGCAAGGGCGGAGACGAGAATTCCGATGACGAACTTCGATGCGATCGTGGACATTGATCGGAATCCTATGGGCGACTGAGGTCCCGAGATTTCGTCCGCTCGCCCCCACTTCGGGGGTCGTGCCATCCGGTGCCGCAGAGACCCAGTTCGCCGCGGAAATGCAGAAGATCCCGGCCTCAGAACGAGACCGGGATCTTCTTTTTGAACGGCGCGTGACGTCGACGACGGCGTGGCCAAGACGTAGCGTGGATGGGAGGGAGGAAGCCACATGTCCGACGACGTTCGACGCAAGGTGTCGGAGATCGACTCGAGCAGTTCGACCGGGCGATCCGCCGCGGCGAGTTCGACAACCTGCCCGGAGCCGGCAAGCCGCTGCCCGGCTTGAATGGTCGTCACGATCCCGACTGGTGGATCCGCCGCACGATGCGAAGATCGAATCGGAGCAACTGACCGGGCTCGGCCCACCGGCGCTGACCCTGCGCACCGAGGATGCAGCGCTCGACGACCGGCTCGACGGGATGCACCGCGAGCAGGACGTGCGAGCCGCAATCGAAGACTTCAACCTTCGGGTGAAAGAGGCGCGTCGTCAGCTCCTCGGCGGCCCGCCGGTGGTGACGCAGCTCCGCGACCCCGACCACACGGCGCGAGCCTGGCACGAACGGCGCCTCGAACGAGTGCGCCGTGCCACCGAGGAGCAGGAGCGCCAGCGTGCTGAAGAGGCCCGGGATCTTCCTCTTCAGTTGCGGGGGCAGGATTTGAACCTACGACCTCTGGGTTATGAGCCCAGCGAGCTACCGAACTGCTCCACCCCGCGGCACAAGAGATAACACTAGCAGGCGGGGCATCCGTCGTCCAATCGAGGCGGGCTCAGAAAGCCATGGCGCTGAGCACGTGTGCCAGCTCACCCGGCCGGGGTCGTCGCCGTGACCGAGAGGAGCTGCCCGATGATCTCGGCGAGCTTCGCGTCGGCGGCGCCGTAGGCGGCCCAGTCGCCTGCGGCGAGCGCGGCCTGCTTGTTCTGCAGCTCCACCGAGGCCTGGTTGAGGAGCGCCTGCACCTCGTCGCTCGGCGCCGCGGGCGTGGTCGGCTCGCCACCCTCGGGCGGCGTCAGTGGGCGTGGCGCCGGGATCCACCGCCACGTCGCCCGCGGCGGCTCCGGAATCGCCGCCGAAGAGCACGTCGAGTGCGAGGTCGAGGGTGTCCTGGAAGGCGATCTGGTCGCCGAACGCGACGAGCACCTTCTGCAGCACCGGGAAGCTCGTGTTGCCGGTCGACTCGACGTACACGGGCTGCACGTACAGCAGCCCGCCGCCGACCGGGACGGTGAGCAGGTTGCCGTTGATGACGTCGGACTGGCCCTGCTTCAGGAGGTTCAGCGATTGCGACACCGTGGGATCGGAGTTGAACTTCGCCTGCACCTGACCGGGGCCCGGCACGTTGTCGTCTTCGGGCAGAGTCAGGAGCCGTAGGGTGCCGTACGCGTCGCTCCGCTCACCGTCGGTGTTGCCGGCGTCGGCGTCGACGGCGAAATAGCCACGCAGCACGTTACGGCTCTGGTCGCCGGTCGCCTCGGGAATGAAGGTCGAGTACAGCGAGTACGCCGGCGCCTCCTGACCGGGGATCTGCATCGTCAGGTAGTAGGGCGGCTGCAGGAGCGTGCTGGTGGCGGGCGCAGTCGGGTCCTTCGGGGCCGTCCAGGCATCCTCGCGAGAATAGAACGCGCTCGCGTCGGTCACGTGGTAGCGGCCGAGCACCGTCCGCTGCACCTTGAACAGGTCGGCCGGATAGCGCACGTGGCTCATCAGCTCGCCCGACATCGCACTCATCGGCTCGATCGTCGTGGGGAAGATCTTCTGCCAGGTCTGGAGGATCGGATCCTCCTCGTCCCAGGCGTAGAGCTTCACCGAGCCGTCGTAGGCATCGACGGTGGCCTTCACCGAGTTGCGGATGTAGTTCACCTCGTCGAACGCGAGCGTCGGGGCGAGCCCTTCGCTGTCGGCGATCGCATCGCTCATGCTGACCTTGTTCGAGTACGGGTACTGGTCGGAGAGCGTGTAGCCGTCGACGATCCAGACGATCCGCCCGTCGACGACCGACGGGTAGGAGTCGGAGTCGAGCGTGAGGTACGGCGCGACCTTCTGCACGCGCTCGATCGGGTTGCGGTCGTAGAGGATCTGCGAGTCGGTCGACACCTGGTCGGAGAGGAAGATCTGCTCCGACTGGAACTTCAGCGCGTAGACGAGCTTCGTGAACACGTTGTCGAGCTTCGGCCCGCCGTCGCCCGCGAAGGTCGTCTGGGTCTGCTGGTCGGCGCCCCCACCAGCCGGGAAGTCGAGTTCGACCGGCGCGTCGCCTTCGGGCGCGCCGACGATCGAGTACGGCGGCGAGCTCTCGCCGAAGTAGACGCGCGGCTGGAAGTCGCCGAGCGACCCCGTCGACGGGATACCCGACTGCACGAACACCGGCTGCCCGTCGACCGAGCGCTGGTTGCCGGCGGCCGCGACGAGTCCGTAGCCGTGCGTGTAGACGAGGTGGGAGTTGAACCAGGTCTCGGCGTCGCCGAGGCCCGAGAGATTCACGTCGCGTACGGCGACGACGGTGTCCTGCGTCGTGCCGTCGATCGCGTAGCGGTCGACGTCGAGTCTTGTGGGGAACTGGTAGTACTGGCGGAACTGCTGGAGCTGCTGGAACGCCGGGCTGATCACGAGCGGGTCCATGAGGCGGATGTTCGCGGTGGTCTCGGCATCGGAGCGAAGCGCGCCCGGCTCGGCGTCGGTCGTGGCCTCGAACGGGATCTCCTCGACTTCGTTGATGCCGTAGGCATCGCGCGTCTGGTCGATATTGCGCTGGATGTACGGCGCCTCGAGCGAACGGGCGCTCGGGTCGACCTGGAACCGCTGCACGATCCAGGGGTACAGCGAGCCGATGAGGAGGCTCGAGACGATGAGAAGCGCGGTGCCGATGAGCGGGAGGCGCCAACGCCCGATGAGTGCGGTGATGAAGAAGAGCACTGCGACGACCGCGGCGATGGCCGCGAGGATGCCTCGTCCGGGGATCGTGGCGTTCACGTCGGTGTACGCGGCGCCGGTGATGAGCGATCCGGACTCGGTGACGGTGGCGTACTGGTCGAACCAGATGCTCACGGCCTGGAGCAGCAGGTAGAGGCCTACGGTCACCGCGATCTGGATGCGCGCCGACTTCGAGATGACGACCTCGCGACCACTCACGCGGATCGCGCCGTAGAGGTAGTTCGTCGCGATGACCAGGAGCACCGAGAGCAGGAGGACGGCAGACGCGAAGCCGACGATCGAGCGGTAGAACGGCAGCTCGAACACGTAGAAGCCCACGTCGAAACCGAACTGCGGATCGGTCGTGCCGAACGGGGTGCGGTTGAGCCACGCGAGCGTGAGCTCCCAGCGACTCGCCGTCGAGACGCCCGCGAACACGCCGAGCACCGCCGGGATGCCGTACATCGCGAGTCGCCGAAGCGGCTCGAAGACCTCCTGATAACGATCGAGTTGCGAATTGAGCTTCGCGTATACGGGACGCGTGCGATAGGCGATCTGGATCGAGGCCCACACCGGCACCGCCATCGCGATGAATCCGATGAAGAACAGCACGAGTCGCGCGACCCACTCGGTCGTGAGCACCGGCAGGAACCCGAGCTGGTCGTACCACAGCACGTCGGCGTAAAGGCCGGTGAACACGAAGAACGCAATGACGAGCGCCGCCACCACCACGATGGTGATCACTATCGGCGCGCGGCGGCGCGAAGTTCTCGGTTCTTGCGACTGTGCAGACACGCTCGGCCTCTTTGTTCGGTCGGGAATGGATCGAAACTCCATCCTAGAGTCGCGATGCTTGGAATCGCCTGTTCAGGCGGCAGGACAGGAGGGGTACGAACCGCTCACGTCGCCGTCGGCGACGTCTTCGACCACTGCGCGCGCTTGGTCGAGCGTGTCGACGGCGAAGACCGTGAGCCCGTCGGGGATGTGCCCGGTGACCTCGTCGCAGTTGGAAGCCGGTGCGAGGAACCATTCGGCACCCGCATCCTCGGCGCCCCAGAGCTTCTGGCGGATGCCGCCGATGGGGCCGACCACGCCCGCGGAGTCGATCGTGCCCGTGCCCGCGACGTTCTGGCCGCCCGTCATCGGGCCGGGCGTGAGCTTGTCGACGATGCCGAGGGCGAACATCATGCCGGCGCTCGGGCCGCCGACGTTGTCGAGCTGCAGCACCACGTCGATCGGGAACTCGTAGTGCATCAACACGCCCACTCCGAGCACGGCGGTGCCGTCGCGGTCGGCGGGCGTGACTTCGACGGTCTGCTGCGCGCCGTCGCGTTCGATCACGATCGACGCCGGGGAATCCGAGCCGTGCTCGCGCACCGCGTTCTGGAGTTCGCCGACGGAGTGCACCTCGGTGTTGCCGAGCGAGACGATCACGTCGCCGTCCTGGATGACACCCTCGGACGGCGAATCCTCGAGGAGACCGGCGACCGTCACCTCGCGCGGGAAGTCGTGGCCGAGTTCGACGAGGGCTGCAGCGATCGCGTCCTGCTGCGAGTCGACCATCGCCGCCTGGTTCTGCGCGTCACGGTCTTCATTGCTGATGCCGGGTTGGAAGATCGCCTCGACCGGCACGACCGACCGGGTGCGGTCGAACCACGCGCCGAGCACCTCGAGCCAATTCGGCGTCTGCCCCGGGCTGCCGACCACGGAGACCGTGAGGAGGTTGAGTTCGCCGTCGGTCGGGTAGGTCGTCTCGTCGGGGATCTCGATGAGCGGCACCTCCTCGTCGTCGCCGTTCGGCGCGACGCCGAGGGTGTCGTAGACCGGGCCGGGCTGCTCGATGACGAACGGCGACGGGAGCAGTGCGAACACGACGGCGATGACGACGGCGACGCTGAGCGCGCCCCAGCCGATGCGCTCGCGAAGCGTGCGCCGCTCGTGCCGGGGAGGTTGCGCCGACGGCTCGTCGGAGAAGAGGGCCATGCGTGTTCCTTCCGGGCGACGGGACGTCGCCGAGTGCAAGCCGCCGGGGCCGGCGCTGTTCGCGAAGGGCGGACACCCGGAACGCCCAGCCTAAGCCATTTCCCAGACATGCAGCTGCGCGGCGGCGTTACGGTTGAGAGGACGCGACTTGGAGGTGGCGACAGTGGCCGATCGGGACGATGAGCCTGGCGACCGGAACCCCGAAGACGAGTTCCGTGAGATGCTCCGTGAGCTCCTCTCGGGCGCGGGGGGCATCGACCCGTCGAGCCTCGCCGGCGCCGCAGGGCTGCCGAACGATCCTGCGAGCCTCGCGGCCCTCTTCGGTCAGCTCCAGCAGGCGATGAACCAGGGCGGCGACGGCATCGACTGGAGTGTGGCCCTGCGCCAGGGCGAAGAGCGCGCGGCATCCGCCCAGCTGCAGGTGACAGCCGAGCAGCGCGCCCGCCTCGACCAGGCCTTCCAGGTCGCCTCGCTCTGGCTCGACGAAGCCGTCGACTTCTCGGCACTGCCGGGCAGCCCCGAACTCCTCACCCGCCGCGCCTGGGTCGCCGCGACCATGCCGATCTGGTCGCAGCTGGCCGAACCCGTCGCCCTCTCGATCTCCGACGCGCTCACGCGCGTGATGAGCGAGCAGGCGCCCGAAGAGATGCGGACCATGATCGAGGGCGCGAGCCGGATGATGCGCGGCATCGGCGGCGCCCTGTTCGCGATGCAGCTCGGACAGGTGGTCGGCCAGCTCGCGACCGAGGTCGTCTCGGGCGGCGACATCGGCATTCCGCTCCTCGAAGACGGCCGCGCAGCGATCCTGCCGCAGAACGCGGCCGAGTTCGGCGACGGCCTCGACATCCCGACCGACCAGGTCGAGCTCTACCTCGCGGTACGCGAGCTCGCCCATGCCCGGTTGTTCCGGCACGCCAGGTGGCTGCGACTGCACCTCATCACCGCGATCGGCGCGTTCGCGCGCGGCATCGACATCGACACCGATCGACTCGAGGAGCTCGCCGACGGCTTCGACCCGTCGAACACCGAAGAACTGAGGAACGCCGTCGTGAACGGCGCCCTCATCCGCCCCAAGAGCGAGGCCCAGCAGGCCGCGCTCGCCCGGCTCGAGACCATGCTCGCGCTCGTCGAGGGCTGGGTCGACGCCGCAACCGCCGATGCGACCGCTCGCCTGCCGAAGTCCGACGCGATCGCCGAATCCATCCGGCGGCGGCGCGCGTCGGGCGGACCGGCCGAGTCCGCGTTCGCGACCCTCGTGGGCCTCGAGCTCCGGCCGCGGCGACTCCGTGAGGCGACCGCGATGTGGCGAGCGGTCACCGAGGCCGTCGGCGTCGAGGCGCGCGACGCGCTCTGGGCGCATCCCGACCTCCTGCCGACCGGCGACGACCTCGACGACCCGAAGGCGCTCATCGCGCGGCTGACGGGCGCCGACACTTCGGGCACCGAGGCCGACGATGAGTTCGACCAGGCGCTCGAGCGGCTCCTGCGAGGCGAGACTCCGGCGGCACCCGGCGAAGACGGCGAAGACCCGCGGGCGTGATCCAGCAGCTTGGCGCGCCCAGCGCCGGCTGAGACACCTGTGGACGGATGCCGCCGAGCCCGCCGTGATTCGGGCATGCTCTCGGCATGGCACCGCGCATCGACCCGAATCTCCCCCTCGTGTGGCGCACCCCGACCCGGCTGCAGCTCGGCGGCGCGACCGCGCGCGTCGTGCTGTCCGACCCCGGCGAACTCGAGACCGGTCTCATCGCGGCGCTCCGCCACGGCGCGAGCATCGCGACGCTGCAGACCATCGGGCGCGGTCTCGGCGGTTCGGCCGACGACGTGACGCGGCTGCTCACGACGCTCGCCCCTGCGTTCGAAGTGCCTGACGAGCGACCGAGCGAGGGGTCGGATGCGGCATCCGGCCGGCGTCCGGCGTCGGGCGTCGTCATGCTCGACGCCGACGACCCCGTGGCCGAGCGGCTCGCCGCGAACCTCGCGGTGCTCGGCTACGAGACGGCGAGGGTTGAAGACGCCCCAGTCGATGCGGTGTCGCTCGCCGTGATCGCCTCACCATGGGTCATCCCGCCGGCACGCCACCTGCCGTGGCTCCGCGGCGACGTGCCCCATCTCGCGGTGGTCTTCGACGACGCCGGCGCCCGGGTGGGTCCGCTCATCGAGCCCGGCCGAGGGCCGTGCCTGCGCTGCCTCGACCTCACCCGTCGTGATGCCGACGCCGCGTGGCCGGTCATCGCAGCGCAGCTGGCGGGGCGACCGGCGCCGAGCCGCACCGCGCGGGCGATGCACGACGCGGCGGCGGTCGCGGCATCCGTCGTCGACGACCGGCTGTCGCACGCGGTCACGGCGCTCGCGACCGTGTCGATCACCCTCGGCGGGCCGGGCGTGCCGCCGCGGCGGAGCGCGCATCAGCCGCATCCCGAGTGCGGGTGCCGAGCTCCTGGAGGAATCGCGACGGCTCCCGTTCGCCCCGGTGCGCGCCGCCTCGGCGAGCCCAGCTCAGCTCCAGCCGCCGCCGTGCCCGCGTGATGCCGACATAGAGCAACCGTCGCTCCTCGTCGATCGCCTCGAGGCCCTTCGCGTAGGCGATCGGCAGCATGCCCTCGGTGAGTCCGACGATGAACACCTCGTCCCACTCGAGGCCCTTCGCGGAATGCAGCGTCGCGAGGGTCACGACCGAGACGGTCGGCTCGTGCTGCGCCTCGGCGCGCGCTCGCAACTCGTCGGCGAACGCGCGGAAGGTGGTGCCCGGCGGGGCGTCGTCGACCAGGCGCGCGATCGCGTTGAGCGACTCCCACCGGGCGCGCACCGCTCCCGGCCCGTCGGGGGCCTGCGCGGTCCAGCCGAGCGCGCGCAGCACGTCGCTCACCGACTTGAAGAGCGGCTCGCCCGCGATCGTGAGCGCGGCCGCCCGCAGCGCATGCACCGCCTCGCGCACCTCGGGCTGGTCGAAGAATCGCGCGGCACCGCGCACTCGCGAACCCACGCCGACCTCCTCGAGCGCCTGCTCGAGGATCGCGGACTGGGAGTTCACGCGCATGAGCACCGCGATCGACTCGGGCGGGGTGCCGGCATCGACACGCGCCCTGATGCGCGTCGCGACCCCACGCGCCTCGGCGAGCTCATCGGAGTACTCGATGATCGGCGGTTCGGCGGAGCGCGCTGCCGGGGCATCCGACTCCCCGACGGCCTCGAGCCGGAGCGCCCCTGCCCGGCCCCGCATCAGCCGGTTCGCAAGCCCGATGATCGCACTCGTCGACCGGTAATTGCGCTCGAGGCGCACGACCGTCGCGCCCTCGAAGCGCCGCTCGAATTCGAGCAGGTAGGCCGGTGTCGCGCCGGCGAACGAGTAGATGGTCTGGCTCGCGTCGCCGACGACGCAGAGATCGCGACGACCGCCGAGCCAGAGGTCGAGGAGCTGCTGCTGCGCCGGCGACACGTCCTGGTACTCGTCGACGATGAAGTGGCGGTAGCTCTCACGCACCTGCATGGCGACGGATGCCTCGGTCTCGATCATGCCCGCGGTGGCGAGCAGCACATCCTCGAAGTCGAGCATGCGACGTTCGTCCTTCAGCGTCTCGTACGCGTCGACGAGGGCCGTGAACTGCTCGACGCTCAGGTTGCCGGGCGCCCCGCGCGAGGCCAGCCTCGCCGCGACGGCAGCGGGCCCGACCGCGCTCACCTTGCGCCACTCGATCTCGGCGGCGACATCCCGGAGCGTCGGCACGTCGACCCGAAGCCGGGCTCGCTCGGCCGCCTGCCCGAGCAGTCGCCCCTTGTAGTCGAGCACCCGCGGGGCGGAACCGCCGACGACGATCGGCCAGAAGTGGTTCAGCTGGGCGAGCGCCGCGGCGTGGAACGTGCGGGCGGGCACCCCCTCGGCGCCGAGGGCGCGGAGCCTCGCCCGGAGTTCTGCCGCAGCGCGGGCGGTGAACGTCAAGGCCATGATGCGTGCCGGGTCGTACGCCCCCGACGCGACACCGTACGCGATGCGGTGCGTGATCGCCCGCGTCTTGCCGGTGCCGGCGCCGGCGAGCACGCAGACCGGCCCGTTCAGCGCCTCGGCGGCGATGCGCTGCTCGTCGTCGAGCACGTCGAGCAGGGGATCCGGGCCCGCCGTCACGACGTCGTCCACGGCAGTGCGACGCCGTCGTCGGCGACGATCGGCCCGCCGAACCATCGTTCGAGGAGCCACCGCGCGATCGACGGGGAGCCCGGGAGCGCGATGTCGCCGAGCGCGGCCGTGAGCTCAGCGCGGGAGAACCATCGCAGCTCGAGGATCTCCTCGCCGTCGGGCGTCGCCGCCGCCGCTTCGGCGCCTGGAGCGAGCCTCGCCGTGAACCCGAGCATGAGGCTCGCGGGGAACGGCCACGGCTGGGAAGCGGCGTACTCCACCCGGTCGACGGCGAGACCGGTCTCTTCGCCGAGCTCCCGCACGACCGCGGTCTCGAGCGACTCCCCCGGCTCGACGAATCCCGCGAGCAGCGAGAAGCGCTGCTGCTCCCAGAGCGCGTTCGAGCCGAGCAGCACCCGGTCGAGGTCGTCGGTCACGAGCACGATCACCGCCGGGTCGGTGCGCGGGAAGAGGAGGTTGCCCTGTCGGGTGCACCGCCTCACCCACCCGGCCTGCACAGGTTCGGTCGCCGCGCCGCATCGCGGGCAGTGCGCGTGACCCTCGTGCCACGTCGCGAGTGCGAGCGCCTCGGTGAAGAGCCCCGCGTCACGGTCGTCGAGCACCGGCACCGCCTGCCGGAGGCCCGACCAGCGTGCTGCTTCGGGCTCGATGCGGCTCGCGGCATCCTCGTCGAAGACGCGCACTTCGTAGCGCGCGTCGTCGTCGCGCCCGAGGTAGCAGCGGAGCAGCGGTTCCGGGAGATCACTCGGATGCCGCAGCTCGAGCGCGGGCTCGGAGCCGTTGATGCGCCCGGCCATGAGCGCACGGCCGTGCCGGAGCACGACGACCCGGGACGTGGGGTCCGCGTCGAACGCGGACTCGAACTCAGGATCGTTCCGCGCGACGGCGTCGCGGTCGATGGTCGGCCGGGCGAGCGGTGGAAACGTCGGTTCGGGCACGTGCCACCTCTCGCGAGTCGGGCGGAGTCGGCGGGAAGGCGTGGCGGTCGCCCACCGCTCGGCGATGCCTGCTTAAGCTGTGTGCCATGGCCAGACCCCCTCTCACTTTAGCCGCGTTGGCCACAGCGGCGGTGCCCGGACTCGAGGTGCAGGCCGTACGCCTGCACACGCGCCGAAGCAATGGGGCGTACGACGCCGTCCTCCTGCGAACGCCCGAAGCCCGCCACCTGCTGATCCGCACGCCGCGCTCGCAGGCCTCCGAGTCCGAGCAGTCCGCCGATCTCGTCGCCCTCCGCGCGCTCACTCCGGGCGTGCGATCGCGGCTGCCCTTCGAGGTGCCGGTGTTCGTCGGGCAGGCGCCGATCGACGGTACCCGTGCCGTCGTGACCGAGTTCGTGCCCGGGGCGGTGCGGTCGGCCGACGAGCTCACCGAGAGCGAGCGGCTCGCCGAGTCGGTCGGGCTCGCGATCGCCGCGATCCACGCACTGCCGACCGGATTCATCGCCGACGCCGGTCTTCCGAGGGAGACGGCCGAGGGTTCTCGCGATGCCGTCGTCGCGCTCATCGGTCGTGCCGCCGACACGGGCAGACTCCCTGCCGCCCTCCTCCGACGCTGGGAGGAGGCCACCGACGATGCGGCACTCTGGCGCTTCCGGCCGACCGTCGTGAACGGCGCACTCACCGCCGACTCGATCCTCGTCGACCGCGAACGGGTGTCGGGGATCATCGGGTGGTCGGCGCTCGCACAGGGCGACCCGGCTCGCGATCTGCACTGGTTGCTGACCTCGCGCGGCGCGGCCGCGGAGCGCGCCCTCGAGGCATACGTCATCGCCCGCGACGGCGGCGCCGACGCGCACCTGCCGCAGCGCGCCCTGCTGTACGGCGAGCTCGAGCTCGCCAGGTGGCTGCTGTACGGCGTCGACACACGGGACGACGCGATCATCGACGACGCGGTCGGTCTCCTCGACGGACTCGTGGCGAGCGTGCACGACCGCTCGAGCGAGCCGCTCTCTCCCGAGACCGGCCCGATCCTCACCGTCGGCGACGTCGAGCGGCTGCTCGACGAGACGCCGCGCGGCCACGTGCCCCGCGAGGCGGGGGCGGCCCTCCTCACCGACACCTACGACTTCTCCGACATGGAGCGACGCGCCGCCGGCGAGCGTGGCCTGCCGCTTCAGGCGGCGACCGCGCCGATCCCGCTCGACCTCAGCGACTGGGGCGACGCGGCCCCGCCCGCCACCGAGCCTCACACCGGCGCCGTGGACTCCGACGGTGTGACCGACGCCCAGGCTCGCCGCAACGCCGCTTCGTCGTAGAGCTCGTCGGGCCGAACGACGCGGTCGTCTTCGACGAAGTAGAACACGGCGTCGACGGATTCGGGCTCGATGCCCGCCCAGTTCGCGTACGCGAGCCGGTAGAGGGCGAGCTGCGTCTGCTTCAGTTCGAGATCTCGCGCGCTCGTCGGCGCCTTGCCGGTCTTCCAATCCACGACCTGGAAGCGGATGCCGCTCGCCGCGAGCGCACTGCCCTCGGGCACGTCGTAGACCGCGTCGAGCTTGCAGACGAAGACGTTCGGCCCGATCGGGAGGTGCAACTCGAGTTCCACGGCGATCGGGCGGCGACCGCCCCACTCGGATGCCGCGAACGTGGCCTGCAACGCGAGCAGGCGCTCGGGCGTGGCGTCGGCGATGAACCCGGAGGTCGCTTGCGCTGCTCGAGACGCGCCGGCGCCGATCTGCAGCTCGAGACCGCCGGGGCCATCGACGTCGAGCGTATCGAGCGCGTCGATCGCCGCCGCGTCGATCGCTCCGGTGGACCGGTGCTCGACCCACTCGTGGAAGAGCGTGCCGATGCGAGTCGCGCGGAACGGCCGTTGCGGCATCGGCCGGCGAAGCGCGGCCGCGACCGCTGCGGGATCGTCGACGTAGTCCTTGAACCGCGACGCCGGCACGCGGGCGGGAATGGCGGGGTCGGCGGGCCCCTCGAACCGGCGGCGCCGTTCTTCGAGGAGGAGTCGCAGGTGCTCGGCGAGTTGGGGACCGATGCCCGCGCCGCTCGGACGGCGTGCCGCTTCGCGCACCGCTGACGCCGCGGACTCGACCGCGGTGCGCCGTGCTCCGAGCGGATCGAGCGGCCAGCGTACGGGCGCCGCCGCCCCCTCGCGCGGGTTCTCATCGTCGATCGGCGCGGTCGGCAGGGCGGTCGCGTCGAGCACTCCGGCCTGCACCAGCTCGCGGAGGAACGGGCTCGGCCCGCGCGGCGCCTTCTGCGTCGACCACCAGGACCCGGACAGCAGGAGGTCGGCGCGGGTGCGGGTCAGGGCCACATATGCGAGCCGCCGCTCCTCGTCGGCGTGACGCTCGCGATTCTCGACGGCGAAGGCCGTGACCGCCTGATCGAATTCGGCCTGGCTCTGCACACCGCGCCACTGCAGCTCGGGCAACTCGTCGCGGTCGCCCCTGAACTCGTTCGGCAGCTCGCCGAAGGCGAGCCACCCCTTCGCCGACCGCGGCTTGGACGGCAGCTCGCCATCGACCATGCGAGGGATCGCGACGAGATCCCACTCGAGGCCCTTCGAGCCGTGGATCGACAGCACCTGCACCGCGCCCGGCTCGGGTTCGTCCTGCCTCGGAGCGAGGCGGTCTCGCTGCTCGGCCTCGGTGAGCCAGGCGAGGAATGCGCCGAGCGTCGGATGCTCGGAGACCTCGACGAACCCGGTCAGGAGCTCGTCGAATGCCTCGAGGCTCGGTACGCCGAGGGGTTGCGCGGAGTTCGCTGCGACCTCGATGTCGAGGAGCAGTTCCTGTTGCACGAGACTCACGAAGTCGATGAGGCCGAGGCCGGCGCGGCGCCGGAGCGATTGCAGTTGCGCTCCCGCGCGCCGCATGCGTGCCAGGCCGACCTCGCTGAAGGACCGCAGGGCGGAGTGCGTGTCGGGCGCCGTGAGGAGGAAGTCGAGGGCGTCGACGATGGAGGGCGACTCGTCGGACGCGATCGACGCCCGGAGGCCCTGCCGCACGTCGTCGGCCAGCCGGCGCGCTGCGAGGTCGCGGTCGGCGAGCCACTTCGCGAGACCCCGGAGCGCAGCGAGGTCGGCGACGCCGATGCGCCAGCGCGCTCCGCCGAGCACCCGCACGAGCTCCGAGCCCGCGGTCGGGTCGTGCAGCACGCGCAGCACGCACACGAGGTCGGCGATCACCGGCTGGTCGAGGAGCCCTGCCATTCCGAGCACGTGCACCGGCACACCGCGTGCACGGAGCGCCGCGGTGAACACGCCGGCGTCGGCGAAGGTGCGGCAGAGGAGCGCGCCGCTCGGCACGGCACCGTCGGCCCCGCGCCGCAGCCGAACGGCGAACCATTCGGCGACCGTCTCGGCTTCGTCGTCGATCGTCTGCGCCCAAGCGCACTCGAGGCGGCCCGGCCCGGCGAACGGCGACGGGGCGAGCGGCGCCTTCGGGATGCCGGCGTCGAGGGGAAGGATGAGGGCGTTCGCCGCATCGAGCACGATGCGCGGGTTGCGCCAGCTCGTCGACAGGTCGTAGACGGCCGCCTCGTCGCCCGCGGCGAAGTCGAGCCCGAAGCGCGCGAGGTTCGCGGCACTCGCGCCGCGCCATCCGTAGATCGACTGGTCGGGGTCGCCGACCGCCATGACCGACTGCCCGCCGAAGAGGCTGGCGAGAAGCCGTGTCTGCACGACGCTCGTGTCTTGGTATTCGTCGAGGAGCACCGTGCGGTATCGCTCTCGGTGCGCCTCGATGACGGCGGGATGCTGCTCGCAGATCGCGAGGGCGAGGGCGACCTGGTCGGAGAACTCGACGTACCCGCGGCCGCGTTTCGCCGCGGCATAGGCGTCGGCGAGGTCGAGGAGCGGCGGCAGCGCGTCGACGACGCCGAGGGCGTCGACGAACGACGCGAAGTCGGTGCGCTTGCGCGGGGCCTCGATCGGGAGCCCTTCCATGGCGAGGAAGTCTCGGGCCATGGCCCGCACGTCGCGGCTGTCGGCCACGTTCTCGGCGAGCGCGCGACTGAGCGAGAGCACCGCACCGGTGACGCGGTCGAGCGAGGCGTCGAGCTCGACGAGCCGGGGGTCGTCTGATGCGGCGACCACGGAGCGCGCGAGCTGCCACGCGGATGCCTCCCCGAGCACCGCCGCGTCGGGCTCGCGTCCGATGAGCATCGCGTGCTCGCGGTAGATCGAGCTCGCGAACGCGTTGTACGTGCCGACCGACGCGGACTCGAGCGGGTCGAGCGACACGTCGGCGATGCCCTCGTCGACGAGCTGGGCGATGCGCTCCCGTATGCGCTCGGCGAGTTCGCCCGCCGCCTTGCGGGTGAACGTGAGTCCGAGCACCTCGGGCACCGCCACATGGCCGTTGGCGAGCATCCAGACGACCCGGTTCGCCATCGTCTCGGTCTTGCCACTGCCTGCCCCCGCCACGACGATGCTCTGCCCGCGCGGATCGGCCTCGATCACGGCGCGCTGCTCGAGTGTCGGAGCGTGGAGTGCGAGCCGCGCGGCGATCTCTCCGGCACGGATGACGGGACGAACCTCGGGTGCGCCGCCGCGTACCTGCTCGCGGCTCACGCGGACACCGCCGGCACGAGGTGCACGCGATAGGTCCAGCTCCCGAACCGCGAGCGAGGCCCCGCGTTGATCGGCGCGTCGAATTCGCTGCCCGACATCGTGCGTGCAGCAACGGCGAGCCGCTCACGGAATTCGGCGTCGGCCGCGTCGTCGAAGGGCTGTTGCGCGCGCTCGGTGAAGCCGACGCCGCGCGTGGGCTTGGCGAGGTACACGAGTTTGGCGCCTCCGACGACACCCGCGTTCGGCACTTCGCCGGCGCGCGCGGCGAGTTGGTACGCGGCGAGCTGCGGATGGGCGGCGGTCTCGGCGGCGGTCGGCGGCGTGCGTCCGGTCTTCAGGTCGACGATCACGGTGGTGCCGTCGGGCGAGGCCTCGACTCGGTCGATCGTGCCGGTGATCTGCACGCGGTCGACGACGAGGGTGAAGCGACCTTCGGCGCCGAGCAGTACCTTGCCGTCGTCGGCGAAGTTCTCGAGATAGTCGGCGGCTCCTTCTGCCATGCGCCGGGCGCCGCGGCGTTCGCGCTCCGCCACCCAGCCGGCCTCGAATCGGAGGTCTTTCCACCGTTCCTCGACGGCGGCCCAGATCGTCTCGAGGCTCGTGTCGCCGTCGGCGCGGCCGGCCGTCGCTTCGACGACGGCATGCACGATGGTGCCGATCGAAGCTGCGAGGCCCGACGGGGGTGCGCCGACCTGGTCGATGAACCAGCCGAGCGGCGACTCCTCGGCGCGGTCGATCTGCGAGGGCGACACCGGCACGAGCGCTTCGGGGTCGCCGTCGAGGTCGATGAGCGGTGCGGTGGTCGAGAGCTCGGCCAGCCCGTACCAGTCGTCGGGATGCGCCCCGGGAACACCCTCTTCGGCGAGCAGCGCAAGAGCGGCGGGCGCCTCACCGGAGCCCGCGGCCAGGGCCTCCTGCCTGAGCACGCCGACGAGGCCGCGCAGATGGAGCGGCCGCCGCCGCCACGCCGCTCTCACTCGCCGCGTGGCGAATCCCATGAGCATCGACGGCTGCTCGTCGTCGTTGCCCGTGCAGCTCAGGACGAGCTGTCGCCGGGCGCGCGAGGCGGCGAGTGCGAAGAGTCGCAGCTCGTCACCTCGCACCGCCGCGCGCGCCTCGGCGACCGACTCCGGGGCGGGCAGCGGCGCGGCGGCGCGGGCGGCCGCGGCGACGCGAGGCAGGAGGGCAGCGTGCAGCAGGGTGCCGCGAGGGCGGAGGTTCGGCCACACGCCGTCTTGGAGACCGGCGATGACGACGACGTCGAACTCCCGGCCGATGAGCGCGGGCGGCGTGGTGACGAGCACCGTCTCAGCGCTTCGCTGCGGCGCCAGGGAGTCTTCGGGCAGGTCGCTCGCGAGCACGTCGTCGAGGAACCTCGTGGCGGGCGCCTCGGGCTCCCGCTCGACGAAGCGCTGCGCCGCGGCGAAGAGCGCCACCGCCGCGTCGAGCGCCCGGTTCGCCTCCTCGGCGAGCACGCCGGTGCCGCCCGCCTGGGAGCCCCACTCCACCGCGAGCCCGCTGCCGTCCCACAACGCCCACAGCACCTCCTCGACGGTGCCTCCGCCGGCGGCGACGCCGCGCGCTGCGGCGAGGAGCTTCGCGAGCCTCGCCGCGCGGCGGGCGGGCGCGGCGTCGATCGTCTCGAACCCGCCTGGTGCGCCCAGCGCATCGACGAGGAGTTCGTCGCCGGTGCGCGTGCCACCCGACGCGAGCTCGTCGTGGCGGAGGGCGAGACGGAGCCGGCGGAGGCCGACGCCGTCGAGGCGGCCGAGCGGCCCGGTCAGGACGTCGACGGCGAGCGCCGCGGTGAGCGGTTCGCGATCGAGGGCGAGGGATGCCGCCGCCAGCAGCGCAGCCGCCGCGGGCGCCTCCCGGAGCGCGGTGCGCGCCGCACTGCCGGCGGTCGGCACATCCGCGAGGGCGAGCCCGCGCTCGAACGCCGGCACGTCGCCGCCGGAGCGGAGCACGACCGCCATCGACGACCACGGCACGCCGTCGAGGAGATGCCGTTCGCGGAGCACCGCCGCAACCGATTGGCATTCGGCGGCGTGCGACGGTGCCTCGATGCCGAGCACCGGGGCAAGAGGGTCGGGGTCGTCGCCGCCTGCCTCGACCGCAGGGTCTGCGAGCCCGGCCACGCGATGGGTGCCGCCGAGCGCTGTGCCGATGTGCTCGGTCGCCGACTGCACGACGGCTCGCAGCTCGGGCCGCCCGCGGTGCACCACCGGGAGGTCGATGCGGCGCACCGCAGCGCCGCCGAGCACGGCGCCGAGCGAGCCGAGGAGTTCGGGCCGACCGCCTCGGAACCCGTTGCTCGCGATGTCGGGATCGCCGAACGCGACGACCGCGACACCGCGGGCGCCGAAGGCGCCGAGGAGCGCCGCAGTGGCCTCGGTGGCCTCTTGGGCGTCGTCGACCACCAGGAGGCGCAGCTGGGCGAGAGTGCCGAGTGCGGCGGATGCCTCGGGCTCGTGGACGCTCCGCCGCACGATCGCGGCCGCGTAGGCGGCGAGCTCCGCCGAGTCGAACTGAGTGGGACGCAACTGCTCTTTGACCTCGTCGTACTCGGCGAGGAAGTCGGCCGCGGCGATCCATTCGGGACGGCCGGCGCGGGCGCCGAGGCGCGCGAGCTCGCCTGCGTCGACGCCGTGCTCGACCGCCCGCATGAGGAGGTCGCGGAGCTCGGACCGGAACCCGCGGAGCGCCCGGACCTCGGGCGTCAGCGGCTCGGGCCAATCGGGGCCGAATCCGTCGCGGATGCCGCCCTCGAGGAGCTCCCCGACGATCTGGTCGTGCTCGGCACCCGTGAGCAGGGTGACGGGCGCACCGGTGTAGGCGCGGACGAGCTGGAACGCGATCGAGTTCGCGGTGCGGGCGAGCGGGCCCCGGGTCGTGACGCCGAGTCGCAGTGCGAGCGCATCGCGCAGGGACGTGGCCGACGCGCGGGTCGCCGACACCACGAGCACCTCGTCGGTGGTGTGCCCGAGGCGCTCGATGCGGTCGGCGACGAGCTCGACGGCGAGCCGGGTCTTGCCCGTGCCGGGTGCGCCGAAGACCGCGGCGTGCTCGCCCTCGGCGAGCCCCGGCAGCCGGTCGACGGAGAGGGCGGTGGCCTGCATGCCGGCAACGTTATGGGGTTCCGCCGACAGTGAACGCGAACGGGGCGGCTCGGCGCGTGTCGTAGTGTGAGACCACGACCAGAAAGGCGCACCGTGGACGTTCGCATCGGCATCCAGAACTCCCCCCGTGAACTCGGATTCGAGACCTCGCAATCGGCGGCGGAGGTGGAGCAGGCCGTTGCGGCCGCGCTCGCCGGCCAGTCGGCGCACCTGAAGCTCGCCGACGACAAGGGCACGATCTACGTCGTGCCGGCCGCAGCGCTCGCGTACGTCGAGATCGGCTCCGAGGAGTCGCGTCGCGTCGGCTTCGTGGCCTGATCGTGGAACTCCTGTTCGTCACCCTCGGTGGTGCGATCCTCGGCATCGCGGCGCGCTATGCGTTGCCGCGTCGGCACACGCACGGCGTGGCACTGGTCCCTGCGATCGGCGCGGCAGTCGCCGCGGTCGTCTGGGTCGGCCTCACCTGGCTCGGCTGGGCGTGGGACGGCGGCTGGATCTGGGTGGTGTCGCTCGCTGCGGCCGGGCTCGTCGCCGCGGCATCCGCGTTCCTCATCGGGCCCCGCAGGGAGCAGGCGGATGCCGCGCTCTTCGAGCGCCTCGCGCGCCCCGGAGTCGTGCGCGCGTAAGCCGTCTCAGGCGGTGAGCCCGAGCGCGTCCATTCGCCGCGTGTGGGCGGCGATGAGTTCGGTGAAGACGGGTTCGACCTTGCCGCTCAGGATGTCAGCGGCGTCCGATGCCCTGAGCGCCGACCGGGCGATCAGCAGCGTGTCGCCGACGAGGCTCCGGCCCCACAGCGCGAGCCGGTCTGCCAGGCCGGGGTGCGTGGCGATGGCGGCGCGCAGTTCGGCGTCGAGCACGACCGCGGCGCCCTCCTCGTCGAGGATCGCCCTCACCCGGGCGCCGAGCTCGGCGGGAAGCCCGGCGGCGAGCCGGGCGAAGTAGTCGTCGAGCATGCCCGACGTCACATGGATGCCGAGGAGCTGCTCGTACCAATCGGTACTGGCGCTCGCCTGGCCGAACCGGTCGGTCTCGGGCTTGAACGGCGCCATGACCTCGTCGGGGTCCGCGCCGAGGCGGCGGAGCTCGGCGATGAGCGCGTGATGCTTGCGGAGCGCGACGCCGGCCGCGGCGCTGAGCCCCTCTTTCGACGGCAGCGTCGGCGCCATGGCGACGGCTGTCGCGAGGCCTTCGAAGAACTCGAGCTGGATGTACGCCGCCTGCCCGAGGAACGGCAGCGGATCGGGCACGAGCTCGGTGAAGTCGATGCGGGTGAGATCGGTCGGTGCGACGCGCGGGCGCCGTCGCGGGGTCTCCGGACGCACCGCGCCCCGTTTCGGCCAGTTCACCACGCGACACAGCCTATCCCGAGGCTCACAGGGAGACTCGGTAGGCTGTATGGTGCACGCGGGCAATGGATCCGCGGCCGTGCGCCTGGGATCGAAGCAGGGCGCACCTCCTTCGAACCACCGACAGGCAGATCTTGACTACATTCACCGACCTCGGCGTCGCGTCCGACATCGTCGACGCCCTCGCCGGGAAGGGCATCGTCGATGCCTTCCCCATCCAGGAACAGACCATCCCCCTCGCCCTTGCGGGCCAGGACATCATCGGCCAGGCCAAGACCGGCACCGGCAAGACCTTCGGGTTCGGCCTGCCGATCATCCAGCGCCTCGGCGACGACCCCGAACCCGGCGTCAAGGTGCTCGTCGTCGTGCCGACGCGTGAACTCTGCGTGCAGGTGACCGAAGACCTCGAGATCGCGACCTCCAACCGGCCGACGAAGGTCGTCTCGATCTACGGCGGCAAGGCGTACGAGGGCCAGATCGAGCAGCTGAAGGCGGGCGCGCAGATCGTGGTCGGCACGCCCGGACGCCTCCTCGACCTCGCGTCCCAGCGCCTCCTCTCGCTGAAGAACGTGAGCGAGATGGTGCTCGACGAGGCCGACAAGATGCTCGACCTCGGCTTCCTCGCCGACATCGAGAAGCTCTTCGCCCAGACTCCTCCGACCCGGCACACGATGCTGTTCTCCGCGACGATGCCCGGCCCGATCGTCGCGCTCGCACGTCGCTTCATGACGCGTCCGATCCACATCCGCGCGACCGATCCCGACGAGGGCCTCACGCAGGCGAACATCAAGCACCTCGTCTACCGTGCGCACTCGCTCGACAAAGACGAGGTGATCGCCCGCATCCTCCAGTCCGACGGCCGCGGCAAGACGATCATCTTCACGCGCACGAAGCGAGCGGCGGCGAAGCTCGTCGAGGAGCTCACCGACCGCGGCTTCAACGCGGCGGCCGTGCACGGCGACCTCAATCAAGACCAGCGTGAGCGCGCGATGGCGGCGTTCAAGGCCGGCAGGAAAGACGTGCTGATCGCCACGGATGTCGCGGCGCGCGGCATCGACGTCGACGACGTGACCCACGTCATCAACCACACCATCCCCGACGACGACAAGACGTACCTGCACCGTGCCGGCCGCACGGGCCGCGCGGGCAAGACCGGCATCGCGGTCACGTTCGTCGACTGGGACGACCTGCACAAGTGGGCGCTCATCAACCGGGCGCTCGAGTTCGGCCAGCCCGAGCCGACCGAGACCTACTCATCGAGCCCGCACCTGTTCCACGACCTCGACATCCCGGCCGGCACGAAGGGCCGGCTGAGGCCGGCCGCTCCTGCGGCGCCCCCTCGCGCGAGCACCGCGGGCCGCAACGAGAACAGGTCGGATGCCGCATCCGATCGCGCCCCGCGCACCCGCACCCGCAACCGCACCCGCGGCGGCGCACCCGATGCCGTGCAGTCGGCGGCGGCCGTCACCGGCGGCGCCGCGACCGCGTCGGCCGAGGCCGGCACCGCCGAGTCCGCGACGAAGGAACCCGGCACGGGCACCCACGACGGCAAGGGACGCGAACACCACGACGGCAACGCGGCCCCGCGTCGTCGTCGGCGCCGTCGCGGCCCCGGCTCCGGCGCGCCGGCACCGCAGGCCTGACCCGGGCCGGCACCTGCGCGCGAGGCATCCGTCCTGCTACGGCAGCACGGGTGCCGAGCCGCGCCCCTCGTCGATGATCCGCTCGACGACGTCGCGAGCGGTGCGGTGTTCGCCGAGCCGGTTCGGCTTGCCCGTGCCGTGATAATCGCTCGAGCCCGTGACCTCGAGCCCGAACCGCGTGGCGAGCTCGCGCAGCCGACCCTTCGCCGCGGCACCGTTCTCGGGGTGGTCGATCTCGAGGCCGAAGAGCCCGGCGTCGATGAGCCGGGCCAGCCGCTCGGGCGGGATCACCCGTTCGGCGCCACGGGTGCCGGGGTGGGCGAGCACGGGCACGCCGCCGGCCGCCCGGATGAGCCGCACGCCCGTGAGCGGGTCGGGGGCGTAGTGCGGCGCGGCGTAGCCGGCCCGAGGATGCAGGATGCCCTCGAACGCCGCCGAACGGGACGCCACGAGTCCGCGCGCGACGAGCGCGTCGGCGATGTGCGGACGACCGATCGTCGCCCCCTGGGCGGTCTGCGCGAGCACGTCGTCCCAGCTGAGGTCGTAGTCGCGGCCGATGCGGCGCACGATCTCCTCGGCGCGCGTGAACCGCGACTCCCTGATGCGCGCCGTCTCGGCGAGGAGTCCCTCGTCGAGCGGGTCGATCAGGTACGCGAGCATGTGCACGCTCATGAATCCCTCGCGCGTGGAGAGTTCCATGCCGGGAATCAGTGCGACGCCCGTCTCGGGCACCGCCGCCGCCGCCTCGGCCCACCCGCTCGTCGAATCATGGTCGGTGAGGGCGATGCCCCAGAGCCCCGAGACGGCCGCCTGCCGCATGAGCTGCGCGGGGGATTCGGTGCCGTCGGAGACCGTCGAGTGCGTGTGCAGGTCGGCTTCGCCGGCGACGGCACGGGCTTCTGGCATCCTGCAATGCTAGTCGCGGGATCCTCACCGGGGACTCCCAGCCGATCGGCAGCAGCCCCGCCCTGCCGCGAACGGCGCGCCTCGCCTAGGGTGGATGGAATGCTTCCCCGCATCCTCGGCTGGGCCATCGTGCTCGGCACCGCCGCCGTGGCCATCGTGCTCGTGTGGCCACAGGGCTTCGGGCTGCAGAACCAGTGGGTCGCCACGCACGTCGTCGCCCTGCGCGGCGCGGCCGCCGCGTGCGCGGTCGTCGCCGCGATCGTCTTCGCGCTCCTCGCAATCGCACGACGGCGCCGGCGCTTCGGCATCGCGATGGCGGTCGTGCTCGCGCTGTTCGCCGCCGGAAACGTCACCGTGCTCTCGGTCCGGGGTCTCGGGGGCTCGGATGCCGCTGCCGCCGCGGCATCCGGAACCGTGACCGTGCTCTCGTGGAACACGCTCGGCGAGGTGCTCGATGCCTCGACCATCGCCGGTCTCGCACTCGAAGAGGGCGCCGGCATCGTCGTGCTGCCCGAGACGACCGAGCCGCTCGGCGAGGAGGTCGCGATCGCGATGCGCGAGGGCGGCAGCCCGATGTGGGTGCACACGCAGTCGTTCGACGACATCGCGAAGGCCCGATCGACGACGATCCTGATCAGTCCCGACCTCGGCGACTACGAGGTCGTCTCGGCGGATGTCCCGGGGCCGCCCGGCAACACGAACACGCTGCCGAGCGTGGTGGCAGAGCCCGTCGACGGCGTCGGGCCCCGCATCGTCGCCGTGCACGCCGTCGCGCCCATCCGCTGGGAGCTGCGCAACTGGCGGAGCGACCTCGACTGGCTCGCCGAGCAGTGCGCCGGCGAGAACGTGATCATGGCGGGCGACTTCAACGCCACGGTCGACCACTTCGCCGGGCGCGGCATCGACGGCGGTGACCTCGGCCGGTGCTCGGATGCCGCGGTGGCCGGCGACGCGGGAGGCATCGGCACCTGGCCGACCAACCTCCCGGAGCTGTTCGGAAGCCCGATCGACCACGTGCTCGCAACCTCCGACTGGACGGTCGACGCGTTCCGGGTGCTCGACGCCTACGACGGTGCGGGGAGCGACCATCGCCCGGTGGTGGCGACGCTGACGCACTCCGGCTGACCGGCCGCTCGCGCAAGGCCGGCGGTGCGAGAATGGGAGGCATGGCGAATTCGACCGACACCTCCACGACCACCGCACCCCCGGCCTCGGAGGAGACCGGCCGCAACGCGAACCGGTCGACGACGCCGAGTTCCGAGGGCTTCAAGGCGTTCATCGGCACCGGCTGGGCCGAGCGCGACGAGACGCTGCCGCCCGCGCGCGAGCAGGCCGCCTTCGCCGCCGCGCGCCGGGCGAAGGTCTCGGCCGCGTTCACCGGCATCCGGCTCATCGTGCCAGCCGGCGACATGAAGCAGCGCTCGAACGACACCGACTACCCGTTCCGGGCGCACTCGGCGTTCGCCCATCTCACCGGCTGGGGCTCCGACAGCGAACCCGGTGCCGTGCTCGTGTTCGAGCCGAACGGCGACGGCCATGCCACGACCGTGTACTTCCGCGAGCGCGCGGGCCGCGACTCCGAGGAGTTCTACGCCAACCCGGCGATCGGCGAGTTCTGGATCGGCGCACGCCCCTCGCTCGCTCACGTCGCCGCCGACCTCGACATCGACACGCGCGGCCTCGGCGAGTTCGACGACGTCATCGACGCCGTCGACACGGCGACCCTCGTGGTGCGGGAGGCCGATGCATCCGTCACCGAGCGCGTCGACCATGCCCGCATCCGCTACGCCACCGAGGAGGCGCTCTCGACGAACGCATCGGATGCCCCGTTCTCGATCGAGGTGAGCAGTGAGCACGAGCCCGACGCCGAGCTCGCGCGGGTGCTCTCCGAGCTGCGGCTCGTGAAAGACGAGTTCGAGATCGCCGAGATGCGCGCCGCGATCGACGCGACGGAGCGCGGCTTCAGCGAGGTGCTCGAGGAGCTCCCCGGCATCACGGCGGCGGTGCGCGGCGAACGCCTCATCGAGGGTGTCTTCGCGACCCGCGCGCGGCTCGACGGCAATGCCGTCGGCTACGATTCGATCGCCGCGGCCGGTCCGCACGCGACCATCCTGCACTGGACCAGGAACGACGGACCCGTGGTGCCGGGCGACCTCGTGCTGCTCGACGCGGGCGTCGAGCTGGACACGTACTACACCGCCGACATCACGCGCACCTTCCCGGTGAACGGCACGTTCTCGGCCGTGCAGCGCCAGGTGTACGAGGCCGTGCTCGAGGCCGCGGATGCCGCGTTCGCCGTCGTGAAGCCGGGTGCGATCTTCCGCGAGGTGCACGCCGCCGCCATGGCGGTCATCGCTCGCAAGACCGCCGAGTGGGGCTTCCTCCCGGTCTCCGCCGAGGAGTCCCTCGAGCCCGAGAACCAGTTCCACCGCCGCTACATGGTGCACGGCACGAGCCACCACCTCGGACTCGACGTGCACGACTGCGCACGGGCGCGCCGGGAGATGTACCTCGACGGCGTGCTCGAGCCCGGCATGGTGTTCACGATCGAACCGGGTCTCTACTTCCAGCCCGACGACCTCACCGTGCCCGAGGAGTTCCGCGGCATCGGCGTGCGCATCGAAGACGACATCCTCGTCACCGAGGCCGGCGCCGAGAACCTCTCGGCGCGCATCCCGCGCACGACCGACGAGGTCGAGGCGTGGGTACGACGCGCAGCGTCGTGAACGGCGGCAGCCTGAAGCCGCAGGACTGAATCGCGCGGAGCAGGTGCCCCGGCTCTGGCGGGGCAGGATCGCGCGGGACTACATTGGCAGCACTGCCCGTCGCACTGCTCAACCTTGGAGAATCCATGTCGCCTCGCCGCCGCACCGCACTCCTCAGTCTCGCATCTGCGGGCGTCGCGCTCGCCGTGCTCTGCACCCCGGCGCTCGCCGTCGCGGCCCCAGGGGCACCGGGATCCCCGCGCTACGGTGAAGGCGCCGCCGGCGCAGGCGACCCGTACTTCCCGCTCGCGGGCAACGGCGGCACCGACGTGCTGCACTACGACCTCGACCTCGACTACACGCCGCCCGCTGCGGGCGCTCCGCTCGAAGGGAATCTCGAAGGCGTGGCGACGATCGACGTGGTCGCGACCGCTGATCTCGACCGGTTCAACCTCGATCTCCGAGGGCTCACGGCCAGCGAGGTCACGGTCAACGGCAAGTCGATGGCGTTCGAGCAGACCGACAACGAGCTCGTCATCACGCCGCGCCCGAAGCTCAAGTCGGGCCGGGAGGCGCAGGTCGTCGTCACCTATGGCGGCACCACCGTCCGGCCGACCGACATCGAGGGCGCGCTGTACGGCTGGGTCACGACGGCCGACGGGGCGATGGTGGTGAGCGAGCCCGACGGCTCGGCGACCTGGTTCCCGGTGAACGACCACCCGACCGACAAGTCGTCGTACACGTTCGAGATCACGGTGCCCGAGGGACTCGTCGCCGTGGCGAACGGGCTCCTCACCGGCTCGGTGACGGCCGACGGGAAGACGACGTGGTCGTGGGACGCGCCAGACCCGATGGCCGCGTACCTCGCCACCGCAACCGTCGGCAATTTCACGCTGAACGAGTACACGGCACCGAACGGCACGCCGATCATCGACGCGCTCGATGCAGACCGGCCGCCGTCGGCCTACGCCGATCTCGCGCTCACCGGAGAGATGCTCACGTTCTTCGAGGGCCTGTACGGTGCGTACCCGTTCAACTCCTACGGCGCGATCGTCGACGACGACTCCGTGGGATACGCCCTCGAGACGCAGACGCGCTCGTTCTTCTCCCGTAACGCCCGGGAGGGCACGATCGCCCACGAACTCGCCCACCAGTGGATGGGCGACCAGGTGAGCCCCGAGCGCTGGGCGGACATCTGGCTCAACGAGGGCTGGGCGACCTACTCGGAGTGGATGTGGAACGAGTACCGCGATCGTGACACCGCACAGGAGACCTTCGACGCGTACTACGCCGATCCCGAGACGGATTGGGGCACCGTGGTCGCCGATCCGGGCCCGCTCGGCCTCTTCCTGAGCCCCGTCTACGACCGCGGCGCCGCCACCCTGCACGCGCTTCGTGTGAAGATCGGCGACGACGCGTTCTTCGAACTCGCGCAGACCTGGGTCGAGCGATTCGGCGGCGGCACGGCGAGCACGCAGGACTTCGCCGGGCTCGCCGAGGAGGTCTCGGGGCAGGACCTCGACGCGTTCTTCGAGGCGTGGGTCTACACGCCCGAGAAGCCCGTCACCTGGTAGGGCGCGGCGGTCAGCGCTCGGGTGCGGGTCGCTCCGCGTCGGGGTCGGGGGCGGCGGATGTCGCGGCATCCGTCTCTTCCGACGGGGCGAACTCACCGTAGCGCGGCCGCTCCCGCCGTTGCTCGACGGGGGTGGCAGGTCCGGCCGCGTCGGCTTGGCGAGCGGCATCCGTCGCCTCGCCGTAGCTCATCGGCTCCGGCGGCGACGATGCCGGCGACGGCGACGATGGCGGAGCGGCGTGGTGTCCGTGCCCTGGGGCCTCGACGCCGAGCACGGTTCGCGCGCGGTCGACATGTGCAGGCTCAGCGATGATCGCGTACCTCGTCGCGAGGACCTGCATGACCGAGGTGAAGTCGCGACGACGGCGGTTGACCGAGTAGGTGACCACGCCGAAGATCGCCCCGAACCCGGCGCCGATGAGGATCGCCGCGATGAGGATGCCGATCGAGGTGCCGGTCGGCGAGAAGATGAAGAGCAGGAGCCCGAGGAACGTGCCGAACCAGGCGCCCGACAGCGCGCCCGCGCCGGCGGCGCGGCCCCACGTGAGTTTGCCCGTGATGCGCTCGACGCTCGTGAGGTCGGTGCCGACGATCGCGAGCTCCCTCACCGGGAACTCGGCTTTCGAAAGCGCGTCGACAGCGGCCTGGGCCTCGGGGTAGGTCTCGAAGGTCGCGACCGTCTCGCCCTTCGGCAGGGTCGGGAAGGCGCGGCCCACGCGGCCGCCGAACGGCGATTGATTCGTCACCCCCACATTCTCCCACGGCGAGCACAGGAGCGCTGGGAAACGGCCTGAGACCGCCCTACGGGGCTAAGTTGGAACCGTGAGCGCAACGAGAGTCTTCGTCGCCCGACTCGCGGGGTGCCCGGTCTTCGATCCCGCAGGCGATCGGGTCGGCAAGGCGCGCGACGTCCTCGTCGTGTACCGCAGGAACGATCCGCCGCGTGTCGTCGGACTCATCGTCGAGATCCCGGGCAAGCGGCGCGTGTTCGTGTCGATCGGCCGGGTGACCTCGATCGCGGGCGGGCAGATCATCACGACGGGGCTCATCAACCTGCGCCGGTTCGAACAGCGCGGCGGCGAGGTGCGTGCGATCGCCGAGATGCTCGGTCGCAAGGTCGCGTTCAACGACGGCTCGGGTGAGGCCACGATCGAGGATGTCGCGATCGAGGAGCGCGAACCCGGCGAGTGGGAGGTCGACCAGCTCTTCGTCCGCCGCCCGAAGGGCGTGTCGCCGTTCTCGAAGGGGCAGTCGGCCTACGTCACGTGGCGCGAGGTGCACGAATTGACGCCGAGCGGCGAGGCGCAGTCTGCTGAGCAGCTCATCGCGGCCTACTCCGAGCTGAAGCCGGCCGACCTCGCCAACACGCTCCTCGACCTGCCCGCGCTGCGCCGTCAGGAAGTCGCCGAGGAACTGCCCGACGACCGCCTCGCCGACGTGCTGGAGGAGATGCCCGAGTCCGATCAGGTCGAGATCCTCTCGGGCCTCGGCGACGACCGCGCAGCCGACGTGCTCGATCACATGCAGCCCGACGACGCGGCCGACCTCATCGCCCAGCTGCCCGAGGGGCGCGGCGAACACCTCCTCCAGCTCATGGAGCCCGAAGAGGCCGACGACGTTCGCTTCCTCCTCTCCTACGGCCCGGACACCGCGGGCGGCCTGATGACACCCGAGCCGATCATCCTCTCGGCCGATGCGACCGTCGCCGAGGGCCTCGCGCTCATCCGCCGGCACGACCTGCCGCCGGCGCTCGGTGCGGCCGTCTGCGTCACCCTGCCGCCCTACGAGCCGCCGACCGGACGCTTCCTCGGCATGGTGCACTTCCAGCGGATGCTCCGCTACCCCCCGCATGAACGGCTCGGCACGCTCATCGACCAGGGCCTCGAGCCCGTCACCGCCGACACCTCCGCCGCCGAGGTCAGCCGAATCCTCGCGAGCTACGACCTGGTCTCGGTGCCCGTCGTCGACGAGAAGCATCGACTCGTCGGGGTGGTGACGATTGACGACGTGCTCGATTACCTCCTGCCCGAAGACTGGCGAAGTCATCCCGAGGAAACCGAGGTGGGGCGCCGCGCTGCGGCGCGGGCCCAGATGACGACGGGAAGCATCCCGATCCCACACGGAAGGAGGGCAGGAGATGGCACGCGTTGACGTCGAAGACCGCCGGTTCGACACCCCGAAGGGGATCCGTCGAGCCGCCCCCTTCCGCGGCTCGGGAGACGGCGACCGCTTCGGGCGCTTCACCGAGTGGGTGGCACGCGCGATGGGCACGCCCTGGTTCCTCCTCGGGCTGTCGCTGTTCGTCGCCGCGTGGATCCTCTGGAACACGTTCGCGCCCGAGCCGCTGCGATTCGACTCGATCGAGCTCGGCTTCATCGCCCTGACGCTCGTGCTCTCGCTGCAGGCGTCGTACGCCGCCCCGCTGATCCTCCTCGCCCAGAACCGGCAGGACGACCGCGACCGCGTGCAGATCGAGCAGGACCGCCAGCGCGCCGAACGCAACCTCGCCGACACCGAGTACCTCGCCCGCGAGGTCGTCGCGCTCCGGCTCGTGGTGAGGGACCTCGCGTCGAAGGAATTCATCCGCGCCGAGCTCCGCGCCGTGCTCGAAGAGCTCGATCGGCGCGATGAGCTCGATCGGCGCGACGAAGAGGAAGCGGAGCATGTCGCACGCTGATCCCGCTGCGCTCGAGGCGGGAGTGCGCGCCGCGCTCACCGGCGTCATCGACCCTGAGATCCGAAAGCCCATCACCGAGCTCGACATGGTCGACCGCGTGGTCGCGACCGGCGACGGCCGAGTCGAGGTCGGCATCCGTCTCACGATCGTCGGATGCCCCGCCTCCGACCGCATCGAACGCGACGTGCGGCAGGCGGCCGAGGCCGTCGCAGGGGCCGGCATGGCCGACGTCGAGCTGTCGGTGATGACGCCCGAGCAACGCGCTGCACTCACCGAGCGCCTCCGCGGCGGGCGGGCGAAGCGCGGCAATCCCTTCGGCCCCGGTACCCTCACTCGCGTCATCGCGGTCACGAGCGGCAAGGGCGGGGTGGGCAAGTCGACCATCACCGCGAACCTCGCGGTCGCACTGGCGGCACGCGGGCTCGCGGTCGGCCTCATCGATGCCGACGTGCACGGCTTCTCGATCCCCGGACTCCTCGGCCTCGTCGACCGGTCGGGACTCGCGGCCAGGCCGACCCGCGTCGACGAGATGATCCTCCCGCCCGTCGCGCACGGCGTGAAGGTGATCTCGATCGGCATGTTCGTCGAGCCCGCAGAACCCGGCGGCCGCGCGTCATCCGTCGCCGTCGCGTGGCGCGGTCCGATGCTGCACCGCACCCTCACGCAGTTCCTCACCGACGTGTACTTCGGCGACCTCGACGTGCTCCTCGTCGACCTCCCGCCCGGCACCGGCGACGTCGCGATCTCCCTCGGCCAGCTGCTGCCGAATGCCGAGGTCGTCGTGGTGACGACCCCGCAGCCTGCAGCCGCCGACGTCGCCGAGCGCTCCGGCGTCGTCGCCCGGCAGACGGGCCAGCGCATCGTCGGCGTGATCGAGAACATGGCCGGGTTCGCCGAGCCCGGCGGTGGCGTCATCGAATTGTTCGGCGCCGGCGGCGGCGCGGAACTCGCGAGGCGCCTGTCCGATGGCCAGCACGACCCGGTGCCGCTGCTCGCGAGCGTCCCGCTCAGCATCGCCCTCCGGCGCGGCGGCGACGCGGGTACCCCCGTCGTCGCGGCAGAGCCCGACGATCCGGCGGCACGCGCCATCGAGGCGGTGGCCACGGCGCTCGCTGCGCGTCCGCGGTCGCTGCAAGGGCGCCGCCTCGACGTGTCGGTCCGGTGACGCGGATGTCGCGCGCCAGCCTCCCCCGCCGACTCGCGATCATCGCCGCCCTCGTCGCCCTTCCGGCGGCCCTCGTCTCCTGCACCGCCGCAGCACCCGCTGCTCCCGAAGGGCTCTCGGCGCGGATCCAGCAGGGTCGACTCGACGTCGAGGCCCGCCGGCTCGTCGTCCTGGTGGAGAACACGGGGTCGACAGACCTCACGATCGAGCGACTCGTCTTCGCCTCGCCGGCCTTCGACGACGAGATGGTGCACGAGGAGCCCTTCGAACTCGACGCGGGGCGCGCGCTCGCGATCCGAATCGACCTCGCCGACAGCAATTGCGACGTTCCTGCCGAATCGGGAACCGTTCGGCTGGGTGTCGTCACGCCCGCGGGCCGCACCACGGCCGAACTCGCGCCTGAGGATCCCTTCGATACCCTCGCCCGGATCGGCGACACCGACTGCCTCGCCGAGTCGGTCGCCTCGATCGCGACGATCACGATGCCGGATCACCTGCGGTCGACGGGCAGCGGCACCGAGCGCCGCGCGTTCGTCGACGTGCTCGTCGAGCCCGCGGCATCCGGTTCCGACTCGCTCGTGATCGACCGGGTGTACGGCACGACTCTCCTGAGCGCCGAGGACGGCAACGACTGGCCGCTCGGCACCGAGGTCGCGGCCGGCGACGCCGCGCGCACGATCTCCCTCCCCGTGCGGCCGGCCCGCTGCGACGCGCATGCGCTCGCCGACGACAAGCGCGGGACGATCCTGCCGTTCGAGATCAGCACGTCCGACGCGAGATCGGGGCGCTTCGACCGCCCATCGGGCACCGCGCTGAAGGCGGAACTCTACGCGTACTACGTGGAGCGCTGCGGACTCTGAGGGAGTCGCCGACTCATCCCGGCGGCGAAGTGGGTCAACTGTCCTAGACTGTGCCCATGCGCGCCCAGACGGCCTCTCCCGAATTGTTCGAGCGCCTCACCGACGACGTCGTCGCGTCAGGCGCCGACACCATCCCCGTGCTCACGCCCTCGACCGGTGAGACGTTGCACGAGTTGCCCCGCTCGAGTGCCGACGACGTCCGCGATGCCGTCGCGCGAGCTCGCCTCGCGCAGCTCGCCTGGGCTCGGGCGGGCTTCGCCGAGCGACGCCGGGTGCTGCTGCGCGCCCACGACCTCCTGCTCGAGCGGCGGGAGCTGCTCCTCGACCTCGTCCAGCTCGAGAGCGGCAAGACCCGCGGGCAGGCGTTCGAGGAGGTCTTCGCGGCGGCATCCGTCACCCGCTACAACGCGCTCGCCGCACGGCAGGTGCTCCGCGGGCGCAGCCGACGCTCCGGCATCCCGACCGTCGCGACCACGAAGGTGCGATACCAGCCGAAAGGGGTCGCCGGCGTCATCACCCCGTGGAACTACGCGCTCAGCCTCGCGGCGATGGACGTCGTTCCCGCCCTCGCGGCGGGCTGCGGGGTCGTGCAGAAGGCCGACGACCAGGGCGCACTCTCGATTCTGGCGCTCCGTCGGGCATTCATCGACGCCGGCGTGCCCGAGGCCCTGTGGGCGGTCGTCACCGGCCCCGCGAGCGAGGTGGGCGAGGCGCTCACGGATGTCGCGGACTTCATCTGCTTCACCGGCTCCACCGCCACGGGTCGCATGATCGCCGAGAAGGCAGGTCGCCGGCTCGTCGGGGCCTCGCTCGAGCTCGGCGGCAAGAACGCGATCCTCGTGCTCGACGATGTCGATCCGGGCGAGGCCGCCGCCAACACCGTTCACGCGTGCTTCTCGGCGATGGGGCAGCTCTGCGTCTCCGCCGAGCGCATCTATGTCCACCACTCGGTCGCCGGCCCGTTCGAACGTGCGCTCGTCGACCGGGTTCGCGCCGCGAAGCTCGGGTCCGACCTCGGATTCGACGCCGACTTCGGCTCGCTCGCGACCAGCGCCCAGCTCGACCGCGTGCAGGCGCATCTCGACGACGCGCTGGCCAAGGGCGCGACCGTCCTCGTCGGCGGACACGCGAGGCCCGACCTCGGGCCGTGGTTCTTCGAGCCGACCGTGCTCACGGGCGTGACGCCCGAGATGCGGGTCTACGGCGAGGAGACCTTCGGCGCGATCGCCTCGCTCTACGTCGTCGGCAGCGACGAGGAAGCGGTGCTCGCGGCCAATGCGAGCGACTACGGCCTGAACGCCGCCGTGCTCACCGGCTCGATCCGCCGCGGCCGGCAGGTCGCCGACGCGCTCGAGGCCGGGAGCGTCAACGTGAACGAGGGCTACCGCGGCGCGTTCGCCTCGGTCGCGGCGCCCATGGGCGGCGTGAAGCAGTCGGGTCTCGGCCGCCGCAACGGGCCCGAGGGATTGCTGCGCTTCGTCGATCCCATCACGATCTCGACGACGACCGGCCTGCTTCAGCTGCCGCGCACCGCTCGCGAGTACGAAGCGCAAGCGCCGTTGCTGCTGCTGCTCGCCCGTGCACTCAAGGCGCTTCGGCGCGCGTGAGGATCAGGTCGCTTCGGAGTCGAACGGCGCGGGCTCGCCGGCGCCGAGCGCCTCTCGCTGACGCTTGCGCTGCAGGTACGCCGAGTTCTCGGTGACGGATGCCCGCGCCACGACGGGCTCGGCCGCCGGGTCCTCGAACGGGTCGGCATCGGTCAGGGCCTCGCGGATGATGCGGCGCGGGTCGTACTGGCGGGGGTCGAGCTTCTTCCAGTCGACCTCGTCGAAGTCGGGGCCCATCTCTTCGCGCATGCGGCTCTTCGCGCCGTTCGCCATGTCGCGGAGCGACCGCACGAGCCGCCCGAGCTGCGCCGCGTAGTGCGGCAGGCGCTCGGGCCCGAGCAGGAAGACGGCGATCACCCCGATGATGAGGAGCTTCTCGAACGTCAGACCGAACACCCCTACAGGATAGTCGGCGGCGAGGCGTGCAGAGGCCACGCCGTGTCGCCCCTAGGCTGGGGACTCGAAAGAGTTCATCCGGGAGTCGCCACGTGTCCGATCACGACCTGAACTGGAAGTACGTCGACGAGTCGGTCGTCGAGACCGAGTCCATCGCGAAGGCCCGTCAGCAGTCGCTCGAGCTCGGCATCGACCCGGTCTCCCCCGCCGTCGGCGCGCAGCTCGCCGTGATCGCCGCCGCCACGCGTGCCGAGTCGATCATCGAAGTGGGCACGGGCGTCGGGGTGTCGGGCCTCTGGATGCTCCAGGCCGCGCGCCGCGCCATGCTCACGTCGATCGACACCGAGACCGAGTACCAGCAGCACGCGCGCCAGCACTTCGCCGACGCCGGCATCGCGGCGGCGCGCGTGCGCCTCATCGCGGGGCGCGCGAACGAGGTGCTGCCGCGCATGAACGAGAGTTCATACGACGTCGTCTTCGTCGACGCCGACGCACCGTCGGTGATCGAGTACGCCGAGCACGGGCTGCGCCTCGCGAAGCCCGGCGGCAGCGTGCTCGTCGCCCGCGCCCTCTGGAAGGGCCGCGTCGCCCATCCCGTACGCCGCGACGAGGCGGCGAGCGCGTTCCGCACGCTCATCGGCGAGCTTGCCGCGTCGACCGCGGTCGCGACTGCGATCTCACCGGCGGGCGACGGGCTGCTGCAGATCGTGAAGCTCGGCGCCTGAAGCGAGGCCACCCGAACGCGTCGGCACGAAACGGCCGTCGCCTCCTGAGACGACTCGAGCCCCGAGGACTCGGGGCTCGAGATCACGTGGACTCAGGCGGCGGGGTTCACGACGCCGCCGAGGACGTCGTAGAGTTCCTTGGCCTCAGCGTCGTTCACCGAGACGACGAGGCGGCCTCCTCCTTCGAGCGGAACCCGCACGATGATGAGTCGACCCTCCTTCACAGCCTCCATAGGCCCATCTCCGGTGCGTGGCTTCATGGCCGCCATTGAGTTACCCCTTTCGTGGCTGAGATTCCATTATCGGCCATCACGGGCGGCGCTGCGAAATCGCGACCGAGCTGTGGACAACGCCGACGGGCCCGGAAGCACGCCGGTCGTGGGCTGTTCCGCGCGGATTCCCGCCCCGATCAGGGCGGCGACCAATCGCGCCCGTCGACGCCCCAGCCCATCAGGAGCCATCCGACTTGCAGCAGCAGTGAGAGCGCGACCAGGCTCCAGCGGTACCACGCGCGCCCGCGGCACCGCCAGCGCACCGACGAGCGGGTACATCGGCGCGAGGATTCGGAAGGTGCTCGACTGCGGGAAGAACACCGCGAGAATGTAGAGCGCGTAGCTCGCGAGCCACAGCCGCACGTCGACGCCGAGGCGACGCACGGCCGGGGTGAAGAGCAACGCGGCGAACCCGACGATGACCACGATGACCACCGCGAACCCCAGCCAGATCGGCAGCCCGACCCGTTCGGCCCACCACACCCCGCCCTGGAACCAGGGGGTGAACGGCACGAGGTCCACATACCCGACGAACGCCGCGCGCCACGCGAGCTCGGTGGCGGTGTAGCCGCTCATCTCGCCGGTCCCGATCCAGACGATCGCCGGCCAGGCGAGTCCCACGAGTCCGGCGAAGACGGTGACGGATGCCGCCGCCACGCGCTCCCGCGCCGGGAACGGGTCGCGCGCGCGTGACCACCACCGCCAGAGCCAGTGCAGCCCGAGCGTGAGTGCGAACGCGAGCGCCCCGGGCCGCGTGAACGCCCAGACGGCGATGACCGGCACGAGCCATCCGTACCGCCGGTCGACGAGGAGGAGCAGGGCGAGGGCGAGCCAGAGGAAGCCGAGCGACTCGGCGTACCCGAGCTGCATGATCGGTGACACGGGCGCCACGCAGAAGAGCACGACGGCGAAGAGCGCCCGGTCGGGTTCGAGGAATCGCGACATCAGGCGATGGAACACGAGCGCCGCGCCGAGTCCCGCGAGCACGGCGACGATGACGGATGCCACGTTCCACGGCAGCCCGAGCCAGGTGAGCGAGCCGGCGATCACCGGGAACACCGGCAGGAACGCCCACGCGTTCTCGTCGATGTGTCCGGTGTCGGTGAGCGGAAGCTCGGCGGGATACCCGGCGAGCCAGATGATCTCGTACCATCGGGCGTCCCACAGGTTCGCGAACTCGAAGTAGCCCGGCTGTGCGACGGTCCACGGGTTCGCCCCCTGCACGCTCGCGAGCACGAGCAGGAAGACCGTCGTGATCAGGCGTGCGCCGAGGTAGACCAGCACGACCTTCCCCCACCAGGGCGTGAGTCGCCAGCGCACCCGTGGGGACCAGCGGTGCGCGCGGAGTGCGGCGCGTTCCGGTGCGACGGAAGGACTCGTCACGATGGGCTCCCGGTCAGGCCTCGCCGGTGAGCCAGGCGCGGAGCGCCCGCTCGCACGAGCGGATCTGGTCGGTTGCCACACGCTCGTCGTCGGCGTGCGCCTTCAGCGGGTCGCCGGGCCCGAAGTTCACGGCCGGGATGCCGAGGGCGCTGAAGCGCGCGACATCCGTCCACCCGTACTTCGGCCGGGCCTCGGCCCCCACGGCGGTCACGAACTGCTGTGCGAGCGGGGCGTCGAGCCCTGGCCTCGCGCCCTCGGACGCGTCGACGACGGTGACGTCGTACTCGGGGAAGAACCCGTGCACGAACTCGGATGCCTCGACGACCGAGCGGCTCGGAGCGAAGCGGTAGTTCACCGCGAGCACCGCCTCGTCGGGGATGACGTTGCCGGCGACACCGCCCGAGATGCCGACCGCGTTCAGGCCCTCGCGGTAGGCGAGCCCGTCGACCTCGACGGTCTCCGCCGTGTACGCGGCGAGACGCTCGAGCGCCGGCGCGAGCTTGTGGATCGCGTTCTCGCCGACCCAGCTCCGCGCCGAGTGCGCACGCACGCCCGTCGCGCGCACCTCGGCGCGCAGGGTGCCGTTGCAGCCCCCCTCGACCTCGCCGTTCGTGGGCTCGCCGAGGATCGCGAAGTCCCCGCTGAAGAGGTCGGGCCGGGTCTTCGCGAGGCGACCGAGCCCGTTCAGCGAGGCGGCGACCTCCTCGTTGTCGTACCACATCCAGGTGATGTCGACGATGGGGTCGGCGAGCTCCGAAGCGAGCTTCAGCTGCACCGCGACGCCCGACTTCATGTCGACGGTGCCGCGACCCCAGAGGTACTCGCACGCCGTCGATCGTCTCGAAGCGGGTGGGCAGGTTGTCGTTGATCGGCACGGTGTCGAGGTGCCCCGCGATCACGACGCGGCGGTCGCGGCCGAGCTGCGTGCGGGCGACGATCGTGTCGCCGTCGCGGATCACGTCGAGGTGGGATGCCCCGGCGAGCGCTGCGACGATGAGGTCGGCGAGCGCCGCCTCGTCACCCGAGACGCTCGGCACATCGCAGATCGCCTGGGTGATCGCAACCGGATCGGCGGTGAGGTCGAGCGAGGGCCGGTCCGGTTCGAGAGGCATGCACCGAGTCTACGGACCGCGTCCGCTGAGCCTCGCCCCCGTCCGCTGAGCCTGTCGAAGCGCGCCCACGACTCGCGCTGCCCCTTCGACCAGCTCAGGGGAGCAATGACGGCCGATACATTGGAAGCATGCCCTCGAACGACTCCGACACTTCGCCTGCCCCGCGACTCGCCTGGGGCCACGGCCTCGCCACGTTCGCCGCAGACGGCACCCCGCTCGACGCCTGGTTCCCGGCGCCGGCGCTCGGCGGGCGCCCTGCCGCCGGGGCATCCGAGTCGCTGCCGGCCGAGACCCTCGCCCTCGTCGGGCCCGACGCGCGCCGCGCCGTCACGGTCGAGGCGGTGACGGTCGAGATCGACCTGGATGCCGCGCCCGCCGACACGGTCGACGCCTACCTCCGTCTCCACCTGCTCTCGCACCTGCTCGCCCGGCCGAACACCGTGAACCTCGACGGCATCTTCGCCCACCTGCCCGCGGTCGTCTGGACGAACGCCGGCCCGGTGCATCCGGCCGACTTCGACCGGCTGCGGCCGAGCCTGCAACGCGCGGGCATCCACGCGACGGGCCTCGACAAGTTCCCGCGTCTCCTCGACTACGTCACGCCCGAGAGGGTTCGGATCGCGGATGCCTCGCGCGTGCGCCTCGGCGCACACCTCGCGCCCGGCACGACGGTCATGCACGAGGGCTTCGTGAACTTCAACGCCGGCACGCTCGGCACCTCGATGGTCGAGGGCCGCGTCTCGCAGGGCGTCGTCGTCGGCGACGGCAGCGATATCGGCGGCGGCGCCTCGATCATGGGCACCCTTTCGGGCGGGGGCACCCAGCGGGTCGCGATCGGCGAGCGCGCGCTTCTCGGCGCGAACTCGGGCATCGGCATCTCGATCGGCGACGACTCGGTCGTCGAGGCGGGCCTCTACGTCACCGCCGGAACGAAGGTCGTCGTCCTCGGCGCCGGCGAGCGCGCACAGACCGTCAAGGCGGTCGAGCTGTCGGGCGTGCCGAACCTGCTGTTCCGCCGGAACTCGCTGAACGGCGCAGGTCGAGGTGCTCTCGCGCACCGGCGACGGGATCGCGCTGAACGCCGCGCTGCACGCCTGACGGGCCACTCGTCTCGGCTACAGTTGGTGACTCAGGCCGCCGCCGGGCGGCCGCGTCATGCGCATCACGAAGGAGTGCCGTGGGCACCGACGCACCCAGAACCGGCCGCCACCGAGCGCTCAGCTTTCTGATCGGGCTGCTCGTCACGGTGCTCGTGCTGACGATCGTCGGAGCCGGCGTCGGCTGGTGGACGGTGCAGCGGTCCTTCCCCACGACGAGCGGCAGCTTCGAGGTGCCCGGTCTCACCGCGTCCGTGACCGTGTACCGCGACGATGCAGGCATCCCCCAGCTCGTCGCCGAGACCGACGACGACCTCTTCTTCGCCCAGGGATACGTGCATGCCCAGGACCGCTTCTGGGAGATGGACTTCCGGCGCCACGTGACCGCCGGACGTCTCGCCGAACTCTTCGGCGAATCGATGGTGGGCACCGACGCCTTCATCCGCACCCTCGACTGGCGCGGCATCGCCGAGCAGGAGTACGCCGCACTCGACGAGGCCTCCCGGATCTCCTACGACGCGTATGCCGCGGGCGTGAACGCCTACCTCGCCGAGCGCGGCGGTGCGGACCTCTCGCTCGAGTACGCCGTGCTCGGGCTCCAGAACGCCGGCTACTCCCCCGAACCGTGGACTCCCGTCGACTCGATCGCGTGGCTGAAGGCGATGGCGTGGGACCTCCGATCGAACCTCGGCGACGAGATCGACCGCGCCCTGCTCGCGACCGCCCTGCCGCCCGAAGAGATCGCGCGGCTCCACCCCGACTATCCATGGGACCAGAAGCCCACGATCGTCGGCGGACCGATCGCCGCTGCACCGGCCGCGAACTCCGTGTCACCGCTCGAGCCGGCCGTCGCGGGCGGCACGGGCGGCACGGCGCCGGCGGCCACTGGAACACCGGATGCCGCGACCACCGGGTACGCCGACGCGCTGGCGTCGCTCCGCTCGGTGCTCGACAGCGTCCCCGAACTCCTCGGGCCCGAGGGCGGAGATCTCGGTTCGAACGCGTGGGTCGTGTCGGGAACGCTCACCGAATCCGGACGCCCGCTGCTCGCGAACGACCCGCACCTCGGCCCGGCGATGCCGTCGATCTGGACGCAGATGGGCCTGCACTGCGCCGAGCTCCGCGAGGAGTGCTCGTACGACGTCGCCGGGTACACCTTCTCCGGCCTTCCGGGCATCATCATCGGCCACAATGAGCGCATCGCGTGGGGCTTCACGAACCTCGGTCCCGATGTCGCCGACCTCTTCCTCGAGCGCATCGAGGGTGACGCCTACGAGCTCGACGGCGTGATGACGCCGCTGACGCTCCGCGAGGAGACCATCGAGGTCGCGGGCGGGGAGCCCGTCACGATCACGGTGCGGTCCACCGCGCGCGGCCCGATCGTCACCGACATCGGCGAGGACTTCGCACAGGTCGCGAGCGAGTACCCCGCGGCATCCGGTGAGCCCGAGGGTGAGTACGAGGTCTCGTTGCAGTGGACGGCGCTCTCGGTCGGCACCAGCGCCCAGGCGATCTTCGCTCTCAACCGTGCACGCGACTGGAACGGCTTCCGCTCCGCCGCGGCGCTGTTCGACGTGCCCTCCCAGAACCTCGTGTACGCCGACATCGACGGCAACATCGGGTACCAGGCACCGGGACGCATCCCCATCAGGACCACCGGCGACGGCACCGTGCCGATGCCCGGCTGGACGAGCGCGAACGGCTGGGCGGGCACGATCCCGTTCGACCAGCTGCCGTCGATCCTGAACCCGGCGTCCGGCTATATCGTGACCGCGAACAACCCCGTGATCGGTCCCAACGGCCCGCTGCTCACCAAGGACTGGGACTACGGGTACCGGGCCGAAGCGATCGACCGGATGCTCCGAGAGCGCATCGCCGGGGGCGAGAAGCTCACGGCCGACACGCTCGCGGAGATCCAGCTCGACACGAGCGACGCGAATGCCGCTGCGTTCCTGCCGGTGATCGCCGAACTCGAGCTCAGTGGCGACGCGGCGCGCGGCGCGGCACTCCTCGACGGCTGGGATGCCCGAGCCGACGCCGACAGCGCGGAGGCCGCGTACTTCGCCGTGTTCTGGCGCACCCTCCTCGACGAGATGTTCGGCGAGCTGCCCGAAGACACCCGTCCCGAAGGCGGCGACCGCTGGTTCAGCGTCGTCGGCACGCTGCTCGGCGAACCCGATTCGGCATGGTGGACGAATGAGCAGGCGGGCGTCGCCGGTCGCGACGCGATGCTCGCACACGCTCTCGGCGCGGCCTGGGTCGAAGCGGGCGACCTCATGGGCGACGCCGACTCATGGCGCTGGGGCCGGCTGCACACCCTCACGCTCACGAACCAGAGCTTCGGCGAATCCGGCATCGGCCCCGTCGAGTGGCTGTTCAACCGAGGTCCGTACGAACTCGGCGGCGGCTCTTCGATCGTGAACGCCATCGGGTGGGACGCGAGCGTCGGCTACGGCGTCGACTGGGTGCCCTCGATGCGCATGATCGTCGACCTCGCCGATCCGGATGCCTCCCGCTGGGTGAATCTCACCGGGGCATCCGGTCACGCGTTCCACCGCAACTACGCCGACCAGGCGTCGCTCTGGCAGAACGGGGAGACTCGGGAATGGCCGTTCACGCTCGAGGCGATCCGCGAGTCGGCACACGACACGCTGGTGCTCCGGCCCGCGGCTCCACGCGGCTGACCGGGCTGACGCCGCGAGTCGCGCGGCTCAGGCCGAGGGGTAGTGGCGCTCGGGCTCGCCGACGTACAGCTGCTGCGGGCGGCCGATCTTCGTCTGCGGGTCGACGTTCATCTCGCGCCAGTGCGCCATCCAGCCGGGCAGGCGGCCGATCGCGAAGAGCACCGTGAACATGCGCGTCGGAAAGCCCATCGCCTTGTAGATGACGCCGGTGTAGAAGTCGACGTTCGGGTAGAGGCGACGCTCCTTGAAGTAGTCGTCTTGGAGTGCGATCTGCTCGAGCTCGTACGCGAGGTCGAGCAGCGGGTCGTTGACGCCGAGACCGGCGAGCACCTCGTCTGCGGACTCCTTCACGAGCTTCGCGCGCGGGTCGTAGTTCTTGTAGACGCGGTGGCCGAAGCCCATGAGCTTCACGCCGTCTTCCTTGCGCTTGACGCGATCGACGAACTTCGCGACGCCCTCGCCCGAATCGCGGATGCGGGCGAGCATCTGCAGCACCGCCTCGTTGGCGCCGCCGTGCAGCGGTCCCGAGAGGGCCTGGATGCCGGCGGAGGTCGACGCGTACAGGTTCGCACCGGTTGAGCCGACGAGGCGCACGGTCGAGGTCGAGGCGTTCTGCTCGTGGTCCTCGTGGAGGATGAGGAGCCGGTCGAGGGCCTTGGAGAGCACCGGATCGATGACGTACGGCTCGGCCATGTTGCCGAAGTTCAGTCGCAGGAAGTTGTCGACGAAGCTCAGCGAGTTGTCGGGGTAGAGGAAGGCCTGACCGAGGCTCTTCTTGTGCGCGTACGCGGCGATCACGGGGAGCTTCGCGAGCAGGCGAATCATCGTGAGCTCGACGTGCTCGAGATCGTGTGGGTCGGAGGAGTCCTCGTAGTACGTCGACAGCGCCGACACCGCGCTCGAGAGCACCGACATCGGGTGGGCGGTGTGCGGGAGCGAGGAGAAGAAGTGCTTCAGGTCTTCGTGGAGGAGCGTGTGTCGCCGGATCTTCTCGTCGAACTCGCCGAGCTGGTCGGCCGTGGGCAGTTCGCCGTAGATGAGGAGCCACGCGACCTCGAGATACGTCGACGTCGCCGCGAGCTCTTCGATCGGATAGCCGCGGTAGCGGAGGATGCCCTGCTCGCCGTCGATGTAGGTGATGGCCGACTGCGTCGACGCGGTGTTCACGAAGCCGTAGTCGAGCGCCGTGAGCCCGGTCTGGCGGGTGAGCGTGGAAAGGTCGATGCTCGAGTTGCCGTCGACCGCAGCGCGGACCGGGAACTCGGCGGTGCCGCCCGGGAAGGTGAGTCTCGCGGCTGCGGGGCTCTGCCCTGCCGCATTGTTCACGACGTCGCTCACGGCGCCTCCTGTGATCGTCACTTGCGCGGTCACCTGCTTTCCTGCCGGTCGCCGATCGGCGCTCGCGGCCCGCTTACAGCCTAGACGGGCTCGGAGCACACTGTTGCACCCGCTAAGAGATCGCGAGTTCCGTTGGGGCTCTTCACAGTAGGCGAGCGGATGTCACGGCGTGGCGGCACCCCGAAGCCGCGACGCCGCGGCATCCACGCGCTCATCGGTCGCCGTGAGTGAGAGCCGCACGTGTTCGGGGTAGTGCACGCCGTAGAAGTGACCGGGACCCGCCAGAATGCCGAGTTCGGCGAGTCGGCTGATCGACTCCCAGGCATCGCGGCCCTCGGTGGCCCAGAGGTAGAGGCCGGCCTCGCTCCGATCGATCCGGAATCCCGCAGCTTCGAGCGCCGGCTTCAGCCGCTGACGCCGCGTGCGGTAGCGCTCCTTCTGCACGGCGACGTGCCGGTCGTCGCGAAGCGCGGCGATCATCGCCGCCTGGAGCGGCTGCGGCAACATCAGCCCCGCGTGCTTCCGCACGGTCGTGAGCCGGTCGATGACCGTGCGACATCCGGCCACGAAGGCCGTGCGGTAGCCCGCCATGTTCGATTGCTTCGAGAGCGAGTAGATGACGAGGGTGTCGCGTCTGCTGTCGCCGACGACCCGAGGGTCGAGCAGGCTCGGCGCCGGAGCATCCGCCCACTCGCCCTCCCAGCCGAGCTCCGCGTAGCACTCGTCGCCGACGATGACGGCGCCGAGTTCGAGCGCTCGCTGTCTCGCGGCGCGGAGTTCGTCGATCGTGAGCACGCGGCCATCGGGGTTGCCGGGGCTGTTCAGCCAGACGAGCCTCGTCTCGGCCGGCCACTCCGCGGGATCGTCGGACGCCATGGCGGTGGCGCCCGCGAGCACCGCCCCCATCTCGTAGCTCGGGTAGGCAGCCCTCGGATGCACGACGACGTCGCCCTCGCCGAGACCGAGCAGGAACGGGAGGAGCGCGACCAGCTCCTTCGAGCCGATCGTCGGCAGCACGTGCGCGGTGGTGAGCCCGGTCACGCCCCGGCGCCGCTCGAACCAGCGGACGATCTCGGTGCGGAGCTCGTCGGTGCCGGTCGTCAGCGGGTATCCGTGCGCGTCGCTCGCGGTCGCGAGCGCGTCACGAACGAGGTCGGGCGTCGGATCCACGGGCGAACCGATCGAGAGGTCGACGAGACCACCCGGGTGCGCCGCGGCGCGTTCCCGATAGGGCGCCATGAGATCCCACGGGTAGTCGGGGAGCTCGCCCCGCGCCACGTCAGTGCTCCTGCGGCGGCAGGACGGCGACGACGGGGTGGTCCTTCGCGATCACGCCGATCTTCGCTGCACCGCCCGGGGAGCCGATGTCGTCGAAGAACTCGACGTTCGCCTTGTAGTAGTCGGCCCACATCTCGGGCAGGTCGTCTTCGTAGTAGATCGCCTCGACCGGGCAGACCGGCTCGCAGGCCCCGCAGTCCACGCACTCGTCGGGGTGGATGTAGAGCATCCGTTCACCCTCGTAGATGCAGTCGACGGGACATTCGTCGATGCACGCGCGGTCTTTGAGGTCGACACACGGAAGGGCGATGACATAGGTCACGGTGGCTCGGGGTCCCTTCGGAAGGCTGGAACTTCAGTCTATGCGCCGACACGGCGAGCGGATGGCAGCTTGGGCCAGGCGACCACGAGCACCGAGATGAGCGCCGGCCCGACGGCCCAGACCGTGCCGACGAGGTCGCCGACGACGATCACGGAGCCGCCCGGGCCCGGGAGCGTGAGGATCGCGACGACGATCACGACGCCGGCCGCGGCCGCCGCGGCAGCGGCCCGACCGCCCGCGACGAGGCGGATGCCGATGAGGAGCGCGGCCACGCCCACGAGTGCGGCGACGAGACCCCACGGCAGCGACACGTCGCCGATCTGCACCGCAGCGCGGTGCCCGACGGTCGCGACGGCGCCGTACACGGCGCCGATCACGAATGCGACCAAGAGGGTGCCGACCCGCCCCCACGGGGAGGTCGGCGCGACCCGATCGGCGTCGCGGGTCGTCACTGCGGCTGCTGCGTCACGGTGTAGGTGAGGGTCTCGCCCTCACCGGCGAGGAGCACGATGTACTCGCCGTTCGAATAGACGTGCGCGGCGGTGCCTCCACCCGAGAGATTGGTGTCCTCGGTGAAGCCGGCGCCCTCGAGCTTCGTCGCCGCGTCGGCGACGGGATCGGCCGCGGTGGACGTGATCACGACCATCCAGCCTTCGGCGCCCGGCGCCGGCGCCCATCGCGATCTCGCCGTCGACGAGCGGCACTGAGGTCGGGAAGTCGGCGGGCAGTTCTCCGCCGAGGCTCACGTCACCGCCGGTGGCGCCCTCGATCGCGTCCTCGACACCCCGGTTCAGGAGATCCTCGACGGGGTTCCCGAAACATCCTGTCAAGAGGGTCGCGGTGATGCCGGCGATTCCGAGCGCGAGCGCCGCCCGAGTGCGGGTGCGGGTGTGAGCGCGGGTGCGGGTGTCGAGTGTCGTCATGGAGGCTCCTCGGGTGCGGCGGTGCATGGTCGGGTGGAGGAAATCGGGGTCAGCGGCGTCCGCGCCCAAGCTCGGATTCTACCGCCCGCGCCCCCGCCCCCGCACGGGCCATGGCGTAGCGTGAGTGCGAGCGGCCATACCGCGCGGAGAGGATCGACGATGACCGACACCACGGATTCGACCGCCCCCGAAGCCGGCGACGACGTACGCCTCGAGCGCGAAGGCGGCATCGTGATCGTCACCGTCGATCGGCCGAAGGCGCTGAACGCCCTCTCCCCCGCCGTCCTCGACGTGCTCGCTCAGACGTTCGACGCCCTCGCCGCCGAGGGCACCGCGGTTCGCGGCGTCATCCTCACGGGCGCGGGCGGGCGGGCGTTCATCGCCGGCGCCGACATCCGCGCCATGTCGGGGTTCACCCCCGAACAGGGCGAGCAGACGGCCCGCGCCGGTCACCGCGTCGCCGCGGCGATCGAAGGGCTCTCCGCACCCGTCATCGCCTGCGTCGACGGATTCGCGCTCGGCGGCGGGCTCGAGGTCGCCCTCGCGTGCGACTTCATCTTTGCGACGGATGCCTCGAGCTTCGGCCAGCCCGAAGTGAAGCTCGGTCTCGTGCCGGGCTTCGGCGGCACCGTGCGGCTCCCGCGCGCCGTCGGCCTTGCACGCGCGAAGGAGCTCATCTACACCGGCCGCCGGATCGGAATCGACGAGGCGGTCGAGATCGGGCTCGTCCTGCGCCGATTCGCCGACCGAGCGGCGCTCCTCTCGGGTGCGCGCGAGACCCTCGAGCTCGTGGCCGCGAATGCGGCGCCCGCGGTGGGCCTCGCCAAGCGGGTGCTGGTGACGGCGGCAGGCACCCCCACTTCGACCGCGACCGAGGTCGAGATCGAGGGCTTCGGCGACGCGTTCCGCACCGACGACATGCGCGAGGGCGTCGCCGCATTCATCGAGAAGCGGGAGCCGAGTTTCACCGGGCGCCTGATCGCCGGCGCTCGGCGCGTGCTCGGCCGGCGCTCGCGCCTGGACGCCTCGGTCAGCCGACGTGGGCTTGGAGCCAGGCGAAGCCGTCGAACCGCACGCCGTCGACTCCGAACATCTCGAGGTGGAGGTGCGCGCCGGTCGACTGGCCGGTCGAGCCGACGAGACCGAGCTGCTGGCCGGCGGTGACCTGCTGGCCCACCGAGACGCCCAGCGAACCGTACTGCATGTGGGCATAGGAGCTCGTGATGAGCTCGCCGCCGACGTTGTGCTGCACCTCGACGTTGACGCCGAGGCCGCCGCCGTTCTCGGTTGCGAGGACGACGACACCGTCGGCGATCGACATCACGGGCGTGCCCGCGCCCGGATTGAAGTCGACGCCGTCATGCTGCGACGAGCAGCCGGCGCACGGCGCCGACCGCGGTCCGAAGCCGTCGCTGCGCTTCTCGGGGTTCGAGACCGGCCACACCACGGTGGGGGCCCGGTTGACCGAGACGTCGCCGACGCTCGGGACCGCCGCGACGATCGGCGGCGGCGCGGCCTCGACGGCGTAGGCCTCCGAGGCGAGCGTGGCGATCTGAACCTCGCTGCCGACCTCGACGGTCTGCGGCCGCGGCACGAACTCGATCGTGTCGTGGACCGGCGCGTACACCGACGCCCGGAGCTCGGTGTCGGTCGCAGTGACGGCGTTCGCCGGAACGCTCGTCGCGATCATCATCCCGCCGGCGAACGACATCGCGATCGTCGAAAGGATCGGGCGCGCGGACTTCGACGAGAGAAGACGGAAGCTGGGGCGGGCAAGGGCTGAGGCGGCCGCGAGGCGGCGAAGAGTGGGTAAGTTCATTGAGTGCGTTACGTATATCTGAAATAGTTCGGGTTCGAGACAATCTCGAGCTACCGTACGCACCGTTTCTGGGAGGATGCCCGACGGTCCATCCGTTTTTCCCGAGTCTTCGTGAGAGCGGTCTCACGGCGGAACTACAGGGAACGACGGAAAGCAGGGAACGACGAAGCGGATGCCGCGAGCCCGTGCCCGCGACATCCGCTCGATTCGCTCAGCCCTGCTTCTTGAGACGCGACGTGGCGCGGGCGCGAGCCGTCTGGTCGAGCTCGACCTTGCGGATGCGCACCTTCTCGGGCGTGACCTCGACGCACTCGTCTTCGCGGGCGAACTCGAGGCACTCCTCGAGCGTCAGCTGGCGCGACGGCGTCATCGACTCGAAGGTGTCGGAGGTGGACTGACGCATGTTCGTCAGCTTCTTCTCCTTCGTGATGTTCACGTCCATGTCATCGTTGCGCGAGTTCTCGCCGATGACCATGCCTTCGTAGACCTCTTCGGTGGGGTTCACGAAGAAGGTCATGCGCTCCTGCAGCGCGATGATCGCGAACGGCGTGACGACGCCCGAGCGGTCGGCGACGATCGAGCCGTTGCTGCGGGTCGTGATCGTTCCGGCCCACTCGCCGTATCCATGCGAGATGGCGTTCGCGATGCCCGTGCCGCGCGTGATCGTGAGGAACTCCGTGCGGAAGCCGATGAGGCCGCGGCTCGGCACGATGAACTCCATGCGCACCCAGCCGGTGCCGTGGTTCGCCATGTTGTCCATGCGGCCCTTTCGGGCGGCGAGCAGCTGGGTGATCGCACCGAGGTACTCCTCGGGTGCGTCGATCGTGAGGTGCTCGTAGGGCTCGTGCACCTTGCCGTCGACCGTCTTGGTCACCACCTGGGGCTTGCCGACGGTGAGCTCGAAGCCCTCGCGCCGCATCTGCTCGACGAGGATCGCGAGGGCGAGCTCGCCGCGGCCCTGCACCTCCCACGCGTCGGGACGGCCGATGTCGAGCACCTCGAAGCGAGACGTTGCCGATGAGCTCGCGGTCGAGGCGGTCCTTCACCATGCGGGCCGTGAGCTTGTGGCCCTTGACCTTGCCGACGATCGGCGAGGTGTTCGTGCCGATCGTCATCGAGATCGCGGGGTCGTCGACGTGGATCGCCGGCAGCGGTCGCACGTCGTCGGGGTCGGCGAGGGTCTCGCCGATGGTGATGTCCTCGATGCCGGCGACGGCGATGATGTCGCCTGGGCCGGCCTCTTCGGCCGGGAAGCGCTCGAGGGCCCTGGTCTTCAGGAGCTCGGTGACCCGCACGTTCGAGTGCGATCCGTCGTGGCGCACCCACGCGACCGTCTGGCCCTTCTTGATGCGGCCGTTGAAGACGCGGAGCAGGGCGATGCGACCGAGGAAGGGCGAAGCGTCGAGGTTCGTCACCCACGCCTGCAGCGGCGCCTCGTCGTCGTAGGTCGGAGCGGGAACATGCTGCAGGATGGCCTCGAAGAGCGGCTCGAGGTCGTCGGAGTCGGGGAGCTGCCCGTTGTCGGGCTTGTTGTGCGAGGCGCGGCCGGCCTTGCCCGACGCGTAGACCACCGGCACGTCGAGGATCGCATCGAGGTCGAGATCGGGCACGTCGTCGGCGAGGTCGGACGCGAGGCCGAGGAGCAGGTCCTGGCTCTCGGCGACCACGTCGTCGATGCGGGCATCGGGGCGGTCGGTCTTGTTGACGAGCAGGATCACGGGCAGACGCGCCTCGAGCGCCTTGCGCAGCACGAAGCGGGTCTGCGGCAGCGGGCCCTCCGAGGCGTCGACCAGGAGCACGACGCCGTCGACCATCGAGAGGCCCCGCTCGACCTCGCCGCCGAAGTCGGCGTGACCGGGCGTGTCGATGACGTTGATGGTGATCGGGCCGGATGTCGCGTGCTCGCCGTCGTACTCGATGGCGGTGTTCTTCGCGAGGATCGTGATGCCCTTCTCGCGCTCGAGCTCGTTCGAGTCCATGGCTCGCTCGTCGACGTGCGCGTGCTCCGAGAACGAGTGGGTCTGCTTGAGCATTGCGTCGACGAGGGTCGTCTTGCCGTGGTCGACGTGAGCGACGATCGCCACGTTCCGGAGGTCTGCACGGGTGGCGATCGCCATGTGTCTCTAGTCCTTGGTCTGCAGTTTCGCGAGTTGGCGCGCTTCGCGACGAGCACGCTGCTCGACGGGATCAGGCACAGGAACGGCACTGATGAGGCGCTGGGTGTAGGGGTCTTCGGGCGCGCGGAGGATCTGATCGCTGGTGCCCTGTTCCACCAGCTTACCCCGATGCATCACCGCGATCCTGTGAGCGAGCGCGTCGACGACGGCGAGGTCGTGGCTGATGAACAGGCACGCGAACTGCAGGCGGGTCTGGAGTTCCTGCAGGAGCTCGAGGAATCGTGCTTGCACCGACACGTCGAGCGCACTCGTGGGCTCATCGGCGATCAGCAGATCGGGATGGAGCGCGAGTGCTCGGGCGATGCCGACGCGCTGCTTCTGGCCGCCCGACAGCTCGTGCGGGAAGCGGTTGACGTAACCCGCGGGCAGTTCGACCTGCTCGAGCAGCTCCTTCACCCTGCGTTGGAGCGCCTCCCCCTTGGCCTCGCCGGCCAGGAGGATCGGCTCGCCGATGGATTCACCGATCGGCATGCGCGGGTTGAGGCTCGACGCCGGGTCCTGGAAGACGATCCCGGCTTTGCGCCGCAGGGGACGAAGGTCTCTTCCCCGTCGAGGACGAGATGTCGACACCGCAGGAGATGAGCGTTCCTGCAGCGATCGGCAGCAGGCCGACGGCCGCCCTGCCCAGCGTCGTCTTGCCCGACCCCGATTCGCCGACGAGGCCGACGACCTCGCCGGGGAAGACCTGGAGGTTCACGCCTTCGGCCGCACGGAACGCGGGAATTCGACCGCGCTTGGGGTAGTCGATCGCGACGTCCTCGAAACTGAGCACCGGCTTCACGTGGGCCTCGCGCGCCTCGACGAGGCGCTCGGTCACTTCGACCTCGCCGCGACCGAGGTGCGGCACCGCGGCGAGCAGCTGCCTGGTGTACGGATGCTCCGGGCGGTTGAAGATCGCGTCGATCGATCCGGCCTCGACCACGACGCCGTTGCGCATGACGAGCACGCGGTCGGCGAGGTCGGCCACCACGCCCATGTCGTGGGTGATGAGGACGATCGCCGAGTCGAGGCGATGGTGCAGGTCGCGCAGCAGATCGAGGATCTCGGCCTGGACCGTGACGTCGAGCGCGGTCGTCGGTTCGTCGGCGATGAGCAGCACGGGATCGCAGGAGATCGACTGCGCGATCATGGCGCGCTGGCGCTGCCCGCCAGAGAGCTGGTGCGGGTACTTGTTGAAGGCCATCTCGGGGTTGGGCAGGTCCACCATGCGGAGCAGCTCGACGGCGCGTTCCTTCGCCTCTTGGGGCGAGAGCTCGAAGTGCGAGCGGAGCGCTTCGCTGATCTGGAATCCGACCGTGTAGACCGGATTCAGCGCGGTCATCGGCTCCTGGAAGATCGTCGCGATCTGGTTGCCGCGCACCTTGCGGAGCTCGGCATCCTCGACCCCGTTGAGCTCCTTGCCGAGGAGTTTCATCGAGCCGGAGATCTTCGCGTTCTGCGGGAGGAGTCCGAGCAGCGCCATCGTGCTCGTCGACTTGCCCGATCCGGACTCTCCGACGATCGCGAGCACCTCGCCGCGGCGGACGACGTAGTCCATGCCGATGGCCGCGGGGTAGAACTCTCCGTCGACCCAGAAGTCGACGCCGAGGTCGGCCACTTCCAGCACGATCTCACCGTCTCCGCCGGCGTCCTCGGACGTGTCGTTCGCGTACTCGGCGTCGAGGTCGAGGTCGGTGTCAGTCATTGTCGTGTTTCCTATCTGCAAAGCTGGTGTCATGCCGAACGATTCGTTTCACTATCGCCCGCTGTGGGGCCGCATTCTCGCCGTCGGCGTCGTCGTCGTGACGCGTCGTCGGCACGGTCGCATACATTGCGAGCGCCGACTGGGCGGGGCTCGCGTACACCGTGTGGTTCCTCGCGTTGTTCGCATTCGCCGCGTGGGCGATGTTCTGGCGCCCCGAACTCGCCGTCGAGCCGCACGGCGTTCGCGTGGTCAACGTGTTCAGCACCGTCGACATCCCCTGGCCGGCCATCGAGCGCATCGACACGCGCTTCGCGCTGACGCTGTACACGGCCACCGGCCGAGTCGGTGTGTGGACGGCGCCCGCCCCCGGTCTGCGCGGTGCCCTCGGCGTGCGCAGAGACGACCTGCGCCACCTCTCGGAGTCGACGTACGGCGCGGAGCGCACCGTGCGCCCCGGCGACTCGCTCGGCACGGCGTCGGGGCAGTTGTCGTATCTCATCCGCACCCGGTGGGAGGACCTGCGCGACAGCGGCATGCTCGACCGGGGCGTCGAGCCGGGGTCGGTACGCACGACCTGGCATGTCGCGACCATCGGCGTGATGGGTGTGCTCGTGGTCGCCTGTGCCCTGAGCCTCGCGGTGCAGCTCACGGCCTGACGGCCGTTCATTCGACTCGACACTCGACGGCTCCTAGCGCGCCGACTTCGCCGCGGCTCGAGCCGCGCGAGCCGACTGTCGCGCCGCCGCCCGGTCGAAGGCGCGCTTCGAGGGCATCCGCTTCTGGCGCGGGTCGAACGCATCCCGGAGGCCGTCGCCGATGAAGTTGATGCTCAGTGCGATCGCGATGATGAAAGCACCGGGCCACCAGAACAGCCACGGCCGCGTCGCGAAGGCCGCCTGGTTGTCGGAGATGATGAGGCCGAGCGAGGTGTCGGGCGGCTTCACCCCGAAGCCGAGGAAGCTCAGTGCCGTCTCGGCGAGGATCGCGCCGGCCATCAGCAGGGTCGCCGCCACGATGATCACGCCGACGGCGTTCGGCAGGATGTGCTTGAAGATGATCCGCCCGTCGCTCGCTCCCGACACGCGGGCCGCGTCGACGAACTCCCGTTCGCGGAGCGAGAGGAACTCGCTTCGCACCAGCCGGGCGAGGCTCGTCCAGGCGAACAGCCCGAGACCGATGCCCAGGAGGGCAGCGCCGAGGTTGCCGATCGCGCTTCCGATGACGGCGCCGACGATGATGAACGGGATGGTGATGATGACGTCGGTGAAGCGCATGAGCGCCGAGTCCGCGAAGCCGCGATAGTAGCCGGCCAGCGCGCCGATCACGACGCCGACGGTCGTTCCGATCACGCCGACGATGACCATGATCATGAGCGATTGCTGGGCGCCGCGCATGACGATCGCGAAGACGTCGCGCCCGATCTCGTCTTGGCCGAACGGGTGCTCGCCGACGCCGAAGCCGGGCCCGGGCATGAGGTTCATCGTGGGCGCTCCGCCGTTGACGATCGGCAGCGGCGTCGTCCAGTGGTACGGCCACCATCCGGCGATCTGCAGGACGCCGATGTGGATGCCGACCGACGTGAAGGCGAGCAGCACGATGAAGACGAGCGCCACGATCGAGACGACGGCCGCCCGGTGGCGGAAGAAGCGCTTGCGGACGATCTGGCCCTGGCTGAGTCCGCGCGTCTCACGCTGCTCGATCGGAGTCTGTTCGGGGGTGAGGCCGTCGGCGGGGTGCTGCTGCGACGGGTCGACGGTGGCGATTTCAAGGTCAGTCATCAGGACACCCGGATCCTCGGGTCGAGAGCCGCGTAGAGCAGATCGGCGATCAGGTTGAATACGACGGCGAGCACGCCGGTCACGACGAAGAACGCCATCACAGGGTTCGGATCGTGCGCCGCCAGGCCCCTCTGGAAGAGCTGGCCCATGCCGACCCAGCCGAACACGAACTCCGTGATCACCGCACCGCCGATGAGCGCGCCGATGTCGATCGCGACGATGGTCATGATGGGGATGAGCGCGTTGCGCAGGGCGTGGCGGACCACGACCGTGCGCTGCGTGAGGCCCTTGGACCGCGCCGTGCGGATGTAGTCCTGGTTCATCACCTCGAGCATGCTCGCCCGCGTGTACCGCGTGATGCCGGCGAACGAGATCAGGACGATCGCGATCGTCGGCAGCAGCAGGTGGGTGAAGGTGTCGATGCCCTGGATCCAGAAGTTGCCGCCGAGGTTCGGCGTCTGCGATCCGATCGTCGCGATGGGGCGACCGCCGATGCGGTTGGCGTTCACGTAGGTGCTCCACCACATCAGGTAGCCCTCGAGCGCGATGACGGCCGAGACGACGAAGGCGACGAGTGCCGACGTTCGTGCCGACGCCCAGCGGTCCATCGTGTCGGAGAGGTAGCCGACCACTCCGCCGACGAAGACCGCGAGCACGGCGAGGCCGATGTAGAGCGGCCAGGTCATCTGCGGGAACAGCAGGTAGAGGCAGGGGTAATAGAGCGCGATCCCGATGGCCGCGGTGATGAGCGCCCCGCGGAGCGCATTGCGGTGCTTCAGTCCCATCGAGATCGCGGTGACGACGAACGCCGCGGCGACGGCGGTCAGCGTGACGCCGACGATGCCGATCGACGGATTGGAGAACCAGTCGGTGAGGATGCAGTAGCCGAGCAGCGCGGCGGTCGATGCGGCGGCGATGCCGAACGTCAGCAGCCGGCGACGCCAGTTGCCTGCCAGGAGCGACATCCACACCACGCCCGAGACGACGGCAATGACGATGAGCGCAGGGATCGCGATGACGGGATCGGCCAGCCAGTCGTTGAACCCGATGGCGATGTACTGCTTCAGCAGCACGGCGACCCAGAACACGGGCAGCGAGAAGAAGAGGAAGGCGAAGAACGTGGTCGTGTAGTCGAAGCCGCTGTACTGGCGCAGCGCGGTCACGATGCCGACGATGAGGCCGAGCGTGATGGCGACGACCTGGGCCACGGTCACGAGCTGGAGGGTCGATCCGATGGCCTGCTCGAGCAGGGTGGAGACCGGAAGATTCTGGATCGAATGGCCGAAGTCCCCGAACGGGATGCCCTTGAGCCAGATGAAGTACCGCAGCACGGGCGGCACGTCGAGGTTGAGCAGCTTGGTGCGCGCCTCCATGAGCTCCGCCTTGTTCGGGGCGCTGCTTTCCCGGAGGTCTTGGAGTGGATCTCCCGACGCCGCTGTCAGGAGGTACATCACGAATGTCGCGGCGAGAAGTACGAAGAAGGCGGCGATGAGCCGCCTCACCACGAATGAAGCCATCGTTGGCTACCTGTCTTTCTGGAGAACAATCGTCCAGGCGGCACCGGCTCAGAAGAGAGCCGGTGCCGCGCGTGGGCGACCTGCATGCATGTGGTGGGTGCCGGGACCTGGCGGCCCCGGCACCCGACTGAAACGGTGTCAGTGCGAGGGACGACTACTCGGCGTCGCCCGCGGCCTCGACCTTCCAGTCCCAGATGTTCCAGAAGATGGTCGGTGCGATGATCGACGGGTCGACTCCGGTGATGGAGTTGTCGTACGCCGTCACGCTCGGGAACTGGAAGATGGTGGGTCCGTAGAAGTCCTCCCAGAGCAGCTTGTCGATCTCCTTCTGGAGCTCGATCTGCGCGTCGACATCGAACTCGCCGTTGATCTCCTTGATCGCCGCGTCGACATCCGCGTTCGAGTAGAAGTTCATGTTGTTGATGCCGCCGGTCTCGAACGTCGGCGTCGAGTTGGTCACGCCGAGGCTCGTCGACTGCCAGCCGAAGAGCGATGCGTCGTACGCGCCCGGGGTGCCGAGGAGGCCACCCCACTGCTCGCTGCCGCAGTCCGTGACGTTGAAGCCGGCGAGGGCGGCCGACGCCTGGATGAGCTGGAACTCGTTCACTCGCCGCGGGTTGTTCGAGGCGTAGAGGATGCAGACCTCGGGGCTCGTGGCTCCGGCCTGGGCGATGAGGGCCTTGGCGCCCTCGATGTCGACCTCGGCATAGTCGGCCGACGTGTTGTCGGCGACCGACTCGTCGTACCCGTCGGCGCCCGGAACGAACAGCTGCGAGTCGCGGAGGATCGCGTCGTCGCCGATGATCGGCTTGATGAGCTTCTCGACGATCTCGGCACGCGGAATGACCTTCATGAACGCCTCGCGCAGGAGCGGGTCGTTGAAGGTGCCGCTCTTCGACTGGTCGAACTGCAGGTCGACGTGCTCGTAGGTGCCTTCGAGGCCCGTGAGGACCGTGCACGTCTCGCACCGCTTCGAGGCCGTCACGATGTCGGCGGTCGCCTGGGGCGAGATCACGTCGACTTCGCCGTTCTGCAGCGCCTGGACGGCAGCGAGCGGGTCGGGGATGAACCGGACCGTGACCTCTTCGATCGACGGCTTGTTGTCGCCCGTGTACTCGGGGTTCGCCTTCAGCGTGATGTACTGGTCGGCCTCGAAGTCCGTGATGACGTAGGGACCGCTGGAGAGGTAGCGACCCTCGTCTTCGGGGAGCTCCGTGAAGTTGAAGCCCGAGTTCCAGTCGGCCGAGATCTTCGCGAGGGCCTCGGCGTCGTCGTTCTGGATGGCATCGAGCACGGCCTGCTTCGCGGCGTCGGCATCCTCCGCACCGAGGGCGTGCTCACCGACGACGTGCGCGGGCAGACGGCGGCAGCGAACACGAGGTCCCAGTCGACGTACGGGCGCGCTGTACTCCATCGTGATGGAGCGTCCGTCTTCGCTGACCTCGGGGATGTCGCGCACGAGCCCGAGGCCCGAGTCGGCCTGGGCGCCGGAATCGAAGTAGACGACGTCGGTCGGGAACGCGTCGGTGAACTCTCCGGTGTCGGGGTCGGTGAACTCCTCCGGGTCGAATTCGGGCGTGTCGAGCGAGCGGGAGAGCGCGGCCCAGTGGAGGAGGAGATCCGCGGCGTCGATCTCGGTGCCGTCCGACCACTTCACGCCGTCGGCGATGGTGTACCGCACCGTGAGGGGATTCTCGGAGACCATCTCGTAGGTGCCGAACGACGTGTCCTCTACGAGCTCGGGCGTGTTGTTGTAGTAGTTGAACCCGCCGAGGGTCATGTAGGTGATGTTGTTGTTGGCCGTGGCGTTGCCGAACGAGGTGTTGCCGTTGTACGAGTAGAACGCCTGGTTCCACGCGACGGTGACAGACGTACCCTCATCGAGTCCGGATTCCGCCACGGTCGGCGAGCATCCTGACAGAACGAGAGCACCGACACCGACCGTGGCTGCGACCGCCGCGAATCGAGTGATTCTCAATGTTCCTCCTGTGCGAAAAAATGCACGGCACGCGTCACGAAGTGCGCGATGCCGAGCTGGATATGAATGAACCCTAGGGATGCAGGGGCCATTGCGCACAGAGGCGTGGACGAACTGTTACCTCTTGGTTACTTTGGCGTCCGAATTCGGGAAATCACGCACGAATATTGCGCGTTCGTCGGATCTCCCGCACAGATCGGCGGAAAATCCGACGAATACTCACTATTTGCTCACCGTGGCATACACCGAGACGGGCGACGGATGCCGGGCATCCGTCGCCCCGTCTCGTTCGAGGTGGGGAGGGTTACGCGCCGAGCTCGATCTTCGCGCCCGGGATCGCGTCGAGCAGGTCGCGGGTGTACTGCTCCTTGGGATTGTCGAACACCTCGTCGGTCGTGGATGCCTCGACGATCTTGCCGCGCTGCATCACGGAGACGTGGTCGGCGATGACGCGCACGACCGCGAGGTCGTGGGTGATGAAGAGGTAGGTCAGGTCGAGCTCTCCCTGCAGGTCCGCGAGCAGCCGGAGGATCTGCGCCTGCACGAGCACGTCGAGTGCCGAGACCGCCTCGTCGAGGATGACGATCTCGGGCTTCAGGGCGAGCGCACGCGCGATCGCGATGCGCTGACGCTGGCCGCCCGAGAGCTCGTTCGGGTAGCGGCTGATGAGCGTGCGCGGCAGCGAGACCTGGTCGAGCAACTCGAAGACGCGCTCGCGACGCGAGGCCCTGGTACCGATCTTGTGCGTGGAGAGCGGCTCGGAGATCGTGTTGCCGATGTTCCGCAGCGGGTTCAGCGAGCCGTACGGGTCCTGGAAGACGGGCTGCATGCGGCTGCGGAGCCTGAACATCTCCTTGCCCGACACCGTCGCGAGATCGTTGCCGCCGACGACGATCTTGCCGCTCGTCGCGTCCTCGAGCTTCAGGAGCATCTTGGCCACGGTCGACTTGCCCGAACCGGATTCGCCGACGAGCGCCATCGTGGTGCCCTTCGCGATCTGGAACGACACGTCGTCGACCGCGGTGAATTCACCCGATCCGCGGATCTTGTACACCTTGGTCAGGTTCTCGACGACGATCGCCGGCGGAGCGGACGCCAGGGCCTCGACGGCCTCGGCACGCGCCTCGGCCGTGGCGATGAGGTCGATCGTGTCTCCCGCCGCCGTAGCTGCATCGGATGCGATCGCCGTCTCCGCCGCCGCGATGCTGCCCGACGCCTGGATGCGGCGGGAGGCGAGACTCGGCGCCGCGGCGACGAGTCGCTGCGTGTACGGGTGCTGCGGGTTCTGCAGGATCTCGGCCGACGGACCCGACTCGACGACGCGACCCTTGTACATCACGAGCAACTGCTCGGCGCGCTCGGCTGCGAGCCCGAGGTCGTGCGTGATGAAGAGGAGGGTCGTGCCGAGCTCGCGGGTGAGCGACTCGAGGTGGTCGAGGATGACCCGCTGCACGGTGACGTCGAGCGCCGAGGTCGGCTCGTCGGCGATGAGGAGCTGCGGATCGGCCGCGAGGCCCATGCCGATGAGCACGCGCTGGCGCATGCCGCCCGAGAACTGGTGCGGGAACTGCTTGAGTCGCCGGTCGGCGTCCTGCAGGCCGGCCTGCTTCAGCACTTCGATCGCGCGCTTCTTGACCTCCTTGCGCCCGGAGGCGATGCCGTTCGCGCGAATCGTCTCCTCGACCTGGAACCCGATCGACCAGACGGGGTTGAGGTTCGACATCGGGTCCTGCGGCACGAAGCCGATCTTGCGACCGCGGATCGCCTCCATCTCGTGCTCGGATGCCTTCACGAGATCTTGACCGTCGAGAAGGATCTGCCCACCGGAGATGTGTCCGGTGCCGGGGAGCAGGTTGATGATCGCGTGCGCGGTCGTCGACTTGCCGGAGCCCGACTCGCCCACGATTGCGAGGCTCCCGCCCCGGTCGAGCGAGAAGCTCACGCCGCGGACGGCCTGGACTACCCCGGTCTGCGAGCGGAATGCGACTTCGAGGTCTTTGACTTCGAGAAGAGGCGTGCTCATCGCTGTGCCCTCGCCTTCGGGTCGAGTGCGTCTCGGATGACTTCACCGAGCATGATGAACGAGAACACGGTCAGGGAAAGCGCGATCGACGGGTAGATGAGCACCTGGGGTGCCGTGCGGAGCGTGGTCTGCGCCTGGGCGATGTCATTGCCCCAGGACACGACATTCGGGATGCCGACGCCGAGGAACGAGAGCGTGGCCTCGGCGACGATCGCGGCGGCGAGGGAGATCGTCGTGATCACGATGACCGGCGCAATGGAGTTCGGCACCACGTGCCCCCAGAGGATGCGGAAGCGCGAAACGCCGATCGCCGTCGCCGCCGTGACGAAGTCCGAGTTCTTCACCCTGAGGATCTCGGATCTCAATACGCGGGCCGTTGCCGGCCACGCGAAGATGCCGATCGCGAGCGAGATGACCCAGACGCTTCGGTAGTCGGCGAACACCGACATGATGACGATGGCCGCGAGGATGTAGGGGATCGAGAAGAAGATGTCACCGACGCGCGAGAGGACGCCGTCGACCGCTCCGCCGTAGAATCCCGCGAACGCGCCGAAGACGATGCCGAGCGTGAACACGAGGATCGTGACGATGATGCCGACCGCGAGCGACGTGCTCGCGCCGTACACGATGCGCGAGAAGACGTCGCAGCCCTGCCGCGTGAACCCGAGCGGATGCCCCGGCGCCGGCGCGCCGTTGCTGTTCGCGAGCTGGCAATTCGAGCTCGGCGGTTCGCCGGTGAACAGCCCCGGGAACAGCGCCACGAACACGATCAGCAGGATGAGCGCCGAGGAGATCCAGAACATCGGGCGGCGGCGAACGTCGTGCCACGCGTCGATCCAGAGGTTCGACGGCTTTCCCTCGGTCTTGACGGTGTCGATCGCGTCGAGCGGCGTCTCGTCGAGTGGAGCGACGTAGTGCTCGAGTCGGGTCTTCGATGGAACCTCGGGTCGGGACTTCGATGGAGCAGTGTCAGGCATAGCGGATCCTCGGGTCGAGCACGGCGTAGAGAAGGTCGATCAGGAGGTTCACGATGAGGTAGAGCAACACCATGATCGTCACGAAGGACACGACCGTGGGCCCTTCGCTGCGAATCACCGCCTGATAGAGGGTGCGGCCGACGCCGGGCACGTTGAAGATGCCCTCGGTCACGGTCGCGCCGACGAGCAGCACACCGAAGTCGGTGCCGAGATACGTCACCACCGGGATCAGCGAGTTGCGCAGGATGTGCACGGGGACGACGCGTCGTCGCGTGAGCCCCTTGCTGGACGCCGTGCGTACGAAGTCGAGCGTGGAGGTGTCGATGACCGAGGCGCGCGTCAACCTCACGATCTGCGCGAAACTGATGCTCGCCAGCACCAGCGCTGGGAGTATCAGGTCTTGGAGTGGCGCGCCACTGCCGACTGTCGGGCTGAACCATCCGAGCTGGACCCCGAGGAAGAATTGCGCGGCGAAGCCGATGACGAAGATCGGCAGTGAGATGAGGACGAGACTGAAGCCGAGCCCGGTGGCATCGAAGATGCCGCCCTTGCGGAGACCGCTGATGAGACCGATGGTGATGCCCGCGACCATCTCGAAGAAGATCGCGAGGAGCGCGAGCCGAATGGTCACCGGGAACGTGCGAGCGAGGATCTCGTTGACCGGCTGGCCTGTGTAGGAGACGCCGAAGTCGCCTTGGAGGATGCCGCCCAGGTAGTAGAAGTACTGCACGATGAACGGCTCATTGAGGTGGTACTGCTCGCGGAGCTGTTCGATCACGCCGGGTGCCGGGGGCCGGTCGCCGTAGAGCGCCGCGATCGGGTCGCCCGGCATGGCGAAGACCATGAAGTAGATGAGGAAGGTGGCTCCGAGGAGCACGGGGATGACTTGGAGAAGACGCTTGCCGGTATACCAGAGCATCAGCGCTCCTCGGGGTTTGGTGCAGAGAGCATGAGAACCGCAATCACAGAATCGAGCATAGTTCAGCATGATGTCCGGGGCGTTGCCGCCCCGGACATCATGCTTCAGAGAGGGAGTATAGGCGAAGTTGCCTCAGCCCTTGGTGAGTTGCCTCAGCCCTTGGTGATCTGCGAGTACAGCGGCACGGAGTCCCAACCGAACACGACATTGCTGACCGTGTCGGCGGAAACGCCGGTGACGTTCGAGTACCACAGCGGGATCGAGGGGAGATCCTTGAGCAGCACCTCTTCGGCCTGCTGGTAGATCGCGGTGGCGTCCTCGACCGTGGCGGCCGCGGAACCCTCCTTCAGGAGCCCGTCGAACTCCTCGCTGGTGTACAACTCGTAGTTCGATCCGGCGCCGGTCTGGTAGAGGGGCGCGAGGAAGTTGTACATCGAGGGGTAGTCAGCCTGCCATCCGGCGCGCGTGCCACCGGTCAGCAGCTGGTTCTCGCGGTCGTCGAGCGCCGCGGCGAACGTCGGGTACGGCTTTCCGACGGCCTGGATGCCGAGCGTGTTCGCGATGCTGTTCGTCACAGCGTCGACCCAGGCCTGGTGGCCGCCGTCGGCGTTGTAGGCGAGGTCGAACACCGTGTCGCCGTAGGGCGAGATCGCGTCGGCCTCGGCCCAGAGGGCCTTCGCCTCGTCGGGGTTGTACTCGAGGACCTCGGCGCCCGGAAGGCTGTCGGTCCAACCGGCGATGACCGGCGACGTGAAGTCCTTCGCCGGGGTACGAGTGCCCTGGAAGATCACGTCGGTGATCTCGTCGCGGTTGATCGCCATCGAGATGGCGGCGCGACGCAGCTTGCCCTCGTCGCCGCTCCAGTGCTCGAGGTAGTACGGCATGTTGAAGGCCTGGAAGATGGCGGAGGGCTGGTTGACCGCAGCGTCGCCGAACTCGGCCTCGTAGGTCTCGAGCGCCGAGTCGGGCACGGCGTCGAGCACGTCGAGGTTGCCGGCCTGGATGTCCGCGTACGCGGCGTCCTGCGAGGCGTAGAAGATGATCGACAGGCCACCGTTGACGGGCTTGCGAACGCCGGTGTAGTCGGGGTTCACGACGAGGTCGATGCGCTCTTCGTGCACCCACGCGCCCTCTTCGGCGAGCATGTACGGCCCGTTGCCGACGGGGTTCTCGCCGAAGGCGTCCATGTCCTCGAACGCGCTCGGCGGCAGCGGCGAGTACGCCGAGTAGCCGAGACGCAGGGGCCAGTCGGCCTCAGGCGCGACCAAGTCGACCGTGAAGGTCTTGTCGTCGACGACCTTCAGGCCGGTCAGCTCGCTGTCTTCGGTGTAGCTGAAGCCCTCGATGTTGTCGAAGAAGTACGAGGAGCTCTGGGCGTTGCTGAACAGCGCGCCGAAGTTCCATGCGTCGACGAACGAAGAGGCGGTCACGGGCTCGCCGTCGGAGAAGGTCTGGCCGTCCTTGAGCGTCACCGTCCAGTGCTGTGCGTCGTCGGACTCGATCGACTCGGCGACGTCGTTCTCGATCTCGCCCTTGGCGTTGTACGACACGAGGCCTGCGAAGATCGAGGTGATGATCTTGCCGCCACCCGTCTCGGTGGTGTTGGTCGGGATCAGCGGGTTCTGCGGCTCCGAACCGTTGGTCGTGATGATCGCGCTGGTGTCACCACCGCCGTCCGTGGGCTCCGCGCCGCCGCTCGTGCAACCGGTGAGCGCAAGAGCGCCGGCGGCGGCAAGAGCAATGGCGGCGACGCCGATTCTCTTGATCTTCAATGTTCCTCCTGTAGATGTGCGCGGGCAGCCGCGACTCGTGGCCGAACTGTGCGCTTTGTGGTAAGAGACTACGAACCGTGAACGAGGCATGCCAACTCGAGATCGAAACCGTTACCGATGCGCAACCTTTGAGCGATGGCTCACGCTGGATTCTCGCGTTGCCACGCACTATCCTTGCGCCGCTCGCTCGGCATGCGAAGATTACCTCATGCCCCCTGCACGACGACTGCGAATCGAGGTCGCCATCGTGCTCGGGTTGTCGCTCGGGGCATCCGCCGTCTACTCGATCGTCTCCATCATTGCACGGGTCACCGATGTGCAGCCGCTCGCCGAGCAGTCGGCAACGCTCAACCCGTCGCGGTCGACCCGCGAGTGGCTCGACTTCACGTACCAGTTCCTCGACGTGTTCTTCGGCCTGTTCGTCGTCGCTCTCGCCCTGTACCTGCTCTGGCGGCCGGGGCGGAGTCCGTTCACGCGCATCGGCCTCGATCTCACGAGACCGGGCCGCGACGCGGCATCCGCCCTCGCCCTCGTCGCCGTCATCGGCGTTCCCGGGCTCGCCCTCTACGCGATCGGCCGGGCGGCAGGATTGACGGTCACGGTCATACCCGGACCGCTCGACACCCATTGGTGGACCGTTCCGATCCTCGTGCTCGCCGCGCTGAAGGCCGCGCTGACCGAAGAGGTGATCGTCGTCGGCTACCTGTTCACCCGGCTACGCGAACTCGGCGTCGGACCGTGGGCGACGATCCTCTCGAGTGCCGTCCTTCGCGGCACGTATCACCTCTACCAGGGCTTCGGCCCGTTCGCCGGCAATATCGCGATGGGCATCGTGTTCGGTTGGTGCTATCAGCGGTGGGGTCGAACGATGCCGCTCGTCCTCGCGCACTGGATCCTCGACATGATCTCGTTCATCGGGTATCCGCTCGCCGTGGGCTGGTGGCCCGGGCTCTTCGCTCCGCCGGCGTCCTGAATCGAGCGGATGCCGCGTTGAACCGAGCGGATGCCGCGCCGACGAGCGGATGCCGCAGGCCGGCGGCCCGCAACCGCCCGCGCGTCTGCGACTACTGGCGGACCTTCGCCGGCCGCTCTGCGACTCGGCCGGGTGTCCGCGATGGCGACCGCGCGGGGCGCGAGCGCGCCGAGGCGACGTGGTCCGCTCCGACCATACGCTCGCTCCCGCTGCGGGGCGGATCGTCGACGACCTCCGGCATGTCGCTGAAGTCATACATGCTGCGGCGCGACGGCGTGCAGACGATCCCCATCGTGTCGATCCCGAAGAATCCGCCGCGCGCGTAGTCGGTCATCAGCTGCGCACGGCGCAATGCCGCGGCCGTGTCGGGATCGCCGTGTTCGAGACGACGTGCGCGCTGCTCGATTCCGGCGGCGTCTGCAGTGGCGACCGTCAGGGCGATGAACGTCACGAGGATCCCGATCGTCGCCAGTACGTCAAGGGTGAGCATGCGGCACCTCCATGTGCGAGTCTTCCTCAGTTTAACGCAGGACCACCCTGAAGGAAATGACATGCTCACCCGGATTCGGCACTGCGACCGGAGCGCGGAAGCCCGAGGAGACGCCCGCCGTCAGGTCGCTCGGATCAGCCGGTGAACCGCTCTCCCGCCGGGGTGAGCACCCACCAGATGCCGCCGAACCCCTGGCCGTTCGTGTCGCCTGCCGCCGTGTCGCCACTGAAGTAGTAGAGCGGCCAGCCGTTCAGGACGACCTGAGTCTCGCCCTCGACGCCGGTGATGGTGCTGACCTCCCCCGTCACGCCCTCGACGGCCGGACCGCCGGACGACTCACTCGTCACCGCGGGCCACGTCGTCGCGCACACCCCGGTGCAGGTGCTGACGCCGGCGCCCTGGGTGTCCATGTCGTACTGGTAGACGGTCATCCCCGCCTGGTCGACGACGATCTCGCCGAGCGTCGACATCGCGGTCATGAGCGTGGTGGCCGCCGCGCCCGTCGCTGCGCTCGTTTCGGGTTGCGTGGGCTCCGTCGTCGTCTCGACGGGCGCCTCAACGGGTGCGGGGGCCGGGCTCGTACATCCTGCGACGGCGATGGCAGCCAGGGCAGCGACGGCCAGTCCGGTTGCAATGCGAAGCTTCATGGTTGAACCTCTCTTCTTGCTCGGGACCGCGTAGGGCGGCACAACGGGAACACGAAACCCGCCCGCGAAAGGTTCACCCGTGCGGCTCAGTTCGCGACACCGAGCATCAGCACGTCATCGCTGCCCACCGCGCGGATCTCGAGCGACGCGATATCGCCCAGTTCCATGGCGGTGCCCGCCTCGAGCCGGGCCGTCGCCCCCGGCGTCGCGCGCCAGCTCGAGACCTCGTTGCGCCCCCCGTCGCGGTCGACGACGTACAGCGCGTAGGGCCAGCCCGCGGCGGGAGTGCCCGTCACGTCGTCCGTAGGCGCACGCAAGGTCGATCCTGGTCCCCCAGCGGACCGGCGTCAGGATCGCCGACGCGGTGATGGGGACATCCGCAGACGTCTCGAAGTCGAAGGTCTGCGCATCGGCCGCCGGCCGTCCGATTGCGAAGGGCACGAGGATCACGGCGAGCACGACGATGACGGCCGCCAGCACAAGCGCGAGGCGCAGGCGCCTGCGACGGATGCGGCGACGGCGCCCCTCCTCGCGTACCGCCTCGAGCTGCTCGGCACGCGGCGCGGGCGCCTGGCCCGGCTCGTCGAGGAGCGCCGAGGCGCGTTCGGGTGACAACCGGGCAAGCAGGCCGGGGATCGGCGTGAGCTCGGCGACGGATCGCCGGCACGTCTCGCACGACTCGAGGTGCTCCTCGAACTCGCGACGATGCGCGGGTGAGAGGGCGCCGAGCACGTAGGCGGAGTCCCAGTCGGCGTAGAGAGCGTGATCCGGGTTCATCACGTTGGGGCTCATCGCGTCACCCCTTTCTCCTGCAGTGCCAGGCGGAGGGCCCGGAGGCCGTAGTGGAGGCGCGACTTCACGGTGCCCTCGGGAATGCCGAGTCGCCGGGCGACCTCTGCGATGCTGCATCCGCCGTAGTACGCATGCACGATCACCGCACGATGCTCGAGGTCGAGGCCGGCGAGCGCCTCTTCCACGAGGAAGCTCTCGAAGAGCGCCTCGGTACCGTCGTCGACTCCGCGGTCGGGCATCTCGGGGACGCCGATCTCATGGCGCCGCCTGGCGCTGCGCACCTCGTCGATCACGAGGTTGCGCGCAACCGTGAACATCCAGGACCTCGTCGACGCGGGCTCCTGGGCGAGGATGCGCGGGCTCCGCCACGCACGGAGCAGCGTCTCCTGGACGATGTCGTCGGCCCCCGCCGGGTCGCCGGTGAGGTGCACGACGTATCGCCACACCGAAGGCGCGTGGGCGTCGTACAGCGCGGCCAACCGGCTTTCGTCATCGAGGGGCATCCGTCACCTCCTGCCATCACAACGATGCGGCGGGGCATCCGGTTCATGCGAAACCCGCGCCGGTGAACCGGATGGGCCGCTGCATCGTGTTCTCACCATGGACGCTTCGGATTTCGCCGTGACGGCCTCGGGGGATGTGATCCAGATCGGGGGCCTCCCGCTCCACCCACTCCTCGTGCACTTCGTGATCGTGCTCGTACCGCTCACAGTACTCGCGCTGCTGCTCGGCACCTTCTGGCCCGCGGCACGCCGGCGCTTGGGGATCGTCACTCCGCTCCTGGCGCTCGTCGTGCTGGTGCTCGAACCGATCACCGTGCTCGCCGGGCTCTCGCTCGCCGCCTTCCTCGGGCCGCTCCCAGCTATCCAGACGCACCAGGGGTTCGCTGAGATGCTCCTGCCCTGGGTGATCGGGCTCTTCATCGTCGCGGCGGCACAGTGGGCGTGGTACCGCTGGGGCGATGCCCGGGTTCGACGCGACTCACCCGGCCGTGCGCGAGCCGTGGTGATCGTCCTCGCCGTGCTCTCCGTCGTCGTGAGCGTCGGCGCGATCGTGCTGATCGTGCTCATCGGCGACTCGGGATCCCGCGCCGTGTGGGGCGGGCTCCTCGGCTGATCTCGGACGAGCATCAGTCACGCGGGCGGTCTTCCGCGGCACGCTTCGCGGCGCGATGCGCCGCGAGCGCTCCTGCTCCGCCTTTCGTGAACTGGCGTGTCGCTACGCGCCACGCCTGTTCACGCGAACGCCTCCACGGGAGGACACGCGCAGACGAGGTTGCGGTCGCCGTAGGCCTGGTCGATGCGTCGCACCGGCGCCCAGTACTTGTTGCGCACGAGCGAGCGCACCGGGTACACCGCCTGCTCGCGGGTGTACGGGTGCGTCCACTCCCCCGCGATGACCGACTCGGCCGTGTGCGGGGCGTTGCGCAGCGGGTTGTCGTCGGCCGGCCACTCGCCGCGGCCGACCGCGTCGGCCTCGGCCTTGATGAGCCTCATCGCCTCCACGAAGCGTTCGAGCTCGGCGAGATCCTCCGACTCGGTCGGCTCGACCATGAGCGTGCCCGCGACCGGGAACGACATCGTCGGCGCATGGAAGCCGTAGTCGATGAGCCGCTTCGCGACATCGTCGACGGTGACCCCGGTCTCGGCGGTGAGCGGACGCAGGTCGAGGATGCACTCGTGCGCCACGAGTCCGTTCTCTCCCGTGTAGAGCACCGGGAACTGGTCGCGGAGCCGCGAGGCCACGAAGTTCGCGGCGAGCACCGCGGTCGCGGTCGCCTGCTTCAGCCCCTCGGCGCCCATCATGCGCACATACGCCCACGAGATCGGCAGGATCGACGGGCTGCCGTACGGCGCCGCCGACACCGGCCCGCCGTCGTGGGTCACGCCACCGGAATGGTCGGCACGCTGGGCGAACGGATGCCCCGGCAGGTACGGCGCGAGGTGCGCCTTCGCCGCGACGGGGCCGACGCCGGGTCCGCCGCCGCCGTGGGGGATGCAGAACGTCTTGTGCAGGTTCAGGTGCGACACGTCGCCGCCGAAGTCGCCGAAGCGCGCGTAGCCGAGGAGCGCGTTGAGGTTCGCACCGTCGACGTAGACCTGGCCGCCCGCGTCGTGCACGGCCTGCGTGATCTGCTTCACCTCGTGCTCGTAGACGCCGTGCGTCGACGGATACGTGATCATGAGCGCCGCGATGCGTTCGCCGTGCTCGGCGATCTTCACGCGCAGGTCGTCGAGGTCGACGTTGCCGAGCTCGTCGCACGCGACGACGACGACGTGCATGCCGGCGAGCACGGCGGATGCCGCGTTCGTGCCGTGCGCGCTCGAGGGGATGAGGCAGAGGTCGCGGTCGACGTCGCCGTTCGCGCGGTGGTAGCCGCGGATCGCGAGGAGCCCGGCGAGCTCGCCCTGGCTGCCGGCGTTCGGCTGCAGCGACACCGTGTCGTAGCCCGTGACCTCGGCGAGCCAGTTCTCGAGCTGTTCGATGAGGCCGAGCGTGCCCACGACGTCGGCCTCGGGGGCGAACGGGTGCAGGTTCGCGAACTCGGGCCAGGTCACCGACTGCATCTCGGTGGCCGCGTTGAGCTTCATCGTGCAGGAGCCGAGCGGGATCATGCCGCGGTCGAGCGCGTAGTCGCGATCGGCGAGCTGCTTCAGGTACCGCATCATCTGCGTCTCGGACTGGTGGGTGTTGAAGACCGGGTGCTCGAGGTACGCGCTCGTGCGGCGGAGCGCTGCGGGCAGGCTCGCGGGCAGAGTGGAGAGGTCGATGGCGATCTCGGTCCCTGAGCCCCTCGAAGGGGAGAATCCGAACGCCTCCACGACGAGCGAGAGCTCGGCCGCGGTGGTGGTCTCGTCGACGGCGACGTGCACCGTGGCCTCGCCCGCCTCCCACAGGTTGAGACCGAGTTCGCGGGCGCGTTCGACGACGTTCTTCGCGAGACCGGGCACGTACACGCGGATCGTGTCGAAGTAGTCGTCGTGCTCGAGCGTCAGCCCGTACCCGGTGAGCGCGTCGGCGAGCGCCTTCGCCTTCGCCGCGGTCTGGGTCGCGATCGCACGGATGCCGCGGGGCCCGTGGTACACCGCGTACATCGACGCCATCACGGCGAGCAGCACCTGCGCGGTGCAGATGTTCGAGGTCGCCTTCTCGCGGCGGATGTGCTGCTCGCGCGCCTGGAGGCTGAGCCGGTACGCGGGGTGGCCCGCGGCATCCTGCGAGACGCCGACGAGGCGCCCCGGCAGTTGCCGCTCGAGCCCCTTGCGCACGGCCATGTATCCGGCGTGCGGTCCGCCGAAGCCCATCGGCACGCCGAATCGCTGCGAGGTGCCGACGGCGACGTCGGCTCCCAGCTCGCCCGGGCTGGTGAGCAGCGCCATCGCGAGCAGGTCGGCGGCGACCACGGCGAGCGCGCCCTGCGCCTTCGATGCGGCGATCACGGATGCCGGGTTCCACACGCGGCCCGAGGCGCCCGGGTACTGCACGAAGATGCCGAAGTGGTCGCCGATAGGCGGAGACATCCGTACTCGCTCATGCGAGGTCGGCCGGACGACGAGCTCGATGCCGACCGCCTCCGCGCGCGAGACGAGCAGCGCGAGCGTCTGGGGCAGCACGTCGGCGTCGACGATGAAGCGGTTCGACGCGGACTTCGAGCCGCGGCGGGCGAGGAGCATCCCCTCGACGACGGCGGTGCCCTCGTCGAGCATCGACGCGTTCGCGATGTCGAGTCCGGTGAGGTTCTCGACCATCGTCTGGAAGTTGATGAGCGCCTCGAGGCGGCCCTGCGAGATCTCGGGCTGGTAGGGCGTGTACGCCGTGTACCACGACGGGTTCTCGAGCACGTTGCGCTGGATCACCGCCGGAGTGACGGTGCCGGAGTAGCCGAGGCCGATCATCGAGGTGCGAACCGTGTTCTGCTCGGCGAGCGCCGCGAGCTCGGCGAGCGCCTCGCGCTCGGTCGCCGCCGCGGGGATCGCGGAGTCGAGCACGTCTCCCATGCGGATCGACGACGGCACGGCGGCGGCCATGAGCGCGTCGAGCGAGTCGTAGCCGAGTTCGGCGAGCATGAGCTCGTGGTCGGCCGGCGAGGTGCCGATGTGGCGACGACCGAACGCGTCGACGTCGAAGGCCGGGGAGGCCTGGTGCATGGTGGATCCTTACGTACGTGCGCGTGCCGCTCGGGCGAGCGGCGAGCGGTGGAGCGGGTGGGTCACTCGCCGACGAGCGCCCGGTACTCGTCGTGCGTGAGCAGCTTGGGCAGGCCCGATGCGGTGACCTTGATCAGCCAGCCCTCACCGAAGGGATCGCTGTTCACGAGTTCGGGCGAGTCGACGACGGCCTGGTTCGCCTCGACGACCTCGCCGCTCACGGGCGCGAACAACTCGCCGACCGACTTCGTCGACTCGATCTCGCCGACGACGTTGCCCTCGGTGAGGGTCGTGCCGGCGGCCGGGAGGTCGACGTAGACGACGTCTCCGAGCTTCTCGGCTGCGTAGTCGGTGATGCCGATCGTCACGGTGGTGTGCCCTGAGTCCGTCGAGGGGTCGACCCGGATCCACTCGTGCTCTTCGGTGTACTGCAGGGCGGTCTGGTCGGTCATGGGATCTCCTCGAGTTCGTGCGGTCGTGCGGGTGTCAGGCGGTGCGCTTGTAGAACGGGAGTGCGACGACGGATGCCGCGACGCGCGTGCCCCGCACATCGACGTAGAGCTCGCGGCCGAGCTCGGCGGAATCGGGTGACACGAACGCCATCGCCACGGGGTGGCCGAGCGTCGGCGAGAGCGCGCCGCTCGTGATGACGCCGACGCGCGCGGCGTCGGCACCCTCGCCGTCGAAGACCTCGTAGTCGGCGCGAGGCGCGCGGCGACCGGCTGCGGCGAGGCCGACGAGCACCGGGGCATCCGCTGCCGGACCCTGCTCGATGGCGGCGCGACCGACGAAGTCACCCTCTTTCGAGAGCGCCACGACGCGGCCGAGGCCCGCCTGCACCGGGAGGATGTCGCGACCGAGCTCGTGCCCGTAGAGCGGCATGCCCGCCTCGAGGCGGAGCGTGTCGCGGCGCGGCGAGCCCGGCAGGCACGACGCGCGGGCCGCCCGTCTCGCGGAGCAAGTCCCACAGGCCTGCGGCGCGCTCGGGGGCGACGTACAGCTCGAAGCCGTCTTCGCCGGTGTACCCGGTGCGCGCGACGAGCACGGGCTCACCTTCGAACTCGGCGGGCAGGGCCCGGTAGTACTTCAGCGCGGCGAGCGCGGTGACGAAGTCCTCGTTGTCGTTGCCCGAGCCCTGGACGCCGAAGCCGGGCGTCTGCTGCAGCACCTCGCGTGCGTCGGGGCCCTGCAGGGCGATGAGGGCGATGTCGTCGGACTCGTCGGAGACGATCGTGTCGAAGCCCGCCGCCCTCGTGCCCAGTTCTTCGGCGACGACGCTCGCGTTCGACGCGTTCGCGACGACCATGTAGCGGTCGTCGCCCGTGCGGTACACGACGAGGTCGTCGATGATGCCGCCGTCGTCGGCGAGGAGCAGCGAGTACTTCGCCTGCCCGATCTCGATCGCCGAGAGCTTGCCCGCGAGCGCGTGGTCGAGCGCCGCGGCGGCGCCCGGGCCGATGACCGCGATCTCGCCCATGTGCGAGAGGTCGAAGATGCCGGCGGCGGTGCGCACGGCGTGGTGTTCGGCGAGTTCGCTCGAGTAGCGTACGGGCATCTGCCACCCGGCGAAGTCGGTGAAGCTCGCCCCGGCAGCACGGTGGACCGCGTCGAGCGGACTCAGCCGCTCGGCGGCCCGGGCGGGGCTGGTGGTGCCGGGTTCGGGGGTCACGAGTTCTCCAGACTGGCTGCCAAGAAATACGTGACAGTCGCGAATCAGACGGCGGATGCCGCTTGGGAACTCCCCCTCTGTCATGAGCCTGAGAGTTTCACGCGACGTTCGCGCTTTCACCGTGGGCGGGATGCCGCGGCATGCGGCATCCACTTTTCAGAGCGGCCTCGTCATCGCGGTGTGTGACCTGAGAGATTGGCGGGGAGGCTTGCTCCTTCGGTGCCGGCCAGTGTGTGCTTCGACAGAGACTGCCCGGCTCTCCCGCGACGCGTCGATGGCCCGGTATGTGGTTGTACCGCCGATCCTAGCAGCGGGGCGGACTCCTCCGGGCGGTTGCCGCTGCGCGCCGCCGTGCTCGAACGGGGTGCGTGACGCGCTCGATGAGGGACGCGTCGTCGCCATCGCGGATTGGCGTTCAGGTCAGGATGACTGTAAGCTGATCCCAGCACTTCGAGTCCGTCCGACTCGAAGGCTCCGACCAGGAGGTGACGGATGCCGCAGCCACAGTCGACCGAACCTCGCGAGCAGGCGCGCCTCGCCGTCTCCACCGTGATCTTCGCGCTCAGCCCCGACGAGGGGCTGCTGCCCCGAGCCTGCGCCTCCCGCTCGTGCGACGCCTCCGCGAGCCGGGCGCGGGCCGCTGGGCATTGCCCGGCGGGTGGCTTCCCGTCGACGAGGCGCTCGACGATGCGGCCGCCCGCACCCTCGCCGAGACCACGGGTCTCGCACCGAAGTACCTCGAGCAGCTCTACACCTTCGGCGCCGTCGACCGCTCCCCCGGCGAGCGCGTCGTCTCCGTCGTCTACTGGGCGCTCGTCCACTCCGACGAGGTCGAACGCGCGGTCTCCGACGAGAACGTGTGCTGGTTCGACGAAGACGAGCTGCCCGAACTCGCCTTCGACCACCACGAGATCATCGACTACGCCCTCTGGCGGCTCCGCACGAAGCTCGCGTACTCGCGCATCGCCCACGCCTTCCTCGGCGAGACCTTCACGATGGCCGACCTCCGCGGCGTGCACGAGGCGGTGCTCCGCAAGCGCCTCGACCCGGCGAACTTCCGCCGCACGATCGAGGCTTCCGGCACGCTCGTCGACACCGGCAAGCGCCTCGCCGGCACCCCGCACCGACCGCCGGCGCTGTATCGCTTCGACACCGACGCCGAGCCCCTCCCCATCCGTCCGACCTCGAGGATGACCTCATGACCATCGCACCTCCCCCGGCCCGCGGCACCACGCGCGCCGGTGACGACGCGGCGACGCGCGCCGCGGCATCCGTCGACCGCACGATCCGCCTCATCACGACCGGCGCGGCGTCGGGTGAGACGTGCGCCCCCGAGCTCGCGAGCGGACCGTGGGAGTTCGACCGCGGGCCCGCCGGCTACGGCCCGGGCTCCTCGATGGGCGACGTCATTCCCACGGGGTCGCCGCGCCAGGGCGCGCTGCCCGAGGCGTACCGCACGGCGTCGAACGAAGAGCTGCACGCGCGCATCCGTGCCGCGAAGGCCACCCTCGGCGACCGGGTCGTCGTGCTCGGCCACTTCTACCAGCGCGACGAGGTCATCGAGCACGCCGACTTCACGGGCGACTCGTTCCAGCTCGCGAACGCGGCGAAGGGCCGGGCCGACGCCGAAGCCATCGTCTTCTGCGGCGTGCACTTCATGGCCGAGACGGCCGACCTGCTCTCGCGTCCCGAGCAGGCCGTGATCCTGCCGAACCTCGCGGCCGGATGCTCGATGGCCGACATGGCCGACGAGTCCTCGGTCGAGGAGTGCTGGGAGCAGCTCGCCGAGGTCTACGGCGACCTGGCCGCGCCCGACGCCGACGGCCGGGTGCCGGTCATCCCCGTCACCTACATGAACTCGTCGGCCGCACTGAAGGGCTTCGTGGGCCGCAACGGCGGCATCGTGTGCACCTCGTCGAACGCGAAGACGGTACTCGAGTGGGCGTTCGAACGCGGACGGCGAGTGCTCTTCTTCCCCGACCAGCACCTCGGCCGCAACACCGCGAAGGCCATGGGGGTGCCGCTCGAGCAGATGCCGATGTGGAACCCGCGCAAAGCCCTCGGCGGCAACACCGCGTCCGAGCTGGCCGACGCCCGCGTCATCCTCTGGCACGGGTTCTGCTCGGTGCACCGGCGCTTCACGGTCGAGCAGATCGCCGCAGCCCGAGAGTCGCACCCCGGCGTGCAGGTCATCGTGCACCCCGAGTGCCCCATGCCGGTCGTCGACGCAGCCGATTCCGCGGGCTCGACCGACTTCATCGTGAAGGCGATCCAGGCGGCGCCCGCGGGCTCGACCTTCGCGATCGGCACCGAGATCAACCTCGTGCAGCGCCTCGCAGCCGAGTACCCCGAGCACACGATCTTCTGCCTCGACCCCGTGGTGTGCCCGTGTTCCACGATGTACCGCATCCACCCCGGCTACCTCGCGTGGGTGCTCGAGGAGCTCGTCGAAGGGCGCGTGGTGAACCGCATCACCGTGCCCGACACGGTCGCCGATCCGGCGCGTGTCGCGCTCGAGCGGATGCTCGCGGCGAAGCCGCCGGCGGCGCCTGCCGCAACGTCGACCCCGGCCCCTGTGCCGCCCGCGCAGTCCGGCGCAGTCCCCGCGGGAGCCTGACATGGCACGCGTCCTCGTCATCGGCGGCGGCATCGCGGGACTCTGGACCGCGGTTCGGGCCACGGATGCCGGGCACACCGTCGAGCTCGTCACGAAGGCCGAGCTCGCCGAGAGCAACACCCGGTACGCGCAGGGCGGCATCGCGGCGGCACTCTTCCCCGACGACAGCGCGGAGCGGCACTTCGCCGACACGATCGAGGCGGGTGCCGGCCTCGCCGACCCTGAAGCGGTGCGCGTGCTCTGCGACGAGGGACCGGCCCGGGTGCGCGACCTCATCCGCTTCGGCGTCGCGTTCGATCGCGGCGAGTCGGGCCTCGAGCGGGGACTCGAGGCCGCGCACTCGCGGGCGCGCGTCCTGCACGCGGGCGGAGACGCGACCGGCGCCGCGATCGAGACGGCACTCGTCGCGACCGTACGGCGGCGCGCCGTGCACGTCGACGAGGGCACGATGCTCGTCGACCTCCTCGTCGAGGGCGGGCGCGCCGTCGGCGCACGGCTGCTCGAGGCATCCGGCGCCGTCATCGAACGCCGTGCCGACGCGGTCGTGCTCGCAACCGGCGGAAGCGGATGCCTCTACCGGCATACGACGAATCCCGCCGTCGCGACGGGCGATGGCATCGTCGCCGCCTGGCGCGCGGGTGCCGCCGTCGCCGACCTCGAGTTCACCCAGTTCCACCCCACGGCACTCGCGGCGCCGGGCACGCCGCTCATCTCCGAGGCGGTGCGCGGCGAGGGTGCGGTGCTCCGCGACGAGCACGGACGTCGCTTCATGTTCGACGTCGATCCGCGCGGGGAGCTCGCGCCGCGTGACGTCGTCGCCCGCGCCGTCTGGCGGCAGAGCGCCGCGCAGGACGGCTCACCCGTGCTGCTCGACGCGACGGCGCTCGGCGCGGAGCACCTCGCGCGGCGCTTCCCGGGACTCGACGCCGCGTGCCGCGCGGCGGGCTACGACTGGTCGCGCGAGGCGGTGCCCGTGACCCCGGCCGCCCACTACTCGATGGGCGGCGTCGTCACCGATCTCGACGGCCGCACGAGCTGTGCCCGGCCTCTTCGCCGTCGGCGAGGTGGCGCGCACGGGCGTGCACGGGGCGAACCGGCTCGCGTCGAACTCGCTCCTCGAGGCGGCGGTGTTCGCCGATCGCGCCGCACGGGCGCTCGGCGCCCCTGCCGCGGCGCTGTTGCCGGATTCGGGGATTCGGCGCGACACGCCGTGTCGGAACACGAGCTTGCCGGCGTGTCGACCCGAATCCCCGAATCCGGCGACAGCAGCGAGGGCGACGGCATGGCGAGGCGCGCGGCGTGCGGCGGCGCGGGGCGGGCGCGGTCGATCGTGCGGCGCTGCAGGCGCTCATGTGGGAGCACGCCGGGCTCGAGCGCTGCGAGCAGGGGCTCGCCGCGGCATCCGCCCGGCTCGACGCCTGGCACGCACCCGCACCCGACGACCGGCGCTCGGCTGAAGACCGCAACCTCCTCGACCTCGCCCGGCTCACGGTCGCCGCAGCCCGCGCGAGACGCGAGAGCCTCGGCGCGCATTTCCGCACGGATGACCCGACCACCGCCACGCGCGATACACGGAAGGCAGCCTGATGACCGACACCCGCGAGATCGACCGCATCGTCGGCGCCGCGCTCGACGAGGACGCCCCTTGGGGCGATCTCACCTCCGAGACGCTCATCCCGGCCGACGCGACGGCGACGGCCGACCTCGTCGCCCGCGAGGGCGGTGTGCTGAGCGGCATCGACGTGTTCTCGGCGGCATTCCGCCTCGTCGACCCCGCGATCGCGGTGGAGCGCCTCACCGGCGACGGCGACGTGTTCGAGACGGGCGACGTGCTCGCCCGGGTGAGCGGGCCGGCCCGCGGCATCCTCCGCGCCGAGCGCGTTGGGCTCAACTTCGTGCAGCGGATGTCGGGCATCGCGACGCTCACCGCACGCTACGTCGCCGAGGTCGCCGGCACCCGTGCGCGCATCGTCGACACCCGGAAGACCACTCCCGGCCTTCGGAGCCTCGAACGGCAGGCCGTGCGCGACGGCGGCGGACGCAACCACCGCCGCTCGCTCTCCGATGCCGTCATGGCGAAGGACAACCACCTCGCCGTGCTCACCGCCGGCGGGCAGGATCTCGCGACGGCGCTCCGAGCAGCACGCGAGCGGATGCCCCACACCGCCCACCTCGAGGTCGAGGTGGACCGACTCGACCAGGTCGAGGGGGCGCTCGCAGGCGGCGCCGACACCGTGCTGCTCGACAACTTCACGATCGTGGAGCTGCGTGCGGGCGTCGACCTCATCGCGGGACGCTCCCTCGTGGAGGCATCCGGCGGGGTCACGCTCGACTCGGTCGCCGCCATCGCCGCAACGGGCGTCGACGTGATCTCGGTCGGCGCGCTCACCCACTCGGTGCGTTCGCTCGACCTCGGGCTCGACGTCGTCGTGCAGACGGCGCGCACCGCCGACGACGGTACGGGGCATCCGTGATCTTCCTCGACCATGCCGCGACGACGCCGGTGCGCCGCGAGGCCCTCGAGGCGATGTGGCCCTACCTCGCGGGCGCATTCGGCAACCCGTCGAGCCGGCACGGGCTCGGAGACGAGGCCGCGCGCGCGCTCGCGACCGCGCGCGCCGAGGTGGCTGCCGTGATCGGATGCCGCCCCGGGGATGTCGTCTTCACGAGCGGCGGCACCGAGGCCGACAACCTCGCGGTCAAGGGACTCGCGCTCGCGTATCCTCGCGGACGCCACGTCGTGGTGTCGCCGATCGAGCACGAGGCGGTCCTCGAATCGGCCGCGTACCTCGCCCGCGTGCACGAGTTCGAGGTCGACGAGGTCGCGGTCGACGCGGGCGGTCTCGTGCTGCCCGAGGCGCTCGAGCGCGTCATCCGTCCCGACACCGCTCTCGTGTCGGTGCAGCTCGCGAACAACGAGATCGGCACGGTGCAGCCGATCGCCGAGCTCGCGGCGGTCGCCCACGCCGCCGGTGCACTCATGCACACCGATGCCGTGCAGGCCGCCGGCTGGCTGCCGCTCTCACTCGACGAGCTCGGCGTCGACGCGCTCTCGCTCGCCGGCCACAAGGTCGGTGCGCCGAAGGGCACCGGAGCGCTCGTCGTTCGCGGCCGGCTGCAGCTCGAGCCCGTGCTGCACGGCGGCGGGCAGGAACGCGGGCGTCGCTCGGGAACCGAGAACGTCGCGGGCGCCGTCGCGTTCGCGACCGCACTGCGGCTGGCGGAGGCCGAGCGAGCGGATGCCTCGGCGCGGGTCGCCGCGCTCGGCGCCGACCTCACGAGCCGCATCGCTGCGACGGTGCCCGGCGCGCGCCTCACCGGCGACGCGAATCGCCGCCTGCCGGGTACCGTCTCCTTCGTGTTCCCGGGCACGAGCGGCGAGGCCGTGCTCCTCGAGCTCGAGCGCGCGGGCGTGATCTGCTCGAGCGGCTCCGCGTGCGCGGCGGGCAGCGACGAGCCCTCGCACGTGCTCACCGCGATCGGCGTGCCCGCCGAGCTCGCGCAGACGGCGGTGCGGTTCACGCTCGGCGCCGAGACGAGCGAGGGCGAGATCGCGGATGCCGCGGCATCCGTCGCCCGTGCCGTGTCGGCGGTCCGCGCTATCGTCGGATGATGATCGATTCGACACCGACGCCAGCCGACGACGAACTCGACCACCGAGTCGAAGACGAGGTCGCGCCCGAAGAGCAGCTGCTGGGGGGCTGGCTGCCCGAACCCGGCGCGGCCGACCGCCCCGTCCCGGCACCGTAACAGCCCGGCGAAGCCTGCGGTTTCCGCGGGCCACATTCCCATGACGACATTCCGCTGACGACATCTCCGCAGGCGACCCTGTTCCATGCGTTCCGATCGATATCGGAATCCGGGAATATCGTGTCGGCCGACGCGGGTTGACCCATTTGCTCGACTGACCCATCTCCTCGACGCATTTTCCCGGCGCAGCTGTGCGCCGATATCGATTGGATTGCTTTTCCGTGACCGAACGCGCCGTTCCAGCACTCGACCCCACCGGGCTCGCCGAGCCCAATACCAACACCGACGCCGCCGCACAAGACGCCGCGGTGGTCGCCCACCAGCCCGATCACGGCGCACGCAACACGCGTGTGATCTGGCTGCTCCTCGCCGCCACCTTCGTCGTCTTCCTCAACGAGACGATCATGGGCGTCGCAATCCCCCATCTCGTCGTACGACCTGCAGATCAGCTGTCGGCGGCGCAGTGGCTGACGACCGCCTTCATGCTGACGATGGCCGATCGTCATCCCGATCACCGGCTTCCTGCTGCAGCGATTCAAGACGCGACCGATCTTCATCACCGCGATGGCGCTGTTCTCGCTGGGCACGCTCATCGCGGCGCTCGCGCCCGGCTTCGAGGTGCTGCTCGTCGCCCGCGTGGTGCAGGCGACCGGCACGGCGATCATGATGCCGCTGCTCATGACGACGCTCATGACCCTCGTCGCGCCGTCCGACCGCGGCCGCTTCATGGGTCGCGTGTCGATCGTGATGTCGGTGGCGCCCGCGATCGGACCGACGATCTCCGGCCTCATCCTGAGCTTCCTCTCGTGGCGGTTCATGTTCTGGCTCGTGCTGCCGATCGCCCTCGCCATGCTCGTCATCGGCATCCGACGGGTCGAGAACGTGAGCGAGACGCGCGTGGTGCCGATCGACGTGTTCTCCGTGATCCTCTCGGCGTTCGGCTTCGGCGGGCTCGTCTACGGTCTGAGCCTCATCGGCGGCGAGAGCGGCGGCGACGGCCGGTGAGCGCAACGCCGATGTGGATCTCGCTCACTGTCGGCGCGCTCGGCATCCTGCGTTCATCCTGCGGCAACTGGTGCTGCAGCGCGGCGACCGCGCCCTGCTCGACCTCCGCACCTTCCGGTCGAAGAACTTCTCGATCTCGGTCGGGCTCATGACGGTCATGATGGCGACCCTGTTCGGCACGACTCATCCTGTTGCCGATCTACCTGCAGAACGTGCTCGGCTCGAGCCGCTCGTACACGGGACTCCTGCTGCTGCCCGGCGGCCTCATCATGGGGCTCTTCGGACCGACCGTCGGCCGTCTCTACGACCGAGCTCGGCCCGACGCCGCTCCTCGTGCCGGGCGCATCGTCGTGAGCGGCGTGCTGTGGTCGTTGACGCTGGTGACCGAGCAGACGTCGCCGTGGCTCATCCTCGTCGCGCACATCGCGCTGTCGACGGCGCTCGCGTTCATGTTCACGCCACTGTTCACCTCGGCGCTCGGCTCGGTGGAGCCGCGGTTCTACTCGCACGGCTCGGCCATCGTCGGCACCATCCAGCAGGTCGCCGGTGCGGCGGGCACGGCGCTCTTCGTCACGGTCATGACGTCGAACGCACAGCCACGGCCGCGACGGCGGCGTCGGTCGAGCTCACGGCCGAGGCGTCGGGCAGTCCGTGCCGCGTTCCTCGTCGGCGCGATCCTCTCGCTCACGGCGATCGTCGGCGCGTTCTTCGTGCGCAAGCCGGCCGACATGATGGCGGGTGCGCCGACGGCGCACTGACCGCCCCGACCGTCCGCGGAGCGAAACGACGAAGGGCCCGGCGCGAGCCGGGCCCTTCGTCGTGGGCGGCGCGGCGTCAGCCGCAGTTCGGGCGACACGAGCGCTGCGAGAGCGCGTCGACGAGCACCGTCACCGAGGTCCTCGGGCTTCGACGCCGAGTATGCCGCGCCCTTCGTGGCCTGGGCGATCTGCTGCATGGCCGCGAGGTCGGTGTCGGGACCGAAGCCGATCATGATGACCGGCACCGGCTTCGTCGGGTCGTCGATCTTCGCGAGCTCGGCGAGCAGGGTGTTCAGGTCGATGCCGTTCTGATCCTCGTTCTTGCCGTCGGTGAAGAGGAGCACCGAGTTGACCTTCTCGGGGTCGTACGATTCGCGCACCCGCTGCACGGCCGCGAGCGTCGTGTCGTAGAGACCCGTGGCACCACCGAGGCGCGACGGCAGCGAATCGATGATGCCGGCGATCTCCTGGGTGTGGGCGGCATCCCCGAGCGGTGCGATCGGCGAGAGGTCCTCGTAGTCGAGGTCGCCGTTGCGCGCGGTGGAGAAGACCCACACGCCGAGCTCCACCTCGCCCGAGAACTTCTGCATCGCGCCGACCGCGGCCTGCTGGAAGATGTCGATGCGGCGCAGGCCGTTCTCGGCCGGTTCCTCCATGGATCCCGACACGTCGATGACCGCGAGCATGCGCGAGCGCAGCGTGAGCACACTCCACGAACGCAGGATCTCGAGCTGCGCAGCGCCGTCGAGCTCGGCTGTCGCCGCGGGCGGCTCGGCGCCCACGCCGGCCACATCGAGCTCGCCCGTGCCGTCGGGCGCCCGGAACCCGGCGCCGGCGAGGGTCGCTGCGGCGTCACGGACGGATGCCTCGAACGCATCGAGCAGCTCGGCCCGGGAAGCCTTGGCGGAGTCGCCGCTGTCGGCCGGCTCCTCGGCCGAGCCCTCGTCGGTCGCGGCCTCGTCGGTCGCGGCCTCGTCGGTCGCGGCATCCTGAGGCAGCTGCACCCACGGATAGTCGAGCGCAACCGTGCCGTCGGCCGGGTAGGCCGCGACGAGCGGCTCGGCCGGGTCTCCGAGGTTGTACGACGCGACCTGCGCCTCGCTCGTCACGACGACGGCGGGCTGGTCGGTCGCGCTGAGCGTGCCGAACGCGGCGCTCGTGGAGGCGGGGATCGACTTGCCGAGTTCGATCATGGCGCCGGCGAACTGGCGCGGGTCGTCGGGCGAGGAGTGCCCTCGCAGCGCAAGGAGGCCGGCGAGGCTCGCGGCGGATGCCTCGGGGTCGGGCAGGATCGTCGGCAGCGTGCCGCCGAGCACCCGCGCCCAGGTGACGGGCTCGCTCGCGAGCTCGGTGGCCTTCGTCGCCGAAGCCGCGAACACGACGGGCGTCGAGGCGATCGACTCGCGCACTTCGACCACGGGCGCGCCTTGCCCGAGCGAGGCGGCGGTCGCGTTCATGCGGTCGAGCCAGACGCTCGAATCGGGCACCCACGCGTCGGCATCGGCGCTGCCCGACGCGATCACCGCGGCCGTGTCGGCGGAGTCCTGGGCCTTGATCTCGGTCGCGACGCAGCTCTCCGAGTTCGCGTCGTAGTCCTTCGCGATGTCGGTGAGCGCCGGTGCGATCGACGTGTCGGCGATCACGACGAGCTGTTCGGGGTCAGTGCATCCCACCTCGGCTGAGGCGAAGATCGGGTTCAGGTGGCCGCCGACCCAGAGCAAGACACCGGACCCCACGAGGCCGATGACGGCGACAGCGCCGACGATCGACAGGATGAGCTTGCGGTCCGGCAACTTCACCGGTGCCGCGATACTGTGACGCCCCACGGAGACTCCAAGCCGACGGGGCGGTGGCCCGCCGAATCCTTAAACGGGTTCCCCCGTTCAAGGGGGAGGATTTGAATCAGTGTAAGCGACGAGCCACAATACGCGAATTTCGCTCGACACTGGGACATCTCGGCTGTATCGAGCGCGGACGGCGGCGGGCCGGGCGCCAGATGGCACCCGGCCCGGTTCCCCCGTCCTGCGCAGACGCTCCCTCAATCGCCACGCAGGAGGTCCTCACCGAGCGGTGACGTTCGACGGACTCGCGTTCGGCCTCGGTCGCTCGCGACCTCGGGCCATTCGTGACCTCGGCCTCGGGTTCGTCGCGCTCGTCTGTCCTCTTCGGGTTGGAGTCTCGACGCTAGGTCGGCCCGATCGCGGGCGACAAGGGGTTGACGAAGCGGATCACGTCGACTATCGCCCGCGTCCGAGCGGGGTCGCTGTCGACGCCGTCGACCACGGCGCGTGCCGCGGCGAGTGCGGGCTACGGCACGTCGACGCATCCATCGACCGATCGGAGCTGTTCCCGGACTGGCATCCGCGCATGGCGCGTGCGAGCATGAAATCACCCGAGCTCTCGAGTACGCGCGGGCGCGGCCGCGGGCTACCGCGCACCGCACCTGGGACACCCTCATGGAACACTTCCGCAATCGAGTCGAGGCCGGCCGTCTCCTCGCCGACGCGCTGCAGCGAATCGAGCTGCCGGCGCCCGTGGTGCTCGGACTTCCTCGCGGCGGCGTGCCGGTCGCCGCGCCGATCGCGCTGGCGCTCGGGGCACCGCTCGACGTCCTCGTCGTGCGCAAGCTCGGATTGCCCGGTCAGCCCGAACTCGCGATGGGCGCGGTCGGCGAGCAGGGCGCCCGTGTGCTGAACGACGACATCGTCGCGTACGTTTCGGCCGCGGAACTCGCGCGCATCGAGCGCCGCGAACGTGACGAGCTCGACGAGCGGGTGCGGCGATTCCGCGGCGATCGGGCGCCCGTCGACCTGGCGGGACGCACCGCACTGATCGTCGACGACGGCATCGCCACAGGTGCGACCGCCCGCGTCGCGTGCCTCGTCGCGAAGGCTCGCGGTGCCGCCCGTGTCGTCGTGGCGACGCCGGTGGCCGCTCCCGACAGCCTCGCCGTGCTCGCCGCCATGCCCGAGGTGGATCAGATCGTCTGCCTCTCGGCGCCGACCGGATTCATGGCGGTCGGGATGCACTACCTCGATTTCGCGCAGACAACGGATGCCGAGGTGCAGGAGATCCTCGAGGCGGTGAACGCGGACGACACCGACGAGCGCTGAGGCTCCGCTCCGCGTTAGTGTGCCTGACTTATCGTGCACTGAGGAGTCCAGATGTACATCGTTCCCGATCAGCACGGGCGCCGCGCCGTCGTGACCGGTGCCAACAGCGGCACCGGAGAAGAGGCCGCCAAGCGGCTCGCGGCGGCAGGCGCCACGGTCATCATGGCGGTGCGCTCGCTCGAGAAGGGCGAGGCCGCCCGCGAGAAGATCCTCGCGGCGGTGCCGGACGCCCGGCTCGAGGTGCGCCGCCTCGACCTCGCCGATCTCGCGAGCGTGCGCGACTTCGCCCGCAGCGTGGTCGACGACGGGCAGCCGCTCCACCTCCTGGTGAACAACGCCGGCGTGATGATGCCGCCCAAGCGCTTTCAGACCCGCGACGGTTTCGAGCTTCAGTTCGGCAGCAACTTCCTCGGGCCGTTCGCGCTCACGAACCTGCTGCTTCCGACGCTCCTCGCCGCCGACTCCGCGCGGGTCGCGACCATGACGAGCGGCGTCGCGAACGCGGGCCGCATCCGCTTCGACGACCCGCAGTTCGCGCGCCGCCGCTACCGGAAATTCGCCGCCTACGCGCAGTCGAAGCTCGCAGATCTGCTCATGGGCCTGCACCTCGCGCGCGTCGCCGACGCGAACCGATGGCCGCTCCTCAGCACGCTCGCCCACCCCGGCTACACGCGCACGAACCTGCAGACCGCCGGGGCGAATCTCGGTCGCGAGACCCCGCGTCGTCGTCTCCTCGGCGAGCGCACCGTCTTTCCCACGCAGGGCGTTGAACCGGGGACCGAACCGCTGCTCTTCGCCGCCACCGACCCCATGGCCGCACAGGGTGCGTACTACGGGCCGAGCCGCGGGTTCGTCGGACCGACGAAGCGCATCGACATCCCGACCTCGGCTCGAAGCGCCGACCTCGCGGCATCCCTCTGGGCCGTGGCCGAGTCGCTCACGGACACGTCGCTGCCGCCATCCGTCGTCCCGCTCAGGCCCGCCCGATGACGACGGTGGCGCCGATCTCGTCGTCTCGCATGATGCGGGCATCGAGGCCGCCCGCCTCGACGAGGGCCACGGTCGTCGGCGCCTGGTGGGCGCTCGTCTCGAGCAGGAGGTGGCCGCCCGGCGCGAGCCACTCTCGAGCGGATGCCGCGACGCGGCGATGCACGTCGAGTCCGTCGACTCCCCCGTCGAGCGCGACGGATGCCTCGTGGTCGCGCGCCTCGGGCGGCATCATCGCGATCTCGTCGGTCGGCACGTAGGGGGCGTTCACCGCGAGCACGTCCACTCGCCCGCGCAGCTCGGCGGGAAGGGCATCGAAGAGGTCGCCCTCGACGACGCGGGCGCCGAGCGGCTCGAGATTGCGGCGCGCCGCGCGAACCGCGGCCGGGTCGATGTCGGCGGCGACGAGGTCGATCGGCCCCGCGGCATCCGCGACCGCCGCACCGATCGCTCCCGCGCCGCAGCAGAGGTCGACGACGACGGGAGTGCGGCCACGAGCGGCGACCGACCGTGCGAGCCGGCCGGCCTCGGCGGCGAGCACCTCGGTGCGCCGACGCGGAACGAACACGCCGGGTTCGAGCACGATGCGGAGGCCCGCGAACTCGGCCCAACCGAGCACCTGCTCGAGGGGCTCGCCGGCCACGCGCCGCTCGACGAGCCGCTCGAGCTCAACCGAGGCATCCGCGTGTCCTGCGGCGGCCTCGGTGAGCAGCACGGCCTCCTCTTCGGCGAAGACGCAGCCGGCCGCGCGGAGTCGTCGGACGAGGTGCGGATCGGGCGTCGCGGGCATCCCCGCATCGTAGCGGCGGTCGCCACACCTAGGCTGGCAGGGTGACGGATGCCAGGCGCGCGGTGGTGGCGGGATGGACCGGTTTCATCGGGCGACGCATCGCCGTCGATCTCGCCGCGCACGGCTACGACGTGCGACTCGTCGGTCGCAGCGGACCCCACGCGCGGTGGGACGACCCCGAGTCGCTCCTCCGGGCGGTGGACGGTGCCGACCTCGTGGTGAACCTCGCCGGCAAGAGCGTCAACTGTCGCTACACCGACCGGAATCGCGACGAGATCCTGCGATCGCGAGTCGCGACGACCCGAGCACTCCGCGAGGCGATCGAGCGGGCCGCGGCGCCGCCGCGATGCTGGCTGAACGCGAGCACCGCGACGATCTACCGGTCGTCGCTCGACCGGCCGATGACGGAGGCCGAGGGCGAGCTCGGCACGGGCTTCTCGGTCGACGTCGCCACCTCATGGGAGCGCGCGTTCTCCACGGGCGAGCTGCCCGGTACCCGCCGAGTCGCGCTGCGCATGGCGATCGTGCTCGGCGGCCCCGCGACCGACACCCTCGAACGGCTTGCGCGGCTCGGGCTCGGCGGAACGCAGTACGACGGATGGTGGGTCCCGCACCGTCGCTACCGCGGCATCGGTGAGCGCCCCACAGGCGGGCCGGCGCCGAGGTACCCGTCGCACGGGCGCCAGCGGTTCAGCTGGATCCACGTCGACGACGTCGAACGGGCGATCCGGTTCATCGCCGACGACGAGCAGCTCGCCGGCGCGGTGAACCTCGCGGCACCGAACCCGAGCGACAACCGCACGCTCATGTCGACTCTCCGCGCCGCAACGGGCGCGCGCATCGGCCTGCCCGCGGCGAGATGGATGCTGGAACCCGCGATGTGGGTACTCCGCACCGAGCCCGAACTCGTCCTGAAGAGCCGCTGGGTCGTGCCCGAGCGTCTCGAGCGGGCGGGGTTCACGTTCCGCTGGCCCGAGCTCGAGCCCGCGATCCGCGACGTCGTCGGGCGCTGACCTGCGACACCCGCACGGCTGCTGCACGCCGCGCCGGGATTCTCCAGATGAGGACGCTGATTCCCGCGATTCCGAGATCGGCATGCGCGCAGATCATTCCGCACTCCCGCCCGTTTGGCAAGGCATTGCGTGCCGCTCTGCACGGCACGGTTGGCTGGAGCCGACCGACCCCAAGGAGGCGGATCACCGTGGAAACCAGCACCATCGTCTGGATCATCGTCGGCATCGTCGTCGTCATCGCGATCATCGTCATCGCAGTGCTCGTGACGAGCCGCCAGCGCCGCGAGGCGCGACTCGAATCCCAGCGGAACAAGGCAGCCGAGCTTCGCGAGAACGCGAACGAGACCGACGTCGCGCGCCGCGCACGCGAGGTGGACGCGGCACGGGCCGCGGCGGCCGCGAAGCAGGCCGATGCCGAGGCAGCGCAGGCGAGGCTCGAGTCGGAGCGACTCTCCCGCGAGAGTGCGGGCCACCAGTCCGATGCGCAGCAGCTCCGCACGGAGACCGACGAGCAGCTCCGGAAGGCCGATGCGCTCGACCCCGACGTCGACAGCGACCGTCGCGACCGCGACACGACCGTCAGCGACCGCTCCGACGGAGAGCGCCCCGGCGACACCTCGGCGCCGCCGCAAGACACGGGGACCGGTCGCCGGATCTGAGACGGTACCGAACGGGCGGCGGGGCATGGCTCCGCCGCCCGTTCGTCACGAACGGGCGGCGTGTTCGATGAGCATCCGTACCTCATCGACGAGTTCGGCCACCGGACCGTCGACGACGAGCCCCGGAGCCACCACCGTGATCGGCAGGGCCGCCACCGGTGACGACGGGGCTCCGAGCCCTGCGCGCCACCCGCTGATCTGCGCCGCCGACGCCACGTAGACGATGCGACCGAGCCCGACCCAGGCGTGCGCGGCGGCGCACATCGCGCAGTGCTCGCCCGAGGTGTACACGGTCGCGGCCGCGCGTTCGTCGGGTGCCAGGTGGGTGACGGCCCAGCGGGCGATCTCGAACTCGGGATGCCGCGTCGCATCGCCCGTGCTCGCTTCGCGATTGCGGTCGGCGAACCGTTCGATGCCGACGGCGTCGACGAGTACCGAGCCGAACGGACCGTCGCCGCGCGTCGGCGGCCTCCCGCGCGAGCGCGACGGCGCGACGGAGGTGGACGAGATCGGTCTCGGAGATTCCCATGCCTCGAGTCTGCCCGACGGTCAGCCGAGGGCGATGACCGCTTCGAGCGTCTCGTCGTCGAGGGGACGATCGGCGAAGATCACACGCTCGAGATGCGTCGTGTCGTCTGGCCCGGCGGGAGCCGTCGCTCGAGGCCCCTCGCCACACGAGCTCGAGCTCGAGTCGTTCGAGCACGCGCACCGAGGCCGTGTTGCCGCCGAGCACCCGGGCGGTGACCGGTGTCTCGGGTCGGGTCGATCGGGCCGCGGCGAGCGCGACGGCGGCCGCCTCGGTCGCGAAGCCGCGGCCCCAGGCCTCGGGTGCGAAGCGATAGCCCAGGTTCCAGGCGTCGAAGCCGAGCATCGCGGCGCCGGCGGATCCGAGGAACGAGCCCGCGGCGAGCCCCGCAACGGGCTCGCGGAGCACGACGGCGCAGTGCCCGAATCCAAAGGTGCGATGGCTCTCCATCGAGCGTTCGATGGCGCGCGCCGATTCGCCGCGGCTCGTGTGACGGCCGTCTCGGCAGGTGCACCCACGTGCGCGGGTCGCCGTAGACGCGGTGGTAGTCGTCGACGTGGTCGATGGTGAGGGGGCGAAGGAGGAGGCGTTCGGTGCGGAGTTCGTCGATCATCGCCGCGACAGTCTTGCAGCGGCCCCTGACACCGACCTGCTACTTCAGCAGCCGCGAGAGCACCCGGTCGGCGAGCGGCTTGCCGCCGGTCTGGCACGTCGGACAGTACTGGAACGTGGAGTCGGCGAAGATCACCTCGCGCACGGTGTCGCCGCACACCGGGCACGCCTCGCCGGTGCGGCCGTGCACCTGCATGCGGGTGCGCTTGGAGTCCTTGAGCTCGTCGGGTCGCTTGCCGGATGCCGCGGCGATCGCGTCGCCGAGGGTGTCGCGGAGCGCCAGGTAGAGCCGCTCGACGTCGTCGGGCGTGAGCTTGGCGGCGAGCGCGTACGGGGACATGCGCGCGTTGTGCAGGATCTCGTCGGAGTACGCGTTGCCCACGCCGGCGAACACCGCCTGGTCGCGGAGCAGTCCCTTGATGCGCGTGCGACGGCCCTCGAGGATGCCGGCGAACTCGTCGAGCGTGAAGTCGGGCGCAGCGGGGTCGGGGCCGAGCCTGGCGATGCCGGGCACCTCGGCGGGGTCGCGCACGACGTAGACCGCGAGCGACTTCTTCGTGCCCGCCTCGGTGAGGTCGAAGCCGGCACCGTCGTCGAGCCGCACGCGCAGGGCGATCGGCGACTTGCCGGGTTTGATCAGCGTCTTCGGCACCTCGTCGTACCAGCGCAGCCACCCGGCGCGGGCGAGATGGAACACGAGGTGCAGACCGTCGGCATCGAGATCGACGAACTTGCCGCGCCGCTCGACCGCGTCGATGCGCCGACCGGAGAGGTCGGAGAGCGGCGGGTCGAACGTCTTCAGCGCCGCTATCGCCGCGACCGACGCCGAGGCGACGGCACGCCCGACGCGCGCTCGCGGAGGAACCCGACGAGCGCCTCGACCTCGGGGAGTTCTGGCACCGTTCCATCGTGGCATCCGTCACCGACATCTGCGCCTCATTCCGCTGGAGGCGGACCCTGAACCGCCGCTGAACCTCGGTGGCGCGATCTCGAACGCAGGTGCATCGTTGAGCCGAGGCACGGCAATTCGGCCGAGCGAATCGAGGTCCGAGATGATCCAGCACCGGACATCCAGTGTCATCGCCGTTTGCGTTGCGGGGGCGCTTGCACTGACCGCATGCGCAACCGGCATGCCGTCGCCGTCGAGGTCGGGGTCGTCGTCGCTCCCGAGGAGCGACGAGCCGGTCTCACTCGACCCGGCCGAGTTCACGACCGAGATCGACAACCCGTACTGGCCCATGGAGCCCGGCACCCGCTGGTCGTACATCGAGCTCGATCCGGAGGGCGGGGAACTCACCGTCGACGTCACCGTCACGAGCGAGACGAAGACCATCGCGAACGGCATCGAGGCGCGGGTCGTCCGCGATACGGTCCGACGCGAGGGCGAGATCATCGAGGACACCTTCGACTGGTACGCGCAGGATGCCGACGGCGCGATCTGGTACCTCGGTGAGGACACCGCGGAGTTCGAGAACGGCGAGATCGTCGCCCGCGACGGTTCGTTCGAGGCCGGCGTCGACGGCGCGCTGCCGGGCATCGCCGTGCCGGCCGACCCGCAGCCCGGCATGGCCTACCGGCAGGAGTACTACGCCGGCGAAGCCGAGGACAACGGCGCCGTGCTGAGTGTCGATGAACTCGTCGAGGTGACATACGGCATCTTCGAGGGCGCCCTGCTCACGCGGGACACGAACGCGCTCGACCCGGATGTCGCCGAGCTCAAGCTCTACGCGCCTGGAGTCGGCCCAGTGCTCACGCTCGACGTCGCAGGTGGGAGCGGACGCGAAGAGCTGGTGAGCGTCGCGACCGTCCCCGACGGCGCCGGGACCGGACCGCTCGGCTCGCCCGACTGAGCCACGTGGGACGCCGACCCCGGGACTTCCTTCGCGCTATGGTCGAGCCATGACCCTCGACGCGCGTGACGACATCCGTGTGCTCCACCTGCCCGCAGACGGCCCGCTCATCTCCACGTCGGATGACACGTCAGACCTCATCGGCACGGCATGGGCCGATCGTGCGACCGTGATCGCGATCCCGGTCTCGCGGGTGGACCCCGAGTTCTTCCGCCTCCGCTCGGGTATCGCGGGCGAGATCAGCCAGAAGTTCGTCAACTACCGGCTGACGCTCGCCGTGGTCGGCGACATCAGCGAGCACACCGACGCGAGCGATGCCCTGCGCGACTTCGTGTGGGAGTCGAACCGTGGCCAGCACGTCTGGTTCCTCGCCGACGAAGCCGCCCTCGGCGACAAGCTCGCGCGGGCTCGCGCGTGAACGGATGCCTGGACACGGCGAACTGACCGGATCCAGAATCACACTTCGTACGCGAGTGCCGCTGATCAATCGGACTCGAAGTCGAGCATCGAGTCGGCGACGGCGATGACCGACCACGTGCCACCCTCGGCATCGGTGAACTCGTAGGCCGGAACGACGAGCACGCTCCCGTCGGGCTGCCACTGGCTCGTGAGGCCGAGGCGCGCGCTGACGATCTCGACCTCGTTCACGGGCCAGGAGAGCGACGTGCCCTCCGTCGGGGTCGCGGGCGGCTCAGTCGGAGGCACCCACTCATCCGGTGCTGGCCCACTCATCGGTGCGATGGCCGACTGCTCACGCAGGGCGATCGGCAAGTTCGTCATCTGCGCGCCGAACCGCGGGTCCGAGAGGCGCTCGAAGCCCTCCTGCTCGCTGACGACGGCGTAGTCGCCCAGCGCGACGATGTCGGCGAGTGCACCGGACGCGGTGAACACCCCGGCATCGGTGAGTTCCAGCGACCACGCCTGGTCGAGACGCTGCCCGTCGACGACCGGCCATGCCTGGGCATTCCGGGTGACCGCTCCCTCCCACGTCTCGGAGGTGAACTCGAACGTCGCCGGGTCACGCCCGACCGACGCGATGAGCGAACGCAGGGCGTCGATCGCGGCATCCTCGCTGGGAAGTTCACCCGTCGGCTCGCACTCGGCGACATCCTTGCCCGGCGATCGACCCTCGACGCCCTCGACGCACTGCCACGGATCGATCAGCGGGTTCGAGTAGGAGAAGCTGAGCGTGCCGTCGAGACCCACGTAGATCGACGGGGCGGTGCCATCCTGCGGCCCCACCTTCCAGCCGCCGTCCTTCAGTTCGGCTGCTCCCTCGATGCCGAGCGCGCTGGCGAGCGCTGTGACGTTGGCAGCGTTCGATGCCGCGTGTGCGTCGAAGGCGTACGCGAGCGCCGTGCCCTCGGTGGTCGCGAGCCCGGACGAACTGAAGCTGTTGCGGCCGAATCCATAGGGGAACATCATGTCGGCGGCCCCGCGAGCCCGGCATCATCTTGCCGTCGACCCGAGGCGGCCTCGGGTCCGCTGCCCGGCACCGCGCCGCCCGGCCCGCGCCTCCTGGGTCGCGCCGGTCTGCAGCGAGATCGGCGGGGCAGCACCGTCGGCGAGGTTCGTCGACCCGCCCGTCGAGGCGCCGATACCGTATCCGGCACCGCCGACGATCGCGATCGAAGCGGCGACGGCGGCGATCGGAAGCCAGCGGGGGCTTCGGCGCGCACGCTCGGCGGTCAGGTCGGCGACCGGGGCCGACACGAGCTGCCGGCTCCGCCGTCGCCTGCGCGACGACCTCGTCGGCGAAGCCCGCGCGGGGCTCGACGTCGGCTGCAGGGTCGGCGGCGCGCAGTCGCGCGACCGGGTCGAGCTCGTTGTCGTCGTTCATGTCGATCACCCTCCGTGAGTGCGGTTCACCTACGGATATGTGCGGCGCGGGCGAACCTTGCACGAGGGCCTAGAACGACATCCGTTCTCCCCATGCCTCCCGCAGGCGCTTGCGGGCCCGGGAGAGCGCGGCATCCGCTCCGGAACGGGAGATGCCGAGCACCTCGGCGAGTTCCTCGCCGTCGAGGCCCTCCCACGCGTGCAGGAGCAGGATCTGCCGGTCGCGTTCCCCCACGCTCTCGAGCGCGCCACGGAGTTCGGCGTCGAACAGCGCGCTCAATTCGGGGTCGTCGCCGACGCGCACCGCGCCCGTCTCGGGCACCTCGTCGACCGGCAGGTCGATGTGCTTGCGGCGGTGGTTGGCGAGCGTGAACCCGGCCGTCCGGTAGAGCCACGGCAGCACGGCCTCGCGCGGCACGTCGTCGCGGCGGCGCCAGGCGATCGCGAAGACCTCGGCGGCGAGGTCCTCGGCGTCCTGGCGCGGGCCGCGGCGGGCGAAGTAGCGAACGAGCGCGGTCGAATGCTCACGGACGATCGCGGTGAACCACGCCACGTCCGCGCTCGATCACGGCCGAGCCGGCGCTCTCGGGCATCGCCACCTCCTCGGCCACGTCGGCGGGTGCTGCGCTGCTGGCGATCCTCACGCCATGATTGTGTCGCGTCTGCCGCGAGTCTTGCACGGGATGTCGCGATTCCTCACGCACCGCACGGAGACGGGGGCGGCGGGGCGCGCGCCGTGCGACGCCCAGTCGCATGTCGGTGGGAAATGAGACACTCTCGCTATGGAGACGATCGAGCTGCGTGAGACCCGGCAACTTGCCGTAGGCGACACGCTCGTGAGTGTCGCCGGTAGCAGCTACGAGATCACGAAGCTCACAAGAATTGGCCGTGGCATCCGCGTCCACTACATCTCCACCGATGGCCGCGAGGGTCGATTCACGGCGGCCCCCGAGGCGATCAGCCGTGTGCTCGGCGTCCGACGTGGCGCTCCGGCCTCGAGCGTCGCCTGATACCAGGCGGCTCCCGACGATCGCGCTCCGAGTCGGCGCCGAACGGCTGCGTGAGAGTCCACGCCGGCGACACATGCCGCTGCCATATGATCGCGTAGTGGATCCCCTCGCCGCCCGCGCCGCACTGAACCTCGATCCCGCGCGCCAGCTCACACGCGACGTCATCGAGACCGCGTACCGCAATGCGCTGTGGGCGCATCATCCGTCTCGTTACCCCGATGCGAAGAGCCGTCGCACAGCTGAGGGGTGGGCGATGACGCTCGGCGAAGCGCACGCTGCGCTGCTCGCCGAGGCCGACGCCGAGGCCGACGCCGGCGCCGAGGCCGTCGCCGCGCCACACCCTTCCATACCTGATCTGCGTCGCGGGCTCGCGAAGGGCTGGAT
>CAWJZK010000039.1:0-23148 GCA_963847285.1 uncultured Actinomycetota bacterium
CGGGCGCCGCGCCGCTGAGCGCGTCGCCCCGAACGCGGCACTGTGCGTCGCGCCCGGCATCGGGCATGCTCTGAGGATGCCGGGATTCGACGAACGCGAACGCCGCCTGACCGCGACCCTCGAACGCTACGCACGCCGTCCCGACACGAACGAGGTGAGCTTTGCGCTCAGCCGCCCGGGTGAGGGGTGGGCGTGGGAGTGGCGCGAGACGGATGCCCGTGCCCCGTTCTTCCTCGCGAGCGCCACGAAGCTCATCACGACGGCCGCGGTGCTGCAACTGGCGAATGAGCGACGCCTCGCCCTCGACGACCCGGCCGCGCGGCACCTCGGCTCGGAGATCCTCGCCGGCCTCAACCGTGCGGGTGGCGTCGATCACGGCGACGAGATCACGATCGAGCAGTTGCTCTCGCACACCTCGGGCATTCCCGACTACTTCGAGCGGAAACGCCTCGACGGCACGACGCTGTTCGGCGAGCTGCTGAAGCACGACCGCGGGTGGGGCATCGAGGACGCGCTCGAGATGGCGACCGAGGTCGACGCGCCGTTCGCGCCGGGCACGCCGGGGAAGGCGGTGTATTCCGATACGAACTACCAGTTGCTCGGGCTCCTCATCGAGGAACTCGACGGCCGGTCGTTGGCCGAGTCCTTCGCGGTGCGCGTGGCCGAACCGCTCGGGCTCCTGAACACCTACCTCTTCGACGAGCGCAGCAAAGGCCGCTTCGACGAGATCGCGGCCTTCCTGCACGGCACGGAGCCACTCCGGATCCCGCAGGCGATGGCCTCGTTCCGCGCCGATGGCGGTGCCGTCTCGACGGCGCCCGAGGCTCGCCGCTTCGTCGAGGGGTTCTTCGCGGGCGAGCTCTTCCCCGCCACGGATGTCGGCCGCATCACCGCGACGTGGCGACGCATCTTCGCGCCGCTCCGATACGGCATCGGCGTGATGCGCTACGCCGCGCCGAAGCTGCTCGCGCCGATCATGCGGTTTCCACCGATGATCGGCCACTCCGGGGCATCCGGCGTCGTCGTGTTCCGCACCGAGACGGGCGATCTCCACATCGCCGGCGCGGTCAACCAGGTGCGCAATCGGCCCCTGGTATTCCGGCTCCTGAGCGAGCTCGCCGTGATCGCGAGTCGATGACGTCTTCGGTCGTTGCACGGTTCAGACGGTGCTCAGCCGAAGTGATATCCTCGTACGGTTGCCGGTTGCGGCAGCGCGCCCCGATAGCTCAGTGGTAGAGCACTTCCATGGTAAGGAAGGGGTCGTCAGTTCAATCCTGACTCGGGGCTCTGGTTCTCTTCGGTTCTGCCGGTGAGGCCTTCCCGGCGGGGTAGCTCAGGTGGTTAGAGCACACGGCTCATAATCGTGGTGTCGCGGGTTCGAGTCCCGCCCTCGCTACAAGAAATACCCAGGTTGATGGCGATTTCACAGGCGCCGCGCAGCGCCCACGAAACCTGATGAATCCGCCGCGCTTGGCCCGCGCCGGGTGCCAGGTGCGAGGAGGGGCACTCTTCCGCCCCGTGCTGGATGAGCACGCAACAGAGACTCTCCGGGCCCGAACTGCCGGGGATCTCCGACACGAGCGCGTACTGGGTCATCGACTGCAGGCCGTTCGCACGCCTCGCGGTTGCATGCTCTGACGACGGTCCTCTGGTCGGGGTCGGGTTGCCTACTCCTGTACACGGACCCCGCCGATCGCCGTGGCTCGGCTACCTGTTGTTCGGATTCGGCGGCTAGTAGGTGCTGTCGCACGCTCTGTCGAGCACCTGTCGCGGCGCACGGCTCGGCTCGGAGTCCGTGGCTGCTACCGGCGCACACCCATGAAGTACGAAACGCCGACGACCCGCGCATCGCCGCCCCCACCGTTCCTCATCCGAGGTCTGTTCGTGGAACTTCCTCGGGCACGAAGAATGCCCAAACCATGTTGGACAACTCACCGGCAGCGAATGTCACGGGTCGACCGCTGAGGGCCGTCGCCTGCCAGACGTCAAGCGAGTGCCGTTGCCGTGAGTAACTTGGGTGTGCAACCGTGATCCGCCGTTCCAGTGGTATCCACTCGGCGTCCCATGGATTGAGGCCGCGAACCTCGATCGAGTCTCCGTCCACGACCACACCGACAAGGCGCCAACCAGGCGTCACGTCGTCGATCATGTGCCGCGGTCCGTCATGTCCCAACCTACCGTGGTGTACGCGGATGCCTCGGAGCCAGACGACGGCCCGGTTGCGTCGCTCGGGCGGGATGCGGCGATGCCCGGCGTGGGCTCGGCACCGATGTCGGCCGACGAGTCCGTCAGGGCGAGGGCGTTCTTCTCGCCGAGCAGGAGGATCGCGATCGCTGAACTGCGTGCACCCGACGGAGCGGCCGAGCCACCCGACGCCTGATCAGTATCGATCCGCGGGGATGCGCACGATGACCCCGCTGTACCCGCTGAGCACGGCCGCGACCCCGGCCCGCAACGCGGCGTAGGCCCGTGGTGCGGTCACCGCGGCCGGATCGTAGAAGTCCGACTCGACGACCCCCTCGCCCAGGTAGGCCGACCCCTGCCAGTCGGAGGCGGCGATGTTGTGCGTGGGCTCGGCCACCTCGGCTCCCAGCACCAGGAACTGTTGCGGGTCCTCACCGGCGTAGTTGGCCGAGACGACCGCGACCGGGTCGACCAGCCGGTTGCCGGCGGTCACGATGAGATCGGCCTCCTCGGCCATCGCCGCACGGTCGATCTCATCGATGTAGGTGTACGGGTCGCTGAGGTACCGGATCGTGAGCCCGACCCGGTCCTCCTCGCGCGCCCATCGCTGGGCGGCATCCACGAGGATCGCCACCTGTGGATCGCGAGGGGTGTCCCCGTCCTGGCCGTCGGCCAGCACGAGCACCCGGTACTCCGAGGACGGCCGGACGTCGGTCCACGTCTCAGGATCCGGCCGGACGACCTGGCCGCTGTAGTACGTGTCCAGGTCCGGCGCGTGGAAGCCGGGTTCCAGGCGGCCTTCGGCGAGCGACCCCTCGTGCCCCGCGCCTCCATCCGGGTCGCCGTCTCGGGGAGGCAGGACGAGCCACGCTGTCGTCGCCACCACCACGAGCACGAGCACGAGGATGGACATGACGGCGCGGCGAGGGGTGCCACCGGGGAGCAGGACCGGCACTGAGCGACTCCATTCATCAAGGATGCAGATCGGGAGGGGATGTCTGGGACGCCACGACGGGCGGCCCTGGAGTTCAACCGTACGCGGCATGGAAGCGAGCGGCCGGAAGTGTCACATGTCGGACACCAGCCCACCGCCAAGAGTTCATCCGGTCGTTGCCGGAGCCTGCGAAGTTCCATGCGTTCCCCCATTCATTCGAACCCGTAAAGGATCCGAACAGATGAAGAAAAATCCCTCGCGCCGCCGTGCGGTTGCGCGTATCGGCCTGATCGCCCTCTGCGCCGGCGCCCTCTCCGGTGGTGCCTTCGCCACCCAGGCGGCGCTCGCAGCAGACGGCCCGGTCACGTTCAAGACCATCGTCCTCGGCGTCGGCGCCGACGAGCAGCAGCGTTACGTGACCTGGTACGCCGACCAGGACACGGACTCCGTCGTCCAGCTCGAGAAGACCGCCAAGATGAAGGACGGCGAGTTCGACAAGCACGCCGAGAGCTTCACCGCCGAGATCACCGCCACGACCGGCACCTCGACCGGCGACGTCGCTCGCTCGCCGTTCCGCGGCAGCGCGCTGCTCGAGGACTTCTCCGCCAACACCGAGTACTCCTACCGGGTGCTCGCGGAGGACGGCAGCGCCTCCCCGACCTACACCTTCAAGACCAGCTCGTTCGGCGTCGGCAAGGGATTCACCTTCGCCGCCTTCGGCGACCCGCAGATCGGTGCGGAGTCGAGCAACAACCGCGAGTCGGCCTCTTCGGACCTGCAGGAGGACGCGGCGGGCTGGGTGGACACCATGAACGCCCTCGAGGCGGACGTCGCAGACGACGAGCTGCCGCTCGAGCTGCTCAGCTCCACCGGTGACCAGGTCGAGACGGCGAACGTCGAGTCGCAGTGGGACGCGTGGTTCCAGCCCGAGCAGCTTCGCAGCTACCCCTACGCGGCCGCAATCGGCAACCACGACAGCTCTGACCTCGGCTACCGCTACCACTTCGCGCTGCCGAACAACGACGTGACCACCGCCGACCTGCAGACCGGTGCCGGCGGCGACTACTGGTACATGTACAAGGGCGTGCTCTTCGTCGTCATCAACTCCAACGCCCAGTCGTCCACCAAGAACCCGGCGCACATCGACTTCGTCCGCGAGGCGGTCGAGGCGAACCCGTCCGCTCAGTGGCGCGTCGTGTCCTACCACCACGCGATCTACTCCCCGGCGTCGCACGCCAACGACAGCGACGCAGTGGGTCGCCGCCCCTCCTTCACCCAGGGCTTCTCCGACCTCGGCATCAACCTGGTGCTGCAGGGTCACGACCACTCGTACTCGCGCTCGTACGTGCTGCGTAACGGTGGCGAGGGCGCGGAGCGCCAGAACGCGGCCGAGGAGCAGGCCGCGGACACAGTGTTCGAGGGCCCGGGCGGTGTCGTCTACGTGACCACGAACTCGGCCTCGGGCTCGAAGTACTACGGCCTCACCGAGCCGCGCAAGGGCAGCACCAGCGACGCCACCCTCAACGGTCGGTACCCGCTCGAGACCATGCCGTGGGCTCCGGCCGGCGCGAACGCGGACAACGGCACCCCCGCCGGCACGCACTCGCTGCACTGGGCCAACTCGGTCGAGAACCAGGACAACGTCCGCACCTACCTCAAGGTCGCGGTCACCTCGAAGTCGCTGACGGTCTCGAACGTGGTCGCCGGTGTCTGCGACTACCCGAACAAGGCCACCACCCAGGGCCGCGAGTCGTGGTGTGGCGCCGAGAAGACGTCCCGCACGCTGGTGGACACTGACGGCAACGGCGTCTTCAACCCGAACCAGCCCGGCTCGGGTGCGCCGGCCGACGCCCAGCAACGCCGACGCTGACAGGTACGTCACCACCACGGGTGTCGACCCGGTCGGGACGGTCCAGGACTCTGTGACCATCACCCGCGACCGTCGTCACTGAGGCTGACCCCTCGGTCCTGAGTCGAGGAAGGGGCGTCCCCGCGCTGCGGGGGCGCCCCTTTCGCCGTCGGTCAGTTCATCGCCTGCATAGCCTCCCGAGGACAGCTGTTGGGGAGTTCTGAGGTCACCTGCCGGACCGACGGACTACTCCTCCCACCCTGTGACGGGGCCCGCCCCGAGCAGTTCGGACGGGCGGTCAGAGCGGCACGAGGTGGTCCTCGATGGCCGAGGCGAGAGCCTCGCGCGCAGTGAGGGCGCTGGCTTCGTCCTATCTTCGGATTCTCGCATTCGGCGGGGGCGAATGGCCGGATGCTACCGTGGGATCATGACCCCGCAGGAGCTCGAGAGCCTCGCTGATCTGCGACGTGCCAGGGATCTGATCGACCGCGAGTACGCGAAACCGCTCGACGTCCCGACCATGGCCAGCAGGGCGCTCATGTCGCCCGCGCACTTCTCGCGCCGGTTCCGCGCGGCATACGGCGAGACGCCGTACAGCTACCTGATGACCCGCAGGATCGAGCGCGCGATGGCGTTGCTACGGGCGGGCGTGAGCGTCACCGACGCGTGCATGGCGGTCGGCTGTACCTCCCTCGGCTCGTTCAGCTCGCGGTTCGCCGAGATCGTCGGGGAGACTCCGACGGCGTACCGCAGCCAGGCGCACGACGCGGTCAATGCCATGCCCGCGTGTGTCGCGAAGACGTACACCCGGCCGGTCCGCCACGCTTCGAGCAGAATCGGAGAAGCGACCACGGATGCCGCGGCGTAATGTCACGGTCATGACCATCGCACTCCAGTACACCAACATCACCGTCAACGACGTCGACGAGTCGCTCGCCTTCTACCGGGACGCGCTCGGCCTCGACGTGCAGAACGACGTGTCATCCGGGCGGTACCGCTGGGTCACCCTCGGCAGCGACGCCCAGCCCGGCCTCGGCATCGTGCTCTCCGAGCCGCATGCCGGTCGCTCGAAGGCCGACGGCGACGCGATGCAGGAGCTCCTCGCCAAAGGCGTTCTGCCGATGCTCGTGTTCAGCTCCGACGACGTCGACGCGACCTTCGAGACCGTGCGTGCATCCGGCGCCGAAGTGCTCCAGGAGCCCATCGACCAGGGCTGGGGTCCGCGCGACTGCGCGTTCCGCGACCCGTCGGGAAATACTGTCCGGATCTCGCAGACGCCCGCGGCCTGACCGCGCCGCCGCAGGCCGAGAACCCCTCGAACACGGCTCAGTCGAGCGGCTGCGTCAGTTCTTCGGCGGCAGCGGTGGCGGCGCCTCATCGGGGGCGAGGTACGTGCCGATCAACCTGAAGACCCGATCGCTCGAGTTGTCGTAGATCCCGTCGGAGTCGAAGGCCCCCGGTTCGAAGGTGTTCGCGACCGAGATCGCGATCTTCTGCGACGGCAGGTATGCCTCGGTGGCGCTGTAGCCGCTCAGCAGCGGATTCTGCAGCATCCACGCCCCGGAACGCACCACCCCGAGACCGTAGTTGTAGGCCTCGACCTGCGTGAAGCAGGACGGCTCGCATACCGGAAGCCGTTCCCCGAACCCGATCAGCTTCGAGTCGGTCATCGCGTGGAAGCTCTCGTCCGACAGCAGCGCCCCTGTGCCCACGGCGATCGCCGTCTTGGTCATGTCGGAGATCGTCGTCGTCTGGGCGGCGCCGATCGGTGTACCCCACACCGCGTTCCAGAAGGATGACTCTTCGTAGAACGCCTCGGACGGATCGAGCTGGAGGGCGACTCGCCGCTCGGAACTGAAGGCATGCAGCACCGGCTCGGGGATGAACGACGAGTCGTAGGCCGCGGTCTCGGTGAGTCCCATCGGGTCGAGGACCTTCTCCTTCAGGAGCTCGTCCAGCGGCTTGCCGCCGATCTCGGACAGGATGTGGCCGAGGATCATGAAGTTCGTGTGCGCGTAGCTCCAGTTCGTGCCCGGCTCGAATTGCAGGGGCCGCGAGAATGCATAGTCGATCCGCTCGTCGAACGTGAACTCGTGGAAGGGGTCGGCGTTGTAGGCGGCGGTCCACCCGGGATCCGTCTCGAAGTCGGGGTAGCCGGTCGTCTGGTTGGTCAGCATCAGCAGCGTGACCTTGTCAGCTTCGGGCAGGTCCGGCATCCACTGGTCGATGGTGTCGTCCAGGCTGACGGTGCCGTCATCGACGTACTGCAGGAGGAGGTTGCTCACGTAGGAGAACGCGACCGCGCCATTGCGGAAGTGCATGTCGGTCGTCGCCGGAACACCGGTCATCGACTCGCCGAACGCCTGAGTGATCACGACCTCGTCACCGACCTGGACCTGCACGATGGCCGCCTTGAGATCGAGCGTCACCATGGCCTCCTCCACGATCGCGAGCGATGTCGGCGGCCTGCTCGGACCGCTCCGGTGAGCTGGGCGAGGGGCTGGACGGTTCGGGCGGCGTCGGCCCGGTGCAGGCGGCGGTGCCGATGACCACAACCGGGACCAGAGCAGCCGCGGCGAAGAGGGTTCGCAGGCCGCGGCGAGCGGGCGGTCTGGCGGGGCTGGCGTCCATCTGGTCTCCATTCCCTCCCGGGTGACGCAAGGCTACAGCGGGGGTGACCGGGACAGGGCTCCCAGTTCGGGGGTGACCGACGGACCGGGATGAGGCGGGCGGCGTGCACCACCGCAGCGACAGCGTCGGCGCTCATCTCAGGTGGCAGGGCGCCGGCCGTTCGCCGTACCCTGAGTGTTGGCCAACCCGAGGCCAGCGTGTGAGACGAGGTGAGCGTGCCCGAGACTGAGAAAGAACGGGGCGAAGGTCCGCTCCGGCCGCGCGGTCGACGAGCGGCGCCCAAGTCGGCTGTCGCCACGGCGCTCGCACCAGTCGCACCGTACGTCACCGCGGTCGCCGCGTGGCTGTCGAACCACCGTCTTGCTGCGCTCATCGCGGCGACGAGCGTCGCGACAGTCGGCATGATCGGCGGCGGCATCGCCGTGATCCAGTCGGCTGCAATTACCGAGCCCGACAGGGATGCGGCTCCAGAGCTCGACGACTCGCGGCCGACGTCGACCGAGCCCGCCGATCCGAGTCCGTTCGGGCCGATTCTGCCGACGCCCGTGCCGCCGCCGCTGACTGACCGCGACCCCGACTCCCGAGCCTGACGAGATCGTCGAGCCGCCAGTCGACGACGGCACGGTCGTCGAGCCGACGCGCACCGCGCGGCCCGAGCCCGAGCCCGAACCCGACACCGGTCCGGGTCGCGGGAACGGGCCGAAGAAGCCGAAACCCTGATCGCGACGTCGGGAGCACCAATGGTGCGCCGTGCTTCAATTGGCGGATGCCCCCGCAGCGCGCGACATCCCGAAGCCTTCGCGTTCTGAGTGCCATCGCCGCGGGGGGATGCCTCGTGCTCGGCCTCGCCCTGCAGTTGCTCGAGCGCTCGGCGCTGGTCGACCTGGCCGGCGGTGCCCTGTACGTCGTGCTTCATCGGTCTGCTGGTCGGCGCGGTCTGGCCGGCACTGTCGAGCGCCACGATCGCGGCGGCGGCGTTCACGTTCGCCTGCGCGATCGAACTGCTCCAGCTCACCGGGCTTCCGCGGGCGATCGTCGGTGCGTTCCCGCCAGCCCGGTTGCTGTTCGGCAGCTCCTTCGACCCGCTCGACTTCGTCGCGTATGCAGCCGGGGCGCTCCTCCTGTTCGTCGCACATATCGCGCTGGTCCGCGCGGCCGCGCGAACGCGGAGCGCCGGCGCCACGAACGGGTGAACCCTGCTGAACTCCACATCGCGACCCGCGTGTGCGGCCGCAACGGGCGGTACCGCCGCTGAGTCAGCGCAAGGCGCGCTCGCCCACTCGCAACGTCGACGCACGTCGGCTCGTCGACCGCTGGGCAGCGATGCCCCGCGGAAGTGACTCGTACACGGCGCCCCACCGGCGCAGGTACTCCTCCTCGTCGATCTCGTGGCCGACGATCGCGCGGTCCATGGCGTTCAGCTCGCCGACAAGGCGCACCAGGGAGGCGCTGTCGCCGTAGGCGCGCACACCGTCCGCGACGTGCGCGTATGAGACGGAGACCGATCGGACTGAGCGTCGGGCGTCAGCGCTCAGGCGGTGCGAGACGACCTTGGCCGCGACGAGTCCTGCCGGTACGAGGGCCAGGAACCACGCCGGAGCGAGGAAGGACGAACAGGCCGCGAACGCGAGGGCGCCGGCGATCGCGCCGAGAAGAGGCGCCCAGTCGTCGAACCACAGCAGGTGCCGGTCGTCGGCACTGATTCCGGGTGGGTACACCTTGAGCTCGTAGGCGTTCCACCCCCACCTCGGCGGGGATGCGATCTCGAGCCTGTCCCCACCTCGGCGCTCGCCGGACCCGGTGGCGCGAACGGTCGTCGAGTGACATCGTCGGGTCGAGTGCGTCGCTCGGGCTCGTGCCCGGGACGCGATCGGTATCTCGGTCTCATCATCCACCGTTCGATCACAGCAGGTGCGAACCGGTCGCGGCGTGAGGATCCTGTCAGGCTTCGCTGTCGTGCGTTCGGATTTCGTGAGGATCGCCGGCGCGAGCTCCTCGTCGGCATCACCGGGTCCACGAGCGACCGACGGTGCCTTCGACCCGCACGGCGTGCCCCGCAGCCGAGAAGCGTAGGCTCACCAGTCGTGGATGCCCGTACCCACCTCGCTCCGCTCGGCCTCGGCTTGGCCGCTCTCGGACGCCCGTCGTACATCACCGTGGGTCGTGATGCCGAACTCGGCGACGATCGTGGGGTCGCCGCCATGCGGAAGCGCACCCACGCGATGCTGGATGCAGCGTGGGCGCGCGGCATCCGCTTCATCGATGCCGCGCGGTCGTATGGGCGCGCGGAGGAGTTCCTCGGGTCGTGGCTCGCCGACCACCCCGAGCGCCGCGCCGAACTCACGATCGAGTCGAAGTGGGGCTACGACTACGTCGGCGGCTGGCGCATGGACGCCGACGTGCACGAGCGCAAGGACCACTCGCTCGGCATGTTCGAGCGGCAGTGGCCCGAGACGCTTGCGGCGCTGGGCGCCGCGCCCGACCTCTACCTGGTTCACTCGCTCACGCCGGAGAGCCCGGCGCTCGGTGACTCGGCCTTGCTCGATCGGTTGCGCGCGCTCGCAGCGGCAGGAGTCCGGCTGGGAGTCTCGACGAGCGGCCCTCGCCAGGCCGAGGCGCTCGACGCGGCTCGCGAGCTCGCGGATTCGCCGTTCAGCGCGGTACAGGCGACCTGGAACCTGCTCGAGCCGTCGGCCGAGCCCGCACTGGCCCGCGCGCACGAGGAGGGGTGGTTCGTCGTCGTCAAGGAGGCGGTGGCGAACGGACGGCTCGCTCCCGCGGGTGAAGCGGCTGCGGGCGCCCTCGCCGACCGGGACGGGCAGTCGCTCGACGCCTTCGCGATCGGCGCGGCGCGTGCTCGGTCGTGGTGCGACCTCGTGCTCTCGGGGGCGGTCACGCCCGAGCAACTCGACTCGAACCTCGCGTCACGGGAGCCGTCGACGGATGCTTCGGCGCTCACCGCGCTCGCCGAGAATCCGGCGGCGTACTGGTCGGCGCGCAGCCGCCGGGCTTGGACCTAGCGCCTCGTTGACCTCAGATCAGCACGCTCGGGTCGTCGGCCTCGGGCGCGGGCGGCCGCGGTGTTCGTCCGGGCGTCATCCGCGCGAAGCGGCTGCTCCGTTCACGACCAGCGGGGCGGCCTGACTCACGCGGGCGCGGAAGTCCGCGCGATCGTGAGCGAGGTGCTTCCAACCGGTTGCAGTGGCATGCAGTGTGGCGGCGGCTATGAGTGCCTGCCGGTGATCGATGTGCCGCTCGCTCTCGATGGCTGCTGCAAGCTCGTGGACGAAGCGGCGGCGTGCCACGTCGAAGGTGGCGGCGAGTTCTGCCGCGTTCTCGCGCCCGAGGATTGCGACGTCGTCCGCGCTCTCGCCCGACCCCTTGCCCAGCCACTCATCGAGGGCGTCGGTGAGGCGATCGGCGAGGTTCCCGGCGGTGCTCAGCGCTTCTCGGGCCGCGCCGAGGGAGCGCTCGAGTTCGTGCTCGACCGCCGCGGTGAGCAGTTGCTGTTTGTTCGCGAAGTGCAGATAGATGCCCTGGCGGGATATTTCCGCAGCTTGCGCGACATCCGCCATCGTCGCCTTGCGATAGCCGAGCTTCACGAACACCGCCAGCGCGGCGTCGAGGATTTGCTCTTTGCGCGCGGTTGCGCTGTCGGCCATCGGAATATTCTACGGGTGTACTTGATTGACAACATCAGTCCATATTGTCAATTAGGGAATCATGACTCAGACCGTTCTCATCACCGGCACCTCCAGCGGCATGGGGCGCGAGCTCACCGCGCAGTTCTCCCGTCGTGGCTGGAACGTCGTCGCCACCACGCGCTCGGCGTCGTCGCGCACAGACGTCCACGAGCTCCCCGGCGTGGTTGCGACCGAACTCGACGTCACCGACCCGCTGCGCACGCGCGCGGTCGTGGCCGAGACGCTGGACCGCTTCGGCGCCATCGATGTACTGATCAACAACGCCGGCTTTGCCCAGCTCGGCACCCTCGAAGAGATCGACCTCGACGGCTGGCGCGCCCAGTACGAGACCAACGTGTTCGGCCTCGTCTCCGTCACGCAGGCGGTGCTGCCGTCGATGCGCAAGCGCCGCGCCGGCCACATCATCCTCATCTCCTCCATGGGCGGCCACGTCAGCCTGCCCACCATGACCGCCTACACCAGCTCCAAGTTCGCGGTCGAGGGCATCGGCGAGGGACTCGCCAAGGAAGTGGAGTCGCTCGGCATCCACGTCACGATCGCGGAGCCTGCAGGCTTCGGCACGCAGTTCTCGTCCAACGCGCGCCCTGCCGTGCATCCGATCGCGGACTACGATGCCGCGCGCCACGCCATGCGCGACTTCTCAGCGGAGGCCGTTCGCGGTGACCTCGAGCGATCCATGTCCGCCATCGCCGATATCGCCGGCACACCGCAGCCGCCGCGTCGCCTCGCCCTCGGCCGCTACGGTCTCGAGATGGTACGCGGCAAGATGGCCGAACTCGCCGCCGGCTACGAGGCCTGGGAGGGCGTCACCGTCACCACGTAGCCCACATAGAATGTCGGATCTCGGTCGTCAGAGCTGCTGGGGCACGATGTCGAACGCCACGCGGCCGTCCTCCGAGACCCGGGCGTCGAGGGTCTTGTCGTCGAGGGCGCGCGCGGCTTCCTCACCGAGATAGACGTGGGCGCCGGCTTGCTCGACCACCGCGTCGCTCTCCTCGGGGTTGGGCACGATCGCGACCGAGAACTCCGTGGCCTCGGCGTTCTCGGCGTCGATGCGGAGTCCGGCTTCGTCGGGTCCGCCCGAGCGCGAGACGATGTCCTTCACCACGGTGCTGGCGGTATCGGTCAGTGTGAGCATGGTGCTCCTCCTCTGCGATCACTCTGCGATCACTCTGGGATCACGAAACGGCTACGCTTCCACGTCGTCCGCCGAACCGCCACCCCCTTGCAATCGATCGGTCGATGGCGCAGACTTGGCGACCCTCGGCTCGTCGGCAACGCGACGTGCATCCCGACGGCTCCCAGCCCGACGGTCTACCCTGAAGCGTGACTTCCGGTGATGCTCCTGTCGTGGTCGAGGCTCCCGAGGAGCCCGCGACGACGTTCTCCGACCTCGGTCTCGACGGCGCAGTGCTGAAGGCGCTCGACGACGTCGGGTACGAGACGCCCTCTGCGATCCAGGCCGCGACGATCCCGGCGCTCCTCGCCGGTCGCGATGTCGTGGGCCTCGCCCAGACCGGCACTGGCAAGACGGCGGCGTTCGCGCTGCCGATCCTCGCACGTCTCGATCTCTCGCAGAAGAGCCCGCAGGCGCTCGTGCTCGCGCCGACTCGCGAGCTCGCGCTGCAGGTCTGCGAGGCGTTCGAGCGGTATGCCGCGCACCTGCGCGGCGTGCACATCCTCCCGGTCTACGGCGGCCAGGGCTATGGCGTGCAGCTCTCGGCGCTCCGTCGCGGCGTGCACATCGTCGTCGGAACTCCCGGCCGCATCATGGACCACCTCGACAAGGGCACCCTCGACCTGTCGGAGCTGAAGTACCTCGTGCTCGACGAGGCCGACGAGATGCTGAAGATGGGCTTCGCCGAAGACGTCGAGACGATCCTCGCCGAAACCCCCGACGACAAGCAGGTCGCACTGTTCTCGGCGACCATGCCGGCGACGATCCGGCGGATCTCGAAGCAGTACCTCCGCGACCCCGAAGAGATCACCGTCAAGACCAAGACCACGACGTCGGTCAACACGACGCAGCGCTACCTGATCGTGTCGTACCAGCAGAAGGTCGACGCCCTCACCCGCATCCTCGAGGTCGAGAACTTCGAGGGCATGATCGTCTTCGTCCGCACGAAGAACGTCACCGAGGAGCTCGCCGAGAAGCTCCGTGCCCGCGGCTATTCGGCTGCGGCGATCAACGGCGACATCGCGCAGGTGCAGCGCGAGCGCACGGTGAACCAGTTGAAGTCGGGCAAGCTCGACATCCTGGTGGCGACGGATGTCGCGGCGCGCGGCCTCGACGTCGAGCGCATCAGCCACGTGGTGAACTTCGACATCCCCACCGACACCGAGTCGTACGTGCACCGCATCGGCCGCACGGGCCGCGCGGGGCGCGCCGGCGACGCGATCAGCTTCGTGACTCCCCGCGAGCGCAACCTGGTCTCGGCCATCGAGAAGGCCACCCGCCAGCCGCTCACCCAGATGCAGTTGCCGAGCGTCGACGACGTGAACGTCACCCGCCTCGCGCGGTTCGACGACCGGATCTCGGCGGCGCTCGGCCAGGCCGACCGCATCGAGGGGTTCCGCGACATCATCGCGCACTACATGCGCCATCACGACGTGCCCGAGGTCGACGTCGCGGCTGCCCTCGCGGTCGTCGCGCAGGGTGAGGCGCCGCTGCTGCTCGAGCCGGAGCCCGAGCGTCCGCAGCGTGCCGAGCGGGAACGCGGCCCGCGTCGCGACCGCGACGACCGTGACGACCGCGCCGGGCGAGGCGACCGGCGGGACCGCGATCGCGGCGATCGGCCCGAGCGTCGTCAGCGTCCGAGCGACACCGCGATGGCGACCTACCGCATCGCGGTCGGCCGGCGCCAGAAGGTCGAGCCCCGTCAGATCGTCGGGGCGCTCGCCAACGAGGGCGGACTCTCGCGGGGCGACTTCGGGGCGATCCAGATCCGCCCCGACTTCTCGCTCGTGGAGCTTCCCGCCGACCTGCCGCGAGAGACACTCGAACGCCTCGACAGCACGCGCATCTCCGGACGGCTCATCGAACTGCGCCCCGACAGCGGCGGTCCCGGACGCCGGTCCGGCAGCGGCGGCGACGCGCCCTCCCGAAAGCCGCGCCACAAGACCGCCGGACGCAACGACTAGCGCGAAGCAACCGCGCTGCCCCTGCAGTTCAGCCCGCACGGCGAACGCGCTCGAGTCCCGCGATGACACGCACGGTAAGGGAGCGCAGCGCCGGTGCGAGCGGCCAGGTCGCGGCGGCGGTTCGAAGTCGCCGGAACCTCGTCGACCGGCGCAGCTCCCGAAGCACGATCGCCTGACGCAGCTCGCGGGCCCAGATGCGGGTGACGCGCTCGTCGTCGAACCGCCGGGCCGAATGCACCGCCCGACGCCGCATCGCGGCGACCCGCCGTGGCGGCAGGCCGCGCAGGCGGCAGAGTGCCGCGGCGAGGGCGTCGACGTCGCCGGCAGGCACGAGGAATCCGTTGCGCCCGTCGCGGATGAGGTCGGCTGGACCGTACGGAACGTCGTAGGCGATGGGGAGGCATCCGGCGGCCATGCTCTCGACGAGCACGAGCGGAAAGCCCTCGGAGTGCGACGTCAGCACGAGGAACGACGCGTCGGCGAGGTGCCGTCTGGCGTCGGGGTCGAATCCGTGCAGCCGCACCGCCGTGCTGCCGTCGAGACGCCGTTCGAGCGCCCCACGGCTCTCGCCGTCGCCGTAGACATCGAGGCGAAGCGGCGTGCGAAGACGCTCATTCGCCCGCTGAACGGCGTCGATCGCATGCGAAACCCGCTTCCGAGGCGTGAGGGCGGCGAGCACGACTCCGCGGTCGGGATCGCGTGGGACCGCGGTCGGACGCGCCGGAGCCGGGCCCGGGATCGCGTTCGGGATCACGACGACGTTGCCCCGATCGCCGGTGATGCGGGCGACATCGCCCGCCTGCCGTCGCGACAGCACGACGACGAGATCGAAGGCACGGAGGTGCTCGAAGACCTCGCGTCGCGAGCTGCGGATCGGATGACCCTCCTGCGCCCCCGCCCGGTGCGACCCGTGCACGACGTGGGTGGTGATCACGTGCGGGCGACGATAGGTGAGCATGAAGCGCGCAACGGTCTTGCTGTCGACGATCATGAAGCTCGGCCGGTCGGCCGTCAACGCATCGAGCCACGCGGCGTAGAGCGGCCAGATCCGCCGCCACGATCGCGTCGGCCGCCCGTCGGGCCCGCACAGCACGATCGAGCGACCGCCGAGCGTGCCACGCGATCGCGTGTCGCGCCGGTCGCTCAGCACGAGGGTGCCGTCGTCGCGGTAGTGGTCGATCTGGAGCATCCGCCCGCTGGAATCGCGACGGATGGCGCTGACGACGACGTCGCCGCGCGTCAGTGACTCGGTCGCCTCCGACCGGTCGAGCGGAGTGAACACGTCGCGGTCGAGAGTCAGCGAACCGCCGGGCAGCGGATGCTCCCGCAGCCAGTCGTACAGGTTCAGCACCCGTACCCCGTCGGCGAGGACTCCGCGACCGCGAAGCTCCTGCTCGACGCGCGGCGTGTCGGGCCTCGCGTCGAACGTGAGCACGTCGACCGGCACGCCGCCGAGGCGGGCGAACGCCGCCGAGCGATGCAGCATCGCCGCGGTCATCCCGCCGAAGTCGTCGGGGATCGACCAGGTGAGCGCGAACTGACGGCCCTGCGGCATCCGTACGCGTCCCATCTCACGAGCGTATCCACGGCGCACCGCCCGCGTTCGGCTTCGTCACACCCCGTGTTCATGACTCGTTCAGGCGGGCGTGGTCGGCTAGCGTGAGCGCGACGCCCGCTGATGTGCGCCTTCACCGATCGATGGGACGAATCGTGACGACCCGTACGGCCGAGTACCCCCGGCCGGACCACTTCCTCCTCCACGTGAGCGACACGCACGTGCTCGCCGGCGGCGGCCGGCTGTACGACCGGGTCGCGAGCGAACGGCACCTGCAGGCGCTCTTCGACGAGTTCGAGGCATCCGGCGGCCGGCCCGAGGCGATCGTGTTCACCGGCGACCTCGCCGACAAGGGCGAGCCCGACGCCTACGACCGCATCCGCCGCGTCGTCGATCCCGTCGCCGAGCGGCTCGGGGCGCAGGCGATCTGGGTCATGGGAAACCACGACGACCGGTCGGCGTTCCGTCGCGGCCTGCTCGGCGAGGCATCCGGCGGTGCACGGCCCGTCGACCGCGTCGACGACGTCAACGGGCTGCGCGTCATCACCCTCGACTCGACGGTGCCGGGGCACCACTACGGCGAGGTCGCGCCCGCGCAGCTCGACTGGCTCGCCGAGGAGCTCTCGATCGCCGCGCCGCACGGCACGATCCTCGCCATGCACCACCCGCCGGTGCCGAGCGTGCTCGATCTCGCGGTGAGCGTCGAGCTGCGTGACCAGGCCGGTCTCGCCGAGGTCGTCGAGGGCAGCGACATCCGCTCGATCATCGCCGGTCACCTGCACTACTCCTCGACCGCGATGTTCGCCGGCGTGCCGGTGTCGGTCGCATCGGCGAGCTGCTACACGCAGGACCTCAACGTGCCGACGGGCGGCACGCGCGGCCGCGACGGTGCACGCGCCTTCAACCTCATCCACGTCTACCCCACGACCGTGCTGCACTCGGTGGTGCCGCTCGGCTCGTTCCCCACGCTCGACTGGATCGACGCGGGCGAGAGCGCCAGGCGACTCGGCGAATCGGGCATCAGGATCGCGGATGCCGCGACGCCCGCCGCGCACAAGGAGCCGCCGTTCACCATGCCCATCCGGGTGCTCGCGGGCTGAGCGTGTCGCGGCGGGAATCGCCGCCGGCGTACTTCCGCCCCGTCGGGCGAGATGCCATACTCGGACCACTCCCGGCGGAACCGCGACCCGCGACACGTGAGGCGAGGAATCGACCTGGGGGGTTGGTGCATGAGCGCAGAGCTCGTCACGATCATCGGCGGAGTGCTCATCCTCGCGGACCTCGCGATCCGCATCGCGGCGCTCATCATCGTTCCACGCGGGCGCAAGCCGACCGCTGCGATGGCGTGGCTGCTTGCGATCTTCCTGATCCCGTTCGTCGGCATCCTCTTGTTCCTCGTGATCGGCAGCGTGAAGCTCCCCAAGGCGCGCCGTGAGAAGCAAGCGCAGATCAACCGGATGATCGCGGAGAAGTCAGCGGGCATCGACCTGGCTCCCGACCGCGCCACGTGGCCCGACTGGTTCGCGTCGGTCGTCGAGCAGAACCGCGTGCTGGGCGCACTGCCCGCCGTCGGCGGCAACACGGCAGAGCTCATCGGCGACTACCGCGGCTCGATCGACGCCATGGCTGCGGAGATCGACACCGCCACGCGGTTCGTGCACGTCGAGTTCTTCATCGTCTCGTTCGACGAGACGACCAAGGGATTCTTCGGCGCCCTCGAGCGGGCCGTGCAGCGCGGGGTCACGGTTCGCGTGCTCCTCGACTACATCGCCTCGAACAAGGCCGTCGGCCACGAGGAGACCTACGCCGAACTCGACCGCATCGGCGCGAAGTGGAGCTTCATGCTGCCGGTGCGCCCGCTGAAGCGCGAGTACCAGCGGCCCGACCTGCGCAACCACCGCAAGCTCGTCGTCGTCGATGGGCGCGTCGGCTTCATGGGCTCGCAGAACCTCATCGACCGCAGCTACAACACGAAGAAGAACCTCCAGCGCGGCCTGCAATGGCAGGAGCTGGTGGCGCGGATCACCGGGCCGGTCGTGACGGCGATCAACACCGTGTTCCTCTCCGACTGGTACCTCGAGACCGACGAGCTGCTCGGCGACGAGGAGAACGTGCCCGCCGCCGCGGTGCCGGCCGATCACTCTCCCGACGCCCTCGTGTGCCAGGTGGTGCCGAGCGGTCCCGGCTACGACGCCGAGAACAACCTCCGGCTGTTCCTCGCGCTCATCAACTCGGCGCAGAAACGGGCCATCATCACGAGCCCCTACTTCGTGCCCGACGAGGCGATGCTGTATGCGATCACCTCGGCGTGCTATCGCGGGCTCGACGTGCAGCTCTTCGTCTCCGAGGTCGGCGATCAGGGCTCGGTCTGGCACGCCCAGCGCTCCTACTACAGCGCCCTCCTGCGCGCGGGCGTGAAGATCTGGCTGTACCCCGGCCCGTACATCCTGCACTCGAAGCACCTGTCGATCGACGACGACGTCGCCGTGATCGGCTCGAGCAACATGGACATCCGTTCCTTCAGCCTCAACGCCGAGATGATGCTGCTCGTCCGCGGCCGCTCGCTCGTGGCGCAGATGCGCGCGGTCGAGCAGGGGTATCGCGACGCGGGTCGGCAGCTCACCCTCGAGGAGTGGCAGAAGGAGCCCGGGTCGGCGACGTTCCTCGACGGCGTCGCCCGCCTCACCTCGGCGCTGCAGTAGCCCGCGAGCGCGCGCTCGCGCACGCGACTACCAGGCGAGCAACGTGCGGCGACGATGTGCGTGCCGCCACCGCGCAGAGCAGTCCTGATCGCGGCATCCGATTCGGGGGTTGACCCGATAACGGCCTTCGCGTCGCGCTCATATCGTGTGGTGCATGACCACAGGAACCGAACGACTGCCTCATCCTGCAGACGCCGGGAACTCCGGCGTCCCCTCACCGCGCCGCGTCGGAGCCCGCATCGGGTGGACGTGGATCGTGCTCTCTTCGCTCGCGATCGCCGCCTTCGCCGTCGTGCCGTACCTCACGGCGTCGCTCGCCGAGCTGTCGGACTCGGGTGCCGGCGGACTCGCGGGCAACTACGAGGACAGTCCCGTCGTGGTGCAGGCCGCCTTCTACGCGCACATCGTGGCGGGCGGCGTCGCTCTCATCGCGGGCCCGTTCCAGTTCTGGCGAGGTCTGCGCGACCGCCATCGCTCGGTGCACCGCTGGATCGGGCGCACCTACCTCGCCGCCATCGCGATCGCGGGTGTCTCGGGGCTCGTGATGGCCCCGTTCAACTCGGCCGGACTGGTCGGGTTCTTCGGGTTCGGCACCCTCGCGGTGCTCTGGCTCGTGACCGGGTTGGCGGCCTATCGGGCGATCAGGCGTCGGGATGTCGCGAGCCACCGAGCCTGGATGATGCGCAACTTCGCGCTCACCTACGCCGCGGTCACCCTGCGACTGTGGCTCGGCGTCCTGATCGCCGTCCAGTTCCTGCCGGGTGGCGACATCGACTTCGGCGACGTCTTCGACAACGCGTACGCCGCCGTGCCCTTCCTCGCCTGGCTGCCGAACCTCGTGGTGGCCGAGTGGCTGATCCGGCGCAGGGGACTGCCCTCGTTCCGCCTTTCGAGTGGAGCAGAGGCGGTCTCGAGAGCACGGGATTAGGCTCGATTCACGTGCTCGCTCACGCGGTGAGGACGGGAGTGACGGATGCCGCGGCATCCGCCTGCACCGAGGCATCCGCTCGGCCCGGGGCATCCGCCACCGGCTTCTCCCATGGCGCGGGGAACGGGAAGTACCGATCGAGGAAGTCGATGACGGCGGCGGTGCGTTCCTCGACCGAGATCTCGGGGAGGCTCCCGTCGTTCAGGCAGAACATGTCGTGGTCGCGGCGCTTCAGCAGCGTCTTCATGGCGGGCAGCGCCCGCCGCAGGGTGGTCTCGACGTACTTCACCCGGGCATCGGTCTGCACGACGGCGCGGCCGGTGAGCAGCCCGTAGTAGTGGTAGAGCGAGTTCGTCACCGAGATGTCGGTCGCCGAACGGAACCGGCTCGCGGCCGTGCGGCGGAACTCCTCGGGGAAGGCGGCCTCGAGTTCGGCCATCACGCTCTTGCGCAGCGGTGCGGCGCAGTGCTCGAGATGCCGCGTGGTCACCTTGCCGAAGCGGCCGAGGAGGAGCGCGCGATTCACCCGCGCGGCGTTCTCGAAGCCGCTGCGGCCGGGATCCGTTTCGCCCAGCCCGATGCGCGTCGAGGCCTCGACGAACTTCGTGATGCCGCCAGGGGAGAAGAACAGCGACGGGCTCACGGGCCGGCCGAAGAACATGTCGTCGTTCGAGTAGAGGAAGTGCTCGGCGAGCCCGTCGATGCGGTGCAGCTGGCTCTCGACGGCGTGCGAGTTGTGCGTCGGCAGCACCGAGGTGTCGGCGAACATCTCTTCACTCCGCACGATCGTGACCTTCGGATGCCTCGCGAGCCACGACGGCGCGGGGGAGTCGGTCGCGATGAAGATGCGGCGCACCCACGGAGCGAAGAGGTACACCGAGCGGAGGGCGTACTTCAGCTCGTCGATCTGCCGGTACCTGGCCTCGGAGTCGTCGCCCTCGCCGACGACGTAGCTCTGCATGCGCTTCGCCCGCTCGCGCACGAACTCGTCGCTCGAGCCGTCGACCCACGAGAACACCATGTCGATGTCGAAGTCGACGTCGCTCGCGAGCGGCTCGAACATGTGCTCGAGCGTCGGCCAGTCGCGTCCGTGCAGGTGCACGACGTCGTCGACCGCCTCCCAGCGCGGGAGGGTACGCCGCATGAGCGCGTTCTCGACCGGCGCCTCGATCGTCTCGTCGCCGAACCGCCAGAACTCGAGCTGCACGGCGGTCGCGCTGCCGTAGCGCAGCCGCCCGATCGGTTCGAGGCGCGGCCGGTGGATGCGGAGCACCGAGGGCTTGCGATGCGCGGACAGCCGCCCGTCGGCGAGCAGCACGGCGTGCGCGTCGGCCGCTCGGTCGGGCGCGAGGGTCGACGCGTAGAACGGCTCGTTCGCGAACGCCTGGGCGAACGCGCGTGCGACGGCCTTCCGCTCCGCTCGGTCGACGGCGATCACCGGCCGGTCGTCGTTGCCGCGCACGAGGAGGAACGGGATGCCGGCGGCATCCAGCGCATCGCCGACTGCGAGCAGGTCTTCGACCATCGACTGCTGCGGCGTCACGTGGCCGTTGCGCAGCGCGTACTGGCCCTTGCGCATGACGAGGTCGTCGCGTTCGAACCGCGGGGGACGGATCGCGGATGCCACGAGCACGAGCTCCGTGGCATCCGAAAGCCGCATCGGCGGGGCGGGCGTCGCTTCCCTCCTCGCGAACGCGTGCCCATCGTGCGGGTGCCGGTCAGGGGTTCGATCGCGGTCGGGTCTCGTCACGAAGTGGTGGCCTCCAGGGGTCGGTGCGTGGGGCGCGGAAATGCGCAGATGGTCTGATTCTACGCAGCGTCGACATCGACGCCTCGGCATCGGCCGTGCTGCGCGGTGTTGCGCGCGGTTACCGAATGCGACGGCGCCCCATCGCGGCATCCGCTCGGCGTGCCTAGCGTCGAGGCATGTCGCCTTCCGTCTCACTCGTCGCCGTCTCGGGGAGCCTGCAGTCGCCGTCGAGGACCACCGTGCTCGTGACGGAGATCCTCGAGCAGTTCGCCGCCGCACTCGGCGGGCACGTCGAGGTCGAGACCCACCTCATCGAGCTCAGCGAGGTCGGGCGCGAGTTCAGCGGGGCGCTTCGGCGCGACGAGTTGAGTCCGGCCGCGGAGGCGGCGATCCGGCGCATCGAGTCGGCGACGCTCCTCATCGTCGCGAGTCCGGTGTACCGTGCGTCGTTCACGGGGCTGTTCAAGCACGTGTTCGACTTCGTCGGGCAGTACTCGCTCATCGACAAGCCGGTGCTGCTCGCCGCGACCGGCGGCAGCGACCGGCACGCGCTCATCATCGAGCACCAGTTCCGGCCGCTGTTCTCCTTCTTCCAGGCGCTCACCCTGCCGCTCGGCGTGTACGCGCGCGACGCCGATTTCGTCGAGTACCGCATCGAGGCGGAGCCGTTGCGCGAGCGCATCGCGCAGGCCGTGAGCCGTGGGCTGCCGGTGGTGCGCGGCACGCTGCCCGACCGGGTGTCGGAGTACGTCCCCACCTGGTGAGCCCGGCGGTTTCGATCCGACCTCGGACCTCGTGAACCTGTACGCGGGTACATGTTCGCGGCGTACGGTCCGAGCATGAGCAACACACAGGGCCTCGGTCGCCCTCCGACGGACCGCGACGTCGCGGTCGTCGGGCCGCTCGCCGTCGACCACGTCCTCGCCGGCGAACTGCCTGCGACTCTCGGCACGGTCGATGCTCCGGCGAAATACCTCGTGACCGCGATCCTCACGCGCCGACCGGATCCATTGGAGCTGCAGCTGCTCGAGGCGCCGGCCGTTCGCGAGCAACTGGCCGCCGCGGGGTATCCCGGCACCACGCTCGCCGCCTCCGATCGGCGGCTGCTCATCGGCAACACCGATCTGCATGAACTCGAGACCGGTCTCGCCCGTCTCATCGGAACCATCCTCGTCAACATCGCCGCGAGCGCGGGGGCGCAGCGCGAGCCTCGCGAGGGCGAACGGATCGAGGCTTCGGAGCGGGAAGCGTCGCGGGCCGAGGCGGTCATCCATGCCGCCAAGCGGATCAGTTTCGGCCCGAGGGAGTCGATGTATCGCTAGGCGGCACTCCCGTCGCGGGCAGGTGCCTGCCGTCGGAGAGCATCGACCCCGTCGATCTGCCGATCCCGCCGATCCCGTCGATCCGTCGATCCCGCCGATCCCGTCGATCCGTTGTTGACCCCGTCGATCGCAGATGACGCCGCATGACCCCACGTTGAGGCGTGTGACCGCCGGTTCCGCCGTGTGACGGCGGGCCTCGCGGCATCCGCTCGCCCTCCCTAGCGTCTGCTTCGGGAGGTCGGAACAATGACACGACTCATCATCGGCGCGATGGTCCGCGCGATCGGCGCCTACCCCTCGGGCTGGCGGTACCCGGGCGCGCATCGCGACCCGCGCGGCGACGCTGCCGTGCTCAGGCGGGCAGCGGAGGTCGCCGAAGCCGCGCGGCTCGACTACCTCTTCTTCGGCGACTGGCTCGCGACGGGCCACGACCTCGAGTTCCGCGACC
>CAWJZK010000040.1:0-26040 GCA_963847285.1 uncultured Actinomycetota bacterium
TGCATTGCTGCGACCCTACCCGTGACCGCGCCTGCAGCGGGAAGGATCCGTCGGCGTGCCCCGCGTCAGAGCTTCAAGTGGTAGCGCAGGCTCGCGAGCTCGGTCCTGAGTGCCGCGGGCACGCGGTCGCCGAACTGGGCGAAGTACTCCTCGGTGAGGTCGCACTCGGCGAGCCACGAGTCGCTGTCGACGTCGAAGAGGTGCTCGAGCGCGGCATCCGTGATCTCGAGGCCGTCGAGGTCGAGCGAGTCGGATGCCGGGAGCAGGCCGATCGGCGTCTCGACCGCGTCGGCGCGTCCCTCGAGGCGCCTGACGATCCACTCGAGCACCCGCGAGTTCTCGCCGTAGCCCGGCCACAGGAAGGAGCCGTCGGCGTCCTTGCGGAACCAGTTCACCTGGTAGATCTTGGGCGCGTTCGCGCCGAGTACGCGGCCCATCTTGACCCAGTGGCCCCAGTAATCGGCCATGTTGTAGCCGCAGAACGGGAGCATCGCGAACGGGTCGCGGCGGAGCTCGCCGACGGTGCCCTCGGCGGCCGCGGTCTGCTCCGACGAGATGGTGGCGCCCATGAACACGCCGTGCTTCCAGCTGCGCGCCTCGGCCACGAGGGGCACGTTGGTCGCACGGCGTCCGCCGAAGAGGATCGCGTCGATCGGCACGCCGTCGGGCGCGTCCCAGTCGTCGGAGATCTGCGGGCATTGCGCGGCAGCGACCGTGAACCGCGAGTTGGGGTGCGCCGCCGGGGTCGCGGATGCCGGTGTCCAGGGGTTTCCCTCCCAGTCGATGAGCTCGGCGGGCGGCTCGTCGGTGAGCCCCTCCCACCAGACGTCGCCGTCGGGCCGGAGCGCGACGTTCGTGAAGATCGTGTTGCCCCAGAGCGTCTGCACCGCGGTCGGGTTGGTGCTCTCGCCGGTGCCCGGCGCGACGCCGAAGAAGCCGGCTTCGGGATTGATCGCGTAGAGGCGCCCGTCGTCGCCGGGTCGCATCCAGGCGATGTCGTCACCGATCGTCTCGACCGTGCCAGCCCGGGATCGTGGGGCGGAGCATCGCGAGGTTCGTCTTGCCGCACGCCGACGGGAACGCCGCGGCGACGTGGTAGACCCTGCCCTCGGGCGAGGTGACCTTGATGAGGAGCATGTGCTCGGCGAGCCAGCCCTCATCGCGGGCCATCACCGAGGCGATCCGAAGCGCGAAGCACTTCTTCGCGAGCAGCGCGTTGCCGCCGTACCCCGAGCCGTACGACCAGACCTCGCGCGAGTCGGGGAACTGCACGATGTACTTCGTCTCGTTGCAGGGCCACTCGACCTCGGCTCGGCGGTGGCCGACGCCGTCGATGAGGGGGTAGCCGACGGAGTGCAGCGTGCGCACCCACGGCTCGCCCGCTTCGATCAGGCGGTAGACCGAGTCGCCCATGCGGGTCATGATGCCCATGGAGAGCACGACGTAGGGCGAGTCGGTGATCTCGACGCCCAGTTGCGAGATCGGACCGCCGAGCGGGCCCATCGAGAACGGCACGACGTACATCGTGCGGCCCTTCATGGAGCCGTCGAAGACATCGATGAGCTCCTCGCGCATCTCGCGCGGGTCGCGCCAGTTGTTCGTGGGACCTGCGTCCTCCTCGTAGGTCGAGCAGATGAAGGTGCGGTCCTCGACGCGGGCGACGTCGCCCGCGTCGGTGCGCGCGAGGTAGCTGTTGGGACGCCACTCCGGGTTCAGCTTGATGAGCTTGCCCTCGGCGAGCATCTGCTTGGTGAGCAGGTCGGCCTCCTGCTGCGTTCCGTTGCACCAGACGATCTCGTCGGGTTTCGTGAGGCCGGCGATCTCATCGACCCACGCGCGGAGGGCGGGGTCGGTGGTGCCGTGTCGCGTGCGGTCGGATGCATCGGTGCCGATCGAGTACTCGGAGATGGTCATCGTCATGCCTTCCAGTGGTGCCGGCCTGTGGCCGGAGGATCGTGTACTTCGGAGCTGTACTCCGGGGGCTTGTCTTTCAAGCGTGCGCCAGTTCGGGGCATCCATGCGTGAATTTCCCTGGTTAAGAATTGCCGATCTTTCGATATCCTTAAGCCCATGAAGGCAGGCTCACCCGATCTCGCGACACTCGGCCAGCGCATCCGCCACTTCCGCGGCGCGCGCGGGCTCACCCTCGACCAGCTCGGTGCAGCTGTGGGAATGGCCGGCAGCCAGCTCTCCCTCATCGAGAACGGCAAACGAGAACCGAAGCTCTCGACACTCGACGCCCTCGCGGCGGCGCTCGACGTGGAGCTCGCCGCCCTCCTCGCCCGCGAGGCACCGAGCAAGCGCGCCGCCCTCGAGCTCGAACTCGGGCGCGCGCAGGCGAGCCCCCTGTACGCGAGCCTCGGGCTGCCGTCGATCCGGGCGTCGCGCGGCATCACCGACGAGTCGCTCGAGGCGATCCTGGGCCTGCACCGCGAACTGCAGCGCCGCGCGAGCGAGGCCATCGCCACGCCAGAGGAGGCCCGCCGCGCCAACACCGAGCTTCGCGAACGCATGCGCGAACGCGCCAACTACCTCCCCGAGATCGAGCAGCTCGCCGAAGACCAGGTGCGCGCGTCCGGCCACCGCTCGGGTGCGGTCACGCACCGCGAGGTCGACGTGATGGCTGAGCGACTCGGCTTCCAGCTGATCTACGTCGACGACCTGCCCGACTCGACACGGTCGATCACCGACCTGGCGAACGGGCGCATCTACCTGCCGCCCGCATCGATCCCCGGCGGCCACGGCCTCCGCTCGATGGCACTGCAGGCGATGGCACACCGGCTCCTCGGGCACGAACGCCCCGACAGCTACGCCGAGTTCCTCTGGCAGCGGCTCGAGATCAACTACTTCGCGGCCGCGTGCCTGATGCCGCGCGAGGCATCCGTCGCCTTCCTCCAACAAGCGAAGAAGGAGAAGCGACTCGCGATCGAGGACTTCCGCGATGCGTTCGGCGTGACGCACGAGGCCGCTGCGCTCAGGTTCACGAACCTCGCGACCTCGCATCTGGACATGACGCTGCACTTCATGCGCGTCGCGGGCGACGGCGCACTGCTCAAGGGCTACGAGAACGACGGCCTGCCGCTGCCGACCGACGTCACGGGATCGATCGAGGGGCAGTGGGTGTGCAAGAAGTGGAGCGCGCGCAGCGCCTTCAGGCACACGAACCGCACCACCGAGAACTACCAGTACACCGACACTCCGGCGGGCACCTTCTGGTGCGCGACGCAGACGGGGCGAACGGATGCCTCGGAGTTCTCGATCTCGGTCGGCGTGCCGTTCAACCAGGCGAAGTGGTTCCGCGGCCGTGAAGCCACGGTGCGTGCCGTGTCGACCTGCCCCGACGACGCGTGCTGCCGGCGCGCCCCCGATGGACTCGCGGAACGCTGGGCCGGACAGGCGTGGCCGAGCGCGAGGCTGCACGCGCACGTGCTTTCGCCGCTGCCCTCCGGCACGTTCCCGGGCGTCGACGACGCGTCGGTGTACGAGTTCCTCGAGGCGCACGCGGAGCAGTAGCGACGCCATTGAAGTGCCTGTTGCAATAGTGTGTCCGGCACAGTATCGTGTGAGGCATGGACCACGATGAGACAACCGCAGGGCACCTGCAGGAGCTGAGGCGCGGCACAGTGGTGCTCGCGTGCCTGGTGCGCCTGCGTACGCCCGACTACGGCTACGCGCTGCTCGAGTCGCTGAACGCGCTCGGCATCCTCGTCGACGCGAACACGCTCTACCCGTTGCTCCGCCGCCTCGAGAAGCAAGGCCTGCTCGCGAGCGAGTGGAACACCGACGAGGCACGACCCCGCAAGTTCTACCGCACCAGCCCAACCGGCGAGACGCTCGTCGGTGCCCTCATGACCGAATGGCGACGCATCGACGACGCGCTCGCCGGACTCACGACTGGAGATGAATCATGAACACCCTCACCGACCGCTACGTGTGGGCGGCCGCGCGCAGCGTGTCCGAGGCCCAGCGCCCCGAGTTGGGCCGCGAGTTGCGCGAGCGCATCGGCGACGCGACGGATGCGCTCGTCGACGCCGGCCGCTCCCCCGCCGACGCCGAGCGGGCCGCACTCACCGACCTCGGCGATCCCGCGGCGCTCGCCGCCCAGTACGTCGACCGGCCGCTCCAGCTCATCGGGCCGCGCTACTTCCTCACGTGGTGGCGCCTGCTCAAGATGCTCTACACGGTCGTCCTGCCGATCGCCGTCGCCGCCATCGCCTTCGGCCAGGTGCTCGGCCAGGAGCCCTTCGGCCAGATCATCGGCAGCACGGTCGCGGCGGCGCTCGCAATCGCCGTGCACATCGGGTTCTGGACAACGCTCGTGTTCGCGCTGATCGAGCGTAGCCCCGACCGCGAGGCCGAGATCCCGTGGACGCTCGACCGGCTCCCCGAGCTGCCCGACGCCAGGTCGCTCGTCGCGCACGGCAGATCTCGTCGCCTCGCTCATCTTCCTCGGGCTGTTCGCCGCATTCATCGTGGTCCAGCAGTTCGGTCTCCCCTGGGTCGAGGTGCTTGACGGCGTGCCACTGCTGAACCCCGAGCTGTGGAGCTTCTGGCTGCCGTACTTCCTCGTCCTCATCCTGCTCGAGATGCTGTTCGCGGTCGCGATCTACGCGTGGGGCTGGAACTGGTGGCTCGCGGGCGCGAACCTCGTGTTGAACATCGCGTTCACGGTCCCCGCCGTCTGGCTCCTCACGACCGGTCAGCTCTTCAGCGCCGACGCGCTCGACGCGATCGGGTGGCCGTGGGACGCCGACTCGGAGTGGGTCGTCACGACGCTCATCGTCATCGTCGTCGTCGGCGTCTCGATCTGGGACGTGGTCGACGGTGTCATCAAGACCGTGCGCGGGCGAGGCGGATCCACGCTCACTCTGGGCCGGATCTGACGCGCCGGCACCCGTCGAATCGGCGAGCGGATGCCTCGGGGGAGACACTCCTCCGAGGCATCCGCTCGTTCGTGCGCGCCCTGCGGCCTACTTCGGCTGCATGCGGATCGCGCCGTCGAGCCGGATCGTCTCGCCGTTCAGCATCGGGTTCGCGATGATCGTCCGCACGAGGGCCGCGTACTCCGTCGGGTGCCCGAGTCGCGAGGGATGCGGCACCTGCGCCTCGAGCGAGGCGCGCACCTCGTCGGACATGCCCGCCATCATGGGCGTCTCGAAGATGCCGGGCGCGATCGTCACGACGCGGATGAGGAGCTTCGACAGGTCGCGCGCGATCGGAAGCGTCATTCCCACCACGCCACCTTTCGAGGCCGAGTAGGCGGCCTGCCCGATCTGGCCGTCGAACGCGGCGACCGACGCGGTGTTCACGATGACTCCACGCTCCGTGGTGGCTGGGCCGCCGGGCACGCCGCCCGAGACCGGCTCGGTCACCGCCATCGCCGCAGCGGCGAGGCGGATCACGTTGAAGGTGCCGATGAGGTTCACCCGAATGGTGCGCTCGAACGCGTCGAGCGGCGCGGGACCGTCACGTCCGACCGTGCGGTTCGCGGTCACGATGCCCGCGCAGTTCACGGCGACGCGGAGCGGCGCGAGCGCCGATGCGGCATCCACGGCCGCCTGCACCTCGGCCTCGTTCGCGACATCCGCCGCGACGAAGCTCGCCCGGTCGCCGAGTTCGGCCGCGGCCTCCTCACCGCGGGGGCCCGGCAGGTCGACGAGCACGACGGATGCCCCGCCGTCGACGAGTGCGCGCGCCGTCGCGCGCCCGAGGCCCGAGGCCCCGCCGGTGACGATCGCCGATGCGCCGTCGAGTTCCATGTTGATCCTCTCAGGTCAGACGCGTTCGATGATCGTGGCGTTCGCCATGCCGCCGCCCTCGCACATCGTCTGCAGTCCGTAGCGACCGCCGGATGACTCGAGCTGGTTGACGAGCGTCGTGAGCAGGCGCGTGCCCGACGAGCCGAGCGCGTGCCCGAGGGCGATGGCGCCGCCGCGCGGGTTCAGCTTCGTGGCATCCGCCCCGGTCTCGCGGAGCCAGGCGAGCGGTACCGACGCGAACGCCTCGTTGACCTCGTAGGCGTCGATGTCGTCGTGCCCGAGCCCGGCACGCGCGAGCACGCGCTCGGTCGCGGGGATGACGCCGGTGAGCATGTACAGCGGGTCGCTGCCGACGACCGAGAACGACCGGAACCGCGCACGCGGGGTGAGCCCGAGCTGCTCGGCCCGCTCGGCGCTCATGATCAGCGCCGCTGAGGCGCCATCGGTGAGCGGCGAGGAGTTGCCGGGGGTGATGCGCCACTCGAGCTCGGGGAACCGCCGGGCGAGCTGATCGGTGCGGAAGGCCGGGTTGAGCCCGGCGAGCGACTCGACGGTCGTCCCGGGTCGCACGGTCTCATCGGTGAGCGTGTCGACGTCGGGAACGGGCACGACCTCGCTCGCGAACGCGCCCGACTCCGCGGCGGCCGCGGCGAGCGCGTGCGAGCGCACGGCGAACTCGTCGAGTTCCTCGCGCGAGAACCCCCACTTCGCGGCGATGAGTTCGGCCGACACACCCTGGTTCACGAGGCCGTCGGGGTAGCGGGCGCGGACGCGCGTGCCGAAGGGGTCGGCGCCCGCCGCGCTCGACCCGAGGGGCACGCGGCTCATCGACTCGACGCCGCACGCGATCACGATGTCGGCCTGTCCGGCGAGCACGGCCTGGGCGGCGAACGTGGCGGCCTGCTGGCTCGACCCGCACTGGCGATCGATGGTGGTACCCGGCACGGTCTCGGGGAACCCGGCGGCGAGCACGGCGTTGCGGGTGATGTTGTAGCTCTGCTCGCCGATCTGGCTGACGCATCCGCCGATCACGTCGTCGATCGTGGCGGGGTCGATGTCGTTGCGCGAGACGATCGCGTCGAGCACGCCGGCGAGGAGGTCGACGGGGTGGATGCCCCAGAGGATTCCTCCGGGCTTGCCGCGCCCGACCGGCGTGCGGACGACGTCGACGATGACGGCTTCGGTGCTCATGCGTCCAGCCTACGACGGCGGAGGAACGCGGATGCCCCGGCCGCATGTGGGCACTGCGGGCATCCGTCGACCGCACCGAGTTGCCGGGCGCGATGCCCTCAATCCTCGCGTCAGCCGACGGGCGCGTCGTCGACGAACCGCACGTTGTACACCGCCACGCGCTGCGGAACGTTCTCGAAGACCGCCGCACGCGCCTCGGAGGCGAGGTACTCCTCTTCGAGGCGGACGAACCTCTCGCGGTCACCCTCGGTGCTGACCGCCCAGACGAACTCGTTCGTCTCGCGCAGGCCGTAGGCGAACTCGATGGTGAACCCCGCCGGAGGACGAACGACGGGCATCGCGCCGCGCCACCACTCGACGAACGCGTCGTACTCCCCGTCGACGAGCGTGTACCTGCGCAACTGGATGGTCTTCACCCGACCATTCTGCCGTGTCACGGCTGGTCAGGCGTCGCGTTCGGCGATCGCCTTCACATCGCGCACGAGGTCGTCCCACATGCGCTTCGAGTGTTCGACGCCCTCGTCGCTGCCGTTGTTGTCTTGCGACAGAGTCAGCACGGTCGTGCCGTCGGATTCGTCGAGCGTCCACGTCATCGTGTGGGAGTTCTCGGGCACGTCCTCCTCGCCGCTCAGCGGGCTGAAGTGCGTGTTCACGAGGCGCCGCCCGGGTTCGAGCTCGAGGATGACCCCGTGGTCTTCGTATGGTGCGCCCTTCCACACGCCGTGCCAGACGATCGGACCGCCGACCGTCCAGTCGGTTTCGACTTCGGTGCCGAACATGAACTCCTTGATCGCGTCGCGGTCGGTGAGTACCGACCAGACCCGATCAGCCGGCGCGTCGATGCTGATCGTCGATGTCGCCACGAAGTCGTTCGCCATGCCGTGCCTCCTCGGTTCGCGCGACGGCCCGATGCCGCCGATGCTCACGATACGCGGAGGCGCCGACACCAGCTTGAACATTCGCGACATCGCCGTGGTCCAGAACGGGCGAGCGCAGGACCGACGTATCGTATACGATTCGTGAAGAGGCCTCGACGAAGTGGAGCATCCGCGTGCTTGATCCATCGCGCATCGCCGCGATCGCCGACGAGCTCGTCGCGGCCGACCGCGACCGCGGCGTCGTGCCACTGCTCACCGCGCGCTACCCCGACATGACCGTCGACGACGCGTACGCGGTGCAGCGGCTCTGGGCCGAGCGTGGCGTCGCCGCAGGCCGCCGCATCGTCGGCCGCAAGATCGGCCTCACGTCGAAGGTCATGCAGGTCGCGACCGGCATCAGCGAGCCCGACTACGGCGTCATCTTCGACGACATGGTGATCGAGTCGGGGGCATCCGTCGAGTTCGACCGCTTCTCGAATGTGCGCGTCGAAGTCGAGCTCGCGTTCGTGCTCGCGAAGCCGCTCGAGGGGCCGAACTCCACGATCTTCGACGTGCTCGACGCGACCGCGTACGTCGTGCCGGCACTCGAGATCCTGAACTCGCACATCGAACTGCAGGGACGCACGATCGTCGACACCATCTCCGACAACGCGGCCATGGGCGCGATGGTCATCGGCGGGCGTCCCGTGAAGGTCGACGAGGTCGACCTGCGCTGGGTCGCGGCGCTCCTCTCCCGCAACCAGGTGATCGAGGAGTCGGGCGTCGCCGCGGCGGTGCTCGGGCATCCCGCGATGGGAGTCGCGTGGCTCGCGAACAAGCTCGCGCAGCACGGGCAGACGCTCGGTGCGGGCGAGATCATCCTCGCGGGTTCCTTCACTCGCCCGATGTGGGTCGAGCGAGGCGACACCGTGCACGCCGACTACCGAGAGCTGGGAACCGTGACATGCCGATTCGAATGACCCTTCCGGCCACGCTCGGCGCGCGGCTCGCGGCATCCGATCGCCCGCTGTTCGGCATGTGGGTGTGCTCGGCGAGCGCGCTCAACGCGGAGATCGCCGCGGGCAGCGGCCTCGACATCGTGCTCATCGACGCCGAGCACTCCCCCAACGGGCTCGAGTCGATCCTCGCGCAGCTGCACGCGGTCGCCGCCTACCCGGTCGCGCCCCTCGTGCGCCCGCCGATCGGCGACACCGTCGTGATCAAGCAGTACCTCGACGTCGGCGTGCAGAACCTGCTCGTGCCGATGGTCGACTCGGCCGAGCAGGCCGAGCAACTCGTGCGCGCGGTGCGCTACCCGCCGCACGGCGTGCGCGGCGTCGGCAGCTCCCTCGCGCGTGCGTCGCGCTGGAACCGCGTCGAGGGCTACCTCGCGGATGCCTCGTCGACGGTGTCGCTCTTCGTGCAGATCGAGTCGGCGGCCGCCGTCGACCACGTCGAGGCGATCGCCGCGGTCGACGGCGTCGACGGCATCCTCGTCGGCCCGGCCGACCTCGCCGCGTCGATGGGACTCCTCGGCCAGCAGGATCACCCCGACGTCGTCGACGGCGTGTTGCGGTCGATCCGTGCGGCGCTCGCCGCTGACAAGCCCGCCGGCGTGAACGCCTTCGCACCCGAGGCCGCCGACCGGTATGTCGACGCCGGCGCCGCGTTCGTGCTCGTCGGGGCGGATGTCGCGCTGCTCGCCCGCGCCTCGGAGGCCCTCGCCGACCGCTTCATCGACTCCACAGAACGAGGACGCTCATGAACCTCGACGGCATCGCCACCCCCGGCAAGATCATCGCCGTGCACCTGAACTACCCCTCGCGCGCGGCCCAGCGCGGCCGCACGCCCACCACGCCGAGCTATTTCCTGAAGCCGGCGACCTCGCTCGCGGCGACCGGTGGAACGCTCGAGCGACCGCCGGGCACCGAGCTCCTCGCCTTCGAGGGCGAGATCGCGATCGTCATCGGCGAGCCTGCGCGACACGTCTTCCCCGCCGACGGGTGGCGGCACGTGGCCTCCGTCACCGCGGCGAACGACTTCGGGCTCTACGACCTGCGCGCGGCAGACAAGGGCTCGAACGTGCGCGCGAAGGGCGGAGACGGGTTCACGCCGCTCGGCCCCGCGCTCATTCCCGCGGCATCCGTCGACCCTGCCGGCCTTCGCGTGCGCACGTGGGTGAACGGCGTCCTCGTGCAGAACGACACGAGCGACACCCTGCTCTTCCCCTTCGGCCAGCTCGTCGCAGACCTCTCACAGCTCATGACCCTCGAGACCGGAGACGTGATCCTCACCGGCACGCCCGCCGGTTCCTCGGTCGTCGTGCCGGGCGACGTGGTCGAGATCGAGGTCGACGCGCCGGATGCCCGGGGCGCGCCCTCCAGCGGCCGCCTCGTGACCACCATCACCGCGGGCACGCGCGCGTTCGGCGACTTCGGCGCGAAGCCCGAGGCGACGCGGTACCAGCACATCGAGGCGTGGGGCGATCACGCGGCAGCGGGACTGCCGACACCGCCGCCCGCCTTCGAACTCACCGGTGAGCTTCGCGACCGCCTCGCGCACGTCGGCGTCGCGACCCTGTCGGTCGCGCTCCGGAAGCGCGGCTACCACGACATCTTCATCGAAGGGGTCTCCTCGAACCACCCCGGCGACCGCGCCGGCAACCGCATGGTCGGCCGGGCGAAGACGCTCCGATTCATCCCGTTCCGGCCCGATCTCTTCGAGAGCCACGGCGGCGGGTTCAACGCGCAGAAGCGCGCCTTCGACACGGTCACGCCGGGTGAGGTGCTCGTGATCGACGCCCGCGGCGAGCGCGGCACCGGCACGGTCGGCGACGTGCTCGCCCTTCGCGCGCAGGTGCGGGGCGCCGTCGGCATCGTCACCGACGGGGGCGTGCGCGACTTCGATGCGGTGGCGGGCCTCGAGATCCCCGTGTTCTCGCAGGGCGCACATCCCTCGGTGCTCGGCCGGCGGCACGTGCCGTGGGAGACGGATGTCGCGATCGCCTGCGGCGGCGCAGCCGTGCAGCCCGGCGACATCATCGTGGGCGACGGCGACGGCGTCATCGTGATCCCGCCCGTCCTCGTCGAGGAGGTCGTCGCCGAGGCGGAGGCGCAGGAGCGGGAGGACGCCTGGGTCGCCGAGCAGGTTGCGGCCGGGGCATCCGTCGACGGGCTCTTCCCCATGAATGCCGAGTGGCGTACACGCTACGACGCCGCCCTTCGACAGGCTCAGGGACCGCGGACAGGCTCAGGGACCTCGACAGGCTCAGGAACCGGGTTCAGACCGATGAACGCCGAGACGCAGCATCCCGTTGAAAGCAAATCGCAGCAGGCCTACCGATTCATCCGCGAGCGCATCGACGACGGTCGTTACGTGCCCGGCTTCCGGCTCGTGCTCGGGCAGATCGCGCGCGAGCTCGATGTGAGCGTCGTGCCGGTGCGCGAGGCGATCCGGCTGCTCGAAGCCGAGCGGCTCGTGACCTTCGAGCGCAACGTCGGCGCGCAGGTGGCGCTCATCAAGGAGACCGAGTACCTGCACACCATGCAGACGCTCGCGATCGTCGAGGGCGCTGCGACCTCGCTGTCGGCGCCGTATCTCACGCCCGACCACCTCCGCAGGGCGCGAGAGATCAACGAGCGGATGCGCCGGACGCTCGACGACTTCGACCCGCACCGCTTCACCGCGCTGAACCTCGAGTTCCACTCGGTGCTCTTCGAGGCGTGCCCGAACCCGCACCTGCTCGACCTCGTGCACCGCGGCTGGAACCGCATGAAGGTGCTGCGCGACTCGTCGTTCAGCTTCGTGCCGGACCGTGCCAGCGAGTCGGTCGAGGAGCACGAACGCATCGTCGTGCTCATCGAGGCCGGCGCCGACGGGCTCGACGTCGAGCTCGCCGCTCGGCGCCACCGCACGGCGACCCTCGACGCGGTGCTCGCGTACCAGTCGGGGCTCAAGGTCGCGGACGGCGCGTCCGTGGCCGCTGGGTTCGAGCTCGGAGCTCGAGCCGAAGCTGACGCCGGAGCCCGCACCCGCGCGCCGCGTCACCGCCGCGGCATCCGTCGCCACCGCCGATCGACGAGGAACGCCATGACCCACCACATCCCCGAGGGCCTGCCCGACCGCATCCGTCACTTCATCGACGGCGAGTTCGTCGACTCGGTGGGCGGTGAGACCTTCGACGTGCTCGACCCCGTCTCGAACGAGACGTACGCGCAGGCCGCTGCGGGTCAGCAGGCCGACATCGACCTCGCCGTCGCCGCGGCGAAGCGTGCCTTCGTCGACGGCCCGTGGCCGCGGATGCTCCCGCGCCAGCGATCGCGCGTGCTGCACAAGATCGCCGACCTCGTCGAGGCGAGCGACGCCCGGCTCGCCGAGCTGGAGACCTTCGACACGGGCCTGCCCATCACGCAGGCGCTCGGCCAGGCGCAGCGCGCTGCCGAGAACTTCCGCTTCTTCGCCGACCTGATCGTCGCCCAGCGCGACGACGCCTACAAGCTGCCCGGGCGCCAGGTGAACTACGTGAACCGCAAGCCGATCGGCGTCGCGGGCCTCATCACGCCGTGGAACACCCCGTTCATGCTCGAGTCGTGGAAGCTCGCTCCCGCACTCGCGACCGGCAACACCGTGGTGCTGAAGCCCGCCGAGTTCACGCCACTGTCGGCGTCGCTCTGGGCCGGGATCTTCCGCGAGGCCGGCGTGCCCCACGGCGTGTTCAACCTCGTGAACGGGCTCGGCGAAGAGGCGGGCGACGCGCTCGTGAAGCATCCGGATGTCCCGCTCATCTCGTTCACCGGCGAGAGCTCGACCGGGAAGCTGATCTTCGCCAACGCCGCGCCGTTCCTCAAGGGCCTCTCGATGGAGCTCGGCGGCAAGTCGCCGGCCGTCGTCTTCGCCGATGCCGATCTCGAGTCCGCGCTCGATGCGACCGTGTTCGGCGTGTTCTCGCTGAACGGCGAGCGGTGCACGGCGGGCTCGCGCATCCTCGTCGAGCGGTCGATCTACGACGACTTCGTCGCTCGGTACGCCGCGCGGGCCCGCAACATCGTGGTCGGCGATCCGCATGATCCTGCGACCGAGGTCGGCGCGCTCGTGCATCCCGAGCACTTCGCGAAGGTCATGTCGTACGTCGAGATCGGCAAGGGCGAAGGTCGCCTCGTCGCCGGCGGCGGACGGCCCCCCGGCCTCCCAGCCGGCAACTACGTCGCCCCCACGGTGTTCGCGGATGTCGCGCCCGACGCCCGCATCTTCCAAGAGGAGATCTTCGGGCCGGTGGTCGCGATCACCCCGTTCGACACCGACGAGGAGGCGCTCGCGCTCGCGAACGACACGAAGTACGGGCTCGCCGCCTACATCTGGACCAACGACCTGAAGCGCGCCCACAACTTCGCCAACGCGGTCGAGGCGGGCATGGTCTGGCTGAACTCCAACAACGTGCGCGACCTCCGCACGCCCTTCGGCGGCGTCAAGGCCTCGGGCCTCGGCCACGAGGGCGGCTACCGCTCGATCGACTTCTACACCGACCAGCAGGCGGTGCACATCACCCTCAACGACGCCCACTCGCCGCGGTTCGGCCGCGGCTGAGGCAGACCATCCCGTTCCCTGAGCCTGTCGAAGGGAACGTTTCGACGCTCGTCCCTTCGACAGGCTCAGGGACCGAACCGCAAGGGAAGCCGACATGCAACTCCCCGAACCCGCCGTCACCGCCGCCGACCCGATCCCGTCGCCGGCGAACCGGATCCCGACGCCCACGGCGACCCCGCCCGACATCCTGCGCTGCGCGTACATGGAGCTCGTCGTCACCGACCTCGAGGCGTCGCGCAGGTTCTACGTCGACGTGCTCGGCCTCGTCGTGACCGAGGAGGACGAGAACGCGGTCTACCTCCGCACCCTCGAGGAGTTCATCCACCACAACCTCGTGCTCCGTGCCGGCCCGGTCGCCGCGGTCGCCGCATTCTCCTATCGGGTGCGCGCCCCGGAAGACCTCGACCGCGCCGTCGCGTTCTACACCGAGCTCGGATGCCGCATCGAGCGCCGTTTCGACGGCTTCACCAAGGGCATCGGCGACTCGGTGCGCGTCGAGGACCCGCTCGGATTCCCCTACGAGTTCTTCCACGAGGTCGAGCACGTCGAGCGACTCTCCTGGCGCTACGACCTCCACACGCCCGGCGCCATCGTGCGCCTCGACCACTTCAACCAGGTCACCCCCGACGTGCCGCGCGCCGTGAAGTACATGGAGGATCTCGGCTTCCGCGTGACCGAGGACATCCAAGACGAGGCCGGCACGACGTACGCGGCGTGGATGCGGCGGAAGCCCACCGTGCACGACACCGCCATGACCGGCGGCGACGGGCCGCGCATGCACCACATGGCGTTCGCGACGCACGAGAAGCACAACATCATCGCGATCTGCGACAAGCTCGGCGCCCTCCGCATGTCGGACGTCATCGAGCGCGGCCCCGGCCGGCACGGCGTCTCGAACGCGTTCTACCTGTACCTCCGCGATCCCGACGGGCACCGCGTCGAGATCTACACGCAGGACTACTACACGGGCGACCCCGACAACCCCGTCGTCACGTGGGACGTCCACGACAACCAGCGGCGCGACTGGTGGGGCAACCCCGTCGTGCCGAGCTGGTACACGGATGCCTCGCCGGTGCTCGACCTCGACGGCAGTCCCCAGCCCGTGGTCGCCCGCACCGACGACTCCGAGATGGCGGTCACGATCGGCGCCGACGGGTTCTCGTACACGCGCAAGGACGACGAGGCGCGCGGCTTCAAGCTCGGCAACACCCTGTAAGCGCGCGGCCGTCCCAGGTCGCGCCGCGCATAGTTGCAGCCCGTGCTGTGAGCCGGCCTGCGCTGTTGCCGGCTCGCGCTGTCGCCGCCTCGGACTGTTGCCGCCTCACGCTGTTGCCGGATTCGGGGATTCGCCACGCCACGCCGCGCGCGCGGAGCCCTTCGTCGGCGCGTCGCCTCAGGTCCCCGAATCCGGCAACAGCCCGGGCGACTCGTTGAGCATGCGCGGCACGTCAAACCGCCAGGTGCTCGCCCCGACGCATCACCATCAACACGGTGCTGAGCACGCTCGGCCAATCCTCGATGATCTGCTTGTGGCTGAAGTTCAGCACGACGTAGCCGCATCCCCGCAGCCAGGCGAATCGCTCGCGGTCGTCGTCGAATGCCTCGACGGTCGAATGCCCGTCGGCGCCTTCGCACTCGAAGATCAGCCGATCGCCGATCAGGAGATCGGCGAAGAAGCCTCCGGGTAGCGCGACTTGCGGCGTCGCGAAGATGCCGGCTTCGCGGAAGCGTTCACGAGCGACCGTCTCGCCGATCGCCTGGCTGAGCGACGACGATCGGAGCGCGACCTCGCGCCGATCAGTGCTCAATCGTTCGAGCAACCTGCCATAGTCGTGGTCGTCGAGCATGGGCTGAGCCCATTCCCACGGGACACACTCTCGAGCGGCATCGAGAATACAGAACGCGTCGAGCGCCGGAACACAGCCCAGCATCTCGGCGAGAACGTCGAGGAGCGACGGCATCGCTCCACCCGAAGTCGGGGTGCCCGCCCAATGGAAGCGAACCCGCGGATGCCCCTGCTTACGTCGAGGCGCGGCCGTAGACGCTTCGCCGAACCATCCGGGCGACGGAACCGTGAATCATGCTCGGCGACCTCGACGTGCAGGCAGTTCGGACTGTTGAGCACCCGCAGGCCCATCGCCTGCGCCGCGCTGACACACGTGAGCCGACCGCCGACGCGGATCGCGCGCTTCACCGCGACTGGGAGGTCGGGCGCGACGAAGTGGCCGATGCGCGCTCGCTCAATACTCCCAGATGCGACGGCCGCCGCGATGGCACGCTCATCGAGCCCGGCAGCGCGGAGGTCACGAGTCCGACATGTACCGCCGTGGTCGCGCACGACGCCGATGGCCGAGTCCATGCCACTCAGCGTGCACGGGCTCAGAGGCCGGCGCCGGCGGCATCCGATGATCTGTCGACAGTCGCAGCCGCGACTGCCCGGTGGAGGACGAGCTCCGCCCGTTGCCGGATTCGGGGATCCCGCCGAACACGCCGTCGCAACGCGTGCGCCACGCCGGCGTGGCACGCGGATCCCCGAATCCAGCAACAGGAACAGGTGTCGAGCGTTGCGGTGGCGCCGAGCCACGCGGCGCGGCGCCTCAGGAGAGGAACGCGATCGCCGCGTCCTTGAAGGCGCGCGCGGTGAGCGTCGACACGTGGTCGCGCCCGGGGATCGACACGAAGTCGCTTCCCCACTCGCGGGCGAGCTCCTGTGCGCCCACGGGCACGGGGTCGTTCTCACCCGCGACGAACAGCGTCGGGATGTCGCCCGGAATCGAGAGCGGCGCGCCGGCGACGCCCTCGATGCACGCGAGCAGCGCCTCGCGGTCGGCGCCCGCGGTGATCGCCGGCCCGAGCACCTGGTCGATGAGCGGATTCTTCGAGGGCTCGCCGTGGAGGAGCACTGCGCGGGCTTCGTCGATGTCCCACGAGGCGAAGAGCTCGTTCGACCCGGCGCCGCCGATCACGACGCGCCGCACCCGTTCCGGTGCGAGCGAGGTGAGCGCCGAGACGACGCGATTGCCCACGGAGTACCCGACCACGTCGACCTGGTCGGCCCCGGCCGAGTCGAGCACTGCGACGAGGTCGGCGCCGAGTCGTGCGGGCGCGTACGAATCGGCATCGACGGGTTTGTCGCTCTCGCCATGTCCGCGGAGGTCGAGCGTGATCACGGTGCGCTTCGCGTCGCGGAGGGCACGCACCCAGCCCGTGCCCTCCCACGTGACCCGGGCATCGGAGGCGAAGCCGTGCACGAGCAGCACCGGTGGCAGCGCGGCATCCGTGTCCAAGCCGCCGTTCACGCGATAGGCGATCAGCACGCCATCGGGCGACTCTGCGTACAGGGTGGGGACCCGCGCCGCACCGGCGCCGATCAAGGAGCAGCCTCGTCGAGGACGGTCGACTCGGTGAGGACGACCCCGGCGTGGCCGAGTTCGGCGAGTGTGGTGTCGGATGTCTCGGGGTCGAGCCCCACGACGAGATCGGTGAACACGCGCACTCGCTGGCCGTGCTCGAGCGCGTCGAGCGCGCTCGCCCGCACGCAGAACTCGGCCGCGATGCCGACGACGTCGATGTCGGTGGTGCCGTGCGCGGTGAGCACCTCGCTGATCGACGCACCAGCGTCATCCGTGCCCTCGTAGATCGAATACGCCGGCACACCCTGGCCCTTGCGAATGTGGACGTCGATCACGTCGAGATCGAGCGCGGGGTGATATTCGGCGCCCGGCGTGCCGGCCACGGCATGCACGGGCCAGGTGGCGACGAAATCGGGCTCCGTGTCGGCCGCGAAATGACCGCCGTTGTCGGAATCGCCCGAGTGCCAGTCACGGGATGCCGCGACGAGGTCGTAATCGCCGCGGTGATTGGCGAGCAGCTCGGTCACCGCTTCGGCCAGCGCCGCGCCGCCCTCGACGGCGAGCACGCCGCCCTCGGTGAAATCGTTCTGCACGTCGATGATGAACAGCGCACGGGTCATGGCTCGCTCCTTCGCTCGTCGGCTTGCGGCGCGTTGCGACCGCCCTTCCATTATTCCAGTCGGAGTCAGAGGTTGGAGAGGTTGTCGCCGCAGAGGTAGAAGCCGGTCGTCAGGGTGTCGATCGCCTGCGTCGTGTCATCCGCCACGTCGCCCAGCGCGTAGATCGCGAAGGTGAGGATGGAGCCGTCTTGGGCACGCACGACGCCCGAGAGCGTGTAGCCGGTCTCGATCCACCCCGTCTTCGCCGAGACGGCGCCGTCGGCGACCGCGTTGTCGCCCGAGAATCGGTTGCTGTAGGAGAGTGAGTCCACGCACGCCCGAGACGGGCAGGCCGTCCATGAGCACGCCGAGGTTGCCCTCGCGGGCGTTGATCTTGACGAAGAGCTGCGTCAGGTATGACGGCGGCACGGCGTTGTTGTCGGAGAGCCCCGAGCCGTCGACGACGGTGACGCCCGTCGTGTCGACCCCATACGCGGCGAGCCCCTCGAGCACGCCGGCGTTGATCGCCGCGAAGGTGTTGCCCGAGCCGGTCTCGATGGCCACGAGCCGCGCGAGCATCTCGGCGACCGTGTTGTCCGAGACGACGAGCGCCTTGTCGACGAGCTGGGCGACCGTCGGCGAGAGCACCTGTCCGAGCTGCTGCGCACCCGCCGGCGCGGTCCCCCGCTCGATGACGTCGATGCCGCCGAGCTCGGCCGCGAACGCGTCGCCCGCGCGACCGATCGGGTCGGCGCTGCGCCATGAGGTGTTCGCGCCCGGGTTGTCGCGGTCGCCGTCCACCATGAGCGCAGTGATGTTCGACATGTAGCCGTTCTCGCGCTCGGAGGGATTCCAGCTCGGCTGCCATTCCTCCCCGCCGAAGTAGCTCGAGTCGAGCACGATCTTCGTGAGCGGCGGGTTCGACGGGTCGGCGTCCCAGGCAGCGCGGACCTGTTCGGCGAGGTCGTCGAGGTGCGGTGCCCCCGGATAGACGGTCTCAGTGCCGCTCGGCGTGCGCGACAGGGTGACGTCGCCGCCGCCGACGAGCACGACCGAGCCGGGCTCGTCGCCCTTCACGACAGTGGTCGCCGTCTGGTAGTCGGGTCCGAGGACCGAGAGCGCGGCTGCCGAGGTCAGCACCTTCATGACACTCGCCGTGCGGGACGCCGTGGTGCCGCCGCGGTCGTAGAGCACCTCGCCCGTCGACGCGTTCATCACCTGCGCCTGAAAGTTCGCGAGTCGGCCGTCGGCGGCACGGTCGGCGACCGAGCACGTACGGATGCGGCTCGCGGCCGCGGCTTCGGCCGGAGCGGGTCGTGCCGGGTCCTCGGTCGGCGTGGGAGTCGCCGCCACGACCGGGGCGGCGGAGGGGTTCGGCGTCATCGCGGTCCCCGCGAACACCGCGCCGGTACCGAGCAGTCCGAAGGCGAGCACGCCGCCCGCGATCGCGAGCGGCAGCTTGTGGCGCTTGGCGAATGCGGAGACGGATGCCAGGAAGCCGGCGCTGTGCGAAGGCGCCTCCGTGCTCGCCTGGCCACCGGCGTCGTGCCCGCCGCCGACCGCGCCGGTCGCGGGACCGCCCTCCGCGCGCGGCATGGGGTCGATCGCACCGTCGCCGAGTGGGGCGTCGCCCGGTGAAGTGGGCGAGCCCCCGGCATCCGGCTCGTCGTTCATCCGGGCATTGTACGCGGCGGGCCTGAGCCGATTCGCCGAGCCCGCATGGTCACATGCCTGCCCGCAGCGCGGCGATCGGCTCGACCCGCGACGCCTTGCGCGCCGGATACGCCCCGGCGGCGAGGCCGACGCCCGCGCCGAGGAGCGCCGCACCGAACACCATCGGCAGGTCGATGATCGGCGTCCATTGCTGGATGAGCGCTACGCCGACGACCGCGAAGACGCCGACGGCCGCGCCGATGAGACCGCCGAGCAGTCCGATGACGACGGACTCGACCATGAACTGGGCGGCGATGTTCCGACGAGTCGCGCCGAGCGCGCGCCGAAGGCCGATCTCGCCCGTGCGCTCCGAGACCGAGAGGAGTGTCACGTTCGCGATGCCGAGCCCGCCCGCGAGGAGCGCGATGACCCCGAGCACGAGGAAGACGATGTTGATGTCGGCCTGCACGTTCTCCTGCAGCTCCGAGCCGCTGCGCGGGGCCTGCACGTCGAAGTTCTCGGGCGCGTTCGGGTCGAGCGCGATCGGCGCCTGCTCCGCGACGAGCTCGCCGGCGCCCGCCGCGATCCGCAGCTGCAGCTCGGCCGCGGCCTCCAGCCCGAAGTCCGCGCGCGCCGTGCCGATCGGGACGATCACCGAGTCGAGGAGGTCGGGACGCCGCTCCATCCCGTCGACGATGCCGATCACCGTGTACGGTCGCTCGCCGATGAAGATCGACGGCTGGCTGTCGACGCGGTTGATGCCGAGCTTCTCGGCGGCACGCGCTCCCACCACTGCGACGCGGTCGGCACGGGCGTCGTGCCCGACGTCGAAGTAGCGGCCGGCGGTCACCTGCCCGCGCACGGCCTCGAGCAGCCCCTCGGATGTCGCGAGCAGCGCCGGGCTCATCACCTCGGGTGCTGACGGGTCGTTGATCGGCACAGCCGTGATCCGGGTGTCGCCGATCGACACCTCGCCGAGGAGTCCCGCCCGCTCGACGCCGTTCAGCCGCTCGACCCGGTCGACGGAATCCCACGGGAGCCGCGAGGTCGCGACCTCGCTCCCGCTCGCCGACTGGGCCGAGCCGGGCTTGATGACCGCCTGCGTCGCCGCCACCGCGTCGAACTGCCGGCTGATCTGCCCGGCTGCGGTCTGCGCGAACCCGATGGTCACGACGAGGGATCCGATGCCCAGCACCGTTCCGAGCGTGGTCATGACGAGGCGGCCGGTGTGGCCGCCGATGCCATGGCTCACCTCGACGAGCAGGTCCTGCGAGGTGAACCGGTCGCCGCGGCGAGTCCGGGCGGGGCTCGCGTCCGGCGTCGCTACGGCCGCGTCGGTGGCCTCGGCCGCGTCGGTCGCCTCGGCCAGCGCGGAACCGCTGCCGCGACGGAACCGCGAAAGGAAGCTGAACCGCTTCACTGCTCGACCACCCGCCCATCGGCGATGCGGATGCTTCGGTCGGCTCGCTCGGCGACCTTCTGGTCGTGGGTGATGACGACGAGGCTGAGGCCGTCGGCGTTCAGCTCCTCGAAGAGGTCCATGACCTCCCCGGACGTGCGCTGGTCGAGGTTTCCCGTCGGTTCGTCGGCGAGGATCAGCTGCGGTGACGCCATGACCGCGCGCGCGACCGCCACGCGCTGGCGCTCACCGCCCGAGAGCGTCGTCGGCAGGAATCCCATGCGGTGCCCGAGCCCCACCCGTTCGAGGGCGGCCTTGGCCCGGTGCATCCGTTCGCGCCGTGGCACCCCGCTGTAGAGCGTCGCGAGCAGCACGTTGTCGAGCACGGTCCGCCGCGGCAGCAGGTGGAAGGCCTGGAACACGAACCCGATGGTGCGAGCCCGGAGTCCCGCTCGCTGCTCCTCGTCGAGCGCCCCAGTGTGCACGCCGCCGAGCCGGTACTCGCCGACCGTCGGTCGATCGAGGAGCCCCAGCACGTTGAGCAGGGTGGACTTGCCCGACCCGCTCGGTCCGACGATCGACAGGTAGTCACCGTTGCTGATGCTGAGGTTCACGCCTTTCAGGGCCTGCACTTCGGGCGGACCGGGGAAGGACCGGGTGACGTCGACGAGTTCGACGACCGGTGCCGCCTGGCTCATCGACCCACCACGACCCGGTCTCCCTCGGCGATGTCGCCGGTGATCTCGACGAACCCCTCGGCGGAGAGCCCGGTCTCGACCTCGACGAGCCGGGTCTCGTCGCCGTCGACGACTTCGACGCGGGACTCGCCACCGGGACCGGCGGTGAGTGCGGCGAGCGGCACGGCGAGCACCTCTCCGTCGGTCGCTCCGATCGAGATCGTCACGCGCAGGTTCTGGCCGCGGAGCGCATCGACCTGCTCGGCCGTCGGGTTCACCGGAGCGAGCACGACGTCGTAGCGGGGGCCCGACTCGGCGGACTCGCCGCCCTCGGCCTCGCGCGGTTCGACCGAGGTGATCGTCGCCTCGAGCTCGCCGCCGTCGGGCATCGCGAGCGTCGCGACGTCGCCGACCGTCAGGAGCGTCGCGTCGCTCTCCGCCGCGGAGGCGGTGATCGCGAGGGTCGCACCCGACACGAGCATCGCAGCGGAGCTCACGATGGTGCCGCGTTCCACCATCACCTCGTCGACCCGTCTCGGCAATTCGTCGAGATAGAGCACCTCGCTCACGGGCAGGAAGGCGAGCGTGCCCGTCTCGGCCTCTTCGAGCAGTTCGTACGACTCGCTCAATTGCTGGCGCGCGACGTCGAGCGCGGCCTGCTCACCGCCGGTGTTCCGCGGCGCGAGTGCGGCGTCGCGCTGGACTCGCGCAAGCTGCAGCGCATCCTCGGCCGCGGCGATCGCAGCCGCGTCGCCCCCGGCCCTCGCCGTGGCGAGTTCGCGTTCGGCCGCGCGCACGGCGATGTCGTACTGGACGCGCTCGACCTCCGACGGTCCGGCAGCGGCGCTCTGCAGCGAGCGCTCGGCGCTCGCCACGCCCTCCTCGGCAGCGGCGACTCCGCTGCGGGCCGATCGCACCGCGTCGGCGGTGCCGTCGGGCGATTCCGGGACGGGATATCCGACCGTGTCGTAGAGCGCGACGACCGCAGCGGCCGTGGCGGCATCGAACACGTCGGACGACTGGTCGCCGGGGTCGATGCCGATGGCCGCGAGCGACTGCTTGAGCTGCAGCACGTCGGGCCCGGCGAGCCCGGCACGGAGCGTGCGGTAGGCGGGGAGTTCGCCGGGCAGAACGATGACCGGTCGCCCGGTCACCTCCAAGGCGATGGATGCCGGACCGAACGTCGCCCCCACCTCGGGAACTCGCCCGGTGACGACGGCGGGTCCGCCGAGGTCGCCCGTCTCGAGCTTGACCTCGACGGAATCGGCGAAGGCGGCATCGCCGCGGATGGTCACATCGTTCGAGAGCGCGCGGTACTCCACCGGGACCGTGATGTCTCCGGCCTCGGGAGCGGATGCGTCGGCGGCCGCCTGGCCGGGCGACACGATGAAGAAGCTCAGCCCCACACCGGCGAGGAGCGAGATGACGGCCACGGCCGCGAGCACCCAGAGCACGCGATTGCCCTGCCCCACCCGGCGCCAGCCCTGCACGGCGGGGTCGACGTCACTCGAGGCATCGCGCCCCCGTGTCATCCGCGATCCCCAGTACCTCGGGCGATTCCGCGCGTCGTTTGCGTCCTGACCGGCTGGGGCGACTGCGGCGAGGGGATCCGCGACGTCACCAGGTGCCGGCCGACGAAACAGCCCCACTACTCCCCCTTGTCGTAGGCCGCGACGAGCGCGTCGAGCTCGGACTTGTTGTCGGCGATGAACTGCTCCTCGAGCGCGAACTGCGCTGTGAACTGCACCTTGTCGTAGTCCAGCTCCTGCGCGCAGTGGAAGTCGGCGAGCGCGAGGTCGATCTCCTTCTGCTTGAGTGCGGCCATCTCCTCCGCGCTCGGCTCAACGGGGTTCTCCCCAGACCAGAAGGCGTTCTGCTCCTCGATGATGATGTTCTGCGCGTCGGTCCGCATCGCGAGATCGGCGTACTCGGCGTCGGCCATGCAGGCCGACCACTTCTCGTTCAACTCGACGATCTCGGGCTGCTTGGGCAGCTCCTCCCAGAGGGAGTTCATCGACGCGAAGAGGTCGGTGAACTCCGGGTCCTCCCAGTAGTTCGAGTCGCCCTGAAGCTCATGCTCTGCTGAACCCTGGCAGCCCGCTTCCTCCCAGTTGTACTCGTAGGAACCGTCTTCGTTCAGGTCTTCCTCGCTCGGGCCGACGCCGTAGAGCGTGGCGTAGTAGGCCTCCTGCTCGCTCGCCGAGAGGGACTCGACATAGGGCTGGTTCGGGTCGACGAACTCGGTGGCCTCCTGCTGGGCGGCATCCATCTCCTCCTGGGTCTGCACCATGCCCCAGCCGTTCGACGCGACCCACTCCTCGGTGTTGCGCTCCTCGAAGTCGTCGGCGAACGACATGTACTGCGACTGGTCGACCGGGGTGTACTCGAAACCCTCCTCCGTCATGCACGCGGCGACGAGCTCTTCCCTCTCCGCGGCGTCGGCGATCGCGGTCTCCTCGTCCATGTTGCCGTAGACGCCCGCGAGGTACTTGGCGAGGGGGCTGTCCTCGTAGGTGAGGGTGTCGCCACCGCCACCGCCGTCTGGCCCGGCGGAGCATCCGGTGAGTGCGAGTATCGCGGCGACCGCCACGGCGGCGAGGGACGATGCAGTTCGGCGAGCAGGCACGGTTTCCCTTTCGGGGTCGGGGGCGCGCAGCGCGCGCGAGTGCAGGAAGGCGAGCAGGGTGGAGCTGGTGAGCAGGGTGCAGCGAACGAGCAGGGTGCAGCAGGGTGCAGCGAACGAGCAGGGTGCAGCAGGGTGCAGCGAACGAGCAGGGTGCAGCGAACGAGCAGGGTGCAGCGAACAAGCAGGGTGCAGCTGGTGAGCAGAGGTAGGGAGAGCTCGCGGGCGAGCCTATCCAGTCTCAGCGGGCGGCGAAATCAGCCGTGAGGATGAGATTCCGCCGCCAAGCCGGGGACGCCCCTGAGACGAGACGATATCGTCATTCGCCGGGGTAGCGCAGCCCGATCTGCTCTCGGATCGCGTCGAGCGTGCCGACGATCGCGACGGTCTCGGCGATCGGCAGGAGGTCGCCCGCGAGGTTGCCCTCTGCGACGAGCCGCTCGACCGCCTCGGCCTGGAAATGCATGCCGCGCCCGACGACCTCGGAGCGGTACTCCTCGAGCACCGAGTCGTCGGCCGCGATGACGCGGAACGTCGTCGGGGTGTACCACACCGCGTCGATCTCGATGCGGGCACGCGTGCCGAGGACGACCGCCACGTTCGGGCCTCGCGTGTCGCTCGCCGAGAGCGTCGTGGCGATGCGGCCGCCCTCGTAGCCGAAGATCGTTGCGACCTGCGCGTCGGCGCCCGTGTCCTTGAACGTCGCCGTCGCCCGGATCGTGAGCGGGGCGCCGAAGAGGTCCCACGCGAACGAGACGGGGTAGATGCCGAGGTCGAGCAGGGCGCCGCCGCCGAGTTCGAGCGCATTGATGCGATGCGCCGGGTCGTCGGACAGCAGCTGCGTGTGGTCGGCCATGAGCGTGCGAACCTCGCCGAGCGTGCCCGCTGCGATGATCTCGCGGATGCGCGCCATGTGCGGCAGGTAGCGCGTCCACATCGCCTCGAGCACGAGAAGGCCCTTCGCCGCGGCGAGGTCGGCGATCGCCTGGGCCTCGCCGGCGTTCACCGCGAAGGGCTTCTCGATGAGCACGTGCTTGCCGGCCTCGAGCGCGAGCATGGCGTTCGCCGCGTGGAACGGATGCGGCGTCGACACGTAGATCACATCGACCTCGGGGTCGGCGACGAGCGCCTCGTAGCTGCCGTGAGCGTTCGGGATGCCGAACTCGGCGGCGAACGCGTCGGCCGCCTCCTGTGAGCGGGACCCGACGGCTTGCACCGTGAATCCGTTGAGCTTCAGGTCGTTGGTGAACAGGTGGGCGATGCCCCCTGTTGCGAGGATGCCCCAGCGCAGTCGTTCCGTCATAGCCACAGCCTATTGTCCGGGGAGACCGGCCGCGGTCGGATGGACGGACTCGCCGACGTGGACGAGTGACCGCTGGATGGAGCCGCCTGTGGGAATCGAACCCACGACCTTCTCATTACGAGTGAGACGCTCTGCCGACTGAGCTAAGGCGGCGTGGCATCCGGCTCGCGCGAGGCGCACCGGCTGGCACGAGAGTCTATGTTAGCGGGTTTTCAGGCGTTTCGATGACCGCGGATGCCCCGACGCGCACGACCCCCGCTCGAGCACGCGCGGGCGCACCCGGGGGCTCAGCACATCGGGTCGGCGGTCGGCACCGTGCCGTCGATGAGGTACGACTCGACGGCGCCGTTCACGCACGCATTCGACTTGTTGTACGCCGTGTGCCCCTCGCCCTCGTAGCTCACGAGCACGCCGCTCTCGAGCTGGTCGGCAAGTGCGACCGCCCACTCGTAGGGTGTCGCCGGATCGCCCGTCGTGCCGACGACGAGGATCGGCGCAGCGCCCTCGGCGTGGATCTCGGCGCGCTCACGGTCGCTCTGGTACGGCCAGTTGACGCAGGCAAGGTCGCCGTACCCGAAGTACGGGCCGATCGTGGGCGCCGCCGCGGCGATCGCCGCCGCCTGCTCTCGCATGACCGCGACATCGGGCTGGTAGGTGTAGTCGAGGCAGTTGATCGACCGGAACGCCTCGGTGGAGTTGTCGAGGTAGGTGCCGTCTTCACTGCGGCCGTAGTATCCGTCGGCGAAGCTCAGCGCAGGGTCGGCGTCGCCGAACATCACCGACTGGAGCATCTCGCTGAGGTACGGCCACGATTCGGCACTGTAGAGCGGGTAGATGATCGCGGTGACGCAGCGTGTCGCCGCCGACCATGCGGCCGTCGGTGCCGCGGAGGGGGCTCTGGTCGACGGATGCCAGGAGCCGGCCGATCTCGTCCATGCGCGTCGTCGACCGTGCCACCGAACGGGCACTCGCTGCCGGTGAGGCAATCCTCGAGGTACGCTCGGAGCGCGCCCTCGAACCCCACCGCCTGCGCGCTCGTGACC